>JAWSVI010000012.1:0-438284 GCA_033851995.1 Desulfobacteraceae bacterium | reverse complement strand
GTTAAGACAAAGAATTACTTGACAGTAAAGAGCAGTTTGACTATTGAAGTTGGCATGTTAAATGCTGGAAAAATACGCGCTCCTGATTCTAACGCCAAAGCAAGTACTGTAGAAAATGCGCCCTTGTTTTTTAAAACCCTTCCTGTACGCATCATTCTGCCTGTCGCATTGACGATTATTCTTTTCATTCTGACCATTTTTCTTTTGATGATTCCGCTCTTGGAAAAAAATATGATGGACACCAAAAGAAAAGGTATTATGCATTTGACTGAAAGTGCATGGAGTACACTGAACCTGTTTTTCGAACAGGCAGAAAATGGAGGGCTTTCCCAGGAAGAGGCCCGGCAGAAGGCCATAAAACACCTGCAGCAGCTTCGATACGGCCCTGAACTTGAAGATTATTTCTGGATCAATGATATGGGGCCTACCATGATTATGCACCCTTACCGGCCAGACCTTGTAGGAAAAGATGTTGCAGAATTTAAAGATCCTTCCGGCAAATACCTGTTTGTTGAAATGGTGAATACTGTTAAAAATAACAATGAGGGGTTTGTCGATTATCTCTGGCAATGGAAAGGAAATTCGGAAAATATTGTGCCCAAGATTTCCTATGTAAAAGGATTTTCACCCTGGGGCTGGGTGATCGGCACCGGTATATATGTGGAAGATGTCCGCCAGGAGATTTTTGCCATTACCCGCCAGCTTACCTATGCCTGCACCGGCATTATGCTCCTGTTTCTATTACTGTCTTCCTATATCATCTGGCAGGGTGTCAAAAGTGAAAGAGAACGTCTGCATGCTATGGAAGAATCCAGATTAAGAGAGAAACAGCTTATACAGGCCGATAAAATGGCGTCTCTGGGTATTCTTGTGGCCGGTGTGGCTCATGAAGTGAATAACCCAGTGACCTCTATCATGCTCAGTGCCCCGAATCTGAAAAAAGCCTGGGCAGCCTTTACTCCGGTTTTAGATGATTACTACAGGCGCCAGGAGGATATCCTGGTCTGCAACATGCCCTATAAAGATTTATCCGCTAGAATTAATTCCATGCTTACCGCCATTGAAGACAGTGCCGGGCGGATTAAAAAAATCATAAAAGAATTAAAAGATTTTTCGCGTCCCCAGGGACCGGATGCCGGTCCTGATCTTTCCCAGGAAGTGGATGTTAAAGACGTGATTAAAAAATCGCTGGACCTGACCCACACCATATTGAAAAAAGCCACTCATCATTTGAGCTGGGATCTTGCAAACAATCTGCCAAAGGTGCTTGGCAATCCCCAGAAGTTGCAGCAGGTGGTGATTAACCTGCTGGTCAATGCTGCCCAGTCACTGGAGGATCAGGACCAGTCCATCCATGTGGCGGCTTACTGCATTAAAGAGGGCATTATTGAGATCATGATAAAGGACACCGGTCCGGGCGCATCTGCAGAAGACCTTAAAAAGATGAAGGATCCTTTTTTTACAACAAGGCGGGATGATGGCGGCACTGGCCTGGGGTTGTCCATATCTGATAAAATTGTTACAGATCATGGGGGGGGCCTGGAATTTGAGTCCGCCCCCAACAAAGGAATGACGGCACGGGTATTATTACCCCATGTCCTTAAAATAGAAAACACCAATCAAACAGGGTTTGATAATGGCAGATAAACAACTCATACCGGACAGACCCATCCTGATCGTGGATGATGAGCCCGAAATCCTTATGGCGGCAGATACAACCCTGAGGATGGCCGGTATGAACAATATTATTACCATTGGAGATTCCCGGGATGTTATCCTTCATATGGAGCGCCAGGTCCCCAGCCTGATTGTTCTTGATTTGAATATGCCCCATATTAATGGTGCACGGATTTTAAAAATTGTTCGTAAGACCTATCCGAAAATTCCGGTAATTATCCTTACCGGTGCCATTGATGTGGACCTGGCCGTTAAATGCATGAAAATCGGTGCCATGGATTATGTGCTCAAGCCGGTAGAAGAAGAACGGCTGATCGCGTCAGTTAAACAGGCCCTGGCATATGGGGATTTTGAGAATAAATTTACGGATTCACCGGTAAGCGATCTGTTTTCTCAAATTAAGAATCCCAAGGCATTTGCGCATATTATTACTCAGGATGAAAAGATGCATTCCATCTTTCATTATATCGAGGCCATTTCTCCATCTTTGCAGCCCGTGCTGATTTGTGGGGAAACCGGAGTGGGGAAAGAGTTGATCGGAGATTCCATCCATGCCTTGAGTAACAGAAAAGGAAAACTGATTGTGGTCAATGTCGCCGGACTGGATGACAATGTGTTTTCCGATACGCTTTTCGGGCATCTGCCCGGAGCATTTACCGGGGCGGATAAAATCCGTCCGGGATTGATCGAACAGGCAGCTGGCGGCACCCTTTTCCTGGATGAAATAGGGGATCTAACCCTTTCTTCCCAGGTAAAACTGCTGCGACTGCTGCAGGAGGGGGAATACCTGCCCCTGGGATCAGATAAGACCAAACATTCTGATGCAAGGATTATTGCCTCTACCAACCTGGATCTGTGGGAACTTGAAAAGAAAAAAGTCTTTAGAAAAGATTTAATATATCGTCTTTCCACCCATACCCTGACGCTTCCGCCTTTGCGGGAGCGTCTTCTGGATTTACCGCTGCTGCTTGACCGTTTTGTATGCCAGGCAGCCAATGAACTGGATAAACCGGTTCCGGACATTCCAAAACCTTTGATAGAAAAAATGGAAACCTATCCGTTTAAGGGAAACATCAGGGAACTCAAATCCATGGTCCATGATGCTGTTTCCCGTCATCGAAAAGGGCCTATGACGTCTGATTTGTTTAAAGGCCTGGAGGAATCAGGAAGCGGGCGCGGGCCTCATGACGGTTCGGGCGGTGAACTTCCGACTTTAAAAGAAGCCTCAAGGGAACTGGTTGAGCGTGCCATGGAAAAAACCGGCAATAACCAGTCTGCAGCCGCAGCCATTCTCGGTATCTCGCAGCAGGCCCTGAGTAAGCGGCTTCAAAAAATCCGGCAGGAGAAGAAAAAAGAGTAGGCTACAACAAAAGTTGTGGTCACAACAAAAGTTGTGCGGTTGGATATTAAGCCACGTCTTTTAAGGGCGGCTTGATAGAATTTTAACGGTTTTACAACTTTTGTTGTAGTGTTTGTAGAATTTGAGATGGAGTGGATATTGATAAAAACTAAATAAAATCAGGTAGATAGAGTTTATTGTCAGGTTCGGCATAATGATTGCTACTACAATAAATTAACCGCAATCATTTACTAAAGGAGAATTTTCATTATGGAGCAAATTAAAAATATCGGCTGGCGCGTTACCATGGCAGGCCTTGGAATTAACCTGGCACTGGGTATTTTGTATACCTGGAGCATCTTTAAAATGACGATAAAGGAGTCCATTGTTGCCGGTGACGGCCTTTTTAACTGGAGCCTTGCCTCGTTAAATGATCCGTATGCAGTCTGCTGCCTCGTGTTTGCATTTACCATGATTTTTGCCGGGCGTATTCAGGATCGGTTCAGCCCAAAAATTACAGCCATTATCGGTGGTGTTCTCACCGGGCTTGGGCTGATAATGATTGCGTTTTCCAGTGCCTGGATCAGCTGGATTCTTGGCTTTGGTATCCTTCTGGGAATGGGTCTAGGGTTCGGCTATGCATCTGCCACCCCACCCGCAATTAAATGGTTCCCGGCAGCCAAGACAGGAATGATTGCAGGTATTGTTGTAGCCGGATTCGGCCTGGCATCAGTATATATTGCTCCTTTGGCCATATTCCTGATTGAACGGATCGGATTGTCCCAGGCCATGCTGGCCTTTGGTATTGCATTTATGGTTGTGGTTTCCGCATTGGCACAATTTTTGGTCAACCCGCCTGAAGGGTACGTGCATCCGGATGAAATCACAAATGCCTCAGGAACTGCCGTTTCATCTTCTATTAATTTTTCACCGGGTGAGATGCTCAAAAATTCTTCTTTTTATAAATTATGGATCGCATATTGTATCTCTTCCGGAGCCGGTTTAATGATTATCGGCGGTGTGGCTGGTATGGCAAAACAGGGCATGGGCCAGATGGCATGGGTGGTCGTTGCTCTTATGGCAGTGGGTAATGCAGGCGGTCGTGTGATTGCCGGTCTGCTCTCCGATAAAATCGGGCGCACCAATACCCTGTTTATCATGATGATTTTTCAATCCATCGTTATTTTTTCCCTGCTGTTCATTGGACCCGCCCAGGTGATGCTCCTGGTGATTGCCGCAACCCTGATCGGCTTTAATTATGGTACCAACCTCTCCCTGTTTCCTTCTGCTACAAAGGACTACTTCGGGTTGAAGAATTTTGGAGTCAACTATGGCTTGTTGTTTACTGCCTGGGGTGTAGGCGGATTTATTTTTCCAAGGGTATCCCAGATGATTATCGCATACACCAACAGTCCGAGAATGGCATATTTTATGGCCTCAGGGCTGCTTCTTGTAGGTGCGATTATGGCGCTGATGACCAAATCACCGGTTCCGGAAGCAAAGGAAGAACCGGAATTTATGGTCAGGCCTGTTCCGGAAAAAAGTTAACAGGAGGATTTTTGTATATGTAGCGGTTTTTCAAAATTGTTGTTTGCAGGATTTTAACCACTAAAAAGGAGATGATATGAGCGAGTTCAGATTTCATGCACCGGATGAGTTCCGTAAAAATGCCTGGGTAAAAACCATTGATGAGTACAAAGAAATGTACCGTCGATCAATTGAAAAACCGGAAGAGTTCTGGTCTGAAATGGCAGACCAGTTCTATTGGGAAAAAAAATGGGACCAGGTTAGAGATTATAACTACAGTATCTCCAAAGGTCCCGTTAAAATAGAGTGGTTTAAAGGCGCTAAAACCAATATCACCTATAACTGTCTTGACCGCCACCTGGAAACACGGGGAGACCAGCGGGCCCTGATATGGGAAGGGAATACAGTTGGGGAAGATCTTGAGATTACCTATTCCCAGCTCCATGAAAAAGTCTGTAAATTTGCCAATGCCCTTAAGTCCAAGGGCGTCAAAAAAGGCGACCGTGTAGCCATTTATATGCCCATGGTGCCGGAGCTTGCCGTTACCATGCTGGCCTGCGCCCGGATTGGTGCTGTTCACAGTATTGTTTTCGGCGGTTTCTCTGCAGATGCCCTTTCAGATCGCATTTTAGACAGCCTTTGCAAGATTGTGGTCACCACGGACGGCGTTATGCGCGGTGCAAAGGCTGTCCCCCTGAAAGCCAATACCGATGCCGCCATGGACCTGTGCGAAAAACAGGGCCATTCCGTTGAAACCTGTTTTGTGGTTCAGCGTACCGGCACTCCTGTTGACATGAGGCCGGGGCGTGATGTGTGGTGGAAAGAAGAAGCCGACAAACAAAGTGCGGACTGTCCGGTGGAATGGATGGATGCAGAAGATCCATTGTTTATTCTTTATACCTCCGGCTCCACAGGAAAACCCAAGGGCGTGCAGCACAATGTGGGCGGGTATATGATCTATACCGGTATCACTTTTAAGTATATTTTTGATTACCACGAGGGGGATATTTACTGGTGTACCGCAGATATTGGCTGGGTAACCGGTCATTCGTATATTGTTTACGGCCCGCTGTCCCAGGGTGCGACCAGCCTCATGTTTGAAGGGGTGCCCAATTATCCGGATCCCGGACGTTTCTGGGCCACTGTGGACAAATGGAAAGTCAACCAGTTCTATACTGCTCCTACAGCTATCAGGGCATTAATGGCTCAGGGCGAAGAGTGGGTGGAAAAATATGATCTTTCAACTTTGAGGCTTCTTGGATCAGTGGGAGAACCCATCAACCCGGAAGCGTGGAAATGGTATTTTAAATATGTGGGCAAGGAAAAATGCCCCATAGTGGATACCTGGTGGCAGACGGAAACCGGCGGCATCATGATTTCTTCCCTGCCCTATGCCATTGACCAGAAACCCGGTTCAGCCAGTCTTCCCTTTTTCGGAGTATGCCCGGTGCTGTTGGATGAGAACGGCCAGACGCTTGAGGGAGCCTGCGATGGGATACTGGCCTTAAAAGAGCCCTGGCCAGGTCAGATGCGGACAGTCTATAACAACCATGATCGGTTTGAAAAAGTCTATTTTGAAATGTTTGACGGCTACTATTTTGCCGGTGACGGGTGCCGCAGGGATGAAGACGGATACTATTGGATTACAGGGCGCGTGGATGATGTTATCAATGTGTCCGGGCACCGCATGGGAACGGCAGAAGTGGAAAGCGCACTGGTGAGTCATGTGGAGGTTGCAGAAGCGGCAGTCATAGGGTTCCCACATGATATCAAGGGGCAGGGCATATATGCTTACGTGACCCTTAAAATCAGTGCAACCCCAAGCGATGAACTGCTGGCAGAGCTGAAAAAGCATGTGCGAAAAGAGATCGGGCCAATTGCTACTCCTGATGTAATCCATTTTGCACCGGCACTGCCCAAAACCCGCTCTGGAAAAATCATGCGTCGCATTTTAAGAAAAATTGCCACAGATGAGTTTGACAGCCTGGGAGATATTTCCACCCTTGCTGATCCCGAAGTCGTGGGCAATCTCATAGAGGGGCATAAAGAGATAACCGCTAATTAGCGGAAAGCAGTTCAGGGATGGCTTTATAGCGCTTCTTTGATCTGATACGCCTCATGTTAAAGACCGGCTTGAATTTTAAGAAATTCAAGCCGGTCTTTACATTGGGTGAGCACTGATAAAGGTTTTTATTTTTTGTGCAAGCTCCTCAGGTCTTTCAATGGCCAGCATATGGCCTGCTCCTTCAAACACTTCCAGCTCTGCATTGGGAATTTCTTTTGCCATGAGATTACTGGATTCAATAAAAAGATCGTCTTTTTCTCCCACGAGAATTAGCGTAGGGCAGGTAATCTGTCTCAGCCCTTCGATTCTGGGGTCCGGGTCAGTGTAAAAATTTCGTATAAACTCTGCGATTGCATCCCGGTTTCCAATTTTTATAATATCGTATGCCATATCCCACATTGCCTGATTATTATTGGCTGCTGCAATCCCGACAAAAAATGGAAACGGCTGTTTTTTGATCGCCGTAATAATATTTTCCCATGTGGTATTTTCAAAACTGGCCCCAAATTTATCATGGAACTCTTTATTCTCAACAGGGTCCTGGATCATGCTTGTGGTGGAAGCGGTGTCAGTCAGGATCAGACTGGCAATCCGACTGCTGTGTTTCATGGCAAGTCTCACCGATATGAAACCGCCTGTGGAATGGGAGATTAAATGAAACTTTTCAATCCCCAGATGATCGGCCAGGGCCAGGATGTCATCCATGCAGGTGTTAATGTCATACCCTTTGGGATCACCAGTCTCATTTGTCTTACCATGAGCGCGAAGGTCCATGGAAATTACCCTGAAATTTTTCGACAGGGCAGGGGAAACCCCTGTTTTGCTCCAATAGGTGGTATTTTCAATCAACCCATGGGTGGCAATAATGGGCTCTCCAGCTCCGGTATCTTCATAATAGATATGGGCAGTATTGTTTTGAAAAAATGGCATGGTCGGGCAGCCTCTCTTTTAGAAAAATAATTAATCTTGTTAACATGAATCATTTCAAAGCGATTATAAAGTGAGGAAATGGGGTTGTCAAATTTCTTTAAAAACAGGTGAAGAGAGTGTATGAAAATTCCTGCACTGCTCTTCTAATATAGTCTAATGTTAAATTTAATTTAAAAATCAATAAGTTAGTCTTTTTAATGCATTTGCTATGTGTGGGATATTTCCTACACTTTATTTGATATTTCCTTTTTGTTTTTATGATAGGGTCTATTCGTTTAAAAGCCCAGCCCTGCTTTGCTAACGACGGTTTTTAGATTTTTTTATTCTTTTTTTTGTTTGGGAGGCACACAAGTTGCTATTAAATCTGAGATAGTTGAGGAATCGTTTGAATTGAATCGGAGGAGAAACATGAAAAAACTGATTATTCTGTCAATACTGATCGCATTTTTACCTGCCCTGTGCCTGGCATTTGACAAACCAAGCTCAAATGAGACTAAAAAGGTAATGGATTACTACAATGAAGGAAAGGGGAATGGTGCGGTTCTTGTTGATTATGAGCTTTGCAGGGAAATGGGAAAGGATGATGATAACAAAAATGAGTGTGTGCTGTCTCTTTCCGGTAATGATATCAAAGTGGGAGAGGAGATTTATTTATGGATGAATTTTATGATTCCTGTAGATGACATGGCTGATATCATTATTACCTATACCCGAAATAACAGGATTAGAAAAACGCAGGAGATTACTTTAAAAAGTGCGTTTAGATACAGAACCTGGAAAAAGATCGCCACAGACAAACCCGGTCAGTGGACTATCAAAATTTTTCAGGAGCTGGAGGACAAAGACATTGATTTGGGCTCTCTTACTTATGCTGTGAAACAATAGTAGATAAAAGTAAGAGAATAAAACCTTTCCCGGTTCTTTGGGTGTCCGGGAAAGGTTTTTTTATGTTGTGGTTTTGCCTGTGATCGGGTTAGAATAGTTTTAATTTCTAAAAATTTAAACTATTAAACTGTAGAAGGACAGGCCGATTTTATTTAAGAATTCGTCAAATCACGATCGTAATGAAACATGCCCGGTATCCGGTTTAAAGATAACACGACGGCCGGATTGGGTTATGGAAGACCCGGGAGGACCTCATCATGTTGAGTTTTCTTTTATTGGAAATCAAATTCTTTTTAGTGAGGCATCCGGGTTTGCTTCATCTAAAACCACGAAAAATTTGTTGGGACTCAACAGCCAGGTTGAAAGCGAACTGCACAAAAAAGAAGATTTTTTTGTGCAGATTGAGGATTTTACCAACCTCACCGGGTTTACACTGAATGCCAGGCTCACCTATATCGGGCATTTCCAGAAACGATTGGGGATGAGTGGGTTAATTTTTTATGGAGTGTCATATCTTACGTCTCTGAGTATAAAAATAGCCGCAAAATTATATTTGGTGAATTATCCCGTCAAAGTTGCCTCTTCATATGAAGAGGCCATTAAACTGTCCCTGGAACTGTTAGAGGAGGACAGTGAGCTAAAAGAAAAAATCCAACCGGACACTGGTCACGATGATGCCCCTCTACAGGCCACGCCAAAAAAGCGCCTGCTCGACCATAAAACAATTGACGATTACAGGATGGATGTTCTCAAATATTTAGGAACATTGAATTTGGATGTTTCAGAGCCTGGATACGGAGGCGTTCAGTTTGACAAAGACCACCCCTTTGTTTCTGTTTTTGAAACCATTGATGTGATCAATCACGATTTGAATCAATTAACACTTCAGCGTCAAAAAGATGAAGAAAAAAAAATAGAGTTGGAAAGAAAACTTGCTGATGCGCAGAAGATGGAGGCTCTTGGAACTCTTGCAGGCGGAATCGCCCATGATTTTAACAATATTCTTTCCGGAATGATGGGGTATTGTCAATTGGCCAAAATGAATATTGACAACCGGCAGAAAACCAGTGAACAGATTGATCAAATTCAAAAAGGAGCGACACGGGCTGCTGACCTGGTAAACCAGATCCTTATTTTCAGCCGTAACACAGAATATAAGAAAAATATCCAAAGACTGGGCCCGGCGGTCAGTGAGGCCATGGCACTTTTAAAATCGTCCATACCTGTGACCATAAGGATAGAAGAAGATGTTTCCTCCAGGCATTTTGTTCTGGCCGATGCGGCTAAAATACACCAGATTGTCATGAATCTGTGCACCAACGCCTACCATGCCATGTTTGATACAGGGGGTGTTTTAAAACTTTCTCTCTCAGATGTAGAGATTTCAGACCCCAATGCCTTGGATCTTCCAATTGCTCCCGGGAACTATGTGAAACTGGTGGTCAGCGATACAGGGCATGGAATGGATGCTGAAACCATGTATAGAATTTTTGATCCCTATTTTACCACCAAGGAGGTTGGAAAAGGGACTGGGATGGGGCTTTCTCTGGTATATGCCATTGTGCAGGAGCATGGTGGTTATATTAAAGTGGACAGTAAGGTTAAAAAAGGGACATGGTTTACTGCGTACCTGCCGGCAACAGACAGGGAAGTGGAAGATAACAGTGAGACTGAAATAGAAGAGATGCCGGGAATGGGGAATGAACGGGTCATGGTGGTGGATGACGAAATAAGCATCTTGGAGTCCACCGAAGAGTTATTGCAGGACTTCGGCTACCAGGTTGAAAGCTATGCGGATGGCGAAAAGGCCTTGGAGGCATTCAATGATGATCCTTTTAAATATGATCTTGTTATTACGGATATGACCATGCCGGGAATAACAGGGGATAAACTGGCAGCACATATGCTCAGTGTGAGAAAGGAGATGCCGATTATATTATGCACCGGGTTTAATGAGAACATGTCTGAGGCAAAAGCTTCGGACATGGGCATAAAGCGATTTGTTCAAAAGCCTGTGGTGGGCAAGTCCATTACAGAGATTATCCGTGAAGTTCTTGATTCTTAGAGCCTACGAAAATAAAAGGGCGAATGCGAAATTTTAGCGCAAGATAACATCGACATAGCCTGTCGATCGTGTTATAGATTTAGATAAGTTATGGCAATAATCATAGAAGGGGGATGATCATGAGTACAAAAAAAATTCTAGTAGTCGATGACGAACCTGATTTTGTTTCAGTGGTTAAAGAAAACCTTCAACTGGAAGGCTATGAAATTGAGGTTGCATACAATGGCAACGAGGCTATTGCTAAAGTCAAAGCCAACCCGCCGGATGCAATCGTATTAGATGTCATGATGCCTGAAAAGGATGGTTATGAAGTATGTTCAGAACTTAAAAAGGATGATGAATATGCAGACATTCCGATTGTTCTGCTTACAGCCGTTGCTGACCACGTGAGCTCTACAAGGTATTCCCATTCAGCTGGGATTAATATGGAAGCTGATGACTACCTTTCCAAGCCTGCATCACCTGAACAAATTGCCGAAAGCTTGAAAGCTCTGTTGAGCTAATCACCAAAGACACTGGTGCAGCGTCTAACAACGGCAGGTTTGCTGCATCAGTGTTGCCCTGCCGGCAGGATAACGGTGAATTCAGAGCCTTTGCCTGTCTCACTTTCTACGAAAATTTGACCGCTCATAGCTTCAACTAGTGATTTAACTATGGGAAGCCCAAGTCCTGTACCATTTATAAAACGGGTCTTATCATCTTTTATCCGATAAAATTTTTCAAATATTTTATCCAGGTGCTTTTCTTCAATGCCAAAACCATTGTCTCTGACTTTTACGCAGATGTTTTCGCCCTGCTCGCCAGTCTCTGTGCTGATATCAACCTGTATTTTTCCACCCTCGGGCGTATATTTTATGGCATTGGTGATCAGGTTTCCGAAAATGCTTTCAAGGGCAATAGGGTCCGCTTCCACTGATGGTACCTTATTTTTTGGCAAGTTCAGTTCAATGGATTGATCTTTTTGTCGGGCCTGGGAATGGACAAACTCAATGATTTTTCCAATAAGATCATCTACTTCAACTGTTATAGATTCCTGTTCTCCACTGCCGGCTTCAATTTTTGAAATATCCAGCAGATCACCAATCAGGGAAATCAGGCTCTGGGTTTTCTCTTTGGCCCTGCCGAGAATGTACTGGCTTTTATCCTCCTGATGACCTTGGGCCCCCTTAATCACCATGGCAAGTTGTTCGTGAATAATGGACAGAGGGGATCTTAATTCATGAGAAACTTTGGCAACAAATTCCGATTTCAGGCGATCAAATACCTTTAGATCAGTGATGTCCGAAAGCGTAACCACCGCTCCCATGCAGTCTCCATCTTCCCCTAGGACCGGTTTTCCCTGGGCCAGGATAAACCGCTGTTCCGGCAGAATCAGTTCATAGGAATGCATCTCTTCATCCGGGTTGAGGGTACAGGTACTGACTTCATGGATATAATCGCATAGCCCCTGGTCCTCAATACAGCTTTCAATGTTTTTACCAATACAGGAGTATCGGTCTTGTTCGAGGTATGCCTGGGAAACCGGATTCATCAGTACCACCTGCCCGGCCATATTGGTAACCAGGACCCCATTGGGAAGGGTTTCTATAATGGTCCTGATACGGCTTTGTTCAGTTGCCAGATCCGCCAGGTTTCTTTCCCGTTCAAGTCTCAACTCTTCAGCTTCTTCTGTTAGGATAAGGGTGTCCAGTGCCCGTTTAACAACAATTCTGAGCTGATCCGGTGTAAAAGGTTTGGAGATAAAATCATATGCCCCGTTTTTCATGGCATCAATGGCATTTTCAACCGTACTGAATCCTGTGATCATGATCACAATGATGGAGGGGTAAAGTTCCTTTACACGGCTGAGGACTTCAATACCGTCAATACCGGGCATCTTGATATCACAGATGACAACACAGACGTTTTCCTTTTCAAGAATCTCCAGTCCGGTTTGCCCATTGTGGGCTTTAAGCACCCCATGGCCCAGGCGGGAGAGAATTCGTCCGCATCCATCCCGTATGTCTCTTTCATCATCAATGACCAGTATTTTTTTTGCTTTTTTACTGCCCATTACCATTGTCTCCTGTATCTGGTTGGGGCGGAGGATTGAGCATCAGTTCAATGATGAAGACCGTACCCAGCCCCACCTTGCTTTCAGCGAAAATTTTACCGCCGTGATCTTCTACAATCCTGTAGGCCAGGCTCAGGCCTAACCCGGTTCCTTTGCCCTGTTCTTTAGTGGTGAAAAACGGGTCAAATATTTTTAAAAGGATGTCTTCTTCAATTCCAGGGCCGGTATCGGAGATTTCAACGCAGACCCGGTCACGGGAAGGGGCCAGCCAGCTGGATAAGGTCAGGATTCCTTTGCCTTCCATGGCATCGGCAGCGTTAAGGATTATGTTCATGAACACATGTTTGATTTTCTGGATATCTACCGGCACTGAAGGCAGGGATTCCTGAAAGTCTTTTTCAATGGAGATGTTTTGAAAAAGGGTTTGATTTTCCACTAGAAACAGGGTTTCGGAAAGGATCTGGTTGACGTCCCTGGGGTAGATCTCATTGGAAGTCTGACGTGAGAATTTAAGCAGTTCTTTAACAATATTGCTGCACCTCTGGGCATCCTGGAGGATGCGCTCAAGATCTTTTTTTGCATCATCCGGCAGCTCATAATCTTCCATCATAAGCTGTGTGTAAAGCGTGATCCCTCCCAAGGGGTTGTTGAGCTGGTGAGCCACACCAGCCGCAAGTTCGCCAAGAGAAGACATTTTTTCTGCCTGGAGAAGCTGTACCCTTGTTTTCTCTAATTCAGATTCTATTTTGAGGGTTTCTCTTAAATCATGGAAAAATCCCAGCGTGGCAACTTCTTTATCCCCGTCATATACAATGGCTGCATTCAGGTTTATGGGAATGGCGTCACCGTTCTTTTTTCGTATATCCACCCGATAGGATCTTAACGTTCCTTTTCCTCCATACTGATCACTCCTGAGCATTTTCATGACATTTTTAGCACCGTCTCCGGGATAAATTTCACGGATGCTTAACTTGCCGATAACTTCTTCAGCTTTGTATCCTGCTATTTCACATGCGGTGTCATTAAATATCAGGATATCCCCGTTCATGTCAGATGCAATAATGGCGTCCACGGCACTTTTGATCAGGTTATTCAAAAAACTGTTGGACTGGTGGAGGCGTTCTTCCATTTTTTCCATTGTGGACATGGAAAAATCCATAATGGCAAGAGATGTAATTTTTCCTTTGGTGAAAATCGGATAGGAGTAAAGACAGGAAACTTTCTCCAGAGACATGATTCCTTCACGCCCCTTTCTTACGGCTGGGCGGCCTGTGGCAAGAACTTCTTTTGCAAGGCAGGTATCACACGGTGTTTCCCTATTGTACAGGGCCTGGTGGCACAGTCGTCCCACCTTGATGTCTTCAGATTCGAGTTCCTTGCTGATCTTATTGGCAGCCCGGATTTTTAAATCCGGCGAGATGACGATAATTGATCGTCTGTACGAATCAATCGCTTGAATGAGCAGGTCTTTTTCAATATCCGTTCGCATATGCGTCCTTTATTTTGATAAAGCCTTGATGTTCTGATTTCTTCCCCAAGAAGGGAAGCAAAAAGACCCGTGCAGGGGGGCTGTAATCTCCCCTGCACAGGTATCAGTTTTGTACTCATTCTTCTATATAATCATAAATCGTAAAATTCAACCCAAATTCAATAGTTTTGGGCTAAACTTCGGGCCTGGGCAGAACATTCGCCCGTTCAGCTATTTCAGGTACTTTGTGTTCCCATTCAATGGCCATGAGATGAACGCCGGCAACGCCTTTCATTTCTTTGAACTCTTCGATCTGCTCACAAGCAATCTTGATGCCTTCATCTGCAACCTTTTTACGATCAACACCCTGGAGGCGTTTAATAATTTCTTCAGGTACATCCATTCCCGGTACTTTGCTGGCCATATATTTTGCCATACCTATGCTTTTCATAGGGGTAACACCCGGGAGGATCGCCACTTTTTCCGTCAGGCCCATATCATTGGCCTGTTTGACCCATGTCCTGATTTTTTCCATGTTGTACACGCACTGGGTCTGGATGAAGTCTGCACCGGCTTCTACTTTTTTTGCCAGGCGGTGGACTCTCCATTCGAACGGGTCTGCAAACGGGTTTGCTGCAGCACCGATGAACATTTTAGGAGGCTCATCTATTTCTGCGCCACCCAGGAATTTTCCTTCATCTCTCATCTTTTTGATCATGCCGACCAACTGAATGGAATCGATATCATAAACACCTTTGGCAGTGGGATGATCCCCAAACTGCTGGTGGTCACCGGACAGGCACAGGATATTTCTCAGGCCGTGAGCGTAAGCACCCAGGATGTCTGCCTGCATGGCCAGGCGGTTTCTGTCACGGCAGACCATCTGGTAATTGGGTTCAATCCCCATTTCTTTGACAAGCAGGGCAGCACCCCAACTGGACATTCTGACCATGGCGGTCTGGTTATCGGTAATATTGACCATGTCGACCATGCCTTTGAGAGGCTCGGCTTTTTCTTTTATTGCAGCAATGTTGGTTCCACGTGGTGGTCCGAGTTCACCCGTAAATGCAAAATGTCCTGCCTCTAAAATTTTTTCCAAATTACTTCCTGATTTCATTTCCATGGATCCTTTTTGAATTCTTTGTTCTTACATATAGTTTAGTCACTGGCTAGGCAAAGTGGTTTATTCTTTGTCATACTGGGGGTAAACCCCCTGGCTGCGGCAAACTCTTCTGGCAAGGGCGATCATCTCGGGAATGTCTATTCCAATGGGGCAATAACAACGGGTGCAGAGCACACAGCGTTCCCAGACGATATCCCTGATTTCTCCTAAGTCCAGCTTATCAACATATCCTTTACTCTTATACAAGACGCCTACTGAATTTATGAATTTGTAGGACGGCATGTATTTGGGGTCTTTATCCCGCCCCATAAACAAAAAACAGCTTTCTGCACAAAGGGTGCAATGGGCGCAGGCCTTTAAGGACAATTTCATTTTATCTTTTTTTTCGTCCAGTATGGCTCTAATTTCTTCGCTGTTAACGCCTGCTGTATTCTTTTTCCTGAACATTTGACTCTCCGGTCCGAAAATTAATTAACGTAAAAATTTCTTGATTACCAGGTCCTGCTGCCTTTACCCAGGCCCCATTCGCTTACAACAGTGAAACGGACCAGTACAAGATAGATCATGTGGACAAATTTGGTAAACGGTATTGCCATCAGCATGAGTTCACCAAACAGCATGTGAAGTGTGATAACAAGCTTGTAATCCAACAGTGTCTGGTTGTAGGCAATATATCCGGTGATAAAGGGGGCGGCCGCAAGGAAGAGAAACAGGTAATCTCCCCAGGTGGTGATGGCCTTGACCCGATCAAGAAAAACTCTTCTGTATAAAAAGATCAGGGCACAGATAATAACGATTAACGTCATGGTGTCTGTTACACCCTCCGGAAGGGAAAACATGCTGATGCCAAAGGCATTGTCCCACAGGATATTATGCCCAAGTACAAAAATGGGCATGAGAACCAACAGCACATGGAAGATGGTTGTGACGATAATGAGGAACGGGTTTGTTCCTGCAACAGATAACTTCAGCCACATCAACCAATCTGTTTTCGGGGCATCCTTAGGCAGGGGTTTAAGAATATTACCCGGACCGGCCTTGAATGTAATTTTTTCCGATGTACGGCTTAATGACAAAAACTTAATAATCTGGAACACAGTACCCAGAATAAATACAATAAAGGCCACCCATACCATGGGGCCCCTTATAAAATCATAGGCAAAGGTCCAAGATAAAATATTTGATGATTCCATAATATACCAACATTTAAAATTAATGGTTGTTTTGACAGTCCAAAAACATCTCCAGCCTTTAACAGGTTCTTATCAGGCGCGGTATCTGCTTTCGTAGGGCTCCTGGATAGTGGTCCTGGGTGTCTGGTTCTGCCATTCCATGGGGGGATGGACTTTCATAATATCATCCAGCCGGTTTTGCTCTTTTAAACGGTTATAGATGTCATACCATGCACAGGAAACTTCATTGCTGATTTCACAATATCCGTTGTTTGTTCCGCCGCAGGGGCCGTTGAAAAGGCCTTTGGAACAACGGGTAACCGGGCAGATGCCGCCGGTGTATCCAAGAACGCAATGACCGCAGGCACGGCATTTTTCTTCGTACATTCCAAGGGCTTTATCCACACCAATGGAGACCGTGTTTACAGCCGGGTGAACCGGGATGGAAGGAAGCTCGGCTGCCATGTTTTGAACACCGGCGCCGCAAGCCATGGAAAGGATGCAGTCATATTGATCCACTTTTCCTTTCAGTTCCGCTATAAACTGCTCATTGCACTGACGTTCAATGGTGTATCCGGAAAGTTTTTTGTCGATATTGTCCTTTTTCATGTGGACATTGAGTTCGGCATTTAATGCATTCACTTCTCTCTGGCCACCGGCAAGACATACAGAAACACATCCGCCGCAGCCCACAGTTAAGATATTTTTGTACCCACTGATTGCTTCTTTAATTTCTTCAATAGGTTTTCTTTTTGCTTTTACCACTTAATCGCCTCCACGCTTATCATACTAAATATTTAGCATATTATTTTTCCAGAACGTGACATTCTCCACACAGGGTCGGGCCTGTGGCCTCATCTGTCATCCTGTAGTTGTCATGACATTTCATGCACTGATAATGAAACGCCTCTCTTTTTTTGATTTTTGAATCGGCATTATGGCAGGAGGAACACAAGACATCCGGATTGCCTTCTTCCAGGTCAGACTCATCCAGCACATTTTCTCCGTTTTCCATGTCATGATGACAATCCAGACATTCGAATCCTTCAATGTGAAGTTCGTGCGGAAATGCCACAGGTCCACGGGTTTTCTCCCCGCCGAGATCAATGTCTTCAGGGTATGCATACAGCCCTGAAACATAAATCACGCAGGCAAAAATCAAAAAAAACGGCAACGAAATTAAACCCACTTTTTTAATAGACTTCATTGTTTAATACTTACCATTCAACTTGTTATTATTTTAAAACCGGTCCAAAGACCGGTTTATCTTTAATTTTGTTAAAAATATCAATTATTTTCAACAAATCACCCAGACAAAAACTACTATTTCAAGTCGAATTATATAAACGGAAACAATATAGGATGTCAAGGTAATCCATTATAAAATACAATTAATTAAATAAATAATACGGCATTGTTTCATCATAAGGAACAAAAATGCCATACCTCTGATTTTTGTAGAAATTATTCATTTCGCATCGCATAATTTGGGGTAACTGCCTTCATTTGAAAAATTGCGCCTTGATATATTATGGGGAAGAAAAATCTGTTATAACTATGTCCTGTATGTAAATTATTAAAAGGAATACAGCAATTAAGTTTTTAAAACAGGATTGAGCATGGAATCTGTTACAACATATTATCTGGAAATGAAATCAGCGTCGTCTTTAAACAAAAAGCCTGAGCCCAAGGGGTTGAGTATATCTGAATGTAAAATAAAACAATTTCAATTCAATAAATTTTTATACCGGTTTATTGGTGGTCCCTGGCAGTGGGTTGATAAACTCAGCTGGCCGGATGATGAGTGGAAACAATATGTTCAAAGTGATAATCTCAGAACCTGGGTCGCATATTTTGATGGGGCAATAGCCGGGTATTATGAATTGTCAATGCAGGATCAAGGGAATGTGGAAATCAGTTATTTTGGTCTCGCTGAAAGCTTTATCGGCAAAGGGTTTGGAGGGTATTTGCTCTCGCATGCCATAAAATCAGCCTGGGACTGGCAGGGAACCCGAAGAGTCTGGGTTCATACCTGTACCCTGGACCATCCCGGTGCATTGCAGAACTATGTGTCCAGAGGGATGGAAATCTATAAAAAAGAAACAGAGGATGCATCAACTTAATTCAAACAGGACTTTTTATGTTTCAAGAACTGAAAAAAATTAATTCCCGGCCGAGGCCTTTTGAGTTTTATACGGCTGGAGAACTTTGGACAAATGAACACACTGCAAAGCAGATGCTTAAATATCATTTGAACGATTCAGTTGAGGCCTCTTCCAGAGACAGGCGGTTCATTAATCGTTCCATTGAATGGATCGCCTCCAGATTTAAAGTGGATAAAAACAGTTCAATCGCTGATTTTGGTTGCGGCCCAGGCCTTTATACGACCCGTCTGGCTCAAAAAGGGGCAAAAGTTACCGGAATTGATTTTTCTGCCAACTCCATAACATATGCCCGGGAAAAGTCTTCTCAAAAGGGGCTTGAGATAAAATATGAACTTGCCAATTACCTGGATTTTGATACAGAGGAAAAATTTGATCTCATCACTATGATTATGTGCGATTTTTGTGCATTAAGTCCGGATCAAAGAAAAAGTATGCTCTCAAAATTTCGTACGTTCCTGAAGCCTGGAGGAGCACTTCTGCTTGATGTATATTCCTTGAACAGATTTCATAAAATAGAAGAATCCGCAAGCTATGAGTTTAATCAGCTCAATGGATTTTGGTCTCCGGATGAGTATTATGGTTTTGTTAATACGTTTAAATATGAAAAAGAACATGTGACGCTTGATAAATATACAATTATTGAGAAAAATCAATCCCGGGTAGTATACAACTGGCTCCAGTATTTCAGCGAAAATTTATTAAGAATTGAGTTTGAAGAAAACGCCCTGGCGGTTGAGAGCTTCTATTCAGATGTCTGCGGCAATGAACTGACTCCAGATTCAATGGAAATTGCCATTGTAGCAAAAAAAGCATAATCACAGTAATGGAACCTCCTTTTCTTTTGCCTGTTAACGGATCTTTGCGATTTTAACATGATATTGCATTTTTGCGTGTATTCTGGCATTAATAAGAGGTTTAAAAGAAGATAAAGGTTATGGTAAAAAAAGAAAAAAAAGCAAATATTTTGACCCGGTTTTTGGATTGGCTGATAAAAGGAACACATGCTGCAGAGAAAAAAGGCAACTTATGTTCAAGTTGAACCCCAAAGAGACGACCGCCGGTCCGGCGAAAAAAATAATATAAATAAAATATAAAGAGTGGTGTATGAGTAGTTCACAAATAAAAGGAATCCTGCAAAAAATTAATTTTATTGAAACAGATATGGACCTGCATAAGCAGATCCTTGTTTCCATCCCTTCAAAAGATACAGATGAGATAGAGAAGGTGCTTAAAAAAATTGCTGAACAAAAACAGCAGATCAATGATTTGCGAATGGAAATTAAAAATATTGATGAGAATGAATACAATAAAATTATAGCCATTGAACAGGCCGCAGAAAAGTTTCGGGAGATTGCCAAAGACAAGAAGTTTGTTCAGGTGAGTACGCTGAATGAAACAGGAGAGTGTTTTATTACTTTTAATGACGGCACCCATTTGGACTGCCTGGTGGCAGCTAAAGAAGAAAACGGCAACTGGACGGTTCTCACCCTGGATGGAAAAACTAAAGAATATCCGGGCGGATTTGTCAAATAGGAGAAAAGCATGCAATGTTTGATAACAAAAAGGATACTGTTCATAACGATGTGGTTTGGGATGATATGGCTTGGCGGTATTTTTTTAAGTGCGCCTCTGGGGGCTTCAGCCCAAAAGGCTGACATTAATATTGATCAGTTTATTTCTCCTGAAGCGTGTGCGGACTGTCATGCAGAGATTTTTGATCAATGGGAAAATTCAATGCATCATCTGGCCCATAAGGACCCTGTTTATTCAAGGCTGTCCCAGTTTTTAAGAAAAGGGCTTACAGACAAAGGAGAGATTGAAGAAGCTGAGGCCTGTGTGAAATGTCATACCCCGGTGGGATATGTATCGGGTTTCCCCAAAAAGGTATCTGATGACTTAAGCAAAACAGCTCCCATCGCCACTTTGGGAATTCAATGTGATTATTGTCATTCTGCGGAGTCTGTGAAACAGATTCACAACAACGGCCTTGTAATAAAGCCCGGTCAGGGAGAGGATGATCCTGGTATTAAATATGGTCCGTTTGATGATGCTGAGCCGGATTTCCATGAAGCCCGGTACTCAAAACTCCATACAGAATCAAAGATTTGCGGAACCTGCCATAATGTCAAGCATATTGTGTTTGGGACGGATCTTGAAACAACCTATACCGAATGGGAACAAGGCCCTTTTAACTCAACAGATCCTTCAAAAACAGTAACCTGTCAGGGGTGTCACATGTATCAGCGCCCCGGTATCCCGGCAACTGGTACGACTCCACGCCCAGAAAATCCTGGAGCAGCAACAGATTACAGCGAGGAAAGACCCCATATTTTCACCCATTATTTTGTGGGGGGAAATTCATCTGTCCCGGCAAAATTCGGCGGAGAGGCCAAAACCCGGATGGCTCATGAAAGGCTTCAGAATGCAGCAACCCTTTCTCTTGATACTTCAAAAGCCGACCGGAAAAAACTGGGTATCACCGTAACCAATGATGGGGCCGGGCATTCCATTCCAACCGGGCTTGGCGATCTGAGGCAGGTGTGGCTTGAAATTAAGGTTCAGGATAAAGACAATAATATCATATTCCAGTCCGGGGTTTTGGATGATAAGCAGATCCTTCCGGAGGATGCATATATATATCGTACGGTTTTCGGGGATGGAAAAGGCAATCCGATCGTGAATATCGCCAAAGCAAGACAGGTATTAAGCGATAACAGGATCAAAGCCGGCAAAAGCGTCACAACAACTGTGGGCCTTCCCCAACCATTGGTAAAGGGAATGTTTGTTACCGTAAGGCTGTTATACCGCGGTGCACCCCAAAAGGTATTGAACCTGATTCCTGGAAAACCGCTTGGCTCTCTTCCTGTTGTTGAAATGGAAAAGGTTCAAACACGCATTTAAAAAGGCCAGAACTGGTTGTCATTCCAGACAGACTCAATCAGCGAGGCTTCAATGTCCATCAATTTTTTAAGATGGGTTTTTTCCCAGGCAGACAGCCAGGTGTACATCTTTATTTCTTCCGGGTCAGAGGCTTCTTTGGCCCGGTCAGCGTACATTTCAACCGCCTTTTGTTCAAAAGAAATGGCTGCAGTGATGGCGGTGGCCTCAAAATCTGCAGCATTGATCCTGTTTTTTAACTCATCATTGAGAATATCCGGAGCACTTTCGGCAGACGCATCATTTTCATAGGCGCCGGCTATGAACTTACCGCTTTTCATGTAGGATTTGAACTGTTTGCCAAGGATGTCCATGTGTTCTTTTTCATCATCGGCAAGCTCTTTGAAAAAAGATTTCATGCCGTCATCATCTGAATGTTCCATCGCTTTAAGGTAAAGGCTTCTGCCTTTTCGTTCCATTAGAAAAGCGTGCTTGAGGATGGTTAACGTGTTGGATTTGTCCATGGCAGTTCCTCCTGTAACAGGTTGAAAAATGGGAATAATACATAGAATCTATACGAAACGGGCTTAAATATCAAGCCGGATGGCAATTTACTTTGCCGGATTATTTGAAAGCTGTTTGTGATTCATTGGTAAGTATTGTATTGTAAATAAATCAACAAAATGTCATCCCGAGGAATTTCATGAAAAGTATCACGCTAAAATTGTTGGCAGTAAACATCGTTGTAATGTTGGTATTTGCTTTGGTCTTTTTTACTCTAATCTATTCCAGGACAAACGAGAGAATTATTCATTTGCTTGACCAGCAGGCTTCTCTTGCTTTGCAGTTTGAGTTGTCCATCCG
Source organism: Desulfobacteraceae bacterium (assembly GCA_033851995.1). GTDB lineage: Bacteria > Desulfobacterota > Desulfobacteria > Desulfobacterales > Desulfobacteraceae > Desulfobacula. The sequence goes on along the minus strand of JAWSVI010000012.1, from coordinate 416,074 downwards.
TCAATATGCAGCAGATTTTATACGACCCGCAATGTATGAGTTAACCGGTGAGGATGAATTTTATCCCGAGACAATGTCAACCTCTTATATCGCGCGTTCAATTTTTGAAGATGTCAGGAAAAAATTTCCAGACTATATCATAAAATTCTCTTCTGACAACCCCCGTAATCCTCTCAACCTGGCTGGACCGGAAGAGCTTAAAATTATTGAAAAATTCAATAAGGAGCCCCAGTTAAAACAGTGGGAAGGGGAAATCATTATTGACAATAAAAAATATCTGGCAAAATTCAGTGCAAGGAGAATGGTGCCCTCCTGTAGCCGCTGCCATGGAAAGCCGGAAGATGCCCCCACCTCTCTTGTCGAAAGATATGGCGATAAAGCAGGTTTTTATAGAAAACTTGGAAATGTGCTGGGGCTTGATACCGTAGCTGTCCCTCTGGCCAAAGTTATAGAACTCAGGCGTTCTGAGTTTTTTGAAATGTCTTTTTACACTGGCCTGGGTATTATTTTAGTTTTAGCGGCAACGACTTTTATTACACGATATTTAATTATTAATCGGCTGTCTGTAATTTCAAAACACTTTATGAACGTTTCAAAAGATAAAGATTACAGGCAGATCCAATCGATTCACCTGAAGGGCAATGATGAAATAGGTGATTTGACAGATAGCTTTAACACGATGGCCGAACGGTTGAAAACGTCATATATTTCTCTTAATGAACAAGTCGACCAACGGACGATAGAACTCCAAAATGAGATTAATGAGCACAAACAGTCTGAGGAGAGATTGCGGCAGAGTGAAGAAAAATTCCGAACGGCTTTTCAGACAAGCCCCAATGTCATTACCCTTACCAGTGTTGAAGATGGGGTCTATGTTGACATTAATGATGCATTCACAAGCCTGCTGGGATACGACAGGAATGAAGTTGTTGGGAAGTCTTCAATTGAACTTAATATCTGGAAGGACCCCAAAGATAGAGAAAGAGTTGTTGCGGGTCTTGAAAAATATGGAATTGTTGAGACTTTGGAGGCTCAGTTTAAAGGGAAGCAAGGCCAGGTGATAGACGGCCTTATGTCTGCACGGGTTTTGGAGATCGAAGACAAGAAGTATCTTCTAGGGGTAACTCAGGATATCACTGAACTGAAAAAGTTTGAGATGGAACGCTTAGATCTTGAGATTAAGCTTCAGCAGGCACACAAAATGGAAGCAATTGGTACACTGGCCGGTGGAATTGCACATGATTTTAATAATATCCTTTCGGGTATATTCGGGTACACTCAACTTGCCCAGACCCATATGAAAAAACCGGAAAAAGCAAAAGAATATATGAATCATGTTAGAAATGGGGCTCAAAGAGCTGCGGAACTTGTTCAACAGATACTGACATTCAGCCGACAGGCTGAGTATCAGAAAAGGCCCTTAGAGATATCCGCTGAAGTAGAAGAAACCCTGAAATTATTGAGAGCATCCATTCCCGCTACTATTGATTTCAAAATAAAACTTGAATCAAATGCCCTGGTTTCTGCCGATCCAACGAAAATTCATCAGGTTGTCATGAACCTTTGCACCAATGCATACCATTCCATGAGCAAAAAAGGAGGTGTTTTAACACTGTCCCTGATTGATACGGAAATTACAGAACCCAAAATGGTTCAAGGAAAAAATGTAACATTGGGCAGCTATATCCGGTTGAAAATCAGTGACACCGGCCATGGGATGGATAAAGAGACTTTGAAAAAAGCAACAGAACCTTATTTTACAACTAAAGAAACAGGCCAAGGAACTGGCCTGGGCCTTGCACTTGTTAAGGCAATTGTTGATGAACATGAAGGCTTTTTAGAGGTTCACAGCAAAGTCGATAAAGGAACTTCAATTTTTATCTATTTGCCTACGATCGTTGAAAACACCATCCATGAAGCACCTATATACCAAGAAAATAAATCTTTAAACGGCAGTGAGAAAATAATGATTGTAGATGATGAAGAGGCCATCAGGGACATCATGAAAGAATTTTTAAAAAGCCTCGGGTACCAGGTTTATTTGTTTGGTAATGGATCTGAAGCACTAAACGCATTTCAGTCGAATCCGGACCAATACGATCTGGTTATTACGGATATGACCATGCCTGAACTGCCGGGAGATAAATTGGCAGAAGAGATTTTAAAAATCAGCCCTGATCTGCCAATAATGTTATGCACCGGGTACAGTGAAAACATGACAGAGGATGAGTTAACAGAGTTGGGAATTAAAAAAATTTTCCAAAAGCCATTTGAAAATTCAGAATTGGCATTCGAAATCCGTAAGGTTTTTGACGGAGTGAATGAATAACAGTTCATCTCCGGTATTGCGCTTCAGATTATTTGTTTATCATGGCAATCGCATAGTTTCCATCCGATTGCCATGATAGTTTTATAAATGGCTGCTAAGGTTCTCTATCGGCGTTTCAGGAATATCATTCAGGTGTGAGTGCGCTGGGAGCATTTCTTTTTTGCAAAACGGACAAAAAGTGGCTGCCATATTATGATGGTCCATTATGGATTCTGATTTAAACCGAATTTCGTACTGGGTATTGCCTGGATAACTGCAATTAAGGTTTGTACAGGTATATATAGTTTCCATTTGTTGTCTCCTGTATTTAAGTCAACCGTTTTCATCTATCATAAGTGTAGATGAATTTGAGTGAATATTATTCCTGATGTGTTGGGATCGAATTAGGCAGGGGTTAAGATTGGGTGAAGGATGAACTCTTCTTGCCGCGGGAAATGATTAATTCCATCATTCTGACCTGGAAGGGAAGATGTGGGAATGTTTTTATCGCTACATCAATAAATCCAATTTTTTGGTACCAGTTTTTCAATTCCTCTTGTTCCGCAATAATTCCTATACTGACTCGCTGAACTTTTTTTTTACCAGCATATTTTAATGCATGTCGAACAAGGGCTGCACCCAAGCCCTGTCCGCGCATTTCAGGCAGAACAGACAGACGTTCAATGTAGCAAATACCGGGGTTGGGAATTTCAACCCCCACACAGCCAACAGCGTTGTCTTCATGATAGAGAAGAAAGTACTCAACGCCTCGGGACAGATCCGATTCAATCCAGACAGGTGAGCAGTTAGAAGGGTGCTTTGGGCAGTTCCCGGGTGTCAGGTAAAACCGTTTGGCCACATCAGCAAAGGAGCTGCGAATTATATCGCTTAGCAACTGTGTGTTTTCCCTCCCTGCCGGAGTTATGGTGATGCGTTGATTTTTCATAATTTATTCTGAGAGTTCGTTAATAGATGAAATGCAAATTGAAAGCAGTAACAGCCAAATCCCTAACAGCAATTTGTCTGAGTGTAAAGAGTTTTTGTAAAGGTGCTTTAAGTTTGCTTTATCTGCATTATTTTTATAGATTGCTGTAACGTTAAAATGCAAAGTTAGGGTATATATGACGTTTTTTGAAATTGTTATCATCTCCATTGGCCTTGCCATGGATGCTTCAGCAGTTTCCCTGGCAGCAGCAGCAGCAGGGTTTGCAAAAGACGGGAGGGCCAGGTTCCGGCTCTCTTTTCATTTTGGTCTGTTTCAGTTTTTCATGCCGGTGCTCGGCTGGTTCATGGGAATTGCTTTTGTTTCCTATTTTAAGGCGGTTGACCACTGGATTGCGTTTGGTCTCCTTGGGTTTGTGGGCGGCCGGATGATCATGGAAGGCCTGGACAGATCTGTTGAAACTCAGAAAAAGGACCCTTCAAAGGGTATGACCATGGTTATGCTCAGCGTGGCCACCAGTATTGATGCACTGGCCATCGGTCTGAGCCTTGCCTTGCTGGATGTTAATATATGGTACCCCAGTTTGATGATCGGGGTGATCACTTGTGCCATGTCCCTTTTGTCCATCCAGATTGGCATGCGGCTGGGTGTATTGTTTGGCAAACGCATGGAAATTTTCGGGGGTATCATATTAATCGGAATCGGGGCCCGGATTTTATTGTCCCATTTATTGGCATAAAATATCATGAATCACACCAGCATTATCAGTAAAGAGTTAAATTTAAAGACAGAGCACGTAGCAGCTGTTGTCGGCCTGCTGGAATCAGGGGCGAGTATTCCGTTTGTTGCCCGGTATAGAAAAGAGATGAGCGGGTCAATGGATGAGGTGAATATAACCGCTGTCCGGGACCGGATGGAATCTCTTTTGGCCTTTGATAAAAGAAAAGAGGCCATCCTCAAATCTTTGGAAGAACGCGAACTTTTAACCAGAGATTTGAAAAATGATATCTCCAGGGCCGCTTCATTGACCATTCTTGAGGATATATATGAAAAGTACCGCCCTAAAAAAAGAACCCGTGCCCAGGCAGCAAAAGAAAAAGGACTGGAACCGCTGGCCCTGTTTTTGTTGAAACAAAACCAGGGCGATATCGTGGGTGAGGCTGGAAAGTATATTTCCTTATCAGATGCATCTGGTAAACAAGAGGTTTCATCAGAAGAAGATGCCTTGAGCGGGGCCAGAGATATCATTGCTGAAATGATGAGTGAAGATGCAGATCTAAGGGGCAGCATACGTAAACTATTTTTGCGGTCTGCCCAGATCAGCTCTCGGGTTAAAAAAAGCAAGGAAAGTGAGGCAGCAAAATTCAAAGATTATTTTGACTGGAATGAGCCGGCATTTAAGGCCCCGTCTCACCGGATTCATGCCATGCTCAGGGGCCAGAAGGAGTCCATGCTGACCCTTCATGTCCTGCCGGATGAGGCCAGTGCATTAAGCCAGATTGAAAAGCGCTGGGTGAAAAACAGTTCGCCTGCGGCAGATCAGGTGAAAGAGGCTGTAAAAGATGCCTATAAAAGACTTTTGTCTAAATCCATTGAAAAAGAGTGTATTTCCGAACTGAAAAAAAAAGCGGATGAAACTGCTATCTCGGTATTCGCTAAAAATTTAAATGCCTTGCTTTTGTCTGCGCCAATGGGCCAGAAAAAGATAATGGCCATTGACCCGGGTTTTAGAACCGGGTGCAAGGTGGTGTGCCTGGATGCCCAGGGAAAGCTTTTGCATCATGATGTGATCTTCCCTTTCCAGGGCAGAGGAGAAAAAGCAGGTCAACAGGTGAAAAGTCTGATTAAAAGATATCGCTGCAGGGCCATCGCAATCGGTAATGGGACAGCCGGACGGGAATCAGAAGAGTTTATTCGTAAACTGGGTCTTGATAAGGCGATTGATGTGGTCATGGTGGATGAGAGCGGGGCCTCTATCTATTCTGCATCCAAAACAGCACGGGAAGAATTCCCGGACCACGATGTTACGGTTCGGGGGGCGGTTTCCATTGGCAGGCGCCTGATGGACCCTTTGGCGGAACTGGTCAAATTGGACCCCAAATCCATTGGAGTGGGCCAGTATCAGCATGATGTAGATCCTAAATTGTTAAACAGTGCATTGGATGATGTGGTTATTTCATGTGTCAACCAGGTGGGTGTTGAAGCCAATACTGCAAGCCGTCAACTTCTTTGCCGGGTTTCCGGACTCAATGATACCATTGCCGCCAATATGGTGAAGTATAGGGATGAAAATGGAGCTTTTAAAACCCGGAAAGAGTTTTTGAAGGTAGCACGCCTTGGGCCAAGGGCATTTGAGCAGGCTGCTGGTTTTTTAAGAATTCATGGGGCCTCAAATCCCCTGGATGAAAGCGGGGTCCATCCTGAATCATATGAAGTTGTGGAAGCCATGGCAAAGGACTGCGGGGTGGGGATCAAAGAGCTGACAGGCAACCCGGTCCATCTAAAGCGTATGGACTTAAACAAATACAGGACTTCCACCATTGGTATGCCAACGCTGAAAGATATATCCGCAGAACTTCAGAACCCCGGCAGGGACCCGAGAAAAGAGTTTATCTCCTTTTCCTTTGATGATACTATTCATGAAATAAAGGATCTTGTTCCAGGCATGAAAGTGCCGGGTATAGTAACCAACGTAACTGCTTTTGGTGCTTTCGTGGATATTGGTGTCCACCAGGATGGCCTGGTACATATCAGCCAGATGGCAGATCGGTTTATAAAAGACCCCAATGAGGTTGTAACTGTCCGCGACACTGTCATGGTGACGGTTTTAGAAGTAGATGCCGGACGAAAAAGAATTTCGCTTTCCTTGAAACAGAATAAATGATTGGAAACAGAATACTTGATCTGGTAGTTTTGAAGCTGCCCTTGAAAAATATGATCCAGCCATTATTTTTATTAAGGCGTTTTATCTTAAATTCATAAAAACAATTTTTCCTTATTTAAGAGATTCGAAAAACGTTTTCATTGTTCATTTAATTATCGCTAAACAAAAAGGAGATACCCAATGGCCACTACAAAACTTGCAGGAAATCCTGTTCAACTGGCAGGTGAATTTCCCTCAAAAAAAACAACGGTAAACGAGCTGACGGCGGTAAAGTCAGACCTGGCTCCCCTTACTCTGGACGATTATCAGGGGAAAAGGAAAATTTTAAATATTTTTCCCAGTATTGATACGGATGTCTGTGCCGTTTCTGTACGAACATTTAATCAGAAAGCCTCAGAGCTTGAGAATACGGTTGTAATCTGCCTATCGTTTGATCTGCCATTTGCCCATGGCAGATTCTGTGGGGCTGAAGGTATTGAAAATGTTGTCAGCGCATCATTGTTTCGCAACAAGGATGTCGCAACAGCCTTAGGTGTTCTGATTAAAGACGGCCCGCTTGCAGGGTTGAGTGCACGTGCTGTTGTTGTGCTTGATGAGAATAATGCGGTTCTCCATGCACAACTTGTGGATGATATTAAAGATGAGCCTGATTATGAGGCTGCGCTGACAGTACTTTAAGCATCAGCGGGATTATTTTTAATTGTAAACTATTTGGAGAAACCCCATGAAAAGTATCCTTAAATGGCTGGTGATCATTGGTGGTGCATTGTTTGTACTTGTGGTCGCTGCTGGTATTATTTTTGTAAAATCCATAGATGTTAAAAAATATAAGCCTGAGATTGAAAAGGCTGTAACTGAAAAAACAGGACGAAGCTTTTTACTTGGAGATGATTTGGATTTATCCGTATTTCCATGGGTGGGGGTGAAACTCTCCGATGTCCGCCTTGGAAACCCTGAAGGGTTTGGGCAAAAAGATATGATCTCTGTGGAGCGCTTTGAAGTCCGGCTAAAGGTAATGCCGCTGCTCTCAAAGCAAATTGAGGTGAAAACTTTCGTGGTGGACAGCCCCCATATTTATCTTGAAAAGACAAAGGCCGGAATCACCAACTGGCAGGATCTTGCGCAAAAAAAAGAAGTCGAAAAACCTGCGGCTCCTGATGAAAAAAAAGCGGCTCCTAAAGCCATTCCAATTGAAAGTCTAAGTGTCGGAACTTTTTCAATTACAAATGGCCGACTGGTGTATGTTGATCAGGCCGCCAACATCAAAAAAGAGATATCGGACATGACCTTGAAAATGGCCAATATAAGTATGGACAACCCCATAGATATTTTTATGAGTGCCAACGTTGACGGGAAACCGGTTTCTCTTGAAGGAAAGGCAGGGCCTATAGGAAAAGAGCCTGGCAAAGGAACCCTTTCCCTGGATTTTATATTCAAGGCATTGGGGGAGTTGGAGGTAAAATTAGCAGGAAATATTATAGAACCTGTGGAAAAACAGGCATTTGACTTTTCATTGGAGATTTTGCCATTCTCTCCCCGGAAACTGGTTAAAACCCTGGGGCAGGAATTGCCGGTTAAAACAAAGGACCTCAATGTGCTGAATGCCCTTTCCCTTAAGGCTAATATAAAGGGCAATCCAAAGGCAGTTTCTCTTTCAAACGGTGTAATGGTGCTGGACGATTCCAAACTGGTTTTCAGTATGTCAGCAAAGGAGTTTGACCGGCCTAACCTGGCGTTTGATGCCCAGCTTGACAGTATGGATCTGGACCGGTACTTGCCCGAGCCTCCGCCAAAAGAATCTCATCAAAAAGACACATCGTCTCAGGCTGGGGCAGATTCAAAAAAAGCCGTTGAGACGAAAACAAAGAAAAAAACAGATTATACGCCACTGAGAAAATTGATTCTTGACGGAAAATTCAGTGCAGACAAATTAAAAGCCCATGGCGCAACAATTGAAAATATTGTGGTGAAGATGGATGCCAAAAATGGTCTGATTTCCATGGACCCGGTGAGCGCGAATCTTTACAGCGGAAATATGGCCTCAAAATTGAAATTGAACGTTCAAAAAGATACTCCCAGAACTACCCTTGGAGTGAATGCTAAAAACATCCAGGCCGGGCCGCTGCTGAAAGATGCCATGCAAAAAGAGTTGATTGAGGGCACCCTGAATGCGGATATTGACATGTCCATGGCTGGAGATACACCGGATATGGTGAAAAAGACATTAAATGGGAAAGGAAATCTTCTGTTTTTAGATGGGGCCATTGTGGGGATTGATCTAGCCAATGCTGTAAGAAATGTTAAAGCCAATCTGGGCCTGGCAGAAAAACCCGTGGAAAAACCAAGGACGGATTTTGCAGAACTCAAAGTGCCGTTCACAGCTAAAAAAGGCCTGGTCAACACCAGTGGGAGCAGCCTGGCTTCCCCCCTGTTGAGAGTCCTTGTAAAAGGGGATGTGAATCTGGTCAAAGAACTGCTTGATCTAAGGGTAGATCCCAAGTTTGTAGCTACCTTAAAAGGCCAGGGAGATACCAAACAGCGCTCAGGACTTATGGTGCCGGTTAACATCACCGGCCCATTTTCAAAACCAAAGGTGCGACCGGACCTGAAAGGAATGATCTCCAGCGGTGCTGTTCCAGGAAAGGAAGATCTCATAAAAAACCTGGGATCAAAAGAAGACCAGGAAAAAAAGCTTGAATCTGTTAAGAAAGATGTGAAAAAACAGATCAAGGGTTTAATTCCTGGTCTTATGAATTAATTAAAGGACGTGTTGAAATCGAATGGAAGATTTTGAACAGATAGTCAAAACCATATCAATGACCATGGGAGCTGCCTGGGGTAGTGGGATTAATCTATATGCCACAGTTCTGGTGCTGGGGCTGTTGGGGGTAACCGAGAATATCGTATTGCCCCAGGGCCTTGAAATACTCATGAATCCCCTGGTGCTTGGAGCTGCCGGTCTTATGTATTTTGTTGAGTTTTTTGCAGACAAGGTGCCGGGTGTGGATACGGGCTGGGATACCATTCACACATTTGTAAGGATTCCTGCCGGTGTGATGCTGGCGGCAGGAGCTGTAGGGGAAGTCAATCCTGCTGTGGCTGTGGCTGCAGGTATTCTGGGCGGAGGTATTGCAGCGGGAACCCATGCAACTAAATCGGGAACCCGACTGCTGATTAACACATCGCCTGAGCCTGTTTCCAACTGGACCGCTTCTATACTTGAGGATATTGCAGTTATCGGCGGGGTATGGGCTGCGCTTTTACATCCCTGGGTTTTTATAGTGTTCCTGGTTGTATTCATTCTTTTGATGGTGTGGTTTTTGCCTAAGCTATGGAGTGGTATTAAACAATTTTTTTCATTTATAAAACGGATATTTACTGGAAAAAAACCGGACGGTACACCTGAAAGTTAGTCAGGATACTAAATATGGAGATAAAAAGATGAAACAAAAACATAGACGATGGATGCCGGTATTAGTTGCAGTTACTATGATGCTGGCGGTATGGCCCGGTCTGGCAGGAGCAGGATGGATGGATAAAGGTTCTCAGCTTTTAAAATCACTGGGCGGATCGGAAGCTGCGAGCGAACTGACTGTAGAGGAAATCGGCGCCGGGCTTAAGGAAGCACTTAAGGTGGGCTCCCAGAATGTGGTCAGCCAGTTAGGAACTACAGATGGATTTAACAAGGATTCTGATATCCACATCCCTTTGCCTAAAAGCCTTGATACGGTGAAAAAGATGTTGGACAAGGTGGGGATGTCTTATCTTTTTGAAGATTTGGAACTGAAATTGAACCGGGCTGCAGAAGTGGCTACGCCCCGGGCAAAACAATTGTTTTTTGATGCCATTGCACAGATGACCCTTGAAGATGTTAAAGGGATTTATAATGGTCCGGATGATGCTGCTACACAATATTTTAAAGGAAAAATGTCTCCCCAGCTTGCCGAGGAGATGAAGCCTGTTATAGAGAACACATTGTCCGAGGTTGGTGCCGTAAAGGCGTATGACAGCATGATGAAAGAATACACGGCCCTGCCGTTTGTCCCGGATGTAAAGGCCAATTTGACCGGGCATGTGATTGAAAAAGGCATGGACGGGATTTTTTATTATATGGCAAAAGAGGAGGTAGCCATCAGGAAGGATCCGGTTGCCCGGACGACTGACCTTTTGAAAAAAGTATTTTCCAAGTAACGTTTAAAAATGTTTTTTGGTCATTTTTTTGAAGTATTTGTGGCGCTGTGAACAATATAACTAATTTTTGAATTGAGGCGATTATGGATGTAACATTCTTTGGTGCGGCTGGTGAAGTAACGGGTTCAATGCATCTTTTAACGACAGACACAGACAGGATTCTGTTTGATTGCGGGATGTTTCAGGGCAGGCGAAAGGAAAGCCGAGAAAAAAACAAAACCTTTCCAATTGATAAAGACCAGATTACCAATATGATTCTTTCCCATGCGCACATAGATCATTCCGGGCGGATCCCTGTTCTGACAAGCTCTGACTTTTCGGGCCGGATCATCACCACCCGCCCCACCGCAGATGCCCTGAATTATATGCTGCTGGACAGCGGACATATCCAGGAATCAGATGCACATTATCTGAATTATAAATCGCTTCGGGCATTTTTGTATGAGCTTGAGAATGGCAAAGCCAAAGAAAATGTAAATTCCAAACAGAAAAACGATATTAAAAAAATGCTCAAAAAAAATGCCTATGAGCTGGATACCAATGCCATCAATAAACTTCAGAAAGAACACGGCCTTGATATTGTAACCCCATTGTACACCATGGATGAGGCCAAGCAGTCTTTAAGCTTTATTGACGGCTATCCTTTCCTGCATCCGGTAACCATTGGCCAGGACACCACGGTAAAATTTTATGTGGCAGGACATATTTTGGGTTCTGCCTTCAGTGTAATCACCATCAAACGACCGGAAAAAACATATCGGATTCTTTTTACCGGGGATGTGGGGCGGTTTGATAAACCCATTTTAAAAGACCCTACCCTTGAATTTGATGAGGAAGACCGGGATATTGATCTGTTTATTACAGAAAGTACTTATGGAGACAGAGAGCATGAGCCTGTGGAAGATTTGTCTTCCAGCCTTGAACGGGTGTTAAATGAAACTTTTGACCGGGGTGGTTCAGTAATTATTCCATCCTTTGCCTATGGGAGAACCCAGGAGTTGATTTATATCCTTCATGAGTTGTATGACAGCGGACGGGTTCCTAAACGGCCAATATATGTGGACAGCCCACTGGCCTCTAATATTACCAAGGTTTTTGGGGAGCATCCGGAAACATATGACAAAGAGACTCACGAAACCTTCCTTGAAAAAGGCAAGAATCCCTTTCACTTTGACAAGATCAAGTTTGTCCAGACAGTACAGGAATCCATGCAGCTTACCCAGGACAAATCCTCTCATGTGGTTATCTCTGCATCCGGCATGTGTGAGGCTGGAAGAATTTTGCATCATCTACGGTATAAGGTCCATCAGCCCCGGAACACCATCCTCCTGGTGGGATATATGGCGGAACACACGCTTGGAAGACGTATCCAGGAACTTGGGCTGGGGATAAATGCCGGAGAAAAGAGTGCCGTTAAAAACAGCGAAGCACCTGAAATCAAAATTTTGGGAAAGAGCTATCCTTTAAAAGCAAAGGTTGAAAAAATTGGAGGGTTCAGCGCACATGCTGACAAGCATGAGCTGGAACGGATTATTACCGGCTCTAATCTGAGGATCAAAAAGATCGGCATTGTTCATGGCGAGAAATCCCAGAGCGCTGCATTTGCAAAGCATCTTGCAAATCTGGGGTATGAAACTATAGTTCCGAGCCCCGGTGATAAAATATCACTTTAGAAATAGCAAACCCGGAACATTACAAATTTTTGCATATGTTCCGGGTTGATATGTTAAAAATCAGTCAGGACTGAAAAATTTATACATGCCCACCGAAAAAACCGGGCTGTTCATTTCTATTTTCGGCCCAGGGCACGCTTGGGCTGGAACCTCCGCTGTAAGAATGGGCACTGATTTCTTTCTGGCGTCTTGTTTCACCTTCTCTAACTAAATTTCTGCATTCACCTTCGCATTTTCCTGTAATGTCTCTTGATGGTATGTGTTTCATTTTGGGAACCTCATTATATATATATTGATTTCAATCGAGTATTGTTTTTATAATTCATGGTATTATCCATAATAATCAATTTAATACACGAATGTTGTTAGTCAACTCAAACATTTTATATATTTTGATATTTTTTAAGTTTTATCTTATAAAATAATTGAAGTTTTTTTTAACCGTATTATTTTAGAATATATACAGATCTGTTCCTGAATATATTGTCATAAAGTGGATTTGTTAAAATATTTAAAAACCATCCTGTTGGAGGTAATGATATGAAAAAATCAATTAGTATAAATTCAAAAGAGTGCTGCTTCCTTGAAAAAGAACGATTGATGGATGTGCTTTTTGCGTGTGATTATTGCACTGAGAGCATTGAAGAAAGAAGCAACTGTTACAAGAAAGCCGCCAAAGACAGTGGGCGAAGATCAAAAGAGTGTCTTATTTCCCATTAACCAACCAATAAAAGTTTATTTTGGGGCCTTGGAAAGGTCCAAGGCCTTAAAAATTTATGAGTTTAATCGGTTTTGAATACATGGAGAAAAGTTATGAATAACGCAGTTGTCAAAATCCCTGAAGCGTATAACGAGCCAATAAAAGAGTATCTGCCAGCCAGCACAGAGACAAAAAGACTGAAAGGTGAGTTGAACCGTCAGCTGAGTCTGACTGTCGAAATCCCTGTAATTATAAACGGGGAAAGGATAAAAACTGGCAAAACCGATGTGGTTCAGTGCCCTCACGACCACGGCCATGTCCTTGCAACGTATCATAATGCAAGTGAGGTCCATGTAAAAAAAGCCATATCATCAGCACTTGAGGCCAAAAGGAAGTGGGAGCTCATGCCCTGGAATCAAAGGGCCGCGATATTTTTAAAGGCAGCAGATTTGATCAGTCAAAAATACAGTTCTCGTCTGAATGCTGCGACCATGTTGGGCCAGTCTAAAAACGTATTTCAGGCAGAAATTGATGCAACGTGCGAACTGGTTGATTTTTTAAGGTACAATGTCAAGTTCATGGAAGACATCTACAGAAATCAGCCCTTGAGCGAAAAAGGAATCTGGAACCGGATGGAGTACCGCGCCCTTGAGGGATTTGTTTTTGCCCTGACCCCTTTCAACTTTACAGCTATTGCAGGTAATTTGTGCTCAGCTCCGGCCTTGATGGGCAATAGTGTGGTTTGGAAGCCATCCTCCGCAGCATTGCTCAGTGGATATTATTTGATGGAGATATTTATGGAAGCCGGCCTACCGGACGGGGTGATTAATTTTATTCCCGGAAACGGAGCCATGATTTCAGATATTGTGTTAAACCACAGAGACCTGGCCGGGATCCATTTTACAGGCTCCACCGCTGTGTTTAACTCTTTATGGGAAAAAATCGGAGAAAATATTTCAAAATACCGGAGCTATCCAGCAATTGTGGGTGAAACCGGGGGTAAAGATTATATTTTCATGCATCCCTCTGCCAATACAAACCAAGTGGTTACGGCTGCCATAAGAGGCGCTTTCGAATACCAGGGGCAAAAATGTTCAGCCTGTTCAAGGATGTATATCCCCGAATCGCGATGGGGTGAATTTAAAAAGACCCTGGTCTCAGAAATGCAGACCATCCAGATGGGCAGTGTTATGGAATTTAAAAATTTTGTAAATGCTGTAATTGATGAGCCTTCATTTGCAAGAATTTGCGGGTATATTAAGCGGGCCCAAAAAGCCGATGGGGTTGAAGTTTTGACCGGTGGTACTTTTGATGATTCTAAAGGCTATTTTGTTGATCCTACTGTCCTGGTTGTTAAAGATCCGGAATATGAAACCATGACCCGGGAAATATTCGGCCCGGTACTCAGCATTTATGTCTACCCGGACGAACAGCTTGATCAAACACTTGATCTGGTGGATAAAACAAGCGAATATGCACTGACGGGAGGGGTGTTTGCTTCTGACCGACAGGCAATTGCCGATATGGAGACCCGGCTTTCCAACAGTGCAGGTAATTTTTATATCAATGACAAGCCCACTGGTGCTGTTGTGGGCCGCCAGCCCTTCGGGGGTGCAAGAGGCAGCGGAACCAATGATAAGGCCGGGAGCCTTATGAACCTGCTTCGCTGGGTATCACCCAGAACCATAAAAGAAAATTTTGTTCCGCCGGAAGATTACCAGTATCCATTTATGGGTGAATGACCCTGTTTTTTTATCTGGCCCTATAAATCTCTTAAAATCATCATGATTTTCTGCTATGATGCGCAATCTTTTCCACAGGAAATTATGTTGGGGACTTATGATCAGGGGGGCGATTGGCCTTTAAAAAATACAGATTGAACCCAAGGGTTATTGACGATCTGAAAAAACGATCCTATATCGGGAATGTTTTTTATCTTCTGATACTCTATATTGTTTTATACACAGGAGATTATTATGACCGCCATCCTGATTTTTCAAATCAGATGACATTTTTCATTGCCGGGATCAGCTTGTTTCGCATTTTTCATCTGCCCATCGCAAAATGGATGGAGCCAAAGTTTATAAAATTTAATGATACTGTTTTCATCTTTAGTGTTCTCCTGACATCATTTCTATGGGGCATCTTTTTTGCTAAATTTATGCTCCAGGGTGGGGATGCCAACACTAATCTTTTAATGGTCATGTGCACTATCGGCTTAAGTTCCGGGGCGGCAGTGGCATTTTATCCGGATCTAAGGGTATCTGTTATCTTTAGTTTTTTTATGCTGCTCCCTGCTATATTTGTGATGGTATTGCATTCGATGGATATGGCCTTGACTATCTCTTTCATCCTTATGTTTCTGTATCTATGTTTTATGGCATTCCGGGGGAATAGGGAGTACTGGAGTGCCCTTGAAAACGAATATCTTCTGGAACAAAAATCAAAGGATATGGAAAAAATCAGCCGGATAGATGGCCTGACCGGGCTTTACAACCGCAGATATTTTGATGAGGTTTACGCATTTGAATGGAATCGTTCCATACGAAAACAGCAACCCATATCCATTATTCTTGCAGATATTGATCATTTTAAAAAGATCAATGACCAGTTCGGCCATCTGGCCGGGGATGAATATCTAAAAGACGTAAGCCGTCTGTTCAAACAAATTTTTAAAAGAAAGATTGATATTATTGCCCGGTATGGCGGGGAAGAATTTATTGTTCTCATGCCGGGAGAATCCGATTTAAATGCAAATGAGATGGCTGAAAACATTCGAAAAAAGCTTGAAATTTATATGCTTGAACATGAGGGCCGAACAATCCAGGCTACAATGAGTCTGGGTGTGGCCAGTTGTACTCCCCAGAAGGATCAGGAACCACAGGAACTCATATCAAAAGCGGATGGAGCCCTATACCAATCAAAAAGCGATGGTCGGAACCGCATAAGTATTGGCCGGTGATCTCTTTACTTTTTCTTTGCAATCACCCAGATGGCATGAATAATACCAGGGAGATATCCCAGGATAGTCAGAATGATATTCAGCCAGAAATGTTTGCCGATGCCTACCTGCATAAAAACACCAAGCGGTGGAAGAATAATAGAAATAATAATTTTGAGCAGTTCCATGCTAACTCCTTGTGATTCAATTATCTACAGTTCAGTTTAATTTGTTATAAGAGAAAATAATTATTCAGTGGACATAATGCAAGTGGAATCTTATATTGTGGCTTTAATTTTATGGTCGCCGTAAGACCTCAAATGGGGAAAACCTCCCAAAAGGATAAATGAAATGGCAGATGCAATAAAGTCCGGAGACACTATTTCTGTTGACTATACAGGCAAAATTCAAAGCGGAAAAATATTTGATTCTTCAGAAGGGAAAACGCCTCTTAAATTTACGGTGGGTTCCGGTATGCTGATAAAAGGATTTGAGAAGGCTGTTATCGGCATGAAACCAGGTGAAAAAAAGAGTGTAGTTATTGAGCCGGAAGAGGGGTATGGTCATAGAAATGAAGAGTTTTATGTGGATATTCCCAAAATAAATTTTCCACAGGAAATAGAACCTGAAGTGGGAATGCAGCTTGATCTGGAGAACCCTCAGGGTCATCCCATCCCTGCAACAATAACGGAAATTAAAGAAGCTGTTATCCGTTTTGATATTAACCATTTCCTTGCGGGCAAGACTCTGGAATTTGATATTGCAATTGTTGAAACCGGGCTTGAGCCGGATGGACATTCCTGCCACTCCGGCTGTAATTGTGATTCCGGGTGTGACAGTGATGCAGGCTGTGATTGTGATTCCGGATGCTGTGGATAAGAAATTATAGTGCCGGGAAGTTGTTTCCGGTTCACAAATTTTTAAAAAGGGAAAACAATGAAGATAGAGCAGGAACATAGGATAGGTCTGTTTGATATTGATTATCAGTTCAAACCTCAAGTTCAGTCTATTGCCCGTTTGTTTCAGGAATGCTCAACGTTTCATTCAGACTCAGTGGGTGCTGGTACTGAATTTTTAATAGAAAGAGGTCTGATTTGGTTTTTGAATCGTATAGAGATTGAGTTTTTTCGGTATCCGAAATTGTTTGAGGATGTAAAAGTCATTACCTGGTCAAGAGGGTTTAAGCGATTTAAAGGGTTCCGGGAATATCTTATGACATCGCCTGCAGGAGACATCGCCAGGGGAACCAGTGTCTGGATCTTTTTTGATGTTAAGCGCAATCGGATTTCAAAAATTCCTCAGGATATTCTGGATTGCTACCATAATGAAAGTGAAAAATGGTTTGCTGATGAAATAGATGCCTGGAAGCCCTGCGGTAAAATCAGTCCGGAAAATCAAATGGATTTCTCCTTGAGGTACTCGGATTTTGATGTAAACGGCCATGTGAACAATACGATTTATTTTAGTTTTCTGGAAACATTATACCACCAGAGCATCAAGGGACTTGCGCCTCCTGTTAAAAATGTGAAGATCCGGTATAACAGCGAGATAGATCAGTCGAAAAAGTCAGTTCGTGCCGGGTGGCAAAAAAGTGATGGTTCATACCTGTTCAATATATTTGACGATTCTAATTTATATGCAGATGGCGAAATCACTCCCATGGGTTAAAATATCCATAATCCATTTCTTTTTTATTTCTCATATCTTTAATTGCATTTTTCAAAGATTGCGTTATGTTATTGAAACATGAAAATTAATATGCATAAAATGGAGTATATATGAGCAAAACAATCGCAATGGCAGGTAAAGGCGGAGTTGGGAAAACAACGGTTTCTGCGCTGGTAACACGGTACTTTTCTCGCTACCAAAAGGATCCACTACTGGCAATTGATGCAGACCCCAATTCTAACCTGGGGGAAACACTGGGGCTGGAAATTGAGAAAACAGTAGGCGATATCCGCGAGAATTTTATGAAAGATCCCCAGGGGGTACCGTCTGGAATGGACAAGGTATTGTACCTTGAGATGCTCATGAACCAGGTCCTGATTGAAAGAAAAGAGTTTGATCTTTTGGTGATGGGGCGTCAGGAAGGCCAGGGATGTTATTGCATGGTCAATAATATTTTGAATCGCTTTGCTGACGAACTGGAAACCAATTATAAATATCTCCTGGTGGACAATGAGGCCGGAATGGAGCATCTGAGTCGAAGGACCAGCGGGAAAGTGGATATCCTGTTGATGGTGACGGATTATGCTTTAAGAGGGTTGAGAGCAGTGGGACGTATAAATGAAATGCTTGGTGATTTAAAGCTGGATGTAAAGCACAAAGGATTGATCGTAAACCGGGCGCCGGCAGAGCTGAGCAAGGCCTTTATGGATGAAGTCGAACGGATTGGTATCCCGATTTTATGTACCATCCCCGATGACAACAATTTGCTTGAATTTGATATGGAGCAGCGCTCTTTATTGGAATTGGAGGATGGTTCCCCGGCGGTTGAAGCCGTCAACCAGATGATGGGAAAAGTAAAAGAAATAATCGAGTAATTATGGGGTATGTATTTGATTTTCAAGATGCAGGATCATATGACGCCTGGTTTGAACAGGCAAAGAACAAGTATTGCCTGGATCTTGAAATCAAATTAATGCTTGAGTTCCTGGCCCCTGAAAAAGGTCAGAGAATTCTGGATATCGGCTGCGGAACAGGGATCAGTCTTGCCCCCCTTCTGGATAAAGGGCTGAGTTTAACCGGGGTTGATCCGTCTCCGTATATGCTGGATGTGGCTTCTAAAAAGCTGGGTTCAAAGGTGGATCTGCACAGGGGGATTGCTGAAGATCTGCCCTTTGAAGATAATGCGTTTGACTGTGCTGTTTTTTTTACCAGCCTGGAATTTACCGACCGCCCGGCTAAAGCCATTGAAGAAGCTTGCCGGGTTGCAAAAGACACGGTGATTTTGTGTGTTTTGAACCGGTATGCCCCTCTGAATATGGCACGCAAGCTTAAAAGCTTTTTTTTTCCGGGGATTTACAGCCATACCCATTTTTTTAGTATCTGGGGACTCAAAAGAATATTGTACGCTATTCTTGGCAAGGTCCCTGTGAAATGGAAGACTACTTTGCAATTTCCTTTTACCTATGGGAATATTGCAGGGTTTGTGGAGAATCTGGGCATTGTTCAAAAATCATGTTTCGGCACCATGATCTGTATGCGGATTAAACCGGTTCCAAAATTCAGGACCCGGCCCCTGGTTTTGAAAGTGAAAAAATCAAAAAGTTATAATACTGCAGCAGGAATGGCCACGCGTATGCGGCAGTAAAAGACACGATATGGATACCTTAACCTGCGACACCTTAATTTATGATGGATTGGAAGATGGATCTGTCAGGTGCGGGATGTGCAATCACCTCTGTGTGATTAAGGAAGGGAAAAAAGGCATTTGTGCTGTCCGTGAAAACAAGGGGGGCAAACTGCTTTCTCTTGTTTATCCAAAAGTCATTGCCACAGGTATTGATCCCATAGAAAAAAAGCCACTTTACCATTTGAAGCCTGGCTCTTTTTCGTATTCCATTGCTGCACCGGGATGTAATTTTAAATGCAGTTTCTGCCAGAATGCCAATATTGCCCAGGTTGCATCCGGCAATGAATCCATGATTTACCGTGCCGAGGATATTCTGCCGGCAACCATTGTTCGTAAAACCGTTGAAAATGGGTGTGAGAGCATCTCGTATACCTATACTGAGCCCACTGTTTTTTTTGAACTGGCATTTGAAACTGCAAGGTTGGCAAAAAAAGAGGGGCTGTTCAATATTTTTGTAACCAACGGATATATGAGCCCTGAAGCCCTTGAAATGATTTCTCCTTACCTGGATGCCGCCAATGTGGATTTAAAGGCGTTTGATGACGGTTTTTACAAAAAATTTTGCAAGGCCCGGATCGAACCTGTGAAATCCAATTTAAAAACCATGAAAAAAATAGGCATTCTTCTGGAGATCACCACACTGCTTATTCCGGGGCTCAATGATCACCCGGATCATCTTAAGGCAATGGCTGAATATATAGCAGGTGAACTGGGGCCTGAGACCCCATGGCATATTTCACGGTTTCACCCCTGCCATAACATGACGGACCGGTCTTCCACCTCGGTGGCATCATTGGAAAAAGCATATGAAGCAGGCAAATCAGCAGGGCTGAATTATGTATATATTGGAAATCTGCCCGGTCAGTCTGCAGAAAATACCTATTGTCACTCCTGTGGAGAGCTTTTAATCAAACGATATGGGTACCATGTTGAAAAGCATATGGAAAATAATGGGCAGTGCCCAAAATGCAATACCCCTGCATATGGGATTTATTGAAAAATTAAAAGGATGCGTTAAGTTTTAATATATGAATGGAACACTAAAAGAAAAAATTCAGGTGTATGGGAAAATGATTAAATTTTCTCATACAATTTTTGCACTCCCTTTTGCCTTGTCTGCCGTGGTAATGGCCTGGGAGCATCATTCTCCATCGATTCAGGATTTGATATGGATTCTTCTGGCCATGGTAGGCGCTCGATCTTCCGCCATGGGGTTCAACCGGATTGTGGATGCAAAAATTGATGCTAAAAATCAAAGAACCGCCCAAAGAGAGATCCCTTCAGGCCAGCTCACCATCAAACAATCTATCGGATTTGTTGTACTGTCATCTATTCTTTTTATATTCAGTGCTGCCATGCTCTCGAAATTGTGTTTGATTCTTTCCTTTCCAGTATTGTTCTTTTTATTGTTTTATTCATATACCAAAAGATTTACCCGCTACTGCCATCTGTATCTGGGCTTTGCCATCTCCCTTGCCCCGGTGGGGGCCTGGGTGGCCATTACAGGAAATTTATCCTGGAGTGTTGTATTTTTAAGCCTGGCTTTAATGAGTTATATTGCAGGGTTTGATATCCTTTATGCCTGCCAGGATATTGAATTTGATCAAAAGGAAGGACTGTTTTCCCTGCCGGTAAGCTTAGGGCCCAGGAAGGCTATGAGAATTTCATCGGTTCTACATGTCTGCACCCTGTTTTTTTTGCTGCTTATGTATTTTAGTTTTAACATGCATCCGGTATTTCTTGCATTTCTTTTCATGATCGGTGTCCTTCTGGTTGTGGAGCATAAGCTGGTAAAACCCGATAATCTTACCCATATCAATATGGCATTTTTTCACATGAATTCAGTGGTTTCAGTCCTTTTGTTCGTAGGAGTATTAACCCAGGGGGTTTTAAGATGAAAGATCATACGTATGTTGTTGCCCTCAGCGGGGCATCCGGCTCAATTTACGGTATCCGGCTGATCAAGGCTCTGGTTGAAGTTCAGGCCCGTGTACTGGTGATATTATCCAATGCCGGCCTGCAGGTCCTCTCCCATGAGATGGGCTATAAATCCGAAAATGATTTCAGGGCATTTTTAATCTCCCGAGGTGTCAATATAAGCCCGAAAACCCGACTGGAGATATTTTTTGAGGATGAAATCGCATCCGCACCAGCTTCCGGCTCTTTCGTGCATGACGGCATGGCCATCGTTCCCTGTTCCATGAAAACTCTTTCTGCCATTGCATCCGGTTTTGCAGATAATCTGATTACCCGCTCTGCTGATGTCTGTTTAAAAGAGAGGCGGAACCTCATTCTTGTGCCGAGAGAAACCCCGTTTAACCTGATTCATCTTGAAAATATGTCAAAGGTCAGCAAGGCCGGCGGTGTTATTCTTCCTCCCAGCCCTTCGTTTTACTCTTTCCCGGAGACGATAGAACAGCTTGTGGATACGGTGGTGGCAAGAATCCTTGATCATCTTGGGGTTCCGGGGGATCTTGTTCAGCGCTGGGAATCCTGATGCACCTTGAAGATAAAGAAATTGCTAAACATATTATCGCCACCCTGACGGATAACCAATTCAAGGTGTATGTTGTGGGAGGGGCAGTGCGGGATGCCATGCTGGATCAGCCGGGCGCAGATGTTGATCTTTTGACCAATGCCTCTCTTAAGGAGATCCGTGACCTGTTTTCCGACCAGAAGGTGAGGATCGTAGGCAAGACATTTCCCATCTGTATGGTCAATGGAATTGAAATTTGTTCAGGCCGCTCTGATTTTCCAGTTTCCGACCTGGCCAGGCGTGATTTTACCTTTAATGCCATGGCCTGTGATGTGAAAAATAACATTATTCTTGACCCGTTTAACGGGAGAGATGATCTCAAAAAGGGCATTGTCAGGTTTACCGAAGATCCTGAGAAAAGGATCAAGGAAGATCCTGTGCGGATGATCAGGGCCTGCAGGTTTGCAGCCATGATCGACGGCGGATTTGAAAAGAACAGTTTTGAGGCCATTCTTGCCTGTAATGGCATGCTGGATAATGGTGTCGCAAAAGAGAGAATCCAGGCTGAAATTAAAAAAGCCATGGGATTGCCCAAACCCTCCCTGTTTTTTGAAGCACTGGTAAAGACGGAGCTGCTTGAAAAAATATTCCCCAGCCTTGAGCGATGCTATGGTTTGAGCGGGGGGCCGCATCATGGCGAAACCGTTTTTGAGCACTGCATGCTGGTGGGCGATGCACTCCCGTCCGATCGTCCTATGCTCCGCCTTTCAGGATATCTGCATGATACCGGGAAATTTGATGCAGCCAGGATTGTTGAAGGCAAGTTAACATTTCCAGGACATGAAAATGATTATCACCATCTCGCCCGGGACCTGGAACAGCTTCGTTTTTCTCAAAGGGACATTGCCTTTATAAAAGCCATGACCCAGGCCCATATGAGGCCTTTGACAGATGAATCCACACCTAAAGCTGTTCGCAAACTGCTGCGGATGTTAGATGATTTTGGTCTGGATTATCGGGATTTTATGCGGATGAGAATTGCGGACAGAAAAGGCAATCTTGCCAAGCCTCCTTATACGGTTTCTGAAATCCGTGACCGGCTCAATAAGCTTTTTGAACAGATCAATACATCCAATGCCTTTACCATGTCGGATCTTAAGATTACGGGACATGAAATTGCCCGGATCTTAGGAATTGATCCGGGACCGGATATAGGCAAGGTCAAAACCCTCCTTTTTGAGAAAGTTATAGAAGATCCCCGCCTGAATACTGAACAGGAACTAAAAAAAATATGCAGTTCCTTGAAAATAGAAAAGTAATACTGTTTTTGGGGTGTCTGTGTATATTTTTTCCGGGTGCATTCATCTTTGGATTCCCGGGTGTCATGGCATCTGAATGGCAGGCTTTGTTCAATGCAAATAAAGCCCAGGTTACAAGATCAATGTTTTATATCCTGGCCGGAACCGGGTGTTCAATGTATCTTGCAGGAAAGCTGCAGGAAAAATTGCATATCCATTATATCATGTTTTCAGGAACGCTTGCCTGTGCCCTTGGTATGATTGGGGTGGCATATGTACAGAGCATGTCACATGTGTATTTATGGGCCTTTGGCGAAGG
Source organism: Desulfobacteraceae bacterium (assembly GCA_033851995.1). Taxonomy (GTDB): domain Bacteria; phylum Desulfobacterota; class Desulfobacteria; order Desulfobacterales; family Desulfobacteraceae; genus Desulfobacula. Next base: position 392,986 of record JAWSVI010000012.1, on the reverse strand, counting down.
TTTTTTCTGCGGTTTTGTTTATCTGCCCGCACTATCGTTTTTTCAGAAAATGTTCCCGGAACATAAAGGCTGGGTAACCGGGATTTTAAACCTGACATTTGGAGGTGCTGCCGCACTTATGTCTCCAGTGTTTACCTGGTTTCTGGTATCAAAGGGTTATGGAACAGCCGCATGGTCTGCCGGGGGAATTGCCCTGGTTTTAAGTGCCTGGGCTGCCCTTTTTATCCGTATGCCTGAAAACCAGGATGAAAATATGGTTCAGACAGCCCCTTCTTTGAATCTAATGGAGATTTTCCGCCTGTCGTCCTTCTGGTTTTTATGGTGGATCTGGGCTTTTGCCGGAGCTGCCGGTGTTTCTTTGATTATTCTGGCATCATCTTATGGCGAATACCGGGGATATGATATTACCCGTTCTGTTTATATCCTGACCAGTTTTAACATCCTTAACGGTATCGGTCGGCTGGTATGCGGCCGCCTGTCTGATATCTATTCTAAAACGCGGATACTCCAGGTTGTATTTTTAATGGCAGCGCTTGCATATGGTTTTATGCCGTGGTCCGGTAATCTATACCTGATCAGTTTTCTGGCCTGTTTTATCGGCCTTTCTTTCGGTGGGTTGTTTACTGTTTCCGCCCCGCTTGTGACAGAAGTTTTCGGTCTTGAAAATTTTGGCAAAATTTTTGGTCTTGTGTTCACGGCATATGGGTTTTTAGCCGGACTGTTAGGGCCGTGGCTTTCCGGTGTGCTTCTGGATGCAACCGGTTCCAGTTATAAGACGGTATTCAGCCTTTTCACTGTTTTTTATCTTATATCTTCTGCTCTGATTTTAAGGGTAAAAAAAGAGTTTTGATCAGGTGGCGGAATTATATTTGAATATAATTTATTGGCTTAAATTACTTGCAACCATTTTCCACCAAAGATATAAGAGCTTAACATGCAAATGCAATTGAGGGATATCTACAATGAGTGATGTTGTATTGATAAATATTACCGGCAGGGACAGGAAAGGTCTTGATGCAAAATTTACCGGGATTCTGGCAGAATATAATGTAAATATTCTTGATATCGGCCAGGCGGTTATCCATGAACATATTTCACTTGGTATTCTGGCCGAGATACCCAATTCCAAGGATTTTTCTGCGATATTCAAGGATATGCTTTTTGAGGGCCACAATAAAGGTCTTTCAGTTGATATTAAGCCGGTAGATCCTGAAAATTACGAAACTTGGGTCCATGCCCAGGGTAAAGAAAGGCGAATCATTACCATTCTTGGTCAAACCGTAACCGCACAGCAGATTTCTACGGTTGCAACGGTCATTGCAGAAAACAATTTAAACATTGACAGTATCACCCGGCTGACCGGAAGAATTTCTCTTAAAAAGCCCATGGCCAATCCAAAAGCAAGCGTTCAGATGTCAGTCAGTGGAAAACCTTTGAATCTGCTTGATATGCGAAAACGGTTTATGGAAATTTCACAAAGATCCGGGATTGATATCTCCTTTCATGTTGACAATATTTATCGCAAGAATATGAAACTGGTGGTTTTTGATATGGATTCAACCCTGATTCAGGCTGAGGTAATTGATGAGCTTGCCAAGATTGCCGGTGTGGGAGATCAGGTGGCTGAAATTACCGAATCTGCCATGAGAGGTGAAATTGATTTCAAGGAAAGTTTCAGAAAACGGGTTGCGCTTTTAAAAGGGATCAAGCAGGAAGATCTGGTTCATATTTCAAAAAATCTGCCCCTTACAGATGGTGCGGATCTCGTGGCAAAAACATTGAAAGGTTTAGGGTATAAACTGGGTATTCTGTCTGGTGGTTTTACGTTTGTGGGCGAATATTTGAAAGATCACCTGGATTTTGACTATATGTATGCCAATGAACTGGATATTGAAGATGGCGTGGTCACCGGCAAGGTCAAGGGTGAAATTGTGGACGGGGAGAAAAAAGCAATATTACTTCGCCAGATTGCTCAAAAGGAAAACATCGCTCTTGAGCAGACCATTGCTGTGGGAGACGGAGCCAATGACCTTCCCATGATCAGTATTGCAGGATTGGGAGTGGCCTTTAATGCAAAACCTGTTGTCCGCCAGAAAGCCTCCAATGCCATTTCAAGTGTCGGCCTTGACGGGTTGCTGTATCTGATTGGTATTCATGAACGGGAGATCAAGCAGGAAGTTCGGCAAAGTACAGGCTATTCATATGGGTAAGATGCAGCAGCTTGCCAGTGATGTGAAGGCACTTGAAGATCTGCTTGCGGCATGCACCCAGTGTGGTATGTGCCAGGCTGTTTGTCCCCTGTATAAAGAAACCCGGCAGGAATCTGATGTCTCCCGGGGGAAATTGTCTCTTCTTAACGGTTTGATACAGCAGGTCTTTAAAGATGCAAAAGGGGTGAACGAACGCCTTCAGCGATGCCTTCTTTGTGGATCATGTGCCCATTCCTGCCCCAGTAATGTCGATACCATTCAGATTTTTTTGAAGGCCAGGGCGATTATTGCTGAATATCTGGGGCTGCCGTTTGCCAAAAAAATTGTATTCAGAAGAATTCTTGCCAGCCCGGAGACTTTTAATCTGGTCGCAGGCCTGGCAGCCCCTTTTCAACACCTTTTTTTCAGGAAAGAAACCAATCCCCAGGGGACTTCCTGCGCCAGGATAGCATCTCCCCTGTTAAGACACCGGCATCTCCCTTCCTTAGATGAAAAGCCCTTTAACACAGAAATAAAAAATCTGGATTTCAGGCGCGGCACTAAAGGGATAAAAGTGGCATTTTTTGTGGGATGCCTGATTGACAAGGCCCTGCCCAATATCGCCTATAGTGTGGTGGATGTATTAAAGCATTTTAATGCCCAGATTTTTATACCTGAAAATCAGGGCTGCTGCGGTATTCCTGCAGCGGCAGCAGGAGATCTGGCGACATTTGAGGATCTGATCAGACTGAATACAGATCTTTTTCAAAGAGAGCAGTTTGATTATCTTGTTACGGCGTGTGCAACCTGTGCTTCCACCATTATTAACCTGTGGCCGGAATTTGTAGACCAGAAGGACAAAAAACTTTTGGACCGGGTGGTTAAACTTGCACAGAAAACCGTGGATATTTCCTGGCTTATGGAAAAACGTTTTGATATTTTTAATGCAGTAAAAAATCAAGAGGGTGATGACCCCCTTACCATAACGTATCATGATCCCTGCCATCTTAAAAAATCACTGGGGATATCCTCCGAGCCCCGTCAGGTGATCCGGGCGTCCGGCCATCTTTTACAGGAGATGGCAGACAGTGATGCCTGCTGCGGCATGGGGGGGAGTTTTAATCTGGAACATTATGATATGTCATCTGCTATTGGCCGGAAAAAAGCAGAGAATATTACTCAAACCGGGTGCGCTGTTGCAGCAACCTCCTGCCCTGCATGCATCATGCAGATTACAGATATGCTGGCCAGATCAAACCAGGATATTGTGGTTAAACATCCGGTGGAAATTTACGCAGAATCATTGAAGAGAACGAACACCATGGAGTCGTAGTATCCATTCAAGAAAAAAGGGCTTCTCATGATCAGGAAGTATAATAAATCGTAGGGTCAGGGATGCCGGATTCTTCAAAACCTTTTATCCGGTGAAGACAGCTGTCACATTTTGAACAGGACCGGCCATCTTTATCTGGATCATAACAGGAAATGGTCAAAGAATAATCCACCCCCAGCCGGTCGCCGAGTTGAATGATCTGTGATTTTGAAAGTCGGATCAGGGGGGTTTGTATTTTTAAAGAGACTTCTTTGGTCAGCCCGGTTTTTGTGGCAAGATTGGCCATTTTTTCAAACGCTTCAATAAAATCCGGCCTGCAGTCCGGGTATCCGGAATAATCTACAGCAGTAACCCCGATATAGATGGAAGATGCTTTCAGCACTTCTGCCCAGGCCATGGCATAGGATAAAAAAATGGTATTCCTGGCCGGAACATAGGTGATGGGGATGGTGTCCTGGTCAATGTCCTCCACACGTTCGTGTTTAGGCACATCAATATCATCAGTCAGTGCGGAATGCCCAAATTGTCTTAAATCAATATCAATGATTTTATGGGCTGTCGCACCGAACGCTGCGGCTACTTTTTTTGCGGCTTCAAGCTCAGCTGAATGGCGCTGGCCATATCTGAAACTCAAGCTGTAAATCTGGTTGCCTTCAGATTTTGCAATGGCCATGGCTGTGGTGGAATCAATTCCTCCACTGGAAAGTACGATTGCTTTGGGGTTCATATGTTTGCCTATACTCCTCTAAGGTCTGGATCCCAGATGATTTTGTGCTGCTGAAGCGATAGCCTGGCATGGAGATTTTCTTCAATCATCCACCCGGCAATCGTATCCGGGGAAATCGCACCCCATACTGGGGAAAGGTGTATTTTTTTTGGAGAAATTTGAGTCAGGTGTTTTTCTATCATTTGTTTTGCAAATTTATAATCCTGCCTGGAGGCAATAACAAATTTGATCTCATCTTTTTCAGATAAAAAATCAACGTTCTGGGCAAGAAAACTCTTGGACTCATTGCTTGAGGGGCACTTGATATCCACAATTTTTATACAGTCCGGGTGGATGTTTTTAATGGTGAAACTTCCATTGGTTTCAAGCAGCACCTGGTAATTTTTTTTTAATAAAAAGGTGATCAGGGCAGGGGTACCATCCTGCATCAGGGGCTCCCCTCCTGTAATTTCAACCAGATTGCAGTTATATAATGAGATCCGCTTTAAAATTTCATCAAAGTTCATGGTGTGGGACTCTTCTCTGGCATAGGGTGTGTCACACCAGGAGCAGTTCAGGTTGCATCCTGAAAGCCGGATGAAAATGCAGGGCAGCCCGGTATAGGAAGATTCTCCCTGCAGGCTGTAAAAAATTTCACAAACTTCAAGCTGCAACTATATCTCCTGATATGACGAGCCACATCCGGGGCTTTCAAACACCATGACTTTTTTGACAGTGACAGTGTCGGTGTTTAAACGCCGGGAAAGTTCGGTATATAAAAATTTTGAGATATTTTCAGAAGTGGGATTCACGCTTGAAAATTCCACTACATCATTAAGGGTGGTATGGTCAAGCTTGCTCAAAACGTCCTGGAGTACGAGTTTCACATCCATGAAATCAATACCGATACCTAATTTGGTCAGTTTTGTGCACTGAATGTATGCTTCAACAATCCAGTTGTGACCATGCATGTTGGAGCAATTGCCGTCATATCCTTTAAGAACATGGGCAGCTGCGAAATGATCTTTTATATAAATCTCATATACACCCGGCATAAAACCTCCTTAGATAAACTTCCTTTTGGTGTTTCTGACAATATCATAATTTTTGTCCGTAATCAAAAAAGTCAAGGTGGAAAAAGAAGGCAGTCCTTGCTTTATACGATATCAATCTGTTCTGATGCCCACAGGTTGCATTCAATCTCCTTGTTTTGACGCCAGTTGTTTTTAATATGGGCAATTTCGTGCAAGATTAAATAGGCAAGAAATTTTCTTGAGTCTGATCCCAGTAATTTTTGTCCAAGTTCAGAGAGTTTCGGAATACAATTTGTTTTGCCGGTTGTAATCACCTGAAGAATTGCGCTTAACTGTTCATTTGTGCTGATGGATCTGGGGATGAGAATGTGACTGTTGCTTTCACTCCATTTTGAAAGCGCAAGCCGGTTTCCGATATCATTACGGGAGTTAACGATTATCAGACTGGCCTGAATGTAAGAAGAAATAATATCCTGTGCAAAATCAATTTGTTCTTCCACGTATAAATTTTGAAGCCGACTCATAGAGAAAAGATAACCATCGGGTGGGAAATCGCAAGTTGTGAGAAAGAGGAAGCAAAAAAAGCAGGGCCCGTTTTAGGGCACTGCTTTTTACTTGACTGTTTTTATTCAGGACTATTTTTTTCTTCTGCTAATTGCTGCAAGGCCTAAAATGCCTATTCCAAAAAGAATGCCGGTTGTGGGCTCCGGAACAGGAGTGCAGGATTCATATCCATCGTCCCCTGATGCAACTATGGTAGAATAATCCAAATAATAATCACCTTTAATGTTGTTCAAATTAATATCAATTGTTCCGTCAATATTTAGTGAAACAACTCCAAAAACAGACCATCCTAATTCTTGAACTTCAAGGTTAAAATTATATCTTCTATCAGCAGTCCAGCCAGGCTGGTCAATAACAACCTTTTCCCTTCTGTTATCATTGTCGTCATAGAGTGCAATGCTAAGTGTATAGGTTAAAACTAGGTCATCTCCACCTTGCAGATATCCAATAAACCCATCATTTTTGATATCATGGGTATAAGCGAAATCACTGAATAAATACTTGTTTGGATTCCAGTCAAGGGTCTCAGTCCATGTCATCGGAGCAGCACTTGCATTCCCTGCAAACATAAATAACAAAAATAAACCAAATAACGATCCTAAGATTTTGTTCATCATCTTTCCTTTAGCTTTCAGACCATCAGACCAGCGTTTACGAGCAATAGTATGTTTTTATCCCGGCCTTACATCGTGCCTGGTTTTATAAATTAACAACCATGATAAAAGCAAAAAACATACCTGTGTAGAACCAATCGTGCTTTAAAGTAACAAGTGATTGAATTTATAAGGAATGTTTTAAAAGTAGTGTGTTTGTTGTTTTGTTGATATGCACAGAGTGGCAAATAATGTGAAATAAATGTAACAAAAGATAACTTTTATGTAATGATTGTTGGGGTGAAACTTTCTCAGCAGTTTTGCACGACAGTATTATTTTATTATACATGTATGATTGATTTGTACGATAGGCGAATGTTGTTTGTTCAAAGGGATTTGAAAGATAATGTCGATAAAATCGTATGTAAAAAATATACTATTATAACATTCATTTGGCAGCATCTTTTTGAAAAACCAAAGATAACAATGGGTTAGGCGGGTTTGTTTCTTCGGCATGATCTCTGCAATACATTATCTGCAGATGGAAAATTATTAAAACAATCAACATCTAAAAAACAGGGGGGATATCATGGAAAACCAGGTTAAAATAATGGTTGTAGATGATGAGATTGGGATTTGTCGGAACGTAGAAAAAATCCTGAGTAAAAACGATTATGCTGTAGTCCATACCCAGAGCGCCGCTCAAGCTCTTGAAATGATGAAAGACGGATCTTTTTCCCTTCTCATTTCTGATATTGTGATGCCGGAAATGAATGGACTGGAATTGCTTAACCATGTGGCAAAAGAGGTTCCGGACATTAAAACTGTTATGATGACAGGGTATGCATCTACCGATACTGCAGTAAAAGCAATCCGCCTGGGTGCCCTTGATTATATCCCTAAGCCCTTTACCCCTGATGAATTAAGAACCACAGTGAACAAAGCCCTTCTTGGAGAATTTGATGAAATAGAAATTTCGGATGAAGAACGGGATACCATTGAGATAATGGATATTGATATCGACTTTGGTGATGACGTTGCTGCAAGTCTTGCTAAATCCAGTGAGACTTCCGGCTTGTTTGATTATGATGAAATCGCAGCTGTTACTGGACCTGAATATGTTAAGCATATGAACAGGGATGGATTTTCATTTATGCCCTATGAAGAACTTAAAAAAGTACCGGTTAATCTTAATCCAAAAATTGGAATTGATCAGCCCTTTAACTATGATGAAGTAGCCGCAGTAACCGGGGCGGAATATGTTCAGCATGTGGACAGGGACGGATTTGCATCCCTGTCGTATGAAGAGTTGAAAAAAACAACGCCTGCCATAGAGACGCAATTCCATTGTTCTGTTGGTGATATGGTCTGTGATGTCATGGAAAAACTTGGCACCACTTGTAAAACAGGGGTTAAAAAGAATTATTGCCCTAAACTCAAAGCAAGAGAAAAAAAACAGGCCAAAGCCCAGGCAAAAAATGCCGTTTCATTCAATCCTAAAGCCATGATTGGTATTGATCAGCCATTTGATTATGATGAAGTCATGGCTGTTACGGGGCCTGAATATGTTCAGTATGCGAACAGGGACGGTTTTGCCTTCCTGCCTTATAAAGAGCTCAAAAAGGTAGATCCCAGAAATGTTCAGGCTTCATTAAGACAGATTCTGGTGGTTGACGATGAAGTTGCAGTAAATAACAATATCAGAAAAATTTTGGCCAAAACCGGATTTGGTGTTGATCAGGCTGTCACAAAAGTTGAGGCTCTTGAAAAAATCAAACAGCACTCTTATAAACTGGTGCTTCTAGATCTGAGAATACCGGGGGTATCAGGCCTTGAACTCCTGTCTGCTATCGCCGAAAAGCAGCCAGATGCGAGAGTGATCATAATCACAGGCTATGCCAGCATTGAAACCGCTATTAATACAGCAAGGATTGGAGCGGTGGATTACCTGCCCAAACCCTTTACCCCAGATGAGTTGCGCCATGTTACCCAAAGGGCCTACGCCCTTGCAGCATAATTGATCGTTTAGCCTTAAAAAAGCCCCCTGCTTCCGTAAACGGTTGCAGGGGGCTTTTTGATGTGAGCGAGTGGAAGAGCAAGGCATACAATAAAAAGTAGAGCCAGATTTCGTCCACCAATAACATCTATGATTGTTCCAAAGGTGTGGCCTTACGAAAAGTATTCCCTTGGAGTCTGTGGGGTTATATCGATGACTTTAACAGCATTTTTTATGGCTCCTCTAATAGCCATAGCCGTAACGGCGGCTTCATTCGCCAGGATTTCCAAGTGTACCAAAAACGACTTTAGAAGCCTCCTAAAACTACAAAAGCCCCTTTTTACAGGGGCTTGAGATTTTATGGTAGCGACGCAGAGATTTGAACTCCGGACCCTGCGGATATGAGCCGCATGCTCTGACCAACTGAGCTACGTCGCCAAAAAACCCGCAGAAGATATCATGAAAATACCGGAATTGTCAATACTTAATTATATCACCTCAACAGCAAAATTTTGTAACCCATCCGGGAGATCAGAAAAAACAATCATGAAATGGATGCTTGCACCGGGTTTTACATTAATGTTTGAGTTATGATTTCCTGCTTTTTTCATTAATTGTTTGTTGATGTCTGCTATGTTTCCTGTTTTAAGTATTTCTTCAGAGATAATATTTCCACAGAAGACTGTTTTTGTCTGGGCAAGTTTTTTGGCTTTTGTACTTAGTATTCCTTTGATTTGTATATGGCTCAAAGGTGCGGCAGAGGCATTTTCCATCCGTCCTGTAATGACGAACAGTTTTCCTGCGGTTGCGTTATCCACATACCTGCCATTCAGGTATTTAGGGTCTACCTCAACTTTTTTTTGTTCAGCCTGTTTGGGGGCTGGCGGTTTGATCATATTTTCAATATAAGGGATTTTTATATCTGAAAGATATGGTATTTTAATCCCCGTCATAAGGCTGGCAACCCAGGCACCTGCTACCAGGAAAAAAAGCAAGATGATAATGAGAAGTGGAGCAGAAACACCGGATTTCTTTTTTCTTCTTCTTGAAGGGGGAAGCGGCGGGGGCTGCAGAGAGGCGTCTTCTTCTTCAGAGGTTTCTTCGATTTCTATAGTGTCTTCTTCTTCCAGTTCTCCCTCTATTTCTACTTCCGGCTCTGTTTCCTGTTCAAGAACTTCATCGTATTCGGTGTAGTCGTCATCGGGTGAGACAACCGGAGCATCTTTGTCTTCTTCGCCGGATTCCTCAAATTCAAGTCCTGTTTCTACATCTGATCCCGTTTCCTCTTCAACATCAAATTCAAGCTCAAATTCTTCTTCGCCTTCTTCTTGTGAGGGCATTTCAGATAAACTGCTTTTTTTTGTTTCCATGTCCAGATTTTCATCATCTGCACCCTTGTCCATTTCCAGAGAAGTGACATCCTCCTCAAACTCCAGAGCACCCGTGTCCTCATCAGGAAGTTCTTCCATGCTGAGTTCTTCAATTTCCATATCATCAGCATCATCATCCAGCGGTTCAAACTCTAACCCGCCAAACTCGCCATCGTCATCATCTTCGAATTCGAGTTCTACACCCTCGGTTACATCATCTCCGTCATCTTCATCCTGATCGATTTCGAGTTCTCCATCGTCAAAAGAAAAATCTTCATCAACCCCAAATTCCGACTCGTCCATTTCGGGTTCTTCTGAATCATCCATTTCCAGCTCAGTCATTTCCGGCTCTGGATCATCCATCGACAGGTCATCACCACCCATCTCCAGTTCCATGGGTTCAAAACCCGGATCTGAATCATCCTCATCAAATCCCATTTCTTCCAACTCAAGCTCTCCGGAATCTTCATCAAATCCATCTTCGGTGGTTTCTGCATCCTGGGTTTCAAGGGATAACGCTGAATCATCGATGGATAGTTCACTGTCATCCACTTCAAAATCATCATCCGCTTCTTCAAGGCTGAGATCGTCTTCTATATCCGAATCAAGACTGAGGCTGCCATTGCTGTCATCTTCGAATGAAAGTGCAGGGGGCTCTTCTATTCCGAGTTCCGGTTCAAGTTCCGGCTCTGGTGGGGCAGGATAGGCAATAAAAATTTCTTTACACACACTGCAGCGGACTTTGGCACCGTCTTCTTTGACCAGAGAATCGTCAAGGTTGAAACTGGTTGAGCATTTATTACAGGTGATAATCATTGGATTCCCCTTATTCCTATAGTTTCAGATCATATATGGCTGGAAGGTTTCTATATTTTTCATTATAGTCCAATCCATAGCCAACAATAAATCCTTTATCAAGTGAAAAACATGAATAATCGACATTAATATTTACCTCACGTCGCTCATGTTTGTCAATCAGGGTGCAGAGTTTAACTGATCTGGGATTTAATAAATTAACAAATTCCATGATTTTGAGCAGGGTGTTTCCAGTATCCACAATATCTTCTACCAGCAGGATATCTTTGTTCTCCAACTCCAGATCCGGCTGTTTGGTGAATACGATCTGTCCGCTGGAGGAGGTGCCTTCATAGGAGGAAGCTCCTATAAAATCAATAACATGATCAATATTGATATGGCGGGTGAGATCTGAAAGAAAGATAAATGATCCCTTTAAAACACCCACTAAAACCAGATCTTTACCTTTATAATCTGCAGTGATCCGGTTTCCGATTTTTTTGACCTGTTTCTGTATCTCTTCTTGAGAGAGAACGGGAATAAATTCAGGCATATTGTGGTTTATAACCCTGCTTGTTTTAATTGTTGAATTAAATCTGTCTGTTGCTCCGTTAATTTTTTTGGCATACTTATATTAATCACAACAAAAAGATCTCCGCAACCATTTCCTTTCATATGAGGAATTCCGCGGCTGGGTATCCTCATCTTTGCTTTGTGATTGGTTCCGGCAGGCAGCTTTAGGTTGATTGTTGCATTGTCCGGGGTCGACACTTCTATGGTGTCCCCAAGCAGGGCTTGTGTAAGGGATACAGGTTTTGAAAATAATACATCATTTCCTTCAATAGTGTATCCGTCAGAGGCAATGGGCTTGGATTTTATATAAAGGTTTCCTGCAGGTCCACCGTGGGGACTCATTTCACCTTTTCCGGCCAGTCTGATTTTTTTGCCCTGTGTCAGCCCTTTGGGGATTTTGACCTCTATGGCTTTGGCCGTTCCCCCCTGGCTAATTGTGATGGTTTTTTTAGTCCCATGAACCAGTTCCTGGAGCGTAAGGGGAATCTCATATTCAATGTCTTTTCCTTTGGCTGGCTGGCGGTGCTGCTGTTGCCCAAATCCCCCTCCCATATTGGAGAAAAAAGGATTGCCGCCCATGCCGGAAAACCCTCTTTGCTGACCGGCGCGGCCAAATCCTCCACCTCGGCCACCACCGCCAAACCCAAAATCTTTTAAAATATCGCCAAGATTGAAATTTCTGAAAATATCTTCTTGTGAAAATCGTTGCTGAAAATCAGCAGACCCATAAGTGTCATATTGGTTTCTTTTTTCCGGGTCGCTTAAAACAGCATATGCTTCACTGATTTTTTTAAATTTGCTTTCCAGGGCTTTATCGCCCTTTGTTTTGTCCGGATGATATTTTAAGGCAAGTTTTCGATAGGCTTTTTTAATTTCAGAAGCGCTCGCACTTTTATCAATGCCTAAAATTTTGTAATAATCATCAGCCATTTATGGTTCCTTTTGCATATTAATTCAATTATTATAGTTATTTATGCTTACTATAGTAAGTTTGAAAAGTTTCAAGTCAAGTCTTTGTCCTGATTTTTAGAAGCGGAAATAGCCACCATCAAAACAGATATGGCCGCTGGGGTCATACCGTCAATCCGGGAGGCCTGGCCCAAAGATTTCGGCAAAATCCGGCTTAATTTCTCCCTTAGTTCATTGGACAGGCCATGGGTATTTGAATAATCAAATCCAGGTGGGATTTTTCTTTTTTCAAGGTCCTGGTATTTTTTAATTTCATTTATCTGGCGCTTAATGTAGCCTTCATATTTGATTTGTATTTCTACTTGTTGCTCAGCTCTTTTGAGAACGGGTTCCGGCAACGGGCAGATTTCTTTAAGGGATTCATAATCAAGTTGTGCCCGTTTTAGAAGCTGTTCCAGTTTGACCCCATTATTTATCGTATTGGTGTTTTTTGATGTAAGAAATGTGTTTACCGGTTCAGAGGGTTTCACAATAATGGATTTAATCCGCTGGATTTCTCTTTTGGTTTCATCCTGGATCTGTTGACAGAATTTTAAAGTATCATCGCTGACAAGGCCCAGTTCATGCCCTATCCGGGACAATCTCAAATCTGCATTGTCTTCTCTGAGCAGCAGTCGGTATTCGGCCCGGGAGGTAAACATCCGGTAAGGCTCTTTTGTTCCTTTTGTCACAAGGTCGTCCACCATGACTCCCATATACCCTTGGGATCGATCAAGGATAAAGACCGGTCTTTTCTGGACTGCGCAGGCCGCATTAATGCCAGCCCACAACCCCTGGGCACCCGCTTCTTCATATCCGGAAGTCCCGTTAATCTGTCCGGCTAAAAACAAACCTTTGATTTTTTTAGTCTCAAGGGCCGGAGTCAGTTCAAGGGGGTTTACATAATCGTATTCTATGGCATAGGCCGGGCGCATGATGTCAGCTTTTTCAAGACCTTTGACTGATCTTACCACCTGGTACTGGATATCCAGGGGCAGGCTGTTGCCAAGGCCTGATGCGTAGATCTCCTTTGAGTCAAGCCCTTCATACTGTAAAATAACATGATGGCTTTCACGGTCAGGAAATTTTACGATTTTGTCTTCAAAAGATGGGCAGTACCTGGCAGATTGGCCTTTTATATGCCCGCCGTAAAGGGCTGAATATTTCAGGTTGTCCCGGACGATTTTGTGAGTAGCAGCATTGGTGTTTCCCATAAAGCTCGGCTTATCTACCGGGCTGACCGATGGTGTTGAAAAAGAAAATGGTTTGGGGACGGCATCTGAGCTGTGGATATTAAACTGGGAAAAATCAATGGTATCTTCATGCAGGCGCGGTGGCGTCCCGGTTTTCATCCTGCCCATTTTAAATCCGATATCTGCCAGGTCTTGTGCCAGTCTGACAGAAGCAAACTCTCCAGCCCGTCCTGCCTCAAATTTTGATGCTCCGATATGGACCATGCCCTTTAAAAATGTTCCTGTGGCAATTACAATGGTGTGAGCACCATATTCAAAACCAGTGTTGTCTATAAGCCCTTTTACCTGGTTATTTTCAATCACCATTTTCTGGGCCATGGCCTGCTTTAAATCCAGGTTTGGGGTGGTTTCCAGGATTTGTTTCATGTAGCGGGAATATGCACCTTTATCATTCTGTGTGCGGGTGGAGTGAACAGCTGGGCCTTTTCGGGTGTTTAATGTTTTATACTGGATGGCGGATACATCTGTGGCTTTTGCCATCTGGCCGCCAAGCGCATCAATCTCTTTGACGAGCTGGCCTTTTGCCATGCCGCCGATGGAGGGGCTGCAGGGCATGGCAGCTATTTTATCCATATCAATTGTCAACAGCAGGGTGGAGCATCCCATGCGTGCTCCTGCAAGTGCTGCTTCACATCCGGCATGGCCAGCACCCACCACAATGATATCGTATGTTTTAAAATTAAAACTCATAACCTTGCAATATAGTATTGCTAAGGCCTCCGGTCAATCTGAAAAACGGCCAGTGTAGTTTTAATTTGTTTAATAGGGTCCACGAATTCTACTGTGTATTTCTTTTTCGTAGATATCTGCCAGTACCTGGTGAAGTTCTTCCGGCAGGGTATGAATGCCTGATGCGGCGGCATTCTTTATGACCTGTTCCGGGGAGCTTGCTCCCGGGATTATTACTGAAACTGCATCATGATCAAGGATCCAGCGCAGTGCCATTTCAACCATTGACATCCCTTGCGGTAGATTTTGTTTTATCTGGTCGGCAAGTGAAACACCGGTTTCAAAGGGCAGCCCGGCAAAAGTTTCTCCCACGTTAAAGAACTGTCCATCCCGGTTATAGTTTCTATGGTCTGTGTCTGAAAAAGTTGTGGTTTGGGTAAATTTTCCGCTGAGCAGGCCGCTGGCAAGCGGCAGCCTTACAATGATACCAACACCCTTTTCTTTTGCCGCTGGAAGAAGTTTTTTAGCTGGTTTCTGGCGGAAGATATTAAAGATAATCTGTAAAGATAACAATCCATCCTGTTCCATGCAGATCATGCCTTCCTCGACAGTTTCGACACTCGCTCCAAATTCTTTGATCAGACCTTCTTGTTTGATCTGTCTCAACCAGTCAAAAATTTCTCCCTGACGGAGAACCTCTGTGGGGACACAGTGAAGCTGCAGCAGATCAAGACTGTCCATACCAAGTCTTTCAAGTGAGTCTTCCACAGATTGCCGGAGGATACCCATAGCGTAATTATCCGGGTATGTCCCTTCTCCACGGCCGAACTTTGTGACCACGGTTATTGGAGTGGAACAGGTTTTTATAAATTCCCCGATGAGTGTTTCACTTCTCCCCGCTCCATAGACGTTGGCTGTATCAAAGAAGGTTATTTCGTTTTCCACCGCAGCCCCCATGATGGAAAAAGCGGTTTCTTCTTTCATATCTCCGAAATCACCGCCAAATTGCCAGCAGCCAAGTCCAACTTCGCTGATGGTGCGTCCGTTTTTTCCCAATCGTCTGGTTTTCATGATGTTTTTTCCTTTTGTTGTAGGTACTAAAGACCAATTGCATTAAAACAAGAGAGAACCTTAAATATATGTGATTCTGGCAAGATATTTACCGGTCTTATCCTGAAGGATTTTTTCGCAGGCAAAACCATGGAAATCAGCATAATACTGCAGGGTTGAAAAATCAACATATAACCATTTAAACGGATCACTCTGGTTTTTTTTGTAGGCCATCGTGAACAGGGTTTCTCCATGATAAGTTTCATTATTTGAAGACAGCAAAGCCAGATCATACAGTACACTGAGGTCTGTGGAATCCACAATTAGCTGTCCTCCGGGGTTTAGAATGGTTTGAATAAATTGTAAAAACAAATTCAGGCCATCAATGGAACCGCATATACCGATACCGTTCATGAGCATCAAAAGGGTGTCAAATTTTTGCTGTCCGTTTAATGAGAAAAGATTGGTGTGTTCCGCATGCATTACACCTGTTTTTTTCATGACATCCACACAGCCAGGAGAGATATCAATGGCCTGAACCTTTTTTTGTTTTTTTTGAAGGTATAAAGCATGGCAACCTGATCCGGCACCAATATCCAGAATATACCCTTTGCAAAGGCTTAGGGCTTTTCTTTCAATACGGTTCATTGATTTAAAGGTCCGAAACATGGTCTCCCCCTTCATTTCCCACATTTCAAGGGTGCTGGACCATACCTTCACCAATGCATTTTCCCGACCGTTTTGATAGTCAAGCATCATATTGCCGAGCGGGTCTTTTTTTCGGTCTGTGATCTTTTCTTTCAATTAAAACCCTTCGATAATATCCCTGTCAAGGCTGTTTAAAATGGCGGCACACCACTGGACGGTATTATCAAAATCCTCCATGGTGGCAATGCAATGGTGTGAATGAATATATCTTACTGGAATGCCCAGGGTGATGGTGGGGATACTCCTGTCATGAAGTGTGATGACTCCGGCATTATTTCCCCCTCCGGACCGGACTGCTTCCTGGAACTTGATGTTGTTTTTTTCAGCAACTTCAATGGCAAATCGAACAAATCTTGGGTTTGCCAGAACAGATCGGTCCATGTGTCTTATCTGGGGGCCTTTTCTTAACCCTGCCTGGATAAAATCAGAACTGTTAAAGGTATCATCAGCAGGTGTTCCTTCCAGAACAATGGCAACATCCGGGTTGATTTTGCGAACAGACACATTGACCCCCCGGAGCCCAAGCTCTTCCTGGGAAGACAACACCCCGCATACATCCAGGTTCAGCTTTTTATTGACGTGATGTTTCATGACTTCAAGCATGGCAGCACACCCTAAACGGTCGTCAAAGGCCTTTCCGAACATAAGGTCATTCTTTTTATCATATGAGAATGCAACATCAGGAACCACCGGGGCACCAATACGGATGAAAAATTTTTCTTTTACCTCTTCAAGAGAAGTGGCGCCGATATCAATAACCAGACTTGAGATTGCCAAAGGTTTTTTTGCCTCTTCAGGGGTTAGAAAATGGGTGGGCTTGGAGGCCACCACACCTTTAACCCATTTTCCTTTTGAGTTTCTGATGCGCACGGCATGGGCACTCAGGCTTTGGGGGTTCCATCCGCCCAGCGGCTGGAATTTCATGGTTCCGCTGGTATTGATGGATTGAATCATGAATCCAACTTCATCAGAGTGGGCGTCCAGCATGACTTTAGGTTTTTTTTTCCTCGAAGGGGCAGTCTTGATAAAAAGGTTTCTGATCCGGTCTTCTTCAAAGGAAAACGCTTCTGAAATATAATCTTTTGCAATGGCGACAACCTCATCTTCAAACCCGGAAACACCGGATGCGTTGGAGAGTTTTTTTATAATTCCTGCTGAGTTCAAAATAATACCTCCTGTGGGGTGAATATGTTTTTTTTGATAGAAGTTTTATCAATGGGTGTACCAATTTGCAGGAGGTTCTGTCAATTTTTCTTCAGTCTTGAATTTCTATCAGATTGACATATGATATCCGTTACAGGTAAAAAGCCAGAAACATCAGGATATTTATCAGCAGGAAACAGGTTAAATGGATAAGAAAAAACGGTATTCAGATTATAATACCTATCTGCGGCAGTTATTTGGCCAGCGTGTACAAAAAATCAGTGTGGATGCAGGATTGAACTGCCCCAATCGAGACGGGGTTTTGTCTGATGCCGGTTGTATTTACTGTAACTCCAAAGGTTCGGGTTCAGGCATGGCTGCAAAGGGAATTTCTATCACAGAGCAAATAGAAACCGGCAAAATAGGGATGATAAAAAAGTATAAGGCAAAGAAGTTTCTGGCCTATTTCCAGTCGTATACCAATACCTATACCACTCTGGCGAACATGAAGCGCATGTATGATGAGGCATTGGCCTGTGAGGGGATGGTGGGCATGGCCATCGGCACCCGCCCGGATTGTATTGATGTCCCAAAACTTGACCTTATCGAATCCTATACCAAAGATTACCTGGTATGGCTGGAGTACGGCCTGCAGTCTGTTCATGATGCCACTTTATCATTGATTAACAGGGGACACTCATTTGAAGATTTCTTAAAGGCAGTGGATATTACTGCCGGCAGGGGGATCAATATCTGTACCCATGTCATTTTAGGCCTGCCTGGTGAGAATAAAAGAATGATGCTTGAAACAGCAAAAATTTTAGGAAATCTGCCTGTTGACGGGGTTAAAATTCACCTTTTGTATGTCATTAAAGGCACACAACTGGATACCATGTGGCAGAATGGAAAATACACGCCCATGGAGCAGGCAGAATATGTAGAAACCGTATGTGATTTTTTAGAGCATCTTCCAAAGCGGATTATCATCCAGCGCATTACAGGGGACCCCCATGCCGAAGAATTACAGGCTCCGCTCTGGGCAGGCCGTTATCGTGAAACATTTAACATGATTCAACACACGCTTGAGAAAAGGGATTCATGCCAGGGCATGCGCTGTCAAAAATAGAGTTTGCCTTAAAAGAGCTTAATCGACAACCAGCCTGGTGAAGTTCTTGGAATAGTGGTTCTCAAATTGTCCTGGTTTTTGAGTAATGATAAGGCACTCGGTATTCTCAAGTGAATTAATCAGGGCCAGGCCTTTTTTCAAGTCCATAACCATCAGTGCTGTTGCAAGCCCGTCCGCAAAAGTGCAGTTGTCTGCAACAACAGAGGCGCTGACAATATTTGTTTTTATTGGAGTTCCGGTTTGCGGATTGATCACATGGGAGTATGTTTTTCCATTTTTTTTGAAAAAATTTCGATAATCTCCACTGGTGGCAATGGCCTTGTTTTTCAGGCGAAGAATGGTGTGCAGACTCTGGTTGGTATAATTTTTATCCGGACGGCTGATTCCGATGCTCCATGGGGCGCCTGTTTTATTTTTCCCGGAGGCATACAACTCCCCTCCGATTTCCACAAGCAGATCCCGGATCCCGGAAGAGATAAATATCCGGGCAACTTTATCGACGCCATACCCTTTTGCAATCGAGCCAAGATCCAGCGTGACAGCCCTGTCTTTTAATGCACTGTTCGGAGGTTGGATGACGATGTGTTCATACCCTGTGTTTGAAAGTGCCTTGGCGATTTCATCTTGTCCTGGAATACGGGCTGCGTTTTTAGACGTTCCAAATCCCCAGAGGTCCACCAGGGGTTTCACTGTTCCATCCCACGCTCCATCTGTTATTTGGAACAGCTGTTTTCCGGTTAGAAGGATGGAAAGAAAATCTTTTGAAATATGAATGGGTTGTTTGATTTCATGGTGATTAAATAATGATAATTCGCTTTTAGTGTCAAACATGGACATTTTTTTGTTGATATGTTTGAGCTGCATCTCCACCCTTTTTTCCCATGCAGGCAGGGAAATGGTTTTATTCGTTATAAATTTAACTGAATAAAAGGTTCCCATGGTTTTTCCAGAAAGGGTATATTGCTGATCTGTGCCTGAAGCATATAAAACAACTGCATTAAAAAAGATCAGGGCTGCAATACAAAAAGCAAGGGGAGTTTTGGAAACGCTCATATATAAAATATCCTTTTGTTTTTTTTTTAAATCATTATATGTATCCTATCGGTATTGCAAGATGCTTTGCATGCAGAGCTCGAAAATGTTTAAAAAATCAAAATAGGGAAAAATTATGGAAAAACGCGTGGCATACATTAGGAAATCACCGGTTGAACTATATAAAATTTTAAAGTTTGAGAACATTGCTGCAAGTGGGGGAGAAGCAAAATTTATGATTGACGATGGAATGGTTATGGTTAACGGAGAAGTGGAAACCAGAAAACGTAAAAAAATCATTCCCGGAGATGTTATTCAAATCCAGGAATTCCTGATTGAGATTCAGTTAAAAAACGAGTAATTTTAACTATATATAGTAAATATTATATTTTTATGATGTCCGCTGTCCTGAATCAGTCCATCAACCGGTTTCAGATCGCCTGATGATCGAGCCTGCAATCTGAAAACAGATGATGGCGGCAGCATTGGACACGTTAATAGAGTTTTTTTTCCCAAACATCGGGATATGAACACACTCATCGCACGTTTTTAAAACGTGCGATGAAATCCCGTACTCTTCATTTCCCAGAACTACGATGGTTTTTTCCTCCCATGGGAATTCATCAAAAGCTTTTGCATTTTTAGTGGTTTCAATTCCAACTATTTTGTAATTCTGCTCTTTTTTTTGAATCAAGGCTTGGGCAAGATCCAGGGTTTTTTCCTGTGTTAGCCACTGGTGTGCACCCATGGCTGTTTTCTGCACCCTTGGATGCTCTCCTCCAGGCGTGTTCCCGAGAATTACAGAGGAGAAACCTGCTGCTTCACATGTCCTGATAACAGAGCCCACATTAAAAAGGCTTCGAAGGCCATCAAGGGCCACATGGCAATCTATTCGCTTTATTTCAGCCTGGTCGTCTCCTTCGTTGACTTGAATGCCTTCCAAAAGGTTATGTTCCTGAAAAAAGAGCCCGGCCTCACAGCGATGGAAATGAATGCGATCTGAAATGGCTTCAATCCATGCTCTTGTATTTTCGCAGTCAGGGGTAACAAAGAGCGCCATTTTTTTCCAGGCAAGCACCTGGTTGTATTGTTCAGCTATAAGTCCCAAAGATGATGGTTTAAAACGATTGGAGATCAGTTTTTGATAAACCCCGGAAAGCCAGGCAATGATTTTTTTATTCTGGTTCTCTTCGGAGAGTGTTTTAAATTTTTTTCTGGTGAAACCAAATGTATCCATTTTATTAAATACCCATGATAGAAATCAGCCTTTTATATATCAGTAAATATAGTTTAAGGCATGAATAATTTGAAAAAAATGCAATGAATAATATATAGAGCTGTTCTTAGCGCTCCCTTTTCTCTCATTTGAGTTTTTCTGTCCTCTATGGTAAAATGTCAAAATAAACGCGGATCTTCTTCCTGAACTTCACATTTCATTTTAACATCAACCGATACCTCTTTCCTATAGCGTGGATGGAGGAAGCTATTCAACTGGGTGCCTGATACCGGTTCCTGTCTCTAAATCGCTTCGCCGTTCAGTACATATGAAAATACATTTTCCAGCCAGGGGTCTGCAATGGCAGATATTGAGGTTAAAATAATTGACAATTGCTGGATACCTATGCCCGACGGTGCCTGTTTGGCTGCACGGGTCTGGCGTCCTGAAGACTCGGACCATTTCCCAGTCCCGGCAATTCTGGAGTATATCCCTTATCGTAAAGGGGATTTTACTGCAGTCAGGGATTCTGGATTACATCCCTGGTTTGCCGCCAGGGGATATGCCTGCGTTCGAGTGGATCTTCGTGGATCCGGGGATTCCACCGGCATTCTGAGAGATGAGTACCTGGAACAGGAACTGTCAGACGGCGAGCATGTTATCCAGTGGATGGCCGACCAGTCATGGTGCGACGGCAATATCGGGATGATCGGAATTTCCTGGGGCGGATTCAACGGGCTGCAGATCGCTGCCCGTCGTCCCCCATGCCTCAAGGCACTGATCACGGTCTCTTCAAGCGATGACCGTTATGCTGATGACGTTCATTACATGGGGGGATGTCTGCTTTCGGACAATCTGTCCTGGGCCTCCACCATGTTTGCTTATAATTCCTGCCCCCCGGATCCCTTGGTGGTGGGGGATTCCTGGAAACAGACCTGGCTGGATCGGCTTGAACACAGTGGGCTATGGCTTAAAACCTGGTTGCTGCATCAGACCAGGGACGGGTATTGGAAACATGGATCAGTGTGTGAGGATTTTTCGGCCATTCAATGCCCGGTTTACACGGTGAGCGGCTGGTCTGACGGGTATTCCAATGCAGTATTCCGGTTGCTGGAAGGCCTTGATGTTCCCAGGATTGGTCTGATCGGTTCCTGGGGGCATCGCTATCCCCACATCGGGGATCCCGGGCCAGCTATCGGCTTTCTGCAAAAGGCCCTGGCCTGGTGGGACCGATGGCTCAAAGGAATGGATAATACCATTATGGAAGAGCCCATGCTCAGGGCATGGATGCAGGACGGGGTAGATCCTGAATACGATGACGAAGGCAGGCCCGGCCGGTGGGTGGCGGAATCATCCTGGCCCTCCCTCAGGGTTCAGGATCTGATCTTTTATCTAAACCCGGGCCGGCTGGACCTGGCGGAGGGAACTGATATGAATAAGCGGACCAAAGAAGAACTGAGTATTCAGTCTCCTTTAAGTGTGGGGCTCTTTGCCGGGAAGTGGTGTTCATATTCCGCATCCACAGACCTGCCTACGGACCAGCGTGAAGAAGACGGAGGCGCCCTGATTTTTGACTCAGATCCCCTTGAAGCGCCTGTTGAAATCCTGGGCTCCCCCATTGCTCAGGTCATTGTCTCGTCAGACCAGCCCCATGCCATGATCGCGGTCCGTCTCTCAGATGTGGCCCTGAACGGCAAAGTCACCCGGGTCACTTACGGAATTTTAAACCTGACCCACAGGGAGAACCATGAACAGCCACAACCTCTGATACCGGGACATCCTTATACGGTAAGGATCAAACTTAATGAGATTAGCCAGATTTTCAGGAAGGGTCACAGGATCCGGATCGCTATTTCCACCTCGTATTGGCCCCTGGCATGGCCATCCCCCAAACCGGTCAAACTGAATATTTATACCCGGGAGAGCAAGATCCTGCTCCCGGTTCGCCCTCCTTCCGATTTGGATCATACCCTTCCGCCCCTTCAAAAGCCGGTCAGCGCGCCGCCTCTTAAAACCAACCTGTTAAGCCCGGCCCGGCGGGAGTGGAAAGTTACCCACAATCTGGCAAACAATGAAATTACTGTAAAGATTATCAAAGATGACGGTGCCTTCAGGCTCGAAAAAACCGGGCTTACAGTCCATAAAAAAGTAGAGGAGCGATATACCTATAACCACAACATTTACGATTCCGTCCGGGGAGAAGTCAAAGGCCGGAGGACGTTTAAGCGCCAGGGCTGGTCCACCGAAATCGTAACCAAAACCATATTGACCTCGGACGCCCGTCATTTTTTTATCCGGGCAGACCTGGATGCCTATCACGGCGACGTCAGAATTTTCAGCAAATCCTGGGATGAGAAAATACCCAGGGACCATGTTTAAAACTGGAAATGAGGTGGAATCATGACAACCAATATCTTTGTAATGGGGCTGGACGAGTTTAACCATAAAATTTTAAAACGGATAGATGGCAGTCCTCAAGCGCTCTTTCATCCCCTTCTACATTATGATGAAATCCGCAGCAGTGACCAATATCCTGTAGAGGAATTGATCCAAACCTGCAAAAGACGGCTTGACCGGTTCCACGAACCGGTGGAAGGGATAATCGGGTATTTTGATTTTCCATCAACCGATATGGTGCCCATTATCTGTGAAGCCTACGATCTCCCATCCGCTTCTGTTGAGAGTGTCATGAAAATTGCAAACAAACTTTGGGCGAGGATGGAGCAAAAAAAAGCCATTCCTGAATATATCCCGAAATTTGCCGGTATCAATCCTGAAAATCCTCCTGAAATTGATGAGATCAGTCTCTCTTTTCCCTTCTGGATCAAGCCCGTCCGATCCTTTAAATCTTACCTGGCCTTTAAAATCACGAACCAGGCCACCTACGACGCAGCACTGGTGTCTATGAAGACCCATGTGGAAAAAATGACTGCTCCCTTTCGATCCCTCATGGCTTATGCTCCTGTTTCAGATGATTTTAGACCTTATCTCTTTTACTCCTGTATTGCAGAACAAACTGTTAAAGGCTGCCAGTGTACACTGGAAGGGTATGTCTATAAAAAGGAGGTTTCCTGCTACGGCATCGTAGATTCTATTCGTGACCGGGACATGTCCCCGCTGATGGCCTATGAATATCCCTCCTGTCTGCCGCCTGGAATCAGGGAAAAGATGGTGTCTGTAGCCACCCGGATCATTACTTATATGGGGTATGATAATGCCACCTTTAATATTGAATTTTTCTACAACCCTGAAACAGATGCCATCCATCTGCTTGAAATCAACCCAAGGTGCTCCCAGTCCCACGCTCACCTTTTTGAAAAGGTGGACGGGGCTTCTAACCTGTCCCATATGGTTCAATTGGCAAGGGGGGAACAGCCTGTATTCCATAAAGGGAGCGGCCCTTTTACAGCAGCTGGAAAGTATATGGTCCGGAGTTATGAAGACGGGGTAATTACCCGGATGCCCACCAAGGGGGAGATCAATGAATTAAAAGCAGCCATCCCGGATATGGAGATCAAATGGCATGTGCGACCCGGAACTCGGCTGTCTCAGCTCCATAACCAGGACAGCTATACCTATGAAATTATGGATATCTATCTGGGTGGAAAGGATCGCCAGGACTTGAGGGATAAGTATGCTCAATGCCTGGATCAACTGGCATTCAGCATGGATATTTGTTTCAGGCCCCTTGCGGCCCAAGGGGAGGCCCGTTATGATTAGCGAAGACAATCACAGGAGAAATGAACGAAAGCTCCATAGTATGAGGCTCCTCTATTCAGAGGAAAAAACAGGGAAATGCCATCCGGTCCGGCTACTGAATTTCAGTAAAACCGGGGTGTATTTTGAGAGCCTGTGTAGAATCTTGCCGGGTACCCGAATCCGAATCCATACCAAAGGCGGGACAGAGCCTGACCATGAAGCTGACCCAGTCTGCAGCGGCTATAAAACCATGTCCAGGGTCAAGGTCCGATGGTGCAGGGAAATAGAGGGAAGAGGCTATCCCTACTTCGGCATTGGCGGAGAATATCTGGAATGAATATAAAGCCAGCCTTATACCATTGAACTTATGTCTTCATTGATAAAAGAGAAATAAGTTTAGAAATTAAATGTTTTTGTGACTCCTGCCGATAATTAAGTCACTTAGGGCTTATACAAACTTCCTGTTTTCCAAGGAGAAATACAATGAATAATATACAGAGTCATTCTCTGGCAGGTGGAGGATTTCCCAGGCAGCATGCCATGGATGATCCTGGCTTTTCAAGCTATGTCAAAAAACAGTCTCTCAGTTCATACGAAAGTCTTGATGCAGGATTGACCATAAAAACAAAGGAAGGCGATCTGGTCACCTTGACATCCAGCTCATATGCACAGATGGATTCTTATATGTATGACAGCAAAGGCATCTTAAAAACAGAATCCGGGGCGGCGGCCGTTACGCAGAATGTCAGGGAAATTAATCTGGAAACCGGGGAGAGTTTTTCATTTACCGTGGCCGGGGATTTGAGTGAGGAAGAGCTGGCAGACATTGAAGCCATCGTAAAAGGTATTGATGGGATTATCTCGGAAGTGGCAGAGGGTGATATGGAAGATGCTGTTTCAAAAGCAATGTCCATGGGGGGATATGACACTGTTTCCATGTACGCAGCAGACATTACCTACCAGAAATCATACTCATCAAGAACTGAAGTTCAGTCACAGAGAACAGAGGAATTGCCCGAAAGACAACGCCATTCCCGGAGAA
The DNA here is from genome assembly GCA_033851995.1 of Desulfobacteraceae bacterium. GTDB lineage: Bacteria > Desulfobacterota > Desulfobacteria > Desulfobacterales > Desulfobacteraceae > Desulfobacula. The sequence goes on along the minus strand of JAWSVI010000012.1, from coordinate 367,947 downwards.
ATAAAAACGATTCTATCCAAAATATGAACCGGTTTTTTGAAAAGATGACCAAGAAATTGGAAAATTATGAGACCCGGCTTCTCGAAAAGGCCCAGAAACCTGTTGATAAACTGTTCAGACATCATATTGAGGATGAAAAAGAAAAGGGTTTGGAAAAAACTCCAAAGTATAGAGCTATTGAATATGGCAGGGAAAAAGTTTCAAAATGGATAGATAAAATGGTCGATGATATGCTTAAAGGAAAGTTTTCAGCTTTTATGGAATAACTTCAAAAAAACGCCTGTCTGATTTGTATTAAAGAGATCAGCCAGGCGCTTTCTTATTTGATTGAAAGGGGTTATTTTGCAGGCGGTGTAAATGTCCGCTGGGCAAGTTCGGCATCCAGCATGAGAAGACCGTGGCCTTCACCACCGATGAGTTTTAATTTGTTTAAAATGGTGTCCATGGATGCTTCTTCCTCCACCTGTTCTTCGACAAACCAGTTGAGAAAGTTTTTTGCAGCATGGTCATTTTCCTTGATGGCAAGATCCATTAAATCATTGATCAGGCCGGATACCAGTTTTTCGTGTTCATACGCCAGTTCAAATACTTCCAGCGCAGAATTGAATTCGGTTTTGGGGGCTTCAATGGCCTGCAGCTCAACCCTGCCAGCTTTTTCATTTAAAAAACGATACATTTTCATGGCATGAAACCGTTCTTCTTCTACCTGGACAAGGAAAAAGTTTTCAAATCCACTCAAGCCCGTTGAGTTGAAATATGATGCCATGGAAAGATAGTAATATTCGGAAAAAAGCTCCCGGTTGATCTGGTAGTTTATTGCATCCTGCAATTTTTGTGAAATCATGATATCTCCTTAAAATCTTTAATAGGACTTGTTTGCTGTTGTTCTGAATCAAATAATGAACATATCATAGCTTTTTTCGACGCCGGCATCAACACAGCCCTTTTTTTATTTAAAAACAAATAGAAATGCTGTAGATTAAAGTTTATACGAATTACTCTTAGTTTTTGCGAAAAGTTATTTTTAATCCATTTAGTAATGGTTAGATTTTATATGATTTCAGGAATTGATCTATTTTTAGGCCTATTTAACAATTTGGCCGTTTTTATTGTCCTTGTGGCTGTTTATGGCATTTTAAACAGTCTTTTTAGGGAATCTCACACGTTCCATAAGCAATTTGTTTTAGGGCTTTGTTTTGGAGTTTTCGCGGTTTTATGCATGCACGTCAAAATTCCTGTGGCTGAAGGTGTTATTGTAGATCAGAGAAACGCCATTGTCGCCTTGAGCGGTGCTTTTGGGGGACCTTTTTCTGCAGTAATATCTGCAATATTGGCCGGAAGCTACAGAGTGCATCTGGGTGGAGGCGGTGCGCTTGCTGGTACCGTAGGAGTTTGCCTGGCAGCTTTAGCAGGAGTTGGTTTATATCTGGGTCGGAAAAAAACAGATAAAATTTTCAGTGCTGTCATAGGGTCTTTTATTGCCACGCTTATTATTTTGCCGGGTTTTCTTCTGGTGGGAGACCTGCAGACTGGTTGGGGGTTGTTAAAGTCTATGGCCCTGCCGTATGGGGGCGCTATTTTTTTAGGCATCTTTTTTGTGGGTCTTTTGCTTGCGCATGAAGAGCACCGGCAGAAATCAGAACTTGAACGGAAAAAATCAGAAAAACGCTATCGGGAGCTTTTTGAGAACCTTATTGATGTGAGCTATAGAACCGATATCCAAGGAAACATAACCCTTGTTTCTCCATCTGTAAAAAAAATATTGGGATACACACCTGAAGAATTGATTGGGCAGCCGGTTATGGATTTTTATAAAAACCCCGAATCCCGCGACACCTTATTGTCTCATATCCAAGAATATGGTCATGTGGAAAATTTTGAGACCCAAATGAGGAGAAAAGATGGATCACTTATATGGATTTCATCCAACGCCAGAATGATTAAAAATGAAAAAGGCTCAATTATAGGCATAGATGGTATTGCAAGGGATATTTCTGCACTGAAAAAATCAGAAGAGAGAAAAGTTCAATTGGAGGAAAGCCTGAGGCAAAGCCAGAAAATGGAGTCAATAGGGACTTTAGCAGGTGGAATCGCACATGATTTTAATAATATTCTCTTTCCGATCATTGGATATGCCGAGATGATGAAAGAAGATTATGCTGAAAATGAAAAACTGCAGGATGGGCTTGGCAAAATTTACGACGGAGCTCTAAGGGCCAGGGAGCTTGTAAAACAGATCCTTACGTTTTCCAGGCAGGAAAACAATGAGAGCTTTTTAATTAAAATCCAACCTGTTCTTAAAGAAGCGCTGAAGCTTATTCGATCTTCGATTCCTGTAACGGTTGAAATAAAGCAGGATATTGACAGCCATTGCGATACGATTTTAGCCGATCCAACTCAAATCCATCAAATCATCATGAACCTTGTAACCAATGCCTACCAAGCAATAGAAGGAAAAAGCGGGGAGATAACCGTCTGTTTAAAACAAGTTAAATTGAACCAGTTTGATGTAATAAATCCGGAAATGAAATCCGGTTATTATAATTGCCTCAGTGTTGCTGATTCTGGGGTTGGAATAGATCGGCAAACGATTGAAAAAATTTTTGATCCGTTTTTTACGACCAAGGGAAAAGGAGTCGGGACCGGACTGGGGCTTTCTTTAGTTCATGGAATTGTTTCAAACATGAACGGGATGGTTCAGGTGGAAAGTAAGGCTGGGAAGGGAACCCGGTTTGACGTTTATCTGCCTGTGGAAAAAAGTGATTCGGATAATCTGGAGGTTCCCCGTGAAAGGTCGATTAAAAAAGGCGCAGAAATCATTTTGCTTGTGGACGATGAAAAAGATATCGTTCAAATGGAGCAGCAGATGCTGGAGCGCTTAGGCTACCAGGTTGTTTCCTATACTGACAGTATTGAAGCGCTTGAAGCTTTTCAGGCCAGTCCGGATAAATTTGATATGGTAATTACAGACATGACAATGCCAAAAATGTCCGGCGATAAGTTGTCTGTGGAACTTATGAACATACGGCCGGACATCCCTGTTTTGATTTGTACCGGATTCAGTGGAACCATCTCTGAAGAAAGCGCTATGGATACAGGCATTAAAGGCTTTTTGATGAAGCCGATTGCGTATGAAGAACTTTCCCAGAAGATCCGAGAGCTTATGGATTCAAAATAAAACCGATAACTTCAGGACTGAAGCTCTTTTACTGATCCAAAGAAATCAAGGGCTTCAGGATTTTTCAAGGCATCTTTATTTTTGACCTCTTTTCCTTCAATCATCTTTTTGACAGCCAGTTCCACTTTTTTCATATTCAGGGTATAAGGCACATCCGGGCACTGGATAATTTTAGCCGGGACATGGCGGGGGCTGGCATTGGCACGTATATCAGCGCGGATTTTATTTCCAAGCTCATCTGTCAGCTCAAATCCTTCTGCCATTTTAACAAACAGGATCACCCGGACGTCATTGTTCCAGGACTGGCCAACGACCACGGAATCTTCAAGTTCTGCCATCGCATCGAGACGGCGGTAAATTTCTGCGGTTCCTATTCTAACACCACCGGGATTAAGGGTGGCATCTGACCTGCCGAACATGACAACTCCGCCGCGTTCCGTAACCATGATAAAGTCTCCATGGGTCCAGATGTCTGGATATTCGTCAAAATATGCAGAATGGTATTTGGAACCGTCATCATCTCCCCAGAAAAAAATGGGCATGGACGGGAAGGGGGCCGTACAAACCAGTTCTCCCTGCTCTCCTACAACAGGATTGCCTGTTTCGTCATAGGCAAATACTTTCATTCCCAGGCCCCTGCATTGAAGCTCACTTGAATACACAGGGCCCATGGGATTGCCCAGTGCAAAACAGCCATTGAGATCTGAACCACCTGATATGGAAGCCAGCTGGAGGTCATTTTTTATGTGTTTATATATAAAATCAAAGTTTTCTTCTGATAAGGGAGAGCCAGTTGAAAGAATAGATTTTAAAGGAGCCAGATCAAAAGATTCTGCCGGTTTAACCCCTGCATTTTTCAGGGCCTCGATATATCCGGCACTGGTCCCGAAAACGGTTATTTTTTCATCCTGGGCCATCTGCCAAAGGGCATCCGGGCCGGGATGAAACGGATTGCCGTCATAAAGAACCAGTGTTGCCCCAACGCTCAGGGAACAGACCAGCCAGTTCCACATCATCCACCCGCAGGTGGTAAAATAGAAAATGGTGTCGTCCCTGGAAAGGTCCGTGTGCAGCACCAGCTCTTTTTTTTGATGCAGCAATACCCCGCCCACACTTTGCACCATGCATTTGGGCAGACCTGTGGTACCGGATGAATACATAATATAAAGCGGATCATCAAAATCCATGGGTTCAAAGATAATTTCCCAGGCTTCCGGGTCCTTAAATGTTTCAAACATCACTGCATTGGGAAGCACATCAATATCCGGCTGTTCAGATACATATGGAATGACAACTATTTTTTCAATGGAAGGGATTTCTTTAACAATCCCGGCGATTTTTTGAATGCTGTCCTGGGCCTGGCCTTTGAAAAAATACCCGTCTGCAGTAAACAGAACTTTGGGCCGGGTTTGTCCGAACCGGTCCAGAACACCCTTTATCCCAAAATCCGGAGAGCATGAGCTCCAAACCGCACCAAGGCTTGTGGCTGCAAGCATGGCAATTATGCTTTCCGGCATGTTAGGGACAAATCCCACCACACGGTCTCCTTTTTTTATGCCCAGTTTTTTTAAAGATGATGCAGTTTGGGCAACTTCATTATAAAGCTGGGCATAGGTCAAGACCCGACGGATGGCATCCTCTCCTCTGAAAACAAGGGCAGGCCTGTCGTCATTAAATTTTAACAGGTTCCGGGCAAAATTGAGTTTTGAATTAACAAAGAATTTTGCCCCAGGCATCTTGTCTGGATTTTCAATGACTGTATCGTATGTTTGAAAAGTTGATATATCCAGAAAATCCCAGGCAGTTTCCCAGAATTCTTCAAGGTGATCCACTGACCATTGCCAGAGGGCAGGGTAGTCATTAAAATCGGTAAGAAATTTTTTGTTTACCTTATTCATAAAGGCATACATGTTGGTGGATTTGATTCTTTCTTCCGTCGGCTGCCACAAGAGTCTGGACATGGGTTTAATTCCCTCCTTATTCGTAGAGCACTGCAAGAATGGTGGCTTTATCGGTTTTTGCAGTGATAAAATGTGAGGTTGTAGACAGGTAATAGGCACTGTCTCCCGGCTCAAGGTCATATGCATCTTTTCCTATGGTCAGGTTGACCATGCCTTCGAGGACAAATATAAATTCTTCGCCATTGTGTATGGACACCTCGTTGTCTTCACTTTTTTCAAGCTGAACAATCAGGGCTTCCATATGTCGTCCCTGGACTTCCGGGGCAAGGCTCATGTATGAATAGACATTGCTTTTGCCTGATTTTGAACTGGAGCGGGATACTTTTTTTCTCTCATCTTTCCTAGTAATACTGTACAGCTTTGTTCCAAACCCGGACAAAAGTCTACCCACTGCAGAATCCAGGGCCTTGGACAGTTTCATTACCGTTCCAAGCTGGGGCTTTTCTTTTCCGCTTTCGATGTCTTCCAGGCGTGAGACGGCAAACCCAGTCAGGTTGGACAGATCTTCGATTGAGATATTTCGCTCTTCCCTTAACTGTTGGATGCGTTTGCCCACATCATCCACATCACCGGAATCGCCATTTTTAATATTACCGGTGAGGTCCTCAAAATAATCCACATTGATATGGGGAATTTTATCTTTTTTTTCCATTTTTTCTCCTTATCGGGTCGCTCCTGATCTGGCCACTTCTTATCGTTAGTCTTGTGGAAGTCGTTGGTCCGGCGTTTCGCCCAGTTTTTCTTTTAAAGCCGAAAGTCCGGGTCTTGCGTAATGCATGTGGCCTTCTTTCAGGGTCCGGCCATTGATGACGGCCTCACTTCTGAGCCTTGAGCCTACAGTTCTTTCCAACTGTTTTCCAAGCCAGAGGATTCGGTCAACATCATACCCATGTTCTATACCCATTTCATCGATTTGTACAAGGGTATCTTCAAGGCAGACAAGGCCGACATAGCGTTCATCATCATAATAGTAATCACCGGTACCTTTTATGGGTCTGTCATCGATAAAATTGGCCGGCTGGCCGCCAAGGCCGCCAAGCGTGGCCTCATAATGGCAGATGCCTGCCTGGAGAGCTGCAAGTACAGATGCGGATGCCACACGTTTGGTTTCATGGAAATGGGCAATATGGAGGCTGGTGTCCGGAATTTCATCAAGGATCATGGAAAAATAGCGGTATACATCTGCAGCAGATGCTGATCCGTCATGGTCAGCATGTTCAATGTCGCTGGCTCCGATATCCAGCCAGTGTTTAGTAAATGCAACCGCATCTTTCATATCGGTTGCCCCGCCAATGGGGCTGCCCCAGATGGTACTGACTGTTCCGCACATTTTTATGCCGTTATCCGTGCATTTCTGGATGCATCTTTCAGCCTCTTTCCAGTAATTGGGAAGAGTGGTTCCTGAATTGGCAAAATGGTGCTGCTCTTCAGTGGATACCATCATCAAAACCCTGTCCGGGCCGATACCTCTTTTTTTAAGTTCAATGGCCCGGTCTACAGAGGCTTCTCTAATGGTAATGGCGGTCAGCACCACATCCTTCATGTCAATGCCTTTTCTGGCAGCACGGGATACAAAGTTATCGCTTCGCAAATGTGTCAGAAGTTCTTCTGCGTCGCTGAACTGGGGCATGTTCCTGGGGTTGCCCAGGTTGGTGACCTCGATGTTTCTGCATCCTGCAAAAATTAACTCCTCCAGGTAGGTGATTTTCGCAGGGGTGGATATGAATTTTTCAAGGTGCTGGAATCCATCCCTGATCGTGATATCGCCAATGGTTACCTTTTTGGGCATTCTTGGAAAAATTTTCCAGTAATCATATTCTGTCATGGGTGCTCTCCTTCTGTTTTATATTAAAACTGGTATATTTAAAATCTGAAATTCCCAAATCTGGGTTCTTCAATGGGCTGGATCAGGCTGACTTCAAAGGCCATGGCCAGCCAGTCCCTGATTTCAGAAAACTTAAGAACCCGGTCGTTCAACAGGCGGGAGGCACAGAAAAACGGATGGGCCTCACCATCATATTTTTCAATCATCTTTTCCTGAAAATCATTGATTTCTTCCTGGGTCATGGGATTGCCGTTTTTTTCCCTTTTGGATTTTTCAATGCTCAAAAGAACCCCGGCAGCACTTCGTCCGCTCATGACACCTGTTCGCCCCCTCATGGTGGTAAACAGGAAATGCGGTCGGTAGGCCCTGCCGCACATGCCGTAATTGGCAGCCCCGTTATCCGGGCCGATGGCTATCTGAATTTTGGGCACCTGTGCACAGGATACCGCACGGACCATGTCAGCCCCGTATTTGCCGATACCGGCATGTTCTGATTCAGACCCGATCATGTATCCGGGAGAGCCCTGGATAAAAAGAAGCGGAATTTTTTCGTGGGAACATCGAACGATCCATTCCGTCGCTTTTTTGGCAGCTTCATGAAATATGATACCGGCACCGTTTGAGCAGATAACACCAACGGGAAGTCCTTTTATCCTTATTTTTCCGGTAAGGATGTTGCTGCCCCTGCCCGGTGCAAAGTTTTTCTTGGCCTCGATAAAGGCTGAATCATCCGCCAGTGCTTCGATAACCTTGTAGCCGCTCATTCCCTGGTGAGGTGACGCTGACAGTTCATCATAAAGTGTATCTGTAGAGACCAGGGGCGGCCGTTCTTCATACCGGTGAAGATGGGTGGTCTGGGGTTTTGTCAAAGAGAGCAGTTCTCTCACCTTGAGGATGGCCTCTGGCTGGTCATTGCACAGATGGTCAGCTCCTCCGGATACCTGGGTGTGCGTCTTTGCACCACCAAGATCTTCGGCGGAAATGGTCTCGCCTGTGGCCATTTTAACCAGGGGGGGGCCGCCCAGAAAGGAAAAAGAGTGCTGATTTATCATGATGGACTCACAGGCCATGAAAACAATATATGCCCCTCCGGCTGTGTTGCCGCCGGTGCTTAATGTCACTTGCCGAAGTCCCATGGCAGACATGCGGGCCATGTTATAGAAAATGGATCCAAAATGCTGGTCATCCGGAAAAACATCCGCCTGCATGGGCAGGAAGGCGCCTCCTGAGTCTGCAATATATACACAGTTCAGGCCGCATTTTTCTGCAATGGCCTGAGCCCGCATGTGTTTTTTTAAAGTGATAGGAAAATAGGTGCCGGCTTTTACACGGCTGTCGCTGGCCATGATCATGGTCCAGTTGCCGTGAATTTTACCGATACCGGTTATAATACCAGCACAGGGGACATCATCAACGCCCGGATACCCCACCCCGAAACCGGCCAGCAAAGAGAGTTCAAAAAAATGTGTGCCCGGATCAATCAGGTCTGCGATCAAATCTCTGGCGGGTCGCTTGCCCCTTTTTGCAAGGGTGTCAACTGCTTTCTGCCCACCGGGCCAGATGGCTTCGTATTGGCGTTCTTCAAGCTGTTTTTCCTGTGCTTCCCAATATGCTCTGTTTTCGCTCATGGGGTTATCTCCCTTTATATACCGGTTTTCTTTTTTCCCTGAATGCAGTCAATCCTTCCATTCGGTCTTCTGTGGGGATGGTGATTCTATAGGCATTGGATTCTATGGCAAGACCGGTGGCAAGGTCTGCTTCTATTCCTTTATTAATGGCGTATTTAGCCATTTCAATTGCAATGGGGCCGTTTTCGGCAATCATATCTGCCATTTTGATGCATTCAGCCATCAGGTTTTCAGGCTGGGCTACCTGATTTACCAGGCCAATGGCCAGGGCTTCTGATGCATCAACCCTGCGGCCGGTAAAGATCAACTCCTTGGCTTTGGCAACGCCGATGATTCGCGGAAGACGCTGGGTCCCTCCGCCGCCGGGAATAATTGCCAGCTTTGTTTCTGTCAAGCCCATGGATGCGGTTGTTGAAGCAATCCGGATGTCGGATGCAAGCGCCACTTCCGTGCCGCCACCAAGTGCAATCCCATTGACAGCACTGATTACAGGTATGCTCAGGTTCTGAATACTGGTGAGCAGATCCCGTATGGTAACAATGAATTTTTTAACTTCCTCCTGGCTCATGGTGGCCCGCTCTTTTAAATCTGCCCCTGCGCAGAATGATTTTTCCCCGGCACCGGTCAGGATCAATGTCCGGATATCATCTCTGAAACCAAGATCCTCAATTTCATCCCTCAGGGTACAGAGCAGTTCAAAACTCAGGCAGTTCATAACCTTTGGCCGGTTGAGGGTCAATGTCATGATATGGTTTTTTTCTTCTTTTAATAATAAAGCATCAGATGTGCTCATGATTTTTTCCTTTCACGCTGCATTAGGATTTAACAGCCGATATACCGGGAAATAACAATTCTCTGGACTTCAGAAGTGCCTTCGCCGATTTCAAGAAGCTTCTGGTCCCTGTAAAACCGTTCTACATGATACTCTTTCATCAGGCCGTACCCGCCATGGATCTGGACAGCATGGTCGGCAACCCGGCTCATAACCTCGGAGGCATAAAGTTTTCCCATGGCAGCTTCTTTTTCAAATGGGCGTTTGTTGCTTTTAAGCCAGCAGGCTTTATATAAAAGGTTCCTGGCACATTCGATTTCCATGGCACAATCGGCTAATTTAAAAGCAATGGCCTGGAATTTGGAGATGGGCTGGTCAAACTGTTTTCTCTTTTTTGCATACGATAGTGCCAGATCGTATGCGCCCTGTGCGCCGCCAAGCCCCATGGCTCCTATTGAAAGTCTTCCCCCGTCGAGAGTCGCCAGCATCTGGTGAAACCCGTCCCCTTTTTCACCCAGGATGTTTTCCTTGGGAACCCGGACGTTGTCAAAGTAAAGTTCAGCCGTGTTGGATGCCCGCCACATCATCTTTTTGTGCATGGGAACCGCTTTGAATCCCGGTGTGTCTTTTTCCACGAGGATGCACGAGTATTCATTGCTGCCGTTGTCACGCGTTCCTGTAACGGCTTGAACGGTTACACCCATGGTCATATCACTTGCCGCATTGGTGATGAATATTTTGGAACCATTGATTACCCACTCATCGCCTTCCAGAACAGCAGTGGTCTTGCTGCCCCCGGCATCTGATCCGGCCGTTGGTTCTGTCAGGCCAAACCCCCATAATCCTTCCCCGCTGCAAAGCGTTGGCAGGTATTTTCTTTTTTGTTCTTGTGTGCCAAAATAATAAATCGGGCCGATGCCCAGCGAATTAGCGGCAGCGATCGTGGCTGCCTGAGAACCGTCAATCCTGGCGATTTCTTCAACTGCAATGATGTATGAGATATAGTCCATGGCCTGCCCGCCATATTCTTCCGATACAAACATCCCAAAAAGACCGATTTCGCCCATTTTTCGTGTCAGCTCTTCTGAAAATTCTTCTGCTTCGTCCAGTTCGGCTGCAATGGGGGCAATCTCTTTTTGGGCAAACTTTCGGACTTCTTTTTGGATCATTTTTTGCGCTTTGGAAAGGTCGAAATCCACCCTTGGCCTCCTTTAAAAATTATGAATTGTTTTCCAGCTAATGTCTGCTCAGAAGGGAAATTGCCCGACAACCCAGAAAAACTGATCGAGCGCTCAGTCTGTATGTGTAAAATACTATATACAAAACATTTATGATGTCAAACGTTTTTTAACGCATTTTTCAAAAATGATAAAATCTTGACAATATTTTTAAATCATGGCAGAAATATAGCCATGACCGAGCGCTCGCTCAAGTAGCGTTGCGCTTTATTTTTAGAGACCCGAGGAGGAGTTTTGGGAAAGCAGGAAAACAAAGAGTATCCTGTATCTGACAATGAGGTTCCAACGCAGATTAAAAACCCTGATCTTGTGCGGGAACGCCGCCGCCAGATCATTGATTCCACAGTCAAATTGTTTATAAAACATGGCTACCATAAAACCACTACGCGAATGATCGCCAAGGCAGCCAAGTTCTCCATCGGGTCTTTGTATGAATATGTCAGCTCCAAAGAAGATCTTTTGTATCTGGTCTGTCAAACCATTCATGAGGAAGTCCAGGTTGCTGTTGAAAAGGTAATGAAAGATACGGATAAAGGGGAAGAACAACTTGCTCAGGCGATTCGCCAATATATTTATGTATGCGATAAAATGGCGGACCACATCCTTTTAATGTATCAGGTGACCCAGTTTCTTCCTGAAAAATGGAAGAAAAGCATCCTCTTGAATGAACTTGAAATTACTGATATTTTTACCCAGGCGCTCTCCTCTCTCTCCGGGAAAAGTGATTTTCCAAAACTTGATGAACATACCCTGAACCTCGTTGGCCATAATATCTCTGTCCTGGGACAGATGTGGGCGTTTCGGCGCTGGCATGTGCAAAAAGAGTTTACCATCGAGGAATATATTAAAATCCAGACAGATTTTATCCTCGGTTTAATATTTAAATAAATTAGTTTTAGACAGTTATATTTTGTTTGATTCTATCAAACTCCGGTGACTTGAAAAGGAGGGATGATGAGTATCGAAACTGAGAGTTACACCCCTGAAAATTCAATCAGAGTGGTGACAGCCACATCTTTATTTGACGGCCATGATGCCGCTATAAATATTATGAGGCGGATTCTACAGGATGGCGGTGCAGAAGTAATTCATATCGGCCACAACCGTTCGGTTAAAGAGGTTGTGGATGCTGCAATAGAGGAAGATGCACAGGGGATAGCTGTTTCCAGTTACCAGGGCGGTCATGTTGAATATTTCAAGTATATTGTGGATCTTTTAAAAGAGAATAATTGTTCACACATTAAAGTTTTTGGTGGGGGCGGTGGGGTGATTATCCCTTCTGAAATGAAGGAATTGCATGATTACGGGGTTGCCCGGATCTATTCACCCGAAGATGGTTCTAAAATGGGGCTTGTGGGCATGATCAATGATATGCTTCAAAAGATGGATACACCAAGGGTTGATGATAAGAACTTTGCGTGTAAATCACTTGGTGTTGACAATAAATATCAGACGTCCCGACTGATATCGATACTTCAGGATGCTCACAGCAAAAAAATTGACTATCCCGAAGATTTGATGTCACAGGTGAAAGGGATTGCAGAACTTAAAAAAGTTCCGGTAATTGGCCTCACCGGGACTGGCGGGGCTGGTAAGTCTTCTTTGACGGATGAGTTGATTATCCGGATGCTCAGAGACCTTGAAGATATTCGCATTGCCATTATCTGTTGTGATCCTTCCCGACGAAAAACCGGCGGGGCGCTTTTAGGGGATCGGATTCGGATGAATTCGATAGATACCGACCGGGTATACATGCGCTCCCTTGCCACCCGTCGTTCTCAAACTGAACTTCCGGAGGTCCTGCCGGATGCCATCAAGGTGGCCCAGGCTGCGGGGTATGATCTGGTGATTGTCGAAACCGCAGGCATCGGACAAGGAGATTCCAGGGTGGTGGACCTGGTGGATATGTCTATCTACGTCATGACAGCGGAATTCGGCGCACCATCCCAGTTGGAAAAGATCGATATGCTGGATTATGCAGATATTGTTGTAGTGAACAAATACGAAAAAAAGGGCAGTGAAGATGCCCTGAGAGATGTGAGAAAACAGGTTCAGAGGAATCGTAAGCTTTTTGATACAGGTCCTGAAAATATGCCGGTATACGGAACAATTGCCTCCAAATTTAATGATGACGGGATTACGGAACTTTATCACGGGCTTCTGGATCTGATAAAAGAAAAAAAAGAAATTGAGTATACTTCGTCCATTCCAAGATCTGGAATCAAAGAATCATCTTCAAAAACCATTATTATTCCAGGGGAGCGGACTCGCTACCTGGCTGAAATTGCTGATACCCTAAGAAATTATCATAAAACAACAAATTTACAGGCAACGGCGATTCGCAATCAATGGCATTTGGATCAGAGCCTGGCAATGCTGGAGGGAAAAGAAAATAATTCGGATGCGCAGCTCCTTGAAACACTGAAACAGGCAGTGAGCGATGCCGGCAGTAAAGTTGAGGAAGACAGCCGTCAGATAGTAGATGCATTCAATAGTGCAAAAGAGCAGTATCAACAAGATGAGATGGTCTATCATGTTAGGGATAAAGAGTTTAGAGAACCATTATTTACAGAATCGTTGTCCCATTCAAAAATATCTAAAATTTCCGTCCCGCAGTTTACAGATCCAGGCGATCAATACAGCTGGATGAGAAAAGAAAATTTTGCAGGTTATTTTCCATACACTGCCGGGGTGTTTCCTTTAAAACGCTCAGACGAGGACCCGACACGGATGTTTGCCGGAGAAGGCGGACCCGAAGATACCAACAGGCGGTTCAAAATGCTTTCTGAAAGCTATCCGGCCAAACGCCTGTCCACTGCTTTCGATTCTGTAACCCTTTACGGGTTTGATCCGGACATTCGTCCGGATATTTACGGCAAGATCGGGACATCCGGTGTGAGTATCTGTACACTGGATGATGTAAAAGTATTGTACGATGGATTTGATCTGTGCGCTTCCAACACCTCGGTATCCATGACCATTAACGGACCGGCTCCCATGATGCTGGCCATGTTTATGAACACAGCCATTGATCAGCAGATGGATAAGTTCAGACAGGAAAATGGGCGGGAACCGGATGAAAATGAAATGGAAAAGATCCGTCAATTTGCACTGTCCAATGTCAGGGGGACGGTTCAGGCAGATATTTTAAAGGAAGATCAGGGCCAGAACACCTGTATTTTTTCCATTGAGTTTGCCCTTAAAATGATGGGGGATATCCAGCAGTATTTTATTAACCATCAGATCAGGAATTTCTATTCAGTATCCATTTCCGGCTATCACATTGCCGAGGCCGGTGCCAATCCAATTACCCAGCTTGCATTGACGCTTGCAAACGGGTTTACCTATGTGGAGTATTACCTTTCCCGTGGGATGGACATTGACAGCTTTGCCCCTTCACTTTCCTTTTTCTTTTCCAATGGAATGGACCCGGAATATACGGTAATCGGAAGGGTGGCTCGAAGAATTTGGGCCATTGCAATGAAGTACAAATACGGGGGGAACGAGAAATCACAGAAATTAAAATACCATATCCAGACTTCCGGGCGATCCCTGCACAGCCAGGATATTCAGTTTAACGATATCCGGACAACGCTCCAGGGGCTTTGTGCAATATATGATAATTGCAACAGCCTGCATACCAATGCATTTGATGAGGCCATTACCACTCCTTCTGCCGAATCTGTCCGCCGTGCCCTGGCGATCCAGTTAATTGTCAACAGGGAATGGGGGCTTGCTAAAACGGAAAATCCGCTTCAGGGGAGCTTTATCGTAGATGAACTCACCGATCTGGTTGAGGAGGCAGTTCTTTGTGAGTTTGAGAGAATTACAGAACGCGGCGGAGTCCTGGGGGCAATGGAAACCGGTTATCAGAGGGGCAAGATTCAGGAAGAATCCATGTATTATGAATATCTTAAACATTCAGGTAAATTACCCTTAATCGGGGTGAATTCATTTATTGACCCGGATGCGGATTATGACCAGATGGCGGATCACCTGGAACTTTCCCGGGCTACGGACAAGCAGAAGAATGCCCAGCTTGATCGTTTAAATGCATTTAAAGAAGCCCATTCAGATACACAGGATAAAGCTCTTGAACAATTAGAGCAGGCTGTGCTAAATGGTGATAATATTTTTGAGCAGTTGATGTCCACGGTTCGGGTCTGCAGTCTGGGAACCATAACGCAGGCTTTATATGAGGTTGGGGGGAAATACCGCCGCAACATGTAGGAAAATAGTCAAGGAGAAAAAAAGATGAATACAGCAGTAATTGTCAGCGCAGTTAGAACTCCTCTTGGAAGCTTTGGTGGAGCATTAAGCAAAACCGGAGCAGTTGATCTTGGTGCCCATGTGATTAAGCAGGCAATTGAACGGGCTGGGGTAAATAAGGAAATCGTTAATGAGTGCATTATGGGGATGGTACTTCCCTGCGGCTATGGTCAGAACCCGGGCCGGCTTGCTGCTGTAAAAGCAGGCCTGCCATGGGAGACCGGATGTATCACTGTAAATAAAGTGTGTGGCTCATCTTTAAAAGCTGTCATGCTTGGTGCCCAGGCGATCCAGTGTGGAGATGCCGATGTGGTGGTGGCCGGAGGAATGGAAAATATGAGCATGACGCCGTATTATATGGATAAGGCCAGATGGGGACATCGAATGGGGCCCGGGAGAATTGAAGACCACATGGTTCATGACGGGCTCTGGGATGTGGTCAATGATTTTCACATGGGTATGTCCAACGAGCTTTGCTCAGAAAAGTGGGATGTCTCCAGGCAGGAGCAGGATGAATTTGCAGCGCTTTCGTATAAGCGGGCCAATGAGTCTGTTGCAGCAGGGCGCTTTAAAGATGAAATCGCTCCCTTAGAAGTTCCCGGGAAAAAGAGAGGTGAAACCCGAATATTTGATACGGATGAATGCCCTGCGGACACACCGCTTGAGGTATTGTCCAAAATGAGAACAGCATTTAAAAAAGATGGCGTGGGTACGGCAGGAAATGCTTCCATTATATCAGACGGGGCTTCTGCGCTTGTGCTGATGAGCGAGGAAAAAGCCAAAGCGCTGGGCTGCAAAATTATGGCCCGAATCGGGGCGCAGGCTGCCAGCGGCCTTGATATGAAATATGTTTTAATGGCTCCCATTTATGCAATTCCAAAGGTTTTGGAAAAACAGGGAATCAACATTTCTGATGTGGATCTGTTTGAAATCAACGAAGCCTTTTCCGGTTCTTCGGTGGGGATCAACAAGGTATTGAAGCTTGATCCTGATAAAGTCAATGTGAACGGCGGAAGCGTTGCGCTGGGACATCCCATCGGGGCCAGCGGAGCAAGAGTGTTGACCACGTTATTGTATGAAATGGAAAAAAGAGATGTTCATACCGGTCTGGCGTCACTTTGCCTGGGCGGAGGCGAAGCAGTTGCGCTTGTGGTTAACAGGTGATATGACAAACATCTGCGAGTGCAGTGAAAAGCGAAAATTGAAAATTGAATAGAGAAGTGAACGAGGAGGAATAATGGAAGTGAAAAAATTCGGTGTCATCGGCTCCGGCCAGATGGGCAACGGTATTGCACAGGTTGCAGCTGCAAGCGGTCTTGAAGTATTGATGAGTGATATAAAAGAAGAGTTCTGCAAAAAAGGTGTGGCTAATATTTCTGCTAACCTGGATCGGTTGGTAAAAAAAGATAAAATTTCAGAAGCGGATAAAAATGATATCTTGGGCAGGATCACCACAACGGTTGATTTAAAAGATATGGCTTCTGTTGATTTTGTTGTAGAGGCTGCGGTTGAAAGAGAAGACTTAAAATTTAAAATTTTTGAAGACCTGGACGAAATATGTCCTCCACACGTTATATTATCCACAAACACATCATCCATTCCCATCGGAAGAATCGCTGCGAGAACGTCAAGACCGGATAAAGTAATCGGTATGCATTTTATGAATCCGGTTCCGGTAATGAAACTGGTTGAGGTGATCAAGGGAATCGCCACATCAACAGAAACATTCGATCTTACCTGGAAATTGTGCGAAGATTTTGGAAAAACACCGGCAGAAGCCAATGACTTTCCCGGTTTCATCGCCAATAGGATATTGATGCCCATGATCAACGAGGCTGTTTTCTGCCTGTATCAGAGTGTTGGAAAAGCTGAAGACATTGATACGGTTATGCGGCTTGGTATGAATCACCCCATGGGTCCCCTGGCCCTGGCTGATCTTATCGGTCTGGATACCTGCCTGGCCATTATGGAAACATTGTACGACGGGTTTAAAGACTCAAAATACAGACCTTGCCCCCTGTTGAGAAAATATGTTGAGGCTGGTTGGCTGGGAAGGAAGACTGGTAAGGGATTCTACGACTATCGTTAGACGCCGTATCAAAAATATTTTTTGTCTCTATTTGGTGTCCAACTCAAAATTAAACACGAAAAAAGCCCGGGAGGAGTTCAAAATCTTCCCGGGTTTTTTTATAAAAGTAATATGATACAGGGGATTGTTTAGAGTTGTTCCAGAATACTTTTTGCGTCTTCTGCACCGTTAAAATCTTTTTGTAATTCCAGGGCTCTTTTCAACGATTTTTGTGCTTTTTCATTATCCCCTTTTTTAAAGTAGGCCAGTCCCAGATGATAATTGAAAATGGGATTTTCCGGTTCTTTTTCTATACAGGCCATAAACTCTCGTGCAGCACTATCGTAAAGCTCTTTTTTATAATATACCCAACCCAGTGTGTCCATAATTGCAGTTGAATTGCTTGCCTTTTCTTTTGCATTTCGCGCAAGATCCAGTGCTTTGTTTAGATCCCGGTTCTGATCGGCATACAAAAATGCCAGGTTATTCATTGCAGGAATATATTCGGGTTGAACTTCCAGGGCTTTTTTGTAGGACTCCTCAGCCAGGTCTACTTTGGCCTGTTTTTCGTAAAGCGTTGCCATAAGTGTATGGGGGGCTGGCAAGTTTGGCCGTTTTTCAATTAAAGCAGAATACACTTCAATGGCTTTATCTTCTTCACCCTCGCTGGTCAGCACTCTTGCTAGTGTCATATAGGGGGTGATATATGCAGGATTTTTTTCAATGGATTGGCTCAGGGCCGCCTTTCCGGAATCGAATTCCTTAGTATCAACTAAAAGACTGCCTTTAAGATTATAGATAATGGATTCTATAACAGGGTTTCCTTTTGTTTTTTCAAGATGCTCATCACACCTTTTCAATGCGGTATCATATTTTTTTTCAACCGCATATACAGCAATAAGATTGGTGAACACATCCATGAGCTTTGGGTTTAATTCCAGGGCCGTGTTAAAATTGTCTATGGCCTTACTGTACTCTTTTTTGATGCGGTTTATGATCCCCATCCTGAAATAAGCAACAGGGTTCTCAGGCTGCTGCTGGATCATTTTTGAAAAAATAGTGCTTGCTTTGTCTATATTTCTCTGGGCCAATGAAATATTGCCAAGGAGAATATTGGCGTTGTAGTGATCTGGTAACCGGTCTAAAACTTTTATGATATTGTCATGCGCAATCTGTATGTCTCCTTTTCGATACTGCATGTCCGCCATCATAAAGCGCGCCTGTAAAATATTCGGGTTTTTTTCCAGTGCCTTTGACAGAAAAGTTTTTGCTTCGGAGAACTCTTTTTTTTCATACAATGTGGAGCCGACCAGAAAGTTAAGCCGAGTAGATTCAGGTTCGTCTTTGAGCAGGGCGCGGAACACATCAAGGGCTTTGTCATATTCCTGTCTGGCTGCAAAGATACTTCCCTTGAGTATTTTAGAAGGAAGATAGTCCGGACGTTGTGATAAAATTTCATTAACAATGGCTTCTGCCTTTAAAAGTTCCTTGTTGGAGAAAAGAAAATCAGCATAGTTGTTTTTTACAGCAAAGTTGTCAGGCGCTATCTCAATAGCAGCTTCAAAATATTTTTCGGCTTCCTTTGGTCTTTTCTGGCTGCTTAATAGCTTGGCCAGCACCATGTAAGTGTTCAGGTATTTCGGATCTGTATCAATGGCCTTTAAAAGGGTTTCTTCTGCTTTGGAGAGCTCTTTTTGTGAGACATAAAAATTGCTCAGAAGGATTAAAGGTTCTGCATCTGAGGGATTTCTTTCCACCATTTCATCCAGAATGGTTTTCGCTCGGCCTAGCTGCTTTCTGGAAATATAAAACCCATAAAGTGCTTTATGATAATTTTTATTTTCCGGTTGAATTTCTATTGCTTTTTTCAAGCTGTTTTCAGCTTTGGCAAATTTTTCCTGGGCATTGTAAAATCTGGATAATATGAAATGCGCTTTGGCCTGGTTTTTATCTATTTCAAGAATCTTGTAATAGACCTCCATAATGGTGTCCATAGCTTCCTTTTTACTGCTTAGAACGCCGGCATGAAGATATAAGGCCTCAATATTTTCAGGTTCTTTTTCCAAAACCAGATTAACCCTTTTTTCAGCTTCCTCTAAATTTTTGGCAAGGATGAAAAAAGAAGCCAGTTGTATTCTGTTTTTGAGGTTGTCCGGATTTAATCGTTCAATTTTCAAAAATGCATTAAACGCTTCCTGGGCATTTCCTAATTTTAATTGAATTTGGGCTAACAGTTCCTGGGCTTGAATTGATTCAGGGTCGAGTTTAACTGCATTCTTTGCCTGGATAATGGCTTTGTTGAATTCTCCCTGATCATAATAATTCTGGCTTTCAGCCATGAATTTTTCTTTTTTCTCCTGATCTGAAGAACATCCTGTGAAAATAAGAAGAGCAAAAAAACAAATATAGATATATTTAAGACAGGGTCTGTTCATTTTATCCTCCAAAGATTTAAAAAAGCTAAACTTTCTTTTAACATTGTAGCTAAGGCTTTTCAATAATCTTTTTGACTGATTTTGGTTTGAACTTAATATGGCTGGATAAAAAGATTCTTTTTTAAAAGATGAAATTATGCAATCGGTAGTTTGATGATAAATTTGGCCCCTCGATCCGGTTCTGACATCACACGCATCTCTCCACCATGGTTTTCTGTTACAATAAAATATGAAACAGACAGGCCGAGACCAGTGCCCTTTCCCACTGGTTTTGTAGTGAAAAAAGGTTCAAACAGACGTTTTCTTATTTCTTCGGTCATGCCGGGGCCGTTGTCTTCTATTTCTATTGTCACAAATTTATCTGATTTTATAGTCCTTAGATAAAACACTGGGTCTTCAGAGTTGCTGTAGTTCTGCATGGCTTCAGCTGAATTTTTTAAAATATTAAAAAAGACCTGCTGGATTTTGGCCACTTCACACATAACCGGGGGAACATCGGGTTGGTAATCCCGGATAATTTTTATCTTTTTAAAATCATATTGTTTTTTGAGGTTGTAATCACTCTTGGCCACTTCTATGGTTTGTTCTAAAATATGGGTAATATCCTGGGGGATTTTTCCGGAGAAATCTTTCCGGGAAAAGCTCAACATATTCTGAACTATTTTTGAGGCACGGACCCCGGCGTCATGGATTAATTCCAGCTGCCGGATGATTCCCCGATTGGTCATGAAGGTCCTGACCTGATCCATGGTGATCCCTATCTCCTCGGCAGCCCTGTTGCTTGCAGGGATATCCCCTTTTATCCGGTTTAAAACCACCTGGGCATTTTGCATCATTCCTGCCAGCGGGTTATTTATTTCATGTGCCATACCGGCTGCCAGGCCGCCCACTGAAAGCATTTTTTCAGATTGGACCACCATTTCTTCCATCCGGGCGTGCTCACTCACATCATCCACCCGGATAACTGCGCCTTCAATGTTTTCTCCGATCAGCGGGTACACCGTTATTTCTTCATAGACAACACCGTCTGCAGTGGATGTAACCTGTTTAGGGAAAAAATACGGCGTCCCGGTCCGGATGCTTTTATTCAGCTCACCCAGAAAAGGTTTCATAATGGGTAATACTTGGGAAAGTGGCTTGGATATGGCCTCACCAGCCTTTAATCCATAATATTTTTCAGCTTTGCGGTTTAATTTTGTAATGTTAAATTCACTATTCACACTGAACAGTGCACTTGGCATTGAATTGATGATGCTGTCGATATAGCTGTTTGTTTTTTTCAGCTGTTCTTCGGCCATTTTGATATCGGAGATATCTATGCTGATCCCGACAATAACCATATCTCCGTCTGTCGTTTCAAAAGGTACTTTTTTGGTGGAAATCCACCGGGACTGTTCAGGTGATGTCCCATGAAATTCAGTTACAAGACTTAATGTTTCCCCGCTTGCAATGACTTTCCGGTCGTCCTCCAGCATTTTAGCTGCCGCTGCCGGGTCCCGGGTGATTTCGTTGTGCATTTTTCCGGTAACGTTCTCAACGGTTGAGTTCAGTCGATCTGCCACGGCTTTGTTTGCCACGACAAAGCGGCCATCCTTATCTTTAACGAAAATCATATGGGGGATCATGTCAATGATCATTCTTAAAAAGGATTCACTCTTTTCAAGGGCCATGCTTGTCTGCTGATGCCTTTTTATTTCAGATTTTAATGACTTCATTTTTTCTTTTACAGAATCGCGCATGGAAAGCAGATTGTTTGCAAGAGTCCCTATCTCGTCATTTCTGAATACATCAATCGGATACTCCAGATCACCTGCTGCAATTTTTTCAGAACTTTGTTTCAACTCCTTTAATGGTTTCACAAACCTGATGTTCAGTACCATCAGGAGTATAAAACCCAAAATTAAATCTAAAATCACCACTTGAAGAAAACTGTTCAATTTCAGTGCCTGAATTTTTCTATCCAGAAAAAGCATGGTGGAAACAACTTCAAGCTTTCCCAATGCTTCATTGTCAAAAGAGATGGGATATTCAATGGTTTTTGTTCCGGCTTCAATGGATTTCTTCCTGTATTCTTTATCTTCCAGTTCAGTATATTTTTTATCCATGTCCCAGATGGTGATTTTAATAATTTCAGGCTTTTTCAATGCAGCCTTACAGGTAACGATCAGTGTTTCATCATCAAAGTTGAATAATGCAGTGGAAAGACTTGCCGAAAGTTGGACAGCCTCGTTTTTCAAAGAATCATCCAGTTGGTTTTCCAGAAGAATAGTTTGAACCCGGACCTGGTATATCCCAAAAAGAATTAAAACCAGTGTGGGTACACCAATTGCGATAAGGCCCAGTTGAATAGATAAGTGCCTTAAATTAAATTTGCTTCCTTTTTCCTGCGCGGAAAAGTTGGTATCGTTAGAATTCAAAAGCCCTCTTGGGTGTATTTGATTTTGAGTCTGCTCACAGACTAACATACAAGAGGTAAAATGCAAACAGATTATGGCCTGCGTTGTAATCTTGAACCTTATCTAGTATGATGCGCCATGTTTCTTCCTACAACAAAAAAAGAGATGAAAGCACTGAACTGGGATACGCTGGATATTATTCTGGTGAGCGGTGATTCTTATATAGACTCTCCTTTTATCGGAGTGTCTGTAATCGGAAAAGTGCTTGCCGACAAAGGCTTTCGTGTGGGCATCATTGCCCAGCCCTCGCTTGATGATAAAAAAGATATCCAACGGCTTGGAGAACCTTCCCTTTTCTGGGGAATATCAGGGGGCTGTGTGGATTCCATGGTGGCCAATTACACAGCATTGAAAAAAAAAAGAAAAAAAGATGATTACACTCCAGGGGGGGTAAACAACCAACGGCCGGACCGTGCTGTGATTGCCTATGCAAATCTCATCAGGCGGTATTTTAAAAATACCTGCCCCCTGGTTCTGGGCGGGATAGAAGCCAGCTTAAGGCGTATTGCCCATTATGATTTCTGGTCAAATAAAATCAGGCGTTCCATCCTGTTTGATGCAAAGGCAGATTATATCCTGTTTGGTATGGCGCATAAAACCATACTCGAGTTTGCACAGGCGATTAAAAATAAAATTTCTCCGAATGCCATAAACGGTGTGGCGTTTATCTCAAAAGAAGAACAGGGCAAAAAGATGCCTTCCTTTGAGGCCGTTCAGAAAAGTCGTGAGAAATATATTGAAAGTTTTCATCTGTTCTACCAGAATAATGACCCCATAACAGCAGTACAGCTCTGCCAGAAGCATAACGACCGCTACCTGGTCCTGAACCCGCCCCAGCCATGCAGTACGTCAGAGGAACTCGACCATATCCACGGATTAAAATTTGAACGGGACCTTCATCCGTATTATAAAAAAAAAGGTACAGTAAGGGCACTTGATACCATACGGTTTTCCATACCGGTTCATTACGGATGTTACGGTGAATGTAATTTTTGTGCCATTTCCGTTCATCAGGGACGGACCGTGCAATACCGGAGTGAAGCCTCTGTTGTTCAGGAAGCAAAAATTATTTCAAAGTTAAAGGATTTTAAAGGATACATCACTGATTTAGGCGGGCCTACAGCAAATATGTATGGGTTTGAATGCAAAAAAAAGCTTGAAAAAGGCGCCTGCAAAGATAAAAGGTGCCTTTTTCCCACCCCCTGTAAAAGCCTGAAGCCGGATCATTCAAACCATATGCGACTGATAGAAAAGATCGAGAAACTGCCGGGTATCAAAAAGGTGTTTATCAGTTCAGGGATCCGTTATGATTTAATATTAGGCGACTACAAACATAAAACCGCCTATCTTAAAAAAATCGGCAGAGACAATGTGTCCGGTCAAATGAAGGTCGCGCCGGAACATACTGAACCACATGTACTAAAACTTATGGGCAAGCAGGATACAAGTTCGCTCCTGGAATTTAAGAATATGTTTGACCAGTTAAGCCGTAAAGCTGGGAAAAAGCAGTTTTTGACGTATTACCTGATTGCAGGGCACCCCGGGTGTCGCATGAAAGATATGGCTGAATTAAAAAAGTTTGCCACCCGGAAATTAAAAATCCATCCGGAACAGGTGCAGATTTTCACGCCATCCCCATCCACCTATTCCAGCTTGATGTACTATACCGGCTTGGATCCGTTTTCCATGAAACCTGTTTTTGTTGAAAAACACCCCAAAGACAAAGAAAAACAAAAGCGACTGCTGACAAAGAAAAACCATAAAAGGTAATGATTTTAGTATGTACTACAATGTTTTGTAATGCCGGATGGTGGACCGTATGCCATTGAGCATACTGACATTGCCAAAACAAAAATATTTTACAAAGTACGCTTCTTTTAAGTTTAACTGCTTTAATATCTGCTTTTCAGCATATCCTTTTTCCCATTCTCGAATGATACTGCCGTAAAGGTCTTCTAAAAACATTAATTTGTTTTCAATATGCTTTTTACCGTTTTCAATCCTTGGGTTGTGGTTGCAGAGCAGCATGTTGAAATCAAATTCCAGTATTTTTTTCAGTGATTGAATCTGGCTGCCCATGTCCTCGTCAGCCCGGAAGAATTTAATCCGGTCGGCCAGGTACAGATCCCCGGAAAACAAGACCCCTCTATCATTTAAAAGATAGGAGGTGTGGTCTTTGGAATGTCCAGGGGTGTGGATGGGGGTCATCTTTCCAAGGGGAGTTTCTATCTTTTCAGGGAAAGGATCAATTTGCAGCGGAGTAGATTTACCCCAGACATATTTCTGGTAAGGGAAAATATTGAAGTGTGTGGCCATTTTTTTGGCAGTAAGCGGGTGACCATGGACAACTGCATCCTGCGCATTTTTTATAGCAGCAGCATTCCCGGTATGATCTTCATGGTGATGAGTCAAAAAAATTCTTTTGGTGCCATTTTCAGCTGCAATACTTACAGCTTCCAGCTGCATATGGGCCTGGCCCGTATCAACCATGATATCGTGAAAAACAAAAAAATGAGTGCTCATCATTGGTGGTCCTGCTATAGACCACCCAAGCTTATAGCCTTTTATCCCATTAAAATCATATGCTTTGCAAAGCCGCATGTTTAAAGCCGCCTCAATTTGAATTTTAATCTTCGCGATCTGTTTTCCCGTTTTTCCCGTAGTGGATAAAACGATGATCAGCATACAAGAAATCAGTGTTCAAAGATAGTGAAAAATCTTGATTTTTCCTTTTTCAACTGCCATTGTTTACGTCAGTTTGTTAAAAAGAACTTCCAAGTCATATATGAGGAACAGGATACAATTATGGAAAGTAAATTTGTCAGGACCGTTTGTTTTGAATGCCATTCGCGTTGCGGTGTATATTTAGAAACCAAGGATGGTAAGATCACAGGAATCAAAGGTGATAAAGACCATCCGCACAGCCATGGATTTATCTGCCCGAAGGCTCGTGCGGTCAAAGAGATGATTTATCATCCGGAAAGGATCACCACTCCTCTGGTTCGTACAGGCGAAAAACAAAGTGGTACATTTAAAAAAGCGTCGTGGGATGAAGCGCTTTCCATTATTGCTGAGAATCTTTTGGATGCAAAAAAAAAATATGGTGCTGAATCCATCGTTTTCGGATCCGGAACCACCCGTGGTACAGCGCCTTATATCGGCAGATTTCTATCTCTTTTAGGCACCCCCAATTTCATGGCACCTTCCAATTACAGCGGCGGGCCTTTAGCCATTGGGGCACTCATGGTCAGTGGCTTTGGTATTGCTGACCCGGATTACATTCGTTCAAAGCAGATCATGCTCTGGGCACACAACCCGGAAGCATCCTGGGCCGGGCTTTATATGCACGGCATTAATAAGGCTTTAAAAAACGGAGCAAAACTGACTGTTATTGATCCCAGGGGGACCCGCCTGGCCAGAAAGGCAGATCACTGGCTGCAAATTCGGCCTGGAACGGACACCGCACTGGCCTTGGGATTTTTGAACGTAATAATTCAAAACGAAGTTTACGATAAAAAGTTTGTGGAGAAATGGACCACAGGGTTTGATGAGCTGAGAGACCATGTGGCACCATATACCCCTGAAAAGTGTGAAGAAATCACATGGATACCAGCCAAAAAGATTGAGGCGGCTGCCATTGATTTTGCAAAAACCAGCCCTGCGGCTGTCGGGCTTGGCATGGGCGGCTGCTCCCAGGCTAATGATGCGTTTGACCTGGTTCGGTCCATTACCATGATCAGTGCTATTACAGGTAATCTGGAAGTACCGGGCGGCAATATAAACTGCTCTCCGCCAACCAAAGGACGGAGCTGCTATGGCAAAGAGTTCAATCCCTTTTTGAATGTCGGACCGGATCAGTCTGCCAAAAAACTGGGAATTGATCGATTCCCCCTCATGGGATTGATGCCGCTCCCCAGTCCAGTAGAAACCGTATGGCCAGCTATTCTGGAAGAGAAACCATACCCGGTAAAGGCCATTGGGTTGTGGGCAAACAATGCCATGTGTGCGTATGCAAATTCACCCCTTGTTAAAAAAGCGCTGAGTGCGCTTGATTTCCTGTTTTGCGTGGACTATTACCACACCCCCACAACAGCTTTGGCAGACGTGATTCTGCCTGCGGCCCACTGGTCGGAAAGGGATGATGTGGAGGATCTGCTGATGCAGAACCACCTGATCTGTCAGGTCAAGGCTGTTGAGCCCCAGGGCCAGTGCCTGGATGAAAAACAGATTTTAATTGACCTGGCCAAAAAGATGGGTCTTAAAGGATATTGGGGGTCGATAAAGGAAGCATTAGACCATCGTCTGGAAAAGTTGAATACAACTTTTGAAGAATTTAAAAAGACCCATATCATATCGAACCCGATTGAATACCGCTCATATGAAAAACGAGGTGCTTTCAGGACAGGCACAAAAAAAGTGGAGTTGTGCTCTAAAGGTTTGGAATCAATTGGTATAGAGCCCATGCCGGTTTTTCTCGAACCCGGCGAAAGCCCTGTCACCCGTCCGGACCTTATAAAGGATTATCCATTGATCCTTACCACTGGTGGGAGAAATATTGTATATTATCATTCTTCGCACAGAAATATTCCGTCTTTGCGCAAAAAAGCGCCTGACCCGGAAGTACAGATCCACCCGGAAATGGCTGAAAAACTGGCCATTGAAGACGGCAGATGGGTTTACATTGTTACACCAAGGGGGAAGGTTGAGGCCCGGGCAAAATATTTTGAGTACATCCATCCGGGTGTTGTCCAGGTCCCCCATGGATTCTGGTACGGGGATAAAAATGGATGGGAGCGTTTCAATATCAACATGGTAACGGATAATGAACCACTGTGCCCGGTGTCCGGCGGAACTTCCATCAAGGCCTTGCTGTGCAGGATTGAAAAAAGGTAAACCGTGAATTTCATAAAGTCTGCAGCGGCTCCGGCTGATCCCCCTGAAAAGGCCTGGTTTTTTATATTTTCAAACCACCATATCCTGGTTTCCCAGGAGAATGAAGATCAAGCGTCTATCCCTCTTATGGACTACGATAAAGCAGTAAAATTAGGTCTGCAGGAGTTTTGCTACATAGGGGAATACAAAAGGATGGCCTGTTACAGTGCCTTGGTAGCAAAAGAATTTTCCGATGAGACGTTTTTGTTTGTAAATATCCGGGCGTTTTTACGAAAAGTAGATATAGAGTTGTTCCGGGTAATCGGTTTTGCCCGCCAGATCCATGACTGGAATATAAATTTTAAATTTTGTGGAAGATGTGGAGCGATGACCCAGCAAAGTGCCAGGGAATATTCCAAAAAATGTCCTGAGTGTGATCTGGTCAGCTACCCCAGGATTTCTCCCGCCATACTTGCTGCCGTCGTGAAACAGGACCGGATTCTTCTGGCAAGAGGCATTAATTTCCCTGACAAGAAGATGTTTTCCGTTCTGGCCGGATTTGTTGATCCAGGAGAAACGTTGGAAGCATGCGTTGAACGTGAAGTATTTGAAGAGACCGGAATACGGGTGAAAGAAATCCACTATTTTGGCAGTCAACCCTGGCCTTTTCCAGACAGTCTCATGATCGCTTTTACTGCTAAATACGACAGCGGCGATATTATTGTTGATCCGGGCGAGATTGCTGAGGCTGGATGGTTTAGTGCGGATCAACTGCCTGTTGTACCTGGTAAGCCAACCCTCTCTGGGGAACTGATTGAATGGTTTGTGTCCTCCCAAAATAGATAATTACTGAAATTTTAGCCCTAAATATTGCTTATCGTAAGGAAAAAAGGTAGCCTGTGCTTGAAATTTATACTTTTAGAGGAAATCCATGGAAGTCTTTTTAGCCAGACAACCTGTTTTTACAGCCAAAAAGAAACTTTTTGGCTACGAACTCCTTTTTAGAACCGGTATAGAAAATGTGTTTCCCGATATTGACGGAGATCTTGCGACCACCAATCTGTTGTCAAACCTCTTTTTCCCTTTTGAATTCAATGAGATTCTGGGAAATAAAATGGGGCTGGTTAATTTTACCAGAAGGTTGATCCTTGAAAAAACACCGCTGTTTCTTCCCAAAGAGCAGTTTATTATAGAGGTGCTGGAAGACATTGAGCCGGAAGAGGATGTTTTGTCCGCACTCAGCCTGTTTAAAGAAAGGGGATATACCATTGCTCTGGATGATTTTGAATACGACGAAAAATTTGATCCCATGATTGAACTGTCCAAAATCATTAAATTTGATTTGAGAGCCACCTCCTTAGCCTCATTGATAAACATTATAGATGATATCAAATCAAGATATACAGTAAAACTTCTGGCTGAAAAAGTTGAAACCTACGAAGAGTTTGAAACAGCAGTGAAAATGGGATTCAACTTATTCCAGGGATATTTTTTTTCAAAGCCGGAAGTCATTTCCACAAAAGGGGTCTCCGCCAACCAGGTAACCAAACTGAAATTGGTGAACCAGATTGGTCAGAGGGAGTTGGATGTCGCTAAAATAGAAACTTTTATTAAAAACGATGCCCCGGTCTCTTTTAAATTGTTAAAATATGCGAATTCCGCCTATTTTAATCGTCGAATTCCCATTGATACGGTAAAGGATGCTATCGCATATATCGGGGAGGATGAACTCAGAAAATTTATAAATGTTGTTGTGGTGTCAGATCTGGGAGTATCCAAGCCCAATGAATTGATACGGGTTTCCATCATCAGGGCAAGGATGTGCGAAAAGTTCAGTAAAGTCTTTAATACCAAATTTTCAGATGAAGAGTTATTTACCCTTGGGCTATTTTCATACATGGATGCCTTGATGGACTGCTCAATGAAAGACATCCTTGCGCATGTTACTTTTTCTGATAAGATCAAAGATGCCCTTCTTGGAAAAGACAGGGGATTTTCCAGGATGCTGGACATTATTATCGGGTTTGAAAAAGGCAACTGGGATAATAAAATTTTTAAAGCACTTTCCGGGAAAAATATTGAGAAAAAGTTGCCGGAACTGTATTTCGAAGCCGTAAAAATGGCCAATGCCTTTTATTATTAACTCTTTTCTATAGCCTATGAAATGTCTTGTCGTTACAGCCCATCCACTTTCTAAAAGCCTTTGCAATCATCTTAGTCAGCAGGTGAGAAAAAAAATGAGCCTTTTGGGGCATGAGGTGATGGTTGAAGATCTTTATGCAGATCAATTTAATCCTTCATTAACACGCTCTGAACGTGAATCATACTACAATGGTGTCTATGATGCCTCCCAGGTAAAAGAACAGGCGCAAAGACTGTTGGAAGCAGAAGGCCTTGTTTTGGTATTCCCCACCTGGTGGTTTGGTTTTCCTGCAATTCTCAAGGGGTGGTTTGACCGGGTGTGGGGACCGGGGATTGCATACGATCATGCAAGTGATTTTGGCCCCATCAAGCCACGGATACAGAATTTAAAAAGGGTTATGGCAATCACCACGCTTGGCGCTCCCTGGTGGGTGGATTATCTTGTTATGCGGCGGCCGGTAAAAAAGGTCCTTAAGCTTGCATTGTTAGGCGCCTGTGCAAGAAATGCCAGGCTTGAGTTCCTGTCACTGTATAACAGTGAAAAGCTTACACCTGAAAAGGTTGAATTATTCTGCAGAAAAATTGATGCAGCGCTGAGCAATTGGTCTTCATAACGGCTTTTTAAACCCGTATATCGCAGCACAATACACTGTTACCTGAATGGGCTGTAAATTTCATTGAAAGTGTGATGCACATGTGTGCTCCGGTAATAGAAAGGTAGGGCCTGGTGACCTGTAGTTGTTCCGGATGGAGTATCGCACGTTGGAGGTAATGGCGTCGGAACCAGTCTGCGCTTTTTGCATCATCAAGGGGTTTGAAGCGTTTATCACTCATTGTCTGGTTGGTGTCTGATACAATCGTTCTGCCAATCTGGATACCATCGGTGCCAATCTGGTAGCACCGGACAACCGGACGCTCCAAAAGCAGCTCATTTGTCGCCTGCTCAAGTGTTTTGCCTTTTTTTAATTCCGTCACTGCTGATGTAAAAAGGGTATCATAAATCTGTATTGTTTTATGAAATTTATTTTTTTCAAGAATTGAATAGGCTTTATAATGATCAAACAAATACTTAAAATCCTGGAATCTTGAAAAATTTGAAGACAGTTCGGTAAATGGCCGGCCAAAGTAAAATCCCTGGACAAAATCAACATCACTTTCAATTGCCATAAGGGCCTGGTCCATGGTTTCAATTCCCTCCATCAGCACCAGGGATCCAGCCTGGTGAAGCAAAGAGACAATACCAGGGAGCATGGACCGTATATTATCCTGTCTGGATGCTTTAACTAAAAAAGAACGGTCCAGCTTGACAATGTCCGGTTTCAGTGTCCATATCCGGTCAAAATTTGAGTGTCCAGCCCCAAAGTCATCAATAGCAATCAGACACCCCATGCTTTTATAATAGTCGATTGTATCCATGAGCAAATCATTGTCTTCGATAGGCTGTTCAACAACTTCAATGACAATTCTGTTGGGCGGAAAATTAAAAACCTCCAGCAGATCTTTGAAATATGAGCCGTAAGCCAAACCGCTGGTAATGGTCTCCGGTGATACATTTAAAAAGAGCCAGTTTAAAGAATCTTTCAGGTTTAAAAAATTATTGATATGAATATATCGGCACAGCCGGTCAAGATGAATTTTATCCACCGGGTTTTTGTTGCGCTCAAATAGAGGCGCCGGGCTAATCCACTCGTTATCTGAATTTTTTGCCCGAAGCAGTGCTTCGTATCCTACAACACGCTTATGGGCAAGACTGTATATAGGCTGTAGTGCTGTATAAAGACTCAGGTCGTCGAATCGGCCTTTCAAAAATTGCCCATGCTTGTCTGCCCATTGTTGAATAAACGGCAGGTTTAATTTTATATTTGTTTTCATTGAGTTTATATTTATGTCCTGGCTGTTATTTTCTATATTCATTCATTGGCTTTCATAAAATCGCATACGCATCAAATCAAAAAGATCTGCAATTTTTGAGCCAGACCCTATATCCAGGGATGTGTATGCGATTTTTTAAAATTTGTTTACAAATGTGTCAATTATTTGATTCGAAAATACAATTTTGTGATTAATTTTTGGAGATTTTAAAATCCCGTAATATTCTGGTTTCTGAAGCAGGTTGCTCTTGATATTTTACTACAAATGGTTCTTGTTATATTTAATTTTATGTAATATTACTTGAATATAGCGGTAATCGACTTTTTATGTAATATCAAGGAAGGGGTGTTTGTAAATGAACAAGAAGATAACACCTAAAAGTCTGGTACTGGGGCTTTTGCAAGCGTCAAACAAGCGGGCGATGCCGGTTAAAACGCTCATCAGTGCAGGGGATATTTTCGGTTTTACCAGCAACACAATCCGAGTGGCAACAACTCGTTTGATCCGGGAAGGCACCATAGAAAGTAACGAGCGGGGCCTGTACCATCTGAGTGATAAAAACACCCTTTTCAGTCGATTTATAGAAACATGGAAAGAGGGAGAAAATAGACGTAAAGTGTGGAATCAGAACTGGGTCTGCTGCCTCGTGCTAAACAAAAAATCAAAAGGAAAACCTGCGGCAGACAGAGCATTTGAATTTTTGGGATTTAAGGAAGGGCTTCCCAATTTGTGGGTCCGGCCGGACAATTTGTCCGTGGATCACGGGTTCCTTGAAGCATTGCTGTCTCATTTTGGAAAATTGGAACAAAAAGAGGTGTTTGTTGCAAAGGAGTTTAGCGATAAATTGACAGCACAATGGATGAATTTCCTGTGGCCTGTTGATGAAATTTTCAGAAAGCAGCAGGCATTCTTGATCCACATGGAAAAGAGCGCTGCACGCCTGGAGAAGATGCCTTTGGAACATGCCCTGGCTGAATCTTTTCTTGTGGGAAGTGAGGCAATTCATTTGCTGATTTCCGATCCCCTTCTTCCGGATCAGATGATGGAAGACGTTCATCGGGTGGCACTGACACAGGCCATGGTTGAGTATGATGAGTTGGGGAAACAGATTTGGTCTAAAAGATTTGATGAGATACAGATTGATCAGTCTCCGGCTCATCTCCAACTGGTTCCCGGCCTTCCAGTAAAATTGGGAGGGGGATAATGGAAAACCTGTTATCTGGAGAGAAGAGACAAATGCTGACATCAACAATGGTTGCGGAACTCATTCAACAGGCAAAAGAAAAACAGGTGGTGGGGTGCTTTCCTCTGTACCCGCCTGTGGAACTTTTTTCATCCATGGGATTGCTGCCGGTCGTGCTGTGGAATCTCAAAGGATCTATCGTGAATTTAGAAACATCGGATAAGCATATTCAGCAGTATGCCTGTGGTATCGCCAGGGAGCTGGCACAGTTTGCCATGTCCGACACCGGTGAGATGCTGGACGCTATTTTCTCTTATAATGCATGTGACACTTTGCGAAATCTACCGGAGATATTTGACAGGTCCAATACCCTGGCAGGGAGAAACATCCCCATGTTCCGGATGCATCTGCCCCAGGTGGACCGGTCGCAATGCAATCCGGAAGAATATCTTGAAAACGAAGTTGTTCTTCTTATCCATAAAATTGAAGAGGCGTTTAATACTAAGTTTTCAAAAGAATTATTTTATCAGATGTCTAAAAAATATTTTATCATGCGCAAATTGTGCTGTGAATCTGAAAAACTGGTTGCCAAGGGCCTGTTAACATTCGAGTCATTCTGCCGTGTGGTGCTTTCCGGATACGCACTCCCCGTCGAAACGCACATTAATCACCTTAAAACACTCATCGACAGTGCTAAAACAGATCAGTGTTCCATGGAAAAAAAAGTGGTGATTTCCGGTATCATGCCTCCGCCGCCGCCTGTCATCCAGGCCCTGGAAAATAAGAACATGCGTGTTGTCGCCAATGATATTGCATCCCTCAGCCGTTCCTATGCTTACAATCCTGAGCCCAATGATGATCCCATTGCATTTTATTCAGATTTATATGCTCGAAGATTTCCCTGCACAACGCTGTTGTATACGTCTGATGCAAGAAAGGATGCAGTGTTGGATATGGTTTCTGAATCCGGTGCTCAGGGCGTGATTTTCTGTGGCGAAAAATTTTGTGAGCATGAATATTTTGAGTTTCCATACATGAAAAAGCAGCTGAATGAGAGAAATATATCAACGTTGTTTTTGGAGTTCAGCGCTGATGATATGGATCATATTGAAGCACATATCACTCGTGTAGAAGCATTTTCAGAGATGATTTGATCAAGCCAGGGGGTTAAAATGAGCACCAGGGAAAAAACCAGTGCAGGAAAGCATCTGACCAATATCCTTACTAAAGGGTATATGGATCTCCACCAGAAGGCAGCAGGTGGATCATTCTGTGTCTGGATTGCGATTAATGTTCCAGCGGAAATTTTCGCAGGGTTTGAAAACGTGGTTTATGCCGTTCCGGAAAGTCATTCCGCAATGTGTGCAGGCAAAGGCATTGGTGCGGCAATGTGCGAAAAGGCTGAAAATATAGGTTATTCAATGGATCTTTGCAGCTATGCCCGGATTGATATTGGAAATGCCACTGATGGTGGAAAGGACTCACCTACTTTTGGTCTTCCAAAACCGGATCTGCTGGTTTCCAACAACAACAATTGTTCCCTGCTGACCAAGTGGTTTGATGTCCATCACCGGGAATGGAATGTGCCTCATTTCATCATGGATATTCCGTTTTGTTATGAGCCTCAAAAGGCAAAAGATCATACTTATATTATTCAACAGATCCGTGATTTAATCGGGCTTGTTGAGACCCTGAGCGGGCAGTCCTTTGACGTGGATCGATACACAGAAGCGGTTCATTTCAGTTGGGAAGGTATTCGCCAGTGGAAGCGATTTCTGGATATGGCCAGGCATACTCCTTCCCCCATTACAGCGTTTGATAGTTTTGTGCATATGGCGCCCTTTCTAACACAGCGGGGAAAGCCGGTGCTGAGCCAACACTTTTCACTGCTGGCTGATGAGGCCGAGAAACGGATCGCAGATTCAGATTTTCCTGTCCCAAATGAAACCTATCGCCTTTTCTGGGATAATATTGCCCCCTGGCATCAGCTGCGTAGTATGTCCAAGCGACTGGGACAACTAAACGCAAATATCGTGGGGGCTTCCTATACCTCCTGCATGGGAACGGTGGAAGGGTCATTTGGCCTGTATGAATGGGACGAAAAAGATCCGTTTGATTATGTTGCGCGCACCATGAACGCTTATATGTGTCCTCATGGTATGGAGTTGCGACATGCAGCCATGAAACAGGTTATAGAGGATC
Source organism: Desulfobacteraceae bacterium (assembly GCA_033851995.1). Lineage (GTDB taxonomy): Bacteria > Desulfobacterota > Desulfobacteria > Desulfobacterales > Desulfobacteraceae > Desulfobacula. The sequence goes on along the minus strand of JAWSVI010000012.1, from coordinate 333,846 downwards.
TCACCATAGATGGAGTTATTTTTGCTTCGAACCGGTCCTGCAAGCCATATTCTATTACCCAGATGGATCAGCAAAAGCAGATTAGTGAACAATTGGGTGTCCCGGCAATATTGATCGAAGTGGACCATGCCGATGTGCGAAAATATAATGAGGAAAATGCATTTGTCCGGATAGAGGCACTTTTAGAAACCATAGAATCCCGGAGAAATAAGGGGCACATATGATTACGGCAGGAATAGATATCGGCTCCATCAGCACCAAGGCCGCAATTGTAAAAGATGGGATACTTCTGGGGTCTGTTGTTATCCCTACGGGGTACAATGTCAGTAAAGCCGGTGAAAAGGTTTTTCAAATCCTTCTTGACCAGTTGGAATTAAATTCAGGTGAAGTTACGAGTGTTGTCTCAACCGGCTACGGGAGAAACCGGGTGGAATTTGCCGACAAGGCTGTTACGGAGATCACCTGCCATGCCACTGGCGCATACTTTTTGAACCCGGAAATAAGAACGGTCATTGATATTGGCGGTCAGGACAGCAAAGCCATTGTGATTGATGAAAACGGCCGGGTAATGGATTTTATCATGAACGATAAATGTGCGGCAGGAACCGGCAGGTTTCTGGAGGTCATGGCCCGGGCAATGGAAATAGATCTGGATGAATTTGGACAGATTTCATTGAGCGCCAGGAGCTCTGCCCGCATCAGCAGCTTGTGTACGGTTTTTGCTGAGACGGAAGTGATTTCTCTGATATCAACAGGGGAGCCACGCTCCAGTATTATTGCCGGGATTCATGAATCCATTGCCTCCAGAGTGGTGGCAATGGGAAGACGAATTAAGATGGAGGCACCTGTTGTGATGACCGGTGGTGTTGCAAAAAATATCGGGGTGGTTCACGCCATTGGAAAAAAGATGGATTCCGATATTGCCGCGTCCGAACACGCCCAGACCAACGGCGCTATTGGTGCTGCTCTGCTGGCAGGGAAAAATATTTGATCCGGAGAATGAAGGACCTGTTAATTCGGGAGATGACATGACTGAACAAATTGTACCTAAAAAGGATGTGGATTTTGTTTTATATGAACAATTAAATATTGAAACCGTATTGGGCTCAGGGCCGTTTAAAGGCCTGAACCGGAAAACATGCCAAATGATTGTGACGGAAGCACGCCGTCTGGCGCTTGAAGAGTTTTTTCCTGCAATGGCTCCCGGGGATCGGGAAGGGGCAAAGTTCAGCATGGGAAAGGTGTTGGTTCCTGATTGTTTTCGCCGCCCTTATGACCTCTATGCAAAAGGGGGATGGGTTGCCATGACCGAAGATCCGGATATGGGGGGGCAGGGGTTGCCCCGGGTTATCTCCCAGGCTGCGGATGAATGGTTCAGGGGTGCCAATGGCGCATTGTTGATGTATGGGGCCATGTGCCACGGAACCGGGAGGATGATTGAACTGTATGGCAGTGACAAACAAAAAAAGCGCTATGTAAAACCCCTGTATACCGGAGAGTGGGGCGGAACAATGCTGTTGACAGAACCTGAAGCTGGTTCTGATGTGGGAAACCTTTCAACGAGTGCCCAAAGGAATGAAGATGGTACCTGGTCACTGAACGGCAGTAAGATATTTATCACCAATGGTGAGCAGAACCTTACTGAAAATATTGTCCATGCAGTGCTGGCCCGTATTAAGGACAGTCCTTCCGGTTCTGACGGCATTTCCCTTTTTATTGTGCCTAAATACCTGATGGATGATAATGGAAATCTGGTAAGGCGAAATGGTATCCAGTGCACAGGAATTGAAGAAAAAATGGGACTGCACGGCAGCGCAACCTGCAGTATGACAATGGGTGAAACAGATACATGCACTGGCTTTTTACTGGGTAAAGAAAACCAGGGCTTGAAAATAATGTTTCATATGATGAATGAGACTCGGTTAATGATGGGCGCGACGGGTTGTGCTGCCGGGTCAGCTGCTTTTCTTCATGCGCTTGCCTATGCAAGACAAAGAAAACAGGGAAGGGATCTTGCGCAACTAACAGATAAAACTGCACCGCAGGTGCCGATCATCAATCATCCGGATGTCCGGCGAATGCTGCTTGAAATGAAAACTTTGTCAGAGGGAATGCGCAGCCTGGTGTATTACACAGCCCTCCTTTTTGATCGTTCTGCCTGTGCTTTAACCCGGGAAGAAAAAGATAAATGGGACTCTTTGATAGAATTGCTCACACCAGTAATAAAATCATACTGCAGTGATAAAGGGTTCTGGATTTGCAACCAGGCCATGATGGTTCTCGGCGGATCGGGATACACGAGAGATTATCCCGTGGAACAGTGGTTCAGGGATATCAAAATTGCGGCTATCGTCGAAGGCACAAATGGTATTCAGGCCATGGATTTATTGGGCCGGAAACTGGCCATGAAAAAAGGGCGTCCATTCATGGAACTTTTATCCCAGATTCAGATCACCCTTTCTATGGCTGGAAAAACCAAATCTTTGGCCCCTTTGTCCGTTGAATTGGGAAACGCTGTAAACCTGCTTGGGGAAGCCGCCATGGGGCTTGGGAAAAGAGCGGCATCCGGTAAGATTCACAGGGCCTTTTTGTTTGCACACCCCTTTCTTGAAGTGATGGGTGATGTGGTGATGGCCTGGATGCTTTTATGGCGTGCTGAAACTGCCGTAAAAGGACTTGAAAATTCAGGAGTCAGAGAGCGGCATTTTTATCAAGCCCAGATCAAAGGGGCCGAGTGGTTTATCCAGACCTGCCTCCCCGTCACTCTCGGCCGTTTGGTTTCGATAGACCGTTGCTGTGAAGCTGCCATTGAAGTAGATGATATCGGGTTTGGTGCCTGATACCGACCAGATCACACGTTGTGTTGTAATAAAGAGATCTGAAAAGCGATACAAAAAGCGGTGGATATTATTTTCGGCTGAGTTTTCTTAGGGTATTGGTGAAAATATAACTGACCATTTTGGGATTTTCTTTTATGCGGCGGATACAGTAAGCAAGCCATTCTTTACCAAATGGCACGTACACCCGGATGGGATGGCCCTGGTCACGAATGATATCCCTTAAACGCTCCCGCACCCCGTATAACATTTGAAATTCATAGCTCTGTTTGGATACGTTCAGTTTATCTATACTTTTAAGTGCTTCCAAAACAAGGGCTTCATCATGGGTGGCAATAGCAGTAAAACACCCTCCGGCCATGAGCTTTTCCATCAGGTAGGCATAGCTTGAATTAATCTGGGCCATATCCTTGTAGACAAATTGTTCATCTTCCCAGTAATAGGCACCTTTACACAGCCTTGTATTAGCGTTCTCCGATATCATAATCCCTGCATCTTCAATGCCGCAGCGAAGGTAGGCCTGCATAACTATACCGACCTGCTCGAACGAGTTTTTCATCTCTAAATATATATCCAGAGTGTCTTTTTTCAGGCTGATATCTTCCATGTCGATCCGGGCAAAAACGTTTTTGCTGCCGGCATATTCTATCAGGCTGTACACATTTTCAGAACAGAATTTTTTGTCAAGCTTGAGACCCATGTGGGAGAGTTTAAATGAGATACCGCTTTTGAGATCCAACGAATGAATTTTATCCACAATTTTTTTGTAGACATCTATTGCCAAAAGGCATTCTGCTTTTGTTTTCGGATCTTCTCCCAGGTAATCCAGGGTGGCATTTATGCCTGCTGCATTAAGACTTTTAACTTTTCCAAGTGCTTGAGGAAGGGTTTCACCGGCAATATACTGCCTGGCAAAGATTTTGATCAGGGATTTGGGGATAAGGGGAAGCAGGTATGCAATTATATTATTTAGCCAGTTCACTTCCCCTCCTTCACTTATTCGTTTTCCATTTTTTTCATTTTAGCTTTGAGCACCTGTCGTTGGGATGCATTCAGGACACTTTTCCTAAGACGGATGGACTCAGGCGTCACCTCGACCATTTCATCGTCCCGGATAAAATGGATGGCTTTTTCAAGAGTCATGGGCCGGATGGAAGCACAGACAGTCGCTTCGTCCTTGCCTGAAGCACGCATATTGGTCAGTTTTTTTTCTTTACAGGCATTTACATCAATATCCTGATGGCGGTTATGCTCACCAATGATCATGCCTTCATATACAGGCGTGCCAGGTTCGATAAACATCTGGCCGCGGGGTTCCAGGTTAAACAGGGCATAAGGCACGGCTTTGCCTTTTCTGTCTGCCACAATGGAACCGGTATAGCGGGCAGGAAAATCTCCCCGGTGTTCTTCATATCCGGACAGATATGAATTCATGATTCCGGTTCCCCGGGTATCGGTCATAAACTCATCCCTGTATCCGATCAAAGATCTTGAAGGGATCGAAAATTCAACTCTTACACGGCCTTTGCCATTATTGACCAGGTTGATCATTTTGCCTTTTCTGATGGAGAGTTTCTCTGTCACAACACCCATGAAATCTTCGCCGCAATCCACAAATAGATGCTCAATGGGCTCAAGAATTTTACCATCGCTTTTTTTGTAGATAACTTTTGGTCGCCCTACACACAGCTCAAACCCTTCCCGCCTCATGGTTTCAATAAGGATGGCCAGTTGTAACTCGCCCCTGCCTTTGACCACAAAGCTTTCATCTGTGGTGCTTTCCTCCACCTCGATAGCAACATTCAATAAAGTTTCTTTGAGCAGCCGCTCCCGAATTTTTCTGGATTGGACATATTTGCCTTCAAGTCCGGCAAAAGGAGAATTACAGATGGAAAACTGCATGGATACGGTTGGTTCATCCACCGTGATTCTCTCCAGTGCCACCGGTTCAAGTTTGGTACAGATGGTATCCCCGATTTTAACATCTTCAATCCCCGAAAGAACAATAATATCTCCAACCTGTGCTTCATCCACAGGCGACAGTGTTGTTCCATCATAAGTCTGGAGTTTGGAAACCTTTAATGGAATCTGTGCATCTCCCTCTCCCACGCATACCAGATTTTCATTGGATTTTACGCTGCCGTTAAAAATTTTGCCGATGGCAAGACGGCCCAGGTAATCAGAATATCCCAGATCAGATACCAGCATCTGGAACGGTGCATCCTGGTCATATGAGGGGGGCGGCATCTCATCAATAATAAGATCAAACAGCACTTTTAAATGATCCACATCGTCATCGAGTTCCTTTTTTACGATTCCGTCCCGGCCAATGGCGTATAGATAGGTGAAATCAAGCTGCTCTTCTGTGGCATCCAGATCGATGAACAGGTCATATACCATATCCAGGACTTCATCCGGCCGCCCGTCTTTTCTGTCTATCTTATTGATGATCACCATGACCGGCAAGTTGGATTCAAATGTTTTTTTAAGGACAAACCGGGTCTGGGGCAAAGGGCCTTCCGAGGCATCCACCAGGAGAATGGCACTGTCTGCCATGGAAAGCGCACGCTCTACCTCACCGCCAAAGTCGGCATGGCCAGGTGTGTCAATAATATTGATTTTTACATCTTTCCAGGTCACTGAACAGTTTTTGGCCGCAATAGTAATGCCGCGTTCCCGCTCAAGGTCCATGCTGTCCATGAGGCGGTCGTCCACTTCCTGGCCTTCACGGAAAAGTCCGCTTTGCTTGAACATGGCATCCACCAGCGTGGTTTTGCCATGGTCAACATGGGCAATGATGGCAACATTTCTTAATTTATCGTTTAGCGCAATATTTTTTTTCATGATTCTCCTGATAGTTAGCCTTTATTTTTCACAGGCAGGGAAGATAACCATGAAAGCGCGAAAGGTCAACCATTACTTTGATACCCGTGTGGTGCCGTCCGGTGCAGTGATAATTCGGACCCGGTCACCGGGATTGATGATCATATCTGCTTCCTGAACCACCACAATGGTTTGACCGTTGTCCTTTCTTACAATGATTTCAAGCCCCTGTTTCCGGGTAATGCCTTCTTCAGCAGCCGTGCCTGCTGCTGCACCGGCAAGGGCACCAATGACCGTGGCAACTGTTTTCCCGGAACCACTGCCCACGGTGCTGCCCAGCACGCCACCGGCAACGCCGCCGGCTGCTGTTCCAATAGGTGTTTTTGTCCCTTCGATGAGAACCTGTTTAACCGATTCCACGGTCCCGTTTTCGACAGTCTGTACCTGCCTTGCTTCATCTCTTGAATAAACCTGACCGGATCGGCTGGACGCACAGCCCATCATGTTTAGACTTACAACTGTAATAATAATGATGAGTGTTATATATGGGAAATGCTTCATAAAATTTTCCTCTCTAAAAAATATGATTGGAAATGGTTATAGATGATATTTGTCCAAAATGTATGGCTTTATTTTACGCGAACTTTTGCATTGCTTCAAGCGCTTTAGTCTTTCTTTGGTTTTTCTTTTGTTATCTCTTTACAAGCACCAAGCACAAACGTACAATACAAATCATTTATAATTAAATATTTAAACCCAAATTATATTCCGTTAAACCTAAGTGACCATAAGATCGTTTGGAGAATTGTTATTTGGTCAAGGAGACTGTTTGCTTATGAATTATCTGAAAAAAATAGTATTTATTATCATTTCAGCCACTCCGTTATTGGCTCCCGTCATGGCAGTGGCATCTGCCCCGGAAAATGAGCCTCAAAGTACTCCCATTTATTATTTTGTCCTGGGGTTCGGCGTGATTTCCACCATCCTTATTTCTCTTTTTATCAACAGTAAAAAAGGAGAGCAGTTTCTTGGAAATATTAAAATTAAAACCAGTCTTTTTTTTCTAACTTGCATAATTCTGTCTATCACTGTTGTTATCGGACTGTATGGCATTTCGGCCATGAAAAAAATTGGAAATGAACTCAATGAAATTGCAGGCCAGGACATTTCTTTAATTCAAACTATTACTTCAATAGAAATGCATCAGCTTGAGCAGGTGATCTGGTTCGAAAAAGCACTTCGATTTAAGAAACAAGCCCAAAATGAACCATCTATGGATACAGCGTACAGAGAAGCCTCAAGCAGATTTGTATCTCACGGGCGTGAGGCTGAAGCGGCTATCAAAGAGGGGAAAGAACTGGCTCAACAAGCGCTTAAATCGAGGGGGCGTGGTGAAAATATAAGTGAATTTCAATCCGTACTTGAATTCATTGACGCCATAGAAAAAGAACATTCCGATTTCAACTCCCGAGTAAAAACGGTTTTTAAGAAGATAGGTTCAGGAGAAAATTCAGACCTCAATGCTTTAATTTCTCAGATTGACAATATCGCCAGGAGCTTAAATTTAAAACTCGAAGAGTTTTCAAATCAAGTGGTAAAATTTACCAGGCAATCTGCAATGAAATCTGAATTAGATGAAAAACTTGCACTTAAAGGCATTACGTATATTTTGATTTTATCAATTTGTGCTGTTCTTATTTTAACTTTTTTTATCGCAAGGGGGATTGTAAACCCTATTCTTTCTGCCATATCGTTTGCCGAGATTGTTTCAAAAGGGGATTTGTCCAATACCCTGGATATTGACCAGAAAGATGAAGTTGGGTCATTGGCAAAAGCGTTAAACGCGATGACAGAGAAATTACAGCAGATGATTCATGATGTTGCCAATGGGACAGATATGATGGTTGCCTCTGCAAATGAATTGTCATCCGTAGCCGAGCAGATGCATGAGGGATCAGAGGAGTTGTCGGGAAAGGCAAATACTGTCGCAGCAGCATCCGAAGAGATGAGTTCGAATATGAATTCAGTTGCTGCAGCAAGCGAGGAGGCATCAACCAATATTAATGTGGTTGCGACGTCTGCATCGCAAATGCAGGCCACTCTTGGGGAAGTTGCATCCAATTGCGCTAAAGCAAGGCATATCTCAGATGAAGCTTCAGAACAGGTAGACAGTGCAAACAGCCGGGTAGACCTGCTCGGAAACGCAGCAAATGAAATTTCAAAAGTCACAGAAACCATTACAGATATTGCAGAGCAGACCAACCTGTTAGCACTTAATGCAACCATAGAAGCAGCAAGGGCCGGAGAAGCAGGAAAGGGTTTTGCTGTTGTGGCCAATGAAATCAAAAGCCTGGCGTCTCAGACTACAGAAGCCACTGAGGATATCAAGCAAAAAGTTGATGGGATTCAGAGTTCTACAAATGACACGGTTCGGGATGTGACACGGATATCAGAAGTCATCTCGGAAGTGAATGAAATTGTGATGACCATTGCAGCCGCCATAGAGGAGCAGTCCGCAAGTGCAACAGAAGTGGCACAGAATGTTGAACAGGCTTCAGTGGGTATCGGAGAAGTAAATGAAAATGTGGCCCAGGTATCCCAGGTGTCATCAGATATCGCAGAAGATATGTCCGGGGTAAATGTCGTATCAACGGATATGGCCCAAAGAAGCACTCGAATGAATCAGAATGTTAAAGATCTGTTCGGATTGTCGTCCAATTTGAGAAATATGATCAGTGAATTTAAAATTTCTGTCCAGCACATGGAAGAAGATGAAAAAATAGACATGGCTGAAGCAGACATTCCTGACTTAATGCCCTGGACTGCCAAACTGGAAACATCCATTGAAAAAGTTGATGTTCAGCACAAAGAACTGGTGAAAATGGTAAATCAACTCCACAAGGCCATGAGGCAGAAAAAAGGTGCCAAGGTTATTAAAGGTATTCTTGGCGGTCTTGCGGATTATACGGTCATGCATTTTGCAATGGAAGAAGAATTGTTTAAAACATATGAGTATGCTGCATATGAAACCCATAAGGAGAAACATGATGATCTGATCGCAACCGTGCAGGCGTTTCAAAAAGATTTTGAAGAGGGAAAAGCAACGGTTACGGCTGATTTGATGGATTTTTTAAAGGACTGGCTTAAAACACATATCCTGAAAACTGATATGGCCTATGTTCCATTTTTGAAAGAAAAAATGGAATAAAGTCTATCGCCCATAACGATCATCAAAAGAGTCCCAGAAGGATCGATCCTTATCCCGCCATCCTGTGCCAAAGGTTTTATCAAAAAAGGGCTTAAGGGTGGAAAACCAGGACCCGCTGCTTTTACCTTCTATACTGGTTTTTACAGCCTCGGATAAATGGGTGTCCAGATTGGCCAGTTCATCTTTGGGGATATAGGCATCTGCCCCTTTTTGAATGGATTCTTTTAAGTTTTCCGGGGTAAGCGCGTGCGCAGTGAGCATGATGGAGACAATCTCTTTTTCACGGGTTAATTTAAGAATATCATACCCGCTGACGCCCATAATATCCAGGATTGCAGCATCATAGGTTTTGTTGTCCAGGCACTTTTGGGCCTCTTCAAAATTTGAGGCTGTGTCCAGGATGCACATATCAAGAATTTCTTCAATAGTTTCAAGGATATCCGGTTCATCATCCACCACAAGGATGCGCCGGTCTTTTAAAAGGTCAAGGTTGCTAATTTCTTTAATTTCAAATTTTACGCTGGTTACAGGGCAGGGGGCTTTTAAGATGACATACCGTGCAGTGGAGCCTAAAATTGCTTTTTGGGCCCGGGATTTTTTCTTTATTCCCAGAAAAATATGGTCAATCTCATTTTCCCTTGCAAATTTTACCAGGTCTTCGCCCGGGGATAACCCACGAACACTTTGTTGTGCATCATAGTCTACTCCGGATCGCTCCATCATCATCCGGGCAAATTCAAGGCCTTCTTCTGCAGCCTCAATATCAGATGTTTTTTCAGAAACCCCGCCTTCCATTGAGGTCACAATGTATACAAAACCATTGTTTTTCAGTGCAGTATCCCTTGCAAGGGATAGTGCCATTCTTCCCGGTTCTCCTCCGTTATACCCGACCAGTATTTTCATAATGGACTCCCTGAAAAAGTAACTATGCTCTACATCCAGCGTTTCCGCCGTTTATAGGATTTGACATCTTTAAAAGATTTCCTGCCGCCGCCTTTGGTTATTCCCATATAAAATTCTTTTACATCCGGGTTGTCCTGCAGCTCTTTTGATGGGCCTTCCAGGACTATTTTGCCTGATTCCATGATATAGGCATAATCTGATATGGCCAAAGCAACCTTGGCATTCTGTTCAACAACCAGGATGGTGGTATCAAGCTCTTTGTTAATTCGTTGAATATTATCAAATATTTCTTTTACAAGAATTGGTGCGAGACCAAGAGACGGTTCGTCAAGCATCAGCATTTTGGGGGCCGCCATTAATGCCCTTGCAATAGCGATCATCTGCTGCTCTCCACCTGAACTGTATCCGGCCATCCGGTTGGTGACTTTTGAAAGTCTGGGAAAATGCTTATACATCAATTTATTGTCTTCGCGGATTTTGCTTGAGCCGTCTTTACGGGTAATGGAACCCACAAGGATATTTTCATTCACTGTCAGGTGTTTGAAAACCCTTCGGCCTTCCGGTACCATGACCGCACCCAGTTTAACGATTTCAGTCCCCGAAAGGTGCGTTGTGTCGGTGTCGTTGAATTTGATATACCCTTCTTTTATCGCCCCGTTCTCAGGCTTTAAGAGCCCGCTGATGGCTCTCAGAGTGGTTGTTTTCCCTGCACCATTTGTCCCAAGCAATGATACGATACTGCCTTTGGGAACATTAAGGCTTGCACCACGCAATACTTGTATGATGTCATTATAAACAACTTCAATATTATTGACTTCAAGCAGATTTTTTTCCATATGCACTTTCTCAAGTTTTTGGGTTAAACCTGCCGGGAGTCATAAATAAAATGGTTTATGCTCACGGCAGGCTTGGTTCAGCTTCTATTGAATTTTTTTCATGTATTCTGATGCAATAGGTTCACCAACTTTTTTAAAGGCAGCGCCATTGACACTGTATATCTGAAGCAGGTCAACACCGGCACGATCATCTTTTGAATAGGTTACAGGTCCGGTACAGGTGAGAGGGGTGTAGCTGTTGTAACCGTTCATGGCATTCATTTCATTATACAGGTTCTCTTTGTTGATTTCGAGACCTTTGGCTTTCGCACGCATAATGACTTCAGTGGCAACCTGGGCCACCATTATACCTGCTGCATAGTTGTGAGAGTTGGCAGTTTTGTCATCCCTGCTGAATCTTTTTGCAAGAGAAAGCTGTGCTTCTGTTGCAGGACCCTTGACCGAAGTAACGGTAAAGGCAGTTGTCCAGAAAAAGTTTTCAGCAGCATCACCTGCCAGGGCAATCAGATCATTTCCTCCGGTGTAATGTGCACCCAGGAATGTCAGTTTGCCTTTCTGCCCAAACTTAAATGCACTCAGGCCAAGACGGGAAGCGTCTTTAAGCATTGTTGCAACAGGAGATTGAACCGTATGGCTGATGACATACTGAACATCTTTGCTCATCAGGCGTTTGAGCATGGCCGTATTGTCAAGGTCTTTGCCGTGCTCGACAACTTCAACAACCTCTAAATTCAAGCCGGCTGCCACCGCTTTTTGAAAATCTTCAACAGGGCCGCGGCCAAAGGCGGAAGGGTGAACGAACAAGGCGACTTTGGCTGTATCTCCTTCATGGTTGTTGGCGACATATTCACCCAGTGCTACAAGCTGGTCTGAATAGGTTGCAATGGGAAGGAAAATGAAATTTGAATCCGTAAGATTCCCAGCATGGTAAGAGGCAGGCATGGTTGCAATCATTTCTTCTTCAAAGTCATTTTTCAGCCCCAGGGTGCTGCCTGTGGAGTAATTCAGGTAAAAAACAATTCCCTGGCCAATGTAATCTTCGAAATTTCGTTTGGTCACATCGGTTTTATACTGGTCATCTCTAATGGTGCACTCAATGCTGTCTTTTCCCAGCATTTTTTCTTCATTGGCATATTTAAAGTAATCTTCAACCCCTTTTGCATAAGGATTGCCGGCATCGGAAGTCGGACCTGTGATTGCTAACGACAGGCCTAATTTATAAACCTTTGTTTCTTCAACCACTACTTTTGTTTCTGCCTGTTTCTGTTCTTCCTGTTGCCCACAGGAGGTTAAAAACATCATTAAAAATGCTGTCATGAAAAGGGAAACCACCAGAACTCGTTTGTTTTTCATTGATCCTTCTCCTCATCCTTAAAATTATAAGTTATACTCACAAACCCTTAGTTATATTAATATCTGAAAGGCCATAATTTTGTGTATGATTTTACGATTCTCCACCAGTTGGCAATTCCTCTTGGTTCAAACATTAAAAACAGGACAATGACCAGACCAAAGGTGAAGGGTTTTAATGCCGTTGCCAGATTCATGCTGGACGGCAGGTATTGACCTGCGGTTTCAGCAAGGCTTTCTACATTGAGATCAAGAAATTTTATGGCAACCGGTCCCCAGAAAGATCCGTTCAATGTTCCCAACCCACCGACAATGGCCATGGCAAGATAGGAGATCGATTCATGAAGGGTAAAGGATTCAAAACCAACCCCTCTGTAAAGGTAGGCATGAAGCGCACCCGCAACACCTGCAAAAAAACCGGACAGTGCAAAAGCATAGACTTTTGTAAGCCCGGGGTTCATTCCCATGGCATCTGCAGCACGGTCATTGTCCCGGACAGCAATAAGCGATCTGCCGTAACGGGTTTTCAAAAGATTCCTGATACCAAATCCAAGCAGAACAACAATGGTCAGAATAATAAAATACCAGAATTGATAGTGATCTTTTCTGCCGACTTGTCCTGTGAACCAGAAAATCCGGCCCACGGCAATAGTTTGTCCCTGGTTGAAAAAGGTCATGAACTGAATAGTCCATTCAAAGATCATCTGAAATGACAGTGTGGCAATGGCCAGGTACAGATGTTTCAATCTGAGTGCCGGTAATCCGACCACTGCCCCAAAACAGGCACCCACAAGCCCGCTGAGGATGATCAGCAGCGGCCAGAAATGGGTGATAATAATGTGGGAATCTCCGATTACCCTGCAAAAGGATGCGATCGTATAGGCACCAATGCCCACAAAGGCAGCATGGCCTATGGAGATCAGGCCTGCAAATCCGGTGACAAGGTTCAGGCCCATGACCGCAACAATGGCGATAAGGATGTTGTCAATTACCAGCATGGATTTGTTGCTCAGTTCAAACAGCAGGGGCCACCCAAACAGAATGACAAGAAAGAAGGTGAAAATCGACCGGTCAAGACTCGTAAAAAATGTCCGCTGTTCCTGTTTGTAAGACGTGAAAAAATTACCTGTTGTTAACCATTGATTTGTGCTCATAGGCTACACCCGCTCAATTTCATGAATTCCAAATAAACCATGAGGTTTAAATAGGAGGATGATTAATAAAATAACATAGGGCATAACATCACCCGTACCGCTCAAACCCCAGTTCCCATCAAGATACCCGCTTGCAAATTGCTGGATCAGTCCCATGATGATTCCTGCAACAACGGCTCCTAATATGGAATCAAGGCCGCCCAGAATGACAACTGGAAAGACGACAATGCCAAAGGCATGCAGGGTGTCGAAATTCAATCCGGTTATATTGCCGATGATGCATCCTGCCGCCGCAGCCGACAATCCGGCAGTGGCCCAGGCCAGTCCAAATACTTTTGGTACGGAGATACCGACAGACATTGAGCCGAACTGGTCATCGGAAACGGCCCGCATGGATATTCCAACCGTTGATTTTTTGAAAAACCAGGAGAAACAGCCAATCAAAATAAAGGTTATGATAACCCCTACAAGTTGTGTCCAGGAGATAGAAACGCCGCCAAAAGCGATTGGATTTTGGGGAAGAAACGCTGGAAAAGAGAAATTTTCACTCCCAAAAGGCGTCAGGTATATCAAACCATCAAGGATTGATCCCAATCCAATGGTAACCATGATGACCGAGATGATGGGTTCACCGATCAGGCGTCTTAAAAAGATTCTTTCAACACTCATGGCCAGAAAGAAGGTAATGATCATGCTTGCCGGAAATGCGAGATAAATAGGGACGCCCAGATCCACTGTCAGGTAAAAGGTTATAAAGGCTCCGGCAGCAATGATCTGGCCATGGGCAAAGTTGGCCACCCGGCTGGATTTATATACCAGAACCAGCCCCAGAGCTGCCAAGGCATAAATCGAGCCTACCACAACCCCGCTGATCACGATTTGAAAAAAATAACTCATCAGATTTCTCTGGCTCCTTTCACGGTGTAAAATGCAATCTGTGTTTTTACGGAGGTGGTTTGTCCGTCCTGGTATTGGAAGGAGGCTTCCACTTCTTTTTTGTCAATGGAGGTGTCATACAGGGAATCATATAGATTCTGGTATCGTTCCTGCACAAACTTACGGCGTATTTTCCCGGTCTTGGTCAACTCTCCGTCATCCACATCCAAAAGTTTATACAGTAGTGCAAAACGCTTGATCTTAAAATGCGGTTTTTCCGCCCGGTCGTTTACACCTTCAATCTGTTCCATGATCAGTTCAGCTACTTCCGGTTTTGCAGAAAGATCCATGTATGTGGTAAAAGAGATCCCCCTGTCTTCCGCCCATTTGCCTACAACAATGGGGTCTATGTTGACCAGGCAGGCCACAAAATTCTCTTTGTTTCCGTAAATCACAGCCTCTTTTATATAAGGGCTGAATTTAAGCGCATTTTCAAGGAACATGGGGGAGAACATCTCTCCCCTGTTGTTGTGCATCACATCCGAGAGGCGGTCAATGACCACCAGATGACCGTTTTCATCAATGAATCCTGCGTCTCCTGAATGGAGCCAGCCGCCTTCCAGGAGTTCTTCAGATTTTTCCGGCAGATCATAGTATCCCGGTGAAACCGAGGGAGATCTGGATAAGATCTCACCGTCTTCGGCAATTTTACATTCAGTTCCAGGCAAAGGCTTGCCAACGGTTTCCGGCCGGACATCCCCGTCCCTGTGCATGTAAGCAATACCGGTAATTTCAGTCTGGCCGTAAATTTGTTTTAAATTTACCCCAATGGCCTGGTAAAAAGTAAACAGTTCCGGCCCGAGAGCAGCGCCTCCGGTATAGGCCCGCCGCAGGCGTAAAAGGCCGATCTGGTTGATCAGGGGGCGAAACATCATCTGGGTGCCCAGCCACGATTTGATTTTCAGTCCCAATGGCATGGATTTTCCGGTCATCCGGTAATGGGCAGCCTTCAGGCCCACCTTGATAAAATAATTGTAAAACAGTTTGTTGAGCCAGTAGGACTGGTCAATTTTGAGCCAGATTTCTGAGCGGATGGTTTCATATATCCTTGGTGCCCCAAACATGAAATGGGGGCCGATTTCCTTTAAATCCGACATGGCGGTTTCCACGGACTCGGGAAAATTAATGGTAATTCCCGTGGCCATGGCAACCCCGAATGAATTCATCTGCTCCCCGATCCAGGCAAAAGGAAGGAATGACACATATTCGTCTGTGGGTTCCAGAGGGTCCACCTGGGTGATTTTTACGCCCATATTGATATAGTTTTTATGGGTCATGATGGTGCCTTTGGGGAGGCCGGTTGTTCCGGACGTCAGGCAAAGGTGGCAGGCATCATCCGGCTTGCCCTGGTCCACAAGGCTTTCAAAAAGATCTGGGTGTTCCTGATCTTCTCTCTCGCCCATAAGGTAGAGATCCTTGATATCAAGAAACCAGTCATCCACCATGTATTCCCTCATGCCCCTGGGATCTTCAAAAATGACTTTTTTTACCCCTGGAATCTGATCCCGGATTTCGATTACCTTATCTACCTGTTCCTGGTTGTCGCAAAAGACGACACTGACGTTTAAATACTGTAAAATCTGGGCAATTTCTGCGGGCATGCTGGTCTGATAAATCCCGGCTGAGACCGCCCCTATGGAATGGGCACCAATGGCAACGAACAATAGCTCCGGGATATTATCGCTGATAATGGCGATTGTGTCCCCTTTTTCAAGGCCAATGGATTTCAGGCCCAGTGCGGTTTTTTTCACATAGGTGTAATAATTTTCCCAGGAATAGGTGTTCCATATCCCAAAATCTTTTTCCCTCAGTGCCGGGCGCTCAGGCGTTTGGTTTACCCGCCAGCGAAGCAATTGGGGGATGGAGTATTCAAGCAGGTGGTCGTTTGATTTCATGTATATTAATCCTCTCCAATATAAGCTTCAATGACTTTGGGGTTTTGGGCCACTTCATCCGGGGTTCCTGAACCGATAATCTCTCCAAAATCCAGAACATAGATAGTATCGGAGATATCCATGACAACTCCCAGGTCATGCTCAACCAAGACAACTGTGATGCCTTTTTCCTTTTGGATATCCATGACAAAACGGACAATGTCTTCTTTTTCCTCTTGGTTCATTCCGGCCATGGGCTCATCCAGTAAAAGGATGTCTGGTGCAAGTGTCAGTGCCCTTGCCACCTCTACTTTTTTCTGGACCCCATAGCTGAGGTTTCCCACAAGGCTTTTGCGGTAAGGTTCAAGTTCCATAAAATCAATGATGTCCTCAACAAAAGCCCTGTTTTCAGCTTCTATCCGTGATGCTTTGCCATAAAAGAAGAGTGCGTGCAGAAAACTGTATTTCAGGTTTTGATGCCTGGCAAGAAGCAGGTTGTCGAGGACAGAGAGCCCGGAGAACAGTTCCAGGTTTTGAAATGCCCTGGAAATCCCCATGTTGGATACCTGGTGGGGGGAGGCGTGGGTGAGTTTTTTGTCTTTATAAAATATATCCCCTCGGGTGGGGTGGTAGAAACCGGAAATGCAGTTCAGCATACTTGTTTTTCCGGCCCCATTCGGGCCGATGATTGAAGTGATCAGCCCCGGCTGTATGTTCATGTCCACGTTGGACAGGGCTTTAAGTCCGCCAAAAGAAAGGGTAACGCCTGAAATCTTTAAATGTGCCATGTAAAGTCCAATTACTTTAAATCCGTTTAAAGAAAAATAGCTGGTTGAAACACTCAATTGTTTTTGAAAAGATTATTCGGTGTTGATATGTGCCTCCTGTCTAAAAATTATTCGTTGAATCGTCTTTACAATATATTGTTAAGATAAAATCTCAGAAGCCTGTGAAACATTAGGCAACTCTTCGATAATCCATAATAAATCAGTTAAATCCTGTCAAGGAAAAACCTGAAACATCAAAAAACACAAGGGCTTTCAGGCATACTCCTGTTTGATTTTTTCACGGTCAACTACGTTTTCATCGGTTTTAGGCAGCTCATCAATGAACGTTACATATCTAGGTTTTTTATAACCTGCAATACGCGAGGCACAGAATTTTACCACATCATCCTTTGTCAGTTCATAACCCGGGTTAAGGCTGCAAACGGCTTTAATACCTTCCCCGAACTTGGGATCAGGCACACCAAATACGCAAACTTCTTTAATCCCTTCATGTTCAAGAATGGTCTGCTCCACTTCTGCAGGAAATACATTCTCTCCGCCGGGTTTTATCAACTCTTTCTCCGCTTTTCGGCCTTTAAAAAAGAGATAGCCGTCCGTATCCACCACGCCAGAGTCCCCGGTGTGGTGCCATCCCTGGCGGGAAGTGTGGGCATTGAGCTCCGGGGTATTCCAATATCCTTGGAAGACCAGCGGCCCGCGGACCAGGATTTCTCCGGTCTCGCCACTTTGAAGTGCATTTCCTGCTTCGTCGGATATACGGATATGGGCAAGCGGGGCAACCGCTCCTGCAGAGCCGGGTTTTTTATTGTATTCGGCAAAGGAAACAAAACCGGATGTTTCAGTCTGGCCGTACATAGTCCAGAAATCCGTGCCGGTGAGTGCTCCCCATTTTCCTACAGTCTCCGGCATATCAATACCAGCCGTAATCTCAACACTGGACAGGTCATAGTTGTTTCCCTGTGCAGCTTCAATAAGATGATTCAGAATGGGAGGAAATGTCCCAAAAATAGTGGCACGCTGCTGGTCAATTAATTCCAGGGCTTTGGCAGCATCAAATTTTTCCATGATGATATTTCTGCCACCGGCCTGCAGGGCGCCGAGTCCCAGGTTGATCCCCATGATATGAAACAGGGGAAGGACATCCAGATGGATGGTTGCATCATCCAGCCCAAAGGCCTGGATGGTTTGAATGTTTGACAGGATAACATTGCTTTGGGAAAGGACGGCTCCCCTGGGTTTTCCCTGGACTGCCGCAGTATGGATAATGATGTATGGGTCATCAGTTTTGCATGGAACGGGCACAGGACCAGGCCCTTCTATATAAAGGCTTGAAATATTTTTTGAGTCATTGTCCGGATTTTCCGGGGTTGATTTTTTCGGTTCCACTACATAGCATTGTTCCACAAAGGAAAGGGAATTTGAAATCTCCTGGCCTGTCTCTGCCATTTCATTGTCGCAGATCATGATGCACGGAGTTGTATCTTCCATGATATAGGCAATTTCATCCCGGGTTAAGCGGCGGTTGATAAGGACAAGTACCAGGTTCAAAGCAGCGGCTGCCCCGAAAAGATCAAAGAAAACCGGGTGATTTTTGCATAAAACCGCTACCCTGCTTCCGGGAGTTATGCCTGATTTTTCAATGCCCCGGGCCAGGGCAGATGTTTGTGAAAAAAGCGTTTTGTGGGAAATGTTTGTACCGTTAAAGTGGAGGGAGCAGGCTTCACCCCGGTACAGGGCATTTTTTTCATAGATATCAAATAGACTCATGGAGTGAGAATCGTTCATAGGCCTGTCTCCTTAAATTTTAAAAGAATAGATAATATGTTCGTTTTATAAAGAATTCAGATCAAGTCAGGTCATATTCATGCAAACGGGCGCTCAGTCAGGATATTCCAATGTAAGTATTTAATTTTCAGCGCTTTGTCAAAGGCTTTTTCAATCATTTCTTCCTTGCAGGGAAGAACAGGCTGAAAATCGAATGACCTGAATTCAGGCAGTCTCCAACAGCATTACAGAAGCCACATTTTTCTATATCTCCAGGACATTCAAAATCTTCATTTTCTTCCAGGAAACGGCACCGTTTTGATTCCATTTTAAGCGTCAAACCCAGGCGGTCGGAAAATATTTTTATCCGTAGAAGATCAGCGCCCTTACCTCCGGCATTGAATGAAAAAGGGGTTTTTGTAGAGTACAGCAGGGTGTCCTGGGTGGTAAAAAAACCTTCAAATATACGCTTTTGGGCGTCTTTTTCAATCCCCACGCCAAAATCATGAACAATCAAAAGAATGCCGGTCTCTTCCCTTAAAATGGAAATGTCTATCCTGCCCTTGTCCGGGGTGTTCTCAACTGCATTTTTAATCAGGCCGGTGATCATCTTATCCAGGATTTCTCCGGGCAGAACAAGCTCCGGCAGATCTTCATCCTGTGTGATCTCTATCTCCACATTCCTGGAAGAAAATTCGGGTTTAAGACTGCCATAAAGCTCATTGAAATAATCATAGAATTCAATGGTCGTGTATTTCATGGAACGGGGACCGAATTTCTCATCTATGAGTTTTCGAACCGCCTCGTTAAACTGATCTTCTCCCACATTCTGGTGGATAAGTGTTTCCAGTTCATCCTGGCAGGCTTCGAACATGTTAAGCAGCAGTTTCTGTGCGGAATAGGTTTTATCATCCATAATGTCTGCCACTTCATCCTGGATTTCAACAATCCGGTTTAAGTTCCGCTCAATCCTGTCCAGGGTGGTGTCACTGTCTTTACCGGTTGCCAGGACCATTTTTTTCTTTAAAATCTGGAGAGATCCTGTAAGGATGGCCACCGGGGTCTTCAGCTCATGGGAAAGGTGGTTGATTGCTTTTCCCTTGGCCCGGTTCATGGACGCCACATCCCGGTATGCTTCCCGAACAGCTTCTGAGAACCTCGCGTTTTCTATTGATATGGCACAGGTGGCGGCAATCATGGACATCAGTTCCATATCGTTGTAATCAAACTGATTCTGCTTTTTGTTGATAGCACAGAGTACCCCTATAATGCGGTCCTCACTTTTTATAGGGACTTCAAGAAGACTTCTAGTCCTGTATCCCAGGAGGGTATCGCGTTCCGGGTAATCTTTTTTCAACTTTATTGTGTCGTTGACCAGCGCATATTCACCGGTTTTGATAATTTCTCCGGCCAGAACGGAATCCATTGGGAAACGAAAAGTTTTTGCCCGTCTTTCCGTATCAGAATCATCATATGCCGCACCAGTGAAAAACAGCTCTTCTTTTATTTCATCATACAAAAGCACCAGGGCACCTTCTGTATTTAAAAGCGTTTTGATTTCTTTTGAAATATAGCTCATTAAATCTTCAAGCTCGGGGTATTCCGGCAGGACGGCACTGATCCGCATGATGGTCTTGTTGTTTGCCGCCAGCCGTTTTTCTTCTGTAATATCTCTTAATATGACAAAATGTTCTGTTTCTCCTGTTTTAAACCGGGAGTGGGACGCTGCCCAGAGGACTACATCCAGGATTTTTCCATCCTTTGTCAAACGCTGGGTTTCATAACGGGTGACAGACTTGTTTTTTTGAAACTGGGAAATCATTTCCTGGGTCTGGCTTTCCAGTCCCAGGGGAATAAACGGGACTGTTTTACCCAGAAGTTCTTCTGCATTCCATCCAAACGTGTCGGAAAAAGACGGGTTAAGATAGGTTAAAAAACCTTTGTCATTGAATACCATAACAGGGTAGGGAATAAAATCCAGTATCTGTCTGTAGATCCTGGACAACTCCCGTGTTTTTCTCTCTGCAATTTTTTCTTCGGTCACATCCTGAAGCGTTTCAACCGCCCCGCAGATATTCCCGTCAGTATCAGAATAGGTGGATGCTGTGAAAAACAGCCATTTGCCCTCATCCCCCAGTTCAGGGAAAAAATCTGTGGCCGCATACCGGTCCTTATCTTTGGCGGATTGTTTGTATTTCAAACCATAATGTTCGAGAATCTGTGCATCAGAAGACTGGTCAATTATGAGATCAGCCATTACCGGCCGTTTGGAAGAATAAAATGCTTTCCATTGGTTTTTTGTACCCACCATTTTTTTTGCAGGCAAACCTGATAATTGTTCCAGGGCATCGTTAAAATGGGTAATGGTATGATCTTTATCAACGACAAATATAGGGATTGGGGCTCTTGAAATGATATGATTGAGGATTTGATTTTTTTCCTGTAACGCTTTGATTTGTTTTTCTAACCCGGAAACATAATCTTCACCGTTTTTCATAAGCAGCCCCCAAAATATTTTGCAATCCAAAATACTTTACAATGCGGTTTGATCTCCGTATAACAAACTATGGTTTAGACGATTTTCAATGTTTTTTACCCATGTGCTGCTGACTTACAGGTATAGAGTTTAATATATAAAATCATTGATTCAAATTGCAAGGATTTTAAAGATTGGACAAAAAGACGGAAACCAACATTAAAACAGAATTTTTGATTCACGATTTAAAAATTCCCATCGCTGTAATTGATGCAGGAGCAAAATCGCTTTTAAATCGCAGGGAATCCTATGGGCCTTTAACAGATAAACAGGTAAAAGTGCTCAAACGAATTTTAAGAAACACCCTGACCACACAGCGTCTGGTTAATGATGCTCTGGAGTTGGGAAGGTCGCGTGCAGGCGTGGTGTCGCATCGGGAGTTTTCAGTCGCCGGCCTGGTCACCGGGGTGTTGATTGAAGTTTTTGATCTTCTGGACCCTGGCGTTTCAGAACAGATATCTTCTCCCCAGGAATGCGAAAGACTTAATACCGTTCTCAAAGGCAGTGGCACCCAACTCTTTTTTGATCCAAAAATATGGAAAACCATGGTGAAAATGGACCCGGTCAAAGTGAGTCAGATTTTAAGAAACCTTTTGACCAATGCATTTAAGTATCGAAACCAGCGGGTTGAAATTCATGGGACCATTAAATCTGGTCGACTGATTCTAAAAGTAAAGGATGATGGCAGCGGTATCCCTCAAAAAGATCATGAGCAGGTTTTTAAATCCTATTTTACTACCGGAGCTTTACTTGAGGACACCATCGAAAGCCATGGGCTGGGTCTTGCCGGAGTGATGGTTCTATTGAGGGATATGGGCGGCGAGATCTCTTTGGAATCCGCCGACGGCCAGGGAACAGAATTTACGGTTCAAATCCCCTTTTAGTCCATTTTCTGGATATCGTCTCTGGACGATATCTGGCGGGTATCAAATTCATCCCAGAATTGTTTGTCTGTTTTTCGCCAGCCTTCCCCGAATAATTTGTCAAATATGGGTTTAAGAAGGGAAAACCAAGTGACATGGGCTTTTTTGCCTTCTTTTCTTGCCTGGAGAATGTCGGCCACATACATGGAAATATCAGCCAGGCGGTCTTTGGGGACATAGGCATCTGCCCCCAGTTCTATGGAATCTTTTAAATTGTCAGGGGTGAGTGCATGGGCAGTGAGCATTAAAGCCGGGATGTCAATTTTGTTGGTGATTTTCAGAAGCTCGTACCCCTTGACCCCCATGATGTCTAAAACTGCGGCATCATAGGTGTTGTTTCTTAAAAGGGTGACGGCCTCCTCAAAAGTTGCAGCCATATCCACATCGCACATGTAAAGCAACTCTTCAAGGGTTTCAAGGATATCTGCCTCGTCATCCACCACAAGAATTTTTTTGTTCTCAAGAATGCTTTGGCTGTCCATTGCACCCCCTGTTTTTAAGTTCAAAAAATCCTCAAAAAAAAAGATTATACTGTTATCTTATTTAAATTGAGCTAATAATTCAATAACATAATCAATATCTGATGATGTGTGGCAGGCATTTATTTGAAAGCGTATGGTTTCATCACCCTTTGGAACCACTGGAAATGTAAGGCCCACCACCAGAACCCCATGGTCAAAAAGATATTTTACCAGGGCATGGGTTTTTGGTGTATCCCTTACCATCAGGGGAACCACCGGATGCGGGCCGGGGATAGATTCCAGATGGAGTCTTTCAAGCCCGTTCCTGAATCGGGTGGTTTGTTTTTGGATGCGTTCAAGCAAAGATACTCCTTCTGCGCTGTCACAGATATCAATGGCCTTGATGGCGGCAGCACAGTCTGCAACACTCAGGGGATTGGTGTAAATATAGGTGTCGGCTTTCTGGCGGACAGATTCAATAATATCAGGGCTGGCTGCAATAAATCCGCCATTAACGCCAAAAGCTTTGCCAAATGTCCCGATGATAATATCCGGTGATGCACTGCAATAGTCAGGTGTTCCTCTTCCGGTTTTTCCATAGGCCCCGATGCCGTGGGAATCATCCACCACTGTAATGACTCCGTCTTTGAATTTTTCCTCATATTTCCGGCAGACAGCGTTGATTTGATCAATGGGGGCAAAATCTCCCCGCATGCTGAAAATCCCGTCAAATATAACCACGAGGCGTTCCATGGAAAGGGGGACTTCATCCAGGCATCGCTTTAGATCGTCTATATCATTGTGCCGGTAAATCCCCTTGTTCCCGCTTGGTACGTTGCTGATGCGCATGGCCCGTATGATACTGTTATGGTTGAGCTGGTCCCCGATCCAGTAAGTGTTTTTATTGGATATGGACAGGGCGAGGCCGCAATTGGCCGTATAGGCGGAATTAAATATCTTTGCATCCGACTTGCCCACAAACTTAGCGACTCTTTTTTCAAGAGCCTTATGATACACAAAAGTCCCGTCAATAAATCGTACAGCACCGGGCCCTACACCGAATTCCTGCGTTGCACTGTCTGCAGCTGTCATCAGTTCCGGATGATTGGATAAGGATAGATAGGAATTGGAATTGAGGCGAATAAATTCAGTGCTGCTGCCTGCAAGTTTATACCGGGGACCGGCGGGACCTTTGGGCGGAATATATGCTTCAATAACCCTTTCAGGGGGTTTTGCCCGTCCTTCCTGTACCAGAATTTTTATCTCATCTCTTAATACACTGTCCAGTTTTTGAGTACTCATTTTTAATCCTCATCCCAGTTTAAAATAACCTTGCCCGAGTTGCCTGAGCGCATTACATCAAAACCTTTTTCAAAATTCGTATAGGAAAATCGATGGGTGATCAAAGGCGATATATCCAGCCCGGTCTGTAACATGCTGGTCATTTTATACCAGGTTTCATACATCTCCCTGCCGTAAATACCTTTAATGGTAAGCATGTTGAACACGACCGTATTCCAGTCAATTGCACTGTCCCCCGGCATGATCCCCAAAAGGGCAATTTTTCCGCCATGGCACATGTTTTCCAATATGGAGTTTAACGCCTCCGGGTTTCCGGACATCTCCATGGCCACATCAAATCCTTCTTTCATGCCAAGGGTTTTCTGCGCATCTTTTATATTTTTTTTTGTTACATCAATGGCCAGGGTTGCCCCGGCTTTTTTTGCCAGATCCAGGCGATAGGGGTTGATGTCGGTCACCACCACATACCTTGCGCCTGAATGCCTGGCGATGGAAGCTGCCATGCATCCGATGGGCCCGGCTCCGGTTATAAGGACATCTTCTCCAAGCACGTCAAACGATAGTGCCGTATGTGTGGCATTTCCCAGGGGATCAAAACAGGCCAGAACATCTGTTGGAATCTTTGGATCGCAATACCATACATTGGTGACCGGTATCGCAAGATACTGGGCAAAAGCTCCGGGCCTGTTAACTCCGACCCCCTTGGTATCCATGCACAAATGGCGGCGTCCGGCCAGACAGTTCCGGCAGTGCCCGCACACCAGATGACCTTCGCCGGATACCAGATCACCGGGTTTGAAATCTTTGACATGGGATCCGACTTTGTCAATGACACCAACAAACTCATGGCCGATATGCATGGGGATGGGAATGGTTTCCTGTGACCATTTATCCCAGTTGTAGATATGAACATCCGTACCGCAGATGGCGGTTTTTTTAATTTTGATCAGCACTTCGTTATGGGCTATATCAGGAATGGGAACATCCTCAAGCCACAGGCCTTTTTCCGGTTTGTTCTTTACAAGTGCTTTCATGGTTTTCATGCTGTCCATCCCTTTTGTATGTCCTGGGGGAGAAATTTTAAAAGAATACAATACGTTTTTTTATACTATGCCATAAATGGGATTTAAAAAAAATGTTTTCCTAAGAGGGTATAAACTGATATTTATAAACGGTTTTATCAGGATTTTATAAAAGTCTAATTTTTGCAGGAGAGGGGAAAGGGTGCATGATGTCTACGGTAGCACTTGTTAAATGCGAATCATACGAATTTCGGGATGTTAAAAAAGCCGTTGAAAAAGGGCTTTCCCTTTTGGGCGGAGCCTCTCAATTTGTTGAGCAAGGTGAAAAGATTCTGTTAAAACCGAATATCCTGGTGGGCGAAGCCCCGGAAAAGTGTGTGACCACTCATCCATCAGTATTTCAGGCTGTTGCAGGAGCATTTCAGAAGGCCGGGGCAATAATTTCTTACGGGGATTCTCCGGCAATCGGCAGTTATGCAAAAGCTGCTGAAAAGGCAGGCCTGGTCAGGGTTGCCCAAAAACTGGATATCGCATTGGCTGATTTTAAATCAGGAGAAGACATCCTGTTTGATAAAGGGCTCCAGAGTCGAAAATTTACCATTGCAAAAGCAATTGCTGACAACGACGGCGTTATCAGTATTCCCAAATTGAAAAGCCATGGCCTTGAGAAATTTACAGGCGCGATTAAAAACCAGTTTGGCTGTATCCCCGGAGTCCTCAAAGGGGAATTTCATCTGCGGCTTCCCAATGCGGATGATTTTGCCAAAATGCTGGTGGATCTAAATAAATTTGTTAATCCAAGACTCTATATCATGGATGGCATATACGGTATGGAGGGAAACGGGCCAAGGGGCGGAACACCTAAAAAAATGAATATTCTTCTTTTATCATCTGATCCGGTAGCACTGGATGCCACAGTATGCAGGCTGATCAACCTGGAACCGGGGTATGTCCCAACTACAAAATATGGCATGCAGGCCCAAATGGGAACATACCTTGAGGAGGATATCCAACTGATAGGGGATGATTTTGATGAATTCAAAACCAAAGAGTTTGATATTGATAGAAAACCGCTGAAATCATTTAAAAAGGGCATGTTATCAAATTTCATGAACCATCGTATTGTACCCCGGCCCTATATTGAATCTGAAAAATGTGTGCAGTGCGCAGCATGTGTGAATATCTGCCCTGCACGGCCAAAAGCGATTTTCTTTAAGGATGAAGACAAATCACGGGTACCTGAATACAATTATGATCATTGTATCAACTGTTTCTGCTGTCAGGAGATATGTCCGGAAAGTGCCATACATTTGAAAACCCCTGTTTTGAGGAAAGTAATTAACTGGATATCCTGAAATGGTTCAAAAAATAATTTTTAAAAAGGTATGAGATAAAAAAAATGATTGTTCAAGAGACTGGAAAGATTGGTGATGATTTATATGTGATTGGTGTTCCGGCCACACCGGTCTACCTGTTGGACGGGCCTGAACCGGTTATTTTTGATGGAGGACTCAGTGCGTTTGCTCATATTTATAAAAGCGGGATAAAAAAAATACTGGGAGAAAGAAAACCCGCCTACCTTTTTTTGACCCATTCGCATTTTGATCACATTGGCTCGGTGAGTCATTTTAAGGAGTTATGGCCCAACCTTAAAGTGGGTGGTTCTGAACGGTGTGGAGAGATCCTGTTAAAACCCAAGGCCATAAAACTGATACAGGATTTAAACCTTGAAGGCACAAAAAATGTAAAAAAAGCAGGTTTTGAGCCGGTGAATGAGACGCCGTTTGAATCTTTTAAACTGGATATCATCATAAAACCGGACCAGGAAATTAATTTGTCCGATAATTTGAAAATTTCCGCATTCAGCACTCCCGGTCATACCTGGGATTTTATCAGCTACTGGGTTGAAGAGAAAAAGATTCTGATTGCCTCGGAAGCGGTTGCCACGTATGAAAGAGGTTACCTTCAACCGGAGTTTTTGGTGGACTTTGATGCGTATCTTGAATCCATGGAAAAAATAAAAAACCTTGATGCAACTATCTTGTGCGGTGGGCACCATGCCGTGTTTACAGATGATGATGCAGTAAATCATATCCTGGGCTCGGTAAAAGCAGCCCATGAGTATTTGTCAATGACCGAAGAATTTCTTGTGGAGGAAGAAGGGGATATCAAACGGGCTGTCTCAAGGGTGAAAGCAGCAGAGTGGGACCCCAGACCCTGGCCCAAACAACCTGAATCTGCCTATCTTTTAAATACATGGGAACGGGTGAAAACCATCTCTAAAAGGATGAATAACCTTTGAAAATTCAAAAGAAGAAAGTTGTACTGGCCCTGTTCGTTTTAATAATGATTGCTTATGGTTTTGTTTTTAAAAAAATTCATTTTTCAGTCGGAAACGGTGCCTTTATCTTCATGAATATTTTTCCTGTTGCGGCAGGATTACTTTTTGGCATGCGCGGTGGGTTCATGGCTGGAATCATTACCATTTTTTATGTCATTTTTTTGGGTTCAACCGTTTACCTCGATTTTAGAATTTTTGCACCAACCATTACCGTATCCGGCATCGTTATGCTGACCATTGGGTCAAGTGTTGGGCGGTTGCGTGATCTGTCCAAAGGTATCAAACAGGAATTGCATAAGCGACAGGAAGTGGAGGCGGAACTAAGAAAAATTCAGAAGGAATTGGAATTGCGTGTCAAAGAACGAACCCTGTCTCTCGAACAGGCCACCATTGAGCTGAAAGAAGAGATAAATGAGCGCAAACAAGCCCAAAAAGAAAAAGAAATTAAAATAGAACAATTACAAGAAGCCCTTGCCGAAGTCAAAACTTTACAGGGATTGTTGCCAATTTGTTCTTCCTGTAAAAAAGTCCGTGACGATTCAGGCTATTGGCAGCAAATTGAATCTTATATTGGAGCTCGTTCTGATGCAGTTTTCAGCCATAGTATATGCCCTGAATGTACTGAAAAACTTTATGGTCAGGAAGATTGGTATTATAAAATAAAAACATAATCGATATATCTGATTTTAAAAATTACACCAGCAGGTCTTTAACAGCACCAACAAGCTTCTGGCCGTCCAGGGGCTTTTTAAACGTGTGTTCAGCCCCTAATTTTTTTGCCAGGCTCAGGTAGGTTTCAGGATCAATCAGCCCGCCTCCTGAAATTGCAATGATGGGGATATCGGGGTTGATTTTTTTTATTTCTCTGATGGTTTCCAGCCCTTCTTTTTCCGGCATGACAAGATCACATATGATAAGATCGATTTTATTTTTTTTAAAAGCGTCCATCGCAAAATGTCCATCAGCCGCATCAATGGTTTCAAACCCATTTTTTTTAAACAAGGCGCTTAAAAATTTTCTGATGGATTCATCATCATCAACAATAAGAATTGTTCCCATGTTTATAGGTTCCTTTAAAAATTACAAAAAAAGGCTTGAACAGATAAAGCATTCAGCAAAAGAAATTAAATCGTTAGAAGATTAAATATTCCCCAAGTCTTTGTCAATTTTAAAAGTGCTCATCCAGCACTTTTCGTAAAGTATCTGCCAGATGGTTTTTTGCCACAGGCTTATTTACCAGAGCTTTAATGCCTATCTTTAAGGCGGATTTTTCATTTATATGTTTGCTGTAACCGGTACAAAGCACCACTGGTATGTCCGGGCGAATTTTTATCATCTCAGCCGCAAGGAGATCTCCGGTTAATTGGGGCATGGTCATATCTGTGATGACCAGGTCAAATTCCTGGGGCTTTGATTTGAAAAGATTTAACGCTTCAACACTGCTGCCCTGGGAGGTGACTTTATAACCAAGCTGTGAAAGCATCTGAGACTCCATTTTTAAAATGGCCGGTTCATCATCGACCACTAAG
Organism: Desulfobacteraceae bacterium; assembly: GCA_033851995.1. Taxonomy (GTDB): domain Bacteria; phylum Desulfobacterota; class Desulfobacteria; order Desulfobacterales; family Desulfobacteraceae; genus Desulfobacula. The sequence goes on along the minus strand of JAWSVI010000012.1, from coordinate 305,259 downwards.
ATCCGTTCGTTTCCTGTGGATATTTTTTTTAAAGTTTTTGTTGCATCCTTTTCTTTTGGAGCGGATGCCGGCAGGTATACAGAAAAAGTTGTTCCTCTTCCTATCTGGCGCTTTACAAAAATTTCCCCGCCATATTTTTCTACAATTCCCTGTACAACAGACAGACCCATCCCGGTTCCTTCACCCATCCCCTTTGTTGTGAAATAAGGTTCAAATATAGAGTTTAAGATTTCTTCGGGTATTCCGCTTCCTGTGTCCGAGACAGACAGTTTCAGGTAGTTGCCGGGAGTCAGATTTAAAGTCTCCGCTCCCTGAGTGCTGCAAACATCCAGGTCTGAAAGGTCAACACGGAGAATGCCGCCTGAGTTTTCCATTGCATGCGCCGCATTGCTGCACAGGTTCATTATGATTTGGTGAACCTGTGTCTGGTTGCCTATAATTGAAGCCTTGCTGGAAATATTGGATTGTATTTCTATGTTTGACGGGATAGAAGATCGAATCAGCCTTAATGCTTCTTTTACCACATTGCAAACCATAACCGGCTCAAGGTTTTCTTCCGATTGCCTGGCAAAGGTTAGAATCTGACTCACAAGCTCTTTGGCTCTCTCTCCTCCGGAAAGTACTTCCCTTAAATTTTCCTCCATAATGCTTTCAGGTTCAAGATCTTCTATAACCAGCTCGGTAAACCCAATCATGGAGGTGAGAATATTGTTAAAATCGTGGGCAATTCCTCCTGCAAGGGTCCCGATGGCTTCCATTTTTTCCGCCTGAATCAATTTTGTTTCCATTTTTTTTTGAAGAGTGATGTCTCTTAGAAAATTCAGTGTTGCAGGCTGCCCTTCCCAGGTTATGGGAATCATGCTTAATTCAACCCAGATGATTTTTTGGGATTTGTTTAAAATTCTGAACGAAAAAGTGTTCGGATTCTCATCATTGCCAGATACCTGGTTTGAAAAAGCATGGAACTGTTCTTTGTCTTTGGCGTGCACCAGATCTGAAAGGGAAATATCCTCCAGTTCTTTTTGAGGATACCCGGTTATTTTTCGGGTTTTTGAATTGTGAAATTTGATGATCCCTTTTTGGGTAATGTAAATACCTTCGTTAGCGTTTTCCACCACCAGGCGATATTGTTCTTCACTTTTTTTAAGCGCCAATTCCGCTTTTTTCTGCTTTGTCCGGTCTCGTGTAATCCCCCAGAACCCGACCGTATGGCCTTTGTCATCTCTCAACGGATATCCGGATATTTCCGTAAGGCATATGGAGCCATCTTCCCGGATGATTTCGTAGTCAAATATTCTTACCGGTTTTCCGGTGTTATAGATATCAATATACAGCTTATAGGCTTTTTTTGCCTGTTCCGGGGAGAGGTATTCTCTGTTGTTGGCTCCCATCAGTTTGTCTGCGCTTTTCCCGTGAAGTTTCAGAGTGGCATTGTTGAAAAAGGTAAAATTTCCTTTAAGATCAATTTCATAATAGCCTTCTTCCATTTCTTCGAGAATGGTGCGGTATTTTTCTTCTCTTTGACGAAGGACCTCTTCGACTTTTTTTTGCTCGGTTCGATCTCTGTTCACACCGTAAAACCCTATGGCCTTTCCATCAGGGTCACGAAGCAGGCTGATGGACACTTCCACATGACGAATGGAACCATCCTTTCTGATGATGCGATAGCCTGCATATTTTACAGGAGCGGTTTCCCTGTATACACTGTTGAAGGCTTTATATATCTTTTTTGCATCTTCGGGCGTGGTGTACGTTTGATACCCAAGGCCCAACAACTCTTTTTCCGGATAACCGAACAGCCTGATGGTCGCTTTGTTAAAAAAGGTCAAATTCCCTTTAAGATCAACTTCATAGTAGCTTTCAGAGATGTTGTTTAAAATATTTGCAAAACGGCTTTCACTTTTCAAGAGCGCTTCCTGGGCTTTGGATAAGTCGCTGGAATAGGTCGTCTGGCTTAAAATGCATCGATGTCCTTTATAGTTAAGCAGACGGGCAGACAGCAATGTATGAATGAATCGGCCTTTTTGAGTTTTAAAACCAGTTTCAAGTTGGTCAAGGCGCCCTTTTTTCTTGAGAAGATGTATTATTTTGTCCCGATCAGAGGGGTTGACATACATTTTTAACTGCAGGGGAGTTTTCCCAATTAATTCTTCTTCTGTAAACCCCGTAATTTCTGAATGTCGCTTATTTGTTTTCATATACCGCCCGTCTTCCAGAAGGTTGATGCTAATGGGAAACGGGTTCATATCAAGCAACATTTGGTTTAGGGCCTCACTTGCTTTAAGCGCCTTTTCAAGCTCTTCATAGGTTGGCTTTTTGTGCTGCTTTTTTTCCTTTTTTTGCGTGTTGGAAGTCATGACGAAACAGTCTCCAAAATGCCTGGTTTTTTAAAAAATCAGGAATAGTGCTTTATCCCTGTCTCAATTAATTCCAGTAAAGACGATTTTTGATCAGGGAATTTATACCCTTCATAACTCTGGCTTAAAAGGAGCATGCCATTGGGGGCTGCCCATCCGTTTCCAGCATGGTCAAAGCACACCCGGGAAGTGACATCTAGGGTTTCAACTGTCTTTTTAATTTCCAGGAGCTGCTCTTTGGGTGAAAGAAGGTCTAATTCTCCCTTTACGGCCTTTTCGTAAAAGCCGGTTCCGGGATAAGGAGTAAATGGCCTGGATCTGATATAATGCGGGTTGATTTTGTTCAGCACAAGGGCGGTATTTACGGCATGGTCATCAGACAGCGATTTTCCCCCAAGGCCGGGCATCCAGTATTCTGAAACCTGGAACCCTGCTTCCAGTGCCTTTTGGCCGCCTTTTATATGATCTTCAGGGGTGGCGCCTTTCTTGATGGATTTAAGCAGCTTGGCATCCCCGGTCTCAAGCCCGATGTGCACGCGTGAGAGTCCGGCTTTTCTGATTTTTTCAAGATCTGAAGCAGGTTTTCTTGCAATGGTCCTGGACCGGGCATAGGTGGTGATTCTTTCAATGGCCGGAAAACAGGTTTTTAAATGGGTCAGGACCTGGATCATGTCATCAGCTTTCATGATAAGACTGTCAGCATCCTGTAAAAATACGGTTTTACCGCCTGCAAGAAGCCACTCAAAGAGCATGGACATGCCCTGGTGAAAACTTAACTCAGGTGTCTGCTGGATAAATTTTCTCAGAACCGGTGAGGTAATCGTATCTTCCAGGCCCATGCTTTGCGAAATCTCTTTAACCTGGAGGTAAATACTGAACATGGCATTGATGTCCTTAATAATTTCGTCAGGGCTCCTGAATTCAAATTTCTCGGTTTTATACATGGCGCAGAAGGTGCAGTGGTTCCAGGGGCAGTTTCGGGTCAGCCGAAGCAGAAGAGATGAACTCCCACCTTCGCTTGGGGGACGATAGATTCCGGTTTCAAAAGCATATGTGTTTTCAGAACGGGTTTGCATGATATCTCCAAATGTTTTTTAGGTAACTATAATATTTTAAAAGGATACAATACTTTTAAATAAAACCAAAGGTTTTTTGGATGCTCCATAAAACAATCGCATTTTTTGCTTTTTAGTATTATTTTTTTTAAATTTGAGTTATTAATTTATCACATACATTTTGATTTTTTAATTTTCCAATAAGCAAACTGATGATAAATTTTACTTTATTCGGAGTCTATCAATGATTGCTGGAGTTGAATTATTTTTTTCGCTATTTAACAATTTGGCAATTTTCATTGCTCTCGTTACAGTTTATGGTTATCTACTTCGTCAGTTCAAAAGAGCAATTTGGTTTAGACGTCAAATTTTATTCGGGCTTTCCTTCGGTGTGTTTGCTATCGGCTGTATGTATGCCAAGATTCCTGTTTTCGAAGGTGTGATCGTTGATCAAAGAAATGCAATTGTTGCACTCAGCGGTGCCTTTGGAGGACCGATTTCAGCAATCATTAGTGCTTCTCTGGCAGGAAGTTACCGCATATATCTTGGAGGAAGCGGCGCATTTGCAGGTGTTGTTGGTGTGTTTTTATCAGCAATAGCTGGCATAGTGTTAAACAAATTTCCCAGATGTTTTAGATCCACACAACCAGCTGCTGTAAGTTCTGCTTTTGCAACACTAATAATCCTTCCAGGCTTCCTTTTTGTTAAAGATCTTCAAACGGGCTGGGAATTATTGAAAGAAATGTCAATGCCATATGGCCTGGCAATTTTTTGTGGAATTTTCCTGGTTGGCCTTCTGCTTAACAAAGAGGAAGAACGATTCTCCTTTGAACAAGCTTTCAGGGAGAGTAAGGAGAGATTAGACCTTGCGTTGTCCGGAGCAAATGAAGGATTATGGGACTGGTATATAAAGAGCGATATCCTTCATTTTGATTCCCGCTACTATACCATTTCCGGATATGAACCAAATGAATTTCCAGCCACATTCGATGAGTGGGAGAAGCGTGTTCATCCAGATGACATTCAGCAGATAAAATTATCTGTTAGTCAATATTTGTCCGGGGAACTGCCAAATTATGATGTTGAATTCAGATTTTTACGCAAGACAGGTGAATATATGTGGATTCAGGGTAAAGGGAAAATTGTAGCACATGACGAAAAAGGAAATCCGACTCGTTTTATCGGGACACACTCAGATATTTCGGATCGCAAACAAATAGAACAATTCCTTCGATTTACCCAGTTCAGTTATGATAGGGCAGCCATTGGAATTTATCACATCACCTCGGATGCCCGGATTTCAAATGCAAACAGGCAGGCCGCTAAAAATCTGGGTTACACAATAGAAGAGTTATCAAGCATGTCCATTTTTGATATAGATCCTTTAGTCAATAATGATAATTGGGGAGAAATATGGCAAAGTCTCTGCAAGGATGGTTTTGATAACTTTGAAACAATTCACAAAAGGAAAGATGGCAAAGAAATTCCAGTAGAAATAGCATCTAATCTGCTTGAATATAACGGCCAGCAATTTTCTATTGCTTTTGTGAAGGATATTACGGAGCGAAAAGAAGCGGAAAATGAATTAAAAAAATTACGTAATTATCTTGAAAATATTATTAATTCAATGCCTTCGGCATTAATTGGTGTGGATTCTAAAAGTAATGTAACACAGTGGAACAGGAAAGCAGAGAAACTTACAGGAATATCCACTGATGGGGCCCATGGCCAGGCGATTGATTCCGTTTTCCCATGGTTTTCCACTCAGATGGATAAAATACAAAAAAGCTTAACATCGAAGGAAATCCAACGAATTTCAAAAGCACTTTACAAAGAAAAAAATGGGGAACCCCGTTACGAGGATATCACTATTTACCCTTTAATCACAAACGGGGTTGAAGGAGCCGTGATCCGTATTGATGATATTTCTGAAAAAGTTCGAATGGAAGAAGTATTGATTCAAAATGAGAAGATGCTTTCTTTGGGAGGACTCGCTGCAGGGATGGCACATGAGATTAATAACCCTCTGGCAGGCGTTATGCAAAATGCGAATGTTTTAAACAACCGTTTAACTAATCCTGAGCTCCCTGCCAATATAAAAGCAGCAAAATCTTTTGATACCACGATGGAATCAATCCAAGGATATATGAAGGAGCGAGATATCCCCAGGATGATTAAAGCAATAACTGATTCTGGTTCAAGAATGGCATCAATTATTGAAAATATGTTAAGTTTTGCAAGAAAAGGAGATTCTTCATTTTCTACCCATGATCCAGTGGCTCTTCTGGATAAGAGTATAGAACTGGCCGGTACGGACTATGACTTAAAAAAAGAATATGATTTTAAATCTATACAAATAAAAAAGGAATATGAAGAAACTTTACCCTCGATTGCTTGCGAAGGGAGTAAAATTCAGCAGGTTTTTTTAAATTTATTTAATAATGGCGCTCATGCCATGTTTGCACGTTCTAAATCAGAAAATACGATAAGCCCTCAATTTATTTTAAGACTTTCCCATAAAAAAGAGATTCGCATGCTGCAAATCGAAATTGAAGATAATGGAATCGGAATGGATAAAGCCGCATGTAAAAGGATATTTGAACCATTTTTTACAACAAAACCAGTTGGTATTGGAACTGGATTAGGGCTGTCGGTTTCTTACTTTATAATAACTGAAAATCATAAAGGAACGATCGAAGTAGTTTCTGAACCCAATAAAGGTACAAATTTTATCATTCGTTTACCTTTAAATAGGAAAATAAAGGGGGAATGAATATGAGTAATACGGATGTAAACCAGTTCAATCGAAAAACACTTACAGAAGATGTTTTAAAAGAATGAATGAGAGCCAACGCTGTAAACTGTATATTTGATGTTTTAAACCTGCCTGTTGTTAACAATAATTATCCCTGTCGAAAGATTCTAAACACTTCAATTTTTTCAGATACAAAAAATATCTGAAGCGAAAATTTCAACGGAAATGCGTTGAGGTGGTGCCAAATATTTTTATTAAGATAATCCTTGGCTTGGCATCAGTCAAATCAATATTCCAAATAGAAATATCTGATACGATCGAGAATTCGAATTAAAACAATCAATTTGATTTTCCCCTTCTAACTGACCTATGAAGAATCAATTTAAATCAAGAAAAATGGATAATTTTTATGATCAGTGCGGGAATAGATATCGGGTCAAGGTCAATAGAGATAGCCGTTTTAGAGAACGGAATTGTTAGGGAAACCAGAAAAGCAGACACGGGGTTTGATCCCATTGGCCAGGCAAAAAAATTAATTCATGATCTGGAATTCGACGCGATCCTGGCAACAGGATATGGAAGAAACCTGTTTGAAATCGAGCATGATGCCTCAACAATTACTGAGATTAAAGCCCATGCCCGAGGTGCAATTTTTTCTTTCCCCGGGGCATCAACAGTCCTGGATATCGGCGGTCAGGACAGCAAAGTCATAAAATTGAACGATTCCGGAAAGGTCGTTCGGTTTGAAATGAATGATCGATGCGCTGCCGGCACGGGCAAGTTTCTTGAAATCATGGCTAAAACGCTTGGTTTCAGTATTGATACATTTGGAGATCATGCCATTAGAGCAAAAAAAGATTTGAACATCAGCAGCATGTGCACCGTGTTTGCCGAATCAGAAGTTACATCCCTGGTTGCAAAAGGTGAAAATACAAATGAAATTGCACGGGGACTGCATATTGCCGTTGTAAAAAGAGCCGTTTCCATGATGAATCGAGTGTCTCAGGACGGACCGGTTGTTTTTACCGGGGGCGTTGCAAATAACCCCTGTATTACAAAGCTTCTGTCCAAAGAAACAAACAGAGAGATCCTTATCCCTGTGAATCCGGAAATGAATGGTGCGGTAGGTGCGGCACTGCTTGCAATGGAAATGGACTAAAAAACATAAAAGAAAAAGGAAAAAAAATGAAACAGGAATTGTTTAAAAAGCTCCAGCAGATCACCGAACAAAATCTTCTGGATATAGAAGCTCACAAAAAGAGTGGAAACCATGCAGTTGGATTTTACTGCCTGTATGCACCGACTGAACTTGCAGTGGCGGCCGATGCCATCCCGCTTCCCTTATGCGGGACACGCCAGGATCCCATAGAGGCGGCAGAGGAAATCCTTCCAAGGAACCTGTGTCCTCTCATCAAAAGCAGTTATGGATTTGCTGCAACCGACACCTGTCCATTTTTCAGATTTTCAGACATGATCGTGGCAGATACCACTTGTGATGGAAAAAAGAAAATGTTTGAGATTATGGAGGACCTTAAGCAGGTCCATGTTTTGCAGCTTCCCCAGAATCAGGAATTTAACATCTCCCTTGAACCATGGAAAAATGAAATTGAAAAATTGATAACCGTTCTTGAAACCGTTACGGATAAAAAAATCACACAGGAGAAAATACGCCATTCCATTTCGCTTTTGAATAAAGAACGCAGGGCCAAAAAACGTTTGATGGATGTGACAAAAGCCAAACCTTCCCCATTGAGCGGGATGGAACTTGTAGAGATACTGTTTAAGACCGGCTTTTTTGCAGATAAGCAGAAAGGCATTGATCTGGTCAATGAAATTGCTGAAGCCTGCGATCAATTGATTGAAAGAAAAGAAAGCCCTTACACCCTGAAAACTCCCCGGATTCTTTTGACAGGCGTCCCCATCGGGCTTGGATCAGACAAAGTAGTAAAAATTATTGAACAGTCCGGTGCCAATGTGGTGGCATTTGAAAACTGCAGTGGATATAAACAGACTTTTCAGGTGGATGAGACAAAAGATCCGGTTACGGCACTTTCAGAGCAATACCTGTCCATACCGTGTTCTGTAATGAGCCCCAATCAGGGAAGGATAGATCTGCTCAAAGAGATGATACAAGAATTTTCCATCGACGGTGTCGTGGATCTGACATGGCAGGCCTGCCATACCTATAATATTGAATCCCACCATATCGGAAAACTGGTTCAGGATTCTTTCGGGCTTCCGTTCCTCCATCTTGAAACCGACTATTCAGAATCTGATACAGAGCAGATCAGGGTAAGAATAGAAGCATTTCTTGAAATGATTTGATGTTAAATATCTGTATTCTGACTGGAACCCGGAAAAGGTTGTTGAGAATTTCAAAAAATAATTGGCAGCCGATCCGGAAGGAATTGTTCTGATGGGTCTACCATGGGACGATCTTTGGCGTCCTTGAAGCCGGTATCATCAGTTCATATATATCAGGATATTGGACCCGGCTCGTTCATGGACTGGTGATTATCGCTTCGATTTCATTATGTGCAATGGCCTTTAAGACCCAACGGCGATAAACCGAATAAAAAAGTTGTTGCTGCAACTATTATCAACGGTCGTTGATTAAATCTCATCTCCATAAAATTTTTTCTGAATTGTTATCACTTGTAAAAAAAAATAATATCTTGTATTTTTATAGTTATAGTCAGATTGAATCATATGTCTAAAAAGCACTCTGGAAAAAAAAATTAGTCATGAGATGTGTCCCGAATGGACAGGGGAATTCTGTGGTTCTGCCGACTGATATATCGAAATCAAAAAGCAAGATAATAAAAATTGGAGGGTGGTATAAACTATGGGAATTAAATTAAAAATAGGAATGCTGGTGGCTCTATCGATTTTAACAATGTTGATTATTGGTGGCGGCGCGGCCTGGGTTATATCATCAGTAGCTGATAGTTCAGATAAGATTGTGGCTGCTTTTGGAAAAGTGAATGGTGTAATTCCTAAACTACAGGACTCAGGGAAAAATGTTTCTCTTACCTTAAACGCGGACAGGGATGCTTATCAGGCATATGTCGCCCAATTAGAGGCAAAAGGGACACATGAAGTCGAGGCTTTAAACAGTGCAGATGCAAGTAACCTGGAAAATATCCAGCAGGTTCATGACCGAATCAAGAGCGCTTCAGCAACTTTTAGCAAAGAAATGCTTAACACCTATGATGAATTCCAAAAATTGTTTCCCGAATGGCAGGAATTGAGCCGAAAAACGATTGCTCTGTGCCATGAATACAGTGAAACCTATCGCAATCGGGAAGAAATTTTAAAAACTGCCGAAAAATCATTTTCGTCAATGCGTGAATTGATGAATGATATCACAGAGATGTTTGAAGCTAAAATAGCCGCTTCCTCTGGGAATAGTCTGAAATACGCAACAGCTGTTAATTTTGTGGTCAATGCGGATCGTGATGCCTACCAGGCTGTGGACGCAAGAATACGGGTAATGTTTGCGGAAAATTTAAAAACCCTTGCTTCTTATGACTCTGACAATGCTGAAAACATTGAACAGGTTAACGAACGGATGGAGAAAGCTTCTATTGAATATGACAAAGCAATGATGGATAAATACACTGAGTTTAAAGCGTTTTATAAAACTTGGAAAGCCGCCAGTCGCGAAGTCGTTAAGCTTAGCCATACTTTAAAGGAGAACCGTGACGAACTGACCCAAATTGAAACTGCTTCTTTGGTCAAGTTTGGAGAAACCCGTGATGTGATAGACGTCATAGGGACTCAAAGTGATGAGCTGTCGCAGAGTTATATTTCGTTAGCACAGGAAGAGGCTGAAAAGGTCAACCAGTTAGCGAAAAAATCTAAAGACACTATTTCATCAATGATAAAGGCATCCATCATATTGTTCGTTGTCGTTTTATTAGTTCTGATTGCTGTATCTGTTTTTGTGGTCAGGGCAATCGTAAAACCAATAAATAATACAGCCGCCAGCCTTAAAGATATCGCAGAAGGAGAAGGGGATTTGACGATCCGCCTGGCAGTCTCAACCAAGGATGAAGTCGGTCTATTATCAGAAAGTTTTAATAAATTTATTGAGAAACTACACCAAATGATAATAGACACCAAGCAGGGAGTAGAAACTCTTTCATCCTCATCAACAGAGATGGCATCAATTGCTGATGATATGTCAAACAGCTCAGATCAAACATCACAGCGGGCAAACGCTGTTGCCTCTGCGTCTGAGGAAATGAATTCAAACATGAGCTCTGTGGCAGCGGCAATGGAAGAATCCAGTGTTAACCTGAATACTGTGGCCAGTGCCGCTGAAGAGATGAATTCAACCATAAACGAAATAGCCGGGAATGCAGAAAAAGCACGAAGCGTAACCTTGAATGCCGTGTCTAAAGCAGATGAGTCTACAACCATCATGAACGGATTAAGCGAGTCTGCCAACGCCATCGGTAAAGTGGTGGAGACGATTACAGATATATCCGAACAGGTAAATCTTCTCTCTTTAAATGCAACCATTGAAGCGGCAAGAGCAGGAGAGGCAGGAAAAGGATTCGCAGTTGTTGCAAATGAGATTAAAGATCTTGCAGCGCAGACATCCGATGCGTCTTTTGATATCAAAAACAGGATTGAAGATATCCAGCAAAGCTCCACAAGCTCTCTGAGAAGCATTGAAGAAATTTCAACGGTCATTGCTGATGTAAACGATATCGTTTCTACAATTGCTACGTCAGTTGAAGAACAGTCTTCAGCTACACGTGAAATTGCCGAGAATATTAATCAAGCCTCCAGCGGTATTGAAGAGGTCAACTCAAATGTGAATCAGAGTTCAGCTGTTTCAGCTGAAATTTCTCAGGATATTACTGGTGTGAATGAGTCCTCAAAGGAAATTGCAGAAAGGAGCGATCAGGTCAAATTGAGTGCTGAAGACCTTTCAAAACTTGCTGCCAGGCTCGATGAAATGGTTGGCCGGTTTAAAGTGTAATCTGAAGGACATAGGGTTCATTTGCGGTGAGCCCTATGTCTACTATTGATGCCTTTCGCAAGAAATTTCTGACGACAACATGTCTTTGGATATAAAAAATATAAGAGCCACACTTGTTATGGACATTATATAATTTGATTGGAAAAGCAGGGCTTTTTATTGTGGTTTGAGCTTGAAAAAGCTATAAAATCCCTATGAATATTGTATCCACCATTGTTCCTATATTTATCGTAATTTTTCTGGGCCTGATTGCAAAACAGCGGGGATTTTTTACCCCTGAATTTTTGAGTCAGGCCAATCGTCTGGTCTATTATTTTGCGATACCGGCCATGATATTTAACTCCATTTCCAAAGCCACCCTGCGGACTCAGTTTAACCTGTCCGTGATCGTGATTTCTCTTTTTTCGCTTTTGCTGATAGCAACTGCGGCATGGGGTATATCAAGGATGTTGAATATGGCCCGGCCTTCCAAGGGGACCTTTATCCAATCTTCCTTTCATGGAAATCTGGGGTATATCGGCCTTGCAGTGGCTTTTTATTATCTTGGGGACAGCGGGCTTGTGAGAGCATCCATTATCGCAGGGTTTGTCATGATCCTTCAGAATATCCTGTCAGTGATTGCCCTTCAATATCATTGCCGGACAGGCGAGGGGGCTGCAAGCATAGCAGGAATATTGAAAACCACCATGGCCAATCCCGTTATTCTGTCTGCTTTGGCCGGAATTCTTTTTTCTTTGTCAGGGCTTCAAATGCCCCTGATCATAGAACGGGCACTGACGATTATCAAAGGTATGGCACTTCCCATGGCCCTTCTGATTATCGGTGCTTCGCTTTCTTTTGAAAAGTTTAAATCCAGGTTCAGGCCTGTAATGGTCTCCTGTTTTTTAAAAGTGATAATGACGCCAGCCATTGGCCTGCTTCTGTTCAAGTTGTTTTCCATAGAGTCTTTTGATTATCTTCCGGGTTTGATTATCCTTTCTTCCCCGACAGCAACCCTGGCTTACATCATGGCAAAGGAGATCGGGGGAGATCCTGATTTTGCAGTGGCGTCCATATCCATCAGCACCATGCTCTCCAGCGTGACCTATGGGTTGTGGTTGACAATGGCCTAAACGGCCCAATTTCCCAAAAAGTTTTATAATCACAGGGACAACCAGGCTATAGTGCCTGGATAAATTCCTCAATGGCTTGATTTACCTCGACCGGTTTTTCAGCAAAGACAAAATGGGTCCCGCCCGGAATAATGACCGATTTGCCTCCTTCATGGATTGGTGATTATCGCTTCAGTTTCATTTATTTTAGAAAATAGTTGGTTGGGAGCTTGTTAGATCAAATAATTTTGAAATAGTAATGCAAAGCCAAGGAATGCAAAAAAGCCTAAAATATCGGTAACTGTTGTAAGAATTATGCTTGAACTTTGCGCAGGGTCTATTCCAATTTGATTGAACGTATGTGAATATCTCTTTGCGGGAAAGAGATTTCTATTTTCCGTTCAAAAAGCTCCTTTGTTTTTATCAGTATTTAGTTTCGATAGTTCTGAAATTTGTTTTATAACGAGTTGTTTCTGCTGTTCAAGATTTTTACGTTCAAGTGTTAACGTCTCATTTGCCGGGGAAATTTCATCAAACATTTTCTGGATTTCTATCAGAGACGATTTAATTTCAGATCGTGTTTTCTGAAGTGTTGAGATGTCTACCCCAGCAGACAGCAATAGATTCCCATAAGTGGATAACTGGAGCTGATAACCGTTTAAAGCTGCAGCAAGATAGATTTTTTCACGATCTCCTCTATCAATGCGCTCTTTATAGTTAAAAATATTTTTTCCTTCGGCTTTTAAGGATTCTTTCAAGGTCCTTCCCAGATCATCAACCAATTTATCAAAACCCTGAGTAATCACAGCCGGAAGAAAGGGGTGTTTTTCAGCGCTTGTAAAGCAGACAATTGTCATGAAATTTTTTAAGCTTAGCCTGTACTGCTCCGAACACGGTACCTATTGGAAAATTATGCTCTGCATCCGATATCCCGGCTTCAACACCTGTCAGAATCTCAATGCCCTGTTCGATCGCGGCCACTTCATAAATATGGAATTTTCCTTGTTCAACTGCAGTCACAACCTCTTTTTTGACCATTAGGTTCCGGACATTGGACCTGGGTACCATAACGCCCTGGTCGCCTGTCAGCCCATTTTTCTGACATATATCAAAAAAGCCTTCAACCTTTTCATTTACTCCGCCAATTGCCTGGATCTCACCTTTCTGGTTCACTGAACCGGTCACAGCAATCCCCTGTCGGATGGGATATCCGGACAGACTGGAAAGCACAGCGTACAACTCGGTGGAAGAGGCACTGTCTCCATCAATGCCTGAATAACTCTGCTCAAATGTGATGCTGATGCTAACACTCAAGGGATAGTTCTGGGCAAACATCCTGCCAAGATATCCCGCGACGATCATCACACCTTTATCATGTGTCTGGCCTGAAAGCTCGGCCTCATGTTCTACGTTAATGATTCCGGGTTTGCCCATATAGGATTCTGCTGTTATTCTGGACGGCCTGCCAAAAGCGATTTCCCCAACCTGATAAACGGCAAGCGCATTGACCTGACCGACAACTTCGCCTTTGACATCTATCAATATGGTGGCATCGTCATACCGAATCTGAACTTTTTCTTCATAAAGATTGTGGCGGAACCTGTATTGTTCCAGCGCCTTTTCCACATAAACTTTTTCAATGATGGCTGCTTTTTCCTTCCTTGCCCAGTAATCTGCCTCCTCCAGTAGGCTGAGTATCTGGCCGAAACGCAAGGTAAGCCTTTGCTTATCTTCAACAATCCGGTTGCCGTACTCAACAACCGAGGTTACCCCACAGGGAGAAAAAGGGAGCAACTGCTTGCTGGCACAGACTCTGGCGATGAATCTTGCATACAGGACCAGGGTATCCTGAGTCAGTTCGACTTCATGGTCAAAATCCGCCCTGACTTTAAATATTTTATTGAATTTCGGATCAGCGCCCTGAAGCGCCCTGAAAACGTCATAATCTCCTAAAAGTATAACCTTGAGGTCTACGGGTATGGGTTCCGGTTTAAGTGATGTTGAAAAATAGCCGGGCTGGTCCGGTAAATCCTGGATCACCAGCTTTCCGCTCTGAAGCGTATTTTTCAATGTCTCCCAGACCATTGGGTTTCTGATAAGAGATTCCACCTCCATGACAAGATACCCCTTATTAGCACGGAGAAGTGAACCTGCCTGAACCATTGTAAAATCCGAGGCTGTCCCCCCTGATGCAGGGACATGTTCAATTTTTCCAAACAGGTTCTGGAATGTCGGGTTCAATTCAAAGATAACCGGTGCACCCTTTTCTCCCCGTCGATCCATAAGCACATTGACCTGGTAACGGGATTCAAGGAAAACTGAAGAATCCGTAGTATTCTCTCGGCTGGATTGGTCTGTAATCCAATACTGCAGCAGGACAGGAAGATTCTCTTTTAAATCTTTGTTGATGTCTTCCAGAAATGTTTTAACCTGTGTCCTGTCTATAAAACTGCTAAAAATCAACTCCATCTCTTCTGCAACCAGCGATTCTGCAATTTCAGAAATCAATGTATTCAAAGCTTCCTGCATTTCAACATTCAGCTTCCGTACTTCCTTAAGAGCAGTGTCCATCATCTGGTGGACCTTGTTTAGTCCGGATTCGAATCGGGAGGTCTGCTCTGGAGGAAGGGATTGGTATTCTTCTGGTAATACGGGTTTTCCATTAATGAGAGGGACGGGTTGAAATCCTTTCTCAGCCTTGACAATACCTATGGACAGTTTTTCAGCTTCGGCCTCGACCCGGGACAGGATTTTTTCATTTTGTCGGGCAAATTCATTTTTTACCTCTGCACGCCTGTCCTGAAAAGCTTGATCTTCAAACGCTTTTGGCAGTCTGATTTTCAAGGTCTCAATAAACTGAGTCATCCGCCGGGAAAAAAAGACGGCTGATCCTGTAGGCATCTCAAAGACTTTTGGGCAGGATTCATCTTCAAAATTGTTGACCATACACAGATCCGGAGGTGTTTCCCTTTCTTTGGCATAGCCGGAAAGGATGTCACCGGTAATCGTATTTTTTCCAGTGCCTTCGGGGCCTGAAATAAAAATATGGTATCCAGGGCTCTTCATGTTCAGCGCAAAATCAATGGCCTCAATAGCCCTTCGTTGCCCGATTATCGAGTCTAAAGGCTCAAGATCTGCTGTTGACTTAAAATCAAAAGGGTCGTTACTGCAGATACGGGTAAGTTCAGATACGGGAACCTTATGGTTCAGTGACATATGGTGCTCCTTATTGAATCGGTTTAGACATCTGTAAAAAGATCTACAGAATTCGAATAGAGATTTTACAAGACTTATTCTACTGTTCATAGGATAGGAAACATGTTTTTGTCAATTGGATTATAAAAATTGTTGAAAAGTCAACGAGTTAACTGGCAAGATACATGCCCAATATGCTGACCACGTTAACAGCAGGGCAGTTACTTCAAAAAGGGGAATAAAAGTTTGAATGCCAATAAATGTTTGTAATAAAATGATGTATTATTGCATAGACTACATTACTTAAATAAAATAAATAAAAAAAAGTAATGCAATATCTATTGACATATAATTTTTGTGCCCTATCTTTGGCATAATCTTTAAATTATTCTTACTCACCCTATAAAATTTGGAGGAAATGATGAGTAAAATTATCGGAATAGACTTAGGTACAACCAATTCATGCGTATCTATACTTGAAAACAATACCCCTAAAATTATCACAAACCCGGAAGGTGGTCGAACAACCCCATCTGTTGTTGCCTTTTCGAAGAATGGTGAAAGACTGGTTGGTCAGCCGGCAAAGCGGCAGGCAGTTACCAATTCTGAAAATACGGTTTTTGGTGTAAAACGGCTTATTGGACGCAAATATGATTCACCTGAAGTTCAGAATGACCTGCCCATTTTACCTTATAAAATCGAAAAGACTGCCGATAACGGTGTCAAGATAAGGATAAATGGTAAGGATCACAGCCCTGCCCAGATTTCTTCATTTATCTTGGCCAGTATCAAAAAGACAACTGAAGAGTTTCTTGGAGAGAAAGTGATTGATGCTGTAATTACAGTCCCTGCCTATTTTAATGACAATCAGCGCCAGGCCACCAAGGACGCCGGTAAAATTGCAGGTCTCAATGTGTTGAGAATCATCAATGAGCCGACAGCAGCAGCCCTTGCCTACGGATTAGATAAAAAAGGTGAAGAGAAGATTGCTGTATTTGATCTTGGCGGAGGCACTTTTGATATTTCCATTTTGGAAATCGGAGAAGGTGTATTTGAAGTAAAATCAACAAACGGCGACACCCACCTGGGAGGAGAAGACTTTGATCTGAGGATAGTTGAATACATTGCTGATGAATTCAAAAAAGATCAGGCCATTGATATACGAAAAGATACCATGGCTCTTCAACGCTTGAAAGAGGCCTCGGAAAAGGCAAAAGTTGAATTGTCCACTTCTATGGAAACTGAAATCAATCTTCCCTTTATCACAGCGGATGCAACTGGGCCAAAACACCTGAATATCAAGCTTACCAGAGCCAAACTACAGCATCTTATTTCAGACCTTCTCGACCGGTTGGATGCGCCATGTCAGACAGCGGCAAACGATGCGGGAATGTCTTTCTCAGATATTGAGCGCGTGATATTGGTTGGTGGTATGACACGGATGCCTGCTGTTCAGGAAAAAGTTCAAAATATTTTTGGTAAAGCGCCTGATAAAAGTGTCAATCCGGATGAGGTCGTAGCCTTTGGCGCGGCAATTCAGGGTGGCATCCTCAAAGGAGATCTTGAAGATGTACTGCTGCTGGATGTAACACCCTTGTCACTTGGCATTGAAACTCTGGGCGGTGTTATGACAAAACTGATCGAAAAGAACACCACGATTCCGGCACAAAAGACAGAAGTGTTCTCCACGGCAGATGATAACCAGCCTGCAGTGTCTATTCATGTGCTGCAAGGCGAGCGGGAGATGGCATCTGACAACAAAACACTGGGTCGGTTTGAATTGACCGGAATTGCGCCCGCGCCCCGTGGAACACCACAAATTGAGGTGACTTTTGACATTGATGCCAACGGCATTGTTAATGTTTCGGCAAAAGACAAAGCCACGGGCAAAGAACAATCCATCCAGATCACCTCTTCATCAGGTCTGAGCAAAGAACAAATTGAGGCCCTGATAAAGGATGCTGAGCGCCATGCTGATGAAGACAGGCAGAAAAAAGAGTTGGTAACAGCCAGGAATGAAGCCGATTCTTTGGTCTATCAGTGTGAAAAAATGCTCAATGAATCGGCAGGCCGGGTTGATGCCGAAACCCGAAGTCAGGTTGAAACTCTGATTACCAACCTGAAACAGGCCATGAACCAAGATGACCTCTCCAGAATCAAACACCTGAAAGATCAATTGAGCCATGCGGTTCATGCATTCAGTCAGTCCATGTACCAGTCGACAGCATCAAACACTGGCGATGATTCCGGGCAGAACAAGACAGGGCCGTTACGCCAGAGTAAAGATGGCGATGACATTGTGGATGCGGAATTCTCTGAAGTTGCCTGATTTGAGCTCACCCAGGGTCCTGCAGCAATGCCGGATCCTGGGTTATTTAAACCTTTTCTGACAAAGCCGATTTTACATTTTTTGTTCTTCGTTCATAATACCGCTTGAAATCATCCGTCGTTTACTTGGTTTAAAAAAGCTTGCTCGGTTAAAAGGCACTTTAATCGCTGTTCCAGTTGTTAATGTTTATGCCTTTATACAAAATTCCCGTTACTCTCCTGACCGCAGGGATCTGAATCGTTTTTTCCCAGGCTCTGAAAATGGTTCTTTGACTTCCCGGCTTGCATACACCTTTGTGAAGGAGATTGTTCAGCGCTGTGATTTCGGTATTGACCTTCATGCAGGTTCCAATCACAGGGCAAACTTGCCCCAGATAAGGGTTGTGGTTGACAATGGCCTAAACGGTCCAATTTCCCAAAAAGTTTTATAATCACAGGGACAACCAGGCTATAGCGCCTGGATAAATTCCTCAATAGCCTGATTTACCTCGACCGGTTTTTCAGCAAAGACAAAATGGGTCCCGCCCGGAATAATGACCGATTTGGCCCCGGATATTTTATCGACCATGAAACTGGTGTACTTTGGCGGTGTCATGATATCTTTGTCACCGACAATGCCAAGAAGCGGGATAGTTATCTTTGGCAGGGCCTCCATTACATCAAAGGCATCGCATGCTTTAAGATCGTTTAAAAATGCCGCCGGTGTATTTTCAATGTCCCGTTTTTTTATCACCGCCGCAAGTGGGGGATCAATAAGGTCATAGGTGCTGTCATTGAGTTCAGGCGACCCTGATGGATCTGCCGCTGCAGCTTCAAGCATTTTTAGAAAGTCAGGATGAACTCTTAACCTCCCGCCGCTTCCAATCGGAATGATTCCCGCAAGATCTTCTGGATAGTCCAGAGCATATTGGAGGATAATCCCCCCTCCCAGTGAATGACCAGCCAAAACTACATCAGTGTATCCCTTGCCAAGAATATAGTCTCTAAGCCATGAGGTATATCCTTTGATCGATGGGCATAACTCTCCATCAGGATGACCGGGCAGATTGATCGCTTCCGAATCTTTGAAATACGCTGTCTGGTGTTTCCAGGACTCGCGGCATCCGCCTGAACCATGGATAAAAATAAGTTTCATATGTTCTCCAAAAAAATAGTTGAATACGGGTTGCAAGATATCATGATGTTGTCGTCAGTTTTCATAAGTTAAAAACAGTATCAAGTCCGTTCTTGGCTTTTTGAAATAAAATATTTTTTCCCTCCTTTTCGATCCAATATGATTTATCCGCAAAACACGGGTATGCATTTGTACAGAGAACCGGTCGGTGTTCAAAGGGTAGAAAACATCCAGTTTTAAGTAAAACAGGACATTGGTTCTTTTTGTTGTTGAGAATCAGTTGTTCAAATTTTGTTTGCTGTTTTTCAGACATGTAAAATATTGCAATGAGAAAATCTATATGATTCAGGTTTTTTGGAAAATGCCATTTGCAACAATCTCCCTTGCATACCGGGATAGATGTTTTACACGCCTGGGAATATCCTCTTTGAACTGCAATAGTTTCCATCTGATATTTTAAGGTGATAATTTCCTTTATATAAGATTCAGCAATGTTTTTTTCTTTTAAAGAAAAATTTTTAAATCGATCCATTGCGACCAATAGGTTTTTATGCATTTTAAAAAAACAATTCTGAAAGATCTTTTACCTGGATTTCCTGGTCCAGTTTTTCAGCGGTCACAGCCTCCTCCAGCATAACCAGGCAACTGGGACACGCCACGGCCAGGATTTCTGCACCTGATTCATGTGCCTCTCTCACCCGTTGTCTTGAAGGGCTTTCCGGGCTGCCGCCAAGGAAATCAGTGAAAAAATTACCCGATCCTCCTCCGCAGCAAAGGGCGCCGGAACGGCTACGCTGCATCTCTATTACCTGCGCACCTTTAAATGCCTGGAGAATTTTTCTGGGGGTTTCATACTCTCCATTCCAACGGCCGAGAAAACAGGGATCATGAAACGTGATCCGCTTGCCTTCCAGTTGGGGAGGATTAATTTTCCCCTGCCTGATTAAATTTTTGATTACCTGGGTATAATGCTGTACATTGAACTCACCGTCAAATTCAGGATAGCGGTTTTTAAAGGTGTTATATGCATGGGGAGACAAGGTTATAATATTTTTTACCCCCAGTTCTTTAAACTGGCGTATGTTTTTATCTGCCAGTTCTTCAAACAATCCATCTTCGCCCATCATCTCCACATCATTACCGTCAGAAATTTCATCTTTTCCCAGGATGCCGAAGGAAATTCCGGCGGATTCCAGGAGCTTTGCAACTGCAATAGCGGCTTCCTGGGCCCGGCTGTCATAAGACCCTTCACACCCGACATAAAAAAGATACTCCTGGTTTGTATAGTCCTGAACAGGATACCCGTTGACCCAGGCACTTCTTTTTTTTGCGCTGATGCCGTAAGGGTTGCCGTATAAATGGATATTGCTCAGAAAGTTTTTTACCGGTTTAGGGAGTTTGCCCTGGTTAACCATCTCCGTCCGGGCTGCAACAATCATATCCACAATATCTACATTAAAATTATGCGGGCACTTTTCTGCGCAGTTTTTACAGGAAGTGCAGGCATAAAGGATTTTCGCCAGATTTTCAGACCATTTGATTTCATCATTGAGCCAGGCACGGATCAGCCAGAGGCGGCCGCCGGTGGAATAGCTTTCCAGGCGGTACCTGGCATAGGCCGGGCAATTGGTAACTGAGCTCCAGTCTGTTGGGAATTTACAGTATCCGCATCGAAAACACCGGTGAATGACATCTTTATGTTTATATGATGTGAGACTCATTAGCGCACCTCCCAGTTTCCAGGATTCATAATGCCGTTCGGATCAAGCATGGTCTTGATTTTTTTCATCATCTCCCGTGTTGTTTTGTCCATTTGTTCCATCATCAACTGCTGCCCAAAAACCGCAGGCTTCCAGATGGTTCCTTTCATTTCCATTACCATCTCATCGGTTTCATGCAAAGCTTCTCTTGCATGCCGGACTGTGTCGTCATCAGCCCGGTTAAAGGCATAGGACCAGGAAAACATCATGCCGTGTGAGGAGCCGATCACCCTTCCCAGGACTGTGTACGGGATGTCGTGTCGTTCGGAAATCTCTGCACCCCTGCGGTAACATTCCGGGTAGAACTCCACAGGGACGATAGCGCCCACGTATTCAAACCCCCCGCCTTTTTTCCAATCAGATGATTTGCTGACCATTGGCCGGGGCCGGTCCTGGGATACACCTGAGATACCGCCGGTCCCCTCCCGGATATATTTTGAAAGTGTGACATCAAAAAGCATGTGCCGTTTAAACTCAATCTCTTCTGCAGTGTCACCTGTAACCATTGTCGTGATGCTGTGAAGCCGGTTCATCATGGGCGGGAGTTCAGAGCTGGTGGCAATCAGGTCCCCGGTCAGGCCCAAATGGGATATTTCATACAGGATTTCAGGAACCAGGTTTTCATCTTCCACTGTGAACAGGTCCATCTCCCTTATCTTTTTGTTGGGAAACAGTCTCAGAGATACCTTGGTAATGATGCCGGTAGTTCCGTTCCAGCCCATGAAAAGATCCATGTTGGGCAAAGGGTGCATGGTGTACCACCCGGAGTCCACCGCGCAGGAGCCCAGCAAAATGATCTCCCCGGTGGGAAGGACCACTTCCAGGCCATTGACCATGTCCGTGTTAAATCCATTGGGGTGGGCCAGGTCTCCCTGTCCATGAATGGCAAGGTTGCCGCCCACCGTTGCTGCCGGCGGCGCTCCCGGCTCTGAATGCATGAGCCCGGGATGATTTTTTTTCAGGTACGAAGTGATCTTACCCTGGGATATCCCAGCCTCCACGACCATATACCGTCCTTTTTCATTGACCTCGATGATCTGCTCCATTCGCTTGAGATCAATGATGATCCCGCCTTTCAATGGCAGCGCAAGACCGGCAAGGGTCATACCACCCCCAAGGGGAACAATGGCTACTTTTTCCCTGTTGGCCAGGCGGACGATTTCCTGAAGCTGGGCCGTATTCTTTGGGGCAGCAACATATTCAGGCCTTTGAGGCGGAGAGGTGCCAAGGTCTTTGGAATAGGTGAACAATTCCTCTTCGCGGTTAGATGTGTAATCTTCTCCAACAATATCTATCAGTGCATTGTATACAGCGTTCATGAATGATCTCCTCCCTGTCAAGAAACTTTTTCGCCAATGGCCAGCCGGCACAAGTCACTAAGAAATAGTGGCATAATGCCGCTTTGGGCAACGGGTTTTCCCAGTGTCTGCATGCAGGCCGGGCAGTTGAAAACGCAAATCTGGGCACCGGCCTGCTTCATATCTTCAATGTTTTTCTGTTGGATTTCGTTGCAGTACTGGCGGCTGCCCTCTTTTTTCTGTGCAAGAACTGTTGAACCGCAACACATGGCATTTTCATCCACGTATTCCCGGTCAACAGCTTCAACCCCGATCTGTTCGAATATTTTTGCCACAAACGGGTGCTTGTCCGGCGACAGGCGGGATGAACAGGGGCGTTGGTAGGCGACTTTATATCCCAGGGGTTTTATATCTTCTTTTAATTCCTCCAATCTGCCGTGCAGATACTCAAACAGATGAATGGATTCAAAGGGAACTTCAATGCCATATGCTGAAGCAAAGGAGGTATACGTGCCATAGCACTCATCATGGAAATGAACAATTTTTTTTACTTCATGGGCTGCAATGGTTTCAAGTATCTTTTCCAGACGTTCTCCAATGAGAGAAATTTTACCGTAATGCAGGTACATGAGCTGGCAGAAGTAATGAAACATTTTTCTGGGATCTTCACTCATGATGGTCAGATCTTCAAAAAGCCGGCTTTCCACCCTCGGAATCAGGGAACTGAATACGCCCATGTTCAGTGCAGTTTTATCTATTTTTTCGATCACAGGTTCCCCCCGGAAGGGGATGCCCACCTGAACGCCCTGTTTTACGATGGGCTCGGGCAGAGGGGCGATTCCTTTTTCTTCCTGCCGCTGAACAATGAGGTAAAAGGGATGATTATTATTCGGGCAGTATTCTTCACAGGCATAGCAGGTGACACAATCGAGAAGAACAAATGAGTCCTCTCCACGGACAATTTTATGCCTTTCTGAACGGGCTGTTTCAGGATCAATCTCTATGTGCTGGCATTTGTTCAGGCAGTCATTTGTTTCACAGGAAAAACAAAGATCTGGATCGAACGAGAGTTTGTACATGAATTCCTCCTTTAAATACTATTCCTAACAGAGGCAGTCTGGACCAGGCGGGCTGTCTCAGGGTCAATATCGCCGGCAAACAGAATGAGTTTTCTCCGGGGGCAGCGCAGACAGAATTATCCATAGAAGAGAGAGAGGCCATGTGTTTTTTGAGCGTCAATTCCATATTGCTTCCTTTTGCCGGCAAAAGGTACGTAATGCTGTTGTATACAGGCATATGGAATTATATTTAGGATACGCGGCAGGCCATTGTCAACAAAAGCTTTATATAATTTGTTTCTGATGAAAGTATGCCTGAAACAGTTGAAATAGAAGGAAAAAACAAGACAACCGCATGTATCATTCTGTGATACATGCGGTTATTTCTGATCTGCTAAGTTTCTTTTTCATAGACAGACAATAAGAAAAGGGTGGCAAAAGGCTGGAGAAATAAAAAACCGATAAATGATGAGCCCCCAATGGTGATAAGTGCGGTAAAAATGATGAAGACAATTATATGATCTCCAACATGGGAACGGGTCACTATTGATATGCTTTTTTTAATGGAATCCACGAGCCCGAACTGTCTGTCCACCATTACCGGAATCATATACAGGCAGGTGTATCCAATGATAAGGGAAAAAATGATGCCGGGTATAACCAGTAGTGTGAATCCTATGGCTGTGATGATCAGTACAATGATTCCAAACGCGAGAAGAGGAAAGAACAGCCGAAGCTGGGAGAAAACATCCTGTGCTTTTGGCTCCCGGTTGTATTTTAGGAGTTGAAAAAGAGAATCCGTGTATCCGGCAATGGCCACTGGTGCAAGCAGGCCGATGGAAACTATACTGACGGCAGTGAAAACAAGGGTTAAAATTATCAGTGAGAGGATGTTGTTGATGCAGTGTTTCCAGGCAGATTCAATGTGATATTTGATGTCCATTCTTTTTTCCTTTGCTAAACCGGATAAATAATTTAGTATAGTATTCAAAAAAAAAAGAGTTCGTCAACACAAAGGCTAAAATCTTCTTGACAAAGCTCGGTGTTAACGCTCATATTTCCTGAGCAGAAACGCTTAATTGAATATATATATACGGAGGAAAGAATGGATATCAAAGTCACCTTAGCCCAAACGAACAGAACCCGGCCACAGGATTCAGAATTGGGATTCGGCCAATTGTTTACAGATCATATGTTTGTTATGGATTATACTGAAGGTAAAGGGTGGCATGATGCCAGTATTGAGCCGTATGCTGATTTTTCTTTGCCGCCTTCTGCTATGGTGTTTCATTATGGGCAGGCCATTTTTGAAGGGCTGAAAGCCTATAAAACCCCTGATGATAAAATATGCCTTTTCAGACCCTGGGATAATTTCAAACGCATGAATAAGTCTGCTGCCGGAATGTGTATCCCCCAGATTGATGAAGACTTTGTTTTTGAGGCCTTAAAAAAATTAATTAAGATTGAAGAAAAATGGATTCCGGAAACCCTGGGTACCTCCCTGTATATCAGGCCCACCATTATCGCAACCGACCCGTTTTTAGGTGTCCGTGCTTCTTTTACATATAAATTTTTTATTATTTTATCTTCTGTTGGCGCCTATTATGCCGAAGGGCTGAACCCGGTAAAAATCTGGGTGTCCAAAGACCATGTCCGTGCATCTCGAGGCGGGGTTGGCGAATTTAAAACTGCCGGTAATTATGCTGCCAGCCTGATTGCATCGGAAAAGGCAAAAAAGGAAGGATATGCTCAGGTCCTGTGGCTTGACGCCATTGAACGCAAATACATCGAAGAAGTCGGTGCCATGAATATCTTTTTCCAGATTGGTGACGAGATTGTCACTCCGAACCTGTCCGGAAGTATTCTGCCTGGAATTACAAGAGATTCTGTTATTAAGCTGGCCCAAAAATGGGGAATGAAAATTTCCGAGCGGAAAATCAGTATTGACGAAGTGTTTGAGGCCAATGAGAATGGCGCACTTGTTGAGGTGTTTGGTTCCGGAACAGCGGCAGTTATTTCCCCTGTTGGTGAGATCCGCTATGGAGACAAAGTGCTTTCCATCGGCGACGGTACGCCTGGTGAAACAGCCATGAAATTTTATGATGCACTGACCCATATTCAGTACGGGATGGATGAAGATACTGAAGGCTGGGTATACGAACTGAAATAATCCTTTAAAAAAACCTCAGTTTTGTTTGATGGTTTTTTTACGTTCACCAAGGCAAACGAGCGCTCGTTCACAATCGCTCCGGGTCATAAGATAAGTTTATAATGACGTCTAAATTGAATGGAGAGAGTATGGCTAAAAAAAAGGAAATTATACCCATTGGAAAGCGGATACGGAAGGCCCGCCTTGAAAAGAAAATAACCCTGGATACCATGGCCAATGAAACCGGGATGAAAAAAGAGGCAATTAAGGATATTGAATCCGGTAAAACAAGACCGTCCGTGGGTACCATACTGCAGATATCAAAAACCCTGAGCATCGATTCCAGTGTTCTGTTCAAAGAGCAGGACGATGTGGCGCAAAAAAGGTCCCGTGCATACACCAAAAGAACAGATAACTATGCCTATACCCCGTTAACGCCCAATGCGGAAAATAAACACCTTAAAGCATTTAAAATCGTTGTGAAAGCCCAGGAGAGTCATGGAGGAGTTGGATTTCAGCATGAAGGAGAAGAATTTGTCCATGTTCTGAAAGGGCAGGTGGAAGTGCAGGTGGGTGAGCATGTCAATAAACTGAAAAAAGGGGATTCTCTGCATTTTAATTCCGGCATCAAGCATGATCTGAGAAATACCGGCAAATCAGATGCCCAGCTTATCGTTGTTGTCTATGCGCCTTAAGGTTTACGTGGAATAAAGAGGGGATATATCATGTTATTCAAACTTACTGATGAACAATTAATGATCCGGAATATGGTCCGGGAGTTTTCACGTAAGGTAATTGCCCCAGCTGCAGCAGAAAGGGATAAGACCAAAGAGTTTCCTGCCGAAAATTTCGAGCAGATGGGAGAGCTGGGTCTCATGGGAATGATGGTTCCCCAGGAATATGGGGGGGAAGGCGCCGATGCCATCTCATATGTACTGGCACTTTTGGAAATTGCCTATTCATGCGCCTCAACTTCTGTGGTGATGTCGGTTCAAAATTCCATTGTATGTGAAACACTGTATAAATTCGGGACAGAAGATCAAAAGATGCAATATCTGGTTCCCCTGGCCTCAGGCAAAATGATCGGGGCTTTTGGGTTGACGGAACCGGATGCCGGGTCAGATCCGGTCAGCCAGCAGACAACCGCTGTAAAAGACGGAGATCATTATATCCTGAACGGTACCAAGCGGTTTATTACCTCCGGGCACCATTCCAAAGTTATCCTGGTAACTGCCAAGACCGATGAAAGTAAAAAGCATAAAGGTATCAGCTGCTTTGTTATTCCCAAGAAAACCCCTGGACTGATTGTGGGGCGGATGGAAGATAAAATGGGGCTGCGGGCTTCGGATACCACTGATATCATCCTTGAAGAGTGCCGGGTGCCGGCTGGAAATCTGGTGGGTAAAGAAGGGGATGGATTCAAGATTGCGATGTCCGGCCTGGACAGCGGGAGGATCGGTATTGCCGCACAGTCCTGCGGGGTTGCCATGGCGGCTTTTGATGCTGCTGTAAAGTATGCAAAAAAACGAAAGCAGTTTGGCGCACCCATATCCAAGCACCAGGCCATTCGTTTCCAGATAGCCGATATGGCGACACAGATTGAGGCGGCCAGGCAATTGGTGTTTTCTGCAGCTTCTATGAAAGACCGTGGAGAGTCCTATACAAAAGAAGCCTCTATTGCCAAGCTGTTTGCTTCGGAAATGGTGAATGATATTGCAGCAAGGGCCATTCAGATCCATGGCGGCTATGGCTTTACCAAGGAATACGATGTTGAACGGTTTTACAGGGATGCCCGGGTGTTCACGATTTATGAGGGGACCAGCGAAATCCAGCGGGTGGTGATTTCAAACCAGTTGCTTAAAGACCGGCGAAGGCCTTGATCAATGCTTCTTTTTTAATTGGTTTGGGAAGGTAGTCATCCATTCCCACTGCCAGAAACCGTTCCCTGTCGCCGGACATGGCATTTGCAGTCAGGGCAATGATGGGTGTGTGAGTTGATGTTCCATCTTCCAGTCTGCGTATTTCACGGGTGGCTTCTTCCCCTCCCATGACAGGCATTTGAATATCCATCAGGATAATGTCTATTTCTTGGTGATTTTTTTCAAATAGATCCACTGCTTCCTGACCATTTTTAGCTATAATGATGGTGTGCCCCATTTTTTCGAGTATTTTGGTGGCCACTTTTTGATTTATAATATTATCTTCCACCAGCATGATATGCTGTTTTTTTGTGTTTGAATTCTCTGTGGGCAATGGTTTTTTTATATATGCGTCAAAAACTTCATGGTTCATTTTGTTGTCATTAACCACCATACTCCTGATATTTTTTGCTGCTTCAACAGGTTTGCAGGTGGCAGTAGAGGGGGGCTGTTTCCCAAATAAGGCAGAAAACCAGAAAGTTGAACCTTTTCCCTCCTGGCTCTGAAGGCCTATCTCTCCTTCCATAAGTTCGACAAGCTGTTTTGAAATAGCAAGCCCAAGGCCTGTTCCGCCATATTTTCTAGTGGTAGACGGGTCCACCTGGCTGAAAGATTCAAACAGGGTATCCAGTTTATCTTCAGCAATGCCGATACCTGTGTCCCTGACTTCAAAAATCAGCTCCACCTTATCGCTTGATTCCAGTCTGCGTGATACCCGGACAAAAATTTCTCCTTTTTCCACAAATTTGATGGCATTTTCTAACAGGTTGGTCAGGACCTGGCGAAGCCTTCCTGGATCCCCAACAAGATTTTCCG
This sequence comes from Desulfobacteraceae bacterium, assembly GCA_033851995.1. GTDB lineage: Bacteria > Desulfobacterota > Desulfobacteria > Desulfobacterales > Desulfobacteraceae > Desulfobacula. Next base: position 277,371 of record JAWSVI010000012.1, on the reverse strand, counting down.
GAACATTTTTCTCGATCAGGTATGCAAATTCAATCCCTTTGGCATTTGCTTTTACAGCAAAAACATTACAAATGGAATTCATGGTGGTCATAATATTGAAATCAATTTTTTCAAGATCAAGCCTGCCAGCTTCCATTTTTGAAAAATCAAGAATATCATTTATCAATACCAACAGTGAGTCAGCGCTTTGTTGAGCAGATTGTGCGTAACCCTTTTGGTCCAGCCTGAGCGGTGTGTCGGCAAGAAGGTCCAGCATACCGATAACGCCGTTCATTGGGGTCCGGATTTCATGGGACATATTGGCTAAAAAATCGGATTTTGCCTGATTTGCTTTTTCTGCGGCATCTTTTGCCTCTTCAATTTTCCTGTAGTTTTTATTAAAGTCCATTTCAAGGCGCTGGTAATTGAGTTGAATTAATCCAACCACTAAAACAACCATCAGGATCATAATTATTAAAGGGGCAATGGATTGAACTGTTCCTAAAGGGATAAACAGATCAAGGGACGTAACATGAGCCAGTAGATGATAAATTGCAAGGAAACTGAATAATATAACAAATGAAATAGTTGTAACTGTCAGAAGAATATCAATTTTTCCAAAAAAAATACGAATATCGGTTATCAGGATACGGGTAATTAATAAATAATAGAGTGCTATGGCAGAAGAGACCAGAAAAATTCCCATGACCACACTCCCTGTTCTGTAGGAAACCAGAGTATGCGCCAGGGTCAGGCAGGCAATAAATAAAAGATGAAAGAAATAATTGGTTTTTTTCCCGACAAACAGTTTAAAACCCAAATAGATAAACACAAGTGAAGCATACACGAGAAAATAGCCAATGATGATTGAAATAAAGTTTGGAATGTAATTTCTAAAGCCAATGAGAATGTTCCCCGTGCTGTAAATCAAAAAACCAATGGTCCAATATAGAAAACCGGGGTAGGTCCTTCTCAAGGCTATGAAGAAAAGCAGGCAAAAGGAGAGGGCTATCGTCACCACACCTATGGCCAAAATCAGCGTTCGAAGATCTAAAATAATCATAATCGAATTTTTTTAGAATAAATTATGTTTGCCGAAAGTTATAAAAACAGCTGTTTTTAACGTTTATAATGAGATGACTATAAAACAAAAAGGTAAACGGGTACAAGAAAAAGAAAGTCGGCAGTCAGTTTCAATAGCCGTTTTTGAAAAATTCTGCAGCCGTTTTTACATCTTCCGGGCAGAAAACAAACAGGCAGCTTCCATCAGATTCGGAAACAGATCCATAAACATAATTGATATTGATCTGTTCCTCTCCAAATTTTTTGGTGATTTTAGCAAACTCTCCGGGTTTGTTCGTGATATCAAGGGTCACCACTTCTTTTGAATCAAACAGGTAGTCGTTTTCTTTTAACAGCTCGATGGCCTTTTCCGGCTGGTCAACAATGAGCCGGATCAGTGCAAATTCGGCTGAATCCCTGCGCATGGAGCTGTAGCTGGCTGAAGAGGCCAGGCGCTTAAGTGATTTGCCCCTGGCCTCGAAAAGATTCTGAACATAGGAAGATGCATCCTGTATGGTGATGGCATCGATATTGATACTTGATTTACCCAGAAGGTCTGTCAATTTCCCTAACTCTCCGGGAATATTTTTCAGGAACAAAGATATCTCTATTCTAATCATGTCGGCCACCCTCCCTATTTTTTGGCTATAAAATCGGGCTAAATGTTTTAACCCGGGATCAGATGCGTTTATTATGCCTGTGCAATACTTACCCCTTCATCAAATGCTTTTTCGTTTAGTGCAATTAATTTAGGCCGTGCAGAAAATTCTTCTGCCACACATTTTTTTAACAGATCTATATCCACTATGTTCGCTTTTGCGGCAAAAGCGCTCAAGGCTATTATGTTGGCACATTTCACATTGCCCACCTTGATCGCGCTGTCATTGGCGGGAACAATCAGTTCATTGATGTCATCCCGTTCGCTGCGTGTCGGAATCAGGGAGCTGTTGATTAAAATTACACCGCCGGGCTTTACATCCGGCGCAAATTTTTCCAGGGACGGCCGGTTCATGGCTACAAGGTGTGTGGGGTTCTTTATAATAGGAGACCCAATACGCTTGTCACCAATTACCACTGTGCAATAGGCTGTTCCGCCTCTCATCTCAGGGCCGTAAGAAGGGACCCAGGCAACGAAAAAATCCTGTTTCATTGCGGCGTATGCTAAAAGTTTGGCGCTGACCAGGATGCCCTGGCCGCCAAATCCTGCAAATTGTATTTCTGTCTGCATTCATTCCTCCAAAAAACAAATCTCAAATTAAGACGACGCAACCTTTATTCCGGCACCTTGTAGTCTTTAAGTTCATAATAGGGGACAAGGGTATCCTGGGCCCATTTCAGTGCTTCAAGGGGGGTAAGCCCCCAGTTGGTGGGGCAGGTGGATACCACTTCCACAAAACTGAAACATTTGCCTTCCACTTGATATTCAAAGGCTTTTTTAATGGCTTTTTTTGCTTTGTTGATCTGCTTGGGGTTCAATACCGCCTGGCGGGTAACATATGCTGGTGTAACCAGTTCTCCCAAAAGGTTGGCCATGCGTATCGGCATTCCAGTCAGATCCGTATCTCGTCCTGCCGGGCTGGTTGTCGCCCGCTGCCCGGGCATGGTGGTGGGGGCCATCTGGCCTCCGGTCATCCCGTAAATGGCATTGTTGATAAAGATCGTGGTAAATTTTTCTCCACGGTTGGCTGCATGAATGATTTCTCCCATGCCGATACTGGCAAGGTCTCCGTCTCCCTGGTAGGTGAAAACGATCAGGTCAGGCCTGACCCGTTTGATACCTGTGGCCATGGCCGGAGCTCTGCCGTGTGCCGCTTCCTGGAAGTCACAGTCAAAATAGTTGTATGCCATAACTGCACAGCCGACCGGTGCAATCCCTACTGTTCGCTCCTGGATACCCAGCTCGTCAATGGCTTCGCCTACCAGTCGATGTACAATTCCATGGGTACAGCCGGGGCAGTAGTGAGTCATATTGTCGCTCATGCTGACCGGCTTTGAAAATGCTTTTCCCATTATTCTTTTCTCCTGAATTTTTAATGTTAGAGAAGGTCTTTAATAATATCGATGATTTTTTCCGGGGTGGGGATATCTCCGCCGCATTCACCGTAAAAATTTACTTCTCTCTGACCCTTAACACACCGTTCGACATCTTCCACCATCTGTCCCATGCTCATTTCAAAGGTGATAACTGTTTTGCAGCTCTCCTTTGTGGCTGCTTCAAACACAGCATCTTCAGGGAAAGGGAACAGGGTTTTCGGGCGCAGGAGGCCTATTTCAAGACCCTCTTCATGCATCATATCGATAGCAGTCTTGCATACCCGGCTCATGGTGCCGTAGCTGACAACGAGTACCTGGTAGTCCGAGTCCGTATTGTAGCCTTCAAAAAGCACTTCTTCTTTTTTCATCTGTTCGTATTTTGCTTTTAACTGAAGGTTGTTTTTATTCAGCTCTGTGGGGTCCAGGAAAAGGGATTTGACAAGATTCCTTTTTTTACTTTTCCGGGTTGCCATGCCATTGGAAGCCCAGGCGTCTTTATTGCTGGGTTCAGTCTTTAAATCATCCGGGAACTCAACCGGTTCCATCATCTGGCCGATAAGGCCGTCCCCTAAAAGCATCACAGGGCCCCTGTATTTTTCTGCCAGGGTAAACGCATTCATGGTCATTTCAACTGCTTCCTGAACACCGTCCGGTGCGAAAACCAGCAGGTGGTAATCCCCATGTCCGCCGCCTTTGGTGGCTTGAAAATAATCACCCTGCGAGGGAAGAATGCCCCCAAGGCCTGGTCCACCGCGCATGATATTCACAAATACAGCTGGTACCTGGGCGGCTGCAATATAAGAGAGTGCTTCACTCATCAGGCTGATACCAGGACTTGAAGAAGTGGTCATGACCCTTTCTCCAGCTCCTGCAGCCCCAAAAATCATATAGCCGACAGCCACTTCACTTTCGCCCTGCACAAAAACACCGCCTTCTTCAGGCAGTCTTTTGGCGAGGTATTCCGCAACTTCAGACTGTGGGGTGATGGGATAGGCAAAATAGTTTTTGCATCCTGCCCGTATAGCAGCTTCGCCAATCGCCTCATTTCCTTTCATCAAGACTTTTGCCATTGTTTTTTTCCTTAATTCATAATTTAAGTGTTCTGATCTTCAAGTTCAGCGATGCTGATGGCAACATCCGGGCACACAATACAGCACAACGTGCAGTGAATACAATCATCCGGCCGGGCCTGATATGCAGGGAAATGACCTTTTGCGTTCACTTTGTCTGTGATTTCGAGAACATTTTTGGGGCAGAAATTTACACACAGTCCGCACCCTTTACACCGTTCAGAATCAATGATGTGTTTATACGCCATTTTCTTATTGCTCCTTTATAATTAAGACCGCTTCCAGGGCAGGCTGAGTTTCCTGTCAATTGAAAGAACAGGGCAGGTAAAAACATCCAGCTCAAGTTGCGGTACTATATGCGATGAAGCCGTTATAAATTTGATTTCAATCCCAGTGGCTTTGGAAACATCTTTTAAAAGGTCATATCCTTTATATATATGCTCAGGCGTTGTCTCGTCAATTAGATTTGCATTGCTCACAAGGCCTGTAATACGCAGTTTCGAAGCATGTTGGATTTCATCTTTGATTTTCAGACAGCCGTCGACATCAGCAGTTGACGGCCTGAAGGGATTAATGACCTGCAGCATCTGCACCGGTATGGATGACAGATGGTCTTTTAAAGCACTCAAGACTGTGACACCGGCATCATCTCCTCCGGCATCAAGGATGGTCAACTCGGAAGGCTGTTTGATCAGCCCGGCAATTGCAGGGGTAAGAATGGGAAGATCTGCATGCATGTACTGCTGATCCGGCAGGACAACGCTTATCCCCATCTGTTGGAGTAAGGCTCTTGCTTCCCGTGTCCTGAAATATGGATTTACAAGATCCAGATCGGCAATTTTAACCTCAAGGCCTTCATTTTTTTTAGTTGTTGCCAGATTCAGTGCAGTTTCTGTTTTACCGCTGCCATAATTCCCGCAAAGGATAACAATCCCTTTTATGTCAATTCTCAAGCAAGTGCCCTCTGAATTAAATTTTTTACCAAGTCAATATATGAATCAACTTCAATTAATCAAACTGAATTTATATCACTTTGGAATGGCTTTTTCAATTGTTCCCAAATAAATATTGACCCGAAAGAAATAATCAGATTAATCTCCTATGAAAACAGAACGATCCAGTTATAGGCCTTGGTATTGAGTTCAGGAATCAAGTACCTCACGAATAATTTCACTGATTGGCTGGTTTACAAATGGTTTTTGAATAAATTTTTTAATTCCAAGATCAAGTGCTTTCTCTTCTGATATTTTTTCATTATATCCGGTGCACAGAATAATCGGCAAATCATCACGGATGTTGATCATCTCTTTTGCCAGTAAGTCCCCGGTCATGCCCGGCATGGTCATGTCCGTTAACACCAGATCAATGCTATGCGGATCTTTTTTGAATGCTTCAAAGGCTTTTTTTCCGTCACTATACCCTCTGACACGGTAGCCGAAGTCTGATAAAAGTTCCTGGGTTGATTCAAGAATGCTGATTTCATCATCCACAATCATGATTCTTTCGTTTCCGCTTTTGGCCATGGGTTCTGGTCCTCCAGAAGGGGTATGGGCAATTTGCCCTTTATCCGTTACCGGCAGATAAACTTTAAAAGAAGAACCTTTGCCTTTGCGACTGAAAGCTTTGATCGCCCCATTATGCTCTTTAACGATGGCATATACCATGGAAAGTCCCATTCCGGTTCCTTTACCAAATTCTTTTGTTGTAAAATAGGGGTCAAAAATTCGATTTAGAGTCTCACGATCCATTCCATGGCCGGTATCGCTGATCTCAAGCTCTACATATTTCCCTTTTGATATCTGAAGATTTTCTGCTTTAGATTTGGAAATTTTAGTATCGATCAGTGATATGGATAATGTCCCTCCGGTATCGATCATTGCATGGTATGCATTGGTACAAATATTCATGATAATCTGATGCATCTTAACCGGATTAGCAAAAATTTTACTCCGGGAAATGATATTCTCTTGTATTTCAATAGTTACGGGTATGGATGATCTGAGCAGTTTTATGACTTCTTTTATTATGGGACTCATCGATTGAGCACTTTTTTCATAATCAATATTCCGGCTGAAAGCAAGGATCTGACTGACCAGTTCAGCTGCACGTGTTGCAGCTTTGAAAATTTGTCCTGTTTGATCTTTTACTTTTTCAGGGTTATCGATATTGTTTTGTAAAAGACTGCAATATCCCATTATCCCTGCAAGAATATTGTTGAAATCATGGGCAATCCCTCCGGCAAGGGTTCCAATTGCTTCCATTTTATGAGCCTGCTGAAGTTGAAGCTCAAGCCGCCTTCTCTCTTCTTCTGCCTGGCGGATATCTGTTAAATCATGAACCACAGCCATTGCACGCTTTGGAATGTCGTCTTCATAAAAGAATTTTGAATTTACCAGCACCCAGATTTTTTCCTGATTTTTTCCTACCATTTTATATTCTTCTGACAGCTGATCAGGCTTTTGCGTGAAAACATCCTCGATAAGCCGGGTAAGTTTTTTCTGGCTGTCTTCATCTAAAAGTTCAAAAGGGTCTAATGCTAGAAATTCATCTTTGGAGTACCCTGCATATTCGCACATAACATCATTGACACTGATGAATTTGAGCTTTTCCATGTCAAATTCATAGATTCCAGTCGGGGCATGCTGGACAAGTTCTTTATACTTATCTTCACTTTCTTTCAGTGCAATTTCCGCCTGTGTGTGTTTGGTGATATCACGTCCCAGGGCAATTGAACCGATAGGCTTTGCTTTGTCGTCTTTGAGGTTCCGTGAATGCCAGGAAATGATTCTTTTTTCTCCGTCTTTTCTTTGGATGGTGGTTTCAAAATCCTGGAGGACTTCGTTTTTCTCAATAATTGCCATGACGGTAGATAATATTTCTTCCCGATAGCCTTGTTCCGGATACAGCCACTCCCATACCTGGTCGTGACCAACCACTTCCTCTTTTGTGTAACTGCTTATACTTTCTGCTGCCTTGTTCCAGACAACAACGCGCCCACTTTCATCTAAGACATTCAGCCAGATGTTCGCATTTTCAATGATGGATTCCCTGAATTGGCTCAGTTCCTGGTTTTTTTCAATTTCAAGCTGCAGTGATTCATTTAAGCTGGAAAGTTCACTCGTACGGTTCAATACCCGTTCTTCAAGCAGCTGGTTTGAATCCAATAATCTTGTGTATAATTGTAAAATTAAAAAAATCAGAATCAAAATAAATAGAACGCTGAGTTCGGTATATATGGTCGTGCAATACCAGACCGCCTCAATTCTTCCGATATTTTTTTCTTTATAAACAATATTTGATGCAAGCCGTTCGACAGGTATAAGATGAAGGGTTTTTAATATAGTTTCACTCCGGTTCATACTTTCCCCGGCTGCGGTTATAAATATTTCTCCATTAATATCCGTGACAACCACATGCTCATACCTTTGCGATTTGCAGGCAAGAGACAGGTACTCGGAAGCGCCCTGGGGGTTGAAATTCCAGAGAGCGTTGGCAATAACACGCCCATGCTTTTCAATATAGGCTTGAGCTTCATTGCGTATATGGCGTTCATAAAGAATTACAAAAATACAAAACATCAGTAAAAGTACAATGGCAGTTATGGATGCTGTTTTTTTATAATTCAAGGTTTTCATTTCCCGTTTGCTGTAGAATCACTTGCTTTTATGAATTGACTTTGTATGGCCTTATTAATTTTTTCAATGATGTCATCTTCTACATTTTGACTGAACATTAAATAGCGCTTATTGCCTTCCGGTATATTGCTGAAGCGGATGAATTTGAAATCAGAGGCCATAAACACCATAAGGGCCTGTTGTATAATAGGGAGGCCTTTCGTGGTAGTGTATCGTAATGATATCATCTGACGCAGGGGAAACAGGTTCAGAAAGGGGCAAAGGAGACGTATCATAAGGGATCAATACTCTTGCATACAATACGATAACTGCGATGGCAAAACACAAGATCAGTACAATATGACTTTTTGATTCCATGATGAGGTGTGTTACCTCCAATCGGTCTTTATAGAAATTAGAGATCTGACATCTGCCAAAGATAAAGATCGGTTAAGCCGGGCACTTTGATTCTTAATTTCACGTGTCAGATCAAAAAAATTCCCTTGGGGAAACGTGATGTTGTAAAGATCCAGGTATTTTTTTACGAGGTGTTTTCCACAAAGTACGTTTAAGGAAAAATCTTCATCCTTTGAACGCCCAAACTCTCCTTTGGCGTGTGTCCCTGCCACATGAGTTTTGACGGCCTTTCCAAAAAAAGGGGTGCAGGCATTCAGCAGGCGGATTTCGGTTTGTTCATGTACAATGCTGTCCACATAGTTGTAATAATGATTAAAAGTTTCAAGGTCGTCAATATTCAAAGCGATTTCGAAGCCCTGATCTTTAAGTGTTTTGGCGGCAGTAAACAGATCGCTGATTCCATTTCTTTCACCAATACCCATGACAGATGCTTCCAGAACTGTTGCACCTGCGATTATTCCCATTACGCCGTTTGCAGTTGCCATTCCCATATCATTGTGACAGTGCACAGACAGACGGGTATTTCCACAGGTATTTGAAAGAGATTCAATCTTTTCATGCAGTTGGTTGGGAGAAAGAAGCCCGGATGTGTCTGGCAGAGACAGAATATCAAGTTCGTGATTTTTTAAAACAGACAGGCAATATTCGAGCATTGAACCTGGAAACCTGCCTATATCAAGCATGGCAACGGATATCATGGTGCCCGGATGGTTTGTTTTGATATGATCGATGAGGTCTCCAAGTTCCTTCAAGTTTTGTTTTAATTGTTTTTCCTGGCGGTTCTCTTTGATATGAATATGAAAGTGAAAATCATCAGCCTTCGAGGCGGCCAGGATATCTAAATCTTTGAGAGAAGCCCTTCCCATTGCAGCAATACGGATGTTAAACTTTTTTTCCCGTGCGTGCGTTATTAGTTTTTGGACAGCAAGTATTTCGCTGTCATGGGCCGGAGGGTATCCTGCCTGACAGATATCCACACCCAGTTTTTCCTGGAAATTTAGAATCCGGCACCGCTGTTCAGGAGAGAACATTACCCCCTGAAACTGCATGCCTTCCCTGATGGTTTCGTCAATTATCAGAATTTTTTTATCGCCCATAGGGCAAAATATAACAGATCAGCATTATAAAACCAACTGATTTGGAGAGTGGGAGTAGGGGAAAGAATTAAAATATCAATGCTGCGATGGAAGTTCATCGCAGCATTGATATAGGAGGCTAACTGAATTTTTCAGTTAGAATGTGTTTAGAAGAAACCTGCCAGGCGGAGTGCAAGGAGCAGAGTTTTCTGAGAGATGACCTCTTCTTTTGAGGCTGGTTTTCCAAGTCCCATTCGTTCCACCAGGGGGAGTATGGTTCCTGGAATTTCTTCCGGAAGTTCTGCCATCATTGCCGGAAATTCTGCAGCTTCCGGTGTTTGGGATTTTGCTGCTAAAGTTTTCATTGCAAAAGCAAGGAAAAGTTCTTCCGGAGTCATGGGAGCACCACATGGGAAGTCCGGGAACAGACCTTGAGCTTTTGGCCCGGCCATAATCTGAGCCAGTTTTTCCGGTGTGTTGTTTCTATATTCTTCAGGGATCTGGTAATCCTCTGGCAATTTCTTGTGCTTTTTGGCTTCTGCCATCAATTCGTCCTGAAACCTGGAATCTGTGATATTGAGCATCTCCTTGATAATGTCCTGATCACATTTTCCTCGGATATCAGCAATGCCGTACTCTGTGACCACTATGTCTCTCAGATGTCTTGGGATTGTAGTATGACCATAGGTGTACACAATGTTGGATAATACTTTTACGCCTTCAGCGCGGGTACTCTTGATCATCATGAGGCATCGGCCGTCGGGAAGGGCATGGGCCATGGAAACAAAGTTGTACTGACCACCAACACCACTGACAACCGTTCCATCGTCCAGGCCGTCTGAGCAGATGGAACCCAGAAGGGTCGCTTTCATACCGGTGTTGCAGAATCGACCATCTTTTCGCTGGAGTGTGCGAAGCACTTCATTTCCATACAACTGGTTTGCCACCTGTACACCGGTCATTTCAAACTGCATCCGCTCTTCTTCCGGCATATTGTAAAGGTCATCATAAAAATCCTGTGGTCCCATAAAGAAACCACCTGTGAGCATGACGCCGTTTTTCAGGTTTTTTCCAAGGCAGTTTTCACTGATGGCTGCCAGATTAGAATCGTCTGCAAGAAGTGCTGAATAGCGGGTCGCGCCATCAATGATTTCACCATTGTCATAGGTAAGGCTTTCTTTTAAAACACCGAACCGCTGCAGGCTGTCAAAATCCTTTTCTGTCAGGTAGGGATGGATGCTCTCATCTTCTATCATGAGTTTGAGGACATCATTGGGGATTTCATTTTCTTTAAGTTTGCCGTCATTGATCAATTTCTGGATGCCGATATGATGATAGACTTTCCGTTTGATTACCCCATTTTTGTAGAGTTGGAGGAAACCGTCTACCAGCATTTCTGTTGAACCGTACAGGCCTTCTTCAAACGTATCCAAACCGCCGATTTGTTCAATCAGGTCTTTGTAGCGATCCCCAATACCGCTTTCGGCGATCAGATTTTTGTAAGCTTCATTTTCATTGTGGCGTACATTCAGGCCGTATGCAACAGAATCACCCAGGGCACCGATACCAATTTGAAGGGTTCCGGCATCTTTGATCAGCGTGGAAATATGAAGTCCGATCATATAGTCTGGGATACTGACAGGGGCACGAGGAGCTGCAAACAAGGGATGGTAATAATCAGGGTCGTCAATAATGATGTCGTATGCTTCGGCCGGAAGTACAGCATCACCATACATGAACGGAAGGCTGTCATTCACCACACCAATGTTAAGTCTCTTCAAGCCGAGAGCCTTTTCTTTATTGAAGGAGGCGATTGCTTCAAGGGTTGTATCTGAGTTGCATGAGCAACTGTACATGGTGCCTTCTTCAGTCTCAGCTTTGGCAATAATATGAGTGAAAATGCAGTTGTTGTTTGTCTCACAGTCTCTAACAGAATGGGTGTAATTAGAGTTCATGTGATTTTGCTGCATTTTAACTTCGCCTTTTATAGCACCGGCTTTGGAATAAAAGTCATAAAGAGTCACATTGTCAGGCAGACCTGTGGTTCTCATGTCAATCATATATTCCAGATCAGGTACTCCCTTGAAAGTTCTTTCTATGAACGGGTCCATAAGGCGTTTTTCAAGGTCGCTGGACGGAATGGGTTTTTCCAAATGGAGTGATGAAAAAATGGAAAGATTGATCTGGGGATTGCTTTTAACTCTCCGGTACAGAGCATTGATAAGTCCTACTGGTTTTCCCAGTCCCAGGGGCATGCCGATTCTGACATCATCTCCAAATACATCGATGATATGGTCAACACATTCTTCAATATTTAGATATTTTGTTTTTTGTTCGTTCATTTAAAATCAATCCTTCATTTTAAAATTGTTTTCCTTAAAAAAATACGTTCCAGCCGTACACTATCCGAAATTTTCTGTCAATAAAAAATAAGATAATGGTTGTGCTGCAAATATTTTTCAGCTGATATTTTAGAGGCTTTGGAGGGCTAAGATGCCTTTGAATATTGAGTTTAAATGAAAATGAGTCTTAAAAAGGTGAATGGTATTTATATAATTTTTCGAAATTAATGTTAATGACGTTAATTAATTTTTGTGATTTTTCTGATGATGTAAAATAGCTCGTTATTTTTCATTTACCGGAGGATTGAAATATCCGTGGCGCAGGTTGGGGAACCGGCGGGAAAGTTGCGCTATAATTACCTGCATGCCTATCGCTGCTCCGCTGTCCCCGATTTCTGACATGATATTATAATATCGCCTGGGGTCAAAGTTCAGGTTGCGCCATTGGATCATATCAATCTGGTAGGTTTGAATAAATGATTCAAGGGCCTTAAATTCTTTTCCAGAATCCGTGAAACCCGGACAGTTCAGGTAATTGATAGAGACAAACTTACCATTGTCCTTTGCTATACGGATGCTTTCAAGGACATCGGAGAAATGGTAAGAGCGAGGCCTGAAATAGGCTGTGTAAAATTTTTCCCGTACTGAATTCAAACTCACCCTCATGGAATCAAGCCCTGATTGACACAACGCCTCTACATGTTTTGGCAAACTGGCATTGGTATTTAAATTAATGGTTCCTTGATCAGTCTGTTTCCGAATCATCTTAATTGCCGGTTCTATTGCCTTAAATGCGGTAAGGGGATCACCCTCACACCCCTGTCCAAAACTTACGACAGCGTTTTTCACATGGGCGATATGCTCCAGGCTTACCTGGGCGATTTCTTCCGGGGAGGGAGTAAAATTGATTCTTTCCTGGCAGGCGCAAAGATTATCCTGAGTTTGAAGAGAGATACAACCGAGGCAGTTCGCGTTGCAAACGGTTGATGTAGGCAGCGGAGCTTCATAGCGCTTCAGGAAAAAATTTTTACCTGCCGGGCATCCGTATTGAAGTGCGCAGGTTTCAAGGTGGCGGATCAGGCGGTTGTCCGGGTATTTTCGCTGCATTTTTTTTACCCCTTTGACAATCCCTTTTTGCGGCATCAGGCGCAAATCCTGGCGGGGTTCCGTATCGACAAGGACGGCAGCAGAACGAAAATTGTTTTTTCCGAATCCCACTGCCCCATAGGAGAACAGAGGGAGGATCTCTTTAATTCCCTTATCATCATACGCGCAAAAATGCCGGTTTACATATCCGGGAGAGTTAAATACAGCCACCGGATATATTTTTTCAGACGGGTCATATGGATTTTGCTCAATGATTTCAAATTCGTCTGTGGACAGGTTATAAACCACCGGTCTTCGTTGGGGCAGCATCATCAGTTCGCTGCCGTGGGGCATGGTAAGGGTGTCTTCTCTTGTTAGAACAACAGGCGTGTCCCCTGATTGGCCGGCAGCTCCGTATCCTTCAAGCTCAAAAATTTCTCCATTTTCCGCTGCAACCACCGCGGTTAAAATAGCATTCCCCATATTTAAAATAGTGTGCCTCTTTAAAGTCTGCTGTATTTTGCTGGTCAGCATAGCTTAAATGCCGGTACAAGACAATTTAAATATTTGGAGCCAGAAGTTTAAAAGCTCTTTGCGATAAAGGGTTTTCGCTTGACTTTTAGGACAAGGACACATAATTTTTGATCCAAACTATAGAGACCGAGGCATTGTTAAATATTCAGACAAACCAGTTGAAAGAATATAGAAATTGAAAGGAAAGATGCATGCCCTCTGATAAAGCGGCATATAAAATCCCTCCCACTCCTGTTGAAGCAGGCCGGTTAACACTGACTCCATATTATCTGGTAGGAATTATATCCACAACCATTGGTATTGTAATGGCCGGCATCTTTAATTTTTTTACGCCCCTTGAATCTATCCAGAAGGTTATTCTCGGGCCTGGACAGGCCATTTCATGGGGTGTTTTTTTGGGGTTTGTACTTCCAAAAATTATTTTTATGCTGGCAGCATCCTATTGTGCAGTTATCTATATGACCCGGCAGATACTTTCTCCAATTTCAGAGTGCATTCGTCTTTATAAAAATGGAGAGATTCCTGATGAGAATCAGATCAAAAAGGCCCAAAGAAGGTTGTTGAACATTCATTTTATATTTGTGCCGATAAATGTGGGTGTGTGGATACTGATTCCCGGTATTGTCGGTTTATTTGCATACCTTGCAGGGATATCAGAATTCAGGACAGCAGTGACGCTTGCCTGCCGGGCAAGCATGGTGGGTCTGATCGCCTCAGCCATTGCCTCCCAATGGGTGGAGGCTGTTTCCCGGATTCAGCTGATTCCATTTTTCTTTCCGGATGGACGTTTGACAGGTATTGAAGGAGCGGCAAAATTATCCATATCCAAACGGATTGTTCTGGTCAACCGGCTGGGTGCAATTGTTCCGGTCACTATTTTACTGGTGACGCTTTTAACGCTTCAATGGGAGATGGAGGCTGATTCGGTTTCTGCAGTTGAATATGGTCGCAGTATCATCCTGTTTACGTTTGTTCTTTTTATTTATACGCTGATCTCTTCCAAACAACTGAACCGGATTCTCAGCCGAAATATTATAGAACCGATTAATGATTTGGTACGGGTACTCCAGAAGGTTCAAAAAGGACATTACACTGATCAGGTTCGCGTGGTGTCCAATGATGAAATCGGTTATGCCGGAGAAGTGGTTAATGAGATGACCCTTGGACTTGAAGAAAGACAGAGAATGCAGAAATCACTGGACCTGGCTGCAGAAATTCAGCAGAATCTTTTGCCTGGAAAAATTCCCGATATACCGGGCTTGGATGTTTCAGGGACCAGTCTCTATTGCGATGAGACCGGCGGGGATTACTATGATTTTATCTGGCCGGATAAGGATCGGAACCCAAAGATTCGCATGGTCCTGGGAGATGTTTCCGGGCATGGCATTTCTTCTGCTCTGCTCATGGCTACATCCAGGGCGTTGTTCCGTCAGCGTTCTGCCATGGCAGGAGATCTGGCCCAGGTGGTTTCTGATGTTAATCGGCAATTATGCAGTGATGTGAAAGAGTCCGGCAATTTTATCACCCTTTTTGCAATTGAGTTGGACAGCATTGAAAAATCGTTGAAATGGATACGGGCCGGGCATGATCCGGCCATGATTTACCACTGCAGCAACGATACTTTTTCTTCTCTTAAAGGTTCCGGTATTGCCCTGGGCGTTGATGAGGAATTCGAATATGAGGAGAACCGCATTTCAGGTATATCAAAAGGCGATATTATCGCCCTTTATACTGATGGAATATGGGAAGCAAAGAATGAAGCCGGTGATCAGTTTGGAAAAGAGAGCCTGGAGAACATCATTCGGGAGAATGCATCCGGAACGTCTGAAGAGATCTCAAAACAGGTGATGGATGCCATAAGCCGGTTTCAAAAGAATGAAAAACTTCAGGATGATGCCACCCTGGTTATTGTGAAAGCCCTCTAAAAGATCTGAAGGCTGGCAGCCTTCAGAGTATTACTGAGTTGCCACTACCTTCGTTTTAAACTCTTTTTTTCTATCCACCTGGCTGGTGCCGTTAAGTAAGATGCCCAGGTCAATGCCATGGCATCTGTAATTGGTGTTCCCCATGACCGCTACAGGAAAAATCCTGAAAAAGGAACTCAGAGTCGAATAATTTAATCTACCAGAGTACAAAAATAAATTATCCAACCCTTTCCAAGACGAACATCCGCGTCCAATCGGAAAGGGTTGGAAGTTTTTAGCTGATACCGATAATTTTCCGATATCGCCATACACGTTTATATCTTAAACTGATCAACGGTTTCTCTGAGATCACCTGACAACTGGCTCAAGTCTTTGGCATTTTTAGTCACACTGGAACTGTTGTTAGCCATATCTTCAGCCATCCGGTTCATTTCGGAAATGTCTTTTGCAATGTCATTGGCTACAGATGAGCTATTGGCTACGTTTTCAGTGACGTCCTGGATACCACCGGCGGCCTGATTAACGTTAGAAGCAATTTCTTTGGTGGTGATAGACTGCTCTTCAACGGCTGCGGCAACCGTATCAATCATCTGATTGACTCCGTTAATTTCAGCCACGATCTCCTCAATGGTTGAAACCGTCTGCTTGGTTGAGCCTTGTATCCCATCAATTTTTTCCTTGATTTCAAGAGTGGCTTCAGCCGTCTGCATGGCCAGGGCTTTGATTTCACCTGCAACAACTGCAAAACCTTTACCGGCTTCTCCGGCGCGTGCCGCTTCAATTGTCGCATTCAGTGCCAGCAGGTTGGTCTGTTCTGAGATGTCGTCAATGGTATCGATCACCCGTCCGATTTCCTGGGCATCTTTACTGAGCAGATCAATATTTACAGAAGCTTCCTTGGTTTTATCAACCGCCTGGTTGCTGGAAACACGGGTTTTTTCCGTATTCTTTGCAATCTCATTAATGGTTGAGGTCATCTCTTCTGCGGCAGATGACACCATGTTGATATTGGTGGAAGACTGCTCTGCCGCCGCAGCAACAGATGTCATATTGCTACTCATCTCTTCTGCCGCAGCAGCTACTGTATTGGATTTTTCCGACATCTGCTCAGCACCATCGGACATCTGTTCTGAAATATTTAAAAGCTTGTCAGCAGACACATTGACTTTGTTAGAATTTCCAGAAATATCTGTAATGATCCCCTGGAGTTTTTCAACAAAGGTATTAAACCATCTGGCAAGGCTGCCAATTTCATCTCTACTCTTAATGTCCAGGCGTTTGGTCAGGTCCCCTTCGCCTTCTGCAGCATCCTTTAATCCGGCCACTACATTGTTGACAGGTTTCGCCACCGATGCGGTCACCATCCATACAATAAAGACGGCTGCCAAAAGTATGACAACTGCCACAGAGGCATTGACCTTACCCATACTGGCAACCGGGGCGAGAAGCTCCCGGACGGACGCAGTTACGGCCAGTGTACAACCAAGCTGCTCAAAGGTATTGAACATGACTACTTTATCCATGCCTTCAAAAGAATATTCAAGTGTGCCTTTTTTCTGGGCAAGCATCTGTTTTCCAAATTCAAATTTTGACAGATCCAGTTTATAAATCTTGGATTTATCCGGGTAGGCCAGCACCATGCCCTTTTCATTCATGAGATAAGCATACCCTTTTTTACCAATCTTGATCGGGGAGACAAACTGTCTGCTGAATTCATCCAGGCTGACCACAGCCAGTAAAATACCGGGAATGGTCTCCTTTTCTGTCACCGGTGTGGCAAAGATTATCACAGGACTGCCGGTGGCTTTGCTTTTTACCACCTTGCTTATGGTGGTGTCGCCTTTTATGGCTGCCTTGAAATATTCTCTGTTGGTGATATTGACTTTCCCAATATGGGAAGGGTCTGCCGAGGCAACCAGATCGCCTTTTGCATCGGCGATGGCAATATTTTCATAATAGCCGTACTCTTTAACCAGATCTGCAAGCTTACGCGATGCTGACTTGCGAGCGGACTTTCCCACAAAGGTTTCTTTAAGGGACGTACTGTATACCTTGTCATGACTCCAGGTCTTGGCATCCAGTTTCCGGTCATTGACCCAGGATATCATGATTTTGCTGGTTGAATCTGTTGTTTGCCGCATCTGGCCATATATGGCTGTCTCCAAAGCAGTTTTAGACTTGGTATAGGAAATAGCGGCAAGTGCACCTAATCCGAGAATCAAAAGCGTTAAAATTGGAATAAGAAATTTATATTTAATCGATATTTTCATGGTCAATCCTTTAATCGATGCTTTATAAGGTCTGAGAAATTGTCTGTATTATTTGAGTGTGGCATTCAGTTCTTCCACCGAGGTGGTATCCGTGTATATTCCTGCTACCAAGGCATAAGGCGTGTTTTCCACTGCGATAATGAAGGCCACTTTTCTGGAGGGTTCTGTAACACCGGGTTTCGGCCATTCATATTCCACCCATTTCCCGCTGGAAGATTTGCTGGCCTCACAAAAGAGGGGAAACCATGGAAAATTTTCCGGCGGCATGGCCATGCCTCTGGCCTTTTCAGCAAAGGGGTGGGTTACGGTGTAAGTGGGACACTGGATTACCACCACATAAGTATCTTTTAAAATAAACTCTCCCTTGGGATCGTTAAAAGCCGGGAAAGATTCCTCTTTGAGATTCTGAAGTACGGGGTAAGCCTTTAAAACCAGGTTATAAACCTCCTCAGCTGTTGCACTGTCTTTGGCCGTTGCCGTTTGAACAGAAAAAATAACAGCTATTACTATACATGCTGCAGAGATAAATCTTTTCATGAATTTTCCTTAAGAATATTGGTTAAAAAATTAAGACTTATTCGATGACCTTGTCGGCATTTCCAATAATTTCGTAGTCAAGCTCAATACCAGCCCGGGCTGCGATTTTTGCATTCACTACCAGTGATCCTTTTTCATTTTTTACAATAGGGATATCTGAAGGAGACGTTCCACCAAGGATCTTCAAAGCAGCATTTGCTGACCATTCTCCCTGTTCTTCAGCCACTTTAAGATACCCCAGCAACGCATACGGCATATTGAGACCCTGTACAGCACCGCTTGGAATTTTAGAGTTGGCTGTAGCAAAGGCTTCACCTTTTTTGGCGTCAAAATCATTAATGCCGATAACATTTTCAATAATTAGAATATCAAAGTTAGCCTGGATTTTCTTAAAATTTTCTTTCCATTCGGCCATAGTTTTTACCAGGAATTCAGTCAGGTTCACACCCAGAACATTCTTGTAATTGTCAACATTTTTTCTTGAAGAAAGGGTGTCGTCTGACAGGAGTGCGATTCTATCACCCTTGGCATACGGCTTCAGTGTATCAAGCAGTTCATTGACACCGGCGACTTCCACCATGCCAGTAACATTTTTATAGGGGAAACCGTAATTGGAGGCATCCCAGTTCACTCCGCAGAATACAAACGGAAGGGCAGCATCTTTGTAAAAAGGCTTGATCAGGTATTTTGACGCATTGTCGTCTGCGGCAATAACAACATCTGGCTTGAAGGATTCAATCACAGCTTTCGCCTTTTGGACGGCTTCGTTCATAAACGCTTCACCTTTATTTCGTTTTGTATCCAAACGAATGATTTTCAGCTCCACGCCTGTGCCGTTTAGTGTCTGCTGAACCCCTTTGGTAATTCCATCGCTCCAGGGATATCCTTCATGATAAGAATCAATGAACAGTACTTTTTTGCCGGAAAAATCAGCGGCCATGGATACGGATGAAATGAACAGAAATAATGAGATACTTAAAACGGTTAACGCCAATTTTTTCATAAAACTCTCCTTAAGGTATATTTTTTGTGTTTTATATAGGATTTGTTCTTCGGTTATTTAAAAATACACTAAAACAAAATGTTATCGGCTGTAACAGATGCTTTTCGTATCACGAAACGATTACATCCATCACCTCAGGTTCATAAATCTAATACAGAAATACAAACTGAGAGCAGATAATGAGCTTAAGTTCCTTTTTAAATTTGTTTGGTAAATAGGAAAAATATAACACCATTTAAAAAATAATGCAACAAATTAGATGTTACAGCCCGCTTCAGGCCGTTGGATAAGAGTTTTTATGGCAGGCTAAAAAAATAGCGTTTTGTGATCTAAATAGTACTGGGCTTTTGCTTTGGCCAGCTCATTAAAAAGAATGCCGTTTTCAAGGACGGAAGAATCCGTTTCAAGGATATGGTTTAAAAGAGAATCAAACTGCTTTTCATCATTGATATTTGCAGCAAGAAATCGTGCTTCAAACAGGTCGATCAGCAGCATATTGCCCCCATCCACTTTTCGGGCAGCATCGAACATTATTTGCGAATTCTCAGGCCCTGCATCCGGGTCCAGTGCCTTGGGTACCATGGCATAATAGCACCCTAAAAAGGCCTTTACTACGCCATGAAAATAATCATCATCCAGTTTGATAGACTGTTTGGCCATGGCCAGGATATCAGGCATTTCTATAAAAACAGAAGGGTCATCAAGGTTCTGGAGTACCCAGAGCCCGGTATTCAGGCTGGTCCAGCAGAGAGCTTCGGCATATTCAGGTCCGAGGGAATGAACAAGTTTTTGAATGGGGAGTCCTTTTTCAAGGCCTTTTCTGAAAGCCTGATTCTGTTTCAATGCCCGCATCCCATATGCTTTGCCGGCAATGAACAACTCTTTTGCATACTCAATGTCCTCTTCTTCCACAAAAAGGCCATATGCAAAATAAATATAGGCACAGTCTTTTAGCAAAATGGCATTGTTCGGTGAGAGCTCGGTAACGGCAGTTGCCATCAGGATATCACCCGGCAGGCCTTCCCGAGCCAGTTTGTAGCTTTTAATATGGTTCATCTTTTGAATTATCCTGGACATAGTTGGCGCACCGATCATATCAATCCCCAGTTTCATGCACCCACAAATTAAAAACAGGGCCAAAAAGACAGTGAGCGAAATAATTTTTCTTTTCATTTTTTTATCTCTCTTGATTTTATCTCTCTTGATTTTGTCTCCTGTGGGAATCATATCTGCAGCAGGGGAACCCTTGTTCCCAAGATATCAAGAAAAAAAAGACTGATTTCGGGTATGTAACTGATGAGTAAAAGAGCAATAAACAGCAGCAGTAAAAATGGAATCACGGTTTTGTATAAAGGGATCACCGGGATTTTGAACCGCAGGCTGGAAATAAAAAGGTTGATGCCCACAGGCGGGGTAAGATAACCCATTTCAAGGTTGGCAAGAAAGATAATCCCCAGGTGGACCGGATCAATCTGGAACTGCTCTGCAACAGGTGCGATAAGCGGAGCCACCACCACAATGGCTGAAAAAATGTCCATGAGGCATCCCACCACCAGCAAGAATAAGTTCAGGCTTAAAAGGAATATCACTTTGTTGGATATGTTGACCATGACCAGCTCCATTATTTTCTGCGGTATCTGCTGATCGACCATGAAGTTTGTCAATCCAAGGGCTGTGCTCAGGATAATCAGTATGGCTCCGACCATGATCATGCTTTCAATGGAGATTTTTATCAGTTTATCCATGGAAATTTCCCGGTATATGAGGCACTCGGTTGTCAGGGCATAAACAGCGGAAACCGCCGCAGCCTCGCTCACAGAAATAAAACCGCCATATATACCGCCGATGACCAGAAATGGAAGCGGGATCATCCATTTGATTTCCCAGGCACTTTCCATAAACCTGGAAGTGGAAAAAGGGGTTGTGGGGACTTTATGGTAAAATCCGTAAAAGATCCCGAAACCTGAAAGAAGAGAAACAATCAAAGCACCGGGCAGCATACCGGCCATAAAAAGATGGCTGATATTTGTCCCGGTAACCATGCCGTAAATAATGATGGGAAGGCTGGGAAGAAAAAGAACGCCGGAGCTTCCCGAGGCAGTAATGATTCCTGTTGAGAATTGCTTGCTATAATGATCTTTGACCAGAGACGGCATCAGGATACCCCCTACAGCAACAATGGTGATTCCGCTGCCCCCGGTCAGGGCGGTGAAAATCGTGCAGACCACGACTGCGACAACAGCCAGACCACCGGGAATCCAGCCCAGCATTGCATTTGAGAACTTGATGAGCCGCGAAGATGCATTGCTTTCTGCAAAAAGAAATCCAGTGAAAATAAATAAGGGAATTGCAATGATTCCAGGTGCGTTGGCAAGGCGGTTCATTTCGATGATGACACTTGCCATGCTGACATCAGAAATATAGACAAAAAAGAGCGCTGAGCTGCCGCCGATGATCGCATATATGGGAGTGCCGCAGATAATGGCTGTCAGAAAACAGAGGGTAAGCGATATGGTGAGCAACTCTCCCATTTATATTAAATTTTTTTTAACCTTTTTCTTTTATTAAATAATTTTAAAGCATGGATGAAGCAGCGAATCGTCATAATCAGAAAACAATATGGAATAATTCCCCTGTAATACCAGTCCGGAATAGTTGCGATGAGTGATGCCCGAGGATCTGTTGAAATCATCATGATGTATTGAACAGATGCAGTAAATAAAAGTGCACAAATGATCATGGTTAGAATCTGGGCAATAATTTCAATGGCTGCTTTAGTGCCTTGGGAGTTGATGATGTTGTACATAACATCAATTTTGATATGGCCCTTATATTCAGAAGCAAGGGAGGCACCGGTAAAGGCGATCCATAGAACACAGATTCTCAGTACCTGGTCAACCCACACATATCCCATGGAAAAAAGATTGCGTGAAACAATTTGGCCGAAAGCCAGAAAAATTGTGGTAAAAAGAAGTGTGCATAAAAGAATTTTTTCAAAGACAACACACCACTTGTTTATGACTGAGAGGGTATTTAAAAGAGGGTTTCCCATTTACTTCGCACGCCCTGACCTGTAATCGTCCAAGTGGGCGAGAAGTTCGTCAAGAAGTGTTTTGGGATAATCCTTTCCAGCCATTTCATACCAGATGGGTTTTACAAGATCCTGCATTTTTTTTAATTCGTCAGCAGGCATGATGCTTTTTTTTACGCCGCCTTTTGTGATCATGGCATTCAGTGATTTGACACTGTCGCTGCGTGATTTTATTGTGAATTCTTTTAGTTCGTTATCCCGAATGGATAGCAGTTTGTCCTGATAGTCCGGGGGCAGTTTGTTCCAGGATTCAAGGTTAATAAATAAGGCAACAGGTGAATACCTTATTTTTACAGGGTTAACATATCTGATAACCGGGTGGAGCTGGCTGCCCAATATCCAGACCGCCGGTGCGATCAACGTGTCTGCCATGTTTTGCCGGATAGATGGAGAGATTTCAAGCACCCCCATAGGGATTGGGCGGACCCCAAGTTTTTCAAGCACATTTTGTTCAGCAGGCCCGTACCACGTAAGAAACTTTGCTTTTTTGAACTCTTCAAGATGGGTCATGGGGTATTTACGGGAATAAATCTGGTCAAAATCCTGGTCAGCCCATGCGGTAATAACATACCCTCGTTTTCTTGCCAGTTCGTCAAACCTGGGAAACATTTTTTTTCTGATGTAGTCCACTTCATTGTAATCGGTGAACATAAACGGCAGCTCCAGGACAGACATTTCCGGCATGATCATTACAACCCCCTGGCCCGAAAAGGCAGCACCGTCCAGCTGTCCGATTTTCATTTTATCTATATAGTCGGAGTCTTCGCCCATGATTCCTCCCCAGTACCATCGGGGAGTCACATTGCCATTTGTCGCCCGGTCAACAGCCGGGTGGATGATCTCACGCATGTGTTTTGCCCATCCTACATATTTTGGGGCGAGTGAGGCAAGTTTCCAGGTGAATTGTTTGTCTTTTGCCATTGCATTGGGTGAAAGAAACAGTATGAGAAGAACAATACAGACAGGATTAAAAATTCGAATTAAATATGCCATATTAGACTTTTTTTAAATTTAACTTTCTGGTTTTGCTCGCATTGAAATTTTTACTTACTCATCAAAAAAAACTGGGTTATCATAAGAGAAATCTGCAAGTGATATGCCAGGGAATCGAGATATTTTGCAACATCCTGATTCTACTTTGGTAATAAAAAAAATGAGGGAAAGCAAAAAACCAAAATGACAATATAATGTCATCTATTGAGAATATATTGTCCTGGCCTTAGTGCCTGTTCTCAGTATTGGCATCATTGAATAAAATGCGTGTTTTTAACCGGTATCCTGTGTTATATTAATACATTATTAATAATTAAAAACAGGTGGTAAAATATGTGTCTGGCGGTTCCTTCAAAAGTTATTGAAATCAACGGCGATATTGCTAAAGTGGATGTTGATGGTGTTATCCGGGAGACCAGCATCATGTTGATAGAAGATGCAAAAATTGGTGATTATGTTATCGTTCATGCCGGTTTTGCCATTTCTAAAGTTGACGAAGATGCCGCTCTTCAAACCCTTGAGGACATGCGAAATATCCTGGCAGCCGATCCCCTGCAGGAAAAATAATCTGGATGGTCATCCATAAACCCATATGAAATCAAACATTACAGCCAGGCAGCTTGAAATCAAAGGCGTGGTTCAGGGGGTTGGGTTTCGCCCTTTTTTGTTTGGACTTGCCCAGACCTATAGCCTTGCAGGTGAGGTCTCCAATACAGCAGATGGGGTGGATGCGTGGGTAGAAGGCAGAGAGGAAGATATAGAGGGATTCATACAAGATATCTTGCACAAACATCCTTTGCTTGCTTCAATCAGTGATATCCAGACCCAAAAGAGTTCGCTGAAACATTTTTCCGAATTTAAAATTGTAAAAAGTAAAGGTGCCCCCAGTCGAAATACCTTAATATCGCCGGATGTCTCCATCTGTAAGGACTGTCTTTTTGAGTTGGAGAATCCTGAAGACCGGCGTTTTGAATACCCCTTTATCAACTGCACCAATTGCGGGCCGCGGTTTACCATTATTGAAGATATCCCCTATGACCGTCCCAAAACGTCCATGAAATCCTTTGTGATGTGTGATCAATGTCAGAAAGAGTATGATGATCCGATGGACCGCCGTTTTCATGCGCAGCCCAATGCCTGCCCGGACTGCGGGCCAGAGGTGTTTTTAACGGACAACAGCGGCAGCCGGGTGGAAGAAACAGCTCAGGATGCAGTCGGCCTGGCGGCAAACTTTCTTTCACAGGGTAAAATTCTCGGAGTAAAAGGGCTGGGAGGGTTTCATCTGGCCTGTGATGCTTCAAATGAACTTGCAGTTCAAAGTTTACGAGAAAAAAAGATCCGCCCCCACAAACCGTTTGCCTTGATGGCAAAATCTGTTGAGGCATTGCATGATTATGTCCATGTCTCCGAACAGGAAAAAAAGCTGCTGGAAGCCTATCACCGGCCCATTGTTCTGCTTGAAAAAAAGAAGCGCGTGTTTTCCAACTTGATGGCTCTTGCACCAGGGGTTGCCCCGTTGAATACCTGTCTTGGGGTGATGCTGCCCTATACCCCGCTGCATTACCTGTTGCTGAAAAAAGGCCCGGATATTCTGGTGATGACCAGTGGTAACCGGTCTGGCGAGCCCTTATCCATTGACAACCAGGATGCCCTGGATGCGTTTTGTCATATTGCCGATTATTTTTTGCTGCATAATCGTGATATTTACTTTCGGGCGGATGATTCAATTATGAGAATCCAGGCGGGACAGGAGCGTTTTGTTCGCCGATCAAGGGGGTATGCTCCTCTGCCGGTAAGCCTGAATAAAAAATTGCCGCCTGTACTTGGATGCGGTGCAGGGTTAAAAAATACGGTCTGCCTGACCCGCGGGAATGATGTTTTTATAAGCCAGCACATTGGAGATCTGGAAAATATCAAGAGCGAATCCTATTATAAATCAAGTATTGAGCATTTAAAGCGGATTTTTGATATTCAGCCAAAAATAGTTGCCCATGATATGCATCCCGGATACATGAGTACATCATATGCAGATGCGCAGAACGGAGTAAAAAAAGTTGCAGTCCAGCATCATCACGCCCATGCTGTATCCTGCATGGCAGAGAACAATCTGGACGAAAAAGTGATTGCCGTCACCCTGGATGGTACAGGGTATGGCACGGACGGCCGGATATGGGGAGGCGAAATCTTATTGGCTACCCCAAAAGATTTTTTGCGAAAAGCACACTTGTCTTATCTGCACATGCCTGGGGGAGACAAGGCTGTATTAGAGCCCTGGCGCATGGCGGTATCCGTTCTTTTTTCATGTTTTGGCAAAGAATTTTTAGATCTGGACATTCCGTTTGTCCGGCAGATAGGTAAGAAAAAGCTGAATATTGTCTGCCAGATGATTGAAAAACAGTTAAACTCTCCGCTCACATCCAGTGCTGGAAGACTGTTTGATGCAGTGGCATCTGTTTTGTGCCTTCGTCATGAAATTTCCCATGAAAGTCAGGCTGCAATGGAACTGGAAGCGATTGCCGCCGGTGTGGGAGATAATGAATTGGACGGGCCGGCCTATGATTTTAATATCAGGGCAGGGGAGACAGAAGGACTTCTGGAGATTGATATGCTTCCCTGTATTGAGCAGATCGTAAAAGATATGCAGTCTGATTTATCTGAATCTGTCATCAGCTTAAAGTTTCATCATACTATGGTTGAGGCTTTTACAGACGCCGTAGTCCGGATAAAAAAAGAGAGCGGTATTAAAAAGGCGGTACTCTCAGGCGGAGTGTTCAATAATGATATTGTTTTAAATCAGATGATAGCAAGACTTGAGAATAAAGGATTTGAGGTGTATACACATTCAAAGGTGCCCACAGGGGATGGCGGGATCTGCCTGGGCCAGGTGGCAGCGGCAGCAGCAATGGAAAAGGATTAAACCATGAGTTTGAAATACGTTGAAGAATACAGGGACGGGGCATTGGCAAAAGAGATTGTCAAAAAGATTAAAGCAGTGAGCCAAAAGTCCTTAAGGTTGATGGAAGTGTGTGGCACCCATACAAACTCCATTTTTCGTCACGGCATCCGAAGTGTTCTGCCGGAGAACATCACCCTTCTTTCCGGTCCGGGATGCCCTGTGTGCGTCACAGCACAAAAGGATATTGATGCATTTGTGGAATTTTCCCGTTTGGATGACGTGATTGTCACTACATTTGGAGATTTGATCCGGGTGCCCGGCTCCAGTTCCACCCTGGGAAAGGAAAAAGCCTCCGGGGCAGATGTACGGATAGTCTACTCCCTGTTTGATGCAGTCCAGATTGCAAAGGAAAACAAAGATAAAGAGGTGGTGTTCTGTGCGGTTGGTTTTGAAACCACCATCCCGACCATTGCAGCTGGTATCCTGGGCGCTATTTCAGAAAATCTGGAAAATTTCAGTATTTATTCGGCAAATAAATTAACGCCGCCGGCGCTGGCAGCCCTGATGGATACTCCTGGTGTGGTAATTGATGGATTTATCCTGCCAGGCCATGTTTCAGTGATCACCGGAACCAATGCATATAGAGATACGTTTGAAAAATACCAGATCCCGTCAGTCATTTCCGGATTTGAGCCGGTGGATATCTTAAACGCTGTCCTGATGCTGATTGAACAGAATGAAAAAGGTGCGCCGTCTTTGGAAAACGCATATCCACGGGCTGTATCAGACACCGGCAACACCAAAGCCCAGGCCATCATGGCCCAGGTGTTTGAACTGTGTGATGCCTCCTGGCGGGGAATCGGCAATATACCATCAAGTGGAATGACACTTAAAAAAGAGTACCAGAGATTTAACGCAGCTCAAAAATTTAAAATGGATATGCCGGATGTGCCGGAACCTGCCGGATGCGCCTGTGGGAAGATTCTCATGGGCCTGAAAACACCCCTTGAATGTGGACTGTACAAAAAAAAATGTACCCCAATGACACCGGTGGGGCCGTGCATGGTATCCAATGAAGGCGCCTGCGCAGCATTTTATAAATATAATTAAATTTTAATTACAGGATAAACATGAGCGAAGAAAAAGTTTTATTGGACCATGGCTCCGGCGGAAAAGTTTCCCATTCTATGTTTTCAGAACTGATACTTCCGCTGTTTAAAAATGATGAACTGTCCAAACAGGATGACGGGGCCGTGCTTGATTTTAATTCCGACTTAAATCAGAACTCCGGTGGAGGCCTCCTTGCATTTTCAACAGATTCCTATGTGGTAGACCCGATTTTTTTCCCAGGGGGAAACATCGGCGATCTGGCAGTGAACGGGACGATTAATGATATTTCCATGTGCGGTGCCCAGCCCAAGGTAATCAGTGTGGGACTGATCATTGAAGAAGGACTGTTGATAAGCGATCTGAGAACTATTCTTGAAACCATGGCAGACTGTGCTAAAAAAGCCGGGGTGAAAATTGTTACAGGGGACACCAAGGTGGTTCCAAAAGGCAAGGCTGATAAAATTTTTATCAATACCTCCGGCATTGGGATAATACCGCCTGGAGTAAATGTGTCCGGCAGCAATGCAAAACCTGGAGATAAGGTTATCATCAGCGGGACCATTGCAGATCACGGAATTGCAGTGTTAACCACCCGTGAAGGGCTGGAATTTGACTCGGACATCCAGACCGATTCAGCGCCTCTGAATAAAATGGTCTCTTCGATTCTAAATTGTGGTGCAGATGTGCATGTGCTTCGCGATCCAACCAGAGGCGGTTTAGGCACCACGTTAAATGAGATTGCAGAGCAGTCAGGGGTTGGGATTAAGATGTACGAACCTGCTATCCCGGTAAGGGGGGCGGTGCAGGGATGCTGTGAACTTCTGGGTTTTGATCCGCTTTATATCGCCAATGAAGGCAAGTTGATCTGTTTTGTTCCTGAAAAAGATGCACAAAAAGTTCTTGAGGTGATAAAGGCAGATGAATACGGCAAAGATGCCGTTATCATTGGAGAGGTTCAAGAGGCTGATTCCGGGAAAGTGATTCTTGAAACCGCTATTGGCGGGGAACGCCTGGTGGATATGCTGGCAGGAGAGCAGCTCCCCAGGATTTGTTAGAAATTATTTTCACGGATGCTTCGGATGCATCGCACCGGTGACAACACCATGACATCGACAGGCTGTGCAGATCAGCAGGGGGCCTTTTATCTTTTCTATCTTATCTGAAAGGGTGTAAAGGTCTTTTGGCCGGTAACCGCCGACTCCGGGTGCCAGTTGCCGGCTTTTTAACACCAGGGGTTTAAACGATTCAAAAGATAAAGATTCAAGTAATTGATACATGTCCTGCTGCCGGGGCTTTTTTGTATGTGTACAGAAAAGGTCTGGCTCATTGCAGTTGTCCGGACAGATGAAATCAGCGTGACTCACGTATATATGGGAAGAGCTTCCTCTTATGGGATGGGGTAGGAGAGAAAGGATTTTATCCGACAGTTTATGTGCTCTCAATTGTGCCTGTCCAGATTTTTTTCTGCTCCATTCCCATGCCAGATGAACAGGAAGGGATGGAATAATCCAGGCGGTATCTGTGTTCAGATCAAGGTTGTCTGCCAGATACTGCACACCATCACTTTGCACAAGGGTACGATTCGCGCCTTTCAGTCCTTGAAGACGGCTTTCATCCTTGTCCACAATCACCATGCTGAAATTTTTCTTCAGCCTGTTGACGGCAATTCTTCCAAACCGTCCGGCACCTATTATCCACACAGTTTCCATGATCAGTTGCTTTTAAATTCATTCGTATGTTATATTTTTTAAAGATCAACTTCAATTTAGAACAGATCATCTCAAATTTCAAATATTCTCTATTCATAAGGTTCTTTCTTCTCAATTTCTGAACTCCATCGTGTGAGCTTAAGAAACTTAACAGGAGAAACGTAAAGCATGCACGAAATTATTTTTTTGCCATATAATAAAAAGATAGTGGTCAGGACAAATGAAAGTTTGATCCGTGCAGCTATAGAAGCCGGTATCCATATAAATGCTTCGTGCGGTGGTGAGGGATTATGTGGGAAATGCCGTGTGAAAATTGAAAAAGGCGAAGTTGAGGGGGGCGGTACTGAAAAACTCAGCAACGAAGATCTGGCAAGTGGTTACCGCCTGGCATGTCTTTCAAAAGTAAAAAGTAATATCGAAGTGCGTATCCCTGTTGAATCAGAAGTGGATATAACTGTTTTGAATAAAAGCAGTACGGCAAAACGGAACGCCCGGATTCAGCAACTGGATTTTAATAATTTAAAAGAAAAAGGTCTTTTTATCCCGTCTGTGGAAAAAAAATACCTGGAATTACCAATCCCTTCAGCCCAGGATAACCTGGCAGATACCAGCAGGCTGATCAGCTATTTAAAACTGGCGTATGAGGAACACCGTCTGGTGATTCCGCTTCCAGTTATTCGAAAACTTCCCAAAATTTTAAGGAAGGATGATTTTAAAGTTACAGCCTCACTTGCACGGCCGGTTCTGAAAGGGCGAAAAACCCATATCATCGACATCGAACCCGGGGATACAACCAATAGAAATTTTGCCATTAATTTAGATATTGGAACCACAACTGTTTATGGAGAAATTATCAATCTTATTACTGGAGAAATATTGGCTGAATACGGCATTTTCAACAGTCAAATCAGCTACGGCGAGGACGTTATTTCAAGGATAATATTTGCAGAAAAGCCCGGAGGCCTGGAAAAACTTCAGGAAAGAGTCGTTGACACGATCAATAAGATCATTCTCAAAATTGAAAAAAAGTCAGGAATAAGCCGGGGGGAAGTCTCCACAGTTACCCTGGCAGGCAATACCACGATGACCCAGCTTTTGCTTGGAATAGAACCTGGCTTTCTTAGGCAGTCACCATACGTTCCGGCATCAACGCTGTATCCCCCTCTAAGTGCGGCTGATATTTTAATTGATCTGCCGGATCACACAAGGGTGCTGATTTATCCCAGTGTTTCAAGCTATGTGGGAGGAGATATCGTATCCGGAGTCATGGGATCTGGAATTTATCGTTCCGAAGATCTGACACTTTATATGGATATCGGAACTAACGCAGAGATTGTAATTGGTAACAAGGACTGGCTGGCATGTGCAGCATGTTCAGCAGGGCCTGCTTTTGAAGGGGGGGGAATCCAGTTCGGCATGCGTGCAGCAAAAGGTGCCATTGAGGATTTTTTGATACATCCGGTAACATATGAACCCATGAACATAACCATTGGAAATGTCAGACCTAAAGGGATTTGCGGCTCCGGTCTCATCAATATTGTTGCTGCCCTGTTTGAATCCGGGGTTATAGATAATAAAGGAAAATTCATCCGCAGCCTTAAAACGAACCGTATTCGTGAGCGGCAAGAGGTTTATGAGTACGTTCTGGCCTGGAAGGAAGACGCCCAGATCGACAGGGACATTGTATTGACAGAAATTGACATTGAAAGCCTGATCCGTGCAAAAGGGGCGATCTACAGCGGGTGTCAAACATTACTTGAAGAAGTGGGTCTGAGCATCCCTGATCTGGACCGCATTATTCTTGCCGGAGGCTTCGGACTCTGTATTGATCTTGAAAAGGCAATGACCATAGGCCTGTTGCCTGAAATTGATCCTGATAAGGTGACTTTTATCGGCAACGGGTCTTTAATGGGTGCAAGAATGAGCGCCCTTACAAACCGCATAAGAAAAGATGTAGCAGAAGTTTTAAGACGAATGACAAACTTTGAACTTTCTGAAACTTCTTCATACATGGATCACTACATTGCGGCTCTTTTTTTACCCCATACAGATATGGATTTGTTTCCAAAGATCAAAAAACGCTTACGAACCAGCAGCTAAATTACAATTTTCTCCCCTACTTTTACATCCACATACGTGTCGCCAAAGGCCTGTTTGAATTGATCTAAACACCAGTCAGAACTGTCATGGGGGGAAAGGGCAACAATTTTGGGTGCTACTTTTTTGATTGCCGCAATTGCGCTGTTTACATCTGATTCCCGGATGCTGACCCAGGGAGGCCTGTCCGATCCCACAATGTTCTGAATATTGATGGGACCAAGCATGATTCTGCCGCCATTGACCGGGTAGTGCAGCCCCCCGATAATTGCGTATATGGGTTCGTCAAACAGGGTCTGAGTCCTTTCAATGATGCGTTCAATGGTCTGGTGACCGCAGCCGATAACCAGGACCACCCCTTTGCCTTCAACATTAAATGCCAGGGAGTTTTCCAGGGTATGACCCATGAGAAATAAGTATCGTGGTATGACTCCGATGCTGACGATTCCTTTTTTTAATACTGTGGGGTCTGAAATTACTTTTGTCTCCGGGCCCGGGTTCCATTTGGAGGCAGTAATATCAGTGGGCGAATAAACCGGGAGATTCGGCAGCGATACAGGCCCCTGTGACAAACTGAATGTTTTTTCTTTTTGTTCCGTCATTCCCCCCACATGGTCTAAGTGTGGGTGGCTGATAAAAATCATATCAATATTGGATTCATCAATGCCAATCGTTTTCATGTTATGGAGTAGCGGGGATGGATGCTCTTTTTTTTTGTTAAAGCCGACATCCAGCAAGATCCGGGTGTCATCAGCAAAGATCAGATAGGAGACACCAGGCTCTGTTTTTAAGTTCGGGTTGTCAGTATGGTAATCAACTAAAGGAAGGACTGAAAGCTCTTTGATGGCCCCGGGTGATGACAGTTTGTTGATTTCCATGTTGGAGGCCTGTGCATCTGCTGACTGTTTTCCTTTCTTTAACTGCAGGATTTTTTTTGTAAAAATCAGTGCAACAAGAACGATCAGAACTAAAAGGATGTATAGTAAAATCATTTTTTTTATTTAACTCCTGTTTTTTTAGGTTTACCTGCCAGAAAAAAGACTGCAATCGCAGAGGTGTAAGCAAGAATAAATAGATAGAGCGCATATTGGTAGTTGCCCAGAAGATCGTAAATTAAACCGGATGCAAACGTGCCAAATGCTCCGCCCAGGGCATTTGCCGCCCATATGACACCCAGAAGCACACCATAAGAAGCCAATCCCCAGTAATGAGCGACCACCAGGGGCATGAGCACCACCACGCCACCCATGGCAAAGCCGAACACGACCGCATACATCCATACCATGGCAATGGTCTGTGGGTAGAGGAGGACTATAACTGCCAGGGCCTGCAGCCCAAAACAGAGCAGTACAACATACCGGAAAGGCCAGATTTCAGAAAGTTTGCCAAAACTCAATTTGCCCACGCCGCCCACACCGGCGGTTACACCGAGAGCCGCCGCCGCCATGGCTTCGGATATGCCTGAATCCATAATGATCGGTACCTGGTGTTGCAGTACGCCCATCTGGGAAAAGGGTGCCAGGAAAAAAGCAAAAAAGATGCACCAGAAGGAACCACTGCGAAGGACCTCATTTGCTGGAAAGCCGTTGCCCATATCAATTGCCAGTTCAGGGTCTTCTTCTTCAACAGGGGACTGTGCGGGATTTATATCGGACACCGGGTCTGCATCATCGGGTTTGTCCTTGATAACGAAATGGACCACCGGAAGCGCGACTGCCCACACGATTAAACCGATGCAGAGGAAGGCGGACTTCCAACCAAACAGTGATGTTATCCAGCCTACAAAGGGTGCCAGAAGAAGACCGCCTGCAGAAATCCCCACCATGGAGATGCCTACGGCAGTGCCTCTTCGTTTATCAAACCAGTTTGCAAGCAGGCTGCTTGCGGGGATTACCCCCATACCGCATACGGAAACTGCCAGCAAGGCATATACAGTATAGAAGTACCAAAGCGACTGGGTCAGACTGACCAGCATGAAACACGCACCGGCAAATACCGCACTGATTCGCATAACTCTTTTTGGTCCGTACTGCTGAATCAGCTTTCCCAGGACCGGCCCTATCAGACCGCCCACAATCAGGTAGATCGACATGGTCAGCGAAATAGCCGATCTGCTCCAGCCAAATTCGCTTTCGATGGGTCGAATGAAGATGCTGAAAGAATAGAAACCGGCACCGGCAAAAAGAAAACACAGTGAAAAGCAGGCCGCAACAATATACCACCCGTAATAGATTTTTTTATCAGGCATATTTAGTGGCCTTTTTTCAGCTTTTTTTTCAAGTTTTGGACAAGGGGACCATCCGATCGCCATAAATGACAAGTGTCGATTATATTTTTCAGGCTTTGCATAGTTGAACGGCGTTCTTTGGTAGGTTTCTGGGCCATCATGGAATAGGCCCCCTGAATTGCGGCTGATGCCATGGCCCGGCACAGGGCCACCAGGTGTGCACACCCTTGACCTCCGCCCACCAGTTGGTGAACTTTGGCAGTAAACCCTGCCGTAATCGGTTCGCCGATCAGGGGCTGCAATGAGTTTTCAACCTGGGGACAATCCGTGTGCGGGACTGTCAGCATCTGAACTTCCACCGCTTCTATAATAAGTTTTGGTCCTCGCACAATCATGCGAATGACCATATCATGAACAATGCCGGCCGGCCTGAGTTCGTCCAATAAACTGTATGTTGTGACAAACCGGTCGTCTGTCAGACGTCCTTCCAGGGCGATCGCGTCGGGTTCGTAAACGTAGGTAGTCACACTAATATTTCGGTTGTGCAGCCGCTCACAGGTTTCAGGATTAAACAGCATGGCAATATCTCCATTTGATTCGGTATGTACACTTTAAAAATTTAAGATAATTTTAAAGTATAGTTCTTGTTGTATGCCTGAGATCAACGCTTGTCAATACTAAACGAGCGAACGCTCGATTTAAAAGTTTGGGCGTTGTCGAAATCTTGGAGTCAATAGCGGTATGCTGCTTACCCGAATAATTATTCTTGACCCGATCAAGAAAATGATTTATCCCGGACTCACCTGCCTATGGGTTTTTAATCGGGGGAGTTATAATTGATGAATGAAGAAAACAGTGCATTTTTTTCAGAACTTAAAAAATCTTATAAAGATCGATGCAAGGATCCCAAAGCAGCCCATGCTGTTTGGAAAAAGAGTGTAAAACAGTTTCCGCCTGACAGGCTGGATACGTATGAAACTCGCCCTTCTTTTCTCCTGGCAAGGAGGGCCGGTGATATGGGGTTGGCACTGATATGGATTGTCCAGGCGGCTTTGACCCGTCCCCTGATTAAGGCATTTCTGGATTCTGAGCAAAATCCGGAAACCCGTAACCTGCTTAAACAGATAAGCGGAGCCCGGATTGGTGCGCTTGCAATTTCTGAAGATAAAACCCGGCCGTTAATTGTTCAAAGCACCAAAGGAACTTTGGCACTGGATGGAGAAAAGAAGTACATCACCGGCGGATCGTTTTCAGATTTTATTCTTATGGCCGGACGCTATCCAAAAGAGGAAAAACTCTCCTGCATGTTCCTGCTCCCGGCTCGGGATATCCCTGAAAATGCTTTTAAAGAACTTGACCTGGGCTGTTTTTATACCTCCAGGCATGCACGCCTTGCCCTGGAAGCCTATCATCCCCCTGCAGCCGCTCTTTTATCTGCAACACCGTCAATGATCCGCAAACAGCTCTTGATATGGGGCATTATCGAGCGAAGCATGATAATGGAATCCCTGGCCGGGCTGGTAATCTATCTTGCTGAAAAGGTTTCAGAAAAATCCGGGGAGACTATTGTAGACATCAGGGAGCTTGAATCAGGGCTTGGCCAGATAAGCAGGGAAATCAATCAGCAGATCCAATCTGCCCGGAATGGAGATTTTGTTAAACCTCTCAGTCCAATGCCAAAGCATTTGATTTTCATTATGAAGCATCTTAAGAAAATTTATGAGAACGGGCAAGACCATCTGTCTGATGAGCTGTTATACAGGTATAAGGATATGTTCTTTTTTAAGGCGGCCTTTTCCAAATTGTGAATGTCTTAAATACTAATATGGATTAACAGAGGACGGATCAGTTCAAAATTTCAATTGCTTCAACCCGGTTCCGGCCGCTTTTTTTTGCCTGGTAAAGTGCTTTGTCTGCTGTTTGAATAATTTTTGAATTTGATGTTTCTATAAATTTATTGGCGCAGCAGATACCAATGCTTATCGTAATACATTCAGATATATCAGAATTTTTGTGTGGGATTTTTAAATTTTCAACACCTGATCTTATCTTTTCGGATATGATTTTAGCACCTTCAAGCGATGTGTTCGGCAAAATGACAGCGAACTCTTCCCCTCCTATACGGCAGGCTTTGTCTGCGGGGCGTTTTGCGTTAGAATTTATTTCCTGGGCCACTGTGTAAAGGCAAGTGTCTCCTTTCCCATGCCCGTAAAGATCATTGTATTTTTTAAAATAATCTATATCCAGCACAATCAATGACAAAGGATCGTGATTTCTTTGAGCCCTTTGCCATTCTTGTGAAAGAATCTGGTCAAATCTTCTGCGGTTTGCAATCTGCGTAAGGCTGTCAGTATGAGCCATATCTTTGAGTCTTTTGTTCAATTCAAACAACTCTTTTTGAATTCGATTTTCTTTTGAAACATCCGTTAGCATAAGAAGCAATCCATTCTCAGGATTATCAGCTTCAAACGGGGCACAGTTGACCTGACATGCTCTTGGATCTGTCGCTTTATCCTGGATATAAATCACTCTGTCTTTAATAGAACCGTTTGAAATACCATCAATGATCTGCTTTTTAGTCATTCCGGGCGGTTGGTTTTCATGAATAACATTATCCAGGCTAATATTTTGGTTTTCATTGATGTTTAAAAAACATGCCATGCTTTTATTCATCCAAACAATCTGGTTATTTAAAATATGCGAAATCCCGTTGGGTGATATTTTAACCGTTGTTTCATAAAGAGTCCGGCTGGATATGATGCGTCCGTATTTTTTCAGAGAGATAAATGCTGTAATACTGAAAAGAGCAGTTGATAAATTCGTAAACCAGGGAAGGTTGGGGTTGATTTGAATTAATGCCTGGGATATCAAGGCCCCAAAAATGAACAGGAACACACCCAGAGACAAAAGACGTTTTTCTTTTTTTATAATCTTATTTTGATTTTTAAACGATGAAATTAACAATAAAATGGTACATATTAACGGCACGCCAATACTTATTATTTTAAAACAGAGGTTCCAGGGAGGCAGATTCCCTTCAAAACCTCCAGAGATCCCAAAGGTTTTTGCATTTGAAAAGCCAGGGAATACGATTATCGTCAGATATAGCAAAATATAGGGTGTCAGGATAAGGTTTTTTTCTTTTATTGTCAGTTTCCTGATTAAAGAGAGAATTAATTGTATCGCAAGCGGAGGAAATGCAAGGAACATAAAAGACAAAAGTCCAAATATCCTGAAGGCTGATTCTGGCGACAGAAATCTTTGGTTAACTGCCATTAAAAAATCGAATGCTGCCCACATGATTAAGGCATATAATGTTTTTTGAAATATTATTGCTCTGTGGTCATCCGGGTTATGACGGCAAATTAGAGAAATTAATATAATTGAAAGAAAAATTTGAAAAAGCAAATTCCCGGCTGAGTAGTATATCAACATCATCTATTTCTTGAGATCCTTTACAGTACGCAAACTAAAAAAACGTTTGGCTGGAAAAAATATTTTTATCAAATCTATGTTTTTGAGAGCAGTATAACTCCCTAACTTTAAGAAGTAAAATTTAAAATTGCCGGCAATTTGTCCGGGAGCTGATGTCCGATACTATTTATCGCACAATTGCTGCGGGTACTCTTTTATGTATTCCCTTGACAAATAGGGATCAACAGCCTTAGGCTTCTATATAATACTGCGCTATGATAATTCTTTATAATATGACGGCATAAAAATGATTAAAAAAGGAACTGAAGTCCGGACCCATGGTTTGAAAATTTTAACCGTGTCCGATTTTATTGATAAAGAGCTGACCCAAAAGGTTGAGAACAAGACCCTGGAACCAGTGGATCTGGTTATTTCCTGCGGTGACATGCCCCCGGAGTATTTGTCTTTTTTGCGTGATCGTCTGGACAGGCCGGTTTATTATGTCAAAGGAAATCATGATATCAGGTATACCCCGTCCAACCCAATGGGATGTGAAAATATTCATGGGCGGCTGATTTCCTTTGGCACGCTGAATATCCTGGGACTGGAAGGCTCCATGTGGTATAACGGCGGGGTTAACCAGTACACGGACGCCATGATGAAAAAAATAATTTTCTGGCTGTGGTTTTCAATCTGGCGAAAAGGATCCGTTCATATGGTGGTGACCCATGCACCTCCTCGACACATTAATGACAAGGAGGATCTTTGTCATATGGGATTTGACAGTTTTGTGTCCCTGATAGAGAAGCGAAATCCAAACTATTTTATCCATGGGCATATCCACCAGGAGTTTGAAACACCAAAAGACAGAATAACTCAATTTAAAACAACGCAAGTGATCAATACATGCGGGTATACGATATTAGAGGTATAGCAAATGAAAAATTTCCTGAAAAATATTTTTGGATCTCGCACACCTAAAAAAGATGACGATCATATCAGCTCTTTTAACGAGCAGAAGGACCTGGAAGAAGATGTGGAGTTTATTGATCACGGGGTCAAAACTATTGAACTTGAAAAAATTATCGGAAGCGTGGGAAAATATCATGATTTCGATTCCCGGTTCCGGCCCAAAAAACATGCTGCAGGCAAGCGTTTCCAGGATATCAGGCGAACCATGCGGCAAGGAGGGCTCCTGCCTCCTGTTAATCTGTATCAGATTCGAAACGATTATTATGTCCTGGATGGAAACCATCGGGTTGCAGCCGCAAAAGAGCTGGGCTGGACTGAAATTCAAGGCAAGGTGGTCGAGCTGCTTTCCGGCAGGAATACAATTGATAACCTGTTGTATATTGAAAGGAAAATGTTTTATGAAAAAACTGCTCTGACTGGGAAAATTGAGTTGACGGAGGTCGGAAAATATAATTTTTTAGAAAAACAGATCAAAAAGCATCAGGTTTTCCTGGCCAGCCAGTCCGGCAGGGACTGTGACTATGTAAAAGCAGCAAAAGACTGGTATAATACCATTTATGTCCCCATGGAGGCGATTATCGAAAACGGTGGACTGGTTAAGCATTTTCCCGGAAGGACCCTGGCTGATCTGTATACGTATATTGCATATCATCATTGGGGTGCTTCAACTAACAGGAAATACGGTATTGGCATCGATCGCCTGATCCCTAAGAGTATGGAAGGGTTCAGGAAAAGCATGTTGGAGAAAAGTACACCGGATTATCCGGAGATGAAACGTACCATTACCTCTTTTGTCCTGATCAACGTTAATACGTCAACGGAAATGAAAATCATTGATATTTTGTTTGCGCTGGATGGCGTGCAGGAAGTGCATTCGGTCCATGGCACGATTGATATTCTGGTGAAAATAGTTTTAAAAAGGGATTTTCTGGCCTCTGATGCAGAAATCATTTCGGAATTTGTAGACCAGAATATCAGGCGGATTGAAGGCATTGACCGGACTCAGACCATTATTCCAGGGCGCTCCAAGGTTAAAGATGGGTTTTTTTGAAATCAGGGTTGACCGTCTCTTCTTGTTTAAGGTTCGAAGCGCTATCTGCTTTTTTGGGGAATGCCGTACCGGGCTATTTTGTTGTAAAGGGCACGCCTGGAAATACCCAGAATCTCGCTGGCCCGTGACCGGTTTTCTCCTGTATGGGACAGGGTCCGAATGATCAGCTCTTTTTCCACCTGGGCAAGGGTCATTCCGACCCGGAAGGTCATCTGGGTCTCCCTGTCCTGGTAGTGGCTGACGCGGCTGGGAAGGTTTCGTGTTCTTAAAATATCCTCAGACGCCGAAATTACCGCCCGCTGGATAACGTTTCTGAGCTCCCGGACATTCCCCGGCCAGGGATAGGATTCCACACAATTGATAAAATCCGATGAAATTCCCCGGATCTTCTTTTTAAAATCATCACAGGCCTCTTTGATAAAGTGGCTTACCAGAAGCGGGATGTCTCCGTTCCGTTCCCTTAAGGGAGGCATCTCGATGTTAAGGACGTCCAGCCGGTAGTAAAGATCTTCTCTGAAATGTCCAAGGCGGATTTCATTGACCAGGTCTGCATTTGTCGCTGCAATGACCCGGACATCCACAGCCGTGCTTTCCTGGCTGCCAATCCGTGTAAACTCGCTGGTTTCCAGCAGCCTGAGCAGGCTGATCTGCATTTTTTGATCAATGGTGCCGATTTCATCCAGAAATACCGTGCCTCCTTCAGCCATCTCAAAACAACCCTTCCTGAGCTTGGTCGCCCCGGTAAAGGCCCCGCTGACATGGCCAAACAATTCACTGGCCACAAGGTCCGGAGGCAGGGAGGCTATGTGGACTGGGACACAGGGTGCATCGCTGCGGGGACTCAGCTCGTGGATGGCCTGGGCAGCAAGTTCCTTGCCGGTTCCTGTCTCTCCTGAAATCAGAACCGGAATATCCGTGGCCGCAGCCTGTCGGATCTGGCGGTAGGCCTTCTGCATAACAGTGGAGCGACCGATCATTCTCTCAAAAGTATTTTTTTCGGTTTCCGTCTTGAGGAGCATGTTCGGGCCGAGCAGGGGTTTGGTCTCTATGGCTGACCCGATGAGCAGCTTGAGCTCTTCGTTGCTGATGGGAAGGGTAGCGTAATGGTAAGCTCCGGCTCTCAGTCCCTGGTTGGCAAACTTTAAAGAGCCGGGTGCTGTAAATATAAGGACCTGGGTCTGGGGACACTTGGCTGAAATCAGCTCCAGGACATCCAGGGCATCGGCCTGCTGGTCTCGTGCTACGGCCCCTGAGAAAAGCATCAGGTCGAATCGGTCCCGTTCGAACCGGTCCACAACTGCCTCCAGGTTCCTCTCGTAAGCAATGGCTATTTCATCTTCATCAAAAATGGTCTTCACCTGGTCTGCCAGAAGCTTTCCGTTATCCACGCATATAATTCTGACGGGCAGGTCTGATTCCTCCATGTGTTAAAGCTCCTGATCAAAATGTTGGAAGAGTGTTGTTGTAAACAATATGCACACTTTCCCTCTGGTTATTAGTAAGCCTTTAGCCAGCTCAATTTTTTGCCTTTAGCAACTAACATGTAATCTAAGTTATTGCAACCCTGCTAAATTAGATACCTGAGGCCTGTTTGGAATATTGAAGGCGATATAGTGTGCAAAAAGTGCACACAAGTATTGGTTTTTTGTAAGGGATGTGTTATTGCCCGATCGCACTGTGTGGCGGGTCTAAAGTGGGTTGGAGTCGCTGGACAGGGAAATTTTAATTTAACAGCTTTTTGATATGTTTTCTGGCCACTTCCATGAATGAAGGAAGCTTTATGGTAAGTGTTTCAGTCATTTCAGTTCCCCAGTCAATTTTTTCAGGCTCAATGCCTACGACCTTCAGGATTGGAGCATGTCCTCTCATCCTGGCCATACCCAGGGAGTCTAAAAGGTCTACATCATGAAGGGACAGGGCCTGGCTCTGGTTTTTTACCAGATCATCTTCGTCCATGCTGTAAATAGTTCCTGGCGGGTGACCGGCACGGACAATATCCAGCACCAGAATGTGCTCGTACTCCTCAAACAGATAAAACAGATCCTGGGTAAATGTTCCCCCGTCTATAAAATCGACCAGGGTGTCATCAAAGTTTTCTTTTTCTTCCCAGAATTGATGGATGGCATGAACTCCGATTCCTTCATCCATCATGAGGATGTTCCCGACTCCAAGCACTAAAAGTTTTTTCATGGTGATCATGTCCTGAATTATTTGAAAAATTTCACTTAAGGCAGTTAGCAGATAATTAGTGTTGATGCAAGACTAAAGGAGGGGATGGAATAACCACCCCCTCTTTTAGTTGGGCAAAACTTGATTAAAACTATAAGGGTACTTCTACTTTAATCTCCCTGCCGGTGTCTGCGTCCAGCACGTGGACGGCGCAACCCAGTCAGGGGTCATAGGAGCGGATCAGCCGCCCCACATTTACCGGGTTTTCAGGATCAGGAACGGGCACGCCTATCAAAGCTTGTTCCATTGGACCTCTTTGACCCATGTCATCCATGGGATTGGCATTCCAGATCGTAGCTGACGTAACCTGGTAATTGGCAATTTTTTTGTCTTTAATTTGGACATAGTGAAGCAGTGCACCACGGGGAGCTTCGGTCAATCCAAGGCCTTCAGATGCATCCGGGATGGGTGCGGGAACAAAGGTTTCTTTTCCCGGCTGTGCTTCTGCAAGCCATTGTTCAACAGCATCGGCAACCATGGCAGTCTCTTCTGCTCTTGCAACATGACGGCCAAGAATGGAGAATGCTGCATCACCAATGTCGCGCATGCGCTTTACACCTAATTTGTCCTGGCCGATTTTGGACAGTTCCGGGTTGGTAACCCACATTCTGGCAAGCGGGCCGCCTTCATGTGGTTTGCCGTTGTATCTTGGAGCCTTGATAAAGGAGTAGGCGCCTTTTTTATTCGGATTCGGAACGGTTTTACCTTTGGTGGGGTTCAGGCCAGTGGTGGCATCGTCAAAATAGGAATATTTAACATATTCTTTAATGAGTGCGGGATCAACTTTGTAATCCTTGCCATCCGTAAATACGCCTCTTTTTAGCAGCGTATTCCCGGCATCATCCATTGGGAATACACCCCAGGCTACACAGTTCTTGTATCCGCCACCGGTATTGAGCAGATCACCGTAAGGTCCTGCCAGCAGATAAACGATGGGGATATATTTTTCCATGACAAATTTCTTGACCACCTTAAACCGTTTGGCGAATTCGTTCAGGGCTTCACGGGTGGGAATTTCTGTAGAGCCTCCCACAACAATGCCTTGAACATGGGGCATTTTCCCGCCGAGAAGCGCTACCATTTCATGGCAGATCTTCCTGATTTCAAGGGCTTCTAGATATTGGCCTACGGCAACGTCATTGATGTCTTTGGGAACACGGACATCATTTTTGGCGTAACGGGGGATAAACGGGGCAACATCCGGGCCATTTACATAGTCCAGGGCTGCCAGGTGATAAAAATGAAGAATGTGGGACTGTAGAAAATTGGCGCCCAGGATCAGGTTTCGGGCAATCCGTCCATTCGGTGTCAGTTTGACGTTAAAAGCATCATCCAGCGCAAGGGCGGATGCAGTGGCATGGGCCGTTGGGCAAACACCGCAGATTCTCTGAGTAATCTGGGTGGCATCCCTTGGGTCCCTTCCAACGAGTATCTGTTCGAAACCGCGAAACATACCGCCAAAAATTCTGGCGTCTGAGACGGCACCGTCTTTGACTTCGACTTCTACTTTCAGGTGCCCTTCGATCCTGGTTACAGGATCAATGGCAACCTTGACTTTTTTCCCGGCAGCTACCGGGACGGCCTGTGGTTTACAACCTGCCATAATATAACCTCCCTTTGGGTTAAAGGTTTTGGATCGTTTTGTTAAGCGGGCTCATAAAAGGGGGATGCAGAATCCGGAAAACCCGGTTCAACACATCCAATGCAGACAGAGTTGTCTACACACCAGTTCATGCCGCTGTTCCATTTTTTACCAAAACAATTGGCATATGTATCCGGGCCTTTACACCCAAGGTCCATACGGCAGCCTTTTGGATCGGATAGTGTTTTAGACATTTCACCTGCTTCATACTGCTCAAGGCGCGGGCAGTTTTCATGGATATTTTCACCATAGAAAACAAGCGGTCGTCCGTCTTCATCCAGTTCCGGAATCCCTTTTGTGAGAAGATGGGCTATTGAACCCACAACCCAGTCCGGGTGAGGAGGACATCCCGGGATATTGACCACAGGAGTTTTAATGTTGTATTTTTTAAAGACGTCCATAACACCAGTTGCCTGTGTAACGTTTCCTTCAGCAGCAGGAATGCCGCCATAAGCAGCGCAGGTGCCGACAGCAAGAACACTTCCTGCTTTAGGACCCAGATCTTTGACAAGGTCAAGCATGGTGATCTCATGGTGGTCCAGTTCTCCGACGATACAATATTTGCCGTCTGCGGCAAGGGGGATCGCCCCTTCAATACCCAGGGAGAATTTGCCCTTGTATTTGTCGGCCATCTTGTAAAGATGTTCCATGGCAGTTTCGCCTTCACTGGCCATAACAGTGGGGAGAAATTCCATGCTGATTACTTTCAGCAATACATCTGCAATGTGAGGATCAACACTGTTCAATACGGAAACAGAGCACCCTGTACATCCCTGGCCTTGCAGCCAGAGGACCGGGTGTTTTTCCAGGGCCTTGGTTAAAGCTGACACAAAGGCGGGGTTGAAAACCTGGGAAATACCGATTCCGGCAGCTGTTCCAGTGGCGGCTTTTAAAAAAGACCTTCTGGAAATCCCTGTTTTCTTCTGTTGCTCGTCAGGCAACTTTTTTTCGTCTTTCACAAGCACCTCCTTGATGCGGTTAAAAACTATTATCCCTTTATATATTTATAAAATAATTTTCCGTGGCAGGTGCCAGGGAGAAATAATTTTTTTGTGCCAAATATGCCAACTTTACATTGTGCCAAATCTAATATAAAATAAATACAATGCGAAAAAATGGTTGTCAACGAAAAAGATAATATCAATGAATTTTATGATGAGTATTTAATAAATAAATGTAGTTTACCATTGCCGGTGCGTATGAATAATGCAAAATTGACTATAAGGTCCTGAATAGTTTTGATTTTCAGGTATTTTAAAAAGCTATTGGTTGACGGAGTGAAATAATACATTGTAATGTATGCCAATTTTTACCGGCAGTTTGAATAGCAAATATGTGTCTGGATCAGTTTGGGGAAAATGCTGACATTTAAAATAAAAGCAATTGCAAAGCATCTGGGTGTTCATCGAAACACAGTGCGAAACTGGATTCTTAAAGGAAAACTTAAGGCGTCTCCGGCACCGGCCAAGCAATATGTTGTTTCTAAAAAAGAGTTTGAAAAATTCTGCCAAAAGGAAAATATCTCCAAACAGGTGCAGGGAACCATCCTGAATGATTCCCGAGAATTGAATCAAGGGGCGGCAAGTGAAAAAAAAGCAGTAAAAATTGCACCGGAGGAAGCGCTGATCGGAGCAGTCCTGGTTGTTGGCGGAGGGATCTCCGGTATACAGGCTGCCATGGAGTTGGCAGATGCAGGGTTTTATGTTTATATTGTTGAAAAAACATCCGGAATCGGCGGGACCATGGCCCAATTGGATAAAACGTTTCCAACCGATGATTGCGCATCCTGTATTATCCTGCCTAAACTGGTCGAGTGTGGAAGAAATCGTAACATTGAACTATTGACCCTTTCGAATGTGGAATCGGTTTCCGGTACTGCCGGTAATTTTAAAGTTAAGATTAAAAAACAGCCGCGTTATGTTGATGAGGATAAATGTATTGCCTGCGGCATTTGTTCACAAAGATGCCCTATTAGTGTAGATGATGAATTCAACTTTGATATCAGTCGGAAAAAAGCAATATATATAAAGTATGATCAGTCCGTACCGCTCAAATATGCCATTGAACCGGGTGCCTGTATCTATTTTACCCTTGGCAAATGCCGGGCCTGCGAAAAATTCTGTCCCACAGGTGCGATTAATTTTACCCAGGCTGAAGAACTCCTCGAAATAAATGTCGGGGCTGTGATTTTATCTCCGGGTTTTAAACCTTTTGATCCCTCGCCCTATAATTTTTTCGGATATCCGGAGATCCAGGATGTGGTAACCAGTATGGAGTTTGAACGCCTGCTCTCCGTCAGTGGTCCGAACAGGGGTGACCTGATGAGGCCGTCGGATAACACGGAACCGCACAAAATTGCCTGGATGCTGTGCGTGGGCTCACGAAATCACAATGATTGCGGTAACTCCTATTGTTCGAGCATCTGCTGTATGGCTTCGGTCAAACAGAGTCTGGCCTCCATTGAACATACCAAAAGTGATGCGCTTGAACGCACTTTGTTTTTTATGGATTTGCGAAGTCATGGGA
This sequence comes from Desulfobacteraceae bacterium, assembly GCA_033851995.1. Lineage (GTDB taxonomy): Bacteria > Desulfobacterota > Desulfobacteria > Desulfobacterales > Desulfobacteraceae > Desulfobacula. Next base: position 232,465 of record JAWSVI010000012.1, on the reverse strand, counting down.
AAGAATCTGAAAAATATTTTGAAAAAGCCAAACAGGAAAATATAAATTTTGTCCGGGCCATGCCCCACACCATAGAGCCGGGAAAGAATGGATCAGGCGTTCAGTTAAGGTATTTTACCCAGGATGGGGAACTGTTAAATGACACATTTGATATGGTGGTACTGTCCATAGGGTTTGAAGCTCCAAAAGATATTGAGGTGTTGGCAAAGCAGTTCCGGATTCAATTGGATACGCATCAGTTTGCTAAAAATTCATGCTTTGAACCTGTTGCCTGCAGCCGGAAGGGTATCTATGCCATAGGTGCTTTTCAGTCGCCTAAGGCCATTGCCAGGTCAGTTGTTCAGGCATCTGCTGCCGCAGCGTCTGCATCTGCGTTTTTGGTGCAAAAGCGAAACAGCCTTGTGAAAAAAATGGAATATCCACCGGAGCGGGATATTGTCAAAGAAGAGCCTTCCATAGGGGTTTTTGTCTGTTCATGCGGTGTAAACATTGCCGGAACAATAGATGTGCAGCAGGTGGTTGAGTATGCGGCCCAGCTTCCTGGGGTGGATTATGTGGAAAATAATCTTTTCTCATGTTCCGTTGATGCCCAGGAAAGTATCATTGAAAAGATAAAGGAATTTAGCTTAAACCGTGTGGTTATTGCCGCCTGTACCCCAAGAACCCATGAACACCTTTTTCAGGAAACTCTAAAAAGTGCAAGTTTGAACGGATTTATGGTGGAGATGGCCAATATCCGGAATCAGAACTCCTGGGTGCATCAGGCAGATTCCGCAAGTGCAACATATAAGGCAAAAGACCAGGTTCGAATGGCAGTGGCAAAGGTGGCTCAAAATTATCCTTTGCGTCAGGACAGCATACGGGTTGTTCAAAAAGCCCTTGTTGTCGGAGGCGGTCTTGCCGGGATGAACAGTGCCCTGGTGCTTTCAAAAATGGGTGTGGAGACCGTTCTGATTGAAAAGGGGAAGGTGCTGGGGGGTAATGCCCTTAAAATAGAGGCAAGTTTTAAAGGAGAGGCGCTTGCTCCCATGATCCGGGGGCTGGTCCGACAGATCAATAAAGAAAAAAGCATCACGGTTTTTACGAATACGCAGTTAACGGCAGTGAACGGGTCTGTCGGTCATTTCAGGGGAGAACTGGATGTGGCGGGAAAACATCGTAATATTCAGTTTGGAGCAGCCATAATGGCTACAGGTGCAAAAGAAGCTGTTCCTAAAGAGTATTTGTACGGCTTGGATCCAAAAGTGATGACGCAGGTTGAATTTGATAATACCGTGCTGCATGTTTCAGAGCCTCTGCCAAAAGAAAAAAGCTATGTGTTTATCCAGTGTGTTGGTTCAAGAGAGCCAGAACGGCCTTATTGCAGCCGGATTTGCTGTGTGCATTCGGTAAAGGCTGCCATTGAGATAAAAGAGCAGGATTCATCCGCCCGCGTGTATATTCTCTATAGGGAGATGAGGACATATGGAGAGTGGGAATCCTATTATAAACAGGCCAGGGATCTTGGGGTCATGTTTATCCGATATGAGGTGGAAGATAAGCCCCGGGTTGGAAAAACAGCAGGCCTTTTAAAGGTTGATGTGTACGATCCCATTGTCAGGCGCCCGGTGAAAATCTGGGCGGACTTTCTTATCCTGGCCTCCGGAGTGATTGCCGATGATAACAGGCCGCTTGCGGATCTGTTTAAATTTAATGTGAATTCAGACGGGTTTTTCAATGGCGCGCATCCCAAACTTAAACCTGTCGACCTTTCTGTGGCCGGACTGTTTCTTGCCGGGATCTGCAATTATCCAAAACCCCTGGATGAATCTATCGAAGAAGCAAGGGCAGCAGCCCACAGAGTTTTTGTTTTATTGTCCCAGGACAAAATCCGGTCAGAAGCGATTAAATCATTTGTAACCGATCAATGTGACGGCTGCGGCCTCTGTATTGATGTGTGTCCCTTTCATGCGCTTTCAATACACAGGGAAAATGATTCAGGCTCGATATTAAGCAAGGGATCAACCATGAAGGTTGTTAGTGATCCTGCCCTGTGCCAGGGATGCGGATTATGCGCATCCACCTGTCCCATGGAGGGGATTATGGTTCACGGTTTTACAAAAAAACAGCTGGTGGCCCAGGTTCGGGCAGCCATTAATCCATATATGAGATAAAGGTAGTGCAGTTTAAAAAAAACAATCGCATTTTGGAGGACAGGTTATGATCCATCGGTTTAACCCGGTGATTATTGGGTTTCTATGCAACTGGTGTTCATACACCGGCGCAGACCTGGCGGGTGTGGCCAGATTCCAATACCCGCCAAACCTTCGCCCCATAAGGGTTATGTGCTCTGGGATGGTTCATCCTGATTTGGTAATGGAGGCCTTTAAAAGTGGCGCAGATGCAGTAACTATCATGGGATGTCATCCGGGAGAATGCCATTATCTGGAGGGAAATACAAAAACCTTGGCCCGTGCAAAAGTGATATCCATGGTGCTCAAAGACAGCGGAATAGATCCAAGGCGGTTTGAACTTAACTGGATATCATCTGCAGAAGGATCTGTTTTTGCCCGTTTAGTAACAAATTTTACAAACAAAATCATCAAGCTGGGGCCACATAATCCGGCTGAAAAAAAGTGGCTTGAGGAAGTCTGAAATGACAGATGACACTCAGGGAAATATCCTGGAAAATATAAGTACGGATCAAAAAACGGTGGAACTTGGTGGTCCTGGTAAGTATGTGCTTCAGGATCTGGCTGCATCCTTTTTACCGGCAGGGGGTAACCTGAATGCCTGTTCTACATGCGGGATATGTGCCTCAGGATGCCCGGCAAGCGGACTGGAAGACATGGATCCCAGGAGATTTGTCCGGATGGTGACCATGGGAATGGATAAGGATATTCTGTCCAATAACTGGGTTTGGATGTGCACCACCTGCAACCGGTGTGTACATGTCTGTCCCATGCAGATTGATATTCCTCAACTGGTGCTTTTAGTCAGGAAACACTGGCCTGAAGAAAAACGGCCGGCCGGTATCAGGGAATACTGCCGCCAGGCACAGGAAACCAGTACATGCGCAACAACCGGGATAAGTTCTGAAGATTTTAAATTCATTGTTGAAGATGTCGCAGATGATGTCCGTGAGACAGAGAAAGGTTTTGAGCGGATCACTGTACCCATTGATAAAAAAGGTGCCAAATTTTTTTTAAACCAGAGTTCGAGAATGCCCACCACCGAGCCAAGGGAAATGGCCCCTTTGTGGAAGATTCTTCATATTGCAGGTGCAGACTGGACCTATGGTTCAAAGGGGTGGGCTGCAGAAAATTACTGCATGTTTCTGGCAGAAGATGAATCATGGCAGAATTTAGTTTCTCAAAAAGCCCGTGCAGCCGATCGTCTGGGATGCAATGTCCTTTTAAACACTGAATGTGGCCATGATTTTTTTGCAGTCCGCAAAGGCCTTGAAAAATTTGATATCCCCCATTCCTTTGAAGTGAAAAACATTATTGAATATTATGCTGACTGGATTAGAAATGGACGACTTAAAGTTTCATCGGACTGGAACCTGGACCTGAAAATTAAATTCACTGTACAGGACCCCTGCCAGCTGGTGAGAAAAAGCTATGGGGATTTTATTGCAGACGAACTGAGGTTTGTGATCAAAGAATCAGTGGGTGAGGAAAATTTTATTGATATGTCTCCCAACCGTTCCAATAATTACTGCTGCGGTGGAGGCGGGGGAGCTATAAAGTCGGATTTCATTGAAGAGCGGAGAAACTACGGCAAAATCAAACTGGATCAGATTCTTGAAACCGGTGCGGCATATTGTATTACACCCTGTAACAATTGCCATAGTCAGATACTGGATTTAAGCCGCTATTACAATGCACAGTTTCATACCATTCACCTGTGGACAATCCTGTGTCTGGCAATGGGTGTGCTCAGCAGTGAAGAGAGGAAATATCTGGGAGATGATTTATCCCAAGTGGGGTTGATATGAAGACATTTTTTAATCTGATTCAGGAGGTACAAAAACCAGGGTTGTGCTATCGGTGCGGTGGGTGTGCTACATTTTGCACTGCCATCAACTACGGTGCCCTTGGAATTAACCTGGATGGGAAACCGGTATATCAGGATATTGAGAAGTGTATAGAATGCGGGCTGTGTTACTCCATCTGCCCTGAAATCAATGACCTGGATGAAGAAACCAAGCGTCAGGCAGCCTGGAGCGAGCCCATGGGACGGGTGGTTGAAACCACTGTGGTCCGGGCAGCAGATGAAAATATCATAGAACAGGCGTCCGATGGCGGTGCTGTTACTGCTCTTTTGCTGCATTTGTTTGAGAGAAACCGGATTGACGGGGCCATTGTGACACGGCCTGTGGGTCGATTTCAGCGCCAGCCGTACCTGGCAACCACACCCGAAGAAATTTTGGACTCTGCTGGTTTTTCTCTTGATGTTTCCCACGGGATGAAGCGTTTCAGCGAAGAATACATGACATTTTCCACCATTGAGGAATTTGACCATGTGATGAGAAAAGGTCTTAAACGAGTGGCACTGGTGGGAACTCCCTGCCAGATAAAATCTTTAAGAAAGATGCAGGTGCTTAACCTGGTTCCTTCTGACGTAATAAAATTTTGTTTCGGCTTGTTTTGTTCGGGCAATTTTACTTTTGGAAAAAAAGAGCAGCAGCAATTGGCGCAGATGGCTGAAATAAACTGGGATGATGTGAAATGTCTAAATATGAAAGATAAACTGATTTTTACATTGAAGTCGGGTGAGCAAAAAAGCATATCCCTTGAAGATATTGAGCCCATGAAACGTTACGCTTGTAGCTATTGTTCTGATTACTCCAATGAATTTGCCGACATCTCGTTTGGCGGAATCGGTGCAGATGACGGATGGACCACTGTAATCACCCGGACACCACTTGGAAGAGCAATCCTGGCAGACAGTCGAAGCGCCGGCAGGATGACACAGTTTGATCTCAAGGATAATCCTGAATTTGCTACGCGGGCACTTCAGGAAGTCAGGAAAGCATCCAGCGCTAAAAAGAAAAAAGCACGTTACAAAAGAAGGGGACTTCAATCCAAGCCTGTGCAGGTCCAGTTCTAAAGGAAAACTTATCCGATCAGGTTCTGGATTTTTGCAAGCAGGTCTGTGAATTTATACGGTTTGACGACATAATCATTGGCGCCTGAGCCTAAACCTTTCATTACATCTTTTTTCTGCGCTTTGGCAGTGAGCATGATAACCGGGGTTTTTGATGCAATGCTGTTTGAGGTTCTCAGCTCTTCAAGAACTTGAATTCCATCCATTTTCGGCATCATGTAATCAAGAATAATCAAATCAACCTTGTTATCGGGATTGAAAAGATATCTTAGCCCTGCAGGGCCGTCTTCTGCCAGGATGGGCTTATAGCCTTCCTGTTTTAAACTGAACCAGAGGATATCCCTGATGTGTTTCATGTCATCTATAATTAAAATGGTTTTTTTATAATCCATCTTATCCTCTTGTTATGGGAAGGTATATGCTAAAAACCGAACCCTTTCCCATGATGCTGTCAACGGTTATACCCCCCTGGTGGGCATCCATGATATGTTTGACTATGGAAAGGCCTAAACCGGTCCCTTCAATTTCATAAGTGTCTGAATTGTCAACGCGATAAAATTTTTCGAAAATGCGGTCAAGTTGATCCTTTGGAATACCGATCCCGGTATCTGACACGCTGCAGCAGATGAGATCGTCCTGAGTGACAACTGCGATATTGATGGTGCCTCCCATTGGAGAAAATTTGATGCTGTTTGCAACCAGGTTGATAAGGACCTCTCTTATTTTATCCTCATCCGCCTCAATGGGTGGAAGGTTCTTTTGAAAGTCGGTAAAAATATTGATGTTGGCAGATTTTGTTTTAAATACGGAGATAACTGAATTAACAATATCTTCCAGTTTGGTTTTGTTGAAATACAGGGTGAATTTGCCGGACTCAATCCTTGAGATATCCAGGAGATTGGAAACAATGTTTGACAGTCGGTCTGTTTCATCACCAATGACGGATAAAAATTTTTCGCGGGTTTTATGGTCTTCCGGCTCCACCTGGTTGATAAGGGCCTCAGAATAAGATTTGATAATGCTCAGTGGAGTTCGAAGCTCATGGGAAACATTTGATACAAGCTCTGATTTGATTTCATCCAGTTTGGTTAATCTCTCAATCTCTTTCGAGGCGGACAGGTCCCTGAAAACGTAGATAATGCCAATTGTATTTTCAGTGTTATCAGTTAAAGGGGAGGCACTGATTCCGATAATGATGTCCACTTCTTTGTAAGGGGAGTGGTTCACCATGGATTCTATGGCAAATCCTTTGTTTTTAATAGTTGAACAAAGTTGTTTAATCTCTTTTCCCAGATCATTTTTTAAAAAATTATAATAATGCTTTCCGATGATCTGTTTGGAGTTGATTCCTGTGATAGCAGTGGCATTTTTATTAATAAGGGTGATGCGTCCCTCCATATCTGTCGCCATTATTCCATTGCTGATACTTTCCAGCATATTCGTCATATAAGCGTTTGAATGATTTGTTCTTGAATACAGTTCCTGGTTTTCAATGGCAATGGCAGTCTGGGAGCCTAAGAAATTTAAAATAGAGCTTAATTTTTGATTGTAGAGGGAAGGGGAAACCTCAGTAGTAATGATCACAAAACCCAACAGTTGATTGGGTGCTTTCAGGGGGAGCACACTTAATAAATATCCGGCATTCTCATCCTGGAAATCGGTCAGAACGGTCCAGCGCCCCTGGGACATTACCCATTTGAGTATTTTGGGATCAGGAATGATACCCCTTTGTCTTCTTGAGGTGTCTCCGGAATGGTGGACCCTTTTATATAATATTTCGCCTTCAACAAACAGATACGTTGAAACGGACTGGTAATTCATCAGTTCTTTTAAGATATTGCAGAAGGTCTCTAAAATGTTTTCAAGGTCAAACTGAGATATTATTTTTAAAGACAGGTCCTGAAAAGTTGCAAATAGATCGATCTGGTCGGAAAGGCTGGAGATGGTCCGGGTTAAAAACTGGTGTTCTTTTTCTATGGAGACTGGTTTCATATGGTATCTTCTCCATCATATAAAAATTCTGTGGCAGCATTAAATTCTTTTGAGATAAGAGGGCCCATCCGTTTGATTTTCTGGGAGTTGAGGTCGGTCAGTTTGAATGCCCGTTTATTTAATGTTGGTCCAGAATTCGCATCATTTTCTTCCAGGTTCATCCTGTGGCATAGATAATCGGCCACATGAACAATGGAAGCATTACGAAAAGCGCTCAGGCTTTCATCCGGTGAATGATGGAATTTAACAGCTTTCACCAGGGATGGGGGAAGATTCCATCTTTTAAGCAGCAGTGCACCGACACCGGAGTGGTTAAATCCAAATGTGGCTTTTTCAGCTTCAAGGAGTGTGATGCTTTCTTCTTCCGATTTTTCAAGGGCTGCAGCAAACTCTTCGTGAAAAAAACTGTCCAGGATCAGCTTGCCGAAATCATGAAGGATTCCGCACATAAACATCTCTTCAGAATTTTTAAGGCCAAGATGTTCAGATATCCTTTTGGAAATAATGCCGCACAAAAGAGAATGCTTCCAGAATTCCCGGCGATCAAGAAGCATATCCTTCCCGATTTTGGAAAATCGTTCCATAACAGACGCTGAAAGCACAATATTTTTGATATTGTTCAATCCCAAAACAACAATGGCATAATTGATGGTGGTTATTTTTTCAGGAAACCCGTAATAGGCGGAATTGGCTGTTTTCAGGACTTTGGTGGCAAGGGACTGGTCCTGTGAAATGGCTTCTGCAATTTCAAATGCTGTACTGTCCGGGTTCTGGGTCAGTTTAATTACATTGTTGGCCACCAGGGAAAGCGTGGGAAGGTTTCTGATGCTTGAGAGCCTTTTTTTTAATTCCTGATTTTCCATATTTCCTTTATCTCAGTTTAACAAATGATGAAATTGAAGCTTCAGTGATTGGAAATCTTTTTAATCATAAGATAAGTGAAAATCAAAATCAATGGGTTTTAGAAGGGTATGCAGGTAATCACACGCAGTCTCAGGAATTTAAGTAATTCTGCATGAGTTATAAACAGATGCGCGGGGCTTTCGGTTTCTGATAAAATCTCAAAGGTGGACGATAGGCCGACCCTCCCTGATACAGGCACAACACGTTGCACCTGTATCAGCATAACGATAAAATTTCGGATTTTGGAGGGTTGTTTATGGTTTGGCTAACAAAAAGCAAATTCTTATCCTTTAATCCGTAACGGCTGCTTTAAAGGGCTCAATACCAATACGCTCGATCACTTTTCCCAAACGTTCATTGGTTTTGGCATTTTCCTGATAGCAAGCAATTACTTTCTCTATAGCGGTCAGGGCGGATTCATCATCAAGGCCGCTGATCAACTGCTTTCCAATACGCGGCAGGGTACCGACATTACCACCAATTATAAGATTCCAGCCATCTTTATCACCAATTAAACCAATATCTCTAACCCACGATTCAGAACAGCAGATTTTACATCCAGACACGGCCATTTTACATTTTCCCGGCAATTCATAAGCATGATACTTTTCATCTAATTTCAGACCCATGCTAACGGCATCCTGTTTGCAAACCCTGCAAGTAAACCCGGGGCATGTCCTTATACTTCTTATACACAGGCCGACAGCAGCCCCTTTGTCCAATCCAAGGTCTTCCCATGCGGCATCAATATCATCTTCTTTTAAACCGACAATGGCAATACGGGTGGCCCCTGTAATTTTTAATGCTTTCGCATTGTATTTCTCAGAAACATCTGCGATTTTTCTTAATAAATCCGGCGTCACAAATCCGCAGGGAATGTGTGGTGCGATTGCGTAATCGCCTTTGACACTCTGGGGGATAGCTCCTTTTTCTCCAAGTTTCAACATTGTTTTTTCCTATGCTAATTTAAGGTTAATTCTGCTAACTTAAATCACCGCTGATTTAGGTTTTTGTAGTTTTAGTACAAATTTTGTGCCAAGGCCTTAATGCCTTGAGTTGGGCCTCATTTTAGACGTAATGACACAAAAAAAATAAATAATTCAACCGTTTTGATGCATTTGTGTATCGTTTTGTAGAAAGCATATCGATCCAGTTATGTATCATTTGAGTAGGAAACATATCCATAAGACATAATTCCTGTTTCAGGATTGCATGATGCAACTGGATGATTGAAAAATAAGTTGTCATAAACTATTTTTCTGGCATATAATAATTCTTATTTTAATTAGCCTTAGCTTTTTCGGAAAAATGAGTGAAACCGTTGCCACTAAACAGCGCGTGTTTGAATATGAAATTATGACAAATCATGTGGTCATGGAGTTTGACCAGTATGTGGAAACCGGTGATGAGTCCCGCTTCTATATATACATCCATTCTTCCGAGTCTGCGATCTCAGTCAGCAAGGTTTGTTTTTAATTCTGGTTTCATGGTTTCAGGAGGAAATAATGAAAGCCATTCAGGTGGAATTTGAAAAAGTCTCTGATAAAATAAATATCAAAGAAGATGCAAAAAAAGAAAACTGGGTTGATGTCTGCCGGAAATTTAATGATGACGTTTCCCGTTTAAGGGATGTTGATGATCAGGGTGAATATACAGGCCTGTTCGAGTGTTTTGATGATCGCAATGTCTCTTTTTATTATCTTGTTAAAGAAGACAGGAAATTGTATCGGATGAAGCACCGGCATTTCAGAGATAATCTGGGCCTAAAATAACTTCAAATCTGTTTTACAGCAATCGTTTTAGAAATAAGGAGCCACATACTCAAAACAACTCCTCCGCTTAGTAATCCTAATATGCCTATAATCTGTATCTTATCTGTCCAGTTAAGAGAAATTAACCACATGGAAAAAGCACCTGTCATAAAATAGATAAAAATCAAAAGCGAAGATGCAGCTCCTGCATTCTGGTCAACCTGTTCTAAAACCAAATTGTTGCTGGGCGGCCGGCTGAGGCCGAAAGCAAACGATGCAATTGCCATGGGGATTCCTAAACTCCAGGGCCCTGATGTCCAGGGAAACACCATGCCCATGCCGCCGACAAAAATTCCTGCAAAGCTTATGGTCAGTATATGTTTTGACTCTATTTTAGATAATAATCTGGAACATGCGAATGATCCTGCCATAATAGCGGCCGCATTTGCAGCAAAAAAATAACCAAAAGCTTTTTCTGATAATCCAAAACGTGTGATATAAATATCTGCAGATCCACCTATAAAAGCAAAATGAGGCAGCACTACCATGGACATAAGCACTGCAATTCCAATATACTGCCGATTTTTTATTAATTGTATATATATTCCTGCTGTTTGAAGTATATTTGTGGCAGAAACAGTTTTTAGCGTTTCCGGCATTCTAAATACACCGATCCATGCGATTGCGCCAATTCCGCCCTGGATTACAAAGATAACCCGCCATGAAAACCAGGTCATGACCCATCCTCCCAGAACAGGGGACAGCATCGGGGCCAGCGCCATAATTACACCAACATAGGCCAGAATTTTTTCCCGTTCATGCCCTTTATAAGCATCCTTTGTGATAGCAAGCGCAAGAACAGATGAAGATGCCGCACCTGCAGCCTGCAGCAAGCGGAATATGATCAGGCTTGCCACATTGTTTGAGACAGCACATAAAAAACTTGCTGCAATATAAATTCCTATGCCTGTTAATAATGGCCGTCTTCGGCCAAAACGGTCAGACAAGGGTCCATAAAATAAAAGACATATGCAGTAGCTTATAAAAAATCCGACCAGCGTTAGATTGATTATCGAAAGTGGCTGCTGCCATATTTTTTGCAGTAAAGGTATGGCCGGCAGATACATGTCTGTTGAAAGGGGTGGGAAAGCAGACAGCAATGCTATCAGTGGTAATAATAAAAGCCTGTTCTTATTCATTGTGTTGGTTGTTACCTTGACATGAATTAATAAAGGCTAGCATCTTAATCGTTTTTATAGTCATGTCAAGATAAATCATTGTATAGATTATATCCATATAGATCGTCATTCCTATCTATATAATCACTTTGATTCTATTCATGATCTCATTTATCTTTTCATACAGATGTTTAAAGGGCAAATGCATGTATAAGCAATCAGATAGTTTGGATATTTGGAGTTCAGAGCACATTGTTTCCGGGTGTGCCGATGCGTGCAACGGTTGCAGTATCTGTAAAAAAGAGTGTGCTTTTCTGGAAAGGTATGGGAATCCGGGAAAAATAGCCCGCATGTACGAATCTGAACCGGATAAATGCCTGACAATTGCTTTTGAATGCAGCCTTTGCGGACTATGCACATCGATATGCCCAAAGCAGCTTGACCCGCCAGCCATGTTTCTTGATCTCAGGCGCAAAGCGCTCAAAAAAGAAAAACTGGATCTCTCCATTTACAAGAGGCTCCTGAATTATGAGAAAAAAGGAACCTCAAATAGATACAGCTATTATCATTTTCCTGAAAATTGCAATGCGGTTTTTTTTCCAGGCTGTTCCCTGTCAGGCACCCGGTCGGAGACTACCCTGAAGGTCTATCAATATCTTCAAAGCCATGATGATAGTATCGGAATAGTTCTGGATTGCTGTACCAAGCCTTCCCATGATCTTGGGCGTCAGGAATATTTTGACACGATGTTTTCTCAAATGAAATTGATCCTTCTCGAAAATCATATCCGGACTATCATTGTTGCCTGCCCCAGTTGCCATAATATTTTTAACACCTATGCAAAAGAATTTAACCTGGAAACTGTGTATGAGGTTATGGCCGAATCGGGTTTGGAGAAATCTCAAAACATATCGGGTCAGGTAACCATTCACGATCCGTGTCCGGTCAGGTTCCAAGATAAAATTCATTCGTCAGTACGTTCCATCGCAAGTGCTCACGGGTTGGAGATAAAGGACACACCTCATCAAAAAGCTAAAACCTATTGCTGTGGGGAAGGCGGGAGCGTATCCTGCCAGGCTCCAGAACTTGCATCAATATGGTCACAAAAAAGAGCGGATGAAAATTCAGAATATCTGATGGCGAGCTATTGTTCCGGGTGTGTGAGTTATTTGTCAAAGAAGAAGCCGGTATTTCACATTCTGGATCTGGTGTTTGACTCCAAAAGAACTTTAGCCGGGAAAGCAAAAGTATCCCAGGCACCATTTACATACTTCAATCGTTTGAAACTCAAAGGTAAATTGAAAAGATTACCGGCAAAAATGAAAAGGGAGAGAGGCGGTTAATCTGTGCCCAGAAATTCCAGATCCGGGATGGGCATCAGCTTTTTATTCGGGCCAAGGCAAACCAGTTCCAATGTGCAGGTGACGGCAGCCTTTGCTGATCTCGGCCGCCATGCTTCGTGAAAGAAAACAACCCGGTAGGCACCCTGCTTTTCCCAGGTCGTTTTAATATCCAGAAGGTCCCCGAATACAGCGCCGTCATTGTAGTTGATAGAGGCCTTGTACACTGCAAAACCCACACCTTTTTCATGCCACATGTCAGCCAGCTGATCAACACCAATAATATCTTCCCTGGCCCGTTCAAAAAACTTTAAATAATTGGCGTGGTAGACAACTCCGGAATGGTCTGTGTCTTCATAATATACCTGGGCTGAAAACAAATGGGTCCTTTTTTCACTCATAAATCAAATCCTGTATCATGCTGTTTTGAAAGCGGTTATATCGCTGAGCGAAAAATATTTCAAGATTTATCTACCCTATAGGACTGTTTAAAAGTTTTGCCTCCTGCCTGGTTCGATAAATTTATAGTTTTATTTTGGACAATAGTGGTGATTTGGTATAAAAAACTATTTCAATGAAAGAGGTTGCCCCAAATATTTTTGTTGTCCACCTGGATATTGGTTTTAGAAAATTTAAATTGCCGGTTAATGTCTATATCCTTGCAGGCAGGGATGGGATTGTTTTTGATTCGGGATTTGGAACAAAAAAATCCAGGAACAAGCTGGCTTGCAAAATCAGCGATATTTCAAAGCTGATGAAAGAGCGGGGAAGGGCGTGTGCCATAACCCGTGCAATGTCCAGCCATGGGCACTGGGACCATTTCTCCGGTTTATACCATCTTCAAAAAGACCTTGATTTTGATATCTTTGCCACTCCAAAACAGGCCTCAAGGATCACCAGTAAAAAAGCATATATTGACGCCTTTCAGGGCGAAGACGAATTCCTGAAAAACCCTATAGTCAAAAAATTTACGCCATTTCAAAAGGTCCGGCATACACTGCTTAATAAACTGCATATCACGATATTCAAAGTATGTTTTGTTACCGGGCAGGTGAAAAATATAGATGAATCTACAAATTTTTCTGTCAATGGAGACGCCTGGCAGGTGATTCATTTGCCGGGCCATTGTGATGATGACATCGTCCTGTACAACGAGGAGAAGGGAATTCTTCTTGCAGGGGATGTTGTGCTCAGAAGCATCACTACCTGGCTGGGACCTCCGAAATCAGATCTGAATATCTATATCAAAAGCCTTGAGCGTATTTTAGAGCTGCCCAATCTTAAATTAATTCTTCCCGCTCACGGCAGTCCGATAGAGAATCCAAGAAAAAGGGTTCAGGAAGCGATTGAGCACCGGGAAAAAAGAACCCGTGAAGTATTTGAGTTGATCATGAAATCCGGTGAAAAGGGGATTTCACTGGAAAAAATATTCAAAAGTTTTTATCCCCGCTTAACTGTTTTTCAGCGATCAATCCTATGCGGCTGGATTGTTGTCACGCTCCAGTATCTTATTGAAAAAAAATCGATTTCATATAACCGTGAAAAACGAAATCCTGTTTTTAGAGTTATAAAGCCTTAGAAAATATTCCCTGGCTTATATACTCCGGGCCGAAAGTCTCAATATTTGTTCTTTGCAGGAATGAACAGCAGTCTAATTCATTAAATTGGTCAGTTGTTGTGCTGTAATCATAGGGCTGCCCTCGGCTGAATGTTCAGCCTGCTTGATCAGTTCGATCAAACGGCTGTTTACCGGTGCCTCCTGACCCAGATCCTTTGCCAGATTTATAATCGCACCATTCAGATAATCAATTTCAGTTTCCCGGTTTTTTTCAAGATCTTCCCACATGGATGAACGGGCCAGAGGGTCTATCTGCAGCATTTTTTTTGAAATTTTTAAAAACAGCCAGTCCGGGAGGCCCAGAATAAAAGCAGATAACCGAGGAGGGATGCCGCTCAAGGCTTCCGGCTTTATTTCTTTTTGTTTAAGCAGGGCTATAAGTTCAAGGATAGATGCTGCCAGAATTTTACGATAGCCTCTTTGGGAAAGCTGCTCAATGAGAGGCAGGCCTGAAAGCGCATTAATGCAGTTGTTGAGATTAAATATCAATTTGCCCCACAATACCTGTTCAATGTTTGAGGTAAAGCGGGCGGGCATCCCATCCTGATTGAAAAGACCCAGGTCAAGTTGTGGGCGGGATTCCAGTATAAGTTCTCCTTTGTTGCCCCGGTGGAATCTTCCTTTTCCCATATTCAGCACATTAAAGGTGACCACCCCGGAAATCAATCTGCTTGGCGGCAGATATCTGCCTGCGATCTCTTTAGCACCAACCCCGTTTTGCAGACAAACAACCAAAGCATTGTCTTTGATACAGCCTGCCAGTTCTTTTGCTGCATTTTTCACATCTTTGCACTTCACAGTGAGCAATACAATGTCGGCATCCGGCAGGTTAGCGGCATCCGTAATGATTTGAATCGGCCATTCTATACGGGTATCTCTTTGCTGATAATCTGTCAGTCTCAATCCCCAGTGTTTAAGGTCCTGTCTTGCCTTGTCTCGTCCAACCAAGGTGCAGTCAATTCCGGCAGCTATCAGTGATCCTCCGATATAGCACCCGATTGATCCCGCACCGTATACCATAACATTGGTCTGGGCCATTTTAACCATGTCCTTTCATTAAAAAGCAGGGCCATTTCTGACCCTGCCAGATGTAAGCGTTTAATTGCTTTAAATCATCATTCCGCCAAGGACCACTGAAAATAACCTGGTACCCAGCCGTAGGAACCGGGCAAGGTCGTATCAAAACTCCAGAATACTGGATCATCAACCTGTCTTGTCAGCATGTCCATAACATATTCATATTCAACGCCTGCAATCGATATCTCTTCATCGCTCATTTCTATTAATGCCTGATCAAAGTCAGAATCAAATATGATGGCTTTTGAAGCACCATTGTTGTCCCATTGTGTCCAATCTGGCAGATCGCTTCCATTGGGATCTCCAGTATGGGCAAAATTGGCCAGATAGGCCATCATTTTGTCTTTTAAGTCCACCCGGCCTGCAGTATCGTTTTCAGGATTGAACGAATACCCCCACATACTGGTATCGCCACCGAAAAAGAAAGCAATTTCCATGGCATGTCCTGCTCCATATATGAAGTCAAACGGAGATGGCCCGGATCCTTTCCCTCCCCAGTTGAACTGGTAAGCATAAACTTCCTGGCCCGGCTGATCTTTAAGAGCTCTGGCTCTTTCATCTACAAATTTTGCCCTCCAGTTCCGGCTTCCATAATATCCTGATAGTTCATATAAATCTTTGTCATTCTGGGTGGGGAGTAAGAAATCCACCGAAGGAATTGTCCCATCAAGAACGCTGATTAATCCATACCAGGAGGGTAATCCTATCGCAGGGCCGTAAAGAGGCATGAATGATTTGGTTTCGTACTCGTTTGCTCCTAGTATGATCGGTACTTGATTATATTCACCTGCCCGGATGGCAGCGACCACAGTTTTATCCGGCAGAACATACCCATCCTGGTATGCATCATAGGTGGGCAAAGTTTTATATTTTGCAAAGTAGGCCTCAAGTATTTCGTGGCTGGTTTTGCTTCTTAAATAGCCTTCCACATCTCCTTCCGGGACTTCTGAAAATCCATCTGCTTCTAAGAGAGCATCAATTGCATCTTGGGCCTGGAGCTCCCCCTCTTCAAAGGTGTCCGTGGTCATGCCGCCGCTTTGAGACATCGCTTTTTGGAACAAGCCTTCAGCCAGAGGAGAGGTAACAAGGTTCATGACATTGTGAGCTCCGGCTGATTCTCCTGTAATCAATACATTGTGCGGATCACCGCCAAAGGCTTTAATGTTTTTTTGAACCCACTTAAGAGCCTGAATCGTATCCAATGTTCCGTAATTACCGGAATCATCTTTTGGTTTTTTGCCGCTTCTCAGCTCAGGGTGTGTAAACCATCCTAAAGGCCCGAGCCTGTATTGGACGACCACCACCACAACATTTGATTTGCTGGCCAAAACTGATCCATTATAATCTTCAGCTTTGCCAAAATTATTCGAACCGCCGTGGATCCATACATAGACCGGTAATTTTTTTTCTCTGGACTGCGGACGCCATATGTTGAGATAAAGGCAATCTTCACTTCCGATTGCATAGGGCTGGCGAATCCACTTTGAAGTGGTATATAATTGGGTGCAGGGTTCACATTCTTCTTTTGCATCCCGCACTCCTTTCCATTTTCTGGGTGCTTTCGGAGCCTTCCAGCGCAGGTCGCTTACCGGAGGCCTGGCATAAGGGATACCTTTCCATGCCCAAGTGTTGTTTTCATCTGAAATACCCATTAACTGGCCATATTTCGTTTTAACTTTTAGATGATGATGTTTTTTGTTTTTTTTAGCATGCCGATGGCTGCCTTTAGACCATGCGTTTGAAACCACAAGAAAGCACAACAACGTTAATACTGCGATAGTAATCAAATACAATTTTTTCATTGATTCTCTCCTTTCGTTTTTGGTTAATTGTTGTTTCCTACTTTTTTTGTCTGAATCTGCGGTTACGATCACTGGATGACATACTTATCGTTTAGAATATAAAAAAACATTTTGTCAAGAAAAACAACAAGATAGAAAATTATGGGCTTTGTTTTATTAAATGTTTTTTGGGAGTTTGCCATAATAGCATTTCAGGGGCCTTTCTTCTCCGATAATGACACAATAATTGCACATGATGCACTTGGATACAGTTTGTTTCCCCTGTTGGAATCTGTTGACGATATCCGGTTGTGTGATAAACGGGCGCGACATTGATACAAATTCAACCCCACTATTTTCAATAACATTGTTAATATCATTTATGTTGTTGAGTCCTCCCACAGCAATCACGGGTGTGCTAACGGCCTTTTGAATCTGGAGGGCTGCATCAAGATTATATTTAAGCAAAGGTTTTGGCTGCGGCATCAGCAATTTGAGAAGCGGCTTTGCAATTGATTTGATCCAGGAAGGCAGTTTTTTATATTTAAAGGTATAGACCATGGCCGGATCGGCTGGAAGTGTTTTGCTCCGCATGGTATACAGCCCGTCTTCAACAACACCGGAAGAGACTTCAATCGCGGCACAACCCGACTGTTCGAGAAGCTTTGCAACTTCTACAGCCTCAGATACTTTAATCCCTTTTTTTCGGCCGTCATGTGCATTGATTTTAATCAAAATGGGATAATCACCGATCTTATCTTTTGCGCGTTTGAAAATTTCTGAAATGATCCGGTATTTGTTTCGGGTTGTTCCTCCCCATTCATCTGTTCTTCTGTTCGAATGCGAGGATAAAAACTGTGATAACAAGTAGCCATGGGCACCATGAAGCTGGACGCCGTCAAAGCCTGCTTTTTTTGCCCGGCAAATGGCGCTGACGAAATTATCTATTATGGTGTTTATCTCGTCAGTGTTCAAAGCTTTGGGTGTGTCTTCACTATAAAATTTATCCTTTACAGCCGATGGGGCAACGGTGGGCAGGCCGGTTATTTTAGACCGGGTTTGTCTTCCGCAGTGTGCGATCTGCATAATAACAGGCGTTCCATACTCATGTACAGCAAGCGTAATTTCTTTGAATTTCGGGATGTATTCATCCTTATCAATCATCGTCATATTATATAAAGGACTTTTGCCATCTGCCTGAACGGCAGAGTAACCGGTAATGATAGCACCAGCCCCTCCTTTTGCCAGCCGTACATATAATTTTTTTAAAGCATCTGTTGCAAATCCTTTATCATCAGCCATCCCTTCATGGGTTGCCGACCGGATGATCCGGTTTTTGAGTAGAACGCCGCCAATATTTACAGTCTCAAACGTAGTTTTTGTCATCTTTCATCCATATTTTTATTTTAACTGATTACTTGAAAGCTTCATTAGCTGACGGGCAACAATCAAATGCTGTATCTGACCAGTCCCTTCAAAAATATCGGTGATTTTTACATCCCGCATCCATTTTTCTGCAAGCGTTTTCTGTGAATACCCCAAAGGGCCTAAAAGATCACAACATTTTTGAACAATTTCGGTTCCAGCTTTGCCTGCTTTGGCTTTGCACATAGATGCCTGCAGACTGTTTCTAATGCCGGCATCTGCAAGGGCAGCCGCCTGCCAGATCAAAAGCCTCATGGCCTCAAGATTGGATTCCATTATATAAAAATCTTTTTCAAGGCTGCTGATACGGTTTACACTTTTGTTATAATCAAAGTTTATTCCGCTTTCTTCGATTTTTGCTTTGGTATATTCAAGCGCGGCTCTGGCAACTCCCAGCGCCATTGCAGCGACTGTGGGGCGCGTGTTGTCAAAGGTCTGCATAACGCCGGCAAAACCTTTTTTCTTTTTAATTTCAGCACTTCCCAGAAGGTTTCTTTTGGGGACCCTGCAGTCTTTTAACACAAAAGTGCCGGTATCTGATGCCCGGATGCCCAGTTTATGCTCAAGATGTTCAAGCTTAAAACCCGGTGTGCCTTTTTCAACAATAAATGACTTGATCCCTGCTTTGCCTGCACTTGGGTCAATATTGGCCCAGACAACCACGATATCGGATCTGTCTGCACAGGTAACAAATATTTTTTCTCCGTTCAGGACCCACTCATCACCATCACGGACTGCCGTGGCCTGGATGGATGCAGAATCCGATCCTGATTCAGGCTCTGTAATCGCCATTGCAGCCCATTTTGAGCTATATTTTGCTTTTTGCTCAGGCGTGCCCACGGCAGAGATAGCCGCATTCCCCAGCCCTGCTCCGGGTATGGATAACATTAGCCCAAGATCACCCCAGGAGAGTTCCTCAACACTTATAACACTGGCCAGATTGTGATCTTTTGGCTGCTCAGACTTCTTCTTGTTTTTTGTCTCGGCAGTATCCTTTTGGGGACCACTGTCTTTTTTTTCTGCCCGTTGAGCAGTCATGGGCCTGAAAATTTCCAGTTCTGTAGCATATTCATGTTCCTGATCATCATATTTTCTGGAAATGGGTCGAAATACGTCTCTGGCAAGGTCATGCAGCCCTTTCCGGCTTTGTTTAAGCTGTTTTGATAATTCTAAACAGATCATATTGGTTTCTCCAAAATATTTTTTTTATCTGCAGTTGCTGTTACACAGTCGCCATGCTTTCAAGGATACTGATTCCCCTGCCATTGCGATAATATCTTTCCACCGGATACTCTCTTATGTATCCGTGTCCCCCAAGCAGCTGGACGCCAAAATCAACTATTTTCATGGTCATGTCACCTGTGTAAAGTTTGGCTAAAAATGCCTCGCGTTTCGCATCTTTTCCAGCTTCTAAGGCTGAGGCCGCTTTCCAGGTCATCAGCCGCATGGCATCAACCTCATAGGCCATCTCGGCTATCATAAATGCCACAGACTGTTTATGGACAATGGGTTCTCCGAACTGGACTCTCTCCCTGGCATAATTCATTGCAAATTCAAAAGAAGCCCTGGACAGGCCGGTTCCCAGTGCGGACATCCCTATTTTTGTTTTTTGAAGGAACAGATCATAGTTGCAGCCTGTTTCACCTCCCAGTCGGTTTTCAGCCGGGATTTCACAATTTTCCAGTGTGACTTCATAGCTCTCCAGTGAGTACATTCCTAAATTTTTTTCCCTTTCACTGATTTTCAAGCCAGGTGTATCTTTTTCAACAATAAAAAGGCTGTTTGATCCATTTTCTGAAGCAGCAACCATGATGTGTGAAGCTGTTTTTGCCATTGGGACAAAGCATTTAGTCCCTTTTAAAATGTATGCCCCGCCTTTTTTTTGGGCGGTGGTTTTCAATTGGATGGGGTCAAATTCAAAATGGGGTTCGTTCAGGGCCAGGGTGCATTCAGGGTATTGTTCCGAGCAGAAAACAGGCAGGTATTTTGCCTGTTGCTCTTTTGTCCCCATGGCAGCAAGTGGGCTGATTACCATTGAGGGCAGAGTCGCTGCGATGGCAAAGGCCATATCCCCGAAAGCAAGTTCTTCTAAAATAATGGCTGTAGTCATTGGTGAATCAGTCATTCCAAAGCCCCCGTATTCTTCCGGCACCGCAGAAACAGAGATGCCCAGCTCCCAGGCTTTTTGAATGGAATCAGGAGGGATTTGCTTTTCATCCTCCATGTCACCAGCCTTATCGATGACCATGTTTTTGACAAGCCGGGCGACCTCGCTCTTGATCATTTTTTGTTCTTTGGACATTTCCAGGCTAAACATTCATTTCTCCTATAAATAAATTGTCACAAAATTATTTGTACAAATCACAAATCTGACAAATCATGCAGTTTGAAGTCAACGTTAATTAAAATTCGATAAGGGATCAGAATTTATCCCTGTCAACGGCTCCTGTAGAACCGGATATCCAATTCTTCCACCGTTGCCAGACCCTCTGTGATGGTGTGATCGATAATGGGTAGAAAGGAATCAATTTTATCCAGAGTGTCAACGATTTCTATAATCATTGGCATGTCTTCAGACAAACGTAGAATTTTTGTGGTGTGGATTCTTGAATGAGCCCCGAAACCCAGAATACCTCTTGTGACGGTTGCTCCAGCCAGGCCTTTTTCTTTTGCCTTTTTAACAATCCATTCGTAAAGCGGCATGCCGTCTTTTTTTACCCGTTCTCCGATAAAAATCCTGAGTAGATGCCCTTTTTCAGGAAGAACCATGATACGCCTCCTCTATAAAAATGGGGACTTTAATATTTTTCTGGCTATAGTATTTTAGACAGGGAAAAACCAGCCCAGACAGCGCTCAGCCCCAGGATCAGGTGGAGTATGAGATTAACTGCTGCCTGGACAAACTGACCATCCCGTGAAAAAGTGAAAATTTCATACCCAAACGTCGAAAAAGTAGTAAATCCGCCTAAAAATCCAATGAGAACCAAGGCCCTTACTTCCGGGGTGAAAATCTGTCTGGCCTCTGACAGCCCCCCCAAAAGGCCTATTAATAGACACCCGATTACATTGACAGCCAGTGTGCCGTATGGGAAAAAGGGATCATTAAAAAGCCTGTGTGATAAATCACTGACCAGGTATCTGCAGATGGACCCGGCAAATCCTCCGGCACCCACCATAAGTATTTTTAACATCGGGTGTCTCCAAAAAAAATATCACATCACATATGTCTTATCCAGTTAAGTACAAATAAAGGCAAAAAGCCATGCTTTTTTACATCTGAATACGCTGGGAGAAAAAATCGCGGAATTCATCTGTCCTGTGGCTCACATATAAAATCGTGCAAATATCCAATCGCGCCACATCTTCCAGAAAATTAAGGACAGCCTTCCGGTTGGCTTCATCCAGACCCTGGGTGGGCTCATCTAAAATCAGCAGGTCAGGAGTTTTTATCAAAGCTCTGGCAACGAGAACCAGTCTTTGGGCAGCAAAACTCAGATCTCTGAACGGTGTGGCGGCAAAATTTTTCATTCCCAGGTGTTCCAGCCATTTTTCAGCGTTTGCTTCCTGTTGTGGTGTGCAGGTCTGATAGAGGCCGATGGAATCAAATAAACCGGACAGGATGCAGGCCAGTGTGCTTCCGGGGATGTAATAATTTCTGTGAAGTTCGGCACTGACAATTCCCATTCTTTTTTTTATATCCCATATGGATTCACCGCTGCCGCGTTTGAATTCAAATATCTTTAAATCATTTTGATAGCAGGCGGGATGGTCCCCTGTTACGATCTGGAGAAGAGTGGATTTTCCGCACCCGTTGGTGCCGGTGATAAGCGTGTGCTCACCCTTGTGGATTGTCAGGGACAGGTTTTTAAAAATCATGTTCCCCCCATAACCTGCAGATCCGTTTTTCAACTCAAGAATTTTGCTCGGGCTGGAGATTTTATTATCCTCAAGGGTTTTGGGGGTTAAATCATTGGTTGATGCCTGAAAGTCGGCTGGAATATTTTTAAGTTCATTTGTAATGGAAGCGATTACGTTTTCACGATGCCCGAAATGTATCAGCCGTCCCTTGACGATTGCTCCGGCATAAGTGCACCATGCGGGAATGTCTTCTGTGTTGTGGACAAAAATGATGAGTTGAATATGGTTTTTGTGAAGATGAAAAAGGGTTTTGTCCAGTTCCTTGCGGCTTTCGGAATCCAGCCCGTCATAGGGAGCTAAGAATACAAGTGAAGATACGCCCCGGGTTATCTGGGATAGAAGAATCAGTTTTCTTGCCTGTCCTGTGCTCAACTGCCGGTATCCCTGGTCAAGGTAAGGGGTAAGGCCAAAGGCATCAATCAGGTGGGCATGGGCCTTTATATTTTTTAGAAAATCTTTAGCAGGGGTGCCGGGGTCTATCCTGTCTAAAAAGTCGGTATCATCCTTTTTAAGCTCTGATTCATAGATTTCCTGCTGTTTTTTAAATGAGATAATTCCCGGGTTTTGAGGCAGCACCAGAAGATCGGCATGGACTTCATTGCTTTGAGGACTCTGGCCGCAAACCAGGTGGAACAGGTCTATAATCCCAGAGCGGTTTCCCCCTGCAAGGCACAGGGATTGATTGTCCGGGATAGATAAGTTGTCAATATTCAACTGTTTTGATCGGGCATTGATGATTTTCATTGGGAAGGTTTCCTCTCTGAATCATATCCTGGGAAAAGGGGATAAAAGACGCAGCGCTTTTATCAATGCGTCAGTATCAATGCCAACCGGGATAAAAGGCCTGGTTTCTTCTATGCGGGTCAACGCTTTTGCTGCCAGCTTTTTCGCCGGAGATATCCTGTCGTATTGAAGCTGTTCGTAAGCGACGGAAGCCATGATTAATGCCTGGAGCATCCGTTTTTGATCCCCTTTGGCGGTTACCCATTTTTCTTCTATCCATTCGTGAAATTCAAAAAATAAACCCTGGTTCCATAGCATACGGGATATGTTAAAAAAGGCAGCAGGATTATTGTCAAATGAACTGATCTGTATAAATATGATTTTAAATTCGTGGAGTCTGCCCCGGATGTAATCTGTGATATGTCTGTGCGGGTATTGAGAAATATATGCGTTTGCTTTTAATTTAAAACCGTCGTGGTCTTTTGTCTTCAGGGATTTTACAAAATCGTGGCCCACATTGTTTCGGATGTCACGGCACAATCGGTTTTCAAACGGGTTAAATTTCATACCTTGATTTCCCAGCATCGGTGGATTTTCTTTTGTTTATTCAAATAGTCTTCAGGAATCGTTTTTGATGTAATTTCTACGATGTCAGTGGCATGGAGCGCTTTTGTTTTTAGATCAAAATTCTGGTGGTTGGTGGAGAAAAATACAGTAGCACCGGGAGTCATCAGATTGAATATCCTATTAAGCATATCCGGGTGGTCCACAGCAATATCAAAGTGTTTGTTCCTTACCCGGGTGGTGGAATATGATGGTGGGTCCACCACAGCCAGGTCAAAGTCCTGGTATTGAGGCTTGGCTGTTTTTAAAAAGTCCTGAACATCCTTCTGGATGAGGGTATGGTTTTCATCCAGAAGCCGGTTGAGTTTCAGGTTGTCCCTGGCCCATTCGACAGCAGTTTGTGACCGGTCCACGGATACAGTTTTTCTTGCGCCGCCTTTTGCAGCGTAACAGGTAAATGCTCCGGTATAGCAAAACAGATTTAAAAATTTTTTGCCGTCAGTCATATCAGAGACCATTTGCCGCGTATTTCTATGATCAGAGAACAAACCAGTGTCTACATAATCACAGGGGTTGATATAAAATTTCAACTCCCTTTCCTGCATGGGAATTCTCAAGTTAGTGTGGTGGAGACGTTCATATCGCTTGCCTTCTTTGATGCCTGATTTCCGGATTTTAAGATGAATTTTTTCCTCGGGTACATCCAGGGCCTGGCCCACAAATTTTCCTATCAGGGGAAGCCAGTCCGGGGTGGATTGTTTTCGGCTGTATTCCCCTATGACCAGGTGGCCGTCATACCAGTCCACAACTGCTCTTATTTCCGGTATGTCCCAATCATACAGCCTGAAAACGCTAAGTCCCTGCCTGGCATACCTTTTTCGCAGGTGGCGGTATTTTTTTTTAACCTTATTGGCTATCATCCGGCCCTGGTTTTCATATTTTTGTTTGAGTGGCAAGTCATCCATATGTATGTTTTCCGTTTCAGTTTTAAAAAGATAGATACTACACTTTACAGGTATTTTGCAAATCCTCTGCAGCTCTTGACATATATCAATACGGGTAATAAAACGATCCAGAAGTACTTGGAATTATATGAAAGAATGTGTATCAATACACATGAAAAGAAATTGTTTAAATGTTGGTAAAATAAAATCTAATGCAGGAGTAAAAAATATGCTTAAAGATGGTGAAAAAGGTGTGATCCGCCAAAAAGGTAAAGATAATGTAACATATGCGATAGCCCCTCATGTCGCCTGTGGGGTTGTTTCTCCAGACCAGCTTAGGTCATTGGCAGATGTGGCGGATAAATATAATGCCGCAGCTCTTAAGATAACCAGTGCAGCAAGAATTGCGATTGTCGGTATTACTGAAGAACAAGTAGACGATGTGTGGAAGGACCTGGGTATGGATCCGGGCCATGCAGTCGGTCTTTGTGTAAGAAGCGTAAAGACCTGTCCTGGAACCACATTCTGCCGTCTGGGAAAGCAGGACAGCCTGAAAATGGGTATGGAACTGGATGAAACCTATCATGGGATGGTGCTGCCAAGCAAAATGAAGATGGCAGTCAGCGGCTGTAAAATCCAGTGTGCTGAAAACTGTATCAAGGATATTTCCCTGTATGGTACCCAGAATGGATGGACCGTCTTGATTGGCGGGAATGGTTCAGCACGGCCAAGGCTGGCTGATATTCTGATTGAAGATCTCACGGATGAAGAGGCTCGGGATATGGTGGCTAAGGTCGTGGAATATTATAAGGCAAATTCAAAACGTGAGCGCATGGGAAGAATGGTGGAAAGGATCGGCCTGGATCAGATTAAAGCGGATCTAAAAATAAATTGATATTGAAAAGGAGATTACATTGGGCACTCAGTTTGGGATTGTAACAAAGGTCAGTATCCTTGTTTTAACCGCGATATTATCAACGCTCCTGATTGTTTTTTTATGTTCGTTTTTCTCATTATCCGGAATGAAAAAGAACAGCCAGGAAGGACTTCATCAGGTTGTTTTTGAGGAGAGAAAAAGCAAACTGCTGGAGATGACGGATAATGCCCATGCCGTCCTGCAGTCTTCTCCAACCATGAAGGTCGGCCTTGATGCTGTTTCAGCCATGCGGTTTGGGGAGGATAAAAAAAATTACTTTTTTGCAGTTGACGGCAAAGGCCGCTTTGTTATTCATCCTGAAATACCCGATGCTGTGGGTAAGGACGCTACAAATCTCCTTTCTGAGGATAATAAATTTATTGTTAAAGATATGCTGGCAGGAGCAAAAAAGAACGGCAGGGGATTTTTGACATATCTGTGGGAAAACCCGGCAAGTGGCAAAATTGATGAAAAGCTTGCATATTTCAAATATATTCCTAAATGGGAATTAATTATCGGAACCGGCATTTATAATGATGATATCAGCAGCATCGCCCATGAGAAACAGCAGGCCCTGTTTGGAAAACTGAAAAAGGATTTTAGCCTTTCCATGGTGGTGATTTTGTTGTTTTCCCTCTGCTTTACGCTTCTTTCCATCGTATTTACCCGGAAACTGCTCAGCCCGGTAAAAGAAATTGCTGCTTTTGCAAAGGCTTTGGGAAATGGGAATCTGACCGCAGAGTTGAATCACCGAAGCAATGATGAACTGGGTGCTATGGCAGAATCCATGCGGAACTCAGCCATAGATCTTGGAGAATTGATTCATCAGCTGGTAACCATTTCGAATACGGTTGCCGAGTCAGCTTCACGGGTGCTGGCCATTGCAGATGGACTGAAAGGTTCATCCAGCGAAATGGAAGATCACTCAGAAGATGCCACCCGTGAAACCCACAATATTTCCAATTATATGAAGAATATCTTATCTGCGACCAATAAAATTAATTCGCAACTGGATAATATTGCGGGATTCACAGACAGTGTTTCAGATAATACCGTTCTTGTGGGTGAAAAAATAGACTCTGTTTCAAAGTCCACGACTTCTGCCGCCTGCGCCATTGAGCAGATGTACGCCTCCTTTAATGAAACCGCCCAGAACTCCAGCAAAGGGGCCGGGGTTACGGAAGATGCTTCAAAACAGGCAGAAAAAACTTCTGAGATCATGACTCAACTGGGTGATTCAGCAAAGGAAATAGGGGAAATTATAGAAATTATCCAGACCATTGCCTCCCAGACCCATCTGTTGTCTTTGAACGCAGCCATAGAAGCTGCTGGTGCAGGTGATGCGGGTAAAGGTTTTTTTGTTGTTGCCAATGAGGTAAAAGAACTGGCCAATCAGACGGAAACGTCTGCCAAGGTCATCCGTTCAAAAATCCTGGAAATGCAGGAAAGGACTCAAAAAGCAGTTGAAGTGAATGAGCTGATTGTAAAAGTCATTTCAGATATTGATCAGATTATGTTTGCCATTGCATCTTCAGTGGAAGAGCAGACCAGTGTGACCAATGATATTTCTTCCAATATTTCAGTGACCGCAGAAAACGCAAGTGATCTGAACATAAAAGCAAAAGAGAATATTGATGCTGTCCGGCAGGTGGCAGTGAATATTGAGGCCACTTCAAATGAATCAGACCTGATACAAAATGATGTTAAAATAACCACGACCGGGATCGAAGGTGTGTTAAGTTCTGTAAGTAAAACTAACGATTCAGTGAAGACCTCGGCAAAGGGTATAGAGGAAATTCAGGCCCGGGCCGGAGAACTGGAAAGTCTTGCAAGCCAATTAAAAGGCGTGGTGAATCTGTTCAAGATATAACCCGCCAATGAAAGGGGGAGTATGGACAGAAGAAAATTTTTAAAACAGGTTTCTTTGTGGTCGGCTGGTGCACTTGTTGCGCCCCCGGTATTTAACATTAACCCGAATCTTTTTGCCTCGGTAAATGCTGCTCCTGAACTCTTTGTGGCAAAAGGCCTGGATTATCCCGGCATGGTGAGGCAAATTGTAACCAGTCTTGGCGGTATAGAGGCTTTTGTGAAAAAAGGCCGAAGTGTTGTTATTAAACCCAACATCGGCTGGGATAGAAATATCGCTCAGGGAGCCAACACCCATCCTGAAATTGTGGCTGAACTTGCAAAACTCTGCCTGGATGCAGGGGCCGCCAACGTGTCTGTCTTTGACCGGACATGCAATGAAGAACGAAGATGTTATACCAATAGTGGCATTAAAGATGCCTTGAAACAGATTGGTGATCGGCGTCTGAAATTGACGTATATTGACAGGCGAAAATTTGTGCCGGTTAAAATTAGAAAAGGCAGCGTGTTAAAAGAGTGGCCGTTTTATAAAGACGCATTAAATGCAGATACTTATATCAATGTTCCGGTTGCAAAACATCACGGTTTATCCGGTTTAACAATAGGACTTAAAAATATTATGGGCGTGATCGGCGGAAGAAGGGGGCAGATCCATCGGAATATCGATTCTAAGCTGGCGGACTTAAATACCGTGATCCGACCAAGCCTGACCATTGTTGACGCTACCCGGATAATCATAAGAAACGGCCCTAAGGGCGGAGATATGGATGATGTCAAAAAACTTGACACCATTATTGGAGCTATTGATCCTGTTGCAGCGGATGCCTATGCCACCACCCTTTTCGGCATGGAACCTGATCAGTTGGGCTCAACGGTTGAAGCACATAAAATGGGATTGGGACAGATGGATCTTGGAAAATGTAATATCCAGCATCTCAAAAGTTTTGCCTGATGAGAATTAAGCCCCATTTAAAACAGGTCAGGCATTTTTCTCAATTTGTCTGTCTTGGCCTGTTTTTGTTTTTATTCCGTCAGACGGATTATTCCGGAACTGATACGCTTCCTTATGCTGTAAACATCCTGTTTCGTCTTGACCCATTGGTCATGGCCACCATGTTTTTTTCTAAGCAGGCAGTTTTTTCTCTGCTGTGGCCTGCCCTGATTGTCATTGCTCTGACCCTGATCTTCGGGCGGGTTTTTTGCTCCTGGGTTTGCCCTATGGGCGCATTGCTTGATATTTTCAGCCGTTTGCTTCCCAAAGTACACAGGAAAAATGAGGAATGCAGGGGAAATTATAACCCCAGGTATCTGAAATATGCGTTTTTGATAGTGCTGTTGGCAGCATCTGTTTTCGGGGTGCAGTTGATCGGATTTGCCGATCCGTTTTCGCTTCTCATCAGGGGAATGGCCTTTGCCATCGATCCTATGATAAATTTTCTGGTGAGCAGCTTTTTTGATTTTGTATACATGGCGGGGCCTGCCTGGATGTCTGATATCAGTGAACCTGTTTATGAAATATTTAAGTCGTTTTTGCTGCCATTTCGCCAGAGTTTTTTTTTCTTGGGGTTTCTTGCTTTTGGGATTCTGACCCTGATTTTTGCCATGGAACTCTGGGGCAGGCGTTTCTGGTGTAAAAACCTTTGTCCTTTGGGCGGGCTTCTGGCATTGATTTCAACGGTATCTCCTTTCAGGCGAATTCCAGTGAAGGCCTGCAAAGACTGTGAACTCTGTAAAAATGATTGCCCCATGGATGCAGTGAATGATGAAAATAAACTGCTGTTTGAAGAGTGCAACCTGTGCATGAACTGTCTTGAGTTCTGCCCCAGAGCCATTACAACTTTTAAATTAAAACCTCCCAAAACTCCCGGTCAGATTGATATCACCCGGCGACAGGTGGTGACATCCGGTTTTGCAGCTTTGGCCCTGCCGGCTGTGTTTCGCAGCAATGCAGCCTCAAAAATTCATGATGACAGCCTGATCCGGCCTCCGGGTGCCAAAAGTGAGACTGATTTTCTGGCAGCCTGCGTTCGATGTGGGGAATGCATGAAGGTTTGTATTACCAATGGAATTCAGCCGTTGTTTCTGGAAAAGGGCCTGGAAGGCATGTTTACCCCTAAACTGATCCCCCGCCTTGGATATTGCGAATTTAACTGCACCTTGTGCTCACAGGTATGCCCAACAGGGGCGATACAGAAGTTGAACCTCAAGGAAAAACATGCCTTTGTAATCGGGACAGCTTATTTTGACATCAATCGGTGCCTGGTATATGCTCAAAAACAAAATTGTATTGTGTGTGAAGAACATTGCCCCACCTATGATAAAGCCATCAAGTTTAAAACGGTTGACATGAAGGATGCACAGGGGAAAAGAGTGATCCTCAAACAGCCCTTTGTGGTGGGAAAAAATTGTATTGGCTGCGGTATCTGCGAAAATGTATGTCCCGTCCAGGGCACAAGTGCCATACGGGTCGTGGGAAAATCGCCACTGGAGGCTTCCCAAAGTGGATATGGATAAGGTTGGGTGTGTATAAGCAGATATAGATAATATAAAAGGAAAAGATGAAAGCATTGATCATAGCTGCCCATGGCAGCAGGAAAAAAGAATCCAATATGGAAGTGGCAGCCCTTGCACTCCGGGTGTCAAAAAAGATAAAAAATGAATTTGACAAGGTGGAGCACGCATTTCTTCAGTTTGCAGAGCCCCTGCTTGAAACAACAGTGGATGAGCTTGCCCGGAAAGGTGCAGATGAAATTGTTATTTTCCCTTTTTTCATCGGAAGCGGGAGCCATATTCTTGTGGATATTCCGGAATTGGTTGAAAAAGCAGGTAGGCGTTACCCAGGGACAAAGATAAGTATCACCCGGCATCTGGGGAAAATAGAAACTATTGATGATATTATCATCCAGGAAGTAAACGCCTGAAGCCCGACGGGAGTCCTAGCGGTTTAGTGTCCAGTCGTATTCCAGGTATGATATTTTGATGCTGGCGCCGGCAGACTGGATATCACTTTTCAGATCCCTGCCAGCATAGGTTTGAATGAATCTCAGCGGGTTATCTGAAAAGTCCTCTTTAAACCATTTGAAAATTTTGCTGATAAAAAGTGTATCCCCCTTAACACGATTGCGTTTGGGATTATTTATAAATGATCTGGCCTGCTGGTCAAGCTGCGAATCAAGTATTTCACCTTCATAAGGTTTTTCCAGGAGCGGCGGGCAGCCTTTAGAAGCGCAGTTGATGGCAAAGTGCACCCGGGGATCTTTGAACACCGGGCGGAGAATATTGTGCTCGATATGATCAAGACTGACTTTCCCCTGTTTCAGTTTGATAAATTTTTTGCTCCAGGGCCCTGAGAAAAAATTCCCGATTTCCTTGATACTGTTAATCCCGGGATATTCTGACAGGACAAGCTTGATTGTAAAGGCATTATAGGCATTGATGTAAAATGCAAATTGTTGATTCCTGGACAATGAGCGCGCATCTGTTGCACTGAGAACTGCAAGATATTCATCCAGACGTGCCTCATCTTTTTTAAATCCATCGTAATCCACCCGGCCGTTATGAACATGTTGAGAGAGCAGGGACGAATAAATATTGTTGTCTGTTTCTATCTGAGAAATGGCAGGGGTGCTTAAAAGGAGACAGACTATTGCCGGAATAATAAAATATTTAATTTTGTTTTTCATGGGCATCCCTTTGCAATATCAAGTTATTTGTTAACAGGAACAATTTTATAAATATCGTTTTCAATATATTAGAAATATATTCTCCTTTTTTAAGATAAATCAATCCCTGTGTAAATTTAAACTTTTAAATGATGGTTATTTTAGAGCCTGTCCAGATCAGAGGATGGTTCCAATACCGGCAAAGACATCCAGGCCGCCGTGAAACACTGGTTTGAAATCAAGCGGCAGGCCCAGGGCTGAAACACAGGTTTTGTCCGGCAGAATGATGCCGAGTTTCCATCCGCTGAAATCTGATTTGAGCTTTTCTGCAATTTCGCAGAAAAAATCAGGAGTCGATTCCCCGGAACCCATTCGTTTCCCATAGGGCGGGTTCAACATGATTACCCCTTTTGATGATTGCTCCGCTTGAGGCAATGACATCTGGGCAAAATCAAAGTTTAATGGATTAAAAGAGAAAAAATCTTCCTGATGAATATCAATTGCCTGCCTGAATGAATGCGCTGAGATATTTTGGGTCAGCGCATCAATTGCATTTTTATCCATGTCAGAAGCGAAAATTTGTTTTTGGGTCAGTTCGGTCATCTGTTTTTTCGCCTGTTTTTTCAAATATGAGAATCCTCTGGAGCTGAAACCCGGCCAGCTTTCAAATGCAAACGTCCTGAAAAATCCAGGGGGCAGAGCAGATTTGATCAGAGCTGCTTCAAGCGAAAAAGTACCAGAGCCGCACATGGGATCTACCAAGATGCTGTCTTTTGAAAATTCAGCCCAGAACAGCATGGCAAATGCGATATTTTCTCTTATCGGGGCAGAAGTGATTTTTTGTTTTATGCCCCGCTTGTATAACAGTTCTCCGCTGGTATCAAGGGAAACGGTGAACCTGTCCTGCTCCGTCCGGAAGTATATGGTCTGTGTGGGTTGCACTTTATCCGGTGCTTCAAACACTGCATTTTTTTCCAGATATGAGGAGATCGCATTTTTGCCCCTCTGGGCAATGGCATCAGAATGGTATAACCTGGATTTTTTTGCCATTGCCTTGATTTCTATCGGGCACTTTTGGGGCAGGTAAAGTTCCCAGTCAATATCCATAATTTTTTTTTCAAGTTTGGAAAAAGAATCAGCCTTGAACTGGCTGATTCTCATCAGGATCCTGGACGGACTTGCCAGCTTGAGATTTAGTCCA
The DNA here is from genome assembly GCA_033851995.1 of Desulfobacteraceae bacterium. Taxonomy (GTDB): domain Bacteria; phylum Desulfobacterota; class Desulfobacteria; order Desulfobacterales; family Desulfobacteraceae; genus Desulfobacula. The sequence goes on along the minus strand of JAWSVI010000012.1, from coordinate 200,515 downwards.
ACAACATTCGATAATTTTGCATCAAACTCAACCCCGCCGCGGGAGATCCTTAACTCTTTGTCATGGAACCCTGCGGCGAGCATTTCAGTTTTACATACAGATTCAAGGCCCGGAGCACATACAGCATAAAACGTGTGTTTCGGGCCGATTATTCTTCTTTTAACCCGCTTTTCAAATGAAGTGGCTTTCATTTGTATTTAAAGCCTGTCAAAGGCATCAAGGATCAATGCTTCTGTACTTTCCCAGGAAATACATTCATCTGTAACAGAAACTCCATATTTGAGCGAATCCCGGTCTCCATTGCACTTTTGATTCCCTTCAAAGAGGTTACTTTCCAGCATCACCCCGATAATATTTTTATTACCCTCGATTCTTTGATCCATCACACTTTTAAAAACAAAAGCCTGGCCTTTGAATTTCTGGCCGGAGTTATCATGGGAACAGTCAATCATCACAGCATCCAGAAGATTTTTTTCTTTGAGTTTTTCCTGGACTTTGGCAACAGAAATAGGATCATAGTTCGGGTGCTGCCCACCTCTTAGGACGATATGCCCGTATGGATTTCCTGATGTGATTACCACTGATGAATATCCATTGGCATCTATGCCGAGAAAATGCTGGGGAGATCCTGCTGCGGTCATTGCGTTTATAGCAGCATCCAGGCTCCCGTCTGTGCTGTTTTTAAACCCCACGGGCATGGAAAGGCCGCTGGCCATTTCACGATGGGTCTGGGATTCAGTAGTTCTTGCACCAACCGCTACCCAGGTAAGAAGTCCTGCAATATATTGGGGTACAATGGGATCAAGAATTTCAGTCGCTGCAGGAATTCCCATTTTATTGATATCAATTAGTAATTTCCTTGCGATCCTGAGACCTTTATTGATGTTGTAGGAAGAGTTCAGGTCCGGGTCGTTGATAAGGCCTTTCCAGCCAACGGTGGTACGGGGTTTTTCAAAATAAACCCGCATGACCAGATTAATTTTTTCTTTGACCTGGTCTCGCAGCTGTTTGAATTTTTTTGCATAATCAAGGGCGGCGTCGGTATCATGAATAGAGCAGGGCCCTGCGATGACGAGCAGGCGGTCATCTTTTTTTGTCAAAATGTTTTCAAGATCTTTTCTACCATCAATAACCGTCTGGGTCGTCTCATCGTCCATGGGGAGTTCGTCTTTGATGGCTGCCGGTGAAATAAGGGGTTGAAACCCTTTTACATTTACATCATACGTCTTTTTCATTGGGTTTTCCTTTGCAGGGTTAACCAAAAGCCGGCGGGATAAAACAAAAAAGCCGCAGGCATTTGCTGCCTGCGGCTTTTTTGTTAAAAATAAACTTTAGCGCAAAACAGGCAGGCCACTATAAAAATAATAGTTAAAATAAAAATAAAGTCTGTCTGTCATGCTAAAAATCATCTGTTTTCCTTTTTAAGCGTTAATATAGATCACAGAATATTTTTTATGTCAAGACAATTAATTGACTGTTTCTGAATGATCGAGAGAAAAACATTGGTTTAAATTTCTACAGTTACTTTTTCCTGATGAATGTATTTTAGATATAATTTATCCGTATCGTCCATAAAAAGATCAAATAAGTCAGGGTCAAACGATTTTCCTCTTTCTTCGTGCATTATGGCGATCGCTTTTTCAATGTCAATGGCTTTTCGGTACGGCCGGTCTGAGGTGATTGCATCCCAGAAATCTGCAATGGTTGCAATTCTTGCCTCAATGGGAATTTGTGTTTTAGTGAGGCCTTCAGGGTAACCTGTGCCATTCCATTTTTCCTGATGAGAATAAGCGATATTTACTGCAACCGGGGCAATCTCAAGTTGTGATAAAAATTTTTTCCCAATGCTCGGGTGGGTTTTGATTTGTTCAAATTCCTCGTCTGTTAATTTTCCAGGTTTGTTTAGAATTTCATCTTTTATCCCTATTTTACCCACGTCATGGACAATAGTACCCAGATATATATCATTCACCAGGTTTTCATCTAATTTTGCTTTTAGGGCAAGGTCTCTTGCATACCCGGCAACCCTTTCAACATGGCCGCCTGTATATGGATCTTTTGATTCAATAACAGAGGCAAGAATCATGAGGAACACCTCCAGCTGTTCAGATTTGGCTTTTTCCCTTTCCAACCTGTGGACACTAAGCACATTTTTCACTCTTGCCTGCAGTTCAATATGATGAAAGGGCTTTGTTAAATAATCATCCGCTCCGGTTTGAAGCGATTTGATTCTGTCTTCCTGTTCAGTGAGGGATGTGATTATAATGACAGGTGTGTTTTCTGTCTTTTCATGCTTCCTGATATTTTTAAGTAATGAATATCCATCCATTATCGGCATCATGATGTCTGAAATAACCAGATCCGGCATATTATCTTTAATGGCCTGCCATGCGGATTGGCCATTGGATGCTATATAGAGGGTGTACCTATCTAAAGCAGTGCTTAAAAACTCCTGTATACCCTTGTTGTCTTCGGCTATTACAATGGTGCCTTCAGAAATTTCAGGCACGATTTTTTTGACGGCTGTTTTGGAAAAAGGAGACTTTTCGGATTCTAAAATCCTGGCAATATCCTCATTGTCAATTTTGGCAAGATCAGTTAAGCGTCTGTCCTTTTTCCTTCTTTCATCATCGTCATGTTTTATATTTTTCCCCCGGCGCTCTTTTACGCGTCTTTCCAAGATGGCATTAGACGCTTTTTTTTCAAGATCCATGGGCAGCTTGATAGAAAATGTGGTGCCCTGGCCAACAAAGCTTTCTACAGAAACCTCACCATCCATCATTTCAACAGAATCTTTTACAATAGCAAGACCAAGTCCTGTACCCTCATATTTTCTTGTCTTTGAGCTGTCTCCCTGCTGAAATCTTTGAAATATTTTTTCCAGAACCTTTGGGGGCATTCCAATACCAGTATCTGTTACTTTAATAACGATTTGGTCATTTTCCTCGGCGAGGATAACCTTGATTTTACCTTTTTCTGTAAATTTATATGCGTTTCGAATCAAATTATTTAAAATGTCTTTCAATTTTTCTTTATCAATAAAGACAGAACCTATATTTGAATTATTGAGATAGACCAGCCCAATTCCCCTTTGATCTGTGAGACCTTTAAAACTGGTTACAATCTGATGAATGACCTCATTTAAATCCAGTTCCGCTAAAACCAGATTGCTCATGCTTGCATCAAATTTTGATACTTTGAGCAGCTCATTGATTTTTTCAGTTAGGTTCAGGGTCTGAAGTCCTATTTTATTGATGACATCTAATAATTTTTCGGGGATGTCGCCTGATTTCCCATCAAGCATGAAATCCGTCCATCCTCGAATCAAGGTTAAAGGCGTCCTTAATTCGTGTGTGACATTTGCAATGAAATTTTTTTTTGAGCTGGCGGCTTCTTCAAGTGCGATTACCGAATCCTTCAACTGGGCTGTTTTCATTGCAACCCTTTTTTCAAGGGTCAGGTTCAGGGTGATAAAGTGGGAAAGGATGAAAACCAAAACGCTGAAGGAGATGAAAAATACTCCTATCGGGAACAACTGGACATTAAGTTTTGCCACAAGAAATGGATAGTTCAAAAAATAATCAATGGCTGAAAGGCTGAATATGATGCTGGCAATAAAAAAGAGTTTGAGCTGTTTTTTCCTTATATCTTCGTTTTCCCTTCTATAAACTCTGTATAAATTTGAAAAAAGTAGAGCGATCAAAGTAAAAACCATTATCATATATGCCATATGCAGCACACCGGCATCGGGATAATAGCCGAAGGCCTGAGGATAAGCCCCTTTTATGAAATGGTCAGTTGTCCATAGACTTATTAGAAATCCCCAGCAGACATAATAAAACCATTTTATGTGTTTTTTGGGGAGTTCAAGATAATGGACCACTGATTCATAGCAACTTACCGGCAGGAATATAATACCGGAATAACCTATTTTACAGATCAGGTGTGAATATTCTTCACTGTTCAGTAAAAAAAGCACAAACCATGAAAACTGCCAATGAAAAACAATGACGCTGAATCTTAAAAAGACCTTTCTAAGTGAGCCTTTTGAAAGAGAATATACAGTTACACCTAAGCACAAAAAAAGAATGGATGAAAAAAGGGGAAGAATTGCACTTAGGTGTTGCATTAATTAAGTTTCTGTAACCTCCTGGTAAAAATCTAAAGGCTCTAATAATTCTCCTGGAATCCTTATCACTTTCCCATTAGAGTTGACAACACAAAATGTTTGGAATCCTTTTCCAATAATCTGATCGGTGGCCTTATTTTTAAAAATTATATTCAATTTACAGGAGGCAGCTTTGATGGAGGACGTTGTCAATTCTGCCACCAGGATATCTCCAAAATAAGCGTTTTGGATAAATTTATTATAGGTGTCAACCGTCACAAGCCTTATATTTGTTTTGGCAATTAATTCATGAAGATCCGGCACTGAAGCCAATAAAAATTTTTCTCTGATAACCCCTTGGTATTCAATAAAATTACTGAAATAAACATTGCCAAATACATTTGTGTCCTTTAGTGTTACCAAGATTTCAGTCCTAAATACTCTTGAATGACCATATCGTTTTAAAGCCTCAAATTGTTTTTCTACATACTGCTGAAATGATTTTTGTTTTGAATTTCCAGCATCCAGTACTTTGAATCCAATACCAGAATTAGTGCATCTTTGAGACTTGCAAATCAGCATTATTTTTTTCGATTTGGTTATCTCTAATTCAATTTCAAAAAGGTCTCCTTCAGGTACTTGAACATCTGTTTTTAAAAATCCTCCTGATGAAGAAATGTTTTCAATAATTCCGCTGGTGTTTTTCAGGTTAGCAAAGATTCTTTTTTTTAACCGGGGTTCCCTCAATCTCATCAACATTTAGATCACCTTTCCCATTCTTATTCTGTATCGAAAATTACTACAACTGCCTTGTGGTATCATTACCTAGTTAGCAATTCTTGTGCCAGGAAAAAGATGAGTTAAAATGTTTTTTGATTATAGGTAGTTAGTAAGATGGCAAAGGCGTGCATGGCAGAAGATTAATAGAAAGCGTCAAAATTTTGGCGAGGAACGGGTCGTTTTGTCTGCCGTAGTTTTGTCACTTTTTTAAAGTATAAATCCCTGCACTGGTTTTCAACAGACAGGAGTGCGGCAAAGGCCTGGGAGAAATCTTTTTTTCCGGTTGTAAAAAGACCATGTCCGTATACAATGGCACTGTCACTGTTTTCAAGGGCGGCAGGCAGGGTGTTGCAAAGACCGGTAGGTCCGGTGCCAACTTCTCCAGGCACGATGGGACTTGATGCTGCAAATCTTTTTTTAGGGCATTTGATATGGCACTCATCTTTGAATTCGCAAACCGCTTTTTCATGCGGATCACAATCCATAGATAAAATCACACTGAATTTCGGGTGACCATGGAGGATAGCCCTGCATCCGGTGCGGCGGATGGTTTCCATATGGGCACTCAGCTCACTGGAAGCAGTTAAGCCAGCGCTGGAGGAGTGATCCATGGGTACAGGATCTATGCAGGTTTCAAGTTCATCCAATGAACTTCCGGTCTGGCTGATATAAAGGGTGTTCTTCCATAAATAAGAGACATTTCCAAAATAAGAATCCACCAATCCGTATTCCACCGTTTTTTTCCCGGCCTGGGCAATTGCAGTATAAACATCATCTTCATTTTTAAAGGGGAAGGGTTTAAGCCCCGGCAGCTCTTCTAAAGTACTATCAAGATAAGGGATAACAGAATCAAACAGATCATGGTCTTTTGGTGAAGCATTGCCTGTCTGGAGATTTTCAAGATAATCTGTGAAAAATTTGATGAAGCATGCAAAACATACTGAGCTGATGGTGACAAATCCCTGTTCCGGGCTGACGGTGCCGTGAGCCACAATGGCCGGTCCATTAAAAGAATCACTGGTATCAGGGGGAGCAATAATGACGCTTTTTCTGTTTTTCAATGTGGTTATGATTTTTTCAGGGGCAAATGAATCAATGACCGGCAGGTCATGGAGAAAAGTTCGTGTTTCGCAATCTTTGGGAAGAATCAGGCCCTTTGATTGCTGAGCATCTGATGCCATACGCCTGATAAGGCTTTTATAAGGTTCGACGGGCCTTATAAAAACCAGGGAGTTAATATTGAGACCGGTAAATACTTTTTCCAGAACGGGTATTTCCGGAGCTTTCCGGTTCCAGGCAAGCCGGTCATCAAGTCCGCCAATTAACGGCCGGGAGGGTCCGCTTCCTTTTGCCAGTTTCGCCTGGACCAGTTTCTGTGCATATTTGTAAATTAATTCTTCCATATAAGTCCAAGCGATTCAGCTTTATCAGTTAAGGGTAACCCTTCTGGAGACAATCCTCTTATCTTATAGTATTTTTGCCTTGCGGTTATAAAATCGCTGTGCTGGATAGGCAGGATATCCACTGTCTGGGTGCTTGAGCCTTTTTCAGAAAAAAAACGTTCAGGCAGGTCGTCGTCAGTGGAATCAAATCCGTTCAATGCGTTAATGATACGCTCATTATAATAAATGCGCTCTCCTTTTTCCAGCAGGTCCTGGGCACTGGTATCAATACCAGTTACAGCCTGATAAACAGTGGCATATTCTTCAAGACTGGCAGCAAAAAATGTAAACTTACAGGCAGTCAGGGAGTCGATTACAGCATTCATGTCCTCTGCGATTTTAATGATTCTTGCTTTGCCGCTGAAGCTGAACCGGTCAGTTGCCACAGGTTTCCTGAATATTTCATGGGAGATGGGGTATGCACGCAAATGACACCCTCCTCTCGTAGAAAGAGCATAACCAAGCGCCATGCCGTATGCACCCCTTGGGTCATAGGCTGGAAGTTCCATTCCTTTAACTGCCATGGCGGCTTCCGGGCGCCCCATTTTTTTTGCATAAGCTGTGGCACCAAGGCCAAGATCTTTTCCTTCTCCCTTTGCGAATGCAATATCTTCCAAAAGGTTTAAGACAATTTCAGGGGTGTATTCGCACCCTGTGATTTCTCTTCTGCAGGCCAGGGTGGATGCCGCAGAGATCGTATCCATTCCGAATTTGTTGCACAATTGATTGGCCTGAACCACAAGGTCAGTATCGGTGCATCCGATCAGGGCCGTAAAATGGGACATGGTTTCAAATTCCGGCATGGCAACGGAGACGCCTTTGTGAGTACTTATTTTTTTGCAAAGAATATGGCAGCCAAGACACCCATGTTTTTTGGGTGAATATTTTTTTGTATACGTGGCTGCATTGAGTTTTGATGCGGGGGCAAACCGGGTGCGTTTGAAATTATCTGTCGGCATCATTCTCCGGTTGTCTATAAGATCATATACCGCACCTGTGCCCAGGCATGTGAATCCAAACTGGCCCATCAAGGCCGGGGAGGCCGCAGTTAACCGTATGATGTCCTCACGGGCTTTTTTCAGTAAAGCGGTGTTTTTAACCTGTGTTCGCCCGGAACCGTCGATAAGAATATATTTGATATTTTTTGCAGCAATGCATGCGCCAAGGCCCGATCTTCCTGCTGCAAAATGTTTGTCTACTGTGATGGATGCATATCTTATCTGGTTTTCTGCGGCAGGGCCAATGCTCATTAAAGCCGCTTTTTTCGGTGAGAGCTTCTGATGGACCATATCCGTATCAAGGCCCCAGAGGGTTCCAGCATCTTTGAATTCCACCTGCCCGTCTATTATTTGTATCCCTGCAGGTTTTCGGCATTTTCCTGTAATAACAATACCGTCCCATCCTGCCTTTTTAAGCCTTGTGCCCAGTTTTCCACCGACTGATGCGTCTGCCACTGCACCGGTTAAGGGTGATTTTGAGACTATATGGGCTCTTCCGGATGTTGGCGAAATCGTACCAACCAGAGGTCCGGAAAATATACAAACCACCATTTCCGGATGATCCCAGGGTAGGTCTGCTGTCTTTCTCAGATATCTGCCCCCAAACCCTTTACCTCCGACATACCGGTTTAACGTTTCAACGTCCGGGGTTTCAATTTTTACCTTCTTTTCAGAGAGATCAATGTGCAGTATTTTGCCGGTCCAGCCGTACATATATTACACATCCAGCCCAAAGGTCTCAGGGGCAGTAAGACTTGACGTAAAGGCCTTTGCAACAAGGGGGTTTGCAGCAAATGGAGGAAGGCCAAGGCCGGCAATTGTTTTTTTGCATAACTCCATAATATCCTGATCTTTTTGACCGATACTGTTTTTAAGAACCTGTTCATGGATTCGTTTAAGATACTCCTGGCTCTCATCCATCCGGGTCCTTATCATATCATCTCCCTGGATCGGATCTTCCCAGGAGGATAAAAGGGTGTTTATATTTTCCAATTTTTTCAGTTCAGATATGGATGCCATGGTAACTGAAATATCTTCATATATGGGCAGATCCCCTGGAAATGCCAGCGCATCTCCTGAGAACAGTGCGTTTTCATTTTTATATAAAAATGAGACAGAACCTTGAGAGTGTCCGGGTGTAAAGATGGGTTTTAAAATTATATTTTTTTCCAACTCCAAGGGAACTCCGGTTTCAATAGTCCGGTCAACAATGACCGGGCCCCCTACAAGGTCATGAAATCCGGGTACAGGTCTGGCGGCAAACTGTGCGTCTGTGTTTTCTATCCATTCTTTTTCAAGGCTGTGGGCCAGAACCCGGCATCCGGTATTTTTTTTAAGAACAGCAGCAGAACCGATATGATCCGGATGGCAGTGAGTCAGTATCAGAGTGGAGATGTCTTCTGCCTTGCGGCCCTGTGATTCTATGTAGGCTGAAATATCAGATTCCGATCCTTTAATCCCGCTGTCGATTAAATGGATTTTATCTCCAAAAAGAATATATACAAATGCATACCGGTCTACAATTATTTCAGGGGAAACAGGAATTTTGAACTGAATTTTCAAGGCATGGATTTGATCGGTGATTTTCATCTTTTTCCTCACAGATTTTAGCTGAATTTGATGTTATGAATCCACTAACACTATTGGATTTTTCTGTAAAGGTAATTTGGTATTTTCTATCTATAATGGGATGTTGATAGAGTGGATGTTCCTTTTAAGGTGAGAGTATTTTTTTGCTGTTATTTGAAAAAGAATATATTCTATATCGCCTTGTGTATCGCCAAATTTCTTTACAAGGATGTAAAAGGTTGATACGGACTTAAGTTACAGGTGTTTTGAATGCGTAACAACACGTTCTTTAGAGTGCCGTTCCAACTTTGACGGGTGTACTCTGTAAATAATAAGACAGGCTGATTTCCAGAAAGAGGGACTATGAGTATAAAAAGAGTAGGGATTTTGACCGGCGGAGGGGACTGCTCCGGCTTGAACGCAGTGATCCGGGCGGTTACCCGTTCAGCTATCATTCAGTATGGTGCAAAAGTAGTCGGTATAGAAGGCGGATTTGAAGGCCTTATCACAGGGAAAGTTCGCGACCTCAGTGTAAGGGGTACGAAAGATATTCTTACTTTGGGGGGCACAATTCTTGGAACCACTAATAAAGGCAATCCTTTTGAATACCGGACCAAAGATGAAGACGGCAATATTCAGGTCAATGATTTCAGTGAAAAAGCGATTCAAACCTTTAACGCGCTTGAGCTGGACTGCCTTTTTGTAGTGGGCGGAGAAGGCACCCTTGAGATCGGATATGAGTTTTTTAAAAAAGGGATGCCGGTGATTGGAATTCCCAAAACAATCGATAATGACCTTGAAAAAACAGATTATACTTTTGGTTTTCAGACCGCTGTTCAAGTGGCCTGTGATGCAATGGACCGGCTGCACACAACAGGCAGGAGCCATCACAGGGTCATGATTCTGGAGGTGATGGGCAGAAATGCCGGATGGATTGCTCTTGAGGCCGGGATCGCAGGCGGTGCACATATTATCCTCATCCCGGAGATTGAATACAAACTTGAGAATATCATTAAAAAGATACAGCTTAGGAAAAAAGGCGGCAGCCCATTCAGCATTATAATGATCGCAGAAGGTGCAAAAGAAAAAGGCGGTGATACCATAAAGGCTGAAACAGCAGAAGAACGTCTTCAAGGGGTTGAAAAGCTAGGAGGGGTAGGGTTTTATCTTGCCAAGCAGATTGAAAAAAAGATAGACTTGGAAGTCCGGACAACCGTTCTGGGTCATATCCAAAGAGGGGGTTCCCCCAATTCCTTTGACCGGGTGCTCGGGACTCGTTTGGGGACATTCGCCGTTCATTCGGCTGCAAAAGGTAAATTTGGAACCATGGTATCTTTGCAGACCCCGGATGTCGTCCTGGTGGATTTACGAGATCTTGCCGGGAAAGTTCGATGTGTATCGCTGGATTCTCAACTGATCCGCTGCGCCGAATCCATTGGTATCAATCTGGGCCGTGAGGCCATGTAAACAGGAGGGAGCATATAAATGAATCTGATTGCCATATTATCCAATATCCGCTTTCCTGATATTCTTGATATTTTATTTATCTCCATGGTTTCGTATCAGTTTTTTATCTGGTTCTGGGGAACCAAGGCGTTCAAAGCCCTTATCGGCATTGTTGTCCTCAGCGGGATTTTTATTGTGTCAAAATCATGGGGGTTATTTTTAACCACATGGGTATTCCAGATTCTATGGCAGGTTTTTGTGATTCTGCTGATCATTCTATTTCAAAAAGAGATCCGGCAGATGCTTGAGCGTTTTAACCCTTTAAAGAGTATGGGAATAAAACAAAGATCCGCAGCAGACGACTGGCTGCCGGGTTTTGCAAAGTGGGCTTTTGATGCAGCGCAAAAAAAGATGGGTGCTGTGGTGGTTTTTGAAAGAAGCGATCTGGTATTTGATTTGATCACCAAAGGCATCGCCATGGAAAGCGATCCGGTTCCGGAAATATTAAACGCCATATTTTATAAAAACGCTCCGCTCCATGATGGTGCAATACTGATTTCTAAAGGTAAAATTTTAAAAACATCCTGTTATCTTCCGTTAACTACAAAAGAAGACCTTCCACAGGAGTGGGGCACACGGCACAGGGCATCTTTAGGTTTGACAGAACAGTGTGATGCATGGGTCCTGATCGTATCAGAAGAAAGAGGAGAAGTGTCTATCGCAGTTGATCAGGATATCCAAAGAGTTGTAGATGAGGAACACCTTATCAATTTGATGGAAGATGCTGTGCTTGGGTTTAAATCCGAGGAACAGGAGATACGGGAGAAAATAAAGTCCTGGTTTACACAGCGCTATAAAGTCAAGGCTGCTGTTTTTGGCCTGGTGTTTATTATGTGGCTGGCCTTTGCCGGGCAGCAGAATTTTGAGAAGAAGATAGAACTGCCCCTGAATTTTAAAAATGTTCCACAAGGACTCATAGTAGCCGATGCTGCAGACAGGACTGTCACAATTACCTGCAGGGGGCTTCGAAAAGACATCAGTGTTTTGAATAAAAGTAATATAACCAGTTTTATTGACGTGGAATTAAAAAAAGCAGGAACCCGTATCTACAATATCAATACAGCTAATCTGAATCTGCCCAATGACCGGATTGATGTGGTCAATATCAACCCGTCACGTATTGTGTTGACGCTGGAAAATAAATCAGGGCAAAAGTCAAAGAAAGAAGCAGCAACCCGGCCATCTGATTAGATGCCACCTTAAAAATATTATTTGTTTAAATTTTCAGGCAATGACTGGATGTAGGATTTGATTTGATCCCGGACCTTTCGGTAGCAATTGAGTTTTTCACCCGGATTTTTGAATGCTTCTGCCATTCTTGGCGGATCATCAAACCCCGCATGAACGACCTTTGCTTTACCTGGAAACAAGGGGCAGGTCTCATGGGCGTGGCTGCAAACCGTTATGACATAATCAAATTTTTCGTCCATGAATTCATTGATAAGCGTGGATGCATGGCTGGAAATATCCACCCCGGCTTCTGCCATGACTGTTACCGCATGGGGGTTAAGGCCATGGGTCTCGATCCCTGCAGAATATGCTTCAATGGTATCCGATTTCAATTGGCGCGTCCATCCTTCGGCCATCTGGCTTCGGCAGGAGTTTCCCGTGCATAGGAACAGTATTTTTAATTTGTCTTTCATCTGCCAGTCCTTTAAAAATATCCTTCAGTTTAGCCCAGTTTTAATTGAACTTTGTTCCGGAGTATAACACAAATAAATTAGAATTTTGTTAGAAAAGCTCAGCTAATGTGTGATCAACAGGCTTCGGCCCCCTTTTTTAGGAGGGGAGTCAAGAATGGTAAATCCTATATCCAATATATCTGTTTTCATTTTGTTGAACTGTTTTTTTGTTACATGGAAGTTAGGTTCTACAATCAGGCATTTACCCTGATGCTTTAGAAAAGTTTTAATTTCTTTAAAAAATTTTATATGATCCGGAGTTTCATGAACCATGTAGAACGCCAATACAAGATCAGCCTTCAGACTATCCGGCATTCCAATGGAGTCAGCAGCGCAATGGTAAAAAGTCATCCGTTCCTCAAGATGTTGCCGTTCTGCTTTTTTTCTCGTGATTTCAAGCATCTCTTTTTGAAGATCAACAGCGTACACATGACCAGAATTTCCAGCCATTTTTGCCATCTCAATTGAGAAATATCCCGGACCGCAACCCAGGTCCACGACGGTGTCCCCTTCATTGATATAGGTACCGACAATTTTTTTTGGGTTTTGGAAAATTTTTCTGAGAAAGTTGTCCAGAAAAAAAGCATGACGATGACTGCAGACATCTTTTGAATGTTTATCTATACCCATTGTTTGATAGCTCCTGTTTGATAGAGTTTCATTTTATCAGATCAATTTTGCCGGGCCTGATTTTTTTAAGACCTGACTAACAACACCCGCCGTCTCCACATGAAGCATTTTCTTTCCCTTTTATCCAGACCTGGATAATATAGGCGGCTCAGCCAACCCCCGGGCTGACTTGGATGGCTTTGGACGGGCAGTTGTTTACACAGGCACCGCATTCCATACAGGCATTAAAATCAACAATCTGGGCTTTTTTTTCTTCCATTTCAAACACATGATGGGGGCAGACCTGTGTGCACAATGTACATCCGATACATTTTTCCTGGTCAAGGACCAGCGTGGATACGTCATCTAAATATCTTAAATCTTCCATGATACATTCCCTTTGGGTTTAAAACGCAGAATAAATCCATAGTCCGGTTGACAAAACCAGTGCGCAAAGTTGAACCGGAATATAGCGTTTCATTTCTTTTTCCACCCCGGACGGTGACGTAAACGGAGTGGTTCCTGTAAAATTCATGGCCAGATAGGAACTGATAGTGACGCTGAATAAAAACAGGGCCAAAAACCCTGAAATACCATTGATTGAGGCTGAAAATGAAATGATAACAGCAAGGGCAAACACACTGCCGGAAATAATCCCTTTAAGAGCAAATTCTCGCACAGGGATAAAAGGCAGCAGTACCGGGGTGATAAGTGCACCTGAGAATATTCCTGCCACAAGGGCAAAAGATGACACAAGTCCTCTTTGCCATGCTCCGGAAAAAGAAAAGATGCCCGGGCCGATCCCGGACAGGATGAAAAGTGCCAGTACTATTATCAGGGCAGGTTTGAGTACGATCTGTATTTCAACCGGTGTCAGGATAAATCTCTCGTACATGGTAAAGGTGACCTGGCGCATTTTTTTGTCAGCCTTTCGTCCATTTTTTAAAAATGCAGGAATGTCTTTTGCCCGGATGGGGCCGTAAACGACTCTGAAGCCGGATAGTTTTTTGACCTCTCTTGCAGAAATCCCTGTTGCACCGAGTTGAGGAAGAATCAAACGTTTATGATCCACAATTTTTTCAAGAGAGGCTGCTTTAATGCGCTGCACAAGCTCCCATGTGGCAAACGTGCCTTTCCCGGCAGCACACCATACATTGACCCCTTTGGTATCCAGCACCAGAATCCAGGCATCTATGTCAGCCAGTTCTTTTCGCAGGTGGTCAAAAGTCAACTTGAAATTGGCCGTTACAAGAACTTCTGAATTTTTATCCGGGTTTCCAATGGCATACAGCCCGGGCGTCACTGAATACAGGTGGCGATTGATTCCGCAGCGGACATAAAAAGTTGAGAAAAGATCATCTTTCCCCAGTTTGGTTTTGATGACCGGCACATCTCCGGCATCTGTGCTTATAAATTCTTTCACAAAAGAGCACATTTTAAAGCCCGGCTTCTCATATCCGGCCAATAGGTCGGAGTTAGGCTCGGAGCCGGGATCGTAACAGGAGGGCACCGGTGTTTCCATGGAGGGCATGATGCTTAGCCCTGAGCTTGACAGGCCTGTTTGTTTGGGATCATTCATTTTTGTCCTTACAGGTTTCGAATATATCTTCATATCGGCCAGTGAAGATTATTTTGAAGCTTTGTATCCGGCCTCGGTGACTTCTTTGATGGCTTTTTCGATTAAAGCCTCATCATTGGTGTTAAAAGAGGCTTTTTTGCCTTCAAGATCTACACTGATATTCGAAAGCCCTTCAATTTCTTCCAATGTTCTTTGTACCATTCCGGAGCAATGCCCGCAACTCATCCCGTCTACATTTAACGTTATATTCTGTGATCCCATAACTTAACTGCCTTTGTTTTTTTGTTTAAATCATTATTTGAGTTGAACCATCTTCTAAACAGGTATAATAATTATCCAAAAAGAATCGTCAACATGAAGAAGAATATGAATCCACTAAAAGAGCCTGAATCTGGAAAAGTGAAAGAAACTAAACAGACACAAACTGCAGTTCCCTGGCAGGATGAAGCGCAATGGGAGCAGGTGTTTGAGTCAATACAAAGGATAGCTGAACGCCAGATTGAAATTATTGGCCCGATTCGGGACCTGGCAGCAGGTATTTACAGTCACTATGGGCAATTGACAGGAATAATTGAAGACATCTGCTCTCATTCGTGTCCCGGCTGCTTAGATGTCTGCTGCATCCGGGCAACCCTTTGGTTTGATTTTAAGGATCTGCTCTATATTTATTTTGCCTTTGGTTCTTTACCAAAAGCTCAGATATCAAAGAAGATAGATGATGGTGTACAATCCTGCTGCCACTTAACAGAAAAAGGATGCTCCCTTTCACGGACTCAGCGCCCTTTTGTCTGTACCTGGTATTTTTGTCCGCCTCAAAAAGAATATCTTTCTTTACAGGATAGTGAAATGCAAAATACCATTGATGGTCATCTGAAAGAAATTAAACTATTGCGGGAAAAAATCGAAGACGAATTTATCCGGGCAGCTTCTTTTTGAAAAGTGAAGTAAGCGGATGATTTTGTGTTGTCTAAATTTAAGCGGGTGTGATTTTCTTTTCGTGTGTGATATAGTCAGCCTTTAAAAACATATGGAGAAGGATACAGATTTGAAAGAATTAAAAGGCTCACAAAAAAAATATCTAAGAGGGCTTGCCCATAAACTCAACCCGTCTGCTTTGGTTGGTCAAAAAGGGATAACCCCGGCACTGATCGAAGAGGTTGAGCTGGCCCTTGATGCATCTGAGCTTATAAAGATCAAATTTATTGATTTTAAGGAAAAAGAGCAGAAAAAAGAACTGTCCATGGAAGTTTCAGAGAAGACCCAGTCTCATATTGCAGGTATGATCGGCCATGTGGTCATTTTATACCGGCAGCATAAAACCCCGGATAAAAGAAAGATAAAACTGCCATAAAATATCCTGTACCCATCCCCGGCATACTTATTTTTCATTCAAAAATTCAATGGCTGTTTTCTCCGACCAATACATGTTTTTCCGGTTAAAGGAAATAAACCCCACATGCCCTCCGGCCTTTGTCGCACACAAGGTGATATTTTTATTTTGATTTGCTTCTTTTATCGGGATGCAGGCATCAGGTAGAAAAGGATCATCTATGGCATTGACGATAAGGGTTGGTATTGTAATATTCGGAATATGGGGTTTGCTGGAACATTTCTCCCAGTAATCATTCGCGTTTTTAAAGCCGTGGATGGGAGCGGTGTAGCGGTCATCAAAATCTTTAAAATCCTTAATCTTATGGTATCCGGCATCATCAATTAAATCCGGCATGAGCTTTTTTTTTGCTTTCACTTTCTGGTGCAAAAGAACAAGAAACCGTTTCATATAAATTTTGTTGGACGGCCTGGCAATAACTTTGGCGCTTTCTGCCAGGTCGCATGGAGCAGAGAATGCAATGGCTTTTTTAACAATGGGGTCCGGTCGGTCTTTCCCAGCGTGAAGCAAGGTCAGGTTGCCGCCAAGGCTGAAGCCTATAAGGGCAATCTCTTTGTAGCGGTTTTGGCTTTTTGCATGCTGGATTACCCATGCCAGATCATCTGTCACCCCGTTGTGATACATACGAAGGGTTCGATTGGGCTCGCCGCTGCATGACCTGTAGTTCCAGGCCAGTGCATCCCACCCGTTATCGTTCAGCGCTTTTACCATTCCTTTTACATACGCTCTGTCTGTGGACCCTTCAAGTCCGTGGGACACGATGGCAAGCCTGTTATTGTTTTTAACAGACCAGTCCAGGTCCAGAAAATCATCATCAAAAGTGGTGATTCTTTCCCGCTGGTAACTCACCGAGTTAATGCGTCTGAACAGGACTGGGAAAATTGTCTGGACATGCCCATTGCCAAAAAGAAATGGTGGGGTATATATATTATTTTTCAAAAAGCAGCTCCTTTTTTTGCACTGTCTAAATCTTACCAAATTTGATATATTACTTTTTTTTCATGATGTAAAATTTAAAATTGAAAGAGGATACTGCATAAACCATGAAGGTTGGAATTATAGGCCTGCCACAGACAGGCAAAAAAACATTGTTTCAAATTTTAACAGGAAATGAAATTACAGAGCCGTCCAAAGCATTTAAGCCTGTCCCTGGTGCGGCAGATATCCTGGATTCACGATTTAATAACCTGGTGGATATGTATGAACCCAAAAAGAATGTACGGGCCAGGATTGATCTTGTCCTGCTGCCCAAGATGGAAGCCGAGACCATAGCAAAAGGGGAGATTTTCAGGGATATTGCAGACATGGACGCCATCTGCCATGTTGTCCGGGCCTTTGAAGATGATGCCATATACCATGCCCAGGGTTCTGTTGATGCCTTGCGGGATTTTGAAATGGTTAATTCCGAACTGATCATGCATGACCAGATATTTGTTGAAAAACGGATTGAACGCCTTGAGGCTATGATTAAGAAAATCAAGGATGAGGATCAGCAAAAAGAACTGGATTTAATGAATAAGCTCAAAGAGGCGCTTGAGGAAGAAAAGCCGTTGCGTCTTATCGAATTAAGTGAAGATGAAGAAAAAATGATTCGAAGCTATCCGTTTATCACCAGGAAAAAACTAGTGATTGCCGTCAATGTATCAGAAGACGATCTGGATAATGAAGGACTCCTGTCCAGTTTCCAGGAAAGCTGTGATACGCTGGATATGGAAGTGATGCTGGTATCGGCAAAAGTGGAAGCAGAGATTGCCATGCTGGATACCCAGGAAGAAAAGGATGAATTTTTAGAGGACCTGGGCATCAAGCAGACCGCACTGGAAAGCCTGACGAAATTGTGCCTCAAATCCTTGAATCTGATTTCGTTCTTTACAGTGGGAAAAGACGAGGTCCGCCAGTGGCTGGTCAGAATGGGTTCTAATGCCCCAAAGGCGGCCGGGGTCATTCATTCAGATCTGGAGCGGGGATTTATCCGGGCAGAGGTCTTTAAATATGCTGAACTGGTTGAGCTGGGCTCAGAATCAGAACTGAAAAAAGCCGGAAAATTTTATGTTGAGGGAAAAGATTATACAGTTGAGGATGGCGATATACTGAACATTCGTTTCTCCGTATAAAAATCTATTCAAGAATACCTTTTGTCCCGATTTCAGCGTCAAAAAATAAATTAAATCCTCAAAATATAATACATATTCCTCTGGTTTAATTTATTGTTTTCCTAAAACTCGAACCAATATCTTATTCCTGAATAGATTTTGAATTTTAAAAATGTGAGGAAGTGGGGGAGGGGTCTACCAGTCGCCAAACGGGCGGGCAACGGATTTTACGCCCATTGCCTGGTTGATCTGGGGGATGGCTTTTTTAGCGGTATCTTTGTCCGGATAGCGGCCGGATCGGACCAGATACCAGCTCCGGTCTTTTTTATCTTCCAGAACCAATACTCTTGAATCAAAGCCGTTTGCAATAAGCCTTTCTCTCATCCGGACTGCATTCTCCCGGCCGAGAAATGCGCCAACCTGTATTTCATGAGAGCTTCCATCTGCCGTCTCTATCTGCGAGCTGCTATCTGAGAGAGATATGGACTTAAGTTCTTGGGATTTGCTTTTTGGGGCGGGTGGTTTTTTTGCGGCCATGCGTTCCTGGCCTTTTGATTTTTCTTTAAGCTCGGACAGTTTCTCCCTGGCATATGAAATTTCCGGGTCTACTTGAATGGCCTGTTTATATGTCTTAATTGCCATCGCATGCTCTCCCGTCTGGGTGAGAATGTCGCCCTTGTAGCAAATGGCCCAGTAAAAATCAGGCTTGAGGCCAAGGGTTTTGGCCAGGTCATAAAGGGCTTCTTTATTCCTTCCAAGTTCAGCAAGGCACAATGCCCTGTTAAAATAGGCGACGTGGTGGTCCGGTTCAAGCATGATTTCCATATCATAACTTTCAATGGCTTTTTCATACTCTTTTTTATAGTACCAGGCCACTCCCAGGTTGGAGTATAGTCCTTTAAGCTCAGGAAACAGTTTTTTTGCCTTTTCAAAATCACTTATGGCCAGATCAAATTTTTCCTGCTTCATATAAGTGACGCCTCTATTCTTATAGGCATCAGCATTCCCGGGCGAAAGTTCTATCAATTTGGTGAATGATTCGACAGCCTGCGGGTATTGTCCCTGCTTAAAATAGCGGACACCTTCGTCAAAGATGTCTTTTTCAGTTTGTGCAATTGAAAGTGTGCATACGCATGTGAACAATAAGATGAAAAATAAGATTTTTTTCAAACGTATTTCCTTTTTATTTGTTTTCGTCAGGGTTTTCATATTATATAAATGAATATGCTAAATTCAATAAAAAAATATTTTAAACGCTTGAAAGAAGAGGGTTCAAAAGAATATACCAGCCATGCACCACCTCCCTTGGAAAGAAAGAGCGGCTGGGTAGATCCTCACCCATATCTGCCCTCAGTCTGGACGGGTATAGACCTTGACGGCACCCTTGCCCATTGGGATTCAGGCAGCTCAATTGATGAAGTTGGTCCGGCTGTCCCTGCTATGCTGTCCCTTGTAAAAAAGATGATTAATAATGATATGCGGGTGAAAATTTTTACAGCAAGGGCTCAGGATCCCCGGCAAATAGCACTTATTCGAAAGTGGCTCAGGGATAACGGCCTGCCTGATCTTGAGATTACAAATGTCAAAGACTATTACATGGAAAGACTCTACGATGACAGATGCGTTCAGGTTGAGAGGAATACCGGTCGATTGATCAGGAGCAAATAGCCTTGCCATGACGGGATTCGTTCGATGTTAATTTGAGAGGATGAACTAAAGATGAAATACATTTACTATGTTATTGCGGTTATGATTGTTTTCAGCGGCCTGGCGGCATACGGACTTTTTGATACCCGCCTTGAAGTTTCAAAACCGTTTATTTCAGTCAATGACAGAATCATTTCCCAAAAAGAATTCGAAAGAATGCTTCCCCGAAAACCAAGCTACATGAGCCAGGAGCAGTTTATTGACTCAGTGATTGAAAAGCAACTCCTGATCCAGGAAGCGATAAAAATGGAGATTAACAAGGAAGAAAGCTTCCGGCAGTCAGTTGAAAATTTTTATGAGCAATCCTTAATTAAAATACTTGTGGACCGGAAACTGGATTCCCTTGTGGTGGAAGTGAGCAGTGATGAAATTGAAAAGTACAGAATATTGACAGAATATACCTTTTACCTTACCAAACAAGTCTTTGCCAGCCTGGATGATTACCAGGGAAAAACCAATATAGGCGTTGAAAAAATTAAGTCGGATTTTGTAAATCTGTCTGATGATTTGAAATTTATTGTCATGGGCCTTGCACCGGGAACATTTTCAGAACCGGTTTCAACCGATTTCGGTGTGATGGTCTATACGCTCGATAAAATGGAGAAAAAACAAGATCTTTTCACAAAGCCTCAATACGAATTTGATATTAAAAAAGTATCTTTGTACATACGGGATAAGAAAAAAGAGCAATTGATAAATGACTGGACAAAACAGATCCGGCAATCCGCTGAAATCTGGAGGAAAAAATGAATACCCATTCTCAATACAAACGGCGAAACTATTTCATAAACAAAGAGTTTCAAGGGCGGTATATTTTTAATTATTTTATTCTTGCCACCATTGGGAGTCTTCTTTTTATTGGTGTGTTCAGTTTTTTTTCATCCAATACCCTGTCCATCGCCTATGACAATTATCAACTGCATCTGGGTGTAACCCCGGGAATCTTATTTAAGAAAATTTTAAGTGCCCAATGGCTGTTTATTGTAATTGGGGGCGGGGTTGTGGTGCTGGTTACCCTGGTGCTGACCCACCGGGTTGCAGGGCCTTTTTACCGGTTTGAAAAAACCCTGGATGAAATGATAGACGGTGATATTTCAAATAAGATTGTGCTGCGGCAAAAGGATGAGGGCAAAGAACTGGCACAAAAAATCAATGCATTCAATTTTATGTTAGGGGATAAGTTATCACTGGTAGAAAATTTCAATGCCAATATCGCTGTGTCATCTCTTCAGCTTAAAAAGGTTTTAGAAGAATCTACATTAGATGAGGATGATTACCTGCCCCTTTTAGCGGAGATACTGGACAGCCAGCGAAATATAGAAACCATGGTCCATGATTACCATTTTTCCCGGGAAAAGCTGTAGGGTGATACTGGTTGGCCTGTCTTTTAAAAATATCCGGCTTGTTTTTTGTCGGCATGCTGTTTTTTTCTTCCGGTAATGTCCTGGCGCTTGAGCTTGAGTCACAATATGCTTCAGTCACATATTCTTCAACAGATGATTTAAGAGTATTTAATGATGAACTCTATATGGGCCGGATGAAATCAAGAATCAGGCAGAACAGCGGAGATACCATTGAAGATGAAGTGGTGGCAAAACTGGATTTTATCGTCACAAAAGTAATGAGTGTCCTGGATATGTATCCCCCGGGCCTGAGGTTTTCCATTATAATCCGTCCGGATGTAAAAGCCGTGAAAGAGGATTTTACAAGACTTTATAAAACAGATGTGGATTATATCGCTTTTTATTCACCATCCAGAGATACGGTATTTTTTTCAGCAGACAATGCCACTCTCAGGGTGGTTGCCCATGAAATAGGCCATGTTGTGGCGGAAAGCTATTTCACTATTTCACCTCCCCAACGTATCCACGAAGTTATGGCGCAGTATGCAGAGCAGCATGTTACGGATTAAGTTCCCTTCCGGAAAGAGATATCCTCCTATTTCAGGTGAGTGTCAACATACCGGGCAAGGATTTCTGCGGTCTGGGACGGCGGTTTCACCAGAAGGAAGTGGTCAATTACTCCATGGGCGAGTTCGTGGGCAAGCATCCCTGCATGGACATCTTCAACATTGAGGTAGACTGTGTTTGTGCTATACCGGTACCAGGCCCTTAAATTGCACTTCCCCTTATATATGGATGTGTAGGCATCTTTGAGTTCTCTCGTATTTGAATAAATGTTGATGGTCACTTTTTTAAATGCCTTTTTCATGTCAAGTATGTCCTGAGCTTTCAGGAAGATACCGTCAACCTTTAATACCACCATTGCCTGAATATCAGAAATGGAAAGATCAGAAATTAAGGCGCTTTTGTTCCATGATCGATAACCGGGTTCAGCCTGGGCAAGTGCGGATGTCTGTCCGGCACTCCATATGATGAATGCACATAAAATCAACAGGTGTTTTTGATATGAAGGCATTTTCCCGGATCTATAATTTAAACTCTTTGAAGATTATTTCTTTAAGCCCTACAAGTCTTCTTTCACAGGCGGTATCTCCATCATCTTTAGATTTTGACTCTATGGCAGTGTCGATTTCCCGGTCTATTTTTGTGATTTTTTCATTTAACCCTGAAACCATTTCGTTAAATGCTGTTGCCATTTCAGAAAACTGATCCTTGCGCCGCAAATTAATCCTCACGGAAAGATCGCCCCGGGCAATTTTTTTAATGTCCTGCTCAAACCTGAACATTGGCCCGGCAATCCTGTGTGAGACAAATAAGGTCACTGCAATTGCAGCAAGGGTTATGATGCCCAGGGTAATCAGGTTTGTGATAAGCAGGGTCGGCATAATGGCCTGTGACGTGCGGTTAATGACCAGACGGGAGTCGCTGAATGACGAGGTCAGGGTTCCCTGTGACAAAAGGAAAATAAGTCCTGTAGACAAAGCAATTCCACAAAGAAGCAGCAAACAGAATTTAAGAATAAACCTGGACTGAAATCCCCTTTTTATAAAGTAGTTACGTCTTTTATACCCGGCATCCTCTGGCATGTTATCCTCCGAGAGTTATTCATTTAACAGTTTGGAATTGATATGGATTTTTGCCTCTTTGTGCAAAGAGGTGATCCAGTCGTTCAAAATGGCCGTCTTTTTGGCCTCAAAGAGCTCATCCGCAATTTCTTTTTCTATTTGATCCAGAGGAGGGAGCCCCTTTTTGCTGGATTTTAGTTTCTCGTATTTTTGTTTGATCTCATTTTCAGTAACAAGAGTTAACTCATGGATTTCCTGGTTCTTTTCCTCCATGAGATGCTTTATCAGGGTTGCCTCCCAATATTTTTCAATCGCCAGAATAAAGTCTTTTCTTTTGTCTAAGCCAAGCCTGGCTGCCTCCTGGATGAGAAGTTCCTTTTTTATGATAGACGCTAAGAACTCTTTTTTTGCATCAATCGTGGCTTTATAGGAGTTTGAATATTCGATTTCCTTAACCAGCTTTCTTTGAAATTCGTCCTGTGTGAGTTGAAAATTATTTATTGTTGCCAATATTCCTGGTTGGTCTGCTCCATTGTCTGAAGAACACCCGATAAACAAGAAAAGCAATATGGTTGCCATAAGGATAATGGTTACTTTACGTGCGCTGTTCATAGATGCCTCCGGCAGAAGATAAGCGAATGTGTTTTTTGGGGGGCAGTATACGATACCCGTTAAAATGAAGTCAAACAAAACAGGGCTTAACCACCCGTAAAAAGAAAGGGATGTGTTCATTTAGACAGCTCTACACGAAATAACAAACCCCGCCTGAAAAGACGGGGTTTGTTAACTTTTTTGATCCTGACCGGTTTCCCAGCCATGACTTTTTGAAATTATGTGCTTTTAATCAACAAAAACTATATTATTTTTTTCTGCGAATTCCTACAATGCCGATAAGCCCGGAACCTAAGAGAAGCATTGCTGTTGGTACCGGTACCGGGGTGGCAGAATCGATTAATAATTTGGAATAGGTGCCAACCGGAGGATAAGAAACCACACCAAATTCGAGAACAACATCCGCTCCGGTGCCTATAAAAGATATTGTTTCAGTATCCCAAACGGCTGCTGGTGCAGGGCCAAGTCCTTTTTCGTAAAATTTTGTTTCAACATTCCCGATTTTATAATACGCATAATCCCATTGAGTTCCATCTACAAACATAAAAATCCAGTCAAAACTATAAGTATACGATTCCCCCAAAATCGTTGATATAGATTGGTTAATGAATCCTCCAAATCCGGGAAAGCCACCATAGGAATCTGGTGATTCGGCTATAATTTCTGCATAATAAGAACCATTCCCTGTTTTAGTGGGGGGATAACCTGCCCAATTATCAATGTCTGTAGGGTCTACTACTGACGCATTTTCGTGGTCGTCCCAACCTGCAAGAGTTCCCAATTCAAAATCGCCGTTAGTAAGAGCTATGGGTGCTGCAGACACCTGGATAGCTACTCCGAAGATCAATAAAATTATTAAGAACGATAAAAGTTTTTTCATGAAGTTACTCCTACATAATTATATTTGGTCAAAGCTTATTCATTTGTTTAAAACTAAATAATGCAATAACGATGCCACAAATCTGAAAAAGTTATGAAAACCTTTATTGACCGGCCAATTAAATAATTAAGCATGGTTTAGCATTATACAAAAAGTATAAATTTATTACATTTATTACCTAATTTATTACATTTTTTACCCGAGCCACCTCTTTTTTGTGTCGATGATCTGATCCATCAGGACGAGGTGCTCTTATTGCAGCAAAAAGACCGTTAATTTTTTTCATATCATGAAATAGGGTATATAACCAGATGAATTATCCTTATTTGTACTTCTATGAAAAATTGGACCTTGGTACAATAGTATTTTTGAAAAAAATTAGTATACTTGGATGAAACAATAACAAATTTTATGTTTGTTGGGCATTAAAAAACAGTTAGAAATAAATTAAAATAACTTGGAGGAAAAATCATGGCACAAGCTGGAATCATTAAAACAATTACAGGTATTGTTAATGCACGTACCCCTGATGGTCAGGTTCGTCAGCTTATGGCCGGGGACATGGTTTATGAAAATGAAATTATAGAAACTTCAGCTGGTTCAGAGATCACCATTGAATTGAGCAGCGGCAAGTCCCTGGCTCTGGCTGAAAATAGTCAGGTTGTCCTTGACGAAACAGTCATCACTGTTGTTGATGAACAGGATGCAGTTGTTACAAGAGCACAAGAACTTCAGGCAGCACTGGAAGCGGGTGAGGATGACACAGAGGAAGATGAACCTGCAGCAGGTGAGGAAGATGAAGAACATGATTTTGATCTTGCTTACTATGCAGGTGACCAGAGCCGGGGTGAAGTCGGCAGCTATCTGTTTCCTACTCAATATGGTGGCCTAAATGAAGATTTTCCTGATGTTGAGGGTGAGGAAGAAAATTTAAATCCATCCCTTTCCGCCATCGGAGTTGTTGTTGACGAAACGGATGGACTTAATAATGTTGTTACTGGAAGCATCACCGTGGATTACGCAACAGCTGGTGGCACCCTTTCTCTGGCTGCGGATGGAGCAGTTTGGGATGCTGGTGCCAGCACCCTGATTTACCAGCAGGGCGGGATAGATATTTGGCAGATTATCCTTGATCAGAATACGGGAACGTTCATCTTTGAACAGCTTGCTGCTTTCGACCACGGCCTTGATGAAAATGAACATAACACACTTGCCGAGTTTGGTGTCACAGTAACTGCAACAAATACATTGGGCAATACGGCAACTACGACTTTTACAGCAGGCATCTACGATGATGGGCCCAGAATTACAGGAAGCGAGATTCTTTCTGCCGAACTTGGCACTGCAGCCGATGATATTGCTTCCCCGGAAGCAACTTCTCCTGCTGATGTGATCGGTATGGTAACTGGAGATGCCGATGGTGAACTTGGTACTGATGGTCCTGGCGGTTTCTTTCTCTGGGATGCTTCAGCCGCTCCGGGAGAAGAAATGACCAGTCATATCCTGGTGGAAAGTACTCCTGGCAATCCGGTTTATGAGATCTTTATGGACTCCGAAACCGGAGAATGGACGTTTTATCAATACCAGCCAATTGCTGATGATGCACTTGATTTTGATTTCCGGGCTTACGATGGTGATACAGATTGGACTGAAAGTGGAATAGAGGTTCCTTTATCACAGTTTGTTGTGGGGTCGGATCCTGAAGGATTGCAAGATGAAACATCATCTAACATCCAATTCGGTGATGATATCACAGGGTCTACTGATCCGCATGCCGTTCCTTCTCTGACAGGCGAATCTGCTGGTGAAATTTTGGGTCAGGGTGCTGCTGATGTTCTGGTTGGTGATCCTGGTTCAGTTATACCAGAACCTTTTTCGAGCAATTATATTATGGTTCTAGATTATTCCCATTCAGTAACAGACACCACCAGCTTGCTTGACATCATAGACGCAACAAAGGAGACTATCAGGACTCTCTATGGCAGAGTTGAACGTGGTGTAGATGGGTCTGAGGTGACAATTAATCTTCTCCCCTTTGCAGAGGAAGCAAATGCGCTTAATCATAGCGCCTGGATTTCATTTAGAAATGAAAATGGTGCGGTGGTTATTGAGAATAGTTTGAATCCTGGCGATACAGACACCATTGATGAAATTATGATTTGGATAGATGGTTCTACTACCTCTGCTTGGTTAGGTGATACTGGGCTGACAAATTATAATGCTGCTTTTACTCAAGCTCAACATTTTGTGCAACCGACCCCTCCGTTTGGTGATAATCCTAACCATGTCATTTTTATCAGCGATGGTTCACCAAATACAGGAGGTGCTTATATAGGAGCGCGTGATGCATTGCTGAATCCTCCAGGTGATGTGGTGGACAGCATCCGGGCAGTGGGTATCACTCTGAACGCCAGAACTGAACCAATAATGGACGCTATTGATTATCCTGCAGGTGATGCTGTGAATTTTGTTTCAGGTCAACTTGCTGATGTGATTATAGACCTTATTCCCCAGGACGTTTGGTTAAATTCAGTGGGGAATGATGAGATTTACGGTAATGACGGAAACGATCTTATTTTTGGTGATGCTCTGAATACGGATGGGGTCTTTGAAGATCTTGAAAATGAGGAATATGATCTTTCAAGTATTAAAGATTTGCCTGACGGGTCCGGCTGGGAAGTATTCGCAGAACTGGAAGCAGCAAATCCTGGTTTGTGGACCCGGGAAGATACTATCCGGTATATACAGGAAAATCATGAAACCCTTGCACAAGAGACTATCGGGCAGCATGGCGAAGTGCGCTACGGCGGATATGATGATATCGAAGGTGGAGCCGGGGATGACATAATTTACGGGCAGGAAGGAAATGATACCATTGATGCTGGCGCAGGAGATGATGTGGTTGACGGTGGTTCAGGATTTGACACCCTGATGGTGACCAATGAGACTGAACTTGATTTCAGTAATGTTAGCAATATTGAAAGGATTGAGTTGGATGAGGGTGGGATACCTCAGACTATTACATTAACTGCTCAGGAAGTTCTGGATATGTCTTCAGGTGATGCGCTTGAAATTTCAGGTGGGAGCCATGATGGCCCTGATGTGGATACAATTCAGTTAGATGCCACCTGGACTCAAGCTGCAGCCGGATCAAATGTATTTAATTCTGGTACCGCATCTATAACAGTATTTAATGCGACTGTTGATTTAGATGGTACGGATATACAAATTGATGATGGTGGTATTGTGATTTAATGGGCAATAATTAATAATTTTAAAACAAAAAAGGTCGTGCCGGAAAAATCCAGCACGGCCTTTTTTGTTTCTTCTCTCGTTTTTATTTCATCCTGGTAGCAAGTTCAAGCCGGTTACGGCAGCCCGTCTTTTTAAAAATGGATGTCAGGTGGGCTTTGACTGTTCGGATGGAAACAAACATTTTTTCGCTGATTTCCTTGTTTGACAACCCATTGACCAGCCATTTTGCCACTTCTGCTTCACGGGATGTCAGGTGATGCAGCAGGTCTTTTGCCTCTTCTTTGGTTTCAGTCTGGGGCAATGCTGAGATTACTTGTGAGATGATGGCGGGGGGCAGCCAGATCTGACCGGACTTTAGGGTTTTAACTGCCTGCAGGAGGTTCTCTTCATGCATGCGGCGGTTACCGTATGCCCTTATGCCTATGCGTAAAAGTCGCAATGCCTGTTCCTTTTGCGGTATGGTAACAAGGACCATACAGGGGCAGATAATTTGGGGAAGTTCTTTTTCATTGCAGGATTCAAAATCAATTAATAAAATGTCTTTTTTCCCGATATCCGGGTTGGATAGTCCTTTTTTACCGGATAAATGTCTGACCTTGCCCTTGCTTCCAAAAAGATCCTTGCAGAGTTTAACCAGACCCGGATCATTACTGTAAATAAAAACCAAGATTTATCTTTCCCTTAATGCATTGTTTTTTGCCCGAAGAATCGGTTTCATTAAATACTGCATAATGGTTTTCTTACCGGTGATAATATCTACCTGGGCTGTCATACCCGCAATAATTTCTTTTTTATCGCTTTCGGTCCCAAGGAAGGTTTTTTCGGTCAAAATCCTGACAAGGTAAAATTCTTCCTGCCGGTCATCTGTGATTGTATCTGCACTTATATGAACCACCTTGCCGTCAAGGCCGCCATAGATGGAATAATCATAGGCAGTGAGCTTTACAACCGCCTTTAGCCCCGGATAGAGAAATGCAATGTCTGAAGGTCGTATTTTGGCTTCTACCAGCAATTTGTCATCATTGGGTACAATTTCCACAATATCCATACCTGGTTTGACCACGCCACCCACGGTATTGAATAAAAGCTGTTTGACAGTACCATCCACAGGCGAACGGACATTTGTTCTCATCACCCTGTCTTCAATGGCCACCTGGTTTTTTTCCATCCGTGATATTTCAGCCAGGGCCTTGTTAAGTTCTTCCTGGGCTTCGGACTTGTGCCTGCTCTGGATTTCCTCAAGCTGGTTCTGACTTTCCTCAATTTTCGATTTTAGAGATTCGACTTCATTAACCGCACTTTCATACTCATGCTTTTTATCCAGGACCTTTTGTTTGAGCTGGATGAATTCAAGTTCAGATACCAGTCTTTTCTCAAACATGGGCTCAGTAAGCTCCATTTCCCTTGCCATCATCTCTTTGCTTGATTTCAAGTTCTCTATTGACATCAGGGTATCGGACAATTCTATTTTCCGCTGCCTGATTCGCTGCTTCAGCACGTCTATTTCACTTTGTTTGCGTGATATATTGGTATCATAAAGCCTTTTTTCTTTTTTAAGCAAATCTGGTGCAAGGTCTTTTTCTTTTCGAACGCCGTCTTTAAAACTTCTTATCCCGGCTTCTGCTGAAAAACGAATCGTGCGGGCTCTCAGCTCATTTATAACGGACTGGCCTTCTTCAAAGGAACTGCCTGCACCTGTGCTGTCAATAACGACAAGAATCTGTCCCTTTTTAACAGCATCACCCTCAACCACCTTTATTTCCTTGATAATACCGCCTTCAAGATTCTGGACCACCTGGATCTGCCTGGAGGGGATAAGCCTGCCGGCACCCTGGGTTCTCTCATCAAGTTTTGCATAGTTCGCCCAAGCAATAAGAGAAAGAACCACCAGTGTAACAGCATAAAGCAGGATATTTGTTTTGGCCGGGCTGTCAGATAAAACTGCAGCACTCAGGCTGTCCATGAATTCTATATCGGTCTGGCTGTATTTCTTAGCGTTTTTTACAGGCCAGCTTTTCGGGGTGATTTTTTTTATGGAATTGTCATCAATGCTCATTTGGATTTCCCCCCCAGCTTCGCAAGAATCTCATCTTTGGGGCCATCCATGACAAGCCTGCCCTTGTCCATGACCAGGAGACGGTCAACAATTCTAAGAATAGAGGGCTTATGGGTGATGATAACGGTGGTATGCCCTTTGGTTATATTACCAAGATTTGTAATGACCTGTGCTTCGGTATTAAAATCCATGGCATTTGTAGGTTCGTCCAGAAGTACGACAGGGCTTTTCTCGATAAATGCCATGGAAACGGCAACAGACTGGCGCTGCCCCCCGGACAGCCTGGAGCCCCTTTCCCCGACCTGGAGGTCCAGGCCCTGGGGGTGGCGGTCTGTAAATCCGTTCACCCCGCCAATTTTGGCAGCCCTGATGATGGAATCATCTGAAGCATGAGGAGATTTTAAAGTGATATTGTCCCTCACACTTCCTGAAAAAAGCGTCACATCCTGGGGAACATAGGAAAAATTATTGCGCAGATCAGCAGGATCTATCTGGTCGATGTTAAGGCCATCAATAAAAATTGAGCCTTCATCCGGGTCAAACAGGCTGAGCAGCAGTTTGCCGATTGTGGATTTCCCAGACCCCACAGCGCCTATGATACCGACTTTCTCTCCTGTTTTTATATGGAAATTGATATTTGAGATTGCCTTGTTTTGTTCTTCCGGATAATTGAAACTGACATCTTTAAATTCAATGTCACCCTTAAGAGTGGGGCGATGGATAAACTTCTTATTTTCGGGCCTTTCAATCTCTTTTTTCATGAATTCATCAAGGGATTTTAATCCGGCTTTCATCTGCCCGAAATTCAGCATTAGAGAAACTGCCTGGGCCATGGGAGATATGGCACGAGAGGCAAGAATGTTGACTGCGATCAGTCCGCCCATGGTCAATTCTCTTTCCTTGATAAGATAGACACCCGCAATAATAATTGCCACACTGCTTAACTGGGTAAAAAAAGCGGTCATGGAGGAGAGGGTACCGGATTTGACTCTTGAACGCTGGCTTTTGCCTGCAATAAACCCGCTGCTTTCTTCCCAGTGCCACTGCATGGAACTGCCGGCATTAAATGCTTTTATAGCCTCAAGATTGGATAAAGATTCTATCAGGACGCTGTTTCTGTGGTGGGTGGCATCATGGGTACTGTTTATAATTTTCTGGATGGAATATCGCATGGGGATACTTGTAATCAGGATCAGAAAAATGGTGACAAGGGGGATAAACACAATCAGGTTGTTAATGGAATAAATTACCAGAAGAAAAATGGCTGCAAAGGGAAGGTCGATAAATGCTGTGATTGCGCTTGAGGCAAAAAAGGACCGGATGCCGTCAAAATCTTTTATAATACTTGAAAAGGAGCCGACAGAACCCGGTTTATCACGAAGCTTCAGATTCATGGCCTGTTCGAAAAGCATTGAAGAGAGAATTACATCGCTTCGCCTGGCAGTATTTTCAAGAAAATAAGTTCTGATATTTTTGAGAATCAGATCAAAAAGATAGATCAGGATAACCCCGGAGGCCAATACCCAAAGGGTATCCACGGCATTGTGAGGAATGATGCGGTCATAAACATTCAGAGTGAACATGGGGCCTGCAATTACAAAAAGATTTACCAGGAATGTAGCAAGAAAAATCCTGCCGTAAACCCCTTTGAACTTCATGAGTGTTCCGAAGAACCAGTTTTTTTTCTTTAGGACACTATCGGCGACATGCCCCTGGGCAGACCCTTTATATTTTTTTTTCAGGAAAAAAACATACCCCAGATATTCTTCCTCCAGTTTTTTCAAGTCCATCTGAACCGGCTCATCATCAAGTGAGGGGATGATGACCTGTGCAATTTTTTTCTCAGGATTGATGTCAAGCAGAAGGCATGCATTATCATCTTTAAGTGTGAGGACCACCGGAAGAACAAGAGAGGGGATCTGGTCCAGTTTACGCTTTTGCAATTTAGAAATAAACCCGGCTTTTTCCGCTGCACGGGAAAAATTGGCCTTTGGATTATCTACACTGAACAGCCTTTGTCTGTCAGCACCAGGCTCAAACGGAAGGCCATGAGCAAGTACTTTTTCAGAACTGGGCTTGTGGTTCAACCTGGTCATTGCCACCAGACACTGCATCAAGGGGTCAGAAGAATGGGGCTTACTCATAGTTATCCTTTTAATGGAATAATTCCTGCAATGCCATGTCCCTGGAAATAAGTGATGTTTTTATCTGCAAGTTCAAGCTGT
This sequence comes from Desulfobacteraceae bacterium, assembly GCA_033851995.1. GTDB lineage: Bacteria > Desulfobacterota > Desulfobacteria > Desulfobacterales > Desulfobacteraceae > Desulfobacula. The sequence continues at coordinate 169,056 of JAWSVI010000012.1, read as the reverse complement.
TGCATTTCATTTTCAATTTTTGTAGCAATCAATTTTATACTCAGGCTTTCGGTAATTGTAAACAGTGAATTTAAAACCATATCTGCTTTTTTGGGGTCATCAAAGACCTCAAGGTAATCCCTTTCAATTTTGATATAGTGCGGTTTTATTTTTTTGAGCAGGTTAAGTGAGACATCATGCATGGTAAATCTGTCAATTCCAAATTTAAAACCCATCCCAGTGATGAGTCCGGTAAAATCAATGCAGATTTCAGGAAAATTGATCAGTGTGTTTTCATGGATTTCAAACACAAGATTTTTTCCCATTGATTTTCTATCCGAGAGAAATTGTCTGAGCCACGGTCCTGCCAAACGGTCCCTGCAGAATTCAGTCGTGATATTCACAGCAAGAATATTTCCTGGATTTTGCTGAAGATAAGTAGCCGATTCCTCTATAATATACCGGTCAAGCCTGCTTGCAAGCCCCAGGGTTATAATCATGGGCATAAACAGGTTTGCCTTGTGTCGGATAGCTTCCTGGTCAACCATGTTGACAAAAACTTCCCTGTGCAATTCACCACTGTCGGACATGACAGGCTGGGCAGTCAGGAAAAAATGGCTGTTGGAAAAGGCAATATCAATCAATGTTTTCCATTCCTGTTTTCCAATGGCTTTCTGGAACGATTCATCCCTGAATAGTACTACAGTTCCAGGCAAATCGGTTCTTGCTTTTGACATTGCATAATCTGCTCTGGAAAGAACGATACTCACATTGTCTCTCCCATCATAGGGTGAAACACCCGCATAGGCATTAATGGCTTCCGGCATATCTTTATCTTTGGCGGACACAAAATTTTTGATAACCGTCTCAACAAGGTCCAAAATGTTCTCAGAGTTTGTATCAGGCAGAATTGCTGCGAATTCCCGCCTTGGGAGTCTGGAAAGCAGCACATTGGGTATCTGCCTTGTTTCTATTTCAAGCACCTTGGCCATATCCTTGAATATTTTATGAACGACCACCCGTTTGCCTGATGTCTCAATTTCTTCCATCCCGTTCATTCCTATTATGACAACATGGCCCTGAGCTTTTTTATGCTCATCTTCGATTATGCGACCCAGCTCATTTATAAAAGAAGATCGATTGTGCAGCCCGGTAATTTTATCTTTATACCTCAATTTTTGGTATTTACTCAGGTTCTCAAGGTTGTGCTCAAAGATTGACTGTACTTTTGCAACCATTGCATTCATGGCAAGGGCCACTTTTTTCAATTCTGGTGTTTTGGGGATGTCCTGGTTGATGATAAATTCATTATTGCTGATCTCTTCCGCCTGGTTTTTGATTTTTTCCAGGGCTCCCAAAAGATGCCGTAGCCCTAAAATACTGATGAAAAAAACAAATATTCCAAGCACAAAAAACTGCAGGCAAAGTTGTTTCAATGTCTCCCAAAGCTTTTTGTGAGATGAACCCGGGTGTCCCTTGATTTTCAGGGTGCCGAATATATTCCATCCAGCCATTACAGTTGCCTCTACTTCGGGTATGACAAAGTCAATGGTGTTGATAAAAAAGGAAGGCACCCCATGGATTGCTACTTTTTCACTTTTTTCATACACCATGGTTCCATCCTGGCGGACCAATGAAATGGATTCAAAATACCCGCCGTCGAACATCGCATTAATACTGGTTTTCATGAAATTCTCATCATTGGGTCTGGTGTTCAGTGTCAATGCAAGTATGTTGGCATGATTTTTTGTATTCAAATATGATTCATTTGCTGTAAATTCCCGGGCAGTATTGAAATTGATCCTCAACACGATAATCAGGGTTATAATCAGAAGCAGGGTTACCAATATCTGTGTTTGTTTTAAAAGACTCAATTTTCACTCTCCTGGATTTCCAGATCAATTGCTTTTAAATTCATCTGGTTTCTTAACAGTTTCCGGCTTACCCGTTTACCAAGGCCGTGCTGTTTCTGGATATAAAGATCTTTAGCGGTAAAGCTGTATACAGGGACAAGATCAGTCCTCTGAGTGGCGGGCAGAATTTTTTTGGTGTAGTTGTCAAGAACAAAGGGCACTGTGCCAGGCTCTTTGTAATAGGTTGCAACAAGGTGGGCCGGCTCTGGAAATCCCTTTGCCAGAACATAGGTAAGAAATAATTTCTCGCTGGGTACGCCAAGCTGCATCATGGTCAAAAATTTGGCCACTGCATAATCTTCACAATCGCCCTGTCCTCTGCCGAGAAACTCCAGGCGGCTGGCCCAGTAATCACTTTTATTCCAGGTTTTTCTATCAGAACGATATTCCAATTGGTTAAAAAAATTGTTTACGTTAATAACAATCTGATCTTCAGGTAAACCACTCTGTTCTTCCATCATCGCAAGCAGGCTGTTTAGTCGTCTGACAGCCTGCTCGCCATATTTTTTTTCAAAAGTATTTAACAGTTTATCAGGCACGAAAAACCGGGTGGTGGTTTCAGCCGAAACTGCCACCACCACCAGGGTGATCAATAATATCATAAGATGCTTGATACCGGGCATCCATCAAATAGTTATTTTGTCAGCCTGAATTCCGTACGGCGATTCTTCAGCCGGCCTTCGTCGGTTGAGTTATCTGCAACAGGCTCAAGTTCTCCTCTTCCGCTTGAAGACATTCTTTTTTCATTAAGACCCAATCTTTTGAGTTCTTCAAGCACGCTCTTGGCTCTTGCTTCAGACAGCTTCTGATTGTATTGTTCGCTTGCGATGCTGTCAGTATGTCCTATTATTTCAATATGATAATCAGATGCGGCTTTGAGCTGCTCTGAAATCGGGACAAGTATTTCTTTTGCTTCATCAGTTAATTCGGAAGAATCAAAAAGAAAATGAATACTATCCAGGCTTATAGATTGAACAGCCTTTCTTGTATCTATTTTGAGATTCAACTCTTCTGGTGTGCCTTCCTTGGGCAGGATATAGGGACTGATGTTTGTCGGCTCAGTGTAGCCAATGGGCGAAACCATTTCTCCGATACAGCCGTAGGGTAGAACTTTAGCATCCTTGGCTGAGTTATCACATTGATCGCAGACATCTACCACTGTATCGATATCACGGTTCGGATCCAGGATCTCTTTTTCATATTCTGCAAGGTCATACGGTTTTTCAGTGGGAAGATTCATCTCCTCCAGCAGTCCGGTATCAAATTCATGAATTAAAACACCTGTTGCCTGGGCAATTCTGTAGTATGCCGTAAGATCTGTATATTTGGATTCTGCATTGGCAATTTCAGCTGAATTATACTCATTTTCCATATTGAGAAGGTCCAGAAGAGTTCGACGGCCCAGGTGGTATTCATCTTTAAAAGCCGCTAATGTATCGGCACTCAATGTCAGATGGTCATTGAGAAATTCTTTTTTGACTTTTTCAGCCTGATCAATGTTCCATGCCAGTCTGACAGCCTGGTTAACGTTTCTGCGTTCGGTATACGCGATTTGATATTCCTCGAGCAGGGAATGGTATTTCTGGCCTTTTTCACCGGAACGAATTCCTCCATCGCAAAACAGGTAACTCAACTTCAGCAGCGCTGAAGCCTGAGTGGTATCTCCGTTATCACCGTTGACATCGTTGCTGTACTGTGCTTTCAGCTCAAGGTCAAGACTGGGCCAGTAAGCCCCTTTTGTTCTTTCATAGGCGGATTTTCGTGCGTGAATATTAAACTTTGCAACTTCCAGAGCAGGATGGTTGCGAAATGCGAAATCCGTGGTTTTTTCTACCGTATCCGGAAATTGAAAAGCAGGTTCAGGCATTACAAACTGTTCTGGTTGGAGCACCCGACCGAACTGACGATGAAATTTCACAACAGCCTGGTTCAGGTCCTGCTGGGCTGAAATCAGATTTCCCCGGGCCAGTGCCAATCGGGCCTTTGAGTTGGTTAAATCGGAAACACGGGTAAATCCGGCAGTGGTTCTTTCCTTTACCTGGCTCAGGATTTGTTCCTGTGTCAAAACGTTTTGCTTTGAAAACGAGAGCAATTCACGGGTCTTCAAGACATTGACGTAAGCTTCAACGGTTTCAAGAAAAACCCTGTTTGCTACAGTAATAACTTCGTAGGCTGCGGCAAGAATTCTGGCATCAGTTTCCGCAACAAATGCTTTTGTCTCTCCCCCTTTAAACAGGTTCTGCCGAAGGTATATCAATGCCCGGGAAGCGATATAATCTTCACGTTCGTCATTGGTATCAACACCGTCTGTAACTTCAGGTCCAATAGAAGCTTCTGCTCCAATTTTCGGGTAGTAGCCGCTTTTTGCGATAGAAAGTTCTTCTACGACACTGCGATAATTATCCCTGGCTGCAATAATGTCAGGATTGGTTTCTATGATATCTTTCAGAATCTCATCTAAAGACATGGTGTCGAGCATCTCGTTTTCTGAGGCAACCGCACTTATCCCGCCACACAAAAGACAAAGCATTATGGCAAGGCACAATTTTGATTTTAAGGAACTATAAAGTCTTGACAATGTAGATACCTCCTTTAATTTTTTTCTATTCAGTACACGCTTAAGATTATTCGTTCGTATTTTTACTATGATATAATTCTAGGGAATATAAGATGATAAAATATTTTTTGTCAATCTTTAATAAAAATTGAACATTAGGGGGAATCAGGCGTCCTGCCCTTTTATACTTTTCGGCTATCTGTTTTTTTTAAAAAGTATTTGATTTCATGAAACCGAGGAATAGTCTTCTTTGTAACTATAATGATACGTTCTTTTTTTATCTTTAAAGCGGTTGAGTACCAAACCGGTGAACGCTGCATTGGCGGCAGACAGTTGTTCCAGACCTTTTCCCAGTGTTTCATAAGTTGTCCGCCCTGCCGAGGCAACAATGATTACGCCATCTGCATTCCGGCTTAGAATTACAGGATCGGTCACACTGCTCAACGGTGGGGAATCAAGAATTATCATATCATAAGAATGTGAAAACTTATCAATCAGGGTTTTTAATATTTTTGAGCTTAACAGTTCTGACGGGTTGGGGGGGATCGGTCCGGCTGTTATCAGGTCCAGGTTTTCAATAACATCAAATTGAACGCTGTCTTTCATGGATGTAACACCGGCTAAAAGAGAACTCAAGCCGGAGTCAGAAGCCAGGGAAAAGTGGCTGTGCTGGGTTGGGCGTCTCATATCTGCATCTATAAGCAATGTTTTTTTGCCGGTCTGTGCAATACTTGCAGCAAGGCATACCGCTATTGATGACTTACCTTCTCCCGGTGTCATGCTGGTGATCAGGATAGTTTTTGGAGGCCTTCCCACTGAAGAGAGCAATACAGATGTTCTCAGGCTTTTGAAACTTTCAGTAGTAAGAGAAGAAGTTTTTTGCAGAACGGTTTCAACAATGCTGTACTTTTTGTTTTTTAAAAGCTCAATTGTACTGAGTACAGGTATATTGAACTTTTTTTGAACGTCTTCAGGGGTTTTAATTGTATTATCCAGATATTCAAGAAAAAAGCTCAGACTTAGGCCGCCCATAATACCCAGCATGATACCCAAAATAATATTGCGCCTTTTTCGAGGGGTCAGGGGTGCATTTGGTAAATCAGCCTTCTCAATCACCCAGACATTGACGTTTTGACTTTTTTCGGTGATATCTTTTTCTTCCATCTTTTTAACAAGCGCATCATAAAGATAGCGGTTGGTATCTACTTTTCTTTGAAGGACGCCTAACTGGATGGACCTTTCTCCAAGGAGCGCTGCCTGGGATTTTGTCCTTTCAAGGAGTTCCCTTAAGTTTTGTTCATTTTCTTTTGCAAGAAGATATTCATTTTCTATGGTTTTAACTGCATCTTCCAGTATAGAATTTTTCTTGTTTTTCAGATTGGTGAGCTCATTGTAGGCAGAGATCATTTTGGGATGCTTAGGGCCATATTTTTTTGAAAGCTCAGAAATTTTTTGATCTGTGACGAGAATTTTTTTATTAATGGTTTCAACAGAATCATTTTCTGCAATCGCCGGAATGGTTCCCAGAGAGTTTTTCCCGCTGCCTATAATTTGTTTGTAAACAGCAAACAACTCTTTGCGCCTGGTTTCAGCTTTTGTCAGATTGCTTGAAAGAACAGAAAGCCTTTCGGGAAGAACTGTCAGGCGATCTTCAACCGTTATGATATCATGTTTTGTTTTATAATCCTGAAGTTCTTTTTCAGATTTTTCCAATTTGCTACGTTGGATATCAGCTTTTTTCTTCATCCATCCAATATTGTGCCCTGCAACTTCCATCTGCATGTTTATTAACTCATCAATATAAGCCTGGGCAACCGAATTTGCAACTTCCATGGAAAGCTGAGGGTTATCGGAAAGATATCCGATTTTTAGTATCCGGGTATTCGGCATCAACTTCACTGAGATTCCTGACTGAATAGTTTTAATAAGTGCTTCTGCCTTTGATGAAGGGTCAGAATTTTTTGAAGAATGGTTATTCGTTGCCTCTTTTTTAAAGCTGGACCATGCTTTTTCTATTCCAATCAACTCCCGGAGTTCAAAAAGCTGGTCTTTAAACCAGAAAATGAATATCTCTTTTTTAGACTTTTTTTTGTGAGCAAAAAACTTATTGTGGACCCGGTCCGCTCCCATCTGCTTTACCACGTTTTTGATCACGGCAGCACTTTTAATCAACTGGGTCTGGGTTTCTAAAAATTCAGGGTCCCAGGGTGCGTAGGTTTCTCTGTTGGACAGGGGGTTTCCAAAATTTTTTTCAATCAACACCTTCGTGCTGGACATGTATTTCGGGGTGGCGGTGAGTGTGGCAACGGCAAAAGCGCTGACAGTCAGCACAAAAAACAAAAAGACAATACCTTTTCGTTTTGCAGCAACTCTTAAGTAATCCCTTAGATGTATTTCTTTTTCTACCATTTTTTTTAAAATAGTTTAGGGTTTAGAAAAAGCTTTCCGGAACTACAATTATATCATCCGGAAGAATTGGTTCGTCCATTTTAATATGTGTAAAAATTGTTTCCCTGCCATTGATTGTACGGATAATTTTTACCTTGTTTTTGGCGGCAATTTTGGAAAATCCGCCAGCCATGGTAACTGCTTTGATAACAGTAAGCTCTGGTTCATATTTGTAGGAGTCGGGCTTGTTCACCTCGCCGGACACATAATACGTTTCTGCTTTTGATATATAGATACTGTCATTATCCTGGATAGGGATGTTCAGGTGGGTATCCCCCTTTTTTATGAGCTCTTCCAGATTAATAGTGATGAGTTCATTTTTATTACCTTTGCCTGGTGAGTGCTTTATTGTGGCAATGCTTCCGGCTTCCGGCGTCAGACCACCCGCTTTAGAAATAAATTCAAGAAAAGAAACTTTTCCCCTGAGTTCATACTGACCGGGATTCTTTATCTGCCCCAATATAATGGCTTTCTTGCTTCTGTGTTCCGAAATAAATACATCTACCTGGGGATCCACCAGATAGCCGTTACTGTAGAACCTTTCAATCCTGGCTGCCACCTGTGATACGGTTAAATCGTTTACTGTAATTTCTCCAAGGAGTGGTACACGAATAGTGCCTGTGGAACTCACTCTTACAGCGGTGGACAAATCCTTATTTTCATAAACATTGATCTCCAGAATATCCCCTTCACCCACTTTATATTCCTGTGCATGAGAAAGGACAGGCAGTAATATCAGGACCAGAGTCAGTATTTGTTTGATAAAGGGTATTCTCATTTTCGTCACATGGTAAGTATGGTTCCAAAACATACCTCATGGAGTTCATAGTCATAGAGATTTACATTGGAATCATTTTTAGAATAGTGGTAGCCCAAATCAAACCTAAGCCATTTTTTAGGTTGAAAACGAATGGTCGGTTCCAGGCTGTATAGTTCATCATCTCGAACAAAGCCATTATAATTGTTTTTCTCAAAGGCTGCGCTAATCGCTGCAGACCATTTGGCTGAAAAACGCTGAAGGATATTAATATCCAGGCCTGTAGAAAGATAACTTGAGGCACCCGCAAGATCAGATTCATGAAATTTTCGGTATCCATTAATCTGCAATACCTGCTTTGGAGAGAACGTATGGCGTGTTTGCAGTTCAAATGAAAAGTCGTCCTGGTCCTGGATACCTGAAGTGTCAAAATCTTTATCAGTATAACCTAGTTTGAACAGTCCCTTTGTTTTTTGTGTAATATTCCAGGTGAGGCCGGAATAAAATCTGTTTTCGGTACTGTCATTTGTATTGCCGGTGTCAAAATTTATATCGGTGTATTGGTACTCCAGAAGCAGGGACGTTTTGGGCCAGAATTTGTAAAACATTGAAAAAGAGCCTGAGTTGTCTTTTCTGTCCCGAAAATCTGCAGCAGTATCTTTATAATCCAATTGATAGTTACTGTAGTTCAGTTCAAGTTTTAATTTTCCGGAAGGGGCCTTGTAGATGGAAATTAAATCAACCAGGTTGTCCTGATACGTGTAAAGTGTGTCGGTAACACCATTTCCTGCGACTTCTTCTTTTTCATTGAATATGTCTACAACATCAAAAGACAGACCTGAGCTGAAATTGTACTGAAAAAGAGCCTGGGCCTTATGGTTTGAATGGTCTTTGTCGGAATGGCTTGAGTAATTTTTGAATTCAGCAGAATATAAAACATAGGCCTGGTACCGCCTACTGTTTTCTGAAACAATACGGCTTAACTGGAGACCACCGGGGGATTCTGTCCGGGTGTCAGTGGAAATGATTTTATCCCGGCTGCCCGGGAACGCTATCCATATGCCGGGGGTTAATGTGGTGATATAGTCATCTTTTGTGTTGGCGTTGGTGGCAAACAAATTGTCTGTGTATACTTCCTTGAGCAAAACAAAAGGGTGATAATTGCCTCCTCTTTTACCAAAGATATCTGCTGAGATCCCCTTTTCAGGGTCAACCACTTCTTTTTTGGGAGAAGCAGCACATGCATCAGGCAAAAAAGGATGTATCCCAAATATAAGTGGAGCTAGCACAAGAACAATCAGGGCTCCAATACGTTGAATGGCTGATTTAAAAGTCATCATCGCACTTATCTTCCTGCTCCTGTTAAGACTGCCTTTGCAGTGAGGGCGAGAATTTTGAAATCATTGAAAAACGACCAGGTATCTATATATTTCAGATCCATTTCTATCCATTCTTTAAAGCTTAAATCGTTTCTTTTTGGTGTGATCTGCCACAGACAAGTCATTCCGGGTTTCATTGAAAGTCTTCGTCTATGCCAGATTGAATATTCATCTACTTCGCTGGGAATGGGCGGTCGTGGACCAACAAGGCTCATCTCTCCTTTAAGGACATTGATGAGTTGAGGAAGCTCATCCAGGTTTGTCCGGCGTAAAAAGGTACCTGCATAGGGTATGATCCTGGGGTCTTTTTTGATTTTAAAAGCGGGGCCGTCCGCCTCGTTCATTTTTTCGAGATCTTTTAGCAGGGCGTCGGCATTTTGTACCATTGTCCTGAATTTATAAACAATAAAACGCCTTCCGTTCATACCAAGTCTTTCCTGTTTATATATAACCGGCCCGTTTGAGCAGAATTTAATAGACAGGGTAATGAGCAGGAACAGCGGCAACAATAAAATTGACAGAATAAAGGCAACAGTAAAATCAAAAACATGTTTTAGCAACATCGGCCCTTCAGTTTGGGGTGTTGCTTGAAGTGTGATATTGTAACTACCTAAAAAGATTTCAAATTCTACCGATGCTGCCCCGGGTTTGTACATTAATGAATCCAGTTCCCAGTCCGGTATTATCCTGATATTTATGCCCAGGCTCTCTGCAAAGGCAATGTAACGGTCTACTTTTTCAATTTTCTTTAAAGATGTCGCAAAAACTAGCTCATCAACTATGTTGTTTTTTAAATAAACCTCAAGATCTTTTATCAAACCAATAACCTGGTGTCCCATGGAGATGGTTTTTCCCAGGCGGTCCTTTTCCAATTCAAAACATCCAAGCACTCTGTAGCCAGTTGTTTTGCGAGATTCAATGGCATTGATCAACTGAACTGCCCGGTCACCGCTTCCGATAATCAGGACATTTCTTGTATTAAAACCGTGAGCCCTGAACCTTTCCAGGGTTTTAAAAATGGTAAATTTGGATAAAGAGAGTAAACTGATATTAACTATCAGAAAGAGTCCAATCAGGGTTCGGCTGATGTCCTGAATATGAAGGGTGTACATTGCGATACTCAGCAGAACGGTGCCCAGAAAACATGATTTTAAAATGGTGATGAAAAAGCACCAAAACCGATTCCGCCGGTACGGCATATACATTCCCACCCATTTAAAAGAAATGAACCAGGAAATGATGCTTAAAAGGAGAATGATGTAATAATTGGGATCAGTTGAAAGGATACCAAGGCTTCCAGGAAGTAAGTGGATTTTTATCAGGTAGGCTGCAATAAAAGAAAATCCTGTAATACCCATATCAAATGTTTTTTGTACATCCAGGAAAAACGAGCTTTGTTCTTTTAGCATTTCAGGGCCTTAGAGCTAATATTTTCAACAACTTCCACCAGAGTCTGAAGAATCACTATTCTAAAAAAAACTAAGAGGCAAGTCTTTTTTCAAGTTTTTTCAAAAAAACTTCAATTTTTGAGATGTTGAATAGTCAATACGATTTTTAAAATCAATATTTTTCAGGAAATGATGAGCGTTTCCTATATTTTTGCTGCAGTACAAACGTGATAAATTTCATGTCATCAATTAAATATCGTTTCCAAAGTTTTTTGGGTTCCATGAGTAGCCGCCAAAGCCATTCAAAACCAATATTCTGCATCCATATCGGCGCACGTTTAACAAAGCCTGCCTTGAATTCAAAGCTAACACCAATACCAATCGCGAGTGGAATGTTTAAAACCTCAAGGTGTTCTGCAATCCATTTTTCCTGTTTTGGGGCACCAAGGCCGACAAAGAGAACATCCGGTTTTGCGGCTTTTACTGTTTCAATTGTTTTATGATTTTGATCAGCTTTTTTATGAAAACCAAAAGGAGGTGAATAGCATCCTGCTATTTTTAAAGCGGGTATCTCATATTGAAGAACCTCGGCAGCTTTTTTAGCTGCTCCGGGGGGACCGCCTAAAAAAAATACTTTATAACCTTTTTGGGCACACCATAAACATAATTCAGGGAAAAGATCTGAACCACTGATTTTTTCTTTCAGCGGGGTTCCTAAAAAATTGGCTGCCCAGAGAAGAGGCATCCCGTCTGCAATTGTTAAATCAGCGGTTTTGTATATTTTTTGAAATTCAACATCTTCTTGAAGTTTTATGATGTGATCAACATTGGGCGTTACTATGTAATGCGGTTTTCCATCAGTAAAAAAAGATTCTGCTTTGGACAAAACATCGGCCATTCGGATATTATCTATTTTAACATTGCATATGTTGACTCTATTTAAATTCATAGCTAACCGTGATTTGTACTGAGAAAATTATAAGCATTTTCTGAAAGTTTTTCCCCTAATTCAGGTCGGTCAAGAAGCATCTTTAAATTTTTTATAAAATTTATCGGATCATCACTGAGCAAAGCTTCCCGGCCATTTGAAATGTTGAGCCCCTGAGCGGCTTTTGATGTAGCCACCACTGGAACACTAAATGAAAAAGCATCAAGGATTTTAATTCGAATGCCACTACCGGATAACAATGGAACAACTACTATTTTACATCGATCATAGAAATCTTTCAGATCTTTTACAAAACCTATGCATTCAACTCCTTCTATGGCCTGCCATTTTTCCATTAGTGCTCTATCGCCACCTGACCCGGCTATTATAAATCTGTATGATTTTTGTTCCTTTAACAAAGAAGGGTGGATATGATGTAGATACCATTCAATACCCTGGAGATTGGGGGGCCAGGATAAAGATCCGCAAACCCCTATCATATTCTTTTTATTATCCTTAAATTGATACTTTCGATCAAAATAAAAAGGCATGGGTTCATATTTGAATTTGTCTGTTCCTAAACTGTTATTTAAAGCTTTTGCATCAACATCAGAGATACAGTTTATTTTATCAAAAAGGGCGTGGTGATTTTTCTGGAAGCGGCGGATTAACTTTTGTTCAAGGAGTAAAGCAATTTTAAATACGCTCTTTTTTTTGGTTTTTGCATAGTTTTTGATGATTTCAGATTCATTGTTGTGGTTAATCAGGAAAAGTCTCGTGCCTGGATTGATCTTTTTAATCAGAGGGGCAATAAACGCAAGATTTAAATGGTCAATGAATATTGTATCAATGGCTTCTTCTGTTATGATTTTTTTTGTTATCCTGATCATACCTCTTGAGTAAAATTTTGCAGCCAGATACGGGTGTTGTTTTAAAAGCATAATCATTACTGTTTGAAACATTTTGAATGGCTTTTTACGAATCCGGATATCAAATGGGATAAGCACCAGTTGTTTTATTTTAAATTCTTTTTTGAAGGCGCCGGCTAAATGTTTTTCAGAGTATTTATTTTTATCAAAGAATGAAATTAGAATGGTGTCTCTTGTATGATATTTTTTAAAATAGTTAAATGTTGCAACAGATCCACCACTGTTTTGGGGAATGAATAATTCGGTTGTAATAAATAGCATGGGTTTGAAAATATTTAATTATTTATAGTTTTAATCTGATTGGGATTGAATTCTATTGACAGCAAAAATGAATAACTGAATAGAAAAATAAGTGTGTACGCCAGCAAATAAGGACCTTTAAATGAATTCATGAAAATAATGAGAATATAGTTCAAACAAAAAAAATTGATATCCCGGTACAACCCGGGCGGTGACTTTTTTAGTGCATTTACAATCAGCTTTATCCATAGAAGATAAATTGCCAGTAAGATGAAAAGCCCTGTCAGGCCCAGCCCGAAAATCAATTGAATATATCCGACATCTGTGTGAGCGCCATAATACGGGTGGGCATTATCAAAGCCATTGCCAAAAAATAAGGTGCTGTCGGATTTGGGGAGTTTATAGTGTTCTTTTATCAAGGCATCAGTGCTTTGAGTCCTGAATTCATGGTGACGGCTGTAATTTATAAAGGGTTCAAAAATAAAATTAAAGGTATCAAATATTGTCCCTTTGGGGGCAACGGATAGAAGCGCCAAAGTCAATAGTAATCCAGGTAGAATTATTTTCAGATAGGGTGAAACCCTGCTGGTCCATGTTCCTTTTCGCTGAAATATAAAAAGTAAAGATCCTATGAATAAGGCCAGAACTCCAACCCTTGCAGATGTGAAAACGGCAATTAAATTCAAAATACTACAGGCAATAAAAAAGTATCTTCTTGATTTGCTTGTTTCATGGGAAATCAGCAGGATAAGAAGATGAAACGAAAGTGCATTGAGAATACCATTGGAATCGTATCCTGATAAAAGCCCCATGGCCCTGAAAGAGCGAAAATAAATATCATGTTTGATAAAAGTGGTATTTAAGCTGAAAGCCCAATCTGAAAGCCCCAGTATATTGAAATACTGGATTAATGTGATCAGTACATTAATGAATAAAACCCAGAACAGGCACAATACATTCTGGTATAAGGATAATTTGAATAAATTAATGATTACCTTTATCCCCGTAGCGAGGATAATTATTTTACCGATGGTTTTTAAAAAAAAGAGATCAGTCTCCTCTTGGCAGGCAACTATAATCAGTGCATAAAAAAAGAGGACGAACAGATAAAAAAATGGAGATTCTATATGCTTCAGCTTCTGTTGAATATTAAATTTATAAAAAAATATCAGCGACAGAGATAAAATCAGGGGGAGGTAATGCGAGATATCATTGGGAATATAAAAAAAGATGCCAATGATTATGGTTACAATGAAGATTTTAATTTTATCAGTCAGCATTTTTGATAATATGGCCCAAATTATTATCGCCCGGTTTTTTCCTGTGAGAAAATATATTTTTCCCCAAGCTTGTTCAAAATCATTTCTAATCTCTCTTTATTAAAAAGCCAGAGAAATTTTATCATTGAAATCTTTAAATTTTTTGTAAAATATCCTGAGTGCCTTCGGTAAAAAATTAAATTATTAACAAAGATCCAGAACTCATACCAAAGTTTGCCGGATCTCCTTTGACCAGTGCTCCCAAGTATTTCGTAGGGGAGGTGAAAGCAAACACAGCCTGAGCAAAATAAAATTTTTCCCCCACAACGCCTTACCTGGATCTGGGCATCTGTTTCTTCCCTGAACCCGTTTCCCCGGTAATTTTCATAAAAACGGATCCTATTTTCCTTTAAAAATAAATTGTCGTACATAATAGTACCTGAAACATGGTCAACAGAAACATACTTTTCTTTTGTTTTTTCCATGACAAGTCCTGTCAGTCCATTTTTCCCAGGCAGTATATTTGTAATATTGATTTGATTTGAATAGTCATCCCATTTTGAGATGTTGTCCTGGTATTCAGCCATGGAAAGATAGTAAATCCGGCAGCCTGCGGCCTGCACTTTTTTTTGTTTCAGCGTGATGAGCAGGTAGTCCATTGTACCTTCAGCCAAATACATGTCATCATCAGAGAAAAACAGATACCGGTATTCAGCTTTTTTGAGGCCAATGTTTCTGCAGGCAGGTGCCCCTTTTCTTTTTTTGTTTTTAATATATTTGAAAGCGATCTGTTTTTCCCGGCAGAAGTTATTTATTGTTTTATACAGGTCCCCATAGTCCATAGTACTGCCGTCATTGATAAGGATCAGTTCTTTAACCTGGTCACAGTTCAGGTAGGATTCAAAAACCGATTGAAAAATATCCGGTCTGTTATAGGAGGCGATGATCACACTAATTCCCTCTTTCAACTTAGTCATCAGGATAACCCTTTAAAAAAAAATTTAAGATACCGGTATAAATATTTTAGAGCCAGGATGGGGTCATGAAAAAGCGCTTTTTTAAAGTGCTTTCGATAAAATTGGGCGTAGCCGGTCAATGCTTTGGGCGAGTTTCCAATGGTTTCTTCACAGTGTTTTTGATAAATGGCTTCAACACTTTTGACAACACGGCATTCATACCCATTGAACAACATCCTTGTCCACATGTCCCAATCCTGGCAGCTCTTGAAATTAACATCAAAAAGGCCGCTTTCCATAATGGCCTGTTTTTTGACCATGACTGATGGGGAAGGGATGAAATCTTCCTTTAAAATTGATTTCCTGGCAATTTTGCCCCCTTCGATGCAGGATCTGTATCGATGTGTTGTTTTGCCATTCTCATCTACAGCATCCACCCAGGTATACACCAGACCAACTTTATGATTAGAACTTTTGAACAGCTCAAATTGCTTTTGCAGTTTGTCCGGCAGCCATGTGTCGTCATCATCAACAAGTGCGATGAAATCGTTTTGTGCAAATTTGATACCCTTATTCCGGCTGTAGGGGGCACCCTGGTTATCTTTGTTCTGTATAAAATTTAAATGGTTTAAGCGGTTTTGATATTTTTTTATAACTTTAATATATTCTTTTGTTTTCCCAGAGTGGTCATCGACCACAATAACCTCATAGTCCCTGAAAGTTTGCCGGGAAATACTTTCCAGGAGTTTTTCCAGCATATGGGGGCGATTATAGGTCGGTATAACAATGCTGATCATCTTAATTTTATCTCCAGTGTTAGATTGTGCCGGCGTTGGTCTGCACTGAATAATTTCAGTCTGCCGTCCGAAGAAAACTGGTCTTCTTCTTTTTTAAGAGGCGTATCACTTTTGATGACAAGCAAGTCTGTTTCAAGGTGTTGCGGGGCAATCTGCCTGATCTGCTCATGAAACAAATACAGGTGTTGAAATGGAAAGATGGAGTGGGTTGCTGTTCGAATTTCAATCCTGTCGGTTAAAAAAGAAAACTGTCGATTCATAACCCCAAGGGGAGAAATTACCCAGAGAGTATTTTTTTTAAAAAAAGACACCGCCTTCCATCGGATGCTTTTTTTCAATACGTTGCAATACGGCAGTGGAATCCCTTTTAACTGGTATATACTTTTTTGAAACTGTTCTCCGCCGTAACAGGGGGTAAGTCTTTTTCCCTGATGGAATATTATTGGAACAGGAGCATCATTTGTCCAGTAACCGCCAGGTTTTGAAAGAATTCCCTGATAGTTTTTTGTCTCAATCTTTATAAAATTTTTGTCCCGGTATGATCTCTGAGCTTCTTTTATGCCACTCAGATGCTGTCCATCAATGCAATCTGCTGCTTTGTTAAGGAAATATCCAAGAAATGGAAGGTAATCAAAGTAATTGTTATATGGATACCAGCCTGCAAAATTTGGATGCAGGACATCTGGGCTAATCGGAAGATCAGGCTCTACGCGGTTCAACATCAGGGGAAAAGATCCGTCCTTTCTGCAAAAGACACTTAAAAATGACAGAACATTTGATATGTCAGCCAGAATACCCGGGTCTTTTTTTAATGCATATGCTGCAGATAGAATATACATCAGGGCACCATAGCCGAAACTCTGATTCTGTCCTCTTCCGATATATAAAGTTTCTCCTGAATGGCTTATGAACTTCCTGATGAAATTAACAGCTTTCAGGAAAGATATTTTAAAATAATTGTCTCCTGTATGTTCATATATTTCCAGGGTCATTGCTGCAGAGAAACAATGGTATTGAAAGGATTTGACTTTTTTGTCATCTAAAATGAACCCGGAAGGCTTCTGGTGAAGAGTCAGCACGCGCCTGGCTTCCGCTATGGCCAGTTTTTCATCTTTTTCGGCTTTCAGCCGGCAGCAGCTTCTTAAAAGGGTCCAGTTTGTACAAGCGGTATGTTTAAAGCGCAGCGGGTGGATGAATTTTTTAATATGTTCATCATGGCTTTGTTTGAAGTAATCTAAAAGGGCGTAGTTGTTAAATTCCCAGTGGTATTCCGGATCTGATTTGTCTTTGATTTCTATGGCATTTATTAAGTTTTTTTTTATTTTTGGCGTTAAAATTTCATGCGCGTTCAGCAAAGAAAAACTGAAACTTTCACCATAAAAGCTTCGGCTTTGAAACCCGTTCTTTTCTTCAATCCATCGGGCAATAAATTTACCAATATTTTTGCTGAGTAATTTTAAATTATTTTTAAAGATCATCGAATATCAACAGTATAAATATAGATTATAAAAATGGTATTCCGGCAACATTCTAAATAGGGTAATTGTGTTCAGACAGGTTTATGTTGAATTTCTCAGAAAGTGTTTTGTTGCCTTCCTTATACCGCTCATAAATAATGTTTTGGGTATAAGCATCAAAGTTTATTTTTTTAACCGGACCGGCAGCCAGTTGAGATTTTATAAAGTCTTTTATTTTTTTGGGTAACCACTTTTTCATTTCTAACTGTGGGAAAAAAAAGCTCTGGGCTTTTCTTAATCGATGAAGTCCGGAACTGTCGCTTCGGTTGTTAATTCCAGTGTCACTCAGCGAAATCATTTCTTTTGCGTCTACTTCAAGAATGTTGGCAATCTTTGACAAAAAGGCATTTTTATCCTTCCTGAATTCTTCAAAGATTAAAATATGAATGTTATTTTTACCAAATATATTCTCATATATTTCAATTATTTTATTGAATTCGAAAATGCCAAAAACAGTTGTTTCCCAGTTGTCTAAACAGTATTCGAACCAGTTTTTAAAATTCACATACCGGCCGGAATAGGGAGATGGAACCCCTCCCAGTTCATACGCATGTTTTGTGTAATAAGATGCAATCATATCGTATTGGTTTCTTATTGTGAAAATGATTTTTGATTCTCCAAATAAATCAAAAAGTTTTTTTGAAATTTCCCCACGATTCCAGTAATTGTATGTTAAGTTTTCGTCTGACAATATGATTTTTTTCCCTTTTTTGCGGGCAAGGTTTTGCTGCTGCCGGATAAAGTTCTGCACTCCTTTTTTGTTGTAATATCCTGCGGGAGAATAGAAATTATCAAGGAAATAACTGTTGATATCTCCCCACGGTCTTCCTATTGAGAAAAGTTCTGAGTGGTTATTGAAAATGTTATTTTGAAGGGTTGTTGTCGCAGTTTTTATAAAACCCGGGTGGATGATGTGCATCTTATTGCCTTCTTTTAAATAGACCCCATTCAGATCCCATGATGATGTTTTTTATAAAAAGAATATCGCTTTTTAGCCTGAATAATTCAAATTGGTATCCGTATTTCTTTATTTCCCTTAACAGGAAAAAACTCCATATGGAAGCTGTTGCAAGATTTGACACTGCAATTCCGAGCGGTCCGTATATCTTTGCAGAAAAAAAATAGATAATGGCCGTGGATATACCTGCCGGTAAAAGAACATTGAAAAATTTTTTCTTAATATCCCCCTTCATGTTGATATAGGAGGATAACGGTGAGGTAAATGTCTTTACCATGACTAAAGAGGTCATGATGCAAAGCATGTAGGTATAAATGTCATCAATTTCTTTTTGCCCTGTTACCAGGTATAAATAGGGTTTGCCCAAAAATATGAAAGATATGATGGTAACAATTCCAAGATAAAATGAGACCCTGATAAACGCGTTTGATATTTTCATGGCAGCCTTTTCACCTTCAGAGTTGGATAGGGCCACATTGTTTTGATAACCTAAAATCATCGGCAATATATTGGCAATGTTGGCACTGTTGAGTGCAATATTGTAGTTGCCCACCGTGGTCATATTTGTAAATAAAGATAGGAAAAAGGTATCTGATCTGTAGATGAAATTGGTTATCAGGCTGGAAAAGTGGCTCCACAGAGAAAAAGAAAACAGGCTGTTGGATATAAATTTGAGATCAATGTCCTTAATCAGGTCTGTATGGAAAATTCTTATTTTGAATTTTTTAATGAAAACAATATACCAGGTGACCACAAGCAGGGAGCCCAGGAGCAGATCTTTTAGAGCGATAAATTTTATTGAAGGAAAATACAGCAGGCCAAGAAGCAGAAAAAGATTTATCAATGAACGGCATAAATTGATCTTGGTTACAATTTTCTGTTCAAATTGAGAACTGGCATATATGACGCACGGTGAAACCAAGGCTTCTGAAATGAAAATGCTTGTTATTGAAATAATTGCAAATATAAAGTTTTTGTCCTGAAATGTTTTGGAAAGCAAAACAGAAAGGAATAAACCAATTATAAGGAAAAGAAAGGCTTTTAAAAGATTGAAAATAAAAAAATTATAAAAAATTTTATTCAGTTTGTCTGTATAGAGTTTATGATCACGAAAAACGATAGCCTCGATTGATAAATTGAAAATATATACAAAGGTGTATACACCGGCAACTGTTCCAATGATACCATAATCAGATCTTTGCAATAATCGGATTAATAAAATTGAAGATAAAAATTGTCCGCCGATAAGTCCGGCTTTTTCTAAAAGAGAATACAGGACATTTTTTATAAGTTTTTCCTTCATCCTATATTAAAATTTACCTCCCACATGAGACAATCGCCTTTTAATAATTTGACCATGGGAAAAGCATTTAAATTCATACGTTTTAAAACAGGATTTTTGTAAGGATTCACTTCATTTCGATACCATAAATGTTTTTTCAGCGATGGAATATTTAATATCACCCTGGACATCCATAAAGGCAACGGACGGGTTTGTGCCCACCGGTTGCAGACCTTGATGATTTCTTTATCCCAGTCTTCGGGAAGCATGCGGACATGAACCACCCATTCATCATCCGCATCCCTGACATACATAAAAGGTTTCATTTTTTCTGGGACTGTTGAATTGGTGATATCTATTTTAATCTTATAATCAGAGCCCTGCAAAACAACCTTGTTAACAGGATATTGATTGTAAACATTGGTATTGTTGTGGATAATTTTTTTGTCTGCAATTTCAGCATGCTTTATGAATTTTTTTTTAAACCGAAACCGCATGACAAAATCCATGAAATAACTGTCCTCAAGGCAGACCGCCTCTGCCCTGCGGATTATATTGTGTGCATCAGTGATTTTGTCGGATACCTGAAGATGCCATTGGCCTTCTCTCATTTTTGTTTTAATGTCCGCACAAAAAGTATGGGTACCATGATGAATGGACTGTTGCAGAGTCTTATATCGGTATCCAACATCTTTCTCCAATGAAAAAAAAGCTGAAGAATCAGCTGTTTCAATACCCCAGGGTTTAATAATATTTTGATGGTTATAATAGAGCCTGGCTATCGTATTATTGATTATTTCCCATCTAAGCATCATGTTAAAAAGACTTTATAAGGTTAAGCCATTTTTCTTTAAACATTGGAAAAGAATGATTTTTCAGGACATATTCCAAAGCCATGGTTGAAAATTTATTATATTTTTTTTCAATCATATCTATTTTGTGCAGATAATCGTTTATTGCATACTGGCCAAATCCGTCCACCACAAATTCCGGGTGACTTTTTTTTAGTTCACGGCCCAAACCAACATTGCTTATTATCACGGGCAGGCCGCATGCCATCGCCTCTAAAGAAACCAGTCCCATTCCTTCAAACCGGCTAGGAAAAATAAGAGCCTTGTACCTTGGATAGACTTTATTCATTTGATTAAAGGGTATTTTATCAGACCATCCCAATAATTTGGATTCTGGTTTTCGATCTGTTACGCAATCGATTTTGATGCCATGTTCTGCTAAGCTTTCAAGGATATCTATTCCTTTTCCAAAATAGTCATAGGAGCCTACAAATAAGTATTTTTCTGATTTGGGTATCTTGTCGTCAGGATGAAAAAAGTGAGTGTCAATGCAATTTGGAATGACCTTGTTAACGATTATCCCCTGGGCTCTTAAAATTGTTGAAGTAAATTCAGATACGGCAACGACATATTTGCCGCTTGCTGATTTTGCCTGTATTTTTTCGGATAGTTTTAAATTTAGAATTTGTTTAAAATTGAGAAACGGGCGAAGATGGTTTTTATATCCATAATAGGAGCCGTGAAAAATATTTATACTTTTGGGGTGCTGAATTCCAAAGCCAAACTCACCATTGCAGATAACAATATCATATTTTTTTTTCAGGCAACTAAAATGCCTGCCAATGATGTACGGCTCAACAATCGCTTTGAATTTGGTGAAAGCCGCCCATTTTTTATAGGCTGAAATATCTTCAAGGGCAATCACATCTACAGAAAAACCCGCTTCTTTTAAAATTTCTTTTAAAAGTCCGGTAACGGTTTCCACACCGCCAAGAAAATTCTTAAAATGAGTGATAATGGCAATATTCAAATTTTTTTAGATATTCCATTCAAGAGGTTAAAATAGCTTCGCCCTGTCGGTTACAGTTGATTTGTACCGGTTTTACTGAAAAACCATATTGAAAATTTAAAAAAAAACTTAGATGTTTTTAATACTTAAATTAAAGGCATCTAAGTTTTTATGTGTAAAATTGTGTTCAGCAGTGTTCTCTATTCTTTCGCATTCTCATGGGCCTGGGTCAGGCGCTGTTTTAAATATTTTACTTCATCTTCATCATATTCATACAGGTCAAAACAATATCCGTCTTCACCTAAAAGTCCTTCGGGAATAAGATCTCCGGCTTCATCCGGGTCTGTGATCATCTCACCGTAAAAACATACGGACAACCAGCGTTCGGCCGGATCATCATCAATGACGTCCACCATGGCAAAAAGGGCGCGGTTTTCCTGACTGGCATGCTTTGGGCGCAGGGAATAACTCACACCCGGCCTTTCGTTAAATTCCAGCGTGGTGTTCTCAAGTGTTTTCAGGTGAGTGTAGATTTCTATGAAGGCTTGTTTGTTTTTTGCCTCTGTGTCAGTCCAGGCTTCAATAAAGTTATCGATTTTATCCATTTTTTTATTCCTTGATATGTTTTAATATATGTCCCAGTTCCGGGAAGATAAGGTTTTTGCAGGCCAGCTTGCAGGCGTTGATGCTGCCGGGCATGCAAAATACAATGCTTTGTTCAATGATTCCGGCGGTTGCGCGCGAAAGAATGGCAGCTGAATCAATTTCTTCAAAACTCAGTTGGGCAAACAGGGTGCCAAAAGCGGTAAGTTCTTTGGCAAATAAAGGCTTAACCGCCTCTATGGTAACATCCTTGGGGCTGATGCCTGTCCCCCCCGACATGATCAGGACATCCGGGCTGATCTTTTCTGTGATGTGGCGGGTCAGCTCCCGGATGGCTTCGATATCATCTGTGACCACCTGGTGGATGACCACTTCATGTTTTTCTTTTTTTGCCTGTTTTTTGATCCAGGCGCCGGATTTGTCTTCAGATAGTTTTCGGGTTGTAGAGACGGACACAACTGCTACCCTGAGGTTTTCAGGCGTTGATTTTTTGTGCAGGGATGTGCTCATGCCGACTAATCCTTTTCAATAAAAACCAGGTCTTCCTGGTCGTGTTCACTCACCAGCACATTGATCATGTCCTGGTGTTCCGTATCAATGGAGACCCCTTTATAATCCGCCTGAATGGGAAGTTCCCTGTGACCTCTGTCCACAAGGATGGCAAGCTCTATCCGGGAAGGCCGCCCAAAATCCATCAGCGCATCCATGGCCGCTCTAATGGTTCTGCCGGTAAAAAGAACATCATCCACGAGAATGATCTCCATGTCATCCACCGAAAAAGGGATGTTGGAGGGCCGTACTGTCGGCTGATGGCTGATTTTTGTCCAGTCATCCCGGTACATGTTGATATCCATGCTGCCAACGGGAAGGTTTACATTTTCAATTTCCTGGATCTGGTCAGCCAGGCGTTTTGCCAGAAAATCACCACGGGTCTGGATCCCGACCAATGCAAGATTTTTTACCCCTTTGTGCTTTTCAATTATTTCATGGGATATCCTGGTAATGATCCGTTTGAAATCCTGGTCTGTCAGGATTGTTTTTTTCTTTTTCATGGCAACGGCCTTCCCTATAGTTTATAATTTTAAGAATCTGTATCATCTTTTTTTATAGTGGGCAACACCTTGATTTTAACTTTAACTTGCTATAATTCAGTATAAAATTAAATATTTTTGACAGGACAGGTTTAAATGGCATTCGACTGCACCGGTGTGATCCTCGCAGGAGGGAGAAATACCAGGTTTCCGGGAAGGAAAAAAACATTCCGGAAAGTCGGGGAAAAAACTATTCTTGAAATCATACGTCATGTATTTTCAAGACTGTTTCCCGAAGTGATCATTGTGGTCAACGAGCCAAAGGACTTTGCTGGTCTAGACATGATGGTGGTGACGGACATTGATCCTTCAAGGTGTGCACTGGCTGGACTTCACGCCGGGCTTTTTTATGCGTCAAAGCCCTATGCCTATGTCACGGCCTGCGATACTCCATTTATTAATCAATCTGTAATAGAACATATTGTCGGGAAAATACACCCGCAATATGATGTGATTCTGCCCCGGACGGAAGCCGGGCTTGAGCCCCTTTCTGCAGTGTATTCAAAAAAATGTATCCCCCGTATAGAAGCCAATCTCGAAAAAAAGAAGTTTATGATAAAGAAAAGTTATAATAAAAAAAAGGTGAGGGAGATTCCGGTAAACCATCTGAAGCAACTTGATCCTGATATGAATTTTATCTTTAATGTTAACACTCAAAACGATCTTGAAACCGCAAACCGGATTGCCGGGCAGATTAAAAGGCCAGGCCCGAAGCGTAACTGAAAACGCAGTAAATTAAAAAAAGGATCAATTATGAACATATCTTCCATGATGGAAAAGATTAAGGCACACCCGGATTACCACAAAGCCGGTATGATTTTATGTCATAATGGCGTAGTAAGGGGAACTTCAAGAGAAGGGCAGGGGGTTACCGGTCTAAGGGTGAGTGTGGATCACGAGATCCTTGATCAAATTATTCAGAATCAGAAAAAATCGTCTGGCATTGTTGAGATCCTGGTCTGGATCAATGAGGAAAAAGATCTGCAGGTGGGCGATGATGTGATGTTTTTATTGGTGGCAGGTGATATCAGGGAAAATGTTCTTCAATGTTTAAGCGATACCCTGAATTTGGTTAAAAGCAAGGCCACAAGCAAAACTCAATTTTTTAAAGAGGCATGAAAAATGGAAGATTTTACACATCTGGATAAAGATGGATCTGTCAGGATGGTGGATGTGGGAGAGAAATCCGCGACCCATCGGGTGGCGGTTGCCTCAGGACGGGTTTTCATGGAAAAAAATACATTTGATCGGATACTTGATGCCCGGGTTAAGAAAGGAAACGTTCTTGAAACAGCCAGGATTGCAGGTGTTATGGCTGCCAAAAAAACATGGGATTTGATCCCCATGTGTCATCCGTTGAATATTACCCATGCAAAAATTGATTTTTCCTTTGATAAAAAAGCGTATGCCGTGGAGATTGAAGCCCAGGTATCCCTTACAGGAAAAACCGGTGTGGAGATGGAAGCACTCACTGCTGTTTCCGTGGCAGCTTTAACTTTATATGATATGTGTAAATCCTATGATAAGGCCATGAGGATAACTGATATTCATCTTAAATCAAAATCCGGGGGCAAAAGCGGAACATATACTGCAAAATAACTGGATCACGCTGGAGAATTTCATCTGGATGGCAGGCGGGTTTGTTGCCGGAGTGCTGGTCTGTCTTTTGATTGCCCGTTCAGGGAGCCATTTGTTTTCAAGCAGGATAAAGCATTTGTCCAATGCGGCACTGATTGATAACTCCAGGCAGTTTATGGAACTGGCAGATAAGTATTTTGCTTCCTACGTGAAAGAAGCCCGGAAGGATTTTGATATTAAAGGCAGTGAAATTATAAAAACCGTTGACCCGGTTAGGCAGACCCTGGATAAATATGAAGCCCGTCTCAATATTATGGAAAAAGACCGGGAACAAGCCTACGGGGCCATTACGGAAAAGCTTGTGGAAATGGGGCGGACCCAGGGCCTTTTGTATACGGAAACCGGAAATCTGGTAAAAGCCCTGCGAGTGCCGCATGTCCGGGGGCGGTGGGGGGAAACTACCCTGAAGCGGGTGGCCCAGCTTGCCGGAATGGCAGAACATTGCGATTTTGTTGAGCAGCTTTCTTCCGGCAGCGGCAAAGGTGCACTTCGTCCGGATATGGTGGTGACCCTGCCGGAAAACCGCAAAATTATTGTTGATGCCAAAGTGCCGTTAATGGCTTACCTGGATGCACTGGAAGCTCCAAATGAAGAAGAACGGATCGAAAGGATGAAAGACCATGGTCGCCAGGTGATGCAGCACGTGTTAAACCTTTCTTCAAAAAGGTATTTTGAGCGCATCAATCCAAGTCCTGAGTTTGTGGTGCTGTTTATCCCTGGAGAGAATTTTTTTTCTGCAGCGCTCAGCGTGTATCCGGATCTTATTGATAAGGGGGTGGAAAAAGGGGTGATACTGGCAACACCTACCACTTTGATAGCCCTTCTAAAGGCGGTTTCTTTTTCCTGGAAACAAAAAAAGAGTTATGAAAATGCTGCAGAAATTCGAAATCTTGGAAAAGAGCTGTTTTCAAGATTGTGCAGCATGAATACAAACATAAATCAGTTGGGCAAAGATATTGAAAAATGTGCGACTACCTTTAACCGGACAGTGGGGGCAATGGAATCCCGGGTGATGACATCTGCCAGAAAACTCGAGTCGCTTGAGGTGTCGTCACGCCATCTGGATGATATCAGGCAGATAGATGAAGAAAAAACATTTATCAGGGAATTCAATAAGAGATATGAGGATGATGAATAGAAAAATATATATTGGTGCAGCAGGCTTTCTTATCCTTGTCTGTTTTTTCATGGGGTGCCGGCCGGGCATAAAGGAGGAGGTCTCATATTTCACTTCCTTGAAGAAACTTCACCAGAGGCACTACCCGCGCTTTGAAGATCAACTGGATTTTTATGGATTTTTAAAGTCCATTGATCAGAGCCTTGCGTATTTTAAAAAGGTTCCATTGGATCGAAAATACTATTATGGGAAGGAGATTTTTACCGCAGGTCACATGATTGACTCGCTTGAAATTTTTAAGGCTTTTTTGGCAGAGAACCCATCTGAAGGGGATTTGAATCGGTTTATCCGGGAAAATTTTTCAGTATATGAATCGGTGGGAAATGAAGACGGCCAGGTGCTTTTTACAGGATATTTTGAACCCATATATCCAGGCAGCCTTGAAAGATGTGATGAATATCCCCATCCCGTATATACCCGTCCGGATGACCTGCTGGAACTTGATCTGTCTGCCTTTTCCGATGCCTATAAAGGCCATAAACGTCTGAAAGCCCGGGTGGATGGAAATCGCAGAAAAGTTGTTCCGTATTATACAAGAGCTCAGATCAATCTGGCGAATGATTTCCACGAGAATGCAACTCCTCTGGTATGGATGAAAACAAGGGTGGACAGGTTTTTTCTTGAAGTCCAGGGCTCCGGGCGTATCCTGCTTAACAACGGCAGCCAGATGCGTGTCCATTATGCCACAAATAACGGGAGTGCCTACCGATCCATTGGGCGTTACCTGATAGATAAAAAAGAGATTGCAAAAGAAGATATGTCCATGCAGGCCATACGGGAGTGGCTTGAACGGCATCCGGATCGTATGGATGAAGTCCTGCATTATAATAAGAGCTTTGTGTTTTTCCAGGAAGAGCAGGGCGGGCCCTACGGAAGCCTTGGTGTAGAAGTGACGCCTTTCAGGTCAATCGCCACGGACAGAAAGCTTTTTCCTAAAGGAGGGCTGTGCTTTATTCAAACCAGCCTGCCGGACCGTGTGAACATTAATCCATTGAAAAAATGGGAAGAAACCTCTTTTTTTGCTATGAACCAGGATACTGGCGGTGCCATCAAAGGACCGGCCCGTGCAGATATCTTCTGTGGAAACGGGAATTATGCAGAGTTTACCGCAGGACATATGAATATTCATGGCCGGATGTTTTTCCTTGTTATGAATATTCCCCGCAGTTGACTCTTATATCCAGTTTATATGATCAGAAGAAAACATTAGATAAATTTCTTTGCCGGGATGCAGCCCAAAGGAACTGACCTGATCCGGAACAAGTCTTACGGTAAAAGATAAGTCTCCAACAGAAACAATAGTCATGATGTGGCTGCTTTTTTTTTCCAGAAGCATGGAAACTACATGGCCGGATAGAATGTTTTCAGTGGGTGAGTTACCGGTTGGAATTTTTGTTGAAAGTTCAGGTTTTTTTTCTACACAGATTGAGATGTGCTTTTTTTTGATTACGGCATTGTCTGATTTTTTTTCAGGGGCTTTTAAAAAAAAGCTCTGCCCGTTTCCTGTGCCTTTTTTCCATATCTTTTCAGACGCTTTTTCAAAAGGCCCGGGAATAACATTTTCAATCCCGCTGGTGAAAATCTGTCCGTTAAAAATTGAAAGCTGGGTATCACTGACAGAGTAAAGCCACTGCAGGTCATGGCTGGCAATAACAAGGGTGGTGCCCCATCTTTTTTGGGCATTTATCGAGGCTTTGCGAATCTGTCGTGCACTTTTTGTGTCCACACTGGCGATCGGTTCATCTAAAAGCAGCACCTCGGGTTTTAAAATCAAGCGTGCGGCCATGGCCACCCGCTGGGCTTCACCACCGGACAGCTCGTGCCATTTCCTATGGGCAAAGTCATCATATTCAAGGCCGACGCCTAATAGGGCTTTCTTTACTCTATTTTTGAGTTCTTTTTTGTCATTTCTGATTTTCAGGCCATAGATAATATTTTCAAATACACTCCGTTTTAACAGATAAGGGGTTTGGGTCAACAATGTTACCCTGGATCTTATGGATGGAGAAAAACAGTACTCTTTTTTTCCGTTGTAAAAAATCTCTCCTTGGGTCGGTTCCAGTGCAAAACCCAGAAGTTTGAGCAGCGTGCTTTTCCCGCTTCCATTCGGTCCCACCAGGCCTGTGATTGAACCTTTTGGGATTTTCAGGTCCTTTATGTCCAGTACCTTTGATCTGCCATAATAGTGCTGGATTTTTTTTAAATGGTATGCCGGAACATTCTGTGTCATTGTTTTCTTAATACCGATAGGGAGAGGTTAACAATAAATGCAATAAGGATCAGCACGAGCCCGAGGGCAATTCCGTCCGCAAACATCCCTTTGCTTGTTTCAAGGGCAATGGCCGTGGTGATGGTCCGGGTGTAGTATTTGATGTTGCCGCCCACCATCATGGAAATCCCTACTTCTGTCATTACTCTTCCGTAGGCGGTTACCGCTGCTGCCAGGATGCCGTATCGTACTTCCCACAAACAGGTGACAAGAATGTTCCGTTTGCCTGCCCCAAGGCTGACCAGGGTCAGTTTTAAGTCTTCATCAATCCCTTCAATAATGGAGGCGGTAATAGCAGCGATGATGGGGAAAGCAAGGATGGTCTGACCAATGCCAATACCGGTTAACGTGAATAAAAGTCCGAAATCACCCAGAGGGCCTCTGTGAGTAATAAAGGCATAGACTATCAGCCCGATAAAGACCGTGGGAAGAGAAAGCATGGTGTCCAGAATGGTACGAAGGTGTTTTTTGCCTTTAAAATTATAGTACCCGATGAGAAAACCGCAGGGAAGGCCCGTTAAAAGACTGGCGGCCATAGAGCAGGTGGAGACTTTCAGGGTGGCCCAGACGGCGCTCCAGGTTGAATGATCGCCGCTGATAAGGAGTTCAATGGCCTTGATGAAACCTACAGCGATAAAATCCATGGCCACCCTTTGTTATTTTTGGTTATTCTGCGTTAGGTATAAATAGTTTTTGTCCCAGGAGCCTGAAATCTTTTATCAGGTTCTGCGCATTTTGTGAAGCCATCCAGTCTGAGAATTTCAGTGCCAGTTCATATTTTGCATTGGCGCAGTTATTCGGTTCCAGAGTCAGTACACTGTATTGGTTTAAAAGAATGCCATCGCCTTCCACAAGAATTTTTAAAGGAGCCTTGCCGCCTTGGCGGTCCTGGTATTTGATATATGAACCCCTGTCTGTCATGGTATATCCCATTTTTTCCTCGCAGGTATTGATAGTGGCCTGCATGCCTTTACCCACCTGGAGATACCAGGTCTCTTTGTCCGGGACTTCGGGACCGGCAGATTTCCACAGCAGTTTTTCTTTGGTATGTGTCCCGGAATCGTCTCCCCTACTGACAAATGTGGCGTGTTTTGCCCGGATGGCATTCAAGGCATCTGCTATTTTGTGTCCTTTTACACCGGCAGGATCATTTTCAGGGCCTATGATGACAAAATCATTGTACATGATCTGGCGCCTGTCTTTTCCATACCCATCTTTGATGTAATTTTTCTCCCTTCCCGGGGCATGGACTAAAAGAACATCAACGTCGCAGTTCTGTCCAAGTTTCAAGGCTTTGCCGGTTCCAGTTGCCGTCCATTTCAGCTCGATTCCGGTTTCTTTTTCAAAATGGGGAATCAGGTAATCTAAAAGACCGGTACCGTCAGTACTGGTTGTCGTGGCCATCATCAGGGACTTGCTTCCTGCCTGTGCGCCGGCAGCAAGGCCTAATAGTAAAAAGGATACTAATAAATTGAGGACAAGTTTCTTTGTATTCATTGCTTCAATCTCCAAATAATGTATTAAATTGTTTACTCTGAAATGAAGTTCGAATATGTCAATATTGGGAAATAGTCAATGAAATTATAATGAATTTGAATAGAATGGTGTAGTAATTACAAATAGTAACCGATAATGACTACCGGTCTTTTAGAAACAGGCTGTGATATTCATCTTCAGTCATGTGCTGTTTTATTTTATTGTTAACAAACAAATAGATCTCTTCGAGTTCCGTATCTGACATTCTTGGCAGCAGGACTTTGAGAAAATTATCTTCGCTGAATTTCTGCAGGTAGAACATAATGGTTTCCTCATCAGTCTGTCGATTGAGGCCAAAAGCCCCCAGCCCCTTGTATTCCTGGACGAAGTTATGGCTGTCCTTTTTCATTTCAGTTTTGCTCCTCAGGGTCTATCCCCTTTTCTGTAATAAAATAAATAGCGCAAGACGGCCTGTGCTTACAATAGATTTTGGGATCTTTGCATCTTAGGCACTCCCGGCATTGGTATGTCTCATATTTCGCACACCGGTAGTTTGTTTTTCTGTTCGGGTGTTTTTTGCAGGTTCTCATGAACAATATTTTCTTCTTTCAAAAAAAGCAGTATTAACCGTTAATTTTTAGTGGGTATTGGCGCATAAAGCAATGCTTTATTTTTATTTGAAGGTTTACAATGGGTTTAAAGTTCTCTATAATTTTTGGAAATGATTGATTTCTATCCCCATTTTATTCAAAAATTCAACACAAGGAGCCCCTATGGATTTCAAAGATCTTGCATCTCGCCTGGGAATTGATGAAGAAGATTTTATGGAGCTTGTCGAGCTTTTTGTTTCTGTGTCTCAATCCGATATTGATAAGATTAAAAAAGGTGTTCAGGAAAATAATTGCGCTGATGCTTCAGCAGCCTCTCATTCCATCAAAGGAGCAGCTGCAAATCTTGGATTTGAAAAGATTTCCAAATTGGCAAGTGATATGGAGATGCAGGCCAAAAAAGGCAGTATCGATAATTTTGAAGCCCCTATTGCTGATCTTGAAACCATGCTGAACGCTTTAGCCGCTTCTTAACCTTCGCAAAAGGCCTTTTTTATGGGAAACCCGCAAGCATACAGTGTCCTGGCTGTAGATGACAATTTGTTGAATTTAAAACTGATCGAAAAGTCTTTATCCAAGGAAGGGTATAGCGTGTTCAGTGCAGACAATGGGCCAGAAGCAAGGGCTATCGCCCTGAATGAAAAGCCAGACCTTATTCTTTTGGATATAGAAATGCCCGGAGAAAGCGGATTTGATGTTATTGAGAAACTCAAAGACAACTCAGAAACCAATTCCATCCCGGTAATTTTTTTGACCGGGGTGATCGAGGTAGCTGCAAAGCTTAAAGGGTTTGAACTCGGGGCTGTGGATTACATTACCAAGCCGTTTCATCCTCTCGAAGTTCTGGCAAGAGTGAGAATTCATCTCAAGCTTTCCATCGCAACCAATTCGCTTATTGCTGATCAGGCTGGAAAATTGAGGCAGGTTACAGAGGCCCAGGCTGCCATGCTGCCGTCACCTGAAGATAATCCGGCTGCCATGTTCGGCGTTTATTATCGGGCTCTGGAAGAAGCAGGCGGGGATTTTTACGATATACTTGATATTTCAGAAAATATTAAAGGGTATTTTGTTGCTGATTTTTCCGGTCACGATATCAAAACAAGTTACATGACCGCATCTGTAAAGGCCTTACTTGCCCAAAACTGCACACCGGTTTATTCGCCTGCTGAAAGCATGAGAATGGTCAATGATGTGCTGGTGGAGATTCTGTCGGAAGGAAAATACCTTACGGCGTGTTATGTGCACCTGAATCGAACCACCAGAAAAATGACCATCATCAATGCAGGCCACCCGCCTGTGGTATGGGTTCCGGAAGAAGGAGAACCTTGTCTTATCAAATCACGGGGAGATATTCTGGGTATGTTCAAAGATCCCCATTTTGGAATACAAACCATTGATGTTTCCCCAGGCGATAAATTTTTTCTGTATTCCGACGGTCTGGTTGAATCTGCAGAAAATAAAATCACATGGGAATCAGGTGCTGACAGTCTTTTACCTGTTTGCAGGCAGGTTGCTGATGTTTCTTATCAAAGTGCACCGGAAAAATTGGTGAATTTTATTTTCGGGGAGAACGCTTTCCCGGAGGATGATGTAGTAGTTCTCTGCATAGAGGTATAAGAATTATGCCTTCTGAAAAAAAAGAGTTCATCACGCGCAAAGAAAAAAAATCCATTGAATTTATTTTTCCTTCTGTAGTGAAGAATATTGATTACGCCTGTGAGGAATCCACGCGATATCTCCGCTCGGAGATTACGAATATAGGTGACCAGCTGTTTGCCATCAACCTGGTTATCCGGGAGGGGCTTACCAATGCGATTCGCCATGGAAATAAAGGCGATCCACAAAAACAAGTGCGATTTCTTTTGTCCATCAAAAAAGGCCCGTCGCTCTTCATGGAGATTGCAGACCAGGGAGATGGGTTTGACTGGAAAAAGGAAACAGGTAAGGTTCCGGATGATGATAAGGAACATGGGCGGGGAATTCAAATCATGAGAATGTATTTTGATGACTATGTTTACAATGAAAAAGGAAATATCCTTTACCTGAAAAAAAATATAGAACCTTAAAGAAAAGACTTTTCAATTTTAAAACGCTCATTTTATTTTACTCTGCAAAATAAAATCATCACTATATTCCGTCATGCAAAATAAGAAGTCGGCATGCAATACTTTTTTTAAATACTGGTCTTGACAAACCTTGGATACCCATTCTATGATTCGATCCGCATGAACAAAATTAATCAAAAAGATGAATATAGTTAATCAAAAATGTATTTCTCCGCCGGGATTAAACAAATATTGGTCCTGCAATGGGGTTGAAGACATATAAAGAAGACTGTACAGATTATTTTAAAGTACACGAATTGACAAGTATATAGCAAAGCATTTTTAAAAATGCGGCCCGATATTCAAATTGGATGTTGACCCTCTACAGGGGGGTTGAAAATAAGTTTTGAGTTGAAGCGGAAAATCGTCTTATCGTGCTTGAATGTATGTTTGCACAGATTATAGATGTTTTCGCACAACTTGGGCAGGCTGGACGCAGGTATTGATATTATTTTACCTGTGCCTGGATTACTTGATTGTCTCATAACAATAGGAGGGGAACGCCATGAGAAACTTGAAACATCTACTTTTCACCTTAATCATTGGTTTATTAGTACTGGGGCTTTTTTGCCCGGGTGTGTATGCCAAAAAGAATGTCGTTACAATTGGTTTTACCGGACCACTGAGTGGGCCCGCGGCCCAGTATGGGCAGGACAATGTTGCTGGTTTGGAAATGGCTATCCAGGATATCAATTCTGCCGGCGGTATTACGGTTGATGGAAAAAAGTATACCTTTAAACTCAAAACGTATGATGACCACATCGATCCAACCGCTGCAGTGAACAATGCCAGGCGTCTTCGCTCCAGAGACGGCGCACGGGTGATTTTTAACCCGGTATTCAATACGTTGGCTCCCTTGATGCAGGTTAATCAGCAAAGAGGTTCTGAATTCCTTCTGATGGCGTATACCAGCGCACCGGAAGTGGATGAGATGAAAAATCCGAATACCATCGGTGTTCCCCCGCCATTCTCTGTCTATGTTGGCGCGTATGTAAAATATGCCATGGACAAAGGCTGGAAAAAATGTGCCATGGTCGTTACCTTGGGTGCCTATGGTGATGGTTGGAGAAAGGAATTTAAAGAAGCGTGGATCAAAGCTGGAGGCGAAATTACAGCAGACCAGCCTGCTAATTACTATACTGAAACAGACTTTTCAGCCCAACTGAGTGCTGCTTTGGCAACCAAGCCTGAATTTATGCTCATCGGCGGACCATCTGCTACAACAGCGTTGGTCATTGAGCAGGCCAGAAACTTGGGATTCAAGGGTGGCTTTGTCATGGTTGACCAGGCTAAAATTAACTATATCGCTGAAGTTGGATTTAGTGGGGATCTAAATAAAGTGAACAACGTGATGGGCGTCTGCAGACCACTGGATACAGCTCCTAAAGAATTAATGGCACCTTTTGTTGAACGATATAAAAGAGATTATGGACGGGTGGCAACATCTGAAAATACGCTCAATTATTCCGCCATGAAAATGATAGCGGCTGCCATGGAAGCTGCCGGGAGTGTGGAGGATATTCAAGCCATTAAAGCAGGTTTTTCTAAGATTCTTCCCATGGATCCCAAGGTAAACCTTATGCCTTATTTTGGAATTCAGGACTCCAGGCTGATTATCGCCGGAAGTGTTCAGAAAGTTGAGAATGGACAATATACTCAGCCAATGGCAACTGTCTGGTGGACAAAAACCAAAGCTGATTTCGAGAAAGCGGTCAGCAAGATGACGGATATCGGCGCTGTTAATGTTCACGTACCTTTGGAAGGATATGCCAGATAAACGATAAATTTGTTTTTATTCTGCCCGGTATCACTCAATGTGCCGGGCAGTCTGTTGTTTGTAACACGATATACGCTTATGAGGTGAGTATTAATGGAACTTTTCCTGCAGCAGTTGTTTAACGGTGTCATGTTTGGCAGTACCTATGCCATTGTCGCGTTAGGACTGACATTGGTCATGGGGATATTGAATATCCCGAATTTTGCCCATGGGCATCTTTATATGCTTGGGGGCTATATTACATATTTTTTCATCAACAATTTAGGAATCGGATATTGGGGGAGTTTGCTTCTTTCCCTGGTCGTTCTGGGATTTGCCGGCGTGCTCCTGGAGCGAATCGTTTTTCGCCCATTAAATGGTCAACCCCATATTAATGCCTTTATTGCAGCCATTGGAGCACTCATTTTCCTGGAATCCCTGGCATTGGTTGTCTGGGGCCCGCAAGGGATGCGTATTCCCAACCCTCATCCCCAGATTTTCCAGGTTCTTGGCATTACCATGGAGGCACAGCGCCTTCTGGTGATTGTCGGAGCTGCGGTGCTGATTATATTGCTGCATTTATTCTTGAAAAAAACAACAACGGGGACCACAATTGAGGCAGTGGCACAAAACAGGGAAGGTGCCATGCTTACCGGTATCAATGTGAACCGGGTGTCATCTATGACCTTTTTTATTTCTTCTGCCACCGCTGCTGTGGCAGCCAGTTTTTTATCTCCGATTTTTATCCTGTCTCCGGCAATGGGTGCTGTGCTTGGAATGAAAGCATTTATCATTGTAATTCTGGGAGGGTTGGGAAGTGTTCCGGGAGCCATCATCGGCGGATATTTTCTCGGGCTTATAGAGGCACTGGGAGGTGGTTATATTTCTGCAGAGTATAAGGATGTTTTTGCTTTTGGTGCGCTCATTCTCGTTTTGGCAGTTAAACCCACCGGACTATTCGGTAAGCAGGAGGGCTAAGCATGTTTACAAAACCAATTCATACCAAGTTGTTTTTTCTGGCCCTTTTGATTGCTGCGTTATTCCTGCCCTTGTATGTGCCTGACGCATATATGTTCCAGATTGTGATCACAAGTGTGCTGTTTGCCATTGCCACGCTGGGCATGAACCTGATTCTTGGTTATACCGGCCAGGCATCCTTAGCCCATGGGGCTTTTTTTGGAATCGGCGCTTATGTGGTGGCTATCATGACCAAGGCAGGGGTATCCTTTTGGATTGCTCTGCCTGTTTCCGGAGTTGTTGCTGCCGTTATCGGATTTGTAATCGGTCTTTTGGCTTTTCGAACCAAGGGACATTTTTTTGCCATTGTCACCCTGTGCTTTGGCGTAATTTTATTCCAGGTGGCTGAAAACTGGATCGAGTTGACTGGTGGGCAAAATGGCATTTTTGGTCTTGATAGGCCTACGCCTATTCCTTTACCCTTTTTGGGAACATTGGAGTTTTACAGTCAACCGGCACAATATTATATGGTGCTGGTCGTTTTATTGTTAACGCTTTTTGCGCTTCATCGCATTATTTATTCTATTTTTGGGTTGAGCTTCATGGCTATCCGAAACAATGAGGAATTGGCTGATGCTGTGGGAGTTAACACTTTTGTAACAAAAATGATTTCTTTTGCAATGGCTAATTTTATTGCAGGTATAGCCGGTGGGATTTATGCTACCATTATGGGCGCAGTGAGTCCCAGTGCCATCAGTATTATGATAACATTTAATTTCCTTATTTTCCTGATTCTGGGGGGGATGGCAACTTTACCCGGAGCGGTTGTGGGTGCTTTTGTCATACCGATTATAATGGAAGTGCTGCAGTTCATGGAAGATTACCGGATGCTTTTTTTCGGTGCCTTGCTTGTTGTGGTTATTATCTGGTTCCCCATGGGGTTTGTTGGCGGTTTGAAAGCCATAAACCAGAAAATTATTGCTTGGCGTCAATCTAAAACTTCGGAGGACTCAAATGCTTAAAGTTGAATCGATTACAAAAAATTTTGATGGCCTGATTGCGGTCAAGGATTTGAGCTTTGAAATTGATAAAGGCCAGATTCTGGCGATTATCGGCCCGAATGGTGCGGGAAAATCCACTGCATTCAACCTGATTACCGGTACGCTTAAACCAACTTCAGGGAGAGTATCCATCAACAATAACAATATCACGGGAATGAAACCATATCGCATTGTAACAAAGGGCGTGGCCAGAACCTTTCAGACAACCAGCCTGTTTGATCAGCTTCGGGTGATTGACAATTTAATGATCGCCTATAAATGGAGAACCAAAATTGGATTTTGGAATACATTGCTCCATACCCCTTCCTGGAAAAAATACCAGGAAGAGTCCTTTTTACGGGCCATGGAGGTGCTGGAGTTTTTAGGACTTGCCGAAAAGGCTGAATTTTTTATTCCAACCCTGTCTCAGGAGGAGCAGAAAAGGCTGGCTATTGGGATTGCCATTATGGGCAAACCTGAATTGGTGCTTTTGGATGAACCCACGGGCGGTCTTATCCAGGATGAAACAGACCGGATAACCGAGTTGATCCGAAAAATAAGGGATGAGCAGGGAATCACCGTATGTGTAATTGAGCATAAAATGCAGATGATCATGGATCTGGCAGACAAAATAGTTGTGCTTAATTATGGTGAAAAAATTGCAGATGGTCCTCCAGAGGCAATCAAATCGGACACTGCAGTAATAGAGGCGTATCTGGGAGGTGAAATCAATGCTTAAACTAAATCAGATACACACGGATATCGGTGCGTTGCATATTATTCAGGATGTATCGCTGAATATTGAAAAGGGAGAATTTGTAAGCCTTCTGGGCAGTAATGGTGCCGGCAAGACAACGTTATTTCGAACTCTGGCCGGCGTACTTAGACCCTCGGCAGGATCAGTGGAGTTTAACGGGGTTTCACTCAACAAACTCCCTGTCCACAAAATTGTGGAAATGGGAGTCGTGCTATGCCCCCAGGGGCGGCAGCTTTTTCCGGATTTGTCAGTGAAAAAGAATTTGATAATGGGTGCCTTTCCGCTGCGCGGGGATAAAAAAAGAATCAATAAAAATCTGGACAGGGTTTATGAGCATTTTCCCATTTTAAAAGAGAGGACCAATCAGCATGCCGGTACCTTCAGCGGTGGTGAGCAGCAGATGCTGGCCATTGGTCGTGCCTTGATGAGTGAACCCAGGATGCTGCTTTTGGATGAACCTTCTGTGGGGCTTGCTCCATTGATTGTTCAGCAGATTGCGGAAGTCATTTCCAACATTAACCATGAAATGGACACCACCATTTTTTTGTCAGAACAGAACGCCAATATGGCCTTGAATATTACGGAAAGGGGCTATGTTCTTGAAAGCGGCAAATGTGTGCTGGAAGGACAATGCAAAGACCTGAAAAATGACGAAAAGGTG
Source organism: Desulfobacteraceae bacterium (assembly GCA_033851995.1). Taxonomy (GTDB): domain Bacteria; phylum Desulfobacterota; class Desulfobacteria; order Desulfobacterales; family Desulfobacteraceae; genus Desulfobacula. Next base: position 131,831 of record JAWSVI010000012.1, on the reverse strand, counting down.
AAACGTGCCTATATCGGTGCCTGATAAATCAGGAACCGCATTGGCTTTTATCTAATACAGTAAAATACAGGCTTTAAATGAACCAGGCGCTGGAAAATGTTATGAATGATGCTTTTCAAGCGCCTGTTTTGCTTTTTCAGCGTTTACCCTCAATTATATTTAATTGCCTCATAACATAATCCTAATATAATCCTAACATTAGAATCGTAGTTATCCTCTTAAAATTATATCTGCAATATATGGTGCAGTTAACATTGATATTATGAAGGAGAGGATATGCGCAGATTTGTAAAATTATTGGTAGTTCTTGTTGTTGCTGTTCAATTGCTGGCATTTCAGGCAGTTGCCGGGGAACTGGTCATCAAAGGATCCACCACGGTACTTCCCATTGCTCAAAAAGCGGCTGAAGCTTATATGGCAGAAAATCCGGATGTGAAAATATCGCTTTCCGGGGGCGGCTCTGGAAACGGAATAAAAGCCATTATTGACGGAACCGCACAAATAGGAAATGCGTCTCGATTTATAAAACAAAAAGAAGTTAACCTTGCAGGGACAAAAGGAGTTTATCCTGTACCATTTAGAATCGCTCTTGATGCCATTGTACCAGTTGTTCATCCCAAAAACAGTGTAACAGATCTGAGCATGGCTCAGCTTAAAGACATCTACCTGGGTAAGATCAGGGACTGGAAAGTGGTTGGGGGAACTCCGGGAAGGATTGTTGTGATTTCAAGGGACAGTTCATCTGGTACATTTGGTGTGTGGAAAGACATGGTGATGCTCAAAGACCGGGTTGTTCCCAGTGCGCTCACTGTCCCATCCAATGGAGGTATTGTCCAGGCAGTTGCTAAAACTCCGGGTGCTATCGGGTATGTGGGACTTGGCTATTTAAGCGCTGAAATTAAAGCGGTTAAAGTAAACGGCGTGACAGGGACAGAAGAGACCACCCTTAATGGGGCATTTCCGATTTCCAGGGGATTGTTCATGTTTACCCAGGGATGGCCCAAAGGGGATACCATGAGTTTTATCTCCTTTATTCTTTCCAAAAAAGGCCAGATGTTGGTAAAAGAAGCAGGCTCGATACCCGTTTTCGACTTATAAGGAAGCCCTTCTTTTGAAACGTCAACAAATTGACAAAACAGTGCAATCCGGTTTTCTGCTGATTGCACTGTTTTCCATTACGGCTCTTTCTCTGATTGTACTCTTCCTCTTTGCCGAGGGAGTTCCCATACTGGAGCATGTGACATTAAAAGAGTTTGTCTTTGGTCAGTATTGGTACCCAACGGATGAACCGGCAGATTTTGGTATTTTCCCCCTGATTCTGGGCTCAATCTGTGTGACCCTTCTTTCAGGTATTATATCTATCCCATTGGGAGTGATGACCGCAATTTATCTGGCTCAGATTGCCCCTGTAAGGGTTGCAGAAATTGTTAAACCTATTGTCGAATTGATGGCCTCCATGCCTTCAGTTGTAATTGGTTTTTTCGGAATGGTTGTCGTGGCACCGTTCATCCAGCAGCTGTTCAATATTCCGGTGGGCCTGAATATGTTCAATGCCTCTTTGATGCTTGCTTTTATGGCGGTTCCCACCATATGCTCTATTTCTGAGGATGCCATTTTCAGCGTTCCCACGGCGCTTGAAGAAGCATCCCTTGCACTGGGCGCCACTCATTTTGAAACCATCGTCCGGGTTATTGTCCCGGCTTCTCTTTCCGGGATCTGCACAGCCGTTATTTTGGGGCTTTCACGGGCCATTGGAGAAACCATGGTGGTTTTGATGGCTGCAGGCGGGGCCGCTATGATCCCCCGCTCTATTTTTGATCCCGTGCGTCCTCTGCCTGCAAGTATTGCTGCCGAGATGGCAGAAGCTCCGTTTAAAAGTGAGCATTATCATGCGCTGTTTGCCATCGGAATTGTACTATTTGTCTTCACTTTTTTGTTTAACCTGGTTGCCGATTATATATCTTATCGCTTCAGGCAGGTGGGGGAGGCATCCCTGTAATGATTGAGAAACGCTTAAGAACCCAGTCGTTGTTCTTCTGGCTGCTCAGGGGAGCTGCCACGCTCAACGGAGTTGCCCTTGCTATTATTGTATATTTTATTGTTTCCAGGGGGTGGAGTGCCATTTCCTGGGAGTTTTTAACGCAGCCTCCAAAAGATTCCATGACTGCCGGGGGGATTCTTCCCTGTATCGTTGGAACCATGGCACTTTGTCTGACCACCATCCTTGTCGCCCTTCCCATTGGTGTTGCATCTGCAATCTATCTGAACGAATATGCTGAACAGGGAAAACTGGTCCGTTTAATTCGTCTGGGCATTAATAACCTCGCGGGTGTTCCTTCCATTGTATTCGGCCTTTTCGGCCTGGCTTTTTTCTGCATTGTTTTGAAAATGGGTGTATCTATAGTGGCCGGAGGCCTGACCCTGGGAATCATGACCCTGCCGGTTATTATTGGGGCATCGGAAGAGGCTTTAAAAGCTGTCCCCCAGCCATACCGGGAAGCATCACTTGCCATGGGGGCAACCAAATGGCAAACCATATGGAAAGTGGTTCTGCCCGTGGCTTTTCCAGGAATTATCACCGGTTCAATACTTGGACTCAGCCGGGCTGCCGGTGAAACTGCACCGATCATGTATACCGGTGCTGTCTTTTTTACCCCTGATCTTCCCACATCGATATTTGATGAAGTTATGGCACTTCCCTACCACATTTATGTGCTGGCAACCGCAGGAACGGAAATTGAAGCCACACGCCATCTTCAATATGGAACAGCCCTTGTATTGATTGCCCTGGTATTTGGAATGAACCTTGCTGCAATTATTATGCGTTCAAAAATGAGAAAAAAGTTAAGGATTTAACCTGAATGGAACATCCTGTTAAAATGCATACCAAAGACCTGGATTTTTTTTATGGAGATTTCCAGGCAATACATAATGTCTCCATTGAATTTTTTCAAAATCGTGTCACCGCATTAATCGGGCCCTCAGGCTGCGGTAAAAGCACCTATTTGAGATGCCTCAACCGGATGAATGATCTTATTCCCGGTATCCGGGTATCCGGGAACGCCATGCTGGATAAAGAAGATATTTATGATCCGTCCCTGGATGTTGTCACCTTAAGACGACGGGTGGGAATGGTGTTTCAAAAACCAAACCCGTTTCCTAAAACAATTTTTGAAAATATAGCCTATGGGCTTAAAGTTAACGGTGCAAAGGATAAAGCGAAAATCACCCAGGTGGTTGAAAAAAGCCTGAAACAGGCCGCAATCTGGGATGAGGTCAAGGATCGTCTTAATGAATCCGCACTGGGGCTCTCCGGCGGCCAGCAGCAGCGCCTGTGCATTGCAAGGGCATTGGCTGTGGATCCTGAAGTCCTGCTTATGGATGAACCGGCTTCTGCGCTGGATCCCATTGCAACACAGAAGATTGAGGAACTGATTACCCAGTTATCATCCAAACTCACCATCATTATTGTTACCCATAATATGCAGCAGGCTGCCAGGGTTTCTCACAGGACCGCATTTTTTTATATGGGCAAACTGGTGGAAGTAAATGATACAGATACGCTTTTTACAAAACCCAAATTGAAACAAACCGAAGATTATATTACCGGAAGATTTGGTTAAGGAGTCTTAATATGGCAGGACATCTTCAAAAACAAATTGAAAAAATAAAAAAAGAAATACTTTCTCTAGGCGCTATGGTGGAAGACCGGTTTAAGCAGGCCATTTATGCAATTAAATCCGAGGACCTCGAGCTGGCCCAGACCATCATTGATACGGATTATAAAGTGGATGAACGCGAGATAGAAGTCGAAGAAGAATGCCTCAAGATACTGGCACTCTACCAGCCTGTGGCAACAGATTTAAGATTTCTGGTGGCGGTAATCAAGATTAACAATGACCTTGAAAGAATTGCAGATTATGCCGCCAATATTGCCCAGCGGTATAAAACATCCCATAAAGATGCGGATAAATTTAAATATGATTACAGTCCTATGGCGGAACAGGCGGGTAAGATGCTCAGGATGAGCCTGGATGCCCTGGTCCGGATGGATGTTGATATGGCTTATGATGTCCGGGATATGGACTCTGAAGTGAACCTGATGAGAAATGATGCATATGATTCAATGAAAAAAGATATTCAAAAGCATCCCGGCATGGTCGGTGAAATCATCAATATGTATCTTATTTCAAGGCATCTTGAAAGAATTGGGGATCATACCACCAATATTGCAGAAGAGGTGATTTATCTTATCGAGGGAGAAATTATCCGCCATACCTAAACCCAATACAATATGAATTGACAAAAATAAGTGAATTGATAAAAGTGGTATAACACCTTAATCAGAAGGACAACAAAGAAACCATGTCAAAAGAAACCATTCTCATAGTGGATGATGAAGAAGATATTCTTGAGTTGATAAAATACAACCTGAAAAATGAAGGATACCACATCCTGACCGCCACCACTGGAGAGCAGGCCATTAAAATTGCCAACCAGTCCCATCCGGATCTCATGGTGCTTGATTTGATGCTGCCGGGTATTGACGGGCTTGATGTAACCAAGTATCTCAAAGGCAATGAATCCACCCAGGAAATGCCCATTGTCATGCTGACAGCTAAAGGTGAGGAAGCGGATGTTGTAACCGGCTTGGAGCTTGGGGCCAATGACTATATATCCAAACCCTTCAGTCCCAAAGTTCTGGTAGCCAGGATCCGGGCCATACTAAGGCGTCGTAAAAAAAGCAGCATGACGCCGGAACACAAGATTAAACAGGAAGGGGAGATGATTATCGATACAGCCCGTCACACGGTGACCATAGAGGGCAAACCACTGGAACTGACCCTTTCTGAATTTGAGCTGCTCTCTTTTCTTTCAGAGAAAAAGGGGTGGGTGTTTACCCGCGGTCAGATTGTGGATGCTATTCGCGGAGAAAATTATGCGGTAACCGAAAGAAGCATTGATGTGATCATTGTAGGGTTGAGAAAAAAACTTAAAAGCTATGCCTCCCTTATTGAAACCGTCAGGGGTGTGGGATACCGGTTTAAAGAATAAAATATGGCCCCCAAAAAGAAATTAATCTGGCAGATCTTCCCGTCTTTTCTAATTATCACCCTTTTATCCCTTTCAACTGTGATTTACTATTCTACGACTTATTTTAGAAACTTTTTTTTGAAAAATGCTGAAGAAGAATTGAGCATCCGGGCAAAACTGCTCGAGGAAAATTTTGCAGATATGCTTAAAGAGGGGGGTAGTCGATATAAAGATATTGACAAGCAATGCAAAAATATCGGGGAACGGACCGGTACGCGGGTAACCATTATTTTGCCATCAGGTGTGGTGATAGGTGATTCTTTCGGGGATACAAAAGTAATGGAAAATCACATGAAGCGTCCTGAAATCATGGAAGCATTGAGACGTGAAAAAGGGGTGTCTGTGAGATACAGCTCCACACTTGATAAAACAATGATGTATATTGCCCTTCCAGTGATCCAGGAAGATTCGGTTATTGCTGTGGTAAGGACATCGGTGTCCATCACAACCATTGATTCAGAGATAAACTCCGTTCGAAACAATATCCTGATTGCCATGTTTTTCACCATCCTGGCAGCAGCCATTGTTTCTTTGTTTGTAAGCAGGAGGATCACCCGCCCCATTGAGCAGATGAAAACAGGGGCACTTAAATTTTCAACCGGGAATCTGGACACACGGCTGGCTGTGCCGGAGTCTGAAGAATTGTCAGAACTTGCCGTTACCATGAACCGTATGGCAGCCAACCTGGATGAAAAAATTAAAGATTTTAAAAATCGCAGCATGGAACTGGAAGCGGTTCATACGAGCATGCAGGAAGGGGTGATCGCCATTGATAAAGATGAGAAAATTATCACCATTAACAATGCGGCTGCAAAAGTATTTGATTTTCCTGCCCGGGAACTTAAAACCCGTTATATACTTGAAGTTGCCAGAAATGTCGAATTTCAGTCATTCATCCAGCGGGCGCTGGCCACCCATGAACCAGTGGAAGACGATATTATTATTACCCGCGATCAGGACCTGGTTCTAAATATTCATTCTACTGCTTTGTACGACACAACCAAAAAGCGGATGGGAACTTTGATTATATTTCATGATATCACTCGAATAAGGCGGCTTGAAACCATGCACAAGGATTTTGCTGCCAACGTTTCCCACGAGCTTAAAACGCCTTTGACGACCATCAAGGGATTTATTGAAACCCTTGAGTCCATGGTGGAGCAGAACGATACAGAACAAAGCATGGCATTTTTAAAGATTATTGATAAAAATGTGAACCGGATGGTTGATTTGATCAATGATCTTCTGGCCCTTTCAAAACTGGAGAGGCTGAAAGGGACTGGGCCTCAGTTTGAACCTCAGAACATGCTCACATTGATCCAGGGTGCAGTGAATGCCTGTCATGGTAATATTGCAGAAAAAACAATTCGTGTATCTGTTAACTGTCCCGAAAAAATGAGTGTTCTGGCAGATCCGCTTCTCATGGAGCAGGCCATCATCAATCTGGTGACGAACGCGGTAAAATACAGCCGGAAAGAGGAAACCATTACCATCCGGGTAAAAAAGGAATCAGGGTTTGTTAATCTTGAAATCAAGGATAACGGATGTGGGATCGATAAAGAGCATCTGCCCAAGATTTTTAACCGGTTCTACAGGGTGGATAAGGCCCGGAGCCGCCAGGAAGGAGGAACCGGACTTGGCCTGGCCATTGTAAAACACATTGTCCAGTACCATAATGGTAAAATCGGTGTTGAGAGTATCAAGGATAAAGGCACAACCTTTACTATTTACTTACCCGTTTAAATCCATGCCTTATCCAAATAAAACCTGCGCATTTTCTCCTAAAATCATCTTTTTCTGTTCAATTGTAATGCCCGAATTATCAAGGTCTGTATAATATCTGTCCGGTGGCAGCAAAGGATAATCTGTTCCAAAAAGTATTTTGTCCTCAAGGCCTGCTTTGACGGCAATATCATAAATCTGGGAATCATATAAAAACAGTGAGGCGGCAGTATCGTACCAAATGTTTTTAAGCACATCTTTGGCCTCTTTTTTCATGATATTATAAAAAAGAATTCCTCCGCCCCAGTGGGCCAGGATAATTTTGTTGTCACCAAATGTTTTGGCAAGCGCATAAATCTGTTCCAGGGTAATGGGGGTTTTACCGGGATAAATATGCCCCACAGGTTCATTGGTATGGATCATACACGGCAGGTTCCCGTTCTCTTTTAAAACATCCATCACAGGTTTAAGATAGTCTAAGGCGGCCTGATCTATCCCTGAAAGATAAAAAGCAAGCTCGCCGGCGCCACTAAGACCGGCATCAATACACCTTTTTGTTTCATCTGCTGCGCCGTTCCATGCGACATCAAAACAGGCAAGGCCCTTGATTCGGTCCGGATATTTCAAAACGGCTTCTATCACGGTGTCATTGTTTTGCCTTGCCAAATCCGGATTCCGCCATGGAAAACCACAGATAACAGATATATCCACCTGGTGTTTGTCCATGGATATCATGAGATCATCAACGGTGTTAATGGCCGCTCTGGGAGAATTATAGAGAAGGGAAAATTCCGGTTCATTTTCAAAGTATCCGGATCTGTCTTTTTTGATCTGCTCGGGAAAAATGTGAGTATGTGCATCAATAATCATATGAATTATCCTAAATATTCGGGTTAGATATTGTAAAATAGCTTATGAGAATATATATTAATTCACTTATGTAAACAAGGATGCAATTAAGGCCGCAATAAAGAATTGATATGAAATATTACCCCATTTTTCTGGATATGAAGGACCGGGACTGCCTGGTGGTCGGCGGCGGTCCGGTAGGGGTGAGAAAGGCGCTTGGACTGGCGGAGTGTGATGCAAAGGTCACGATGGTCTCTGATACATTTCCTGAAGAGTTTGATGCTGAAAAGAGCGGGATTTTGTGCGTTAAAAAAAAATATGAAACAACGGACACTGAGGGGAAATTTTTTGTTTTTGCGGCCACGGATAATGCGGATTTGAATCAGCAGATTAAAAAGGATGCCATGGATAAAAATATCCTGTGCAATGTGGCGGATGCTCCTGACAGCAGCGACTTTCTACTCCCCTCAATCATCAACCGGGGAGATCTTATCTTAGCGGTATCGACATCCGGAGCAAGCCCGGCAATGGCTAAAACCATTAAAAAGGAACTTGCTGAGAAATTTGGTCCGGAATATGAGATGTTTCTGGTTCTGATGGCCAATGTTCGTAAACGGCTTCTGGCAGAAAACCATGCGCCGGATGAGCACAAAAAAATATTTTATTCGCTTATTGGAAAAGATATTTTACAATTGATAAAATCCGACAATAAGATGGAAATAAATTCCATTCTGGGTGATGTTCTTGGGGAAAAATACAATTTCCAGGACCTGGTTTCCACAAAGGAGAAATGAATGAATCTTCAATTTGCAGATGTTGTGTTGCAAATCACTACCGCATTGTATTTTCTGAGCATGACCGGATATTTAATGTTTCTGTTTAATCAGAAACCTGTTTATCAAAAAGCAGCATTTTACCTGATATCCTCGGCCATTGTGTGTCATTTTGCAAGCATGGTAATATATACAGTCGCCAAGGGACATGTGCCCATACATAACCTTCCCCAGAGCCTTTCCATGGCTGCGTTTGCCGTGGGTTGCATGTTCTGGGTTTTCCATTTTAAGTATGATTTGAAAATTTTAGGGGTGTTTGCATCCATATTGTTGTCCGCCATCATGCTGGCCGTTTTAATGCTCCCTGATGCCCCGGTTGAAAAGAATGCAGTGCTCAAAGGCTTCTGGTTTTATTCTCATATCGCCTTGGTGTTTGCCGGTGAGGCAGCGCTTGCCCTGGCATGTGGAGCCGGAATTTTATACCTGCTGCAGGAAAAGGGGATCAAGACCAAAAATCCGGGGTTTTTCTTCAAACGGCTGCCCTCGCTGGATCTGCTCGATAATGTCGGATATACCTGTTTGACAACCGGATTTGCCCTGTTGACTATCGGACTTGTGGCAGGCTTTATCTATGCAAAAACCATATGGGGAAAATTCTGGAGCTGGGACCCTAAGGAAGTGGCATCTGTTGGAACATGGGTCGTCTATGCTGCACTGCTTCATTTGCGGCTGTATTCAGGTTGGCGCGGAAGAAAGTCTGCAGTGATGACCATTATCGGTTTTTTAATCATAATATTCACATTTCTTGGAGTTAATATGCTGATCGGCGGGCATCACCAGGAGTTCACAAGATAAAGAAAAAATAATGTCAAAAATAATCCTAATTGGCGCAAACCATAAAACCGCACCCGTGGAACTCAGGGAAAAGCTTTCTTTTACCGCGGAAGAAACCGTTGCAGCACTTGAAAAGCTTAAAAATGACGAAGATATCAAAGAAAGTCTTGTGTTTTCCACCTGCAACCGGACAGAAATTTTATATATTCCCGAAACCGGTGAACAGGTGGAGCGGATCATAGAATTTATCTCACAGCACAAACAGGTGGATAAGTCAGAATTTAAAGACAATTTGTATATTCTGGAAGGAGAAGATGCTATTCTCCATCTTTTCAAGGTGGCATCCAGTCTGGATTCGATGGTGGTTGGAGAGCCCCAGATCCTTGGGCAGATTAAAGAAGCATACCGGGTTGCCGTGGCGAACAATGCGTCTGGTGTTCTGCTCAACCGCCTGATGCATAAATCTTTCAGTGTGGCAAAAAAAGTTCGAAAAGAAACCGGTATTGGTGATAATGCCGTATCCATAAGCTATGCTGCCATCGAACTGGCCAATAAAATCTTTTCAGACCTGTCACAGAAAAGTGTGATGCTGCTTGGGGCAGGGGAAATGGCAGAACTGGCTGTGGAGCATTTGATTTCTCATAATGTCAAACAGATCGTGGTGGCCAACCGGACATTTAAAAATGCAGTGGACCTTGCAGAGAAATTCAAAGGAAAGGCTGTAAAATTTGAAGAACGTGAGAGTGCATTAGCTGAGGTGGATATCATCATCAGTTCCACCGGGGCCACTGATTATGTTATGACCCGGGATCTGGTCAAACGTGCCATGAAAAAACGAAATCATAATACCTTGTTTTTCATAGATATTGCAGTTCCCAGAGATATCGATCCCAAAATTAATTCCATCTCAAACGCCTATGTTTATGACATTGATGATTTGAAAAATATTGTTGAATCCAATATGGAGCAGCGTGGGAAAGAGACCGTCAAAGCGCAGCGGTTTATTGAAGAAGCAGTGGTGAAATTCCGTAAATGGGAAGAGAGCCTCTCTGTTGTTCCCACAATCAAAGCCCTGAATGATAAAATGACATCCATCGTTGATATTGAATGTAAAAAAACCCTCTCCGGCCTCAAGCATCTCGATCCCGGTGATATTGAGGCCATCAAGCGTATGACCCAGGCAATTGCCAGCCGGACCATCCATGACCCCATACTTTTCTTGCGCAATACCGGTGATCACAGGGATGATTCTTTATACCTCAATGTAACCCGGCAGCTGTTCAATCTGGATATTCCGGACGATAAATAATTGTCATTAAATGCCGTATTTTTTGATCTTCCGGTAAAGGGTGGCCCTTGAAATGTTGAGCCGTTCCGCAATCTGGGTTTTTTGAAATTTCAGTTCGATCATTTTAATAATGGTTTGTCTTTCTTTTTCTGCGGGTGATTCAAGGGCATCTAAGCCGGGCGGGACGGTTTTGGTTTTTAGAATTTCTTCAGGTATCAGCTCCCGGGTCAGTTCACTGGCACTGGCAAAATTCATCATCCTTTCGATGACATTTTGCAGCTCCCGTACATTTCCGGGCCAGGGATAATGCGAAAATGTATCAATGATGTGATGATCAACATAGCGGATCTGTTTTTTCAGCTTGTCCTCAAATTTTTTAATGAACCAATGGATGAGAAGAGGGATGTCGTCCGGCCTTTCACAAAGGGGAATCATTTTGATATTGAAAACATTGATACGGTAAAAAAGATCTTCGCGAAAATTACCTTTCTTAATCTCTTCTTTTAAATTTTTATTGGTGGCCGTAATGATGCGTACATTAATTTTTCGGGTACGTTTCCCGCCGATTCGGGTGACCAGCTTGTCTTCGATTACCCTTAGAAGAACCGCTTGTAATTCCAGGGGAAGCTCGGCGATTTCATCTAAAAAGATGGTTCCTCCGTCAGCCAGTTCGAATTTACCCTGGTGACCGCCCCGCAGTGCACCCGTGAAAGCACCTTCTTCATGCCCAAAGAGTTCGCTTGCCAGCAGATCCCTGGGGATTGCACCGCAATTGATGGCAATATAAGGGCCATTGCCTCGATTGCTGGCATTGTGAATTGATTGGGCAAAAATATCTTTTCCTGTCCCGCTTTTACCGAGCAGCAGCACATTGGAATCATTTTGGGCCATCATCCTGGCCTGCTCCATGACGATCAGGAACCTGGAGTTGCTGCCGCAAATATCTTCAAAGTGATAAACAGCATGGGCACCCAGCATGGTGGTAACCATGGATTTTGCTCGTTTTATCTCATTGAATACGATAATTTTCCCCCCACTTTTGTTGCCATCTGAAAGTATGGGGGTGATGGTCAGTGTATAATCATTCCAGGAGTTGCGGGAAAAGATTCGTACTTCCTGGTCTGTGACTCGGTTTGTACTCTGTATAAGTTGAAAAAGGGAGGCGTTTTTCCCCTTCAGCAAAGATTTTAAAGATCGGCTTTCCATATGAGAAACAGGCAGGGCAAAAAGTTTTTTAGCCGGATCATTTATCAGGGAAATGATTCCATTATTGTCCACAGCGAGAATGGCCTCCATAATGGATGCGACAACGCTTTTCTGGAATTGGTATGCACGCTGCCGGTCGGCAGAGACTTTTTGGCTCAATAGTTTGTTTTCCACAGCATACGCAGCAGAAACGGCCATGCCAAGGGTATGGGCGGTGAAGCGAGGATTTCGGGCAGATAAAATGATCCCGCCAAGAAGCTCTCCTTCCGGAGAAAAAATCGGTGCACCAGAACCTGTTTCACAGTGATATGCCTTTATATAATGCTGGCTGCCAATGATCTGGATGGGCTTTTTTTCTTCAACGATGGCACCGACAGTGTTATGCCCGGCTGATGCTTCATTCCACAATGCACCTGTCACCCCGCCGGTGTAAAGTATCTCCTCGGCCCAATCGTGATCGCCGAAGACTTCCAGTAAATATCCCTCTTTGTCGAAAAGAACCACATTAAAACCGGAGCCTTTCAGAAAGCGGTAAAGATTGTTCAAAAAAGGCCGGCTGACTTCTATAAATTCATGGTTCCGATCCATAAGAGACTCAAGGGCTCTGCCTGTGAGAATTTTTTTTTTCGGTATTTTTAACGGGTCAATACCAAGAGCCTGGCAACGGTTCCAGGCATTCAGCACCTCAAAAGGAACAATAGATTGATCAATATGGTGCTTCCCTGTGATATATTTTTTCCACTCTTTAAGGGTGCTGCGGTACAGGCTTTTGTATAGTTCAAGCTCTTTATGTTTGATTTCATTAAAAAACTGCAATTCTCCTGAATCTTTCAAAATCATGTCCTATTCTCAATTTTCTAAATTCTCAAATATGTCTCTTTTGATGCTTCCTGACACACGTATGATACATTATCCACTCAAAAGAGCAACAGAAAAGGCAAAAGCTTAAAAATACCACCCGTAAAATCATTTAAATATGATTAAAAAGTTTTTTATTTCAATATGTTAACTATTGTAATCGTTTTGCAACACAAATGAGACATAATAGGTGTGTTGAAAATATGGATGATCAATAAATTCAATTAAAACAAATAGATATGAGGTGATGCGCCGTCTGGTATTATATTTGCTTTCTTTTAAACTCTTAACTTTATTGCAGCAAAGGAGATAAAAATGAACTACTTGTTACAACCCAAAAAGTATCAACATCTGATGGCGGATGCCGGATCACAGGCGATCATGGAAAAAACCATTGATTTTTTTGAAAAAATCGGGAAAACCAAACTCACTGACGATTTTCATAAAAAAGTCTGGTATCAAAATTTTATAGAATTTATCGGAGAAGAGCAGATTTTTGCAAAACTGCTCACACCCAATGAATATGCCGATGGTGACCCTGACTGTCGCTGGGACACAGCCAGAAACAACGAGTACAGTGAACTGCTGGCCTTTTATGGCTCGGGATACTGGTATTGTTTCCAGGTCAGTATTCTTGGATTGGGACCGATCTGGATGAGCGATAATGAGATAGCCAAAAAGAAAGCTGCCACACTTTTGAAAGAAGGGGCCATCTTTGCATTCGGTTTATCAGAGCGGGCAAAAGGTGCTGATATTTATTCGACGGAAACCATGCTTAACCCCAAGGAAGATGGAACCTGGATTGCAAACGGTGAGAAATATTATATTGGTAACGGGAATGAAGCAAAAATGGTTTCTACTTTTGGAAAACTCAAAGACGGAACCGATGATTACTGCTTTTTTGTCACCAATTATGAACATAAAGCCTATGAACTGAAAAAAAATGTAATTTCACACCAGCAGTATGTTTCCAATTTTGCCCTGCACGATTACCCGATTACTGACGAAGATATTCTTTCCCGTGGGCCCCATTCCTGGGACTGTGCCTTAAATACCGTCAATATCGGTAAATTTAATATTGGACCCTGCTCCATTGGTATGGCGGAGCACAGCTTTTATGAAGCCATCACCCATGCCAGCAACCGATACCTTTATGGCCGTCGTGTGACAGACATGCCCCATGTTCGGGCCAATTTCATGGAAGGCTGGCTTCGCCTGATCGGCATGAAACTCTACCAGCGCAGAGCAACGGATTATTTCCGTAACGCATCGGAAAATGACCGGCGTTATATGCTTTATAACCCGACCAGTAAAATGAAAGTGACCCTGCAGGCTGAAGAGGTGGTCAACCTGCTGTGGGATATTATCGCTGCCAAAGGCTTTGAGAAAGATACCTACTTTTTTACGGCCACAAGTGAGGTTCGCGGCCCTTCCAAGCTTGAAGGCACAGTGCATGTTAATGTTCAACTCATCCGAAAATTCATGAAGAATTACTTTTTCAATGCACAGGCGTACGAAGCCGTTGAACCTGATTTTGCCCAGAAGGATGATTTGTTCATTTTCAACCAGGGCCCCACCGGCGGTTTGGGTAAGGTTTCCTTTCATGATTACAGGCCAGTTTTTGAATCTTTTTCCGACCTTCCCAATGTGAACCTGTTCATGCATCAGATTGAGGGATTTAAAGAACTGCTGGAAAAAGCCGGGCCGGATAAAGCCCAGGATATGGACTCTTCCTTTTCGCTGCCCCTGGGTGAGATGTTTTCTGTTGTGGTATACGGTCAGTTGATTTTAGAGCAGTGTAAAATCAGCAATGTCGATAACGATATTGTTAACCAGATGTTTGATTTCATGGTGCGCGATTTCGCACGCTTTGCGCTACAGATTTATGGGATGCACAATACCAAAGACGAACAGCGCGAATTTTGTACAAAAATCATGATGATTAAAGCCCAGGGCGACAACGCACAGTATGACCGTGTTTGGGATACATATGTTGCACCACTGAGTGGTGAGTATGAAATGAATGCATAATGCAAGAGAATTTGATTTATTATAGAGGAGTAAAAGATGGCTCAGCAGTTAGCAGACAGGCGGGACCAGGATTTTGTTATATGGGAACAGTTTGACAATGAAGAACTTATTAAAAATGATCATTATGAAGGATTTGACAAAAAAATCTGTGAGATGATTATAACAGAAGGCCGGAAACTTGCCATAAAAGAGGTGATTCCAACCATTCGTGAAGGCGATCTTGACGGGGTCCAACTGGACAATGGCGTGGTGACCACGCCCAAGTCATTTAAACGGGCATTTGAACTGCTGAGGGATAATGACTGGGGAAATCTCTCCGTGTCAACAGATATGGGTGGTCAGGGAGCCCCTCATTTTGTGGGAAGCACAGTGGATGAATACATGCTTTCCAACTGGCCGCTCATCGCCTATCTGACAACAGGAATCGGAACAGCCGGGATGATTCATCAATACGGTACTCAGGAACAAATCAAAAAATACGTCCCCAAACTTGTGACCACAGAATGGGCCGGAACCATGCTGCTGACCGAACCCCAGGCGGGCTCCGATCTGGGAGCCATTGAAACCGTTGCCAAAAGAAACGACGATGGCACATTTTCTTTATCCGGCGGGAAAATTTTTATTACAGCCGGCGAACACGATCTGGCAGAGAATATCATTCATCCGGTTCTGGCCAGAATCGAAGGTGCGCCAGAAGGCACCAAAGGTATTTCCATATTTATTGTTCCAAAGTATCTGGTCAATGATGACGGGTCTATTGGAGAAAGAAATGATATCTGGTGCACGGGTGTGGAGCATAAACACGGCATTAAGGCCAGTGCAACCTGCTCCATGACTATGGGTGCAAAAGGCGATTGCAGGGGGTATCTTCTGGGAGAGGAAAACCAGGGGCTTCCAATCATGTTCAATATGATGAACGGTGCCAGAATGCATACAGGGCTGCAGGCTTTGGCTTATGGATCTGCATGCTATCTTCTTGCAGTTAATTATGCCAGAGAACGTGTACAGTCCAGAGAGCTCGGACAGCCGCTAACGGCCTCTCCAGTTGCGATCATCAATCATCCTGATGTTAAAAGAAATCTTCTGTGGATGAAATCTTATGTGTGTGGCCTGAGAAGTTTCTTTCAATACACCAATCTGTGTGCGGAAAAAGCAAAACTGGCTGACACAGAAGATGAACGGCAGCTTAATAGTGATTTATTTGAACTGTTAACACCCCTTATCAAAAGTTACACTGCAAACAGGAGCTATGAAGTTTGCGTACAATCCATGCAGGTATATGGTGGTGCAGGATATACCCAGGATTATCTGGTGGAGCAATTTGTCAGGGATTGTAAAATTGTATCAATTTACGAAGGCACCTGTGGCATTCAGGCAGCAGATTTATTGGGGAGAAAAATGGCCATGAACAAAGGCCGTGCCTTTAAAGCGCTTCTGACTGAAATGATAAATACAGTCAACGAAGCAAAAGGGATTGATGCGCTCAAAGAACTGGCTGAGCAGGCAGAAAAACATGTGTTGAATCTGGGAGATGTGGCCATGACCGTTGGGATGAACGCTGCGGATCCCAAAATGTTTAAAACTGCGTTTGCCCATTCACTTCCCCTGTTAGATGTTGTCGGTGATACCCTTATGACATGGATGCTACTGTGGCGAGCGATTACAGCCACCAGAAAATTGGCCCTCAAACCAAAGAAAAAAGATGTAACATTTTATAACGGCCAAATTACAACGGCAAGATTTTATATTGAAACCATTGTTCCCACAAGCCTTGGGAAATTGGCCGGAATTAAAGGCATGAGCACGGCAGCCATGGATATGGAAGCCGATGCCTACGCAAGTCTTTGATTTTTAAAAGTTTTTACATGAGGTGAATATGAGTTGGAAAGATATTTACAAAGAAAGAACAATGACACCGCAACAGGCGGCACAGCTGATTAAATCGGGTGATTGCATGTACACACCGCTGGGCCTGGGTCAGCCCTCTATGGAAGTTATGGATGCCATTGCCGACCGAAAAGATGAACTTGAAAATGTGGAATATTACAATTGCCTGACCATGCGACCTTATAAGATATTTCAATCTGAGTACAGAAAGACTTTTTTACTTTCGTCAGGATTCCTTGGCAGTCCGGTACTTCAGGAAATGGCTATAAGCGAATATGCCAACTACTATCCGAGCAACGGTTCAGCCGGAATTGTCTGGTTCAATGAACACCGGCTGCGCCATAAACCCGATTCCAGAGTGATTTCAATCCAGCAGGTATCGCCGCCGGATGAGCATGGGTTTGTAAACACCGGCCTGGATAGTTTTATGTCCAAACAGAACTTTGATGATGCACTTTCGACTCGTGGCCATATTATTGCTCAGATTAATCCGCACATGCCGAGGTGTTATGGCGAGACCAACTTTCATGTTTCCCAGTTTTCCGCCTTTGTTGAGATAGCCGAACCGCTGATTGAACTCCCGACACCTGAAGCCGGGGATATTGAAATGGCCATGGCAAAAAATGTGGTGAGTCTCCTTAAAGACCGTGATTGCATCCAGATTGGCATTGGTGCTGTTCCCATGATGGTGAGCAAGCTTTTGGCTGAATCCGGACTGCGCGACCTGGGTGTTCACACTGAAATGGTGCCGGCCGGTATTGACACGCTGGTTGAAAAAGGAGTGGTTACCGGAAAATACAAGAAAAATCATACTGGTAAAATTATTGCAGGTTTTTCAATGGGTGACAGGGAGACTTACGATTTTTGCACCAACAACCCCATGATTGAATTTTATGGAACCTACTACACTAACAGCATGTGGACCATCGCAGCAGAAAACAATGTTAAAGCCATAAACGGATCTGTTGAGGTCGATCTTCTGGGGCAGATTGTCTCTGAGTCTATCGGCGATGCCATGATCAGTGGATCAGGCGGGCAGTGTGATTTCGCAATGGGTGCATTCTGGTCAAAGGGCGGTAGGGCGATAAACCTGGTGCCTTCAACCACTTCAGATGGAAAGATTTCCAGGATCGTTCCGTATTTGCAGAAAGGCGCACGTATGACCGTTCCGAGAAACTACGCGGGGTATATTGTAACCGAATACGGAATCGCAGATCTTTATGGAAAATCAGAGCCTGAGAGAGCAGAAGCTCTGATTAAAGTGGCCCATCCCAAATTTCGGGAAGAACTTGAGAAAAATGCAAGAGAGAGGCACCTTCTTTTCCCCAAAATTTTTTGATCCCTAAAAAGGCTTAATAAATAATTGATGGGCGAAAGTGAGCATGAAAATTTAAAAATTAATGGAATTGAAATAATGAAAAAATATCGGGTAATAATTTGGGGGCTTGGGCATGTGGGGCGCTATGCGGTCAAAATGATCCAACAAAAAAAAACATTGGAATTGGTTGGGGCTATTGATGTGGATCCCAAAAAAATCGGCAAGGATGCAGGTGATGTGTTTGGTTTTCCTGAAACCGGCGTTATCGTTTCGGACGATGTGGATGCTGTCCTTGGTCTGGATGCTGATGTGGTACTTCTCTATGTGCCGGACATGAGAGATGAAGGAGATAATCGGCCCACAGGTTTTACAGGGGGGGCAAAAATGATTTGCCGGGCACTCAGCGCAAAGAAAAACGTGCTGACGACCCTGGGAATATACCATGTTCACAAAACGGCACCAAAACTTCATGAAATGATAGAACAATGTGCTCTTGAAAACGGGGTGTCCTATTTCCAACAGGGCATTTTCCCCGGGCTGTACAGTCCTTACCTTGCAGTTGTTCTTTCTTCAATGGCTGGCCGTGTGGACAGTGTTGCGGTCACAGGCGGTCAGGATGATGCCTACAATAATGCGCCATGGGTTCAGTATTTCGGCTATGGAAAAGACCCGGAAACGTTCGATCTTGGTGTGCTCAAGGATATTATCACCTCTTACTATGGTCCAACGACCATGGAAATTGCTGATCAGGTAGGGCTTGAATATGATGAATATGTAGAAGATCATGAGGTCTTTACCGCCGAGGTTGAATTAAACCCGCGTTCCATTGGCAAAGTGAAGCCGGGTACGATTTCAGCGCACCTTTTTACCATGCGCTGTTTGAAAGAAGGCCGGGAGGTGACCAGTTTTAACTTTGTTCATAAGGTTTGTCATAAAATACAACCGAACCCGCCGATTTCAGATAAAATAATCATTGAAGGTGAGCCGAATATGGTCCTTTCGTTAAGGGGCATGCTTGACTCGGTAGAGCCTTTTTCAACCAGTGCCGCACCAAGTGTCAATATGATTCCCCAGTGTGTGAATGCTGAGCCAGGCTTTATAAACGCTTTGGATCTTCCTGTCTCAAAACCTGTATCATAGGTTGAGTGAACCCTTCCCAATAAACCTGTTTCTTGGAGGTAAGCTGTGTTTTTATACTGCACTATAAGGCTTATCTCCAGGAAAGCCTTCCTGGCTGGTTAATAAAATATTTTAAAAAAGTGTCTGTCTTTTAAATGCTGATTGTCACGTCGTATATGTATGCCATTTGAATAGCACCGATTGATTTTTTTTGTGGACGCTTTTGGAATATTCTTGACAATGCAAATAACATGTTTTATTGAGTGAACATGTTCGCTTAATAAAACATGTTATCGAAGGTGATGGGAATGCAACAACCAAAAGGAAACCGAAGAGAAGTCCAGAAGGCTGAGACCCGTAACTTGATTTTAGAAAGCGCAAGAAAACTTTTTGAAACCCAAGACTACGATAAAGTGACCATCCGGGGGGTTGCAGCCCTGGCACGGATAGGCCTTGGAACCATTTACAAGCATTTTCCCAACAAGTTGTCCCTGCTGGCAGCAGCCTTTTCAGATGATTTGAAAAAACTATATCAGAACGCCATGACCACTGTGCCCGATGACCAACCCTTCAAAAGCAGGTTTGTTCACATATCTAAGCGGTTTTTTCTCTTTTATACCGCCCACTATTCCCTTTCGCGTGCCTATTTAAGTCATTTGTTTTTTTATGAACGGGAGTGGTTGGATGAAATCAATGCTTTTGATGATGCCTATGCTGAGAAGATGGCGGAATTGATTCGGGCTGCCCAGGACAGGGGTGAGATTAATCCTGATAAAGACAGCCATATTCTGGCACTTGCCCTGATGTCTAATTATTTTTTTGTTTTGGCCAATTGCTTTTTAAGGGACAAAATGACAGACCCTGATCAATTGGCTTCTTTTCTTGAAATCCTTGTTGAACAGACCCTTTTGTAATAGAGGAGTATTGCTATGTCTTCCTCCGCTTTTATAGAACCCGATCTGGATTTTATTGATAGGATCAACTCAGATTCTGGGCTTAATCTTAAAAAATGTTACCAATGCGCCACTGGTTCGGTTGCTTGTTCCATATTCCCTGATGATCAGCCTTTTCCCAGAAAAGAGATGATTTATGCCTCCTGGGGATTGAAGAACAGACTTGTTGCAAATCCTGATATCTGGCTCTGCTACAATTGTGGTGATTGCTCCACGCTTTGTCCGAGGGATGCCCGGCCGGGAGATGTGCTGAATGCACTCAGGAAGATGTCCATCAAAGAATATTCAAAACCCGTTATCATGCACCGGTTGCTTAACGATATCAGGAAACTGCCTTTGCTTTTTATTATTCCTTCCTTGATTATCCTATTGATGTGGTTTGGCACTGGCTCATTTGGTTTATCGCACAGTGGCTATCGCCTATTCTCATTTTGCAAAGGAGGAAAACGGTAAATGAATAATTCTAAGCATATACTTTTAATGGCAGGTGTGATTTGTTTTGTTTTGGCTTTATTTCAGGCGGTTATAGGTTTTTCACCATCGTTAAGCCTCTATTTTGGCGCACCTGAAGGATTGGCTAAAAATATCTATGCACTCATTTTTGTCAGTTTTTCTGTTTCAGGAGTTCTTGTCCTGTTCGGATTTTATTCCCTTTCCGGTGCAGGCTGTATTCGGAGGTTGCCATTGTTGAAACACGTCCTTGTATTTATAAGTTCTGTCTATGTACTTCGCGGAGTTTTATTAATACCGGAACTTCTTATTGTTTTTGGTGTTCTTGATGTCTCAATCCCTGTTGCACCACGATTTATTATTTTTTCTATGGGTTCTTTATTGATTGGCTTAACTTTTATGGTCGGCACTGTTGGTGGATGGAAATCATTCTCATCTGTGTATGAAAAAACGGTTCAACAATAATCGAAAAGCCTGTAATTTTTTCTTAAATAATCAGGTTAAACAGTTCAGGAGTCCCAGGCCCAAGTGGCAATCGCAGCAGGGAATGTCATTGATATAGCAATCCTGATATAAGGGTCCTTCCAAGACATAG
Organism: Desulfobacteraceae bacterium; assembly: GCA_033851995.1. GTDB lineage: Bacteria > Desulfobacterota > Desulfobacteria > Desulfobacterales > Desulfobacteraceae > Desulfobacula. The sequence continues at coordinate 110,854 of JAWSVI010000012.1, read as the reverse complement.
TCACACCGGGTTTCGCACCAGGCATGGCAATTGGGATAATCAGACTGCATGACTTTTTCTCTGAATGAGGAGAACTCTTTTTCCTACCAGGACTTCTCTGGAGGTTTTTGCTGAACGTTATTGAAAAAACAGGAGAGACCTGTTTGGTCCGCTTTGCTCTTTGCTAAGTCAAAATTTGCCCGGATTTTATCATATTCCCCTGGTTTTTCAGAAAACAGATGGAATATGTTCACATAAAGGTTGTTATTTAATGCTTCCTGTTTAAATTGGGCCATCAGGTCTTAAAGCGCCATATCTTTTTTGGATTTTTTAATTTTCCACCTGACGTTGTCATAATCCCGGATATCAAGTCCTTGCTCGCGAGCCTTGTTTTTATAGGTTTTAAAAAGTTCAAGCGCTTCATAGGAGTTGTCCAGATAGACAATTTCTTTTTCCAGGTCTTTTTCATAAGCGCTTAAATGAGTAACAATAATAAAATTGACTTTCTTTTTGTGTGCCCATTCCACTAACTGTGGCAGTTCATGCGTATTTTTTTCATGAGAACAAATTCGATGCCCACATCTATGTCTTCTCCAGGCAGATTTGTTCGAGCCGAATTAAGGGCATCAAATGCGGTGTCTACATCTGAAAGCATACCTCTCTACCGGACAAGATCAAACCGCCCGGGGACTTCTTTACACACATTTTACATTTGAAATTGCAACGTGTGGTGGGCTCAATGATGATTCCTTGATCTAAATCAAACAATTCATTAAGGATTTGTAACTTATATTTGTCCTGGTGGATAATTCTCCTCTTAAGGCTTGATATTCGGGCTATTATATGTTTTAGTTCTTTACTTTTTTTAGGGATTTGATATATAATACTTTTCCTGGATGTTCTTGCAATTTAAGATAAAGGGCAAATACTATGAAAAAAGAAGATTTGGATTTCTTTAAAAATCTTTTGAATGACAGGCTTCAGGAGCTCCTCTCCCATGCGGACAGCACAGTAACCGGTATGACCAAGCCAAAAGAGAATTTTGCCGATCCAACGGACAGGGCTTCCCATGAAGCGGAGAGAAGTTTCGAGCTTCGTATCCGTGACCGTGAGCACAAATTGATTAAAAAAATCAAGAAAGCGCTTGCACGTGTGGAAAATAAAACTTTCGGTATTTGTGAGGTATGTGAAGAAGATATCTCAATTAAACGCCTGAAGGCACGCCCTGTAACGACCCAATGCATTGACTGCAAAACCCGTGAAGAGGATATGGAGAAAGCTCTGGGCATTTAGCCTGTGAAAGATGGTTCATTGATTGACCTGCATATACATTCAACAGCATCAGATGGATCACTCTCGCCTTCAGATATCCTGACTCTGGCAAAGAATGCCGGAGTCGCGGCCGTCTCAATAACAGATCACGATACCATAAGCGGTGTTAAAGAGTTATTACGCAAGCCGTTGCCTTCCCGCCCGGAATTTATAACCGGTGTGGAAATCAGCTGCGCCCCTCCTTCAAAATTTAAACATCTGGGAAGTATCCACCTGCTTGGATATGGGTTCAGCGTGTATGATAAAAAACTGAACGCTATTTTTGATGCTGCAAAAGAATCTCGGAAACAACGAAATCCCCAAATTATTGAAAAGCTGAACGCTCTTGGATTTGATATGAGCATGGCACAAGTGCAGGAACGGTTTGGAGCAAAACAGGCCGGTCGGCCCCATATTGCAGAGTTCATGAAGGAAATGGGATATGTTGAAAGTTTCCGGGAAGCGTTTGATAAATATATGGGAAAAGGTAAACCTGCTTATGTGGATAAATATAAGGTGTCCTGTGAAGAAGGGATCCAGGCAATATTAAATGCCGGGGGCCTGCCGGTCCTTGCCCATCCCGGGCTTCTGGAGTTCACCCGGAGTGATGAACTGGAAGCGTTTGTAGATGCTCTGATTGGTTTTGGCCTTAAAGGCCTGGAAGTATATTATACGGATCACGATGAAAAAATGACCGGATATTATCAGGGCCTTGCGCAAGAAAAAAAACTTCTGGTTACTGGTGGATCGGATTTCCACGGCACATTCAACAGCGGGGTTGAACTTGGAAAAGGAAAAGATAACCTTAACATTGATACGGCTGTTTTCCGGACACTTAAAATGCATTTGGAAGAGGTCCAAAAAGCCCATACCCATCTGGGAATACTTGAAGACAACATTGGATACGCTTTTAAAGACCGTTCTTTTTTAGCCAATGCCCTGTGCCACCGCTCATATTTAAATGAGAATCAAAATATCTGCGAATCAGATAACGAGCGTCTTGAATTTTTAGGCGATGCCGTATTGGGGCTGTGCATTGGTCATCTGCTCATGGAAAAAAGTCCGGGCAAAAATGAGGGTGAATTATCAAAGCTCAGGTCAAACCTGGTCAGCGAACCGGCACTGGCAGACATGGCAAGGTTTATTGATCTGGGCAGGTTTATCCGTCTGGGAAAAGGAGAGTCGCTTTCCAGGGGGTTTGAAAAAAATTCTATATTATCGGATGCTTTTGAGGCGCTTATCGCTGCGGTTTATCTGGACGCAGGTTTTGAAGGGGCATATCAGCTTACCCATGATCTTTTCAATAAGAATCTTGGGAAGATCCTGGCCAATTCAGACACCATTGATTATAAGAGCATGCTTCAGGAGTATGCCCAGGAAAAAGGTGAGCCCGCACCCCAATATGTAGTGCTCAATGAAACCGGACCTGATCATAATAAAACCTTTGAAGTCAGCACGGCGGTTTTTGATACTGAATCCCAAGGTATTGGAAAAACAAAAAAAGCAGCAGAACAGGCGTCTGCTAAAAATATTTTAGAACGATTAAATCAGATCAATCCCGGATAAAAGTGATGAAACCACTCATCATTCCGTTTTTTATCCCCCATTTTGGATGCCCTCATCAATGTGCATTCTGCAACCAGTCTATTATTACAAAAAAAAACAGTCAAAAAGTGGATGAAGCATCTGTCCATGGCAGCATATCTGAATATTTACCGTATAAAGGTAACAGGAAAAAGGTTGAGCTTGCTTTTTTTGGCGGAAACTTTTTAGGCCTTCCGCAAAAAGAGATCATCCGGCTTCTGGGTATCGGGCAAAGGTACGTCCAGGAAGGGATCATTGAGGGCACCCGGTTTTCTACCCGTCCGGATACCATCAACAAGGAAATTTTAGATATGATACACCCCTTTGCCATCAGCACAATTGAATTGGGTGTGCAGTCTATGAACCCGGATGTCCTGATGGAATCAAAACGGGGGCATACACCTGAAGATTCTATCCGGGCAATAGAACTGCTTAAAAAAGAAGAGTGTAAACTCGGTGTGCAGGTAATGGCAGGACTTCCAGGCGACAATGAATCTTCTCTCATAGAAAGCACCAGAAAGCTTGCCCTGTTTGAACCGGATTTTGCCCGTATTTATCCTTTGATGGTGTTGAAGGGCAGCCAGGTTGAGAAATGGTATCAACAGGGGGCTTATGTCCCATTAACTCTTGATGAAAGCATCATTCTGGTTAAGAAGATGTATAATATATTTGAAAACGCCGGAGTGGATGTGATTCGCATGGGGCTCCAGGCGTCCGATTTTATGGAAGATGAGTCCAAGGTTATTGCCGGCCCATGGCACCCTGCATTCGGCCATCTTGTTTTTTCCAGCATGATGTATGATCAGGCATGCAAAAAGATTGACCAGCACATGGAATTGGTAAAATCAGGCTCGGTAATCTTGAAAGTACATCCCAGGTCTGAATCCCGGCTCAGAGGGAATAAAAACGAAAATATCAGAAAACTTCAAAAACAATATCCTGAAATGGATGTTTCAATTGTTTTGGATGATTCAATCCTTGTGGACCAGGTCCTGACCCAGGCCTAAATCCCTTCTTTGAAAAGTTCCTCTGAATCAGATGCCGTATCCGGTTTCGGGGTGTATTCAGTTGGAACCGTACCTTCTCTGAAACATTCAAATATGGTTTTTTCAGATTCTTCTATGGGGAGCAATCCGGTTTTTGCATCAATTTTAGCAAAGACAATCCCTTCAGGGACATTAAACGTCCTGGCGGGTTTTCCTTCAAGGGTATTTTTCATAAAATCAAGCCAGATCGGGCTTGCTGCCCTGGAACCTGTTTCACCTTTGCCTAGAGGCGCTTCCTGGTCAAGACCCACCCATACTCCTGTGGTGTAACGGGGGGTATAGCCTAAAAACCATGCATCAAACAAGTTGTTGGTTGTGCCTGTTTTTCCTGCTACCGGCCGGTTAAGGGCTTTAAGCCTCCAGCCGGTTCCTTCTTTGACCACACTTTCAAGAATACTGGTCATAATATAGGCTGTACTCATGTCAATGACCTTTTTGCGAACCAGTTTTGATGTTTCCAACTCATTTCCGTCCCGGTCATATATTTTTGTAATAAATACCGGTTCGATCAAGTATCCCAGGTTCGAAAAAACAGAATAGGAATTGACAATTTCAAGCAGGGACAGGCCTGATGAACCTAAGGCTATGGAAAGATCCTGGCTGATGTCCGAATTGATCCCCAGGCGCCTGGAATAATCAATGACATAATCAATTCCAATGTCCTGAAGGATTTTGATGGTTACAATATTTCTTGATTTTACAAGTGCCTCTCTGAACAGGGTTGGGCCAAAGAATTTTTCTTTATAGTTTCTTGGTTTCCATACAAAATCGCGTTCTGTGTCTTCATAAACCACAGGGGAGTCAATAATGACACTGGCAGCAGTATAGCCTTTGTCCAGTGCGGCAGCATATATGATTGGCTTGAATGCGCTTCCCGGCTGGCGTCTTGACTGATAAGCACGGTTAAACTGACTGTTCCGATAATCTCTGCCGCCGATCATGGTTTTAACGTGGCCGGTTTCTGCTTCAATGCTCAGCAGGGCAGACTGGGCTACCGGTTCCTGTTCAAGGGTGAATTCATAGGCATTATCCTCAACAACATCATTCAATAGTTTAACCAGGATAATATCCCCTTTCTTAAATACCTGGGACGGGCGTTTCACGTTTTCTTCATAATAGGCTATTTCCGGGTCCGGTTTTCTTGCCCATTTCATGGTCTCAATTTTAATGGTGCCGTGAATATCTCCCACACGAACATGGGTGATGCCTTTCTCATCATCAATATCCAGTACAACCCCTTGATAAATATTATCTTTTTTCAGCAGGTTGTTTCCGATTTTTTCGGAAATTTTTTCACAGAAATTTTCAATTTGAAGGGCAGGGATATTTTTCAGGGGGCCTCGATACCCGGTACGTCGGTCAAGTTCAATCAGTCCTTTGTTTACTGCAGCCCTGCCGATTTTCTGGAGTTCAATATTGACAGCCGTGTGAATTTGAAGCCCTTGTTTATAAAGGGCATCTTTTCCGTAATTTTTTTCGACATACCGGCGTACATGTTCCGTGTAGCAGGGAACCCGTTCGATAAACCAGTTTTTCCTGGGTTTGATATCCAGTTTCAGGTTGATGGCATCTGTTGCCTTGAGGTTTGTGATCAGCCCGTCTTCTTTCATCCGGTTCAATACGTATATCTGTCTTTGTTTCGCTCGATCGGGGAACCTGAACGGTGAATAGCGGCTGGGTGCCTGGGGCAGTCCTGCCAGCATGGAGCATTCTGCTAAGTTGAGGTCTTTGGTGTGTTTCCCGAAATAATTTTCAGCAGCCGCTTCTACGCCATGTGCACCATGGCCTAGATATATCTGGTTCAGGTAAAGATATAAAATTTCATCTTTGGAAAATTTTTTTTCAATCCTGTAGGCCAAAATAGCTTCTTTTATTTTTCTTTCATATGTTCTTTCCGGGCTGAGCAAAAAAGATTTAGTTACCTGTTGTGTAATGGTGGAGCCGCCCTGGACAATTGTGCCAGCCTTAAAGTTTTTTAAGAATGCCCGGACAATGGAAAGGATATCAACGCCAGGGTGTTCCCGAAAGCGGGAATCCTCTGCTGCAACAAAGGCATTAATTAAATTTTGGGGCATTTCAGAGAGTGGGATAACGATGCGGCGCTCTTCATAAAATTCTCCTATTTTTCTTCCGTCATCTGAAAATACACTGGTGACGGTAGCCGGCCGATAGTCTTTGAGCGTATTTATCTTTGGCAGGTCCTGGCTAAGATAATAATAGAGGCCTGCAAGTCCGGCACACCCTATTAGAGATAAAAGAACCAGTAAAATAACAACCCATTTGAAAAAAGAGAGAAAAAAGCTCTTGTCTCTTTTTTTACTTCTGTTTTTGAGGACTTCTGATTTGGTTTTTCTTTTTGCCATATCACCCTGGAAACTGTTTGAAATTTATCATTTTTTTAGGTGGTTATTACCAGATTACATATGGTATGGCAATACTTAAAGGAATCGGCTGCCTGGCTGCTGCAACTAAAATTTAAAGTTTTGATGACAATTGGACCTGTTGATAGAATCCGAAAACTTTTGAACCCATCCACTCAATTGATGCTTTTTTTTGTTTTTTTACGAATCAGACTGAGCTCTTCATGACGAAAATTCGCAGAAAAAAGAATATCCCTCGTAGAAGCCCGTGGGTAAACACTTTAGTTGTAAATAAGAGCAATATTTGGAAGAAGGTTTTGAAAATATTGAATAATTAATAAAATTTTAACTTTTCACATTAACAAAGAAATGATAAATATAAACAATCACACCCAAGAAAATCGTAAACAAACCTTTTCGTACATTTAAAGGAGGTACGCAAATGAAACGTTTTGTATTGGCCTTATTGGTCCTGTTTCTAATGCCAATGTATGCAGGTGCTGCGCTTTTGGTGGATTCTACTTTTGGTGATGGTATGGAAATATCTTTTCAGTTCTTTGATTCAGATGGCCAGGATTCTATTAACGCAGCCTATGAGGAAATTTCAGCGAGCACCCTTGTTCCCTACTCTTCACCTTATGGTGGCTTAGCCATTGTTAATCAGTCTGGTGGATTTTTTGACAGTACGGTCTTGCCTCACCCGGATGAAGTCGCACTTGGTTTTGTTCGTTTATCACTTAATATCCTGAATTCCAGCCCTTTTCCCTGGTCTGATTTTCATTTTGAATTTTACAGTGTCGTTGATATGGTTCCGTTAAACCTGCCGATTTTCTGGGGGATGAATGATGATAATTTTGACGAAATTAATGATGCAAGTGATCTATTCGGGCCGGGGAATTATAAAGACCCGGGTTATTACACTTTTTTAGATTTCGGGAGCAGCACCCTCACGGTTATGCCTGGGCAATCCGTTGCCTTTGATCTTAAAATTGATATACAGGACGCAGCACTTCATAATGGTTTTGTGCTCCGCCAGATTGCAACCACTGCCGTCCCTGTACCAAGTGCAATATTACTTCTTGGAATCGGGATTACAAGTTTTGCCGGTATCAGAAGAAAATTGAACAAATAGAATAATTTTTTGATCTCTCAAATTTAATATTTTACACCAGTCATATTGTGCAAGCCTTGTGTAATTTGTCAGTCAGACTGTGGTTTCGGCCTGTCTTAAACAGCTGTATTGGGTAAAAGATATTCCCTGTACGGCTGTTTTATCTCTGGCCTGCTTTTTATAAGAAAGGCCTTGTTTAAAAAATTTAAAAAATTGACTTTTTACGTAATATCGGTTATTTAACAAGGTTTTGATATACAGACACTAAAGGAATGATAATTTACCATGGTAACGCTTGATTTTGATAAAACCGGCGGGCTGATTCCTGCCATTGCACAGGACTATGAGACTGGTGAAGTATTAATGCTGGCTTATATGAACCAGCAGGCATTTGAAGAAACACTCAAAAGCGGCCGTGCCACTTATTACAGCCGCTCCAGAAATACACTGTGGAAAAAGGGGGAGACATCCGGACACATGCAGCATGTAAAAGAAATCCGGGTGGATTGTGATAATGACACGGTCCTTTTAAAAGTCGAACAAGTGGGGGGCGCTGCCTGTCATAAAGGATATAAAAGCTGTTTTTTTTCTATGGTTCAGGATAATGAGTTGAAAATTGTTGAATCAAAAATTTTTGATCCTAAAAAGGTATATAAATAATGGAAAAGATACTCAAGTTAGGCATTCCAAAAGGAAGCCTCCAGAATGCAACCATCAACCTCTTTGCACACTCCGGATGGAAAATAAATGTAAATGGAAGAAGCTATTTCCCGGATATTAATGATGACACCATTGAATGTGCGCTTTGCCGTGCCCAGGAGATGTCTATTAATGTTGAAAGCGGTATTATTGACGTGGGACTGACCGGTTTGGACTGGATAGCCGAGCATGAATCCGATGTTCATGTTGTGGCGGACCTGGTATATTCCAAAGTAAGTGCACGTCCTGCCAGATGGGTGATTGCCGTTGCCAGTGATTCTCCCATTGAAACCCTTGAAGATCTCAGGGGGAAAACCATATCCACAGAGTTAATGAAATTTACAAAGCGGTTTTTTGAGGAACGCGGCATTGATGTGAATGTTAAATTTTCATGGGGTGCCACAGAAGCGAAAATTGTTTCCGGTCTTGCGGATGCCATTGTAGAGATAACAGAAACTGAAAGCACCATCCGGGCTCATAATCTAAAAGTCATCCATGAAGTTATGGAAACCAATACCCAGTTGATTGCCAATAAAACAGCCTGGAAAGATCCGGCAAAAAGGGAAAAGATAGAGCAGATTGCCCTGCTTTTAAAATCTGCTCTGGTTGCGGATAAGCTGGTGGGCATCAAAATGAATGTTCCGGAAGATAAAATTGAAGATATTGTTCAGCTTCTGCCAAGCCTTAACGCTCCTACCGTTGCATCTTTATATAAATCGGACTGGTACTCTGTTGAAAGCATTGTGGATACGGAGATGGTCAGAGATTTGATTCCTCAGTTGCTCAAAGCAGGAGCCGAGGGCATTATTGAATATCCACTCAACAAGGTGCTCTAAAGAAATGAAACCGGCTGACAGATGTAATAATATTACACCTTTTATTGTGATGGAGATTCTTGAGAAAATTCACAGGATGGAGGCAGAAGGAATCGATGTCATTCATATGGAGATAGGGGAGCCGGACTTTAATGTTCCTGAATGCGTCAATCAGGTCAGTATGGAAGCACTCATGGCAAATGAGACCCATTACACCCATAGTCTGGGGGATATCCGCCTCCGGGAAGCTATCAGCCAGTACCATAAGGAAACGTATCATACACAGATTGATCCAGGGCAGATCCTTGTGACATCAGGCACATCCCCGGCCATGCTGCTGTTATTTTCCGCTTTGCTTAACCCCGGGGATGAAGTTATCATCTCTGATCCGCATTATGCCTGTTATGCAAATTTTATCCAATATGTTCAGGGGGTGCCGGTAACCGTGCCCGTGTTTGAAGACGAAGGGTTTGTATATACTCCGGAGGCTATTAAAGAAAAGATTACGCCAAGGACAAAGGCAATTTTTATCAATTCCCCGTCCAATCCTACAGGAAATGTGATTCCTGAAAAGAGAATGCAGCAGATCGTGGATATTGCCAAAGAGCATGAACTATATGTGATTTCTGATGAAATTTATCATGGGCTTGTGTATGAGGGATGTGAACATTCCATTTATGAATTTACAGACAGGGCTTTTATATTAAACGGGTTTTCAAAATTGTTTGCCATGACAGGCCTTCGCCTGGGATATCTGGTTGCTCCGCCTGAATTTGTAAGGGCACTTCAGATCCTGCAGCAGAATTTTTTCATCTGCGCCAACTCTGTTGCCCAACTTTCAGGGGTTGCGGCCCTTAAAGATGCCGGCAAAGAAACAAAAGCAATGCGAGACACATATAATAAGCGAAGAATATATGTCATAAAGCGCCTAAAAGAGATGGGGTTTAAGATTCGTGTAGAGCCCACTGGTGCTTTTTATGTGTTTGTAAATGCCAAACACATTTCAAATGATTCGTATGCGCTTGCCCTGGATATTTTGGAAAAGGCCCATCTTGGCGTTACCCCGGGAATAGATTTTGGGAAGAACGGGGAAGGGTATCTGAGATTTTCCTATGCAAACTCCATGGAAAACCTGAAAACAGGCATGGACCGAATGGAAGGGTATCTAAAAGGATTGTGATGATAATTAAATCCGTTGATTTTGTCAAAAGTGCGGTAAAACCGTCCCAATATCCGGAATACGATTTTCCGGAAATCGCTTTTGCAGGCCGTTCCAATGTGGGAAAATCATCGCTGATCAACACATTGATTCAGCGAAAAGACATGGTGAAAACCAGTTCAAAACCTGGCTGCACCCAGTTGATCAATTTTTTTCTGATAAATGAGGATATATCTTTCGTGGATCTTCCCGGCTATGGCTATGCAAAAGTATCAAAAAAAATAAGGGCTCAGTGGCAGCCCATGGTCAATATGTATCTGGCCGAACGCTCGAGCCTTTTAGGCCTGATCTTTCTTATCGATATCAGGAGGGATCCGGGCCAGGAAGAGTTTGATATGGTAGATTGGCTGGAAGAACATCAGATGCCATATCTGATAGTATTAACCAAGGCGGATAAGCTCTCAAAAACCAAACAGAAAAAACGACAGGCAATCATTTGTTCAAAGCTGGATCGAGAAGAAAACGGGGTGATTTTATTTTCGTCAAAAACCAGAAAAGGACGGAGTACGATTTTAGAAGAGATCGAAAATCTCATGGAATATTATGACGAATAAAAGTGAAGAAAATAAAATACGATCTGGATTTGTTGGAATAATAGGGGCTCCCAATGCTGGGAAATCCACTCTCCTTAACCAGGTGCTGGGTCAAAAGATATCCATTACTTCAAAAAAACCCCAGACCACCCGGGACAGGATTCTTGGTATCGTAAATACGCCGTCAGCACAGATAATTTTCGTGGATACACCTGGAATACACAAAAGTAAAACACTTTTAAATAAGCGCATTGTGGATGCTGCCATGATGGCGCTCGAAGATGTCGATGTGATTTTGTTTATGGTGGATGCCGCCTCCAGAAATCATTCTGCAGAAAAATTGATTATATCCCAGCTTCAAAAGTCAGGTAAATCAGTTGTACTGGCATTGAATAAAATAGACCTGGTTAAAAAAGCCAAGGTGTACACTTTGGTTGAAGAATTCAGTGAGTTGCACGATTTCAAAGCCATTGTTCCGGTTTCTGCTAAAAAGGATATCCAGGTAAAAAGCCTTCTTAAAGAAGTAAAGGAACTTCTTTCCTTTGGCCCTATGCTGTATCCTGAAGAAACTTTTACAGATGTTTCTGAAAAATTCATGGTTAAGGAGATTATCCGGGAGAAAGTTTTCCGGCTGACAGGGATGGAAATCCCTTATTCAAGTGCTGTTACGGTGGATGCGTTTGAGGTGGAGAAAAAGTTGATCGTAATTCATGCCAGTATTCACGTGGTCAGGGATTCTCAAAAAGGCATCATTATTGGGAAAAAGGGTTCCATGCTTTCTAAAATAGGAGCAAAAGCCCGAAAAGATATTGAAGAAATGACCGGGCAGAAAGTATTGCTTAAACTGTTTGTGAAAGTAACCAAGAACTGGATCAGTAATGAGAGAATTTTAAATGAGTTTGGTTATTAAATCCAGTTTGGTTGTTGTATAAATGGATGAATACTTCACATTTACAGATGAGATCTTTTTAAAAAAAGAGCGCGATAAAGCAAGAAAACTCAGGGCCACCCAGTGGTGGAAAAGAAAACGATCCACTGGAATCTGCCATTATTGCAGTAAAAAATTTATTCCCAAAGATCTGACCATGGATCATGTCATCCCCATTGCCAGAGGTGGAAAATCTGAAAAATTCAATGTGGTGCCATGCTGCAAGTCGTGCAATACAAAAAAAAGACAGATGCTGCCGACAGAGTGGGAAGAGTACATGGCTAAAATTCAAGAATAAGTTTAAAAGAATCAGAATAAAATCAGGTAGATAATATAAAAACCGCAGGTAATAAAATTACACTGCGGTTTTTAATTTCTTTTGGGAAAACTTATTTTTTATTGCATAGTCTGTGAATCGTCTGTGCATGCCATTCCCCACGACCGGAAAATGTTGGCTGTCCAAGGGAAACCAGATGGCTGGCAACCTGGTCAAATGTGGCGCCTTCTTCACGCATTGAATGAATGATATCCATGATTTCATCTCTGCTGAGGAGTCTGGTTCCTGAGATGGGAGATCCAACGGGTTTTTTAACGGCAACGCGTTTTCTTTTACGAATAATGGCTTTTGCAGGTTTGGCCTCTTTTACGGGCGCTTCAATAGTTTCAGCAACTTCAGGTTCCGTCTTTCCAGTACTGACATAATGATGCCTGAAGGCTTTTTTAGTGGTACGGGGTTTTGGCTGATAGGCGGTTTCTTCATCAGGGCCAATGTTTAAGTGATCTACAATTCTTTCAATGGCAACCGCCTGTCTTTCAAGCATATCTGCGGTCTTTTCCTGAACAGATATCAGGTAATCCTGATTTTTTGTCAGGGTTTCAATATGAGAATTCAGATTTTCAATTGCTTCTGCCAGAACGGCTGAAGTTGAAATATCGTCAGCAGGCATATGGTTTCCGGGTTGTTGATGTGGTGCAGGCCTTTTCATCTGCTGGTTTCTGGTGTTCTGGTATCCGCTATACGAGTGAAATCGAGGAGCACTGGTGTAATGATGGGCATTGTCGTAGTTTTTACGCGTTTTGGGTGTGCGCGGTTTATCAGCCTGGCCATTGCGAAGGCTCTGTAAGAAATCGTTCATTTAAGTTTGTTTCCTCCTTGGGACTATTTTTTTATCAAAAGATGGAGTTTCCATCTCGATAAAGTACGTCTATTTATTTAACTCTTTGAATTCTAACGGAAGCTGTGAAACATTATTTTTCCGATAGCTAAATATTTGGGTTCGCTATTTATCTATTTTTTTCAAGTGTTTGTCAAGGTTTTTTCTGAGTTTTATAAAAGGGCTATAATTATAAGGCTTTCCAAAATTTTATTCATTTGAAACCCAGCGACCTTTATGGTAAATTTCCCTTTAAACTATGAAACAATTTTTAATTTATCTATTTTTTAAAGGCCTCTAAGGATACTACATTAATGATAGAAAACAAAACATACAAAACCAATTATAAAATCGAAGACCCCGAAACGGTAAGGGTGGATATTTTAGAACCCATTCCCTATGCTTATAAAGCAAAAAGAAGTATAGATATTACGATTAAACAGCCTGAGTATACATCTGTGTGTCCCATGACCGGCCTGCCGGATAACGGAACCATTACGATTTGTTACCGGCCTGATGAGACAATTGTTGAACTCAAATCTCTTAAATATTACCTGTTGCAATACCGGAATGTGGGCATGTTTTATGAACATGTGGTCAACAAGGTTCTCGATGACCTGGTTGAGGTTCTCAAACCACTGAGTATGGATGTTACAGGAGAGTTTACCCCAAGAGGCGGTGTTAGCTCTATTGCCACGGCATCGTATAAGAAAGAATAGCCCTAATGGAGGCCGGCTTCAAAATCCCGGATAAGCGATATGGTATGGGATTTTGATTCGATTTTAGAAAGGTTTTTTCTAAAAACCGAACAGCCGGGCATCCCTTTCACAAACCAGGAGAGCCTGCTGCGGAGCATCCTGCAGGCAGGCCCTTCGCCAAAATGATCAACATACATGTCTGTCAGTTTTTCCATGCTTCTGAATATATCAAAATCAGAGGGGGGGCTGTATTGCCCGGACTGAAGAAAGTCTTCAATCTGAGATAAAATAAACGGGTTCCCCAGTGCGGCCCGTCCGACCATGACAGCATCGCATCCTGTTTGCTCCATCATTCTTGCAGCATCCTCAACACAATTGATATCCCCGTTTCCGATTACAGGTACAGGGAGCATGGCTTTGAGTTTTTTTATCAGGTCCCAGTCGGATTTCCCCCTGAATCCCTGGCTGGCAGTCCGGGGGTGGAAGGCAATGGCATCCACGCCTTCATCTACTGCAATGCGGGCAATATTGAAGGCCTGTTCTCCGGAGTGATCCCATCCGGATCTGATTTTGATGGTCAGGGGGAGGCGGGTTGATTTGCGAACAGACCGCAACAGGATCCGGGATAAATCCGGTTCTTTCATTAAGGCGACCCCGGCGCCCTGCTTTACAATTTTTTTAACACTGCATCCAAAATTGATATCAAGAATCGCAGCAGCGTCTAATTTTTCCACAGCTATTGCTCCCTTTGCCATGGAATCGGGATCTGAACCGAATAATTGTATGGAAAGGGGGCGTTCATCCTCTTTGGAGGCCATCAGTTCCAGGGTTTTTTCAGAATTGTAAAATATCCCTTTGGCACTGACCATTTCAGAGCAGACCACCGCACAGCCTAAATGTTTAACCAGAAGGCGGAACGGCAGGTTTGTGATGCCTGCTAAAGGGGCTAAGAATGTATGCCCGTCAATATTGAGTGTATTAATTTTCATCGTGTCTAATATTATTTAATTTGGGATTGCTTCATCTGATTGTCAATTTGCGGGTTTGCATAACAGAAAAGGCAGTTATGGTGGCATGGATGATCTTCGTATGAACCGATATCAATTGAGCGGCTGCATCTGCATCCCTGTTTTGATCGCTGGCCGTAATCTCTTTTTATCTCCGGGGTGCCCCCAAAAAGTCTTTTGATCTCAGATCCGTCAATACACGCATTCTCCTGAACCGTTGATTCAAATCCAAGTTGGCCGAATATTTTTTTTTCACAACATAAGAACAGATGAATACTTTCTTTTTTTAAATGGGCTTCCATCCTCCTGATAATTCGGATTTTTTTTTCTTTCGAAGGATCTGAGAAGATTGGAGCAGCTCCTTCCACCTGAAAAAGATGCTTGTTTCTTCTAAGAATTTTTGCATAAAGGTCGCAAAAGCTGGTGACGCACTTTTTAATCCCAAGCTTGCCGGCCTTCTTTGCAATAATTTGAAAATCGTCCAGATTATTTTTCAAGGGCCCGTTATCAATAGTTTGATAAAAACAGATCGGGTCAAATCGCCATGAAATGGCTGCTGCTCCAAATAGTTCTGATAGATGGGATAGCTGATTCAGACGATCCTTAAGGGGTGGCAGACGTCCTTCCAACAGCTTGGATTCAGAGTTGATGGTAAAATTAAAATAGAGATTGAATCCAAGTTTTTTTAGTGTATCACCCGCATGGGAGTTTAGAAATTTATTGTAATTTTTAGACCAGAAAACAATCGAATGAACCTTTTCTTTGGAAAGTTCAAATCGTCTTACGGCCTTGGTGTATGGATTTTTAATGTCAAAAAAACCAAGGTGGATTTGCTCCATGAACCAGTCCAGATAAAAAGCAGGGATGTCTGTTCTTCTGGATGCAGATAATATTTTATCCGGATTCCGGGTCATGGTTCTTTTTCAAATCCGAGAAAGAGATAATATCCGCCTTTTTGTTTTGCGGAGTACCGTCACTTTCTATTTTTGCCTGGTTGGGCGTTGCTGGAGGTTTATCCGAGGCGGTCAGCTCTTCAATTGGGCTTTTTACCTCTTCAAGTCTCATTTTTTTGCCGTTCATATGAAACTGGGCTCCGTTAATGTATTCATCTTTTAAAATCCATGAGACTGCCTGAAGCGGAATTTGAAGCATTAAAAGTTTGATATGGTACCAGTCTTTTTTAGCATCCGGCAGAATACTTTCAACCCGTGCGAAAGACACAGGAGCATCTTCAAGATAAATTAAAACAACATCATTTACTTTTGCCATGGCACCCTCATTCGGTTTTGATTTTCCTTGTCATCTGGCTCTTCATATACCATAATCTTCGAATAACCAAAAGAATGGAATGTATTTATGCCGCCTGCTGTCAATGAAAAATCGGACAAATTGGATAAATCAGTTAAAAATGATAAATGGAAAGTTTTTTTCCTTGTTGCCACCTCAATATTTATGTCCACCTTGGATTCCAGTATTGTGAATGTTGCCCTCCCTTCTATGATGCAAAATCTTCATACCAGCATAGAAACCATCCAGTGGGTGGTTTTGATTTACCTGATGACAGTCTCTTCCCTGTTGTTGACATTTGGAAGGCTTTCAGATATCCGGGGCAGAAAAATAGTGTATGTGCTTGGGTTTACTGTGTTTACCGCAGGCTCGTGGATTTGTGGTATGGCCACTTCCCCCACACTGTTGATTGTTTCAAGGGCATTTCAGGGGGTAGGGGCATCCATGCTAATGGCATGCTCTCCTGCCCTGGTGGTGGATGCGTTTTCTGAAAAGGAAAGAGGAAAGGCCCTTGGCATGATGGGAGCCGTGGTTGCAGCAGGGCTGACAACCGGTCCTGTTCTTGGGGGGATTATACTTGAATACTTTTCCTGGCGCTTTATTTTTTATGTGAATATTCCGATTGGTATGCTGGCTGTCATCGGCGGTATGATAATTTTAAAAAAACCTTCTTTTTCCATGGGAAGCCATGAGCCGCTGGATAAAACAGGAACGGCTCTGCTGATTGTCACAATATCAAGTCTTATTGTTTTTATGACTCAGGTCCCTGAATGGGGAATAAGATCTTTAAAGGGGATGTTAATGTTTGGCTTTTTTGTCTTATCTTCCCTGGCATTTGTAATCAATGAGTCCAGGTCCAGATATCCGTTGTTCGATATGACGCTGTTAAAAATAAGGCTTTTTATTTTTCCCCTGTTATCTTCTGCGGTTCTATTCGCAGGTCTTTTTATCATTATTTTTATGATGCCGTTTTATTTGACCTATCCCTGCGGTTTTTCTGCTTCAAAAATTGGTGGAATCATGATTGTTCCCTTTTTGTTTCTTTTGTTTGTCAGTCCTGTGGCAGGGATGCTGTATGACAATCTCGCCTCTCGGAAATTGTGTATGATGGGAATGGGGTTTCTTGGGTTGTCACAATTTTCTCTGATTTTTATTGATCCCTCAATGGGAGTTATTTCTATTTTATGGCGGATCGGCCTTGCGGGACTGGGAACAGCTCTTTTTGTTTCGCCCAATAATACTGCGATTATGAGCGCTGTCCCGCTGCCCCGACGCGGTGTTGCATCCGGCACTGTGGCAACTTCAAGAAATCTGGGCATGGTTATCGGGGTTGCCCTGGCGGGTCTGGTCTTTTCAACCTCTTTCTCAGGCTTTACCGAAGGTGTTGCATTGGAGAATTACGTAAAAGAGATGGAACCCTGGTTTATGAACAGTTTTAAACGAACCATGATGATGGGGGTGATCCTGTCTGTTCTTGGGCTCGGGGTGACCTTTGCCAGGGGAAAAGAAGATATCTGAAAACAATTTTAAAAAGGAGAAGAACGTATGAGTCCCAAAGATTATTCCTTGCTGGATAGACCCGAAGTGTTGATGCACCTGTTTCATCCTCGCCAGGAACAAGGAATGCGGCCGGACAGAAGCTCTCGGGAAGATATAATGATTCCGGTGGACGGCGGTATCCACATAGGGGCTTCATTCCATCTGGCTGCAAAAGAGTCTCCGGTGATCCTGTTTTTCCATGGCAACGGGGAAATCGTCTCCGATTATGACGATCTGGGTGTTTTGTTTAATAGAAAAGCATTAAACTTTTTTGTCGTGGATTACAGGGGATATGGAAGTTCCGAAGGATCTCCGAGTGTAACATCCATGATTCAGGATGCCCATAAAATATTTGATTTTGTGCGTTCATATATGGCATCAGAAAAGTTGACAGGTCCGCTCTGCGTTATGGGAAGGTCTCTGGGGAGCGCCAGTGCACTTGAACTTGCAGGGGAAAGGCAACAGGATTTTTCTGCCCTGATCATTGAAAGCGGATTTGCATGGATGAAACCGCTGCTCAGAACCCTGGGGGTGTTTTTTGAAGATGAAAATACCTCAAGCCCTAATGTTGTTAAAAATAATGCGATTGAAAATATTGACAAGATAAAAGCATTTTCAAAACCGTGCCTGGTGATACATGCAGAGTATGATCATATCATTCCGTTTTCAGACGGGCAGGCTCTGTTTGATGCGTGTCCGTCTGAGGATAAGGTCTTTCTGGAGATAAAAGGTGCCAATCACAATGATATTTTTTTAAGGGGCATGGAAGATTATTTAGCGCATCTTCAAAATATTTGCAATTAGGCCCAAAACTTTATTTTTGAGATGGGTTCTTTTTGTTTATTTTTTAAAGGGAACAACAAACACCGGCACGCTGGAGCGTTTCAATATTTTTCGGACCAGCTTATCACCCATAGCCTCGGACAACATGTTCTGCTGTTTGCATCCCATGACAATCATATCACAATTTTCTTCAGATACCGTTGATATGATTTCATCGGTAATGGAACGGCCTTCAGCCACCAGTATTTTTTGGATCAGGGCATCATTTTGGTTTGATCCCTTATCTTCATCGCCTTCAAAGAATCCGGCAATGGCCTGACGAATTTTCAGGGCATCCAGATTTTTACCGATAAGGATATTTCTTGCACCATCTTTTTGTTCGGATTTTAAATCCTCATATAATGCTTCTCCAAATGCCATGCGGACCCTTTTTTCTGCGGATGGATCTTCTTCCATTACGTGTAGGACAATAATGCTGGCATCCTGGCTGAGTGCCAGCATTGCAGCCTGTTCAAAAACCAGTTTCATGTTCACGGAAAGATCAGATACAAAAAGAATGTTTTTTGCCGGTTGAACCATTTTACACTCTCCATAGTGTTATTTGATTAAAAAGATTATATAAACAACTAAATCTGTTTATATTTTAAAGATATATTTTTAATATTCAAGTACTGATTTGATTTCTTTAGTTTAAAAAGTTTGGCTTTGCCTTAAAAAAAATATCCACATTGTCCAGGTACTTTTCAATAGATCTTGATTTCAAAATGGCTTTCAAAGGTTTTTTGCTGTCCTGAAAGGAAGGGCCTAAATAGGTCCAGAAGCCTTTCATTCTTCCTGTCAGGTGGCCTGGTCCCGAAAATATACTTTGGTAGTTTTCAAAAAGGTCATCATGAAAAGCCCTCAGGCGAACCAGCAAGCCCTCTTCAATATATATCCCTTTGATTTTTTCCGGCAGGAACGGGTCGGATAAAATTCCCCGGCCGATCATAAAACGTTTGATCCCGGGGAATCTTTTTTGAACTGTATTAAAAGAATATATATCTGTGATATCGCCATTATATGTAAAGGTGTGGCAGCTGTTTTTTATTGCATCCCCAAAGGCATCATGATCTGAAGTGCCCCTGTACATCTGCTCCCCGGTTCTTGGGTGAAGAATGATCTCGTCTAAATGATGCTTATTCAGTACCGGCAGAAGTTCATGGATTTCTTCTTTAGATTTTCTGCCCAGCCGGATTTTTACAGATAAAGTACTGGATATTTTTTCAAGGACCTCAGTTAGAAAATCATCAATCAGTTTCGGGTACATTAAAAGCCCTGAACCTCTTTTCTTTTTGGCAATTTTTGAATGGGGGCAGCCCAGGTTCCAATTAATTTTGGTATGTCCCATGGTGTGCAGATGGTCTGCAAGAAAAATAAAATCCTCTGCCACGTTGCTCAAAATTTGAGGGGTTATAAAAAGTTTTTGATTACTTTCCGGAATAACGTCCTTGATTCTGGATGGTTTCAGGCGCTTTTGACTCATGGTGGAGATAAAAGGTGCCACCGCTTCGTCAATGCCGGAAAAATGATCTGAATATACATTGCGGTATGTAACATCGGTAAACCCTTGAAGTGGGGCTAAAATAATTGTAATGTCATCGTGTTTCATGTTTTTGGGGTATCTGGATTTATCAGGTTAAATGCCGGGGTACTAAAAAAACTTTGACAAACATAATTGCTATAAATTATACAGTCAAGTATTTTGGTTGTATTATACATAAGAACGTAAAATAGATTTCAAGGAGTGCTTTAGCGGTATGAAAGAGCTTTTCAAAGAGGTTATCCGGATTAATCAGATGGAAAAAGACCTGGAAAAAGAAGAAAGTGCTAATAAGCTGTTTGCCCGGATAAATGAAATGCAGATGCCGGAACACTTTAATTGGGTTACAGAAATTTTTGAAGCACTCCATGTAGACGTTCATCCCGATAAAACAGCGTTGGTCTGGGTTGATATAGAGTCTCAAGAGAAAAAAGAGTATTCATACCGCACCATGGCACAGCGGGCCAATCAACTGATCAATTATTTTGAAAAGAATGGAATAGGGAAAGGCAGCAACCTCTATCGCATGTGTCCGGTAATGCCGGAAAACTGGTTTTCCACCCTGGCCTGCATCAAAGCTGGAATGGTGACCATTCCTACAGCAACCACCATGACCCAGAGAGAGTTGGAATTTCGCTTTGAGACATATTCTCCTGAGGTGGTAATGGCGGATGAAGATTCTGCTGAGCTCATTGACGAAGCATTGGCACAAACCGATTCCAAACCCAAATTGAAACTGGTTTTGGGCCAGAAAGAAGGATGGACATCTTTTGATGAAGTCAAAAATGAAGATACCCAGGCCCAAGGGGTTCAAACAAAGTCTGATGATACTCTTTTTTGCTTTTTTACGTCAGGGACGACAGGACTTCCCAAACGGGTTGGCCACACAGCCATATCTTACCCCATAGGGCATTTGTCCACCACACTGATGATCGGCGTGGGCCCGGATGATATACACAACAATGTGAGCGCAACCGGATGGGCAAAATGGACATGGTCGAGCTTTTTTGCACCATTGAACGTCGGGGCAACTGTTGTCGGGATTAAAACTTCAATTCTGGACCCGGAGACTTATCTGGATGAAATCTCAGCTCAGAAGGTCACCACATTCTGTGCACATCCAACCGCCTGGAGACGATTTATTAATATCAATTTAGATGTCTTTAACCTGTCAACGCTGCGTTTGTCCATGAGCGCAGGCGAACCCCTTCCTTCAGATATTCTTGAAAAATGGGAGGCCCATACCGGGACCCGGATTAGAGATTTTTACGGTCAGACAGAGACAACCGCCATGATCGGGAACCCCCCATGGGTATCAGAAAAGATGCGCAAGGGTTCTTTTGGGTTTCCCTGCCCTATGTATGATGTAGCGCTGGCTGATAATGAAGGAAATGAAATTACTGAACCGGACCAGGTGGGGCATATTGTAGTAAAACTTGATCAATGGAGGGCGGCAGGCCTGTTTTCGGAATATATCGGCAGCCCGGAAAAGATGAGTTCAGTTTTTGTGGATAACTACTATTACACAGGCGATCGAGCCTCTTTTGATGAGGATGGATATTGGTGGTTTGTCGGACGGGCTGATGATGTTATCAAGTCCTCGGATTACCGTATCGGGCCCTTTGAGGTGGAAAGTGCTTTGGGTGAGCATCCTGCCGTGGCAGAGGTTGCTGTGGTTGGATCTCCCGACCCCAACCGCTATCAGTTGGTCAAAGCCTATGTGATTTTAAATCCAAGCCATAAAGCATGCCGGGAACTCGCCCTGGCATTGTTTAAACACACCATCACCATTTTACCCAAATTTAAAATTCCAAGAATCATCGAATTTGTACCTGAAGTCCCCAAGACCATCAGTGGGAAAATTCGCAGGGTGGATCTTCGTCAGATTGAAACAACCCGATTGGAAGGCACTGCGAAGGACGAAGGTTTAAAAGAATATTTCTACTGGGATTTTTCCGAACTGAGTTCCAAAAAGAAATAGAACGTGCATAAAAAATAGTTTTAACTTAATCGGCTTCCTGATTTTTGAAGGGCATTTCTATTTCCACTTCACCACTTCCGCTTCTAATGAATTTTGCTTCAGGATACCTGCGTTTAAAAACGCTGATCATCTTACGGTTTTCTGCCAGGACTGTTGCAATAAATTGCTTGTAGTTGTTTTCCTTTGCAATGTCCTCAAGGATTTCAAGAAGATGGGACGCTATTCCCATGCCGTGGAGCCGATCTTTAACCAGGAAAGCAACTTCCGCAGAGTCTTTGTCTGCTTCTGCATAAGATCCGATGGCAACAATCTGTTTTCTTTTGCCAAGCTGCATCAGGCCGATGATGGTCATGTTGCGCCGGTAGTCCACTTCTGCCCATTGCTGCTGAAGCATGTCTCTTGAAAATACTTTTCGTTTGTTGAAAAAACGGTAATAAATAGAATCATCCTGAAGGGAGTAGTAAAAATGTCTGGATTCAAATTCATCTGAAGGCAGCAGGGGCCTGAAATCAACTGTTTTACCGTTATCCAGTTTTTTGGAGTACAGATATTGATCCAGGAACAGCAAATCCTGGGTGGTTGGCGGAAGCTGGTCTGGGAAAATATAATGGCGTTTTTTGGCTTCTTCAATAAGGTTTTTACGAAATTTTGGATGGGCAATCCGTGCCAACTCCATAACCCTCTGATAGATGCTTTTTCTTCTCATTTCAGCGATGCCGTATTCGGTAACAATGATATCAACGTCACCCCTGGTGGTTGCCACGCCGGCACCTTCACTTAGATGGGGGACAATTCTTGATACTTGTCCGCCCTGGGCTGTGGAGGGAATAATAACAATAGAAAACCCACCTTTAGACATGGCTGAACCACGGATAAAATCAACCTGATCACCGATACCACTGTAAAAAAGATACCCTTTTGAATCCGTACATACCTGACCGGTCAAATCCACTTCAAGAGCCGAACTGATGGAGATGAAATTGTCATTTTTAGCAATCTCATTGGGATCATTGACAAATTCAGAGGATTTGAAGTGAAAAATGGGGTTGTTGTCCACAAAATTATAAAGTTCCTGGGAACCCATGCAAAGGGATGCAATGGCCCGGTCCGGCAGATAGGTTTTCTTTTTATTGGTAATGGCTTTGTTTTTAAAGAGGGGTAAAAGACCATCTGTAATAACCTGAGTATGGATGCCCAGATCTTTTTTGTCAGTAAGGTAAGTCACTACGGCATCGGGTAGATGACCAAAACCTATCTGCAGCGTTGCCCCGTCGTCCACCAATGCATTGACATAATGCCCGATCCTTTCAATGACTTTTTTGTTTTTGGTCAATGGCAGAGATTCGAGAATTGGTTCTTCATGTTCAACCAGGTAGTCAAATTCATCCAGATGGACAATACTGTCCCCCCACGTTCTGGGCATTCTGGGATTAACCTGTGCAATGACTAAATCTGCGTTTTTCATTCCTGAAAGCGTAATATCAACTGAAATCCCAAGGCTGCAATAACCGTGGTGATCAGGAGGGCTGACCTGCACCAGGGCGACATCGAGTCCGATTTCATGGTTCTCAAAAATTCCCGGGATCTGGGATAAATATACAGGGAGGTAGTCTATCTTTCCATCAAATGCAGCTTCTCTCATGAGTGCGGAAATGAAGAATAATTTAATGGAAAAACGTGATAAAAAAGCACTGTCATTAACAAAACTGGAAAGGGAATGGGAAAGCATCTGGTAAATGATAATATCCTGAATCGAAAGGTCTTCAACCATGGCCCGGATCAATTCCTGGGGTTCTCCGCAACCCGTACCGATGAACACTCGTGATCCGTTGCCGATTTTTTTTACACATTCTTTTGCCGTGAGTACCTTTTCTGGGCAAACTGCCTTAAGATTCATTCCATTTCTCCTGATATAACTCGATAAAGATGATTAATCAGCCCGATTATTAAATAAAATTTTTCTAAAGTACAGGGAAAATCAGAGAAATTTTAGATTTTTCCTGTTAAATAGCCCTATGCGTCCCCGGGGTTAATAACGATGGTTCCCCTTTCTTTTGTTTATCGCCTTTATTTTTAGTGCTACACCTTTCCAGCGTTCTTTTTCCACACGATCTGCGCTTTTTTGCTGCCGGTCGGATAAATATGCCAATTCACGTTTCATTTTCTGGTAGCTGTCCAACCTGCTCTGTTTGATTGTCCCGATAGTTATACCATGGAGTACTTGACAGCCGGGTTCATGAGAATGACTGCAATCATGGAAACGACATGTTTTAGAAAGATCTTCAATCTCTGGGAAAGCCACATCCAAACCGCCACCGTCATCCCAGAACCCGATTTCTCTAATACCAGGATTGTCAATCACCATACCCCCTTGAGGCATCAAGATAAGGCTTCGGTTGGTGGTGGTATGCTTTCCTTTACCTACATGTTCACTTACGTTATTGGTGCTTTGCACTATTTTGCCATATAAGCGATTTATGAGCGTAGATTTGCCGGCACCTGAAGATCCGACCATGGAGATGGTTTGCCCTTGTGATATGTACGTTTCCAAAGACATTAATCCATGTGATTCATTTGCGGATACCAAGTGCACAGGCACTCCAAAAGCGATATCTTCTACGTCACTCACAAAATGTTCAGGATCTTGATGGAGATCTGCTTTGGTTAAAATTATTACAGGATTTAAACCGCAATTATAAACCAGTGTAAGGTATCGTTCTATGCGGCGTATATTAAAATCACGGTCTGTACCGCTTACGATAAATACAGTGTCAAGGTTGGCAGCAATTACCTGTTCTTTATTCGGCTGCATGTCATGTTTCCCACGTGCGCCGGAAGCCCCTCTGGATAGCGTGTTTTTCCGAGGTAATACATCATTAATGACTTTATCAGCTACCAAAACCCAATCTCCAATAACCGGAAACAGGCTTTCTTTTAAATGATTTAGTCTTCCTGCCAAAGTGACAAGTGTCTCTTCACCTCTTCCTTGATTAATGAGAAAACTGTTTTTGTGTACTCCGACTACTCTGGCTGGAGATAATTTGTCATTACAGATGTTGTCGAAATGTTTCTGAAAATGGGAATTCCACCCCAAAATTGAAAGGAATTTGGAAATGGTGTTTGTTTCTTTATTACTTATGATCATTGTTAAACTCCGCTTACTGTTTTTTGCAATCTAATCGGCTATTGATATCCAGTGAACCTGATATGGATTCATCAATTCAGCCGACAACTTAACCGGCAACAGTTGGCACAATCTCTAATGATCTCTTAAACAAAAAAACTCCATTAAATAATTAAAATTATTTGGTTGAATATCATGAATACATAGGGCTTGTCAAAACATACCTGGCAATGATAGTTTGAAATTTTATAAGAGAATTATTCTGAAAAGAGAGGACATATGAAAGTTCTGGTGCTTTATTATTCCAAAGGCGGCAATACAAAAAAGTTGGCTCAGGCTGTTCTTAAAGGAGTTGACAGTGTAGAGGGGGTTCAAGGGGTATTAAAATCTACTCAGGAAGTGACTAAAGAAGATTTTATTGAGGCCGGAGGTATGATTGCCGGGTCTCCCGTATATTTTGGAACCATGTCGGCACAGCTTAAAGCCGTTCTGGATGATTTTGTCAGTACGCGAAGAAAAATGGAAGGGAAGATCGGGGCTGCGTTTACCACCTCAGGAGATGCCACCGGAGGAAAGGAAACCACCATGATGTCCATCATCCAGGCCATGTTGATCTACGGCATGGTGATTGTGGGAGATCCTCTGGCAGCCACAGGCCATTACGGGACTGCCTGCGTGGGGGCTCCGGATGAAAAGACCATTGAGAATGCAAACAAGCTCGGGCAGCGGGTGGCACTGCTTTCTTTAAAACTGTCTGAATAGCCTGAGAGACTTAAAGATTTGTTGTGTTTTCCTCAATCCATCCAAGGTACTCATCAGATCCTTCAGTTATAGGGGTTTGTACGATTTGAGGCACATCATAGCTGTGATGTTTTTTGATGAAAGCTTCAACCAAAGGGTATAAGCTGCATTTGGTTTTTATGAGCAGCCGGATTTCGGGATCCATGTGCTGCTCATTCTGCCATGTGTAAAAACTGGTGATGGCGGAAAGCTGGACACAAGCAGCCAGCTTTCCTTTCACCAGTTTTGAAGCAAGTGTTTTAGCTTCCCCATCATCCGGGCAGGTGGTCAGGACTATGCAATATTTCATTTTTTACCTCCCATGAAAAAGCAGATGGCAATGGCTTATATTTTCAGATACCGTCTATTAATATGCTATGTGAAGGTTTCTAAAATTTGTGAACCTTGGCTTCAAAATTCAGCGTTGAGAAATAGTCATCCATGCTTTCCGCACGCCTTATAAGTTCAACCGTTCCATCTTCTTTCAGCAATAATTCTTTTGGCCGCAAGTGGCCGTTATAATTAAAGCCCATGGCATGCCCGTGAGCTCCAGTGTCATGAATGACCAGGATGTCTCCTTCTGATGTCTGGGGCAGCTGCCTCTGGACAGCAAATTTATCTATGTTTTCACACAAGGCGCCGGCCACATCAACGGTCTGGACTTCAGTTGATTCATCTTTTCCATGGATATTGATATGATGGTAGGCATCATACATGCCCGGTCTCATGAGAGCCGACATGGATGCGTCCACACCCACATATTTTCTGTATATATTCTTATGGTTGATAACCGATGTTACCAGAACACCGTGGGGGCCTGTGATGTAGCGGCCGCTTTCCATATACAGTTTGGGCACCCAGTTGTTTTGTTTTTTAAATGCCTTGAAAAGCTCAATGATGCCGCTTGCCATGGCATCCAGATTAAATGGTTCAGCATCAGGTGTATACGGAATGCCCAGACCTCCCCCGATATTGATAAATTCAAATGTGATTCCCAGCTTTTGGCTGACCATCTGAGCAATATCCAGGAGCATGTTTGCTGTTTCCACCATATATTCGTAATTCAATTCATTTGATGCCAGCATGGTATGAATCCCAAACCGTTTGACACCGAGCGCCACAGATTTTTGATATGCATCTATGACCTGGTCATGGCTGAGACCGTATTTTGCTTCCACTGGATTGCCGATGATTTTATTCCCTTTTCGCCTGGGGCCGGGGTTGTATCTAAAGCAGATCAGTTCAGGTGTGTCGGTAAGTTTGGAGATCAGGGAAATATCATCAAGATTCAGTATGCAGCCGCCGTTTTCCAACGCTGTTTTAAATTGAGGCTGGCTGGTATTATTTGATGTGAACATGATATCTTCATTAAAACTGCCTATCTGTCTGGCCAGGTGAATCTCCGGCGTGGAACTGCAGTCAAATCCAAACCCCTCGTTTTGCATAATCTTCATGATAGATGGGTTGGGAAGTGCTTTGACCGCAAAAAATTCTTTAAATCCACTGATATCTTTAAATACATTCTTCAACCGGCGGCACGTCTCTTTGATGCCTTTTTCATCATAGATATGAAAGGGTGTTCCAAAAGTGGAAACAATCCGGGGCAATATGTTAGATAGTCTGTCTTTGTATGAATCTGACATTGGCATGATATTCTGGTTCCTTATTTGTTGAGTTCGGGTAATGTTATTGTTGCAGTTTCCTTGTAAGTGGAAAGTGCAATCAGTGTTTTTGTTTTTTTAACAATATCAAGACATGCGATTTGGGTTCTTAAAATTTGCTCAAGCTGGGCATTGTCGGCAACGCGCATTTTTACCATAAGGCAGTCTTCTCCAGCCAGATGGTGAACTTCCTGTATGTGTTCAATCTCGGCAAGCTGCTTGCCTGTTTCCATCATGCGGGCAGGATCTTTCACCCGTATCTGGATAAATACGATCAGGTCACATTCAAACATATTTGGATTAAGGCGGACTTCGTAGCCTTCTATGATGCCCTGGGCTTCTAATTTTTTGATTCGTTCCAATACGGCAGAAGGAGCCATGCCTATTCTTCTGGCGACTTCTACGTTTGGTATCCTTGCTTTTTCCTGAAGAATTTTTAAAATTTGGTGATCAGTGTTATCCATGGTTACGATGCTTTTTTATTGTCTTTATTTTTGTGTGTTGATAAGTATAATATTCATATTAAAAGCCTATGTCAAGAATAAAATTTTGAATTTTATATGAATACACGAACTATATTCATAAGATCGTTGATGGATGTGGGCTTTTGATTTTTGTTGCTAAAAAGAGCGCTTTAAGATACATTTATTCAAATAATCATACACATTAGATATGGGGTTGATATTCGCAACAATGATGGATGATCCGATAAAGATTTTAGTAGTTGATGATGAAGAAGGCATTCTGGACGTGACAGAAGGATATTTCCAGAGAAAAGGCTATGAGGTCTATACTGCAATTAATGGCGTTGAAGCTCTTGAGGTTCTAAATAAGGTCAAAATCGGATGTGTTTTCACAGATATCAATATGCCGCAAATGGATGGTCTGGAGCTTGCTGAAAATATCAGGCAAATAGAAAGCACCCTGCCTGTGGTGGTAATGACCGGCTATCCGTCCCTTGAAAATTCTATCCAAACCCTTAAAAATGGCGTGGTTGATTACCTGATTAAACCAGTAAATTTAGAGCAGATGGAACTGACGCTCAAAAGAATTTTGAGAGAAAGGGAACTTTTTGTAGAAAATTTGATTCTAAAAGAAGAAGTTGAGCGTCAGGAGCGTTTAAAGAAACTAAATAATGAACTGCTTGAACGGATAGATGAAGTTAATACACTTAACCGGGTGATGGAAGACTTCTCTGATACAGATTCAAGTTACAGTATATTCAATAAGGTGGTCGATCTGGGGGTAGAGGAGTTAAGGGCGGATAAGGTCTTTTTTCACATCTATTCAGATGAGGATAAATCCTTAGTCCTTGTTGCCAATTCAGACAGCGCCAATGAAGATGATACCGTCCGTAGTCTTTTTGGAAGAGATCTGTCTAAGGCTGCCAACCAGTTTATATTGGATGTGTTGAGTACCGATCACAATCCATGTCTGATTACCAGCGCAAGAAATAATGACCGCCTGGATGATGTCGTGCAGTCTTTGATGGTGGTGCCCTTAAAGATACGGGAAAAGATTTTTGGGGTTGCAAGCGCTTTTTCATTCAATGAAAATGTGCTGTTTAACGAAAAAGATATTTACTACATGAGTTTTATCACTCAGAAAGCAGCGTCTGCTATAGAAAATATCGCATTGTATGAAAATATTTACGACAACCTTTTTTCCACGCTGTATGCATTTGTAACTGCACTTGAAGTCCGGGATCTATACACTCACAGACATTCCACACGGGTGGCAAAGTATGCCCATATGCTTGCATCTGAGATGGGATGTACGGATGAGGAACTTGATATTATAAGCTTTGCAGGCAGTCTGCATGATATAGGTAAAATCGGTATTCGGGACGACATTCTTTTAAAGCCTGGGCGGTTGACGGATGATGAGTACGAAAAAATCAAAGAGCATCCTGTCATTGGCGCAGATATCATCAGTAAACTCGGACTCTGGGACAGAGAGATGGAAATCATCCGCCACCATCATGAACGGTTTGACGGAAATGGATATCCGGACCGGTTAAAAGGAGATCAGATCCCAAGATTGGCAAGAATTCTTTGTGTTGCAGACTCATTTGATGCCATGGCCTCGGACAGGGCGTACAGGAAAAAACTGGAGAAAGAAGAAGTGTTGGATATCCTTCGGGAAAATTCAGGGGCACAGTTCGATCCTGAAGCGGTGGAAGCCTTCATAAGGGTTGCGGATACAGAGTTTTTCAATGATTTTTAATGCCTTGAGCGTTGGTTTAAAATATGCTAACTTGTTCTTAAAATTAGCTGCATGAAATAAAAAGCATGGAGTAATTAGTCATGGCAGTCGCAAGTGGTGATGAAAAACGTAAATATCCCAGGGTGGGTTTCAAAACTCAAATCAGGTTATCCATTGAAGGAGACGGGAAAGAAATACATCTGGAGGGAGATTCCAAAGATCTAAGCCTTAAAGGAGTGTTTGTTCGAACAACAAAAGACACCCTGGAAGTTGGAACTCAGTGTGACATTTGCGTCTATCTGACGGGTGGAATAGATGAAATTAAGCTGCCGATGAAGGGTTGTGTCGTCAGAAGCAATGATGCCGGGATGGGGATCGTGTTTGACTCAATGGATGTAGACACCTATTCCCATCTTAAAAACATTGTGTATTATAATAGTGTTGATAATTCAGACGAATGATTTTCGGGGTGCATGTAATAAGGATGGGTTATGGATGTAAAACTTGTAAATCCTTTTATAAATGCGACCATTAATGTACTGGAAACCATGGCATTTGTTACTGTAATTGCCGGAAAACCATATGTTAAAAAGGATAATGTTGCCGTTGGTGATGTGTCCGGAGTTCTGGGGCTGACAGGCGTAGCCAATGGAACAATTTCAGTTACGTTTGAAGAAAAATGTATTTTAACTATAGTATCCAATATGTTCGGTGAGGAAATGAAAGAGCTGAACAATGAAATAACAGATGCCGTAGGAGAATTAACAAATATGATTTCAGGCCAGGCCAGGCGAGAGCTGGAGGAGGTGGGCAAACATTTTCGGGCTGCCATTCCTTCTGTGATTACAGGTAGAGATCATAGCATTATTCACTATACAGACGGGCCAAAAATTGCTATCCCCTTTAATACGGATAATGGAGATTTTACAATCGAGGTGTGTTTTGAGAGATAGGATAAGAGTCTTAATCTATAGAAGGAGGGAACTGTGGCAATGGACACATCCATCAAGATTTTGATTGTTGACGACTTTGCAACCATGCGCCGGATTCTTAAAAATATTTTAAAACAGCTTGGTTTTAAAAATCTTGTGGAAGCTGATGATGGAACAACGGCTTGGGAAGTACTGGAAGGGCAAAGTATTGATCTGATCATATCAGATTGGAATATGCCAAAGATGACAGGCCTTGAGCTTTTGAAAAAAGTCCGTGAGACGGATTCCTTAAAAGGGGTTCCCTTCTTAATGGTTACGGCGGAAGCCCAGAAACAGAATGTTATAGAAGCTGTTCAGGCAGGAGTGTCAAATTATGTTGTCAAGCCATTCACGGCTGAAGCAATTTCTGACAAACTTGAAAAGATCCTGAAATGACAGTCGCCCCAAATGCAGCTATAAAAAACGATATTCCGGAAAAGCAGACTTCGGGGAAAAACCCTGGAGCCGGGACAGACCGGCCTGGACCAGATCAGGCCAGATTTGACCGGAACGGTATCGCAGGAAGCAGCAAAGGGCTAATCGATGTTCTGGACACAGCACGGAAAGTGTCTAAATCCGATTCTTCTGTTCTGATTACCGGTGAAAGTGGTACGGGTAAAGAACTTATCGCAAGAGCCATCCACAAAAACAGTTCAAGACATGACGGCCCAATGGTGGTAATCAATTGCGGTGCCATTCCAAGTGAGCTTCTTGAAAGTGAACTTTTTGGGCATGAAAAGGGTGCATTCACCGGAGCACATCGATCCAGAACCGGCCGTTTTGAAATTGCAGACCAGGGAACTATTTTCTTAGATGAAATTGGTGATATGAGCCCGGAACTGCAAGTCAAACTTTTAAGGGCAATCCAGGAGAGGCAATTCGAACGGGTGGGGGGAACTGCCACCATAGAAGTGGATATCAGGGTAATCTCCGCTACCAATAAAGATCTTGTTGCTGCCATTGAAGAGGGTGGTTTCAGGGAGGATTTATATTACCGTCTGAATGTGATCCCCATTCATATTCTCCCCTTACGTGAAAGAAAAGAGGATATTTTAACGCTGATCCGGTATTTTCAGGATCAGTTAACCAAAAGGGTAAAAGGCTACCAGGTAAAAACAATTTCTGAAAAAGTTTCCCAGGCGCTTCTGGATTATGACTGGCCCGGCAATATCAGGGAACTTGAGAACCTGGTGGAGAGAATTTCCGTCCTGGTCGAAGCTGCAGACATCGGACTTCAGGACCTGCCTGAATATATTACCTCTAATTCATCTCAAAATAAATCAATCAGCGTGACATCTGTGTTTAATAATGGGACAGGCTTTAATGATGCTGTGGAACAATATCAGCGTTCCCTGATTTTACATGCTTTAAACGAAACCCGTTGGGTTAAAGCCCGTGCAGCAGAGTTACTCAAAATGAACAGGACCACCCTGGTTGAAAAAATTAAAAAGATGAATATTGAGCCTGAAAGTCAAACTCCTATTTTTTAATATAAACGTCATTTTTTTGACATTGTGTATTGATTTCCGACCAACCTTCCCCAACAGCCCGCTGACTGCTAAAGCATCAGATAATGAATCAACGCTTTAATTCCCTGAGTTGATCTGTTATGATACAGGGTATAAATCGTGATATGGCATACTATTTGCTTTACTTAGTCGTGAAATGATATCAATCCATAAAGCAAAGTAAAGGTTATGAGTAAATCAAACGACACAATAAGTAATCTATATCGCTTATGGTACTTTTTGACCATATTCGTGCTCGTGATTGTTTTTTTGCCGTATCAGGCATTGGCCAGGCAGGCTGAAATCAAAAAAATTCAGATCACCCATGATCCTTTGTCTGTAAAGCTTTTCATCACAGAAAAAATTCCTGTTAAAGTCATTCAGGTTGAAGACAAAGAGGTTTTGGTGGCATTAAAAAATGTCAGAATGCAAAAAGGTTTTAAAATACTGGGGAAAAAAGATTCCGGGATCAATGTGGCAGTAGAGAACCTTCAGGGGAATGTCCTTGCTGTAATTCTGACAGGGAAAAAACCGTATAACAATGTTAAAAGCTCATTTAACCCAGCTGATTCCAGCCTGAATATCAATCTTGGGAAAAAGAAAGCAAAACCTGTTGTAATAAAACCGGCCCCTGCCTTGCCTGTAAAGGAAAAGAAGCCTTTGGCAACTGCACCGGCACCCACTCCAGTGCCTGAACCAAAAGCATCGCCGGCCCCTGAAAAAACAGTGAAGTCATCCCAGGTTGAAGAAACTGATAAAAAGATGGCCGATAAGGCATCAAAAGTGCCTGGTGTGCCGGAGGTATTGTCACCGGCTCAAATACCTGAAGAGTTGAGGGTGAAACGATTTTCCCAAGCCTCTAAAGCTAAGAAAGAGATGAGTGTTGAAACCCCCTTGAAAAGACCGGTTAAAGTCGGCAAGTCTACAGTATATGTCCCCGGGAAACGCGAGCAGAGTAAATTTAAAGGGGATATCAGTGATCTTTTTCGTGTGATTGATGAAGAAGTGTGTGATTCAAAACCCATTGTAAATGCAATTCTTCTTTTAAAAAAGAATATGTATAAAGATGCATTTAATGCGCTTGATCAATATATCTTCCAGGAAAATTTCAGTTGTGTTGAACAGGCGTATTTTCTTAGGGCGTTTGCATTCTACAGGACCGTTCCCCAAGATGATTTTGCAAAACTGCTTCAAGCAGAGCGAATGTTTCAGGATGCCCTGGTGGCTTACCCCAAATCCAGTCTTTTGCCCTATGGCTATGCTGCTATTGGTATTATTCAGAAACAACTGAACAATATTTCTGCTGCTGAAGGGTATTTTAATATCGTGAAGCAGGGGTTTCTTACGTATTCCGGATTGCCGGAAATTATGTATCATTTAGCAGATATTTACGACCAGAAGGGGTATGCCGACAAGTCTTTAAAGTATTATAAACAGGTGTTTGAAGATTCAGTTGAAAATAATTATATAGCGGATGCCGGCATCGGGTATGGAAAAGGCCTGTTTAAAAAACGGCAATACCTGGATTCTCTCCGGGTGCTTGATTTTGTGGTTCAGACCAGTCCCAAAAAAGTATATGACAGCCATGAACTGCTGCTTAATATCGGCAGTGCCAATTTTGAGGTGGGGCATAGCAAACTGGCCCGCCAGAACTTGAACCGAGTCATGAATCTGTTTCCGGAAATGGAAGGCCGGGATGTTATTTTGAGTAAAATCGGTGACACTTACGGCATGGAAAATAACCAGGAAAAAGCAATTAAAGTCTATGAACTGGTAAGGGAAAAATTTCCGGATTCAGATGGATATATTGCAAGCTCAATTGGGATTGCCCGTTATCTTAAAAAGGATGAGGAAAAAATTGAGATCTATCAGATGATCAAAAAGAAATTTCCTGAAAATACCTATTCCCGAATTGCCATGATGCGCATGGCCGAAATCTATCAGGCAAAAGGTGAGTATAATAAATGCATAAAGGAAATTGAGGATCTGCTTTCCACCCATCCAAGGGGGCTTCGCTATGAAGCAGTAAAGCTTATGCAGCGGGCATATGAAGCGTTGTTTAAAAAACAGCTCAAAGAAGATGAATACACAAAGGTGCTGAACCGGTATGAGCTTGAGCATACGCGGATTGATCGAATGGGAAGCCGGAAAATAGCACTGAGCGTCGGCCTGGCTTATCTTGAGGGTAAATTATATGATGAGGCGTTTAATCATTTGATAAATGCCTATAAACAGTATAAAAGATCTTCCAGATCTCCTCAGCTACTTATGGGATTGGGAATTGCCATGGATGAGTCCGGAAGAAAAGATGATGCATTAAAATTGTTTGATGCATTTTCAAAACGGTTCCCCAAAAGTAAGCAGAGGGGAGAGGCTCTTGCCAGAGCCGGTAAAATTTATCTGGACAAAAAGAAATACAAAGTGTCTTCTGCTCGATTTGATACAGCATATAAAGTGTCGAAAACAAATCTTGAAAAAGGCAAAGCCCTGATGATGCAGGCCGTTGTGTATGAAAAAAAGGGGGATATGAAGACCGCTTCCAGGCTCCGGGAAAAAGCTGTTAAAGAGATTGCCCTGGCTCCAGGTGAAAATTATGACATGCTTGCCGAGGCATATAAAGATCTGGGGCGGACATATGTGTCGCTTAAGCTGTATGTAAAATCAGCAGATGCGTATTCAAAGGCATTGAGTTTTTCAGCAGATGAACTGGAAAAAGCAAACCTGGGCTTTTTACTGGGGGATGCTTACCAGAAGGGCAATATCATCAATAAGGCCAAAGATGCATATGAGCAGGTAGTTGAATCAGATGATTCCGTATGGGCACGACTTGCCCAGCAGCGCCTGACAACACTGGAATTGGCTCAGACAGTTCAAAACTCTTAGGGGGGCTTGGAGACACCAGAAAACTATGTCGGGACATAGAATCTTTATTATACTTGAAAATCCCAAAGAAAGAATGGCATATGTCCGGTTTTTTGAGGATCTTGGTTTTTTGGTGGACGCGGCACCGGACGGATCGGATGCAATTGCTCATCTCCTTGAAAACAATACTGACCTGGTGATTACGGATGTAGCAACTCCCGGACTCTCAGCATTAGAATTCCTTAAAAAAGTGGATCAGGAAAATTTAGCCTGTCAAACGGTATTTCTCAGCGAGGAACCCGTTGTTGAACATGCGGTGAACCTTATGAAGCTCGGAGCGCTGGATTATATGGTCCGTCCAATCGAGTCTGAGCAACTGCATTTGATTGCAAAAAGAGCTTTGAGTATCAACAAAACACTGGAAACTCAAAAAAAACTTCCTGTATCATCTTCTCCTAAAAAAAAGGTTAAAATTATTGCCAGGGATGAAGGTGTTTTAAAGCTTCTTTCCCTTGCGGAACGGGTGGCAGATTCCAGTGCCTCTGTCCTGATTCAGGGGGAAAGCGGGACGGGTAAAGAACTGTTTGCTAAATTCATCCATGAGAAAAGCGACAGAAATGGATGTCCTTTTATTGCAGTGAATTGTGCGGCTTTACCGGAAAACCTTTTGGAAAGTGAGTTGTTCGGCCATGAAAAAGGAGCGTTTACAGGTGCTATTTCAAGGAAAACAGGTAAATTTGAACTGGCCCATAAAGGTACATTATTTCTGGATGAAATTACAGAGATGCAGTTCCATCTCCAGGCCAAACTCCTTCGTGTCCTCCAGGAAAAAGTTGTTGACCGTGTAGGGGGCATTGAGCCGGTTTCGGTGGATGTCCGTGTGATTGCCACGACCAACCGGGATGCAAAAAAAGCAGTTGAAGATAATACATTCCGTCAGGATCTTTATTATCGCCTCAATACAATCCCCATCCTTATTCCTCCGTTGAGGGAACGAAAAGGAGACCTTGGGCAATTATGTAAATTCTTTGTTAAAAAATATTGTAAAATTGACGGTCGTAATGTCAAAGGCTTGACAAAACAGGCCCTGGCCTTTTTAGACCGCCACTCTTTTTCAGGAAATGTGCGGGAGTTGGAAAATATTATCCACCGTGCAGTACTTCTTGCTGATTCTGAATGGATCGGGCCGGAAGATTTAATGATTGATACGGAATATTCACCCGATGAAATTAGCAAGATATCCTTGAATGAAAGCGCTGAGCCTGCTCCAAGCTCTCTTCGGGAAATGGAGCAGCAGATGATTTTCAAAACCCTTGATCAGACCGAAGGCAATAGAACACATGCTGCAAAAATTCTGGGCATCAGCGTCCGGACCCTCCGAAATAAGCTTAACGAATACAAAGAAAAAAATGATTCCAGCTTAGGCATATAAATTGCAAAAGCAATCGTTACAGATTGTTTTTATTTGATGATCTATACTTTTTTAACCCAATATTGAGGTAAAAATGGCAGACTCAAGAATTTATGGCCACACATCACAAATGATAGCAAAAGCCCTGGATGTCTCTGCAAAACGGCATAATCTCATCGCGGGCAATATCGCCAATATGGATACGATTGGCTACAACCCCAAAGATCTTGATTTTAATAAAGCATTGAAGCGGGCAATGGGGAAAAAAGAGCCGGATTTCCTGGATAAAACTCATGAAAATCATCTGTCTCCCTCTGATAAAAATGGCTTAGACAGATTAAACGGGGAAAATTCTGAGGATGTCGATATCTATCACTTGGATTCGGTAAACATTGATACCGAAATGATGAATTTGACAGAGAATAATATAAAATATCGTGCAACCACAGAAATGCTGCTCAGAAAGATGAAAATACTGCATTACTCAATTGATGAGGGAGGCAAATAATAAATGGATTTATTGAATGCATCTAAAATCAGCGGGACTGCCCTGGCAGCACACCGCACCAAGATGAATGTGATCGCTGAAAACCTTGCCAACGTGGATACCACCCGAACCAAAGACGGTAAAGGCCCTTATAGAAGGAAAATGGTGGTGTTCAAAGGCGAAGACATTGAATCCTTTAAAAGTGTGATTGAGGAAAAACAGTTAAAAAAACAACAGGCTGGTATTGAACTCTCTCCCATAGAATTTGAGGCGGAAAAACCGGAAGACAAAGGCACCGGGGTCAATGTGGATCAGATCATCGAATCCCAGGAGGATTTCAGGATGGTCTATAATCCAGCCCACCCGGATGCTGACCCGGATACCGGTTACGTGAAGATGCCCAATGTGGACCATCTGACCGAAATCGCAGACCTCCTTGTGGCTAAAAGAAGTTATGAAGCCAGTGTTACAGCGCTTTCTGCAACCAAAGATATGGTTTTAAAAGCCCTTGAAATAGGGAAATAACAAGGAGTAAACCGTTATGACAAATATAAATGGGATCGGGAAAATATCATTAAATACAGAGCCGCTGCATGAGAAAATTACAAGGCGGAATCCTGAGTTTGCCCAGAGAATTGAAGCTGCGGTTAAAGATGTAAATTCAAAGCAGGAGATTGCAGATGAATCCATTGAAAAAGTAATTTTAGGTGAAATGGGTATTCATGAAGGAATGATGGCAATCGGCAAAGCAGATACATCACTGAAAGTCCTGGCCCAGATCAGAAATAAAGTCATGACTGCCTACAATGAAGTCATGAGAATGCAGGTATAGCCCAATTACGGCGAAATGGAGTGATAGAAATTTATGAATCCTGTCATTGAAAGAATAATTACTACATTTAAAGAACTGCCATTGGCCAGAAAAATTGCCTTGGGTGTTTTTGCAATGATTCTGGTTGCCGGCTTTACCACCCTGTTTATCTGGACAAATAAGACGCCGTTTAAAGCAGCTTACAGCGGCCTTGAAAAAGATGATGCTGCACTGGTGGTAGAAAAACTAAAGGAAAACAATACCCCTTACCGGCTGACAGGTGATGGCACCACGATTCTGGTTCCAGAAAATATCGTATATGATGTCCGGCTTACAATGGCAAGAGAAGGAATCCCGAAAGGAGGAGGGGTTGGCTTTGAAATATTTGATAAAACTGAATTTGGTACCACTGAATTTGTACAGAAAATAAATAAAAAAAGAGCCATTCAGGGTGAGTTGTCCAGAACTATTTCTGCATTTGATGAAGTAAAATCCGCCCGGGTAATGATTGTTCTCCCCAAGGATTCAGTGTTTGTTGAAGAAATTAAAAAGCCATCGGCTTCAATTTTATTGGAGCTGAATTCGGATCTTGAAAAAGAGAAGGTGGAAGCCATCGCCCATCTGGTTGCAAGTTCCATACAAGATTTAACACCTAAACTGGTTACGATTGTGGATACGGCCGGAAGAATTCTGTTTGAAGGAAAATCCGAAGAAGAGATGGCCAAGATCACCGCACAGAATTTCGCAGATGCCCAGTATAAATATAAAATTCGTTTTGAAGAAAACCTGACCGGAAGAATCCAGACCATGCTGGAAAGAATTGTGGGAAAGGACAAGGCCATTGTCCGGGTAACCACTGAAATGGATTTTTCCAAAGACGATGTAAATGAAGAGATTTACGATCCCTTTGAACGGGGGGGAGAATTTGTCCGGAGCCGAAAAAATCGTGCTGAAAAATTGACTGCCACCTCTGATGAAATCCCTAACCCTTCCAGTGTAAACCCCATCGTTGGAGATGAAGACCTTGCCGGGCGCCAGAACAATGAACTTGTAAATAAAAGTGATGACACCTATAATTTTGAAATCAGCAAACGGATTCGGGAAACCCAGAAACCCATGGCACTGTTGACCCGTCTATCTGTGGCAGCTGTGGTAGATGGCAAGTATGAGTATAGAACAGATGAAAATGGTAATCGACAGAAAGTCTATGTGCCGAGAACCGATGAAGAGATGAAAAAATTCAGGGATATTGTGATCAACTCCATGGGGTACAACGAAGAAAGAAATGACCAGGTCTCCATGGAAAGTTTTCCATTTGCCTCCATTGCAGAAATTTCAGTTGAACCTCCACTTACCGGCCTTAAAATGGTACAAAAGGAATATGGCAGAACCATTGCAAACCTTCTTCTGGTTGTCCTGCTCTTCCTCTTTGTCATACGGCCGATTATAAAAACAGTTAAAGAGATTAAGACCACTGTTGAACAGGAAGCCCTGCCTGGAGCGGAAGAAATCGCTCTGATCGAAGACGAGGACAGAGAAATTGAATTTAAGGATATGGACGGCAGGCAGCAGCAGGAATATCTGGAAATGATGACAAGTGAACAGAAAGCGGATTTCTTAAATAAAATGAGACCGGACGAAAAAGCTGCTTACCTGATAAATATGCCTGTGAATGACAAAGCAAAATTTTATGCTCAAAAAGATATTTCCAAGACAGTGAACATCCTTAAAGGGTGGATCAGTGAAGTAGAGGAGGAATAATCATGGCAGAAGAAATAGACCCAGAAGCGATACCCGGACCAAGAAAGGCTGCCATCTTCCTCATGGCCATGGGAGAGGAGTATGCCACTGAAGTGTTCAGTAAAATGAGTGAACAGGAAATTGCGGATGTGGCGTTTGAAATGTCTTTGATTGATAATATTACGCCTGAAATGCTCAAGGCCGTTTCCACTGATTTTGTGAACAGGTTTGAAGGTGAGTCAAAGATGATCATTGAAAGCGATTCCTTTATTAAAAATGTGGTTAATAAGACAATGGACGACAAGGACGCGGCAGCTATTCTGGAAGACCTGGAAAAGAAAAAACAGGATAAGCCGTTTATCTGGAGCCGGAATGTCAATGTCGGCACCCTGGCCGGATATGTAGAAGGCGAACACCCCCAGACCATTGCCATGATTCTTGCCCATATGCCCTCTGAGATATCATCTGAAATACTGATGACGCTTCCAGAAGAACTCAAAGGGGATATTTCCATGAGGATAGCGCGGCTGGGCCAGATCTCGGAAGATGTTGTCAGAGATGTGGATAAGGCCCTTAAATTAGAGCTTTCCGGTGCGGTTGGCCCAGGAGGAAAGGCTGGCGGTCTGCAGGTGCTTGTAGATATCATCAATGGGGTGGATAAATCTACGGAAGATGCTGTTATGGAATATGTTGAAGAG
Organism: Desulfobacteraceae bacterium; assembly: GCA_033851995.1. Taxonomy (GTDB): domain Bacteria; phylum Desulfobacterota; class Desulfobacteria; order Desulfobacterales; family Desulfobacteraceae; genus Desulfobacula. Next base: position 70,983 of record JAWSVI010000012.1, on the reverse strand, counting down.
GACAACCCGGAAATGGCAAATGATATCCGAAACCTCATGTTTGTATTTGAAGATCTTACCGCTATTGATGACACGGCCATGAGAGAGATACTCAAGAAGGTTGAAGGCCAGCAGCTGACATTTGCCCTGAAGACAGCAACCGATGAAATGAAAGAAAAGATTTTCTCCAATCTCTCACAAAGAGCCGGTGAAATGCTTAAAGATGACTTGGAAGCCATGGGCCCGGTACGCCTTGCAGAAGTTGAAGAAGCTCAGCAGGCAGTTGTTCGTGCTGCCAAGGAGCTTGAGGCAGATGGTACCATAACCCTTGGGAAAGGAAAAGATGATGTCCTTGTCTGATAAAACTAACGAGACATTTGAGCCTTTGGCTATAGGCAATCTTGAAAAGTTTGACGATGAAGTCCTTACTGCCGATGATAAATCTGACCCGGATTTTGACCGTTTTAAATTGTTGTTTGACGAGCCTAAATTTGAGGTTGATGAATCAGAGAAGTTTCAGGCTCTTTTTGATGAGAACCAGGAGAAAGAAGAAATTATTTTTAAACCCCTGATTGAAACGGATGAAGATTCCATTGCAGCTGAAGGTGTTGAAGTAAATCCGGAAGAAACCGATGGAGAAAGAAGTGACAAAGAAGTCGGGGAGTCCGAACTGCATGAGATGAGCCCTGAAGAAAAGGGGTTTCAGGAGGGCCTTGAAAAAGGCCTTGCTGAGGGTATCAAAAAGGGTGAAGAAAGCGGATATGAGGCGGGGTTTAAAAAGGGGGAAGAAGAAGGGTTTAAAAAAGGAGAGCAGGAGGGAGTAGAAAAGGGTCAGGCAGAGGGATTTGAGAAAGGATTTCACGAGGGAGAACTAAAAGGGGAGGAAGATGCAAAAGGCAAAGCTGCTGATCTTTTAACAGCTATTGAACAAAGCTTGGAAAAATCAGACCAGACCCTTGATCTTCTGGTGGATAAATATGAGGAGCGTATTATCGGCCTTATTCAACAGATTGCTCAAAAAACCATTATGAAAAAAATCGAAATGGATGACGAGATTATCAAACCCATGATACTGGATGCGTTAAAAACCCTGGTGCAGCCTGAAGAAATTATTTTGAGTGTCTCCACGGATGATTATGAATACATTGAGATGGTTAAAGATGAGTTTTTTGAACACGTAGAGTCTTTGAATAGTGTTTCCGTAAAATCAGATCCTTCTATTCAAAAGGGCAGTTTTACTATTGAAACCACTACCGGTATGGTCTCATCCGATATCGAGTCCAGGTTAGACGCCATTTCCGAGGCCTTAAAGGCTGCCAGGAGGTGATGTACATTGGACCATCTGGATAAAATTGATTTTGATAAATATGTTAACGCGGTGAATCAATGTGTTACGATTCGGCCTGAAGGCAGAATATCCCAGGTAATCGGCCTGGTGGCAGAAGGAGACAGTTTAGGACTTGGTATTGGCGGACTCTGCAATATTATAAATGATCGTGGAGACGAGATACTCGCTGAGGTTGTGGGTTTTAAACAGGAAAAAGCGCTTTTAATGCCGTATGGTGATATTCGCGGTGTAAGTCTTGGCAGTCGAATTATTCCTGTTGCATCTTCCCAGATGATCGGGGTATCGGATCAGCTTCTGGGGCGGGTGATTGACGGTATGGGAAATCCCATAGACGGCAAAGGAGATATCGAGGCCACCGAAGAGTATAATTTGTTCGGAGACCCAATCAACCCCATGGACAGGGATCCCATAAAAGATTCCCTGGATGTAGGGGTCGCAGCGATCAACACCATGGTGACACTTGGAAAAGGACAGCGGGTGGCTATTATGGCTGGATCAGGCGTGGGGAAAAGTGTTCTTATGGGAATGATGACCAAGCACACCAGTGCCGATGTCATTGTGATCGGCCTGATTGGTGAGCGTGGAAGGGAAGTAAAAGATTTCATTAATGAAACCCTGGGAGAAGAAGGCCTGAAAAGAGCAGTTGTTGTGGCAGCCACTTCTGACTCTCCTCCTCTTGTTCGAATGCGGGGTGCTTATCTTGCCACTACTGTTGCTGAATATTTTCGGGATCAGGGTAAAAATGTATTACTGATGGTGGATTCCATTACCCGGTTTGCCATGTCATCAAGAGATGTGGGGCTTGCTGCAGGGGAACCGCCAACCTCCAGAGGCTATACCCCTTCCTTTTTTGTAAAAATTCCTATTCTGTTGGAACGGGCCGGAAACGTTGAAAACGGCGGGTCTATTACTGGCGTGTATACCGTCCTGGTAGAAGGGGATGACCTGAATGATCCTGTGGGGGATACGGTTCGATCCATTGTGGACGGCCATATTGTTTTATCAAGGGATCTGGCCAACCGGGGGCATTACCCTGCAATTGATGTGCTGGCAAGTATTTCAAGGGTGATGCGGGATGTCAGTGGAAAAGACCATGTGGTTGTCAGGGATAAGGCTGTTAATGTGATGTCGGCCTACCAGAATGCTGAAGACATGATTACAATAGGAGCTTATATTGATGGCTCAGACCCTGATGTTGATGAGGCCAAGATTTTGATGCCGGGGTTGATCCAGTTTTTGCGTCAGGATATGAACCGTAAAGTTGACATGGCTGCCAGTGTAGAGGGATTGAAGAGGGCATTGGGGATAAAACCGGTCAAAGAGCGTAAGGCATGAAAAAATTTGAATTTAAATTAGAACCGCTTTTGAATTATCGAAAATACCTTGAGCGTATTGAACAGCAGAAGACAGCTAAAGCCCATATGGATGTTAAAAACTGTGAAAGGCAGATCAGTGATTTGAATCGAACAAAAGATAAAAATGCACAGAATATTGAGCAGGTTGTAAACCAGGGTGTCAGTGCCGCGGTCTTCAGACAATATTATCAATATCATGAATCTGTGGAGAGCAGTATTAAGGAAGAAAAAATGAGAAAAGTACGGTTGGATAGCATACTGAAGGAAAAATTGCTGGCATTGAAGAAAAAAAGTATTGATAAAAAAGCCATGGAGCTTTACCGTGAAAAGCTAAAAGATATCTACACGCAGGAAATAATCAAGAATGAGCAAAAAGAGATGGATGAAATGTCATCTTTAAAAACAGCCAGGGCCATATCCAATGAAACCATCTAAAAAAATTGTGGTGTTTTTATTTGTCAGTGTTTTATTTTTGATTTTGCTTCCCACAAAAGAGGGGAATATTTTTGTTCAAACCCCCAATGCCGTTGCTGCAGATGATGATAAAGAGACCAAAGCAGTCAAAGAAGGCGAACCCGGCGAAGGAGCGGCAGAGGGAGAAGAGGGGCTTGAAAATCCCTGTCCGGAATGCCCGGAGTGTCCGGATCCGGCAAAAGTTGTTTTGCGGGGCCTTGAGGAAAAGAAAACCGCTATTGAAAAGCAGCAGAGAATTCTTGATCAGGGAAGAAAAGAATTGGAAGTATTTGAAGAGCAGATAGATGAAAAGCTGGAAAATCTTACAGCCTTGAAAAAGCAGATTGAAGCGGATATGGCGGCTTTAACCAAGAAAAAAACCCAGCGTGAACAGGAAAAAGAGGCAGCTTATGAAGCCAAAATCGGTCGCCTGGTTAAGATGTATGCAGGTATGAAACCCAAAAATGCAGCCCAGATCGTAAATACATTAAACCTGGAAGTTGCCCAGGAAATATTTTTAAGAATGCGTGAAGCATCAGCCTCCCAGATTTTGTCTTTTGTTGATTCTGAAAAGGCAGCTAAAATCAGTGAACGCCTTGCCTTTAAACGAAAATAATTCTCCCCCTTTCCAATCCGGTAATATTTTCCTATATGCTTAATTGTTGACGGGAAATAAGTTCCAAAATCCCTTTGGAATGTTCGAGTAACCCCAATCTAAAAAGTTATAACCGATTGAATTTAAAGGAAAAAATTTAATTTTAGTGTCAATGGCATGATCATTGCTGTTTTATGTGTGAAAAGAAAACTCTTTATAGGTGTTTTATGAATTTTACTTTTGCAGATATCAGCAGCATGTATATGAACATGGCCCAGTCGGATCTTCCCAAAGATGTCAGGCCGGAACCCAGGGCTGCCAGGATGGAAAGCCAGGATGCTGGTAATCAGGCGTTTGCACAAAAGTTAAGCAAAACACTTGAAAACGAACAGCCCGCAGACCAGGTGGAAATATTTGCTTCAAAAATCCAGGACAATGAAAAAGTTACTGAATTTTTATCAAAAGAGCTGGAACAGGCTTCAGGGTCAGGATTTGCTGCAGCACTGAAAAATGTTTTCCTGATGCTTTCAAAGGGAGATTTGAAAAATATTTCCCTGGATAGCGAAGGGCTGGAAGCGTTGAAAAAAATTCTGGTGAAAGCAGGCTTCAAGGAAAGTGATATTGAGGAACTGATTCTTGAACTTTCCGAAAATGGTGAGAATTCTGAAATACCAGTGGATGCTTTTTTTGACGGGCTTTTTAAACTGACTGCCGAAGAGGGACAAGAGATAGAAACTGACAACCAAAGTGTTTTTCTTGAAATATCCACTATTCCAGTTTTAGAGTCCATATTAAATTCTTTGGGCCTGTCTCAGGAAAAAATTCAGGACATTATTTCCAAAGCAGATAATGGTCAAAATGGGGTCAGTCTTAATGAAGTAATTGAAGGTCTTAAATCCGTTCAAAAAGAAGGTTTCTATAACCATACACAATATCAGGCTAAACCTGATGATGAAAATATCAGGCATATCCTCAGCCAGCTTGGAATAAAGGGTGGAACGGAAAACGCAACGTCATTCAGTCTTGATGATCTGGTCGCATCCCTTGAATCAATGCGAAAAGAAATGTCTTCACAAAGTAATTCTAAAGCAATAATGGAAACCCCGGGCAAGCAAAGCGCAGGGCAGGAATCTCAGGAGCTTTTAAGTTCATTATTTAAAGGCCTTAAGATTAAAAATGAATCTGTAGAAAAACCTGCATTTGAATTTTCAGTTCAGCAGATAAAAGATCAATTTGAAAGCGGTCTTATCGGCTTGAGTGAAGATGCCTTATCTTCAAAAGTGAAAGCAGGGTCCTCCGGCCCCTCGTTAAAAGAAGTGTTCAAAGAGATGGCGGCTATGTTTGAAGAACAGAAAAATTCTCAGCCTCTTGAAAAAAACACCCTTCTCAAAGATGCCCAGACAAGTCTTAAACAGATGAAGAATTCAGAAACTAAGGTCGGAGATGTTTTTCAGGCATCAGTCTCAGATTTAAAATCAAGTGATTCCACAGTAAATGTGAGTACACTTAAAAGCAATACCCCTTTAAAAAATCTTCCCAATTTTGTCACCAATCAGGTGAGCAAAAGCCTGGTCCGTGCAATTAATCAGGGGGAAAATACACTCCGTATCCAGTTGAAGCCACCTGAACTCGGTCGTCTGATGATGACCATTGATAACAGTGGAAGTACCATGAAGGTAAGTATCTTGACAGAAAGCCTTGCTGCCAGGGATATTTTGACATCCAATGCAACCGAATTGAAAAGTGTTTTGTCAAACTCAGGGGTTAACCTTGAACGAGTTGAGGTGGATATGAGCTCCGATTTCAGGCAATCCATGGCAGATGCAAAAAACCAGGCAGGGAATTTTTCCAGGCGGCGCCAGAATAGAGAAAAAGCAATGGCTGGTGAGAATAACATTGAAGGAATAAATGATGCTGCTGTTCTGGAAGCCTTAAACCAGGATGGTTCGTTGCATTATGTAGCATAAAAGGGAGACGAATATGTCAGTTTCATCCACAAGTGAGAGTGCTATAAATCAAATCTCAAGTTCGTATGAGTCTAATGAACAGGGGAAAACTGAAAAGGAAGATGCTTTAGGACGCGATACATTTTTAACCATGCTCGTGGCACAGCTTCAGAATCAGGACCCGCTCAATCCAATGGATGGAACGGATTTTTCCGCTCAACTTGCCCAGTTTTCCCAGCTGGAGCAATTGATCAACCTGAACGATTCCATGGACAACCTTGCAGGCTCTTTTGCTAAGAACTCCGAGGGCGATGTCATGCAGTACCTGGGAAAACAGGTGACTGGAAATGTGGATACCATGAATGTGGAAGAGGGCAGCGTGTCCGGCGGGTTTTACAATCTTTCTCAGCCGGCTGATGTGATGATTACCATAACGGATGCAGACGGGAGCACCGTTAAAACTCTGTATGACGGCCAGCAGAGCACGGGTTCACACCTGATTTCATGGGACGGGACGGACAATGCCGGCAATGCAGTTGATGATGGGCCTTATAACTATATAGTCCAAGCAAACAGCGGTTCCGGATATGTCAATGTGCCTTCCAGCATTAGCGGAAAAGTGGAAGGGGTGACTTATAATAATGGAACACCTTATCTGGTGGTACAGGGCATCCTGCTGGATCCTGAATCTCTTACAGCTGTGATGGATAATTCAGAAGAATCAAATAACACGACAGGTGGAGAGTCCGCCATGACATATCTGGGACAAACCGTAAGTTCTAATTCACCCATTGTCCTTGTTGAAGACGATGAGGTTGTGGGCGGAGAGCTGGAATTTAAACTGGACTCCCCGGAAAATGTAACCGTCACAGTATATGATGTCTATGATGAGCCTGTCCGGACGATTACCCTGACAGAGGATGATACGTCAGGAGGAGAGAATTCAATCCAGTGGGATGGCGTGGCGGACTCCGGATATCAGGTAGAAGATGGCATGTACTACTACACTGTGAAAGGTTCTTCAGGATTTGCCAAAACCAGTGTGAACGAGGAAGTATCAGGAATTAAATATATGAACGGCAGCCAGTACCTTGTCCTGGCAGATTCCGGCCGTCTGGTGTCGTTGTCGACCATTACAGGAATTAATTTATGATGACGGGTCAATTTAGTATAGTAACAACCAAGTTGGGTTTTAATAAATAGGAGAGGGATTATGTCTTTATCAAGTTCACTTTTTACAGGTACCAGTGGTTTGAAAAATATGGGAAATGCTCTGCAGGTTACGGGTAATAATATTTCCAATTTAAATACTGTTGGGTTTAAAAAGGGTAGAACCACCTTTGCTGATACCTTGTATGAGAGTGTGGCTACCCAGGCCGGTACGGCCCAGATGGGGCGTGGTATGGCTGTTGGTGATGTTGCACAGAATTTTGACCAGGGATCATTTGAATCTACTGGAAATACAACAGACCTTTCCATTGGCGGGGATGGCTTTTTTATCGTTCGCCAGTCAAATTCTGAGAACACGTTTTACACCAGGGCAGGAAATTTTGTCTTTGATAAAGATGGACAACTGATTAATCCGGAAGGCTATATTGTCCAGGGGTGGAATTTGGATGAGGAAACCGGAGACGATGTGGGGTCTATTACTGATCTCGTACTTGCAGAGTTTACAAGCCCTCCGAAAAAAAGTGAAGAAATTACCGCTATTACCAACCTGGATGCAGATGCCACTTCTAACGCTGTTGTGCTTTCAAATGTCTGGGATTCCGGTGAAACTACTTACATAGGTGGTGGCAGTTATGAATATCAGACTGTAGTAAAAGCGTATGATGCGCTTGGCTCGACCCATGACATCACCATCTTTTATGATAAAAAGTCCGGGACTGAATGGGAATATATTATCACCATGAACCCGGACGAAGATAACAGAAACTTGGTGCAGAATACTGATTCAAAAGGGCTCCTGGCCAGAGGAACCATTCAATTCTCTCAAAGTTCAGGTGATGTCCTTGATTTTACCATGAGCGAGTTTACCGGTCGCCTGGGTAATTTCAGTGCCAATGGTGTAAACACGGTTGATGATGTAGAATATGAAATTTCTGATTATGAATCTCTGCCTCTTGACGGGCATGGCTTCAGCCTTGAGTTTGATGGTGCAGCCTGGAATTTTGCCGATGTAGATGGGGATGGTGATTCTGATGTTGATGATCTGCCGGATAACTATAGCGCAGCAAAAATAGTTTATTCTGATAATCAGAATATTTATTTAACATTGATGCCGGATGATGCTGCTGATGTTGAGCCGGATCTTAGGATTCAACTTGCCCAGGCTGCAGTAGCAACAGATTCCATCGGATTCGATATAAATGAAGCAAATGATTTGCACATCCAGGGCATAGAGGGCCTGACCTATTCAGGAGATACAGCCAATGACAACACCTCCTTACAGATTAATGAGCCTGGTGTTATGACTGTGGATTCAGATGATCTGGGTATTATCTGGAATCCTACAGCAGAAAGATGGTACTGGAGCAATCCAATCCCTGCTTATTCAGCAGGAACCCTGATTACAGGTCTGGCAACCGGCACCCCTGCCAGTATCGACACCACTACTGCAGCAATCGATATTATTACTTCCGGCGTTGCTAATATAAACATGGTGTCTTCAAATATCAGCTTTATTTGGGACGCGAATCAAAATGGCGGGGCTGGTGCTTGGGACTGGAATATGGCATTAAAAGACGACGATATTGTTAATGAAGTGTTTGATTTTACACCATTGAACACTCCTGTAATGACAGTTGAATCAAACAATAGCAATCCGGGGCAAGGCGTCATGGCAACTGTCAGTGCCACCGGTGGAGCCCAGACAATAAATCTTGACTGGGACGGCACAAACTGGGCCGCCAGCATCACCGGGCCGGGGGTGGCTACCACCGGTCTTGCAATACTCACATCCGGTGACGATAATTCACGGGTGGATCTAGAATTCTGGTCGTTAGCAAATACAGCCAATGCCAGCACTATCCGTTACACATTTTCATCCAATTTGACGACTGCAGGGGGGCAGAGTATCGAGTTTCAGGTTGATCCATCTCCTCCTTCAGAGTACCCGAATGCGGTAGTTACAAGCAGCGGGGCTTACGTGGACGGTATGGCCATTGATTTTAACGGGGACTCTAACGATGATCTTGACTTCAATGTAGCCCTGGGTGCTCTAGCAAATCTTGACTACTTCCAGTTTACCACAGATCCCAACTATGCGCCTCTTGAATACCCTGACGCCACACTAAGGGGGGACCAGACAGAGGCTATCATTGATCTGGACGGTTCAGGGAATGAAGATGACTCAGAAGATATTGTTTTTACCTTTTCAGATCCATTGAGGTATGGAGCGAACTCCACCGATCCGTACGATGATCGGAGTGAAATTAATTTTGATATAAAAGGTTCCACTGCGTGGACCCAGATTTCAAAAGATAATATCAGGAGAACCGGATATTATGCATTTACAACAGATTTTCTGGGCGGTGAATTCGGGAGCACAGAGACCGATATCAGGCTGAATATAGGCACACGCTATGATGGTATTAATTTTATAAATGATTCTCTTTCTTCCACCCAGTATTCAAAGGCATCTTCAACTATTTTCCAGGACGCTGACGGCTATGCGGCAGGAGACCTTCAGGGTGTGGATGTTGCAACAGACGGAATCCTTACGGGCATTTACTCAAACGGTCAGTTGATACCTCTTTTCAGGATCGGGCTTGCTAAGTTCCTTAATAATTATGGGCTCTCCAATGAAGGTGGAAACCTGTTCCGTGAAACCCGTGACAGTGGTGGGGCAATTACCAATAAACCAGGTGAAAACGGACTTGGTACACTTGCTCCCAACTCCCTTGAGATGTCTAACGTGGATATTTCAGAAGAATTTGTTGCGATGATAGTCAACCAGAGAGGATTTCAGGCCAATTCAAAAACCGTAACAACTGTAGATGATATGATGCAGACCGTTATCCAGATGAAACGTTAAATTTATAATCAGTAATTCTTTCAAAAACCAGCGGGCATAAGAGGAAGCAACCCTTTTGTGCTCGCTGTCATTTTTCTGACGATTGCCTGCTTTGCTTGACATGCCGTTTGGTTTTTCAGATGAGTATTTTTGATTTCTTTTTGGGAAATAAAAACCTTTGCAAAACCTGTACAGTATATTTATACTTGGCTTTAAAGCAGATTTTTCCTTTTCAGTTATCAGTTTAAATAAAAAGCTCATTACACTTGGCACAGGGCTTGCTATTCCAAGTATCAAAACAGAAATATTCAAATATTAATTTAGGAGCTGTTTTGGGAGAAGAAATCTTAGAAGACATAAATGATGATCTCGAAGAAGCCATGGAGGATATTCTCGATGAGTCGTTAGATGATTTTTCTGAAGATGTTTTTGAAGAAGATTTGGATGATGACTTTGAAAACGATGATGATAAAAAAAAACAATCCATTTTCAAAAAGTTATTGGGAAAAATCAGTGACTTGTTCAAAAAGATATTGGGCTCTAAAAAGCTCATAATTATTTCTGTTGCCGGGCTTATTCTGTTGCTTCTGATTGTCCTTGGTGGGCTTTTGTTGTTTTTAAGCGGTGAGGAGGAAGGTCTCCAAGACCTTCAGCCCAATGCACAGGTGGAGGGCTCCACAGGTTTGCAACCCGGAAAAGAAGAAATTGTTTTTGAAGATATTGTGGACCTTGAGCCGTTTGAGAGAATTGCCCTTAAAAGCAGTTCAAGCATGAGGCTGGTGAGTATCACAATGTCATTAGAGTTGAGTGATCACAGGTATCGAAAACAGGTGTATTCACTGGAAGAGAGAATCCGGAAGATTGTCACCGATCAAGTGTCTGAGATGACCTGGTTGGAATTGAGAAATCCTGAGGGAAAGATTATGCTCAAGTATAATCTGCTTAAACGGATTAATTCAATTTTTCCACAGGCCACTATAAGAAATATTTATTTTACCTATTTTGTAATGCAGTGATTAAATTATGAGTGAAATACTATCACAGGACGAAGTTGACAGTCTATTAGACGGACTGGACTCAGGAGAAGTCGAAACCGAAGCGGATGTAGACAAGCCCGAGCCGGTCGAGGGTATCATTGCCTATGATTTCACCAGTCAGGATAAGGTGGTCAGGGCAAGGATGCCTACCTTTGATGTTATCAATGAACGATTATCAAGAGAGGTTCGGGCAACACTTTCTTCTCTGCTTCAAACCAACGTGGATGTTAGTGCCAATCCCTTTGATACTTTAAAGTTTTCTGAATTTGTCAGGAGTCTTCCTGTTCCCACAAGTCTTCATGTTTTCAGAATGGAACCTTTAAGGGGACATGGTCTTATCGTATTTGAAAGCCAGCTGGTATACAATCTGATTGATACCTTTTTTGGTGGAGAAGCACTTGGTAAAGCAAGGGTTGAAGGGCGCGAGTTTACAACAATAGAAGAGGTTATGATCCAAAAGGCGGTTGTTGCCGTCCTTAAAAATATTGAGGCGTCATGGGCACCCATTGAACCGGTAAAAGCATCGCTGATCAGATCAGAAATGAACCCCCAGTTTACTGCGATTGTTTTACCTACGGATCTTGTCCTGGTTACCCGGTTTGAAATAGAGCTTGAGCAGTCTGCAGGAAATCTGGTGGTCTGCTATCCATATGCCATGATTGAACCATTGAGAAATAAGTTGTCATCCGGTGTCCAGGCTGAAACCGAAGAAGTGGATACGAACTGGCGAAGACGCATCAGAGAGGTGATTCTGGAATCTATCGTGGAAGTGAATATCCAGTTGGGCAGAACGGAGATTACAGGCGAAAGGCTGGTGTACCTGCAGGAAGGAGATGTTATTCAGTTGGAAAAGGATGCCAGTGAACCCCTGATTTGTTATGTGGACGGTTTGGAAAAATTAACAGGGTATGTTGGTGTTCAGCGCGGCTTTCAGGCATTTCAAGTCAAAGATAAAATAATAACAGATTGTGAGAGTTAAACATGGCCGAAGAAAATGAAGCCCAAGAGGTTGAAGAAAACGGAGAGGGTGCTGCAGGACAGGAGCAGGAACACGAGCGCGGGGAAAGGGAGCTGGACTTTATCCTTGATATCCCTTTGGAGCTCTCAGTGGAATTGGGTAAAACCAAAATGCTGGTCAATGACCTGCTGCAGCTTGGCCAGGGGTCAATCATCGAATTGAACAAGCTGGCTGGAGAACCTCTGGAAGTGTATATTAACCGAAAATTAATTGCCCGGGGTGAGGTGGTCGTGGTCAATGAAAAATTCGGTGTCCGTCTCACCGATGTGATCACACCCATTGACAGGGTGAAATCACTGGCATCAGAAGAATGAATACATCTCCAGATATCTGGTTTGCCTTTGGCCGGACATTTTCCATGTTATTCCTGGTTCTGGCCTTTCTCATTCTTGCATTTTACCTGATGAAAAAAATGTCATCCGCCAAAGGAGTAAAAGGCGGCAAAGATTTTATAAAAGTATTGACGGTTCATCATCTTTCTCCAAAAGAAAAACTGGTTCTTCTGGATGTTCTGGGAGAAACTATTTTAATTGGTGTCACAGCATCTAAAATTTCACGCATTGCATCTTTTGATAAAGACATTGATTTTTCTGACAATGATGATTCGGCTCTGGGGTTTTCACATCTTTTGAGTCAGAAGCTGGGAAGTGCGTTTAAAGGGAGCAGTAAAATACCAATAAACAGGGAAGCAGTGAAGGGGAATCAGCTTCAAAAGGAGATGGCAGATGAGATTTAGAAGTTCTCTCATGATTATTTTCATCCTGTTTGTCACGGCAGGCGCAGCTCAAGCTGTGACATTTCCTATCCCTTCTCTTGAGCTCAATGTTGAAACAGCCAAATCTCCTGAAGAGGTCGCCGTTGTCCTTGAAATAATTGCCCTGCTGACCGTTCTGGCACTTGCGCCGGCGATTCTGATTTTAATGACGCCTTTCACACGGCTTGTAGTGGTATTCCATTTCCTTAGACAGGCCATGGGAACACAGTCCAGCCCGCCAAACCAAGTCATTATCGGCTTGGCCTTGTTTATGACATTTTTTATCATTAAACCGGTTGCCACAGAGGTATATGAGCAATCTTTGAATCCTTATCTTGAGCGCCAGATTTCATTTGACCAGGCACTTGACTCAGCCCAGGTACCGATCCGAAAGTTTTTGCTGATCAACACCCGGGAAGCAGATCTGGCTCTGTTTGTAAAAGGGGCGGATATTAAAAAGCCTCAAACAAGGGATGATGTATCTCTTCTTGTTCTGATCCCGGCTTATGTTATCAGTGAACTAAAGACAGCTTTTATTATTGGTTTTGTTCTCTATATCCCCTTTCTTGTAATTGATATGGTCGTAGCCTCCGTACTGCTGGCAATGGGAATGATGATGCTTCCCCCTATCATGATATCACTTCCTTTTAAATTGATGCTCTTTGTCCTGGTGGACGGGTGGCATCTGATTTCAGGATCACTTTTAAAAAGCTTTGGAGTGTAAAGAAAATGACCCCTGAACTTGTTGTCGAATTTGCCAAACAGGCCATTACTTTGACGATATATCTTTCCATGCCCATGTTGGGCCTTGGTTTGATTGCAGGTCTTGCCATTAGTGTTTTTCAGGCGGTCACTCAGGTTCAGGAAATGACCCTCACTTTTGTGCCAAAGATTATTGCCGTGTTTTTAGGCCTCCTGTTTGCAGCCCCCTGGATGCTGGAAAAAATGACCACTTTCACCCGGAATATTATAGAAAATATCCCCATGTATATCCGTTAGGGAGGGCAAGAGATGGAAATTCTCAATGTCATTGACCCCATTGAGTTTAGAACTTTCATGCTTGTCCTCATGCGGGTCAGTATTATCCTTTTCATGTTTCCTTTCTTTTCTTCAAGAGTGTTCCCCAACCAGTTAAAATTGGCGCTTGCTCTGGTCGTCTCATTGTTATTTTATTCAGTGGTGGAGGTTGATTTAAATCGTTTTCCTTTAAGTGTCGGGGCGACGGGTCTGTTGATCATTGCCGAAGCCCTGATTGGTCTCACCATGGGTTTGTGTCTTCGTATGTTTTTTGGATCTGTACAGCTGGCGGGCCAGGTGATCGGATTCCAGATGGGATTTGCCATGATTAATGTGGTGGACCCCCAGACCGGGGCAAATGTTTCCATCATGGATCAGCTGGGGTATTGGGTTTGTGTCATTGTTTTTCTAATGTTTAACGGACACCACATTATGTTCCTGGCAATGATAGACAGTTTTAAATTGGTTCCTATTGGATTTTTCATGATGCAGGAAGCTATGATGATAAAAATTATTGATCTGGGTGCGCAAATATTTTTTCTGGCAGTAAAGATAGGCGCACCTGTGATTGCTTCTCTGGCGTTTGTCAGTGTCGGCTTTGGCCTCATGGCCAAATTTTCACCCCAGATGAATGTCATGATTGTGGCATTCCCATTGAAAATAGTTGCAGGCCTGCTTCTTTTTGGTTTGACGCTTCAGATTATCGTTATTATGACTCGGGAGTTTGTCACAGGATTTAAGGAGCTGTTGATGTATCTTTTGTATTTTGCAGGCGGAGGATAAAAAACAATGGCTGAAGATCCCGAGAGTGGAGGAGAGAAAACAGAAGATGCATCGTCGAGGAAACTTACCAAGGCAAGGGAAGAAGGCCAGGTGGCTAAAAGCATGGAAATTCCATCGGTATTTGTGCTTCTTGCTGGTGTAACAGCGATTTATGCAACATCTGAATATATTTATAAAAATTTATCTTCGGTATTTCGATATAATTTTAATTTTAAAGGAATTCCCGCCCTGGAAGCCAACGATGTGGTAAGGCTCTTGGCAGTTCACATTGAATTAATAATCAAAACCTGCATACCAGTGATGCTGGCCGTTTTTGTCATGGCCCTGATCACGAATTTTGCTCAGGTGGGCTTTGTTGTGTCCTGGAAATCACTTGAACCAAAATTCTCTCGCCTGGACCCCATCAATGGGTTTAAACAAAAATTTACTTCCCGTGCAGTGATGGAATTTTTAAAGACCCTGTTTAAAGTCTCAGTTATTTCCATTGTGGCATATTATACAATCAAGGGAGAATTGAATAATATTTCCATCCTTTACGATAAGAGCATCGGTCTTATTCTTTTGTTTATACTGAAAGTCGCGTTCAGTATTTTTATTAAGGTCTGCCTGATTATGATTGTTCTGGCTTTAATAGATTATGCCTACCAGAAGTGGAAATTTTTAGATGATCAGAAAATGACCAAAAAAGAAGTAAAGGATGAATCCAAGCAGACCGAAGGTGACCCGATGGTCAAATCCAGAATCCGGCAGCTCCAGCATGAAGCCGCCAGAAAGCGGATGATGGCGGATGTTCCAGACGCAGATGTGGTGGTCACCAACCCGACCCGTCTGGCTGTGGCCATAAAATACGACAGTCAGGAGATGGATGCCCCAACGATCCTGGCCAAAGGTGCCGGTCCTGTGGCCAAAAATATTCGAAGAATTGCAAGGGAAAATGACGTTCCACTGGTGGAAGATAAACAGTTGGCCCGGAACTTGTATAGAACAGTAGATATAGGCCAGGAAGTTCCTTCTGAATTATACCAGGCAGTAGCGGAATTACTGGCATATGTGTACAAATTAAAGGGACGGACAACATAAAAAAATGTGTCAATAATTTGGCTGTTTCGTCAAAGAATAAAATATAAGTGGAGTACCAATGGCAGCAGGTGGCGCAAGTATTTTAGAAGGGATAAGAAAAGAATCTTCAGATATCTTAATGGTTGTCGCATTTATCGGCATCCTCATGGCCATGATTTTACCCCTGCATCCCATTGTACTCGATTTTTTTTTGGCGCTGAATATCTCTTTTGCAATTGTTGTTTTGATCACCACTATGTATACCACGGCTCCGCTTGAATTTGCCATATTTCCATCATTGTTGCTGGTTTTAACTTTATTCCGGCTTTCACTCAATGTGGCCTCCACCCGCTTGATTCTTCTTCATGGAAGTGAGGGAGAGATGGCAGCTGGTGCCATTATTAAATCATTCGGCAGTTTTGTTGTGGGTGGAAATTATGTGGTCGGACTGGTGGTTTTTATTATCCTGGTTTTAATCAATTTCCTGGTTATCACAAAAGGTGCCGGCAGGATAGCAGAAGTTGCTGCCAGATTTACCCTTGATGCCATGCCCGGAAAACAGATGGCCATTGATGCCGACCTTAATGCCGGCATGATAGATGAAATAGAAGCGGGTGAACGTCGTCAGGCCATAGCCAGGGAATCTGAATTTCATGGCGCCATGGATGGTGCCTCCAAGTTTGTAAGGGGAGATGCCATTGCCGGTATTGTTATTACCCTGATCAATATCGTGGGCGGATTTGTGATTGGTGTCCTCCAGCAGGGGATGGAAATGGCAGAGGCTCTCCAGAATTATACGTTGCTGACCGTCGGGGACGGGCTGGTATCCCAGATTCCGGCGCTTCTGGTTTCTGCCGCAGCCGGTCTGTTGGTTTCCAGGTCCGGCTCTGACATGAAAATGGGTGCGGAATTTGCCAAGCACCTTCTATCCAGTTCCACGCCAGTATTTATCGGCTCCGTGATTATTTTCTGCATGGGCTTAATTCCAGGTCTGCCCTCTATCCCTTTCATGACGCTCGGGCTGGTTCTTGGAACCCTTGCCTGGTATTTTTTAAGAGAAGAAGAGACCGCAAAAGAAGAGCAACTGGCAGATGAGAAGGCCGCGGCTGAAGAAGAGGTGTCTGGTGCTCCTGAAGATGTGGATCATCTTTTAAACCTGGACACCATCGAGCTTGAAGTCGGGTACGGATTGATTCCATTGGTGGACAAACAGCAGGACGGGACTTTGCTTGGGCGAATACGGGCCATAAGAAGACAGTTCGCCACGGAGATGGGGATTATCATTCCGCCTATCCATATTAGAGATAACCTGAACCTGGCCCCATCACAATACCGCCTGATGATAAAAGGGGTCGAGGCGGCAGGTACTGAATTGATGGTAAATCATTTGCTGGCAATGGATCCGGGCGGAACTGCTCAGGATATTGACGGTATTGATACCATGGAACCGGCATTTAACCTTCCAGCTAAGTGGATACCGCTGGAGCGGGAAGAAGAAGCCAAGTTTGCCGGATATACAGTGGTGGATAACTCCACAGTTATCGCCACCCACCTGACAGAGATCGTCAGAAACAATGCACATGATCTGCTTGGCAGGCAGGATGTTCAGCATCTGATGGACAACCTGGCCAAAAGAAGTCCCAAAGCAGTTGAGGAACTTGTACCCAATGTCTTAAGCCTTGGTGTGGTGCAAAAAGTCCTACAGAACCTGCTGCGTGAAAGGATTTCAATTCGTGATCTTTTGACCATTGTGGAAACACTGGCTGATTTTGCACCAATGGGCAAGGATCCGGATCTTTTGACTGAATATGTGCGCCAGCGGATTGCAAAGGCAATGGTTGCCCCCTATCTTCAGGAAAATAAAACTTTGCAGGTAATTACGCTTGATCCAAAGCTGGAAGAAATATTGACCAAGAATATAAAGCATACGGAACATGGATCCTATCTGGCACTGGACCCCCAATTGGTTGTGGAGATCGTGGGAGCCATTACCAAACAGGTCGAACAACTGGTTGCCGTGAATACACAGCCGGTGATCATGACATCTCCGGGGATCAGGCGTCATTTAAGAAAGTTGATTGAACCATCCATTCCTACTGTTTTTGTGGTATCCCATGCAGAAATAGTGGATGATATTAACCTACAGGCAAGCGGAAAGGTGAGTTTGAAGGATGAATAGGAAAATTTTCAAAGCAGAGAATATTCAGCAGGCCATTGCAAATATCAAACAAGAACTCGGTTCTGATGCAATGATTTTGAGTACCAAGAAAATTCCCAAAAAACCCCTTGATCCTTATGCAAAAAACATGTTTGAAATTGAGGCGGCTGTTCCTGAAACAAAGTACGATGCTCCGCTTCACAGGCGGGGGATGTCCAGGAAAAAAATGCCCGGGAATGATCTGATGGCTTCTATCAAAGATGATATTGCCGATATCAAGGATATGATATCTATCGCCGGATTCGGCAGTGGCATGCAGAATATGGTGTGCAACCATTTTGAATCCGTGGGGGTGCTGGCCTCTCTTTTGCGGGCAGGGATCAGTGAGAAACTTGCCGGTAGTATTATACAGAATGCAAGTCGGGCGATGGACAATACCATTGAGCCGGATGCAAAAATAAAATCGTTGAAAAAATATGTCATGCGTCAGTGCCTCTCCCGGATTGAAACAAAAGATTTTTTTAAACGTGATAACCATTCCGGGGTTCCGCATGTCGCTGCATTTGTAGGGCCTACAGGGGTGGGCAAAACCACTACAATTGCCAAACTTGCTGCTATGCTCAAGTTCCAGAGAAAAATGAACGTGGGGCTGATTTCCATTGATAACTATCGGGTAGGGGCCTTTGAACAACTTAAGGCGTATGCTTCCATAATGGGTTTGGTTTGTGTCCCGGCCTTCAGCAAGCAGGATTTGTCCTGTGCACTGGATCGGATGCGGTCTATGGATATGGTATTGATAGATACGGCAGGCCACAGCCATTTTGATAAAATGAAAATCGATGAGATTTTGCAATTAATTCAAAGTGATTTTGGTATTTCCACTCATTTAGTCTTGAGTGTTACATCTGAATCTACTATTATAAAAGATGCTGCATCAGCGTTTTCAGTGTTTAAGCCGGATACGGTTGTGTTTACAAAGATAGATGAAATAAAACGGTGTGGTAAAATTTTGGATCATTTGTGTGAGATGCAATTGCCTGTATCCATGATTGCGAACGGGCAAAGGGTTCCCGAGGACCTGATGGTTCCGGATAGACAGCAACTGCTGAAAATTATTCTTGGGAAGGGCCCAAAGGAGAAAAATCAAGTTGGATCAAGCCAAAGGACTTAGAAAAGTTGTTAAAAGTCAGCGTATTGCAAGGGGAAAAAAACAGATGACATCACACAATAAACCGCTTCCACGGGTTATTGCAATTACCAGTGGCAAGGGCGGGGTGGGTAAAACCAATATTGTTGGTAATATGGCGGTTGCCTTAAGCCGTGAGGGTAAACGGGTTGCCATCATTGATGCAGATGTCGGGCTTGCAAATATCGATATTATTTTTAATTTAAGGCCCCAGTATAATATCCGCCATGTGATCCAATCTGAAAAAACAATGAAACAGGTGCTTGTGGAGTCTGCCCACGGCATTAAAATACTTCCTGGCGGCTCAGGCTTTGCAGACCTAACCCAGTTAGGCGAAGGAGAAAAACTCAACCTTTTGAGCGAGTTTGAAACGCTGATTGATCTGGCGGATATTATTTTTGTGGATACAGGTGCGGGCATTTCATCAAATGTCCTGTATTTTAACTCAGCCTGTGATGAAGTTATTGTGGTTGCCACAAGAGAGCCGACATCCATTACAGATGCCTATGCCATGATGAAAGTGATGTCACAAGAGTATGGAACAAATTATTTCAAACTGATCGTTAATATGGTGGAATCAGAGGCAGAGGCTAAAAAAGTATATGCCTCTTTGAGTGGGGCTCTGGATAAGTTTTTAAAAAATGTTGTACTGGAGTACTGTGGACATATTCCTCTGGATAAACAACTGCAGACAGCTGTTCAGAAAAGGGGACTTGTAATGGACAGTGCCCCGGATTCGAAGTCGGCAAAGGCCATAGAAAGTATTGCACTGACCCTGGAAGATCGGCCGCCCCGGGGAAATTCGGATGGGAATCTAACTTTTTTTATGAACAAAGTATTTCAAGCGGTGAATTAAAAGGAAATACTTACGGCGGTTTATGATAGAAAAATATCGGGAAAATAAAACAGATGGAGACACATGGCGCGAAAAAACAATTGTTGAGTATTCATATCTTGTAAAGCATATTGCAGCAAGGTTTGCTATGCGCGTTCCATCCACTGTTTTTTTTGACGAACTGGTTTCGGCAGGGTCACTGGGCTTGATCGATGCTGTAGATAAATTTGATCCTTCCAAGCATGTCAGTTTAAAGACCTATGCGCAATATCGAATAAAGGGTGCGATTCTGGATGAGCTTAGAAGTATGGATCCGTACTCCAGGGCCATGCGGAAAAAAATTCAGGATATTACCAAGGCTGTTAAAGTGGTTGAAGACAGAAAGGGTGGGTCTGCGACAGATGACGAGATCTGTGAAGAGTTGGGCGTTTCCCTCGAAGCGTATTACGATATGCTGACAAATATCCATGGTGCAACTGTTTTGAGGCTGGATGAATTCATCAAAACAAAAAAGAATGATACGTTTTCAAAAACGCGTTTCCAGTCTGGTGTTAAAGGGCATGAAAATCCTGCCGATTGTTTTGATAAGGAAGAACTGAAATATGTCCTTGCTCAAACCATTAAAACGTTGACGGAAAAAGAACAGATTGTGGTTTCTTTGTATTATTTTGATGAATTGACATTAAAAGAGATTGGTGAGGTACTGACATTAACTGAATCACGCATCTGTCAGATTCATACAGCAATTCTGGTGAAACTGAAAGCCAGGCTCAAAGACTATTTTAACTAAAAGAGGTGATCAAATGGCTGATCCAACCTTAGAAGAAGAGAGTTTAATTTCGCAGGATGATATTGATAAGCTAATGGAGTCATCTTCCATAGAAGAAGCAGAAGACGGCATTTCTGATGATGGACCTGGCGATATGGATGACTTGGGCGAGTTGTCGCAGGACGATATCGACCGGTTGATGAATTCAAATGTTGAACAGGCCGAAGACCCGTTGGAAGAAAGTGATATTGATGACGATGACATGGAGTTGATTTCTCAGAATGATATTGATCAGCTTATGAATTCTGAGGCTCCGGAAGAAGAGGCCGGAGTCGTTGAAGAAGACATTGTGGAAGATGAACCTGAAGAGGATTTTGGAGAGCTGTCTCAGGATGATATTGACAGCCTTATGAATTCAACTGCTCCTGCTGCAGAAGAAAATAAACCTGAAGAGCCTGCTGAAAAACTGGTTGAAGAAAATCTGGACGAAGATGAAGAACTTGACGAAGATTTTGAAATGATCTCCCAGGACGACATTAATAGTCTGATGGATCAAACAGACCTGCCAGACAGTTCAGATCAGGGGTTAGAAGAGAGTGGG
The DNA here is from genome assembly GCA_033851995.1 of Desulfobacteraceae bacterium. GTDB lineage: Bacteria > Desulfobacterota > Desulfobacteria > Desulfobacterales > Desulfobacteraceae > Desulfobacula. Next base: position 50,075 of record JAWSVI010000012.1, on the reverse strand, counting down.
AATGGAGATGATCCTGAACAGGATATTTTAACCGAGGATTCTCTGGATGAAACCCCGGAAGAGCCTGAGTCTGAAGAACCGGAGGGTGTGGTTGCGGAGCCAGACCCTGAGCTTGAAAAAGTCCCTGAAGAAAACTCGCCAGAAGGACCGGACCTTAAGAGTTTTGACGAAGATTATGTTATTGATGAATCCGAAGCTGTGGATGTTCAGGATGCTTTAATTAACCAGGAAACCATTGATGACTTGATTAATAATTTTGATGCGGATCCGATTCCGGAGCCAGACCCGGAACCAGTGGTATTGGATGAAGAACCTGTGTCGGATGTTGAGCCTGATTTACCTGAAGAAGAGTCTGTTGAAAAAGATGAACCTGATGATGTTGCAGAAGATGATGACGAGGATTTTTTAAAACCGTCTTCTGATATGAAAGTACTGGATCTGGATGGGGAAGGAGATGATGATGTTTCCCAGGAGGACATTGATGCCCTGCTGCTGGATGAGGAAGGTGAGGATGAAGATGATATCCTGATCTCCCAGGATGATATTGATACGCTTTTGATGGCTGCTGACCAGGAGGATGAAGATGTCCTCGGCGATCTCATGGATGAGGAAGTCGAAGACGATTTTGATGGAGACCTGGATGATGACCTCGAAGATGAGTTGGACGGCGACTTCGATATGGAGGACTTTGATGAAGATGAAGATATCCTGGAAAGTGACAGTTTCGAAGAAGATGATGAAGACCAGGTCGTATTAGAAGGGATTGATGAAACTCAAGCGGTCAGGCCAAAGAAAAAAACGGCAAAAGCAAAAGCCAAGGGTTCTAAATGGTATAAGTCAAAACTGGTTGTTGCAGGTATCTCAGCCTTGATTGTTCTGGGGATTACCGTACCGGTGTCCTATTTTATCTTTTTTTCAAAGGAACCAGTGCAACCTGAACAGCCTTCTTATCAACCGGTTCCCCAGCTTGCGACACAAACGCATCGGGACATTGATATTGAAACAGTTGACATTGACTTAAAAGCGCCTCAAATGGAATTCCAGAAACGCGGAAATCTTGTCTTGCAGGATTTTGTCATACTGGCGTCGGATTTTTCAAAGGAAGTTACTTATATTACAGCAGATATCTCTATTGATTATTCTGATCAAAGGGCTTATCATGAAATTAATAACAATATATCATTTTACCGGGATTTAATTTATGATTCCATTAATAAAAGCCTGGTTTCAGAAAAAAGAGATGAAGTGACCGAGGCTGATATTTTATGGATTGTAGAAACAACGTTAAAAAAGGTTCTGCCCGGACAATATATTGACCGGGTAACGTTTAAATCATTTAGTGCGAGCTAAAAAAGGGGGTCAAAATGACCACGGTACCTGGACACAATATTGTGATACAACAGTCCGGGGCTGCCCAGGAATTGATCCACCAGACCAACACTTCAAAGCCTTCTCCTGAACAGGCTGTTGCCCAGCAGGAGGCCAGTGAACTGATAAAGAATACAACAGTTCAGCAATTTGACGAATCGGAAAAACTCAAGTCAAAAAAAGAAAAGGAAGCCCTAAGAAAAAAGCAGCTGGCAGAACAGGCAAAAAAGAAGAAAATACAGGAAGAGTTGGATCAAGATCCTGAGGCAACCGGCAGGCTGCTGGACACAACGGTATGATAGATTATTTCTCAACTGAGTTTTGGATTGTTGTTCTTTTTTTCATCATTTTTTTTCTGATGATTTTCGTCTTTTTGCTTTTGAAACGGGTAAACCGGTTGAATATTGAAATGTTCAGCAGGGATATGAGTTATCAGGACTCAGATGAAAATAATCATGCCGAACAGTCTGCGAGAGATATTTTAGAAATGCTGGAACCCCTGGTTGAAGAATCCAAAAAAGCTGCTTTAAGTTTTGAGGAGCAGGTCACGGAGAAAAAAAGACTCCTTAAAGAGCTTAATGATGCATTGGACTCAAGGGTGATCAGTATCAATCTTCTTTTATCCAGAGCGGACGCCTTTCAAAAACAATTGGAAGAAAAACAGCACTCGGTGATATCGGAACCTGTTACACCTGCTTCTTATGGGGGGGCAGTCAGCCCGAATCATGAAACGAACCCCCTGTTGGATCAGCAGCATCAGATTATAGATATGTACCGCAGGAACATGGATGTTGATACCATTGCCGGACAATTGTCCATCCCTAAAGGCGAAATTCAGTTGGTTATTGATTTAAAGAAAAAATTTCTCGCAATGGAGAAGGATAATCGATGATCAGCGGCATCCACATCTCAACCTCAGAGATGATCATCCAAAAAGGTGATGCCAAAAAAAATCTTTCCAATTTTATCAAAGGCCAGACACTTCTGGCAAAGGTAATTAACTGGTCTCCGGAAGGAAAGGCTCAGCTTTTTATCAATGGGAAAACGATTACTGCCAAAACTCCGATGATGCTTAAGCCCGGACAGGAGATTGAACTTAAAGTTATCCAGGAAAAAGATTCTGTTATATTAAAACTTGTCGGCCCTACCCAAAAAATAACCACCAGCCAGATATCTTCGCTGGTGAGTTTCTTTTCTAAAAACGGCTCCATCCCTGATATCACCGGAAGCCGGATGGAGAATGTGAAAACCATTCTACACGATATTGCCTTGAAATCCGGGAAAGCAGATAAAGATTTTTTGCCAAAATTAATCGAAAAAAGCGGTATGATGTGGGAAAAAAAGGTGGCGGTAGGTGTTCAGACAGATAAGCCCCCTGCCGTCATAAAAGCCGGTTTGGATCAACTGCTGACACAGGATGTAAAAGCCAATATCTTGAGAGAAACCATGGCTCCTGGTCAGGGGCCGATTGGATCAGATGGAGGGAAAGCCTCGGCAATTTTTTTAGAAACCCTTGAAAGCTTTCAACTGCTCAACCAGAATACCTCTGAATCAGGAAGATTTTTACTGCCGTTCCCTGTATTCAGTGAGAATACATTCCAATTTGGTCAGTTGTTGATTGATACCGGGGGGAAATCTAAAAAAGGTGGAAAGGATTCAGACAAAGTCGTCCGTATTTCATTTTTGTTGAACATGACCAAACTTGGGCCATTAAGAGCAGATTTTTCAGTATTGAAAAAAAGTATTACCGGACGATTTTTACTCCAGGATGAAGATACATGTAAATATGTCAATTCCAAATTGCCTGAACTTAAACAAAAGCTTTCAGGCATGGATTATCAGATTCATCAGATGGAGTGCTCTGTTGCTAGAAATGAGGAAATCCTCGAAAGCAGCCTGATTGAAACACTGCTTAAAAAAGGGGATGATCAGGTGCTCAATATTATCGTATAACCTGTTTGATTTAATCCGGAAGTAAAAATGGAAAAAAAATACCTGAAAAAAGCGGTGGCTTTAAAATACGATAAAGATTCCGGAGATGCGCCCAAAATAACAGCAAAGGGAAAGGGCAAAGTGGCTCAAAAAATAATCGAGCTTGCCCAAAAACATGATATCCCTATTAAAGATGACCCGGATTTGGTAGAGGTGCTCTCTTCCCTTGAAATCGATGAAGAAATTCCCCCGGAGATTTACGGTGCGGTAGCTGAACTTCTGGCTTTTGTATATTCCATTAATTCCAAACGATATCCCACATAAAACAGTCTGTTAGTCTTCAGAAGATTCACCAGAAGATATATCGTCGCTTCTGACAAGTTTGTTGCAGTTAGCGCAGACCATATTAAAATTGGTTACTTTGCCTCTGAATAATTTCTGATTGCAAAAAGGGCAAAAATAATCTGTCAGCCCTTCTGTTTCCTTGAGATTGATAATGGGAGCTGAAGTTTGTATTTCGTTGTCCGGTGTATCTGGAGCCATTCTGATATCCTCTTATAATAATTTAATCTGTCATTATGTTTGAAAGTGAATTGTTTTTAGCGTGTTTGAGGCTTGTGTTTATCTTTTAAGCCGGGTTTATGCAAGCTTAATTTACAAAAAAAAAGTTAAAAATGACAACTGCTTTATATCTTTGGCTAGGAAAATATTTCTGCTGCTGTCAAAACCCGGTTGCTGCCTATGTCGGAATTTTGGCACGACTAATGCCTGCTCGTTTGATAAAATTTATCAGGATGTAAAAAACTAAATAGATGAAATTGCTTTGATTTTAACTGGTTATGCTGGCGGACGGCTGCTTTTGTCTTTTGGTTCAATCATTTAAAAAGCCTTCTTTCTGGTGTCATTTCTATAGAAAAGGGTGTGGCATTCAAATTGCAAGAATTGTTTTAAAAATAATTTTATACCAGGAGTGATATCACCATGATTCTTGAAATGACCCGTCCGGTCCAGGGTGGATTAAGGCAGGAAAGAAAACTTGAAGCGGTTTCCAATAACCTTGCGAATGTTGATACCCATGGATTCAAAAAGGACCGGGTCAGTTTTGATGCCAAGTTTAAGGCCCAGATGAATAAAGATTTTTCACAGGGGACCATTCATACAACAGGAAATCCACTTGATATTGCCTTAGATGGAGAAGGCTTTTTTAAAATAGACACTCCTGAGGGGATTAAATATACAAGGAATGGAAATTTCACCCTGGATGCCAACGGAGTGCTGGTGGATCAGAACGGAAATCCGGTTATGGGGCAGGGGGGTGCCATTGCCATAGAGACAGATAACCTTGAGCATGATCTGTTTATAAACTATGCAGGGGAGATTTCTCTAAATGGTGAAATTGTTGATGTTCTGGACATCGTAACATTTGGTGATGTGAAAAAGCTTAAGCGGGACGGGCAGAATTTATTGTCCTATAACGGGGAAGCCATTGAAGAGATTGCACCGGAACAGATTTCTGTAACCCATAGGGCTCTTGAGAAATCCAATGTCAACGTGGTGGATGAAATGGCACGGATGATTGACTATAACAGGATGTTTGAAACATTTACCAAATCCATGATGACCTTTGATGAAGTCGATTCCAAAGCCATCAATGATGTTGGGAAACTCAGGTAAGCAGGATGGATAAACGGATCAAATAATTAGATCAGGCAAGCAGATTGGCATAGCTGATCAGATATATAACAGGGGAGAAAAGATATGATAAGAGCACTGTGGTCCGCGGCTACGGGCATGAATGCCCAGCAGATGCAGACGGATGTTGTAGCCAATAACCTGGCAAACTCCAATACAACAGGGTTTAAAAAATCCAGGGCAAATTTTGAAGACCTGATATACCGGACCATGCAGGTGGCGGGTCAGACCACCCCGGGCGGCGGCCAGGTTCCAACAGGAATCCAGGTGGGCATGGGGGTAAAGCCTACCAGTGTTCAGAAACTGTTCACCCAGGGGGACTTCTATCAAACAGACAATCAGTTGGATATCGCCATCCAGGGAGACGGTTTTTTCAGAGTGCTGCACGGTGATGAAGAACTCTATACTCGCGCGGGGAATTTTACACTGGACAGCGAAGGGTTTTTAACAACTTCCGGGGGGGACCGGCTGCAGCCGGAAATATCCCTGCCGGTGGAGGCCGTCACCATAACGCTCCAGGATAATGGAACCCTTACGGCTCATGGTTCGGATGAGGCGATCCTGGCCACGGAAAATGTGTTGATAACAACTTTTATTAATCCTGCCGGCCTTTTTGCGGCCGGGAATAATCTTTTCAGGCCGACAGAGGGCTCTGGGCCTGCTGTGGAAGGCACTCCCGGAGATGAAGGCTATGGAACCGTGGTGAATAGTTTTCTGGAAGGATCAAATGTCAGTGTAGTTGAAGAGATGGTATCTCTGATTGCCGGACAGAGAGCGTATGAGGCCAATTCAAAATCCATTCAGACAGCAGACACCATGCTGAGTACGGCCAATGGGTTGAAACGGTAAATAATAGAATGTGTTTCAAAAAGTTGAAATATAGCCCCGCACTTTTTTTGATTTTTGTGATGGTGATGTTTCTAAAGGCAGGGAATATCATTTATGCAGGTGTTGATGCCGATAAAAATTCCATAAAGCAATCCGGGATTCAAATCGTAGTGAATGAAACCTGTGTAGTTGAGCGGGAGCATATTTTATTAGGGGATATTGCACAAATTCAGGCCAGTGGATTTTTAAAAGACGGGCTTGCTAAAATAGATGTGGGAAAGTCTCCAAAGCCGGATAAAATCAAATCATTTACAAAACGGAAAATTATCTCAGCCATACGAACTCAGCAGTTTTTGCCTGAGAATCTCTCTGTTTTTTCTCCTGATCAAATTTATGTGAAACGGGCAGCCCAGTATGTGACAAAAGAAGATGTCAGGGCATTTATCCTTCAGAAGGTTTCACAAACGTTCAAAAACAGGGATTTTCAACTGGCATCGTTGAGTATCAGGGGCATCGAGCCTTATCCAAGGGGGAATCTCCTTCTCCGACTGATCTCAAATGATATGATTGATAAAAATGGCCGTGTGTCCGCTTTTGTTGAAATAGTTGTGAATGGTAGAAAGGTCGATAAATTAAGCGTTTCAGGTCGGGTGAAAGTGTATGAAGATGTCTTGTGTGCCAATAAGAATTTAGGCCGTGGGCAGAGGGCGTCTGCTACAGATGTTGTATCTAAAAAAAGAAATATATTTGCTCTTGGTGATGATGTTATCAGACATTTTGATGAACTGGATCAAAAAGTTGTGAGATTTGGAGTAAAAAAAGGGGATTATTTAAAAAGCAGCCTTTTCGAAGAAGTTCCCCTGGTCAAAAAAGGAGATATTATCCGACTGTTATCTAAAAATGAAAATTTATTAATCGTAACATCAGGAATATCCAAAGAAGATGGGGTGGCAGATAAACTGATCCGGGTGGAAAATTTAAGCTCCGGCAAGCTTGTACGGGGAATTGTCAAAGATAAGTCAACAGTGGAGGTGGTATATTAAAATGAAATTAAACCGAATTTTTCAAGTTATTTGGTTCAGTCTTATCATTGCATGCCTTTCCGGGTGTCTTCATTCATCGCCGAAAGACCGTTTTGGGTTGGTTGCGCCGGAAGGCGTTTCAAATGCACCTGTGCTCCAGCCTGAGTTTGCTCCGCCACGACCTTCAGAAGGCTCTTTGTGGGTAAATAAGAGCAGTTCCTTGTTTGAAGATTCCAAAGCAAGACATGTTGGGGATACCGTAATTGTTGATATTATCGAAAATTCTTCCTCAAGCATGGATGTCAATACCGAAGCTTCCCGGAAAACAGGCATGGATATAGGGGTGCCAAAGATCAATCTTTTTGGAAAGACAACTGATTTTGGCGCTGCTCTGGGGGATACAAAACTTATTGGGACCGATTTTTCAAATACATTTGAAGGAGAGGCCACAAGTGACCGTTCCGGTCAGGTGACTGCCTCTATTGCAGCGCGGGTAACAGAGGTCCTGCCGAATGGGAATTTAAGCCTTTTTGGACGGCGGGCAATGAAAGTGAATAATGAAGTCCAGTATATTACGGTTTCCGGTGTTATAAGACCACAGGATGTTTCCGCTACCAACCGGGTGAAATCCACTTATCTTGCAGACTCGCGGATCGAATATTATGGAAAAGGTGCTCTGGCGGATAAGCAGAAACCCGGCTGGGGAACCCGGCTGATTGACAATATCTGGCCCTGGTAGGTCCCTGGTGGGAGCGGATAAATGAAAAAGGAATTTCACATGCATCAAAAAAAGTTATTTTATATACTTTTTATGGTTTCAGTTTTTTTTATGGGGCCGGTTGTCTCCAGCTCCCATGCCGCAAGAATAAAAGACCTGGCCGCCATTAAAGGAATTCGTTCCAATCAGCTCACTGGATATGGTCTTGTTGTCGGCTTAAACGGTACGGGTGATAAGGATGGGGTTTCTTTTACCAAACAGGCCCTGGCCAATATGATGGAAAAAATGAACATCTTTATCAATAAAGATGATCTCAAGGTGAAGAATGTTGCGGCAGTTATGGTTACAGCAAGTATTCCCCCCTTTGCAAGGATTGGAGATAAAATTGATGTGTCAGTTTCATCTCTTGGGGATGCTAAAAGCCTTAAAGGCGGAACATTGCTTATTACGCCTTTAAAAGGAGTGGACGGGCAGATATATGCCCTGGCAAATGGTTCGCTGGCCTTGGCTATGCCCAGCGGTGCCGGCGATCGAAACAGCCATCTCCAGGTGGCACGGATCGTTAATGGTGCTTCCGTTGAAAGGGAAATCCCTTTTAAACTGGACGGAAAAAAAAATCTTATCCTGTCTTTGTTTAACCCTGATTTTACGACAGCAAGGAGAATGACGGATACCATTAATGCTTCCATTGGGGAGGGGGTTGCCAAAACCATTGATTCCAGCGCAATAAGCCTGATCGTTCCGGAACCGATGCGGCAGATGAATGTTGCAGAGTTTATTGCAGATATTGAAACCCTTTCCGTTATCCCCGATAGCATCGCCAAAGTTGTGATTAATGAAAAAACAGGTACCGTGGTTATTGGAAGTGATGTGACTATTTCAAGCGTTGCTATTGCCCATGGAGATTTGTCTGTGACCATTGACGGCGGCCCGGAAGAAGAGGGACAGGAAAGTGTAATGAGCCTCCCCGGTACATCGACTATTGGTGAGCTTGTCAGGGGACTGAATTCATTGGGTGTCAAGCCCCAGGATTTGATCAGCATTCTTCAGAGTATTAAAGCTGCCGGTGCCCTGCAGGCCGAACTGGTAATTATATAATCATCAATAAGGGATTATAATATGGATATTGATCTTGTAAATCAGGGCCTTGCCCAGGCCAGGATGGCAAAAGTAAAAAATCAGGGGGCTGATATTACGGATAAATCACTCAAGGAAAAAGAACTTAAAGAAGCCTGCGAAGGGTTTGAATCCATTTTTCTTCATTCCATGATTAAATCCATGCGTGAATCTCTTCCCGGGGATGCGCTTCTCAGTGAGTCACACGGCATGAATATGTATAAGTCCATGTACGATCAATACCTGGCTGATGAACTGTCAAAAATCAACCACGGCCAATCTGTCGGCGTAAAAGAATTTTTATACGAGCAACTCAAAGATTCCATTAAATAAAAGACAGTTCGGGCCGCAGCATGGCAACTGTCAAATTAGATGATGATCCCTTCAGGATTATTTATTTTCAAAATTAAAATTCCAAAGAATATTGCCAGAGGATTAACTTGAGACCTGAGGCGGGCTTAAACAGGTGTGGTGGCATGGATGTTGCTATTTTTTAGCTATAAAGACTGAATTGACCTAAAAGAGGAAAATTATTCCTTTTCTTACCAGGATCCAAGATCCGGAGTTCAGTCAGGCAAGTCGAATACCGACAATATATACAGGAGAGCCAGTATGGAAAAATTTGCCGACAAAATTGAACAATTGCTTCAAAAAAAATTATCTTTGTATGAAAAAATACAGAATATCCTCTTGGATGAAAAAGCATATATTGTTGATATGAATGTTGATGCCCTCTGGGATACAACATCAAAAAAGAAATCACTTTCATTGAGCATTGAGGCTATACGGCATGAAATCACCTGCCTCTTTAATGAATTTTATTCCGGATTGGAAATGGATACTCAGGCCATGAAGCTTTCTGAGGTCATAAAAATGTTGAACGTTTCTTCAGAAAAGAAGTCGAACTTAAAGAAGATTGTCATGGCCATTGACACACTTAAAGATGATATTGGCATGCTTGCATCAAATAATAAGAATTTTATCAGTGAATATCTTTCGGTAATTGACGGTGTTTTTTCAACAGTTTTAAAAAGAGATAATAAAAAGAAATACAATAATTCAGGAATTGTGGCGCAGGATAGCTCCAATAGCCTCTTAATTAATGCGGAGGTCTAATCATGACTGGAATCACTTCCACCCTGAGCATAACAAAAACAGCTATTGCAGCCCAGCAGGCCGGGTTGAATATTACCGGTCAGAATATTGCGAATGTAAACAATCCGGATTACAGCAGGCAGAGCGCAGAGCAGTATGCCATGAAACCTGCACTGTATGGGGGGTTCCTGTTTGGGACCGGTGTTGATACATTCCAGATACAGCAGAGTGTGGATAAACTTCTTGAGCAGAGATTGACTGATGAAAAATCAACACAGAGTTCTTTTGAAGAGCAGGAATCGTATATGCGTGTCCTGGAGGGCTTTTTTGATGAAAATTCCGAAACCAGCATCAATACGGTCCTTACGGAATTCTGGAATTCCTGGCATGATTTGTCTGACAATCCTGAAGGTTCTTCTGAAAGGGTCGCTATTTTCGAGGCTGGTAAAAAACTGGCATCCCGGTTTGAAACAGCAGTGCTGGATATGGACAGCCTTTCAATGGATATGACATATGATATCAGTGCTGCTGTCGGACAAATAAATGCACTGGCAGAGCAGATCGCGGACTTGAACCAGGAGGTAATATCCTCCGAGATCAACCGGACTGCAAATGACCAGAGGGATCAGAGAAACCGCCTTTTGGACGAGCTTGGGGAATTGGTTAATATTGATACCTTTGAGCAGCCGGATGGTGCAGTTATTGTGAATGTTGCTAATGCATACACTATTATCAGTGGTGTTGATACCAATCCAGTGAGCATGGTGGAAGGAGAGGTTGCATGGGAAAGCTCTTCTTCAGGCGATTTAATTATCAGTGATAAAATCACTGGCGGTAAAATTGGTGGTTTACTGGAGATGAGGGATTCTGTTGTTCCCAAATACCAGGCAGAGATCGACGAGCTGGCCAGGGAAATGATCTGGGCTCTGAATTACCAGCATTCCCAGGGAGCCGGCCTTGAATATTTCCAAGATCCGGTAACCGGAGAATATGCCACAGATGACAGCCGATGGCTGACCAGCTACGAATTTGGGGATAAAATAGATTTTGATCAGGATTTTACCATGTGGGTGGAGGATAATACTACATCCACTGCTGAGTATACAAAAACCACGGTTGATATGGGCGTATCAGAGGCCAGCATTACAAACTGGCAGGGAACGGCTCCCGCTGGAACTCAATCCATCTATCGGCTAACCGTAGTGGATGAGGCTGTTTTGGGGGACAAACAGGTGAGTGAAGCAGACGGAGATGGACTTGCCACTGTAATGGGTTCCACGGCAGATGCTGCCAGCGCTCTTAACTCAGCCCTGTCAGAACAGACTCTTTCTGTCTACAACGGCCCATCCGGGACAGAGGTGGTCAATATCTCAGATATCGGTGGAGATGCAAAACGATCTGCATATTCAATTGCCCAGGCCTTGAATAATATTGAAGGGGTGTCTGCATCGGCTTCAGAAACCAGTGCAAGTTTTGATATTGTGGGTGCAGGCCCGACCCTGCTTCCCAATGCTCAGGATGGGGATGAGGTGCAGTTTACACTTTATGTGGATGGGATTCTTCATCAGCAGAGTTTTACAGTGGATTCCAGCACAGGGAGCCTACAGGAGCAGTTTGAGGATGCCCTTCTGGCGGCAGCAGATGCCGTGAATGTTATCCACCAGGATCAAGACCTTTATGCTGACGGCTTGACAATTACAAGTACGGGAGGAAGAACACTTGGCGTACAGGATTTTGAAGTAATCGATAATGCAGGGGTTCGGCTTGATGCGTTTAATAATTTTAATGAAGATGATACCATTTCATTCTGGGTAGATTCTTCCGGGCCTCCGGCAACAGCAACCGAAATTTCAGTGGATCTGACTGGAGTTGATACCACAGACCAGGCTCAGATGGCTCAGGTTTTCGGAGATGCGCTGGCATCATCACTCAGTACACAGCCCCTTACGGTTGAGACTGACCCGTCAAGCAACTCAGTTATACTGCGGACAACAGATGGATCAAATATTACATTAAGGGATGCCGGCAATGACTCAGGCGATGATGCAACCTTTAATATTGCTCCGTTAAGCGGGACAACATCAGATATTGGAAACGTGGATGATATACTTGATTTCACGGCTCTTGCCAATGATACCGCCACCTTTAACTCCACCACAAGTGCCGGTGATGATATCGTTTTTTATTCCCAGGGAACGGCGATTACCGTTAATGAAACATCTTCGGTTGTTCCCGGTGATGCCAAGGCGGCAGTTATTACCGGGACAGTTACAGCAGTAGTCGATCCAGACATAGTGATTCAATCGACAGTTTTCGGTGCAGGCACAGGTGGTTTGTTTGATACTGGGAACATGAAAACCGGGAGTTCAATCATGACATTAGGTGGTGAGAACGGGTTTTCAAATTTTACGGTTGGAGAAACCATCTCATTTGATCTGGATGGTAATACCATTGATCTGACTGTCAGTACAGCTGCTGGAAGCACAACGGATATCCAGCTGGCAATTGCCCTTGAAACAGAATTAAATAATGATCTTACCTTTGCTGGGGTGGCTGCCGATTATCAGGTGACGCGAACCGGTACCTCTGTCTCTGTTATAAAGAGCACGACATTGGAAGATCCTATTGAGATTACCAACTTTTTAGAATCAGATATTGCTCCTTTGGGCGATGGGAACAATGCTACATTGCAAGTTCGAACTGGCACGGGTTCAGCTACAAACCAGCCTGAAAATAATCTGTTGGAATCCGGGAATGCCCTGCGGGATTTTTCAACCTCAACTCTGTATGATGACGAGGGAGTTATCTTATGGGAGCGTCTTGCTCCAGATGGTGTGAGAACCGGCTCCAGCGGCCTGATAACTGTGGAGGATGAGGGCAGCGTCTCTATTGTTGAAAACGGTCTGACAACCATGACATTTGATATTTCTGAAGGATCGCTTGTGGCAGGGAATACCCTGACTGTAAACACAAATACTGACGGTAATCCAGATCCGCTTACCTTCAGGATTACCGGGCAGGCAAACAGCATTAATGAAATCTATAGTTTCAGGATTGTCAGTGGCGGGAAAGTAGGTCACTTGCCAGCAACGGGGGATGATCCCCTTGTGATTGAGTGGTCCAACAGTGTAACCACTGGAACTTTTGAAATAGAGGGTGATGATCCTCCCTATACCCCACTGACTCCGGTAGAGGTTAATGTGGACGGTATGAATTTAAAATTTTATGACGGTACTGTGTTTACCGATGATGTATTTACCATCACAACCGGGGAGAGCGGTATTCCTGTTTCAACAAACAGTGCCGGCCAGCCTACCGGTGAAACCCAATCGGACTGGCATTGGACCATTGATTCTTTTGCCGATCAGTTTAACCGACGGTCTGCAGGGATGAAAGCTTCAACTACATTATTGAACCAGCTTTCCTTTGAACAGTCGGACAGCTACCATGTGATGAGAAATATTGAATATTCAGGGGATAATGGTTTTGCAGAAGACAATGTTTCTCTTGTTGTCAAAGACTGGAGTTCTCTTGATTTTACAGCAGCCGATCTGCAGTTTGTCCGTTCTTCCGGAACCTGGGGGGTATTGAACGATCCCACCGGCGGAACCATGCGGATCATTCCGGAAGGCGGGGATGATGATGGATTTGATGTGGATTTTTCAGGGGATGGCCTGTCAGATATGCGGATTGAGTTTACAAACAGGGTCAGTGGTGACGGGTTTGTGGAATTTGATTTTGTAAAACATGACGCCCTTGATCTTGGGTATGCTTTTTCAGATGATGCATCCGTATCATCCGGGCTGGTGGCTGCGGCAGGAATCAATACTTTTTTCAAGGGTGATTCTGCCATGAATATGGAAGTTAATGAGGCTCTTAAAGATACCAAGTTTGTTGCATCAGCCACGATTGACAGTGAAACCGGAAGGATCAGCGAAGGTGATAATACCAATGCATTGGCTCTTGCTGATGTTCAGTTTCAGGAAAAAACCATGCGGCTCTGGACCTTTCAAAGAGGGAGTGGTGCAGAATCCAATACAACAACAGCCACTTTGGATGATTTTTATAACCAGATGATCGGTTCTTTGGGAATAAAATCACGGAGTATTAAAAATTCTAAGGAATTTGCCGATATTATGGTGAACAGTATAACAGAACAGAGGGATTCAGTGTCTGCCGTATCGCTTGATGAAGAAATGATAAAGCTGATGCGGTATCAGCACGGGTTTTCAGCAGCATCCAAATTGTTGACGGTTGCAGATGAAATGCTGAACACCCTTATCTCTGTTCGATAACAGGAGACAAGGTATGCGTGTCCCCAATATTACAACCTATACCAATTCGACGTTTCGTTTAGGCAATCTGACAAGCAGCTTGAAAGATGCCAATGAAATTGTAACCACTCAAAAACAGATCAACGAGATTTCGGATGATCCTCTGGGCCAGAGCCAGGTATTGTCAATGAAAAGCTTTCTGGGTAATCTTGAACAGATTGAACAGAATGTGATAATGGGAAAAACATGGCTTGAAAGTGGTGAAAATGCACTGGATGGGGTCAATTCACTTATCCTGGAGGCCAAAACCCAGGTGACCCGCCTTGCCAGTGATTCCACAACTGCAGATGAAAGGGATGATGCTGTCGCCCGGATCAACAGCATTATAGAGCAGATTGTTACCTTGGGGAATACCCAGGTAAACGGAAGTTATATTTTTGGTGGTACGGATACAGATATTGTCCCTATGGAAATAAGCATGGTCGAAGGAAATGAGCGGGTTGTCTACAAAGGTAATGACATTCCGTTTGAAGTCCGTACTGATAAAAACTCAGGTGTTCAGGTTGGGCGCGATGGATATGAGACATTCTGGGATACGGATATTGAGATCAATTCCACAAATAATATTATTGTTTTTAAAGAAGATAACGGGCATGGAAGCGCATCTGAAAAGACTCTGGAGGCAGTGGTGCCTGACGGGATCTACACAAAAGATGAACTTGTTATTGCAGTCAGGAATGCCTTGAATCATGTTTCTCAGGATGAGGGATACGGTGTCAGGTACGTTGTGGATTATAATGATGATACCCAGCGGTTTTCAATCCGGGAGGATGGGTCATATAATGGCTATATCCGGACGCAGTTCATGTGGGATACAGGTGAAGAGGCCCGTGTCACACAGGTTCAGACATCCAGCAGCGTTCAACCGGAAAGTGTCAGTATTTCTGTTGTCCATTCCGAGACGCTTACCATCGGAACCATAGAAGATCCTGAAGATCCAAAGCCTTTTAGACTCATCTGGAATAAACTGGGCCGGACCTGGGAAGTGGAAAATAATCCCGGTTATGTCATGCCGTCGAGCATTGAAGGAACTTCCAGTGCGGTGGATATTGATTTTGATGAAAACGGAACAATAGATATGCATGTCCGGTTTGATACTCCCGTACAGGATGGGGCATATGTCCAGTTTGAGATCGAACCGGCCGAAGGGGACCACAGCACAGGTCATGAAATCGGTTTTAATGAAACCGATCTGATAAAAGAGCCGCCGGTTTCAGATAATAATGCAGCCTTTATCACTGACCTGGTTATCACAGGCGGTGTGAACGATACGATTATATTTGAGGAAGTGGACTCTTCAGGCGTGGCAACAACGATGACGGCAGATATCAATGTGACAACATCCGGGGCTACCTATACAGATATGACCGTTCTTGCCCTGGCCATTGAAACCGAGATGGAGCTTGAAAGCGCAGCTTTCGGAAATACCATTGATTATGCAGTGACATATGATCCTGAAAATTCCCGGTTTAACATCCGAGAGGATGGATCAAACCTGAACGAGCTGAACCTCCAGTGGAGCGCGTCAACAGCATCTGCTGCCACGACACTTGGATTTTATCCATTGGATGATGCCATTACCTATCCCCATTCAGCCATCACCATAAATTCTCAGAATAATATTCTTGATTTCCAGGAGGAGAGCCCGCCAGGAACGTTTACCACTCTTCAGGCCTGGGTTTCCCCCGGTGATTATTCAGATATGGCAGACCTGGCAGCCGCGATTGAAGATGCCATGGAGAATAAATCGGCAAGCTCAGGTAATGCAGTAACGTACAGTGTGGCTTATAACCAGGGGACAGATCAGTTTGAGATCCAGCGGTCCGCCGGTGGAGCGTTGACCAGCATTAACCTTTTATGGAACACAGGCTCTGGTTCGGATTTTTCAATTGGAGAAACTCTTGGATATAATCCAGAGATAGATGATATCGGTGCAGGACTTGGCGGAGTTCCCTATTCAAGTGATGCACAGTCCATGCTGATGTCACTTTTTTCAACGAGTATCAATGACACAAACAATATGCTGGACTTTGAGGAGATCAATACTTCAGGAGTGGCCACAACACTGTCAGCTCAGATTGCTTCAGGAACGTATGAGAGTGTTTCAGATCTGGAAAAAGCAGTTGCAGATGCCATGAGCTTTGCATCTGCAAGAGAAGGCAATAATGTTAATTATGATGTGTCCTATGACGAGGCAGCCAACCGGTTCCAAATTCAGCGCTCCGGCGGAACAACCCTGACAAATTTAAATCTGTTATGGGCCAGCGGGCCTAATATGGGGAATACCATCGTTTATAATCTTGGATACGATACAGCCCTTAATGATACCGGGGGCGGCATTTTAGGGCCCTATACAGGTGATACAGATCCTGTCTGGATGTCATTTGATACCACCAACAACCGGATAGATTTCCAGGAAGTGAATATCAATGGAACCGTGTCTGATGAAATGTCTATTGAAATTCCGGAAGGCAATTACACCAGCCCCAGCCAGGTTGCCTCAGAAATTGAGCTGGCCCTGAGTAATGCTTCTCCAAACGGTGTGGACTATAATGTCCTGTACAACAGTGAACAGGGCTTTTTAATCAAGGGCAGCAGTGCCCAGGTAAAAGGATTTGACCTGTTGTGGAATACAGGTGATAATTTTGAGAACAGTGCTGCAGATAAACTGGGTTTCAATAGAGACATTGATATCCACACCTCTTATGCGGAAAGTGACCAGGATGTTGTAAACATCACCATTGATGCAACAAATAATAAACTTGATTTTAAAGAATTTACATCTGACGATATAGGGAAAAGCGTCAGCCAGCTTACAGCCCTTATTGATCAGAGAGTCTATACCAGTCATTCTGAACTTGCCAGCGAGATTGAAGAGGCACTGGAACTTGAATCCAGGATGAACGGTAATACCATCGATTATTCAGTGTCCTTTGATACCTATACAAAGAAATTCACCATTAAAGAGAATGGAACTGAACTGGAAGAATTTCAACTGCTCTGGAACAGTGGAGACAATGCTCCGTTAGACAAAGGAGGATCAGGAGAAGGGATCGGAACGGTCCTGGGGTTTGACAGTGTCGAAGATGATATTGAGGCTTCCCTGAAAAGTGTCCGGGATGCAGAGTGGGGAATATTTAACACTTTAGTTGATTTGAAGCAGTATTTGTTGGATAATGACCGCGATGGTATTGAGAGATCTATCGGCAGGCTGGAATTGAACTATGATAATATGACGTCTAAAATAGTGGACATCGGGATGAAATACAGCCGCCTTGAAGTCCGGCAGGCCATATCCACCCAGGTGAGCTTAAGTGTGACAGAAAGGCGTTCAAATATTGAAGATGCGGATATCATCAAGTCCATCATGGATCTTAAAAATATAGAAACGGCCTACCAGGCCGCTTTGAGCTCAACATCGAGCATACTCAACCTGAGCCTTGTTGATTACTTAAGATAGAATAAAACAGGATTTATTTTATATGCTTGTTCTTACCCGGAAGTCCGGAGAAAAAATTAAAATTGGTAAGGATATTGTTGTCAGCATTCTTGAGGTTGAAGGCAAAAATATAAAAATAGGGATTGATGCGCCCAGAGACGTGTTTATCCTGAGAATGGAACTATTTGAAAAAATTCAGAAAGAGAATATCGATTCAGCATCCAAAAAGGTTGATGATATTTCTGAATTGGCCGATCTTATTAAAAATAAATTTTCCACTGATTGATAGCGTTGAGGAGTAAAAGCGTTGAAGATTAATACCAGAAAATTTGGTGAAATAGATATTAATGAAAACAAGATATTGGAAATGCCGGACGGCCTTCCCGGATTTGAGAGCTATACCCGGTTTGCCTTGCTTGAAGACCCCAACTCAAAACCGTTCTGCTGGTTTCAATCTGTTGAAGAATCCGATCTTGCTCTTGTGGTCATGGATCCTTTTATCTTTAAGCCTGATTACAAACCGGATCTTAAAAGTGTTATTGTCTTAAAAAACTGGGAGAAAGTAACAGAAAAGGATTTAGCTGTCTTTGTAGTGATAAATATCTCTCAAACCACTGAAGACAAAAAAATAACTGCGAACCTTATCGGTCCGATCGTGGTTAACATGAAACAAAATGAGGCTGTTCAGGTAGTCTTCCAGGACTCAACCTATTCTCACAAACACAATATTCTGGAATCCTGATAAAACAAACAAAGCGTTTAAGGCCGTTTAAACCTCTACTTCAAAAATCAGTCCAACCAGCTCTGACATTTTTTCTTTTATTTCGAGCAGTTCTTCCGGGGGAAACTGCTTGATGGTTTCATCGGTGTCCGTATTTTTAATTTCTACTACAATCTGCTTGTTGGCCCCTTCTCGGACAGAGAACCCGAGATTGGTATGGAGTTCTTCTGTATACTCATTCAGCGCTTCCGCCATCTCCATTACTTCTTCTCTTGAAAAAGAAACAGTAGGTTCCCGGCTTTCAGCAGTCCGATCCTTGATCTGCTGGGTTGCTGATGGACTTATGGTCTGACTTTTCTCCACCATAAAATCGGTTGCCACTGCAGCCACATTTGCGTTGGTTGTATTCATTTTATATCCCTCCTTGGTTTTACCCTTTAAAACTCATCACCCTGGGTGTTTTCGATCTGCGGTCTAATTGTCCATAACCTGCCAGGGCTTTTTTCCCTTTGGATGTGTTCTTCATATTTTCTGCCAGTTCGTTTCTTTTTTGCTCAGCCAATTGTAAAAGGATCTGGTTGCTGTGCAATATATTTGATATCTCCTTTTTACAGGAGATGTTATTCATGTCGTCTTTGTTCTCAATAAGGCTGTCAAACAGTTTTTCTCTCGCCTGGCTCTGTTTTTCAAGGTCCGGCATAAGACCCGGTTGAAAAGATTCAATGTGTTTCTCATAGAGTATTTCCAAGCCCTTCAGGGTGTCTTCTATTTTAAAATCAGATTTTTGATTCATTTTTTTTAAACCTTCTAAACTGAGATAGACCTTATCCGGGAAGTGTTATGGTTTTCAGCCGGTGGTTTGTTATGGGTCTGCTGATTTGGAATCACTTCATTGACCCAGATTTCTCTCAATTTTGATATATATCTTGTTGTTTTATCCAGGATTTCAACATCATTTGTTGTGGAAACCTTTGACAGTTCAGTTAGAATCGAAAAATATAATCCCCTCAAAAACTCAGTGGCCTCATCATTAAGTTCAGGGTTCAGTGATGAGTACAGCTCTGCAATGATGGCTACAGTTTTGCTTAGGTTCTCCCCTTTTTTTTGAACATCATTTTCCTTAATACCTTCTTTTGTTTTGTTCAGGCGTTCGAGTGCACCGTCAAACAACATCAGAATCAGTTTTTCCGGGCTCATCCCTTCATAATGGTTGTTGATATATGTATTAATACCAGCAGATGAAGCGACCATCATTTACCTCCTAGGGGGTTAATTACGTTAAATTTATATATAGGTATCGTCATTTTCTTTGGTTAGCTTTAATCACAATGACATTTTTACTGTATTTATGAGTTTTCAGTGGTGTTATTAAATGATTCAAATATGGAATTCATGAATGCCGCTTCAGAGTTCAACTGGCTTATGAACGAATCAAGCTGGGCAAATTGTTGGGTCATGATTTCAAATTTTTTGTCCAGCCGTTCCGTAGCCGTTATGATGTCTCCTTCAAGACGTTCTATCTGTGATTCTACCGCATCAATTTCAGTGGTCACCAAACCAGAGGAATTCACCATGGCTGCTATGCCGTCATTTAGTACATCCCCAAGACCGGTAATTTCATTATCTTCATCTCCGATAAATAGGGACTGAATACCTTCAGGGTCTGATGCCAAGGCCTGATCCAGCAAGGTTTCGTCAATTGAAATGCTCCCGTCTTGGTTGATCTCAAGTCCCAGGTCAATCAGGCTGGTATACTCGGAATCAATATCTATAACTGTGCTGGCAAGGTTGCTGAGCTTTTGTATGATACTTTTTACGTTGTACGAATCTGAAAGCGGGTTTGTTGTGTCCTCTGAATCTTCTTCGTCGTCATCAGATCCGGTTCCGTTTATTTCACTTACAATATCATTGTAAGTGTCGATGAGTGATTGAATATCTTCTTTAATGGGATCGGTATTTTTCCCAACCCCCAGACTGGTTTCTCCTGCTTTTTTAAGGGTAAGGCTGACACCGGAAATGACATCCGTAATCCCAGTGTTGGACTGGCGGTTATAGGTGATGCCATTGACTTTAAAAATAGAGTTTAAGGATGAGCCACCAGCTCCTGTCACCTCAGTCAATGTGAGGTTCTGGATGGTGATTCTATTGTCTTCACCTGTTTCATCAGCAACCAGAACCAGCCGGTAAGGGGTGGCCCCGCTTCCGTCATCTATAATTGATGCGGTGATTCCCGGGTTGTCAGTCGCTTCATTAATAAGATTTGCTGCCTGAATATACGTTGTTCCGGGTGCCAGGCTAACATAAGATGGCTCAGAGCCGTCTGCCAGACTAAGTGCAATCGTGGTGTCATGTTTAACATAATCAAAACCTGCAACACTGATCTGGGACTCTGCCGTATTCCCGCCATTGGTGGCATTTAAGCGGATATAATAATTGCCGTCAGAGTTCTGATTCACCGATGCAGAAACAAGCTGTGCTCCTGTCTCATCCTGGTTGTTGGCAGACTCATTAACTGCAGCTGCTATCTGAGTAAGGCTCATGTCCGCAGTCAGACTGATTTCGATAGCCTGTTGTTCACCTGCCGCGCCATATTGTATGGTCATGGTTTCGGCGATGGTGGTAACATCTTCATCAGCCGTAGCGATAGTGGTGGCCGGCTCTGCATAAATGACCGCTTCTTCGGTTTCTACACCGTCTGTCTGCCATGAATTCTGTTGGGCTTTCTGTGTAACCTCTATGGAATAGGATGCTTCCTGGATACCATCATCCACTGTAGCGGACAGGATATCTTCATCTGATAATGTGCCACTGTTTTTTAGAAAATTTGATTCCAGGGACAGAGACAGTGCATTAGATTTCATCGAAAACAGTTTTGCATTCAAACTGTTATACGCATTTACTTTTCCTTGGAGAGTTTCTTTTTCATCTTCTTTTTGGGTTATGGAATATCGTTCGGCTTCTCTGAGTTGATCCAGGATATCCTGAAGATCAAGTCCTGATCCTATTCCCAGGGTAGTTATTGATCCGGCCATTTTGTACTCCTTTGAATCACTAAATATGGATTAACCAGTAATAATATTATCGGATCATGACACAAAAAACATGAGAAAAAAAGGCCCCGGGAAGATACCCGGGGCCTTTTTGTTTAAAAGGTTATATATCAAGCTGCCGCAATACTTACTGGAGCAGGCTCAGTACAGCCTGAGAGCTTGCATTTGCCTGACTCATGGCAAATGTTCCAGCCTGTTGCAGTATCTGCATCTTGGTAAAGTTGGATGATTCTTCGGCAAAGTCAACGTCACGAATGGTTGATTCCGCAGAGTAGATGTTCACCCTTGTAGTGGAGATATTGGCAATGGTAAAGGAGATCTGGTTCTGAACAGAACCAAGGTCGGCTCTTACCTTGTCAAGATCTTTCAATGCAGCATCAGCCACAGCAATAGCAACCTGAGCACCTTCCTGGGTTAGAACATCCACGTCAGACAGAGTGGACAGTTCAGAAGTACCTGTCTCAGTAGTGGCATAAGTTCCACTGTCTGCATTTGCAGCAAGAACAGAACCAGCAGCCAGAGTAGATCCTGCCTGGAGGGTCATGTCCGCTGTCAGGGTGTTTGTGCCCGCAGTGGTGATGTCACTGGCAAGAATGCTTCCCTGGGTATAGGTGTTGCCATCAGCAGCAACAATATCACTTGTCAGGAAAGTTCCCTCAGTGATTATGGAGCCGGCAGCAAGTTCTGTGCCGTTGGTAACCAGCATTTCACTTCCTGTTTCAACCACCTCATCATTTGCCAGGGTCATTGCCCCGCCAATACCGGATCCATCTGTCAGTATTGAACCGTCCTTGATCAGACTTGCCGCAGCGAGCGTCATATCCTGGGTTAGGATAAGGTCGTTGCCCAAGGTTGCAGTGGCACCAATTGTTGAATCGGTGTTATATGAGGTTCCGGTTGAAGCAAATGTGGAACCCTGACCTACGTTCATGTCTCCTGTCAATGTCAATTGGGCAGTGTTTCCAAGACCGTCGGTTCCTATGATAGAACCAGCTTGAAGGACGCTACCACTCATGATGGTTGAATCTGTCCCCAATACCATACTATTTGTGAGCACTGTGTTAGCCTCAACAGCAAACTCTACATCATTGAGGATGGTTCCGGTGGCAAGGATTGATTCGTCTGCGACAACTGTACCGGAGACGGCCGTCATATCCTGGGTCAGGATTAAGGGTGCCTCATGTACCGTTACTTCGTCATTTGCAAAAACAGATCCCACTCCAATTGTTGAGCCGGATGCGAGAGAAGAACTGCCCTGCAGTATCATATCCGCTGTTAATGTCAGATCGCCGTCAGTAGCTATATCATTTGACTGAAAGACCGTACCGACTGCCAGGGTACTTCCTGAACTGATGATTGAGCCGCCAAAAGTTGAAAGACTAAATGAGGTGGTCTGATCACCATCAAGGACGTAGTCAGCATCGAGCGTAAATCCTGTGGCGCTACCAATCTGACCGGTAGTTGTCTGGAGGAATTCGCCGCTGGCCAACTGGGTTCCAAGAACCAGAGTGGAGGCGTTGGTTATAGTGCTCCCGCCGCCAATTACCGCAGTGCCGGAAAGGTTGACCCCAGAAGAGCTGACAGCAGTTGTCAAAGTGGTTCCAGAAGCCAGCTCACTATTGTCGATCAGGATACTTCCGGAAGCCAGTATTGCGGTTCCGGCAGCATTTACTGTAAGTGTGCCGCCATCCGCACTGAGCGTGAGGTTACCACCGATAACTGTACCGGAGTTAAGCTCAGTACCGCAAGCCAGAGAAGATCCAGCCGCCAGTATTGAATTTTCAGTCAAGGTGTAGTCAGCCGTTGCAGCAATGTTGGCACCAAATACGGTACCGGAAGACAATACTGAACCTGATGAGAGCATACTTCCGGCTGCTATTGTGTAATCTCCACCTGTACCGTCCACACCACTGGTGATCATGACACCCTGAAGAACGGTTCCTGATCCCAATATCGATCCTGCTCCAAGCGTACTTCCGGCTGTCAGAGTCGAGCTTTGTGCGGTTACTAAGTCACCAGTAAAGTTACTGCCCAGAAGAGCCTCGCCAGTTGTCCATCCAGCTTGGAATTTAGAACCTGATTCCAGGGTGGATCCGGCTGCTGCCACAGAGGAGATAGTCGTGGTGGTGTCACCGCTGATTTCAAGGTCTGTCTGTAGAGAAACTGCTGCACCGCCGCCGATATCATTGACAATGATTTCATTGGAACCGTTTTGCTGCAGGATAATGCCTCCGAGGGTGCTCATGTCAGAACCGCCCAAAACAGCATTGACTCCAGTGTTTGTTCCATCTGTAATACTTGTTGCTGTTACTTCGATGGCACGCCCATCAGAGGATGTCAAGGTGAGATATCCTGCTGAATTCGTACTGGCCACAACACCATGGTTCTTGGTCTTCTGATTGATCGCTTTTACAAGAGCGCCATTGTCATCATTGGCTATTATATCGAACTGACCGATGGTCACGCCGTTGATGGAAAAATCAGAGTCAGTGGTGCCAGCCTGAACAGCAGCATCAGTCTGTGTAACAACATTTGCAGCAGCCGAAATACCCAACTGGTCGCTGAATTTGTTAATGTTGTTAGCCAGAGCGCCCATACTGTTTGTGGCATCATTGTTATAGAGTACATCAACGGATTGAACTTGGAAGTTGGCATTGTTGATATTACTGTATATACTTAGTTGAACTGTTCCTTCAGCATCATTGGTCATCGTGAGTTCTGATTTAGTCACATGACCAATTTTTTGGGATTGCGCAGACGCAATGGAGATACCAAGGGTTTCTCCGCTGTATGCACCAATCTGAAATTTTTTATTGGTAAAGTTACCGGACAAAAGTTTCTGGTTATTAAATGCTGTGGTATTTGCAATGGTATCAAGCTCTTCCAAGAGCTTGTCAATATCAGCCTGGATTGCAGCCCTTGATTCTGTGGTCTGGCCATCCTGAGCAGATTGAATTGCCTTGGTTTTAACTGCGTTTACAATATTGATGGATTCCTGGAGAGCAGCATCAGCAGTCTGTACAATATTGATACCATCATTACCGTTTTTGATTGCCTGTCCAAGCCCGAGAGCCTGAGACTTCAAAGAATCTGCAATGGACATGCCCGCAGCATCGTCAGCAGCCTTGTTGATTCTAAGGCCGGATGATAGTCTTTCAAGAGATGAAGACAATGAATTGTCCGTCATGATCATGTTTTTGTGGGCATTTAATGCAGCTACATTCGTGTTAATTCTTAAAGCCATTCGTTAAACCTCCGTGTAATTAGTTTTAACCGGGAATCCTTTCCCAGTCGCTAAAATATTTAAGTGTTAGTATTCCCCTCGTTTTTCCATTCACCTCCTTTCTGTTCAGATGAACATGGGGAAATTCTAATACAGTTAACAGTATCGACTTTTCGGGAAGGTTTCTTTAATGAATTTATGGAGATTTTATGACTTTTTTTTCATATGATTTTTATGGAGGACATCATTGATTTTTTTTGAGGAAGGATGAGTATAGTTAATAAAGCAATTTCCAGGCTAATGGTGTTCCCTTCTTTAGGTCTGTAACAGCTTTTTTCCCAATGATACTTTTCAAGTATCGTGGGTGGATTCCATGGCCAGGCCTTATGGATTTGACATGATCTGCGGTCAATTTTTTGCCTGCTTTTATTTCTCTTACTATGAAAAGAGATTTCCTGAACATTCTATTTTTTTCTTCCTGATCATTGATCTGAAAATTTATTCTGCCGACTGCTTTTTCAGCTATTCGAATGGCCAGAACCATTTGTTTGAACTCTTCGGGTTCCATGGAAAACTGGGAGTCCGGACCTTCTTTAGCCCTGGAAAGGCAGAAGTGTTTTTCGATAACACAGGCACCAAGAGTCACAGCTGTTATCGGGACTACGTTACCAAGAGTGTGGTCGGAAAGTCCAGCAGGGATATTGAAAGTCGCGGACAGGTGGGGAATGGTTAGCAGGTTGGCCTGTTCCGGAGGGGCAGGGTATGCTGACGTGCACTTTAAAAGAACTATCTGATCACAGCCTTTTTTTCTGAGGGTTTCAACCGCTTCTTCGATTTCAGACAGGGTTGCCATGCCTGTGGAGAGGATGACGGGTTTACCGGTAGCGGCAACTTTTTCTAAAAGCGGGATGTCGATGAGTTCAAAAGAAGCTATCTTATAGGCTGGTACATTCATTTCTTCCAGAAAGTCCACAGCGGTATTATCAAAGGGGGTGGAAAAAAAGTCCAAGCCAAGACGGTTTGCTTCTTCCATCAGTTTCGGTTGCCATTCCCAGGGCGTATAAGCCTCCTTATAAAGTTGATAAAGTGTCTTTCCTTTCCAGATGGTATGATTAATTCGAAAATAGTCATTATTACAATCAATGGTAATGGTATCAGGTGTGTACGTTTGAATCTTAACCGCATCGGCCCCAGCGTCTTTAGCAGCATGGAGAATTTTAACGGCAGCATTGAAACTCTGGTTATGATTGGCAGACATCTCTGCAATTATGTATGCTGAGTTTGTCGATGAAATTTCCCTGTTGTTGAGCATTATTTTAGGAACCATTTGATGAAATCCTTTTCATTTGCCGAATAATTCTGATAGGGCCTTGGTCATCAACCAGTGCTTTTAATCGATGTTTCATCTCGCCCCGTTTATGGTTGTCTTCAATAAAAGAGCGAATACATTTTGTAACATCTGCTTTTCGATTTTTTGAGAACCAGCCCAAATTCAACGAAACCCCCTTTTTCTCAAAATTTCGAGCCAGTGATTCCTGGTTGGCTGCCGTTACGATAGACAAAAAGGGGACACCTGTATAACTGAGTTCTATGCAGGTGCTTCCTGCAGCAGTTATAGCCAGATCTGCCCACTGCATAAGTCTGGGCATATGCCCGTTTTCAACCAATTCCATGAGATCTTCTCTCATCACAAGAGACTTTAGTTCAGATAGCATAGGATTGGCTGGGCCCGCAGCCACCTTTACTTTGATGTTTTGAAATTCAGGGCTTCCAAGGATTTTGATTATGTCAGGGGTGATACCGGAAGGATCAGACCCGCCAATCGTTAGCAGTATGCGAAGAACTTTATTTGTGTTGCGGGGTGCAGTGGGGATTGTTTTTGTAAATTCCTCCCGAATGAGAGCATATTTCAGCCCTCTGAGGACAACCGTCTCGTTATCCACTCCATATTGAAAGGTTTGCGCGCCGATGTTCTGGTTTACAATGAGATCGGCATAATAAAACGGCTGGTGGTTATAGTCGTCAATGATCATCACCTTTAAATTTTTATTTCTTATGGCCTGTTGAAATTCTTTTTCAAAGTGATATCCATCCAACACAACCCAATGATGGCTTGTGTTGTTTTTCTTTGGAATGCTGTTTTTGATTATGTTCAATGTCTGTCTAAGACCCCAAGGGTCTTCAGGCCCCGGTGAGATAGGTAAAAATTTAAAACCTTCAGCTTTTATTCGGGATTCAATGGCTTTAATATCGCAGGCAGTGATGAAGTGAACGTCTCCCCCCAGTTTTTTAAATGCCTGGCCCAATGCAATGCACCGCATGACATGGCCGGCTCCAATCCTGGAGTTTGCATCAGCCCGTATACTTAGAGTCTGAAATATCATTTGTTTTTAACACCATCCTTCAATGCCGATCTTTCATATAACAGAATATGTTTTTCTTTTTTTTTGAAAGTCATCTGGCAGTACTCGGCAATATGAATGGAAGAGGCGTTGCCTTCTTTTATTCTGGCAAAGATCGGTTGCTCTATTCTATCGGCCAATGTTGAAACCATTAATTTGCCGACCCCTTTTTTTCTTGCAAAGGGTGCAACCGTCCAGGAAAGCTCATAAGCACCGTCTTTGTAATCCGATCTGACTGTCCCCACCGGCTTTCCTTCAGACTCTGCAATGTAAAGGTTTCGGTGGCGATCTTCCATTAAATTATCAAGCCATTTATAGTGTTCATTTTTTTCGACCTTTTTGGGGTTGAGGCTTGCGCTTCGTGTTAAAGGGTCGTTTCGCAACTCAAATAAAAGCGCTGCATCCTCAACAGATGCCGGGCGTAATATTATTTTTTCTATCATCCGTTTCTCAAGTCTATCCGAAAAATTGGTTAACGGTTTGAGTCCAAAAGGTTCTGATATTGGCGTCTGGCTTCCTTGGCAGCCTCTTCCTGTCCCATGGCAGAATATATTTCCCCCATTTTCAGCAAAAGATTATGGTTTTCCGGCATTTCCAGAAAACATTTTTCGTAGGCGGAGAGTGCATCGTTTAAACTATCGGATTTTGCCATATGGTCTCCAATGAGTTCCCAGTATTTAGCGTTAGAGCGATCCAGTTCAATTGCTTTGTTTAAGGCACGTACACCGTTATCATAATCTTCGATGCTGAAGCACATATCCGTCAGTTGAATATAGTGTGCCGGATTGTCAGGCTCACATTCAATAGCTTTGGCATACAGTTCATAAGCTTTGGAAAAATTTTCTTCACGGACATAAATAGTTCCTGCCTGCCCATATAAAAAGGCAGTTTTTACAGGTGTAAGGTATGCTTTAAAAATAGGCTCATTTTCCAGTTCTATTATCAAAGAATCCATTTTTGTTTTGGCGGGAGCATAATTTTCTTCTTTTAACAATAAGGATATTTTTTGAAGATCTGTATTTAAATTTTGGGTTATGGTTTCTGAAATTTCCGGTTGATCCGGATTGTACTGCAAACTTTTTCGAAAAAGATTTCGGGACGTGCTGGTATCAATAGTCATCCACTTATTACCAAACTCAAAATACTCTTGTGCCCGTTCTTTTTTAAATGCATCAATTCTGCCTTGAATGGTCTGATCATTTGAAAGGGCCTTCTTAAAATACTTTTCCGACTTATTGAAATCTCCACGATAGGCAAAATAACAGCCCTTAGTAAAATGCAGTTCCGGGGTGCTGAAAAGTCCATTTTGATTTTCTAAATATTTCAATGCCAAAGAGGTTATACCTGCATCAGCGTAAAAAATTGCCAATTCGAGATGTTTTTGAGGCAGATTTCCCTCTTCTTCGAGAGCTTCAAAGAGTTCGAATTCTTTTTCATGAAATTCTATCACACTGGAAACCTCTTTTTTCAGCCAAGAGATAATTTCACATCGTATTCCGTTTATGTAGTCAAAGCGTTCAATATTTTTTAAGAGCCAGTTGAGATATTTATTTTTATCCTTGGACTGAGTGCTGATGTCAAAACGCATTTGCTCACTTTGGCGCAACCCCTCAAAAGTGACTTCATCCAGCAGATGCCAGAACAATCCCTGCTGATCCAGCTTTGCACTGAACTTATCTATTTTTACCAGTTTTTTCTGCGTTGGGGGGGGCAATTGTGAATATTCCCGAATAACTGTCTGCTTTTTCTTCAGGCGGGTGATTTCCTTTCTCATTTCAGCCGAGGTTTTTTGAGCGGGCTTCAGCTGTTTTAAAATATTATCTCCAATTTTGATAAGCTCTTTAAGCTGAGCATCAAGAGCAGCAATTTTCTGGTTGCCAAGGGGAACTGCTATCTGTGAGATCCTTTGGTCAGAGTTGATTTTTGAAGTTGAGATTTGATGAACAGCCTGCTCAAGCCTTATATGATCGGCGCCGTCGATAAAGGCCCCACCCTCGGTAGCATTTATGAATTTAATTGATGGATTCTTTTCAATAATGGATTCAAAGACATTTTTGTTATGTAAAAAAGAACGGCTGGTTTTAACCTTGCCTCCAAAAAAACCTTTCACCCATGTCCAATCGCCTTTTGATTTAAATATATCTTCCATTTGGGTACTGTTTGTTAATGATATGTTGCTGGCGTGGTCATTTGTTTCCGAGTACGCAAGATCCTGGCCTGCAAAAATAATAGGCGAGCATCCCATATCCAATGCAACATGAAGATTTAAATGGGCAACAGTTCCTGCACCGATAAAAATTTTTTTACCTCCAATGGTGTCATTTATCCATTTTTCAGCGGCTCTGGGGCCAAATGTCCAGATTACCCTGTCAACCGGAAGGGTGAACGGCACCCGGGGGGTGACCCATGCTGAACAGATTAAAGAAACCCCTTTTTTAGGAATATCGGCTCCTTTAAATTTTTCCAGTGTGATTTTTTGAGGATCAATCGAAGAGATAAAATCTGGAATAATATTATTTTTTAAAAGATTTGGAACCACGGCATCCACAGCAAACAGCAATGCTTTACCCTTCAGTTTTTTCAACTGATGAATGTTTTTATCCAAAGAGGGGCCGCCAGCAATGAGTATGGCTGGAACCTCTTTGAAAACACCACTCAAAGAATCTATTATGAAATCATGTCTGAACCGTTTAAGGTTTACAAACCTGTTCCGGGTGAATTTTTTTCCCATGGTTTTTGTTGTTGCGCCCCGAACACTGAAAGAATTTAAATAATTGAACAGTTCTTCAGAAAGCTCTGTATAATGAGGATTCAGCCTGAAAGAAGGGTTGTTCTTCAAGATCTGTATGTCTTCGAGTTCTAGCGCCGTATAGGCTTTTTTGAAAACCAAGTTAAAGTCCGGTTTTTCTTCCAGGCAGAAAACCGTCCGGTTATCTGAAATCAGTTCAGACAGATCGTTTGTCATCAGGGCCTGTTTGAAAACACCCAGGTTTGAATCAAAAATGAAAAAATGTCGAATGTGCGGTCTGTTTTTAAGAATTTCCCGGGAAGGAACTCCCAAACCAAACCCCATCATGATCAGGACACCATTTGCTTCTGGGGAAACCATATTAAAGAACTGGGCGGTGTCTTCTGCAGGGCCGGATCTGCCGTGAAGATAATGTGTTGACCCTTCAGCATCAATGACTTTAAGATTTTTAGCATTATTATCAAGCAGTTCCAACTCTCCTAAGGGTTTAACATGAGATTCATGTATTTTTTTAAATACATCCGGATGGTGCTTTTTTAATGCATATAGGTTCGAATCATATATGTTTTTTTTTTGTGTCATAGCGCTCTATGTGAATGTGTTGTTATCAGTAATAAAATTAGGTGTAGCAAATATTATTCCACAACATAACACAGAAAAAATCTTAGTACCATTACAACTATATATATCGTGGCTTTTGAATAAAATCTTTATAAGTGCTTGAGGCCAGTGGATAAATCAAAACTGGCTTTTACTGGGAAATTTTTTCCTTAGTAGACCATTGAAAGCGAATATTAAATCTTTCATTGACAAATCAGATGAAGCTAACCTAAAGATGGGGGAGCAATCAACACCAGCCACGTATGGTTCTGGAGACGGCACGCCTGATGAGAGAAAATAAAATAAGGATCTATCATCTTTATATTCCTGCACTGAAAGGAGTCTTTTTTTGGCAATATTTGAACCACCGGAAATGAAATTTTACCCTGGTATAGAATTACCGGGCATCTCTATTGAAGATCCATGCCACCTTTCGGAAACTGCAAGAATTGCAGTTGTAAAAGGCGGATCTATCACCATTGGCCGTAGCTTTGGGATCGGTGAGTATTCAATGGTTCAGACATATGGAGGGGAAATCAAGATTGGGAATAGTGTCTCTGTTCAGGCCGGATGTATGCTTTATGGGCATGGAGGGCTCACAATAGGCCACCGGGTGAGCATTGCCACCCAGACCGTGATTGTTCCGTCCAACCATAACTTTGACAGCATGGATATTCCCATACGACTTCAGGGGGACAGTGGCAAGGGGATCACTATTGGGAACGATGTATGGATCGGTGCAGGATGCAAAATTCTGGATGGTGTCACCATCGGCAGTAATAGTGTTATCGGCGCCGGCAGTGTGGTGACCCGATCGATACCTGAAAGATCAATTGTAGCGGGTGTCCCGGCCAGGGTCATAAAAAAAAGAATCAGTGATGATTCAAAAGATTCAAAGAGAGGGATTGTAAAAGGGAAGACTCCTTTGGTAATTATAGAAGTTACTCATTCTTACGGAGAAATAGACTGGGTTTTGCCTGTATTAATTTTGTTCAAACAAAAGAACCCTGAATATGAAATTGCCACTCTATTTGGATGCAGGGAGATTTTTCGACCATTCTCTATGAACAAGTTTTTGTTCAGGCAGTTTCTAAAAATATCTTCTATTGATACAATACCTGAAGGAATCGACAGTGTGTTCAAAGAAAGATTTTTTTCAGACCAGGTAAAGATAATTTTAAAGGAAAACAGCGGGAATAATTCGACACTGTTTAAAAAATATCCTGACGCATTGGTCGTTAATTTTCCTGAATCTAACCGCATTCATTCATCCAAATCTTGTGGAAAAGTTCAGACAGAAAAAATTTCAAAGGCTTCTGAAAAATATGACCTTTTTCTTCTGAGTTCCCAAAAGGATGTAACCTTTTGGTCAAATGGTGCGGAGTCTGAAAAGATAAAAGCGTTTGGCTATCCGAGATTTGATTCATGGTGGGTTAAAAAGCTCATGGAAGATTTTGAATTTTTAAAAAGTGATGAAAATCGGTATGCCAAAGAAGCTAAAATAGTATTCACATATATCTCAGGGGAACCCCGCTCCGAATTTTTAACCCTGCAGGATTACAAAGCCCAAGTTCATTCGATGTTAGATGTTATCGGGGGGTATAAAAATGCTATGCTTTTTATAAAAGCCCACCCAAAGCAAAGTACTGAAGAACTAATACATATTTTAAAGCCCACAAAAAAAATTCGCTGGATAATTTCCGGCCTACACCTGATGCAGTTGGCACATATTTCCGATGTCGTCATTTCAGGCGGATCATCAGGAGTACTGGATGCCCTGGCAGTTGGAAAACCGGCGATTGAATTTTTCCAATCAGGTCAAACCGGTTCTGGGAACAAAAAAAAAGAAGAAGGAGCAGGCACAAGGATATATAGTGAGTTAGGGCTTGCAGCCCCTGCCCGGACAAAAAAAGAACTTCAAAAATTGATTAAATCGGCTTTGACGAATCCTAAAGCAGGGACCTGGAAAACACAGCAAACAGTATTTAAATCCGTTTGTAAGTTCACAGACAGTGCATCCGAGGATATTGCCGATTGTCTCGCTAAGATGATTAAATGATTATTAGTGTAGCTATTGTTGCCGTCTAAATTTTCAGGGCTATTCCCACATATCCCAGAGGGGCTGTCTCAGGGATATCCCCGAATATGGAAAGCCTGGGGTCGTGATGGTAAGCTTCCTCAGTGCCGACTTTTTCGATTTCATATATCTCAAATTTATCCTTGAGCAGTTCCCTGATCCCCTGGACTGTATAACGATGGTAATCGGCTGGAAAAGAATGAAATTTTATATTCAGCGGGAGGCCGAAAATCAGAGACCCATTCTTGCGCAATATCCGATGCAGTTCAGAGATTGATGACTCAACGTTTTTGACATGCTCCAGCACCCAGGCACAGAAGACAGCATTATAGGATTCATCAGCCACAACACCGGTCAAATTTTCAATGCTGCCTATAATATCTGGCCGATTATGCGGTTCAACATCCAGAGTAGCGTAGGTAGCATTTTTTTTGAAGTAGTCTTTATATCTCCCTCCCATACCATCACGGTCATTTGCAGAACCAATATTGAGAATATCTCCTTGTATAGATTCACAGGCTTTCCGATAATAATCATTGCTTGTTTTTCTGAGAGTTGAAGGCGGTTTTTTTTTAGCTTGGACAATGAAACTAATAGTAGCTGCCTGTTCTTCAAAGATCTTCATATCAATATTTATCTTTTGAAGTGCGGATGAAAATATTGAGACAAAGTTTTGATAGTTTTCATCTTTTTTGTGCCGGTTTAAATAGTTGGTG
Source organism: Desulfobacteraceae bacterium (assembly GCA_033851995.1). Taxonomy (GTDB): domain Bacteria; phylum Desulfobacterota; class Desulfobacteria; order Desulfobacterales; family Desulfobacteraceae; genus Desulfobacula. The sequence goes on along the minus strand of JAWSVI010000012.1, from coordinate 16,993 downwards.
ATAACAAAACCTTCTCCTTCAAACAGTTCACCCATAGTCATCGGGGTATAAAACCGGATTTGTTCTCTCTGTGGCATCAAAGAATTTTTGTACATCCATTCTCCCCGAATTAGGTTATAAATAGTCGACCAATGTCCAAAATTTTGATAGGTGGTGACAACAACACCATCCTCAGTGAGAAGATCGAATTGAGTGTCCAGAAATTGCCATGGATTAATCATGTTTTCCAAAACATTGATTAAAATTAAACAATCTACACTTTTGAGTGGGATCCCCAACTCCTTGAAAGAAATTTTTTCAACGTTCCCTTTCAACTGGGTTTGCCCGTTTAGGTTTATCAAGTTGCTTTTTTCTTTATGCTCAAGGGAATGGAGGATAGTGGTATACTCAACCTTGGGATTAGAGGCCGCACATGTTTTAAAGATATTCGTTGGATGATACCCTATTTCAATAATCCTGGAAGGATTTTTTGGCAATAGTGGTAAAAGATCCTGTGCAGACTGTTCAATTCCCTTTAGAAGCATGTGTATACAACCTTTAAAAAAGCGTTTATTCCATCCTCAGTAATTTGTTTATCAGAAAGTTATGATTCACAGGACAATATTATTTTGAGGAAACTTTTTTTTCCATAAGAAACCAGTTCATGTCATCCTGGGGAAAGTTGCAGTCACGGTGATAAATAAAACCGTAATCAATCAGCTTAAGATTTGAGAACATATCCATCATTTCTCCAGCAAAGTCTCTTTTGAAAAGTTTGCCGGAATGCCCTCGGTATTCTATTTCAACCGGTTTGGGACTGTAATATTCAGACACGAGAATATAACGGGATGAATTTTGGTACATGGTCTGGTAAACCAATGGCAGTTTGGCCGGGTTTAGATGGATCAGGACGCCTCTTGTGAAAATCAGGTCCCATGTTTTGTCTGGTTTGAAATCGAAAATAGAGGTTACATGCAGATCAATTCCAGGGAGATTATTCTTCAGCTCGTTGGCCGCTTTTTTGTTTATTTCAACGGCAGATAGTTTTGCTTTGGGCAGTAGGCGGCGCAGTGCCAGCATATTCATGCCTATGTTGGCACCCAACTCCAGGACGGATTGGACTTCCCGGGTCCGATTCAAAACTTTGCTGAAAAAAGCCAGGTTTGAAGAAAGTATATGTTCTCCCTTGTTCCGGTCTACATAGTCATCTCCAAATTCGCCTTTCCAAAAACATTCCTGCGAAGTGAGATCTGTCATTTAAATTTCCCTTAATTGATAGTTGAGTTATTTATGAGACATATAAAAAAGATGCCTGGACTACAAGAAAAAAATGTGAAAGGGGTTGGGAGTGAAATAGTTCAATGAAGCAAAGGGCTCTAAACTGTCCTTGACAAAAACAAGGGGTTTATCTTACATTTCATTGCACTTTGCATGAAATAACCCAAAATAAAAGAACAGTAATAAAATAAAAATTTCTATCAATTTTGTTTGGACGGTCAGAGTCAAATTAGGAGACGATCATGAAAACCATCAGCGGCGGTACAGCTAAAGAAATTATAAAGGGAAGTCTGCTTAAAGAAAATGTTACAGAGCAGGTGGCGGAATATGTTGCAGAAGGCTTGACATCTACATCCCTTAGAGGCACTGATTCTCACGGAATTAGACTGATTCATCATTATCTGGCAGGAGTAAAGTCAGGAAGAATTAACACCGACCCAAACTATTCTGTGGAGAAAAAAATGCCGACAGTGGCTGTGCTGGATGCTGATCATACCTTTGGTCATGCCGCAGGCATGGAAGCAGCCAGGTTGGCTGTAGAGATGGCCGAGGAATACGGGTCTGGAAATGTGGCCGTTAAAAATTCAACTCATTTTGGGGCAGCGGCATATTTTGCGCTTGAGATTGCTCAACATGATATGATCGGAACCAGTTACACCCATTCGGATTCTTTGATCATTCCAACTCATGGAAAAAAAAGTTTCCTTGGTAACAACCCGATCTGCTTTACCGCTCCGGTTAAAGGAGAGGGACCATTCTGCCTGGATATGGCAACCAGTATCATTACATTCAATGCAGTGAGGCAATTGCGGGAAAGGGGTGAAAAAGCGCCTGAAAATGTGGGTACGGATAAAAACGGAATTCCAACTACGGACCCCAATGAGATTACCATGCTTCTGCCGGTTGGAACCTATAAGGGGTATGGTTTAAGCCTTATGGTTGAAGTGCTGTGCAGCATGCTCTCGGGTATGCCCTATGGTCCCCATATCTCCAAAATGTTTCAGGATCTTGAGAAAAAACGCCATCTGGGTCATTTTGTAGGAGCCATGAACATCAGTGCTTTTATTGAGGTAGATCAATTCAAGGAAAGAATGGCAATGATGGTGGATGAACTTAGAAACGAACCCAGGCTGGATGAAAATGAGCCGGTAATGGTGGCAGGTGATCCGGAAAAAAAACGTACCTTGACTCGAAGTGCTAGTGGGATTCCTGTTACGGATCAGGAATTGAAGGATTTTGAAGACCTGAATGAAAATTATCAACTTAATGTGGAGATGGAATAATGGAAAAGAGCGCAGAAAAAGTTGTTGCCATGATTCCTGCCCGGATCGGCAGCACACGGCTTCCTAAAAAAAATCTTGCGCTGATTAACGGGGAACCCCTGATTTCCTATGCCATCAATGCGGCAAAATCCTCCGGTGTGTTTGACCGGATCGTAGTCAATGCAGATGATAAGGTTTTTGAAGAAGTTGCAAAGCGATACGGAGTTGAGTTTTATCTTCGACCTGAACACTTGGGAAGCTCCACGACCAAATCTGATGATGTGGTTTGCGATTTTATGAAAAAACATCCGGGAGACATTGTATGCTGGGTGAACTCGATCTCTCCTCTTCAGACCGGAGAGGAAATAAAGTCCGTTGTCGGCCATTTCCAGAAAGAAGGACTGGATAGCCTGATTACAGTGATTGACCAGCAGGTCCATGCCAATTTTAACGGCAATCCTCTGAATTATAATACAGATGAACTTTTTGCACAGACGCAGGATTTAATTCCGGTGGAGTTATTTGTTTACTCTGTGATGATGTGGAGAACAACTTCTTTTCTGGATGCCTATGAAAAACAGAACCATGCTTTTTTTGTCGGCAAAGTTGGTTTTTTCCCTGTGAGCAAGTTAAGCGCACTCATTATTAAGCGAAAAGAAGATCTTAAACTTGCGGAATTCATTTTAAAATCTCTCATTGACGGGTCTGGCGGTCAAATCGAATATGATCCAGCTGCCGGAGAAAAATAGAATGACAGACCGGAAACATCCCTTTGACCTTATTATTGTTGGTGCCGGAATGTATGTGTGCGGCAAGGGAACAGACGGATACGGTACCATTTTACCCGCTGCTTTTGAGGCCTGGAAAAATGGACTGGTTAGTACGATTCATCTGGCAGCAGCCACAAAAAAAGGTGCTGATCTGGCCCGTGTCAAAGCAGAAGAACTAAAGGACTTTACCGGACTCTCACCAGACATCAAATACTATCCCGATAAAAAAGATGATCCCCTTGCCTATTTGGCTGCTATTGAGGACTCGAGCCTTCCCTGTGCTGCTATTGTGTCCGTCCCTGATCACTTCCATTTTAACATTACAAAAAATATTATTCAGAGCGGTATTCATGTTCAGGTGGTAAAACCCCTCGTTTCGACAGTGGATGAGAATGAGCAGTTGATATCGCTTAAAAACAGGCATGGTGTCTACGGCTGTGTTGAATATCACAAGCGTTTTGATGAATCCAACCTTAAATTATACGATTTGATCCGCCAGGATGCATTGGGGGACCTGCTTCATTTCAGGATCAACTACAGCCAGCGTAAAATTATACCTTCATCTGTATTTCGAGACTGGGTGGAGCATACCAATATCTTTCAATACCTGGGTGTCCATTATGTTGACCTCATTCATTTTTTAACCCGGGCAGTGCCGATAAGGCTCATGTCTATCGGTATGAAGAATTATCTGTCTGGAAAAGGGATTGATACCTATGATACCATCCAGACTTTGATAGAATGGCAAAGGCCGGAAACCGGAAAACCCTTTCTGTCTTCGCATTTGACCGGATGGATTGATCCGGATGTCTCCTCTGCCATGTCGGATCAGCGTATAGAGGTAATCGGTACAAAAGGCCGGTATCGTGCAGATCAGAAAAACCGAGGTGTGACCCTGTTGACAGACGATGACGGTATTGAAGAAATTAATCCGTATTTTTGTCAGTTTTATCAAGATGTTAATGATGAGCATATGAAAATTAGCGGATATGGTCCCGCAAGTATACTTCAATTCATAGCAGATGTTGCCGATATCATAGGTAAAAAGAGAAAACCTTCTGATATGAAAGGATTGAGGGCCACTTTTGAGTCGTCACTGCTGGTTTCAAAAGTGTTGGAAGCATCTGACAAGAGTCTTGATGAAGGCAATCGGTGGGTGACTATATAAAATTATGATATCTCAATCCGGGTTTTAATTAAATGCATCTACTAATGAGGTTGTAATGAAAGCATCATTAATCATAAGAACCAAAAATGAAGAGCGGTGGATTTCTTCATGCCTGAAAAGTGTTTTTGCTCAAAAGCATAAAGATTTTGAGGTGATTATTGTTGATAACGAAAGCACGGATTCCACCCTGGCAAAAGTAGCCCAGTTCCCGGTTGAAAAAATCGTATACTGCCAGAATTATATTCCAGGCAAATCTTTGAATATGGGGATCGAAAAAGCAGATGGTGATTTCATCGTCTGCCTGTCCGGTCATTGTATCCCGACGGATGAGAACTGGCTGGGTAATCTTCTTAAAAATTTTGAGGACCCAAAAGTCGCAGGTGTTTATGGGCGGCAGGAACCGTTGTCCTTCACTTCTCCGGCAGACAAACGAGATCTCATGCTGGTTTTTGGGCCTGAGCGCAAAATTCAGAAAAAAGACAGCTTTTTTCATAATGCCAACTCCATGATCAGAAAATCAGTGCTAGACGAATTTCCGTTTGACGATAAAGTGACAAATATCGAAGACCGTGTCTGGGCTCAGGAGGTTTTGAACCAGGGATACCATATTGTTTATGAGCCGGCGGCAAGCGTATACCATCATCATGGCATTCACCAGGACGGAAATGTCCAGCGGTGCACGAATGTCGTTAAAATTATGGAAAATCTCAGGGGAAATACCTATGAGATGAACCATGCAGCCATGCTCAAGGATATGAATATTTCCGCAATTATTCCCATTAAGGGAAGATCTCATTCCATCGGCGGGGTTCCCCTGTTGCAGTACGCAATTAATTCTGCCAGGGCAGCCCAATATATTGATACGGTTGTCGTGTCTGCCGATAATGAACAGACGGTTGAAGAGGCCGAATTGATGGGGGCGGATGTAGTTATCCAAAGGGATATGTCATTGTCAAGGGATTATGTAGGCTTGGAGAAAGTTTACCGATATACTCTCCAGCGCCTGGAAGAATCAGGCATACTACCCGATCTTGTTGCCCTGCTTGAAATTACCTATCCTTTCAGGGATTATGGTTTGCTTGATAATATGATCGACAAAATGGTCTACCAGGGCCTGGATACCATTGTGCCGGCAAGGGTTGAAAGCAATGCGATCTGGGTTGAAGAAGATGGAGAGATGAAACGGATTGACGAGGGGTTCGTACCCAGACAGTACAAACGGCCGGTTTACCTAAGCTACAAGGGGTTGTGTTGTGTGACGCGGCCGGAATTCATACGCAGCGAGGACCTTTTCGGCGAAAACATGGGGGCGTATAAAATAGATAATCCATATTCCTGTCTGGAAATCCGTAATGAAGAAGACCTGGATCACCCGGATACCCTGTTGAAGAAAATCAGGGAAGGGTGGCACAAACGACCTGCGGCCTTAAAGATTAATCCGGCATTGCATGCCGGTAACGAATAAGACATAACCGAAAAAATAAAAAGCTGCTGAATGGAAAAATTTACAGATATTCAATGGGAAGAACCCCATTGCCATTTGTGTGGGGAAACGAAAGGTTACCTCACTATACTACTTCATGGCAAACCCTTGAGAAAAGGCCAGTTTGATTATGACGTTCACCCGGTTATCTGCAGATGCGGTCTGGTATTCTTAAGCCCGCGCTGGACAGGGGAAACCTACGGTAAATTTTATGAAAAATATTATGATGATCTTTACCGTCTTGAGCTGAAACCCGACTATGGCGTTGAAGGGGTTGTAAAACATATGGCCCATGTGTGGGAAAGAAGTAAACCCGGCCTGGAAAATTTGGATCGTATTCAAAATATCATAGATGTCGGATGTGGTTCCGGGCATGGCCTGATATATCTCAAGGAGCAGATTCCGGGAGCTATAATTCATGGAATAGAAGCTTCTCCGGAGTGCTGTAGGATTTTAGAAAACGATGTGGGAGCAGTGCTGGTTGACAGCGATGTCGACGGACCTTGGCTTGAAACATACAAAGGCAAATTTGATTTTATTGTGATGCGTCATGTGGTTGAGCATCTATTATCTCCTATTGAGACACTGTCGCGGCTTAAAACGGCATTATCACCTGATGGGCATATATACATAGCAGTGCCCGACATGATCCATCCGAGAGTGATTCTGAGGGACTATGAAAATTGGTGGGAGTATTATTTCAGGGCGGTTCACCCTTATTATTATTGCCGGGAAACCCTATTTTCAACTCTTGAAGCAGCCGGGTTGTATCCACAGGTATGGGGAGAAGAAAACGAGGAAATATGGTGCCTGGCCGGCACCCAGAAAGTTGAGAGAAAAAAACACAAAGATTTATTTTCGGAGCAGATGGCTGTTCTAAAAAAGTATCTGCCAGGCCCGCAGAATGCATAAACCTGACAAATGAAAAGGTAAAAAAAATGGCTAAAGCAATAACTTCAGATAATTCTATCATTATATTGATGGTTGCGACTTCTGCTGGAGAGGTGGATTGGATTCTCCCGGTTTTAAAAGCTTTCATGGAGAAAAATGAAGACTGGAGGCTTGTTACTATCTTTGGCCATAAGCTTGTTTTTGATCGGTTTGTGAAAACCAATCCCATACTGTTCAAGGAGTTTTCTGAAATTTCTTCCATGAATATTCTGCCTCAGGAGATGGATTCTCTGTCTTCAGATAAGATTGATCCGGAAAATATTAAAGTTATTTTTAAAGATTATAACAGGGACGAATTCGCCCCGTTTAAGACCCAGGTCGAACAGCAGTTTTCAAATGCCATAGTGGTCAGCTATCCCCATTCCTGCCATATATATTCCAACAGGCAAAAAGATCTGATTCAGCATTGTAAGAATCCGGATGAGTTCAGTAAACATGATCTTTTTTTATTGGGTTCTGAAAATGATATCCCCCACTGGTCAGCCTCTGTAGATGTTAAAAAAATTAGGGCGTTGGGAACGCCTCGGTACGATGAATGGTGGGTGAATCGCTTTCTGAAAGACCCGGACCTGGAGAAAACTAAAGAATTTCGTTTGGCCCAGGAGGCGGATAGGGTGTTTTTTTATGTTTCGAGAGGGGAGCACCCCCATTACCTTTCAAAACCCGACTATAACTACCTGGTGAAATCAATTGCAGAATCTGTTTTTAGCTATGAAAATTCTCTAATGATAATTAAACCCCATCCACGCCAGGACATAGATGAGTTGTTTAAACTGCTTTCCCCATATGACAGTAAGCGGTATATAGTTTCAGGTATGCATCTCTTTCAGCTCGCACATATTTCTGATGTGGTTATTTCTGGTTGGTCTTCCGGTATTCTGGATGCCCTTGCCGTTGGAAAACCTGTGATCGAGTTCTGGAGATTTGGAGGGAGAGATCCTTTGTGTCGAAGAGATGATCAGGGGAATTATACCACGATATACAGAGAGTTTGGCCTTGCAGCCCCCGCTGATACCAAAGAGGAACTTGATGCTTTATTGCAGAGTGCTCTTGAAGAGCCGGATGCACCCACCTGGAAATCTCAGCAGGAAGCATTTAAAAAACAGTGTCGGTTTAAAGAAAATGCATCAAAGGAGATAGTAAAGGCGATAGAAGTTGAGCTGGGCAAAGGATCATCTGGCCAAGTCCATCAGACAGACTCTTTAGACGCTATTTCTAAAGATAAGCAGGATGAGATTGTTGATACTATCATTGGGTTTACAGGATGCCTGCTTGAAATTAAGCAGGTTGAAAAAGCAAGAGAGTGGCTGGTATTTTTATATGAACAGTTTCCAGATGATCCCAATGTTCTTAATAATCTAAGTATTTTTTTATTCAATCAGGGCGATGTTGATTCCGCTGTCAAGCACCTTGTGGAATGCATGAACCTTCACCCGGATTTCAATGATGCAGCAGTCAATCTGGTTCAGATTTTGTTGATTGTGGGGCGAACGGAAGATGCCTTGGATATAGTCGTTTCCCGCTATTCAAAACCAGAAAACGAAGTCAGTAAAACAATGTTTTTAAAAGCCTTGGCCGATCAGCTTTCAGAAGATCAGTTTATGCTTGTTCGTCAGCAGATTGCCCAGATGCGTTCGTAGAATCGGATGCATCAATGATATCAGACTCGTCAGTAAAAAGAGATTTATAGATCAACTCCGCTTGGGTCCAGTCATCTGGCGTATCGATATCCTGTGCCAGGTATCGGGGAATCACAATTGGACTTGAGTTTCCATCCAGAATAGAGTTGTTTTCTATAAACGCTTTGTTTCTTCCCCAGTAAAATTGCCCGACATCATGGTATGCTTCGGGCAAGTCCTGAGTCCTAGTATCTCTGTGTCCCGGCCAAAACATTTCCAATTTATTGTTTATATTCTGTTTTAACGCCCTGAAAATGGATGAGGGAAATGTGGTGACAGGAAAAGCAAAATGCGCATCTGTATTTTTTAGGAGCTCAAGTCCTTTTTTCAGATCTTCGATTCGGACAAACGGTGCAGTGGCATAAATGCAACAGGCTGCATCATAAACCTGGTCATTTTTATTGAGCCAGTCAATTGCATGTTTGATTACATCGATGGTAGTTGTATAATCATCGGATAAATCATCCGGTCTCATGAATGGGACCTCGGCGCCCCATGTTCTAGCAGTTTCGGCAATTTGTTCATCATCTGTAGATACAATAATTCTGTCAAAAAGGCTGCACTTTTTGGCAGTGGCGATGGAATGAGCAATAATGGGTTTGCCACAGAAGGGTTTGATGTTTTTCCCTGGGATTCGTTTGCTGCCGCCCCTTGCGGGTATGATTGCAATATTTTTCATGATTGGTCTTATGGGGCGGCTATATTTTTTTGTTGTATTCCACAATTTCATCTGTTGTTAAAAAATGAGGGTTGGTTCCCGAATTGTACTCAAACCCCTGTTTTACATAGGCACCGCTTTCTCCTAAATTATTGATGGTCTGATCTATTTTTTTCCCCCTGAATGTAATGGATGGAAGAATAATAAAGTGATCGTCAAATTCAACCGTAAGATGAGAGTCATCTGCAGGACACATGATTTCGTGGAGTTTCTCTCCCGGCCTGATGCCGATAATTTTCTGAGAAGTTTTCGGGGCCATGGCGGTTGCAAGATCTGTTATTTTTACAGAAGGGATTTTGGGGACATAAATTTCTCCGCCAGACATGCGCAGAAAGTTTTTGATGACAAAGTCAACCCCCTCTTGGAGCGTAATCCAGAATCGGGTCATTTTTTTGTCTGTGACAGGCAGGTGATCTTTTTTTTCTTCTATGAGTTTTTTGAAAAATGGAACCACAGATCCTCTGGAGCCTACAACATTACCATATCTGACCACAGAAAATATGGTTCGTTTGGTTCCTGCAAAATTGTTTGCAGCTACAAAGAGCTTATCTGAGCATAGTTTGGTGGCTCCATATAGGTTTATTGGATTTGCAGCCTTGTCTGTGGAAAGAGCGATTACCTTTTCTACGTTGCTCTGTAAGGCGGCATGGATAACATTCTCTGCACCTGAAATGTTTGTTTTTATGCACTCAGTGGGGTTGTATTCAGCAGCAGGAACCTGCTTGAGGGCTGCGGCATGGATGACGTAATCAATTCCTTCCATTGCCATGGTCAGCCTGTCTTTATCCCTGACATCTCCGATAAAATAACGCATGCAGCCCTGATTAAACGTCTGACTCATTTCAAACTGTTTGAGTTCATCCCGGGAAAAAATAACAATTTTTTTAGGTTTGCAATTGTTTACTAAAGTCTCAGTAAATTTCTTACCAAATGATCCTGTTCCCCCGGTAATTAATAATGATTTGTTATTTAGCATTGTGCCTGAATCCTTTTTTAAATCATTAGTTTAAATTTTTGAAATTTGTGCCTCGATATAATTAATGACATCATACATGTATCAGGAGTATATAAACAATAGTTTTATCTTTTTATCCGTATCGGCTTTGAGTCTGGAGGATTTGGAAAAGTACCTGTAGTCTTATTCCATAAAATTTGCCGTTTCCATCGACTGAGCCATAAGGGCAGCATCAATTCCCTCTTTAGAAACATGGTCCTTTGTATAAAGATCGGTTTGATTTTCCCATAGTTCCCCATGCCATCTTCCAAAAAAATTAATAGAAGCTTCAGCATCAAAGTTTTCACTGTTTCCTGTCAAAGAGATCATACACGGATCAGGAAGATAGATACAACAATCTTTGCTTTTATTGAACATATCGGCCCTCAGGCAAAGATCCATAAATGCGAATTTCCCTGCCATTTCCCAGAATCCGCCAATACCAAAGAAAAAGTCCCTGTTGATACAGATGAAATGGTCCACCAGTTTAAAGGGACGCTCTTTTAATGCTGCTGGGAAGTCAGAAGGCAGGTGTTTATAAGCAGATATCGGTGAGTGGTTTTTATCTACGACAATCCCCGCATGCATGATGCTGCCTCTCTGGTTGACAACCCGTGTTCCGAATACTTTGCTTGCATCGTATTTTTTTATCCTTTTATCAAGAAGACTAAGCCAGTTGGGCGATGGGGAAAGATGTTTATCTAAAAAGAGGAGTGTCTTCCCGGTTGCAAGTTTTGATGCCTGGTTCATTATTTCTGGAAGCGATGTGCTGAATTCTGTTGGCAAACGGGTTACATTGCCTTTAAGGGAATCAAGGATGACACAAACCGGTTTTGACGGATTGGCCGGTTCAATCAAAATAATTTCAAATGAACCTGAATTCTCAGAATTTACTGCAATGGCTTCAAGCTGTTTTAATATGTTGGCTGCATGATCGGACAAAGGGAGAATGATGCTCCAATCTTTGTCAGCAGTTTTTTCCGCTTTAATTGGGAGCTGTTTTTTTAATTGATTCGACTGAATAAGTTTTTTTGAAACTTCAGCTACCGCCTCAATGGCATTTCCAGTTCCTGACAACTCATTTTTTAAATAATTTTTAATATCATCTTTATCAAGAAGATTTTTGAAATCTTTGCCTTCGGCCAAGAAACTGCTCAGTTCAGCAGGTGTCATTTTTGCTGCAACATTTAATTCTGTAAATGAGTTGTCCAAATTCTGTTTCATCTTTACATCAAGATGGATAAGGGGTTTGCCAAGGGATAAAGCTTCGAGTCCTGTGGTGCTGGACTGGAGCAATATGCAGGCATCGCTGAGAGACATCAGATTGTAAGTGTTTTCCTCATCATGAAAGGCTGTGATATGTTTTTTGTATTGATCCGGGATCAGGGAAATCCATTTTTTAACCTGGTCGCTTTTGGAGATCGGGTGAAATTTTATGAATATAAATTTATTTTTAAGTTTGGAAACTGTCTCAAAAATCGGAAATAATTCATTGATCAGAGGGATTTCGCCTGAGAAAAGAATCAGGAGGGCAAAGCCGTTGCTGCAATTATACTTTGTCCTCATTTTTTTTCTTATATTGTGCGTTTTTTGGAATTCGATTTCATTTGAAAGATGGGTGTTGCCAACCGGTATTATTCTATCATTCGGGGCTTCAAAACTTGTCAGTTTTTTCTTGATCCGATCTCCCCAGACAAGGTTTAATGTCGAATTCTGGATATGTCCGGTATAGCCAAAATCCAGGTTAAAATAAAGACCCTCCTGAAATGTGACAATAGGGACATTCATTTTTTTTGACCAGAAGGAGAAAATTTTTCCCCACCGGTTTAATTCGTGCAAAGCAAAGCAGATATCCGGCTTTTCTTTTTTTATAAGATTTTTAAAGCCTGTGTATTCTATTGCAGTTGCATAGATTGTTTTATCGATAACGGTTACAGGAGAAGTGCCAAAGAAAACAGTGTTTTTAAGAGTTTTCGTGAATATGTCTCGAAGCAGGTGATAGTTCTTTTGGATTTCAGGCTGGTCGGCAGGGCCCACATAATCAAAAACATGTTTGTAATCAAGTCCAAGATTGATTGCAGTGATCTCCTGTGACCTTTCAGCCTGCCCCACAACGTATCTGATTATAGCCCCATGCTTGGATAATTTTTCCATGACAGGTGATATAAAACGGGTGTGGTGTGTAAGGGCTATGTAAGCAATGACTTTTTTATTTTTCCAGAAATCAGTCATTTGGGTGTCCTGTTTTTGCAATCAGCATTAAAATATCAGCAATTTCATTTTTATATGTATGGGATTTGATAGCCGATTGGATTGCTTTTAAAAGTTTTTCTTCTTTTGCCACCCTTTTTTTAAACCCTCGTTCTATTGGCGGTAACGTTGGGTCGTAAATGATACAAGGAATTTCTTTTTGAGCAACCTCAGTATTAAAACAGGCGGATCCTGCCACAACAGCATCCGCCATCATCATTTCCCAGGGGGTGTTCATATTATGAAACGAAAGGGATGCAAATGATTTCAGGTCATCAGCATAAATGGTTTCAACCATTTCCCTGTGGGAATATACCCCCCGAACCTGATCTTCTCCAATGCTGAACATTAAATGGAGTTGACTGCCTAAAGGTTTAAGAATTTTTATAATTTGCCTGTACTCATATAACATGGCCACATTGTGGGGGATGTACAAAACTGTTCTGCTTGTCGGTATTTTGTATTCATTTCTGTAGTGGTAACATGCTTTGGCGCCGTTCAGATTAAAACTGGTGGCTGTAGAAGAGAAGATGGAGGCTTCATAGTTCGGGAGCATCCAGATATTTGTATGGTCAAGCTGCATTTTTAAAAAATTGCAGCTTTCGGGTTGTCTGGTAATTATTCCGTCGGGCAGGGATGCTGCTAAAGTCCACCTTGAGTCCAGAGGCAGAAGCTCATAGCCTATGACAGGGATGTTGTTTTGTCTTCCCAAGAGTATGGTGGACTGGAAAATCTTTTCTTCCATTGCTGAGGAGCCTAACGGTGTTGGAATCTGAAGGATAATACTGCACAGGTTTTTGGGCAGGCTGAGATCCATGTTGGTTCTCATGGTATTGCCACCGCCAAGATCATCTAGAAGGAGGGTGTCGGAAAAGCTAAGACCTTCTGAAAAACATCTGTTTTCAAGGGCCGCACTTTTTGCCAGGTATACCTGGTAGGAGTTTGTGGCGGTCTGGTTTACAATGTTAAAGAATACAGGCTCAAGGCTTTTGATGCTTTCTGAGATATTTCTTGAACTTTCCGGAACAACAAATATCAGGTCTATAAAATTTTCTATGCGTTTTTGTAGTGTTTGTAAGAAATCTACAATTATGGGTGTGACCTGATTAGATTGGATAAGCCAGAAAATTTTTTTTTTCATTAGACTAAATCTTTAAACCAGAATTTTATTTGCCAGCATTAACAACCGATGATATATGGAACTAATCTCTATATAGTATAATAGAAAATAAAAGTTAAGCTCTTTTTATTATGAAATCAGGCCTGATATGAAACCAAAATCCCAAGACAATGAAAAATTTATTCCATACGGTCGTCAGTATGTTGATGAAAAAGATATAAAAGCAGTTCACGATGTCCTACTTTCGGACTGGCTCACAACAGGTCCTAAAGTCGAGGAGTTTGAACAGAAAATTGCCGAGCAGGCCGGTGCCCGGTTTGCCGGTGCGGTAAACAGCGGTACCGCAGCGCTTCATGCGGCCATGTATGCAATTGATTTAAAGCCCGGGGAAGAGGTGGTGGTACCGGCTATCACATTTGCTGCTACTGCCAATGCTGTGGTGTATCAGGGCGGCACCCCTGTTTTTGTCGATGTGAACCCTGACACACTTTTAATGGACCCGCAAAAGCTTGAAGAAAAGATTACCTCAAAAACCCGTGCTATTACCTGTGTGGATTATGCAGGTCAAATGTGTGACTATGATGCTTTAAACCAAATAGCAAAAAAGAATGATCTCCATTTGATAGCCGATGCCTGCCATTCCATTGGCGGTCTATATAAAGGAAAACCATCTGGAAGCTGTGCTGATTTATCTGTGTTCAGCTTTCATCCTGTAAAGCACATGACTACAGGTGAAGGGGGGATGGTGGTGTCTGAATCAAAGGATTTTATCGACCGGGTCAAGCGATTTAGAAACCATGGTATTAATACGGATTTCAGGCAGAGAGAAGAGCAGGGGTCCTGGTACTATGAGATTGAAGAACTGGGTTTTAATTACCGGTTGACCGATTTTCAATGTGCTCTGGGAATTACCCAGCTTGAAAAGCTTGCAAAAAGTATCGAAAAGAGAAATATGATTGCCGCTCAGTATGATAAGCTACTCTCACAGATCCCACAGGTTGCTCCCCTTAAAAAGGAAACTCATAATTATCATGCATACCACATTTATGTCATTAAACTGCACCTTGAAGAAATGGCAAAAACCAGGGAACGGGTTTTTTCATCACTCAGAGAGAAGGGCATCGGTGTAAATGTCCATTATATTCCTGTCCATTACCATCCATTTTATAAAAAGAATTTTCACACATTTAGAGGCATGTGCCCTGTTGCAGAAGATGCTTATGAAAGGATTCTAACGATTCCTGTTTTTCCGTTGATGGAAGAAAAAGATGTTCAAAGAGTCTGCGAAGCCCTTAAAGATTCCCTCTGAAAAATATTCCCCGTCACATATTAAATTGGACAATGCTTTTCTATCTGTCCAAATTTATCGACTAAAGAAAACAAAAATTTCAGCCGATTAAATATAAACTGAAAGATTTGTTGAAACACAATCAGTTTAATTTTTTAAAATAGTGTGGACCATGAAATTGAATAAAGGCCCCATCCCCTCAAATTCGGCAACACAAAATGACTTTGATGATTACTATGATCCCATTTTGTCCTATCCCCCGGAAAAAAGAAACGACAAGTGGTCTGTGTCATGGTCTGATCTGATGATGACCATGTTTATATTTTTTGCCGTGATGTATGTTTTCCAGACCGGCAACAGGGATCTTTTGTTTGGGGAAGGTCCGGGTAAAAATCGAATGTCTGAAAACGGGTCTCAGAATATTTTGGACATCAAGGCAGATCAGCATCCTTCCAAGGTCTATGATCAGACAAAACAGGCTATTTCAGAAGTGATGTTTTCAGACCCCGAATCAATAGATTTGGTTGAAAACGGTGCTGTTCGAATTGTCCTGGCCGGAGACCTTTTGTTCGACCCTGGAAGAGCGAAGCTTAAACTCGGAGCCCGGTATCAGCTTGATCAGATTGCAAGGGTCCTCAATGAAAATGATTTTGCCATAAACGTAGTGGGACACACGGATGACTCCCCCAGTAGATCTGAACAGTTCCCATCCAATTGGGAGTTGTCATCAAAAAGAGCTGTGATGGTTGCAAGATATCTGACTGAAGTGAACGAAGTTGATGAGCAAAGGGTGTTTGTCAGTGCTCATTCCTATCACCAGTCTGTCCGTCCCAATGATACAGCAAGAAACCGTGCTTTGAACCGGCGTGTGGAAATAATACTGATGAAACAAATGCCGTATGCACCTTTAGATAATTAAATTCAATCATTCAGATAAGGAGTCTTTATGCTGACATCTGATCATATTTCATTTTTAAAACAAGCAAAGAAAAATATTATTGGGCTGCTAATTTGTGTGGCTCTTTTTTTGTCCGGATTTTTTATTCATGGGAATACAGGGCTTTATATCAATTTGTCCGGATTTCTTATTGTGATCGGCGGGACATTGGGTGCTACTTTTTTAAGTTACAACATGAAGCGGGTCGAAATTTTATTCAAAGTACTGAGAACATCTTATGGCAGGCCAACCAGAGATCCGGGTGAGATTGTACAGATCCTGGTAGATTTGTCAGTAAAAAGAAGAGTCAAAGGGGTGCTTTCCCTTCAGGAAGATGAAGATGAAACCCCTTTTATTTTTATGAAACAGGCAATTGGGTTATTGGTTGACGGCTGCTCCAAAGAACAGATCAGAGATTCCCTTACATCTGAGATGTATTTTTTCAGGATGAGAAGGGATGAAACCCGAAGGCTGCTTCAATCCATGGCAGATGTTGCACCTTCTTTCGGGCTTGTGGGAAGCGTTGTCGGCCTGATCGGTATGTTGTCCGGGGTTGGGGATTCTGCAGTGGTAATGGCTACGGTTCCGATTGCCCTGACCTCCACCCTTTATGGAATTGTCCTGGCCAATTTTATTTTCCTGCCTTTTGCAGCCACCATAAGAGAGCGAACGGTAAAAGAGCTGTTTTTGCAGAAGATTATTACGGACGGGATTCTGGCCATTTCAGAAGAGCTCCATCCCAGGATGCTGGAACGCAAACTTAAAGCGTTTCTTACACCTTCTGAACGCAATGGGCTAATGATTTCCTTTGAAAATATTCCGGAAAAGATCGATCTTCAAGATCTGCAGGAAAGTGTTGAAGCTTAAAAAAATGAGTTGAATTTCAAAAAACAGTTGACAAAATTTTCCAGATCATATAGATATCTTCTGTTTTTTGATTGGCCTCGGGCCGTTAACTCAGTTGGTAGAGTATCTGCCTTTTAAGCAGAGAGTCGCTGGTTCGAGCCCAGCACGGCCCACCATCAAAAATCACACTGCGTCCCCATCGTCTAGCCTGGTCCAGGACACCGGCCTTTCACGCCGGCGACAGGGGTTCGAATCCCCTTGGGGACGCCA
>JAWSVI010000051.1:0-17959 GCA_033851995.1 Desulfobacteraceae bacterium | reverse complement strand
GCATCATAGATTAAGCTTTCCTGCCGCTCAGCGTTTTCTGATCATATCCCCAGCCTCTGCAGGACGGCACGTCGATAAGAATAAACTCAGAATCCTTTCGTGCAGTAAATGTAACGGGATCTTCCGTATCGATTCGGGCCTGCTCTTTTGAGTTCAGGATGTGATCGTTGACCTTCATTTGACCATCTGTCGCATAGACAAATATCCGGCGTCCTTTTTCCGGCGAATGGATAACACTGAAGTCTTCCTCAAGTGCGCACCTGTAAATGGTTGCAGCCGTATGAAAGGAAACGGCTCCTTCAATTCCCTGACCGGAAGCAAGCGGAAGAAGACAATTGGACCATTCCTGATTCTTGAAGGTTTTCTGGTCGTATGTCGGCGGCAGCCCTTTTTCATCCGGAAATATCCAGATTTGATAAAAATGAACCGGATATTCGGCAAGGTTGAATTCTGAGTGGGTCAAACCTGTTCCTGCAGACATCCGTTGGACATCCCCGGTCTTTATAATCGTTTTATTGCCCATACTGTCTTCATGCGTCATCTCACCGTCAAGGACGATGGTGATGATTTCCATTTCTTCATGGGGATGGGTAGGGAACCCAGTGCCGGGTGCGACAACATCATCGTTGAATACCCGAAGCGCACCAAACTGAATGTTGTGTGGATCATAATAGTCTGAAAATGAAAACAGCCAATAGGTTTTAAGCCAGTCGAAATCAGAGAAGTGACGTTGGTCAGCTTTTATTATTTCTATCATGATAACAAAGCCTTTTGTTAGGAATTTATTTTAAAAGATCTTATAGTAAGCTTATATAAAAATCAAATAAATAGGCTGAACAATTCTTCAAATATAGGCTTGACATTGTTTTTAATTCTGATAGACAAAAAAGAATATCCTATCAGACGAATGACTGTGTAACTATTGGCACGTTTATCTTAAACTGAATAATCAAAGCTACTATACCGCGAACTCAATATTGCTTTCAAAGTTTCTCAGGTTCAACATTTCGCCAGCCAGAGGATAAAATTTTTTGCCAGAGGAGGTGTCATGAACAGAAAAGGCCCCATGTTTTTTATCATTATAGTGTTAATCGGGTTACCCGGTGTTTTGTATGCGGTTGACCTGGGTGTAATGACCGGCAGTAAAAAAGGAACCTATTTTCAGTTTGGTTTGAACATGATGGAAATTTCAAAACGATATGGATTTGATCTTCATGTTTATAACTCCAGAGGATCTGTTGAAAATGTATATGCCGTATACAAACGGCCAAAGACCCAGATGGGTATCGTTCAATCAGATGTGCTGGCATTTGTTTTGAAAGTGAAAACCAGTAAAACATTGAAACATATCGCAAGAAAGACAAAAATGGTTTTTCCGCTATACAATGAAGAGATTCATTTACTGGGAAGAACAACAATTGCCTCGTTTGATGATATCGAGGACAAAACAGTTGCCATTGGAATGGAAGGCAGCGGAACATTCCTGACAGCCAAACTGTTGTTTGAGGTGTCTGGAATAAAGCCGGGCAGGGAGCTTAACCTGGGAACAGATCAGGCATTGAAGCAGCTTAAAAAGGGAAATATCGATGCAATGTTTTATGTAGCAGGTGCTCCGGTTAAACTTTTTTCAGAAAATGTAACACAAAATGACGGGTTGCACATAGTTCCCATTACAAACAAAAGCATAACAGAATTTTATCCCACTACCCTCATCCCTTCCGAAGCCTATGCCTGGAACCTGAAAGACGTGCCGACCGCTGCAGTAAAAGCAGTATTGATTTCCTTTGATTTCAGGCGGAACAACTGCGATTATGTCGGAGAATTCGCAAGCATCATCTACAACAACTTAGACTGGTTGAAGGAAAACGGTCATCCCAAATGGAACAGCGTGGATCTTGATTATCCATTAAAAGGATGGGATCAGTATGACTGTGTGAAAAAATTTCTTGATATAAGCCCGGAAAATATTGAGGAACCCATGGCTCCAAATCCATTGTTAGATGAAATCAAGAAGATACTTTAATCCATGACCATTTAATTGGCAAGATTCTGGGGTCAAAAATGTATCACAGGCATTTTAATCTGAAAAAAAAGCCATTTGAGCTCAGTTCTGATCATTCATTTTTATGGCTGAGTAAAAAGCATGCCCATGTGTTGGATTTGTTGAGAAAGGGGATTGGGAATAACGTTGGCTTAATGGTTTTAACCGGTGATGTCGGCACAGGAAAAACAACCCTCATCCACGAGATCATGCATTCACTGGATGCCGCCATACACCCGGTTAAAATTTCAGATCCGTGTTTTGAAATGCATGAACTGTTCAGTTTGATTTCAAAATCGTTCGGATTTGATTCATTGGTTGAAAAAGATCAAAAATTCTCTTGTTTTATGCAGCTTTTTTTAAGAAAACTGGATGAAGATGGCACAAAAGCACTTCTAATTATTGATGAAGCCCATAGAGTTTCTCAACGTTTTTTTAAAGAACTGCTTGCCTGGTCGCAGTTTGAATCAGCTAATGCCCTTATCATTCTTCTATCAGGGCAGTTAGAGCTCAAAAAGGTTTTAAAAGATAATATAGGAGCGGCCTGGAGCAAGAAAATTGATGTTCTGGCATCGCTTTGCCCTTTGGATGAAACTGAAACCAGGCAATACATTATCAAACGCCTGGAACTAGCCGGGACCCGGCAAGAGATTTTTCTTCAGTCAGCGCTTCATGAGGCGTTTGTTTCTTCACAGGGTATTCCCCGAAAAATTAATATTTTATGTGACCAGGCTTTGATGACCGCTTTTTCAGAAGGAAAATACGTTATTGATGCATCTGGATTCAGACCAGTGGTTGAACAGCTGAAACTGCCAGTAACGGCAGAAAAAAAGAAGAAGTTGGTTGAAAATTCGAATCCGTCCAGAACACCGGCTTCTTCAAGCATTGTCAAATCCGCCATATTTCTATTATCGGCTGCGTGTGTTCTTCTTTTAGCAGCCGGGCTAATCAATATGGCTCATCTGAAGCTGTCAAGCGTCCCGGATAAAGTCTCTGAAGAAACAACGAATCCGGATATGAAGAGCCCGGCTCGATTAAAACTTGTTTTTGGTAAAATTGTTCAAAAAAAAATAGAAGGGAAAAACAGCGACCAGGCATATGAAATTTCAATTAATCACTCGCAGCAATCTTCACAGGAAAAGATTGGATTAGGATACAGTCCTGTCCCTGTAGAGATTTATAAGCAACCTTCTCCAGTCTTGATATATGAACAAATCCATGACACTGAAAAGATAGTTGAACCGATGGATACACAGATAAAAGAAAAGACCCGGGGAAAAAATTCCGTTACATTGATTCAGGAAGACCAGCCTACGGATATAGACCAGTTCGTCAATGAGGTATTCCTTTTAAAAAAGCAACCTGTTTTTCATTCTTCAAAGATTTTGGATAATGAAAGTGTACAACCCGTAAAAAATATGGCAAAAAAAAGTCTGCCATCCAAAGAAAACCCAACAGACAGGAATAATAGCCAAAAGTCTGATGGCCAGCCTGACCCTGATGCAATAATTGAGTGGCTGATCAAAAAAAAGAAACTCAAATAATGAACAATCTGTCGCATCTTATATTGCTGGATTTCAGAGCAAGATTCGGGTGGTGATAATCCATTGAATGTATTAGGACATTATAAAAACAGAAGGGTAAAAATGACAATGCATGATTTTTCTCAACAGGCTGATGATTATAAAAAAATTGGCCCAATCAAAAAGCCTTCTTGATGCTTCATTAGAATCCGGCTTTTCTGGTCCAAGCCAATTGTTCCATTTTTAAATCATATATTTAATTTCAATAAAACCAAAGACTTCCCGCCCATTCAACCGTTTAATCAAAGGTACAAATTTCCAAATTAACGTCTGGAAGGCTTTGTTGCGGATACCCAGCGGTAATATAGTGAGCTATCAAGATATTGCTGAATATATTGGCCGTCCAAAGGCATTTCAAGCAGTTGCAAACGCCATTGCCATGAACCCGGTTGCCTATTTGATACCATGCCATAGAGTTATTTCTAAATCAGGTAAAATTCATCAGTATCGTTGGGGCGGGACATTGTTGATTTTGCTGATCTCAATCAGGGTCTGGTTTCCATTATTAACAACAAATCCTGCTGACGTAATCCGTTCCATGCTTTGGTCAAGATCCAGTCCCACTGTTCCTTGCTCAATCCCAAAAGCCGCCAGTCTGACCAGTATGCGATCCTTCCTTGAGGAACTATGTATAGAATAACACTGGTCATTACCATAGCTATAAAACTAAGACCAGCAGTTAAAGATGTTGTTTTTCTGATATTCATTTATTCTCCATAATGTCACTTCATAGGTGAATTTTATAGATTGGAAATAGATCCAGCATTGTGCGGGATTATGAGTGGAAGAACAGAATCAAATCTCGTCTGGTAATTTCCAAGCTATGAGCATGAAAACAATCCCAATGGTGACTGCCAGCAGTGTGCCCGGTATAACGGGTAACAGTGCCTGGAACTTGTCTGAACCTGTGGCCAGCATAACTTTACCGCCAGAGATTGTGTTAAAGAGCCAAGACCCTTTGATACTGCCGTAAACCATGGTGTAAATCAACGCACCCAGAAGGCCTCCGCCTATAAAGAACAAGGCATCCTTTCGACCATCTGCCAAAGCAGTCAGGCCTGTTCCAGGGCAGTAACCCGCTACGGCGAAACCCAGTCCCAAGAGTGCCCCTCCAACAATCACGCCGATATAGCTGCTTTTAACAGAAAGGTGTCCAGCGTTGATAACACCAGCGGTCATCAGCAGAAATAGCAACGCGCTACTTATACCAATTGCAAAGAATATTGCCTTCATAAGATGTAAGTCTTTTAGGCGCAGCATGTTAATGATGTTTTGAGGGTTCGTGGCCCCAACCCGCTGCAGGGCAAATCCAAAAATTATTCCGAGTATGATTGCAAGAACGATATTCATATAGCACCTCCTATTTTCTCTTGTAAACTAAAACAGCTGCAGGAACAGCAGCGGCGAATGCACCGGCGGCGAACAGATAACCGCTTAGTGATGTCTGCATCATTCCACTCATCATATGACCACTGGTGCAGCCTCCGGCAAGTCGAGCACCGAAAAGTACAAGCACACCGGCAAAAAACACGGTCACATAACGTAATGTGGGATTTTTTCCGAAGCGTTGTCGCCAGACTTCAGGGGCACTACGATCGGCTATCGTTGGCTTAGGGCCACCTAAGCGGGAGGATAAAAGCGCTCCTATGACCATAGCGATAACAAAAACAAAACTGTAATTAATCGGATTAGCAACATTTTTAGCGTACTTACCACCGCTCTTGTTGAGATATGCATTGGGGCTGGAGTAGCCTGATTTACTTTCAGAGTCTTTCTGAACCACTGAACCAGAGAACAGGTTCCAGACGATACCGTCAGCAATAACAAACTGGGTAGATACACCAATGGGTTTGACAAAAGCGACGGCGAGAAGGAACGCTGCTCCAAGTAGAAGTCCACCTTTAAACCAGTTTAATTGTCCATTCATGATTATTACTCCTCGTTGTTTGGGTTGCAATAAATGCGGTAAAGGGTCTCAAGTATTTCGGATACAGCCTGGCTTTTAAGACGGTAATAGATCACCTGGCCTTCCCGTCGTGTGTCCACAAGGCCTGTCTGCCTCAATGCGGCAAGATGCTGGGACAGGGCCGACTGGCTTAATGGAACAGCCTGGTTCAGCAGACTGACAGGGCATTCTTCATTCATTAGGTGGCAAAGCACCATTAGCCGGCTTGGGTGACTCATACTCTTGAGCAACTTTGAAGCCATTTCCGCATTTTTTTCAAGATTTTGGATTTCAATCTGTCTCATGAATCCACTCACATTTTAATATTAGTTTATTCTAATTTAGAATAATCTAATATATGGCTTTGTCAAGACAGGGATCGAAGAAAATTCTTTCCAAATCACACATCAACTATCTCTCAAGTTTTCATTAACGCCTTCTACAGCTGTAGTGATTTTATTTGCTGCTACTCACATTTCATACCACCCTCTATCCAGGCCATGACTTCTTTTTTCCACTCATCCAATCCGCCTTCGACCATATCCGTTTCTTTCTTCTTAAATGGCAGATTGCCGCTCTCTGGTGTGGCGCCTTCTATGCCCCAAAGTACTCTTGGATCTTCTAATAGATGATGTTCCAAATCCCTGGCAAGCAGCTCCCTGCTCTTGAATTTTGCAAATAATACTTCCATAATTTTTTCACAGGTTGTTTTTGCGTCCATACCTGAGGTGTACAGCTCGGGTTGAGCGAACCAGTCGTCACTATGTTTAAATCCTGTTACGCTGCTTTTATGGCATTTAGTACAACGATTCACATCATTGCGTTTTTTATGGTTCGTAAAAGCAAGTCCATTTTTATCTTTTTCCCAATAATCATGGCAGATGGTGCATGAGCCAGCATGGAATTTCGCAAAAAGATTAGTGCTGAATAAAGTATCATCTGCGTGAGCAAGACTAAAAATAAAAAATAATACCGCAGGTAAAACATATTGAACTATTTTCTTTGTCATTTTTTCTCCTTTTTATGCAGTTTTTCATGGTTGACAAATATTAGCTGGTTTATGTCGAAACCAGCGTCGGCTGCTTTTTTTAATAGCAAAGACTTTATGTCCTCTTTCCATGAGCCGTCCTCCGCAGAGTACCCACGATTTATAACTTTGATACCTTCCTTAGATTCCTAAAATTAAAATAACAAATATTAAAAAGATCTACGAATAAATTGTATCATAGTTAAATATATAAGTTTTTGAAATTATAAGCACTCATTTTCTTGATTAATCAGGCTTTTTATCAGTATAAGTCATATGCAGACAAAATTTTTATTCTTTGATTATAACAACGAATTATTTCAGGGAGCCGTTATGAATACGGATAAATAATGCTAAGACTTGGACTTTGCTGCGTATTTAAAGAACATCCTGTTAAATTTCGAAAAACAACGGCAAAATATCTTGCTCAATTTCCCGATGAGGAACGCAAACAACGCCTGGCCAGTTTATGCGCTCAAAATGCTCAAAGCTTGTTAAAAGCGCTTGAGTTCTGCCGGGATAATAAAATCGGCTCATTTCGTATAAATAGCCAGATCCTTCCTCTGAAAACACACCCTGAAATGGGTTACGATATTGATGAACTGCCCGGCTCAGATGAGATTATTAATGATTTCAAAACCTGCGGAAATTTCAGTCTAAAATATGATATTAGAACAACTTTTCATCCCGATCAGTTTATTATCTTATCATCACCTAATCCGGATGTGGTCCGCAGATCTATCCTTGATCTTGAGTACCAGGCGCAAGTAGCTGAATGGGTGAATGCTGATGTGATCAACATTCACGCAGGTGGGGTCTATGGGGACAAACCTTCAGCACTTTTCCGGCTTATGAAAACAATTGATACACTGACTGATTCAGTTAGAAAAAGACTGACTCTTGAAAATGATGACAGAAGTTACTCTCCAATTGATCTATTCCCTGTCTGTTCCAAACTGGATATTCCGATGGTATATGATGTTCATCATCATCGATGCCTTCAGGACACTTTGTCCATAGAGGAGGTGACACGAGAAAGCATGAAAACCTGGGACCGTGAGCCATTGTTCCATTTATCATCCCCCAAAGACGGTTGGAACGCTTCTAACCCCAGAAAACATCACGACTATATCAACATCAATGATTTTCCCAAAGAATGGTTATCTCTGGATATCACTGTAGAAGTGGAGGCAAAGGGAAAAGAACTGGCCATAAAAAAATTGATTAAAGAATTAAAATTTCTCTGATCGGATCCGATTGCCTTGCCGGTTCCTTGTGAGAGGCATCAAATTTTTTCGGTAATGAGATGTTTGCGAATATGGCCTTCGGCAGTGCCCCGAAAAAGCACACCATGGGACAGGGCCACGGCCATTTCTAATTTTTTCTATTACCAATAATGACATATGTCAGGTGAACGAATAGTGGATAAATTATGGTGCTCCTTTCAAAATTTTATTATCTTTCCCGATCGGTATTGAAAGGACGATAAAACCGACTGTTCCGCATAGAATTGAACTCGTAATAATACCCAGTTTCGCATACTCAAGATATTCCGGAGAGCTAAACGACAATCCGGAAACAAAAAGAGACATGGTAAATCCAATACCCCCAAGGAAACTGACACCAATAATGTCCCGCCATGATATGCCGCTGGTAAGTTCAGCGCCGATAAATTTACTCGCCAGCCAGACAAACAAGAGGATACCGACCGGCTTGCCCATAAACAATCCTAAAAAGATCCCCATACTTACTGGATGCGATACCGCAGCCTGGAATTCTATCCCTTTCAGCACCACGCCGGAATTGGCCAGGGCAAACAGGGGAAGAATTAAAAACGACACCCAGGGCTGAAGCGCGTGTTCAAATCTTTGCAAGGGCGTTTCTACATCACGGCAGGCAATCGCCATGCTCAATACGGTGTTTTGAATTCCACGATTCGAAAGAATAGATGAATTTTTTTCTGACTGAAAAAAGCTTAAATTTTGTTTTACCTTATCAACAAAAGTAGTTATATCATACTTGCCGGTGGCAGGGATAAAAAAGGCTGTAATCACCCCGGCTGACGTCGCATGCACACCGGAACCCATAATGGTTCCCCATAACCCACCCCCCAAAATAATATAAATCAACGGGGTATTGATACCCGCTCGATTTGCCAAATACAAGCACAAAAGGAATATCAGTGAAACGGCTAAGTATGTGACCTGTATCTCAGGCGTGTAAAACAGAGCAATAACCATTACAGCACCCAGATCATCGGCAATGGCAAAGGCCGTCAGGAACAACTTCAATCCAAACGGGACCTTTTTGCTGATAATACTTAGAATGGCCAGGGAGAAAGCAATATCTGTTGCCATTGGAATACCCCATCCCCTGGCCGTTTCCTGTCCCATATTGATTAAAAAGTAAACAAATGCCGGTACAATCATTCCACCCAAGGCAGCCATAACCGGCAAAATTGCTTTTTCTTTGGTCGATAAACCCCCAACTAAAAATTCCCGTTTAATTTCCAATCCGACAAGGAAAAAGAAAATCGCCATTAACGCATCATCAATCCAATGGGCTATCGTTTTGGAAATAGTCAGGCTGCCAAGTTGTACAGACAAATCGGCATGCCAGACCGCATGATAGGTGGTATGGGAAAAATTAGCCCATAAAACAGCAACAATCACGGCAACGAATAACAGATACCCGCCATTAGAAATGATCCGGAAGAAACGTTTAAAGGTTCCATTAATAGTCGATTTGGATTCTGTTTGCTGACTCATGTTCTGATCCATTTCCTTCTGAAAAATTTTTATAAAAAAGCCTGGATGACACCACTCTATAATTAAACGGGGATAGAAATGACTCAACCAACACCATAGATAAATGGGAGGAGGAAAGACAGCGTCAGCCACATGAGTAACAGCAGCGGCACACCTACCCTGAGAAAATCATTGAAAGCATATCGCCCGGCATTCATGATAAGCAGGTTGGTTTTGTAGGCCATGGGGGTTGCATAACTCATATTGGCCCCAAAAAGAACAGCCAGGACATAAGGTTCGGGAGTTTGGCCCATCTGCGTGGCGATTGAAATGGCGATCGGTGTGCCGATTACAGCAGCGGCATTGTTGGATACGATGTTGGTAAGAATGCCCATCAGCAGCATCAGGCCACTGATTACGAACATTGGTGAAGCATCACCTGCCACTGCGACAAAAACAGCCGCCAGGTAATCAGCTCCACCGGTCTTCAGCAAGGCAGTGCCAAGCGCCAAGCTCGCAGTGACAATAAGAATGACGGGGGCACTTAGTGCAGCAGTTGCATCACGCCATCCCAGGCAACCGGTCAGTATCATCACCAGGGCCCCACAGGGAGCACTGATGGCAATCGGCAATATGCCAAAAGCGGAAGCCGCGACAATTGCAATCATGATTCCCATAGCCAAAGGGGCCTTACTGGTATAGGGTACGTCGGTTGTAGCATCGAGGACGAGAAATTCTTTGCTGCTTTTAAGGTTGGCGATATCTTTACTTGGCCCCTGGACCAGTAGAACGTCACCGGACAGCATGCGGATATCACCGATTTCGTCATGAAACTTATCCAAATCCTGTCCCGCGCGGTGGAGGGCGAGAATAATCAAACCATAGCGTTCGGCAAACCGCAAGCTGGAGATTGTCCTGCCCTGCAGACCTGAGCCATTAACAACGACTATTTCGGCAATTTGCTGGTTTTCAGCAAGTAGCGGATTCTTTTCATCAACCGGTTTTTTTTCTGAATTTTCCGGATAAAGAGTGCCGCCAAGAACTTTTTCAAACTCTTTCAAAAGGTCGGGAGTGTCTCTGATAACCAGATGATCTCCTGTCTGCAGCAAAATCCCGGGTAAG
Organism: Desulfobacteraceae bacterium; assembly: GCA_033851995.1. Lineage (GTDB taxonomy): Bacteria > Desulfobacterota > Desulfobacteria > Desulfobacterales > Desulfobacteraceae > Desulfobacula. Next base: position 7,494 of record JAWSVI010000051.1, on the reverse strand, counting down.
GGCACCATGAATTTACTTTCACCACGCTCTATGCCAGTGACCTTCATGGTACCACTGGTCAACTCTAAAGCTTTTGCCAAGGGCTGGCCAGCCACGGGGCTGTCTTCAAGGATTTCCAGATGAGCGGCAAAAACTCTTGGGGAAGTATCAATCAACGGCTGCTCACGTTCGGGAATCAGTCGCGGTGCCACCAACCAGAGATAAACGACACCAATGGTTCCGGAAATTGCCGCTGGCAGTAAAAAATCGAACATGCCCATACGCGCCAGTCCCATCTCAGCGGCAACAGCGATCACCAGCAGGTTGGTCGAAGTACCGATGGTGGTACTTGATCCGCCAAGCAAGGTGGCAAACCCCATGGGCATGAGAACCGAAGAGGCTGGTACGCCTGTGCGCACAGAGACGGTAATAAGGATCGGCAGAAACAATACCACCACGGGAACGTTGTTGATAAAGGCACTCATCCAGGCACTCACCAGGAGAGTCAACAGAAAAGTTATGGCCGGGCTTACTTTCCATATACTGGCCATTGCCCGACCAACCGGTTCGAGAGCTCCGGTGCGGACGATGCCCTGGCCGGCAATCATTAGCGCACACACTGCTACCAAGGCTTCATGCCCAAACCCGTGAAAAAAATCAACTGCATGGAGGGTGTTGCCCGACACACTGAACGGAAAAAGCTCAAAGCCAACAGTAAGACCCATAAGCACCAACAGGCTCGATGTTTCGAGGGGAACTCTTTCCCGGGTAAAAAGAATCAGTGCCAAAATCGTAAGGATCAGGACCGCTATGGCATGAATATTTGGTGGAGAAGGAATTGTCATGTGTGCTCCTCTGGTAAATTAAAGAATAAGGAATTGCTTTTTATAGACCAGACCAGAAGCAATCCTCCAGAACATTGATTCCCGAATTATATCAGGCCTAAACAAGTTGAGGCAAGAAGAATATTCAAGTGTTGAAGCAGATTGGGAAAAGTCGAATTTTCGCATAACTCAATCATCAGATAGCTTTCCTCCTCAGGATTGAGCCTGGCTGAACATATCTTGCAAAACACCAATAATATCAATATAGCTGTCTGAGATAAGATAAAAATTGGTACCAGGAAAACCTGGTTACTAAGTTTCAGTATATTTTCAAAATCAAGATGAACAGCTATAGTGCGAAACGCCACCAACGTTAAAAAACGCCTCAGGTTTTAGACGATAATATTTATCTTCTACCCATTGTGATTGTTCATCATATGGAGAGCTAAGCACTTCTTGCAACTCTCTTATTAATGTGTAGTCACCCTTCATGGCTTGTTTGTAGGCAGGGGCAATCAACCACTCTCGCCATGCATATTTGGGGTTAACCTGTTTCATCTGTGCCGATATCTCAGCCAAATTGGCGTCTTTAATAACGAGGTTGCGCCAGCTTTTTAGCCAAGATTGCCATTCCTCATCGAGTTGTTGTGAGGTCTTTTTATAGAAGCTCTTTTTCAAGGCTGAAACAGTCTCTGGTACATGGGATAATTCACGGAAGAAAATGGTGTAATCCACCTCAGATTTGGTCAGTAACTGCATTAATCCCTGCACTATCTTTTGGTGATAGTGCGTCAAGCCAAGCTTGGCCGCCCACATTTTTTGGATTTGTTTTTGCATTGCCTCTGAAAAGCCATGCCGTATTTGATCCAATTGTTCCAAAGCTTCAGTATCTTTTTCAACCAGCGGTCTCACTGCAGTCCAAAACATGTGGTAATTCGCTTCTGCTGCGGTTGGCTGATTGAAAAAGGAAAAGTGTTCGCCGCCGCCAGTCCATGGTTGAAACATTGGGTCGAAAATTTCACAGAATCCAAATGGTCCATAGTCGAGGGTAAAGCCACCAATGGCACAGTTGTCACTATTAAAATTACCCTGGCAGTATCCAATACGCTGCCAATTGGCCGCTAATGACGTAAGCCGCTGGCGAAAAAGCTTTGCCAACTCAACCACTTGATCCGCAAAAACAAGGTCTTGATTAATATCGTTTTGGTATTCTCGGTCAATTAAATGCGACACAATCATGCGCAACTCTTCTAAAGCACTTTGATGTGAATTGTCGCGAATCCTGCGGGCAAATAACTCTAACTGACCAACGCGCAAAAAAGAGGGTGCAACACGAGTTGAAATAGCCACAGGATCATTCACCATAATATCAGGATCGGTGGAATGAGAGTCTTGGGAGTACCAGGGCCGGGCAACACTCTCAGATATAGATACATACAGGGTTAGAGATCGCGTTGTGGGAACCCCCAGGGCGTGCATATACTCTTGCGCAAGAAACTCACGCACACTTGAACGAAGTACTGCGCGCCCGTCGGCACCGCGGCAATAAGGCGTTGTACCGCCACCTTTTAGCTGCATTTCCCAACGCTGTCCATTGAATACCCCTTCAAATACTGATATCGCCCGGCCATCGCCATAACCATTGCCGGTACCGAATGGACATTGTTGGGTATATTCAGTGCCATAAATTGACAGGGCATAGCCAGTTGCCCAGCCAGTCTTACGCATAGGCTCGTGGGCTGCTGAGATATCACCAGAAAATACCTGGCAAAATTTTGCATCATTTATCAACTCGTCGTTCAACCCAAGTTCATTAAAAAAAGTGGTGCTATGGGTTACATATTCTGGTTCTGGAAGCGGCGTGGGAGTCACCGGTACGAAGTGACCGGAAAAAACCTGACGGGCACGTTTATCATCACCATTTCCGGTGGCATCAGGATCGGCATTTAAGGTATCCATTAAAGAATAATCAGCCAATCGCACAAACTCCTCGAAAGTCGATATACTCTGCTGAACAGGTGGTTTAGTCAATGACATTGTTGCAAATACCTCGCCATTATTTATTTAAACACTGATGTATAAGGAAAGATCAAATTATCAGTTTTTAATATTAGATAAAATAATCATGTTTAACCAAATTCCAATTGAGCAAAGGAAAAATTATCAAAGGACCGGAAGATTTCGGGCCTCAATGTCAATGCAAAATTTTTCAACCGTATCAATTTAGCATCCAATGAGATGCTACGATTGTTACTGCGATGTCTATAAGTTTTGATTGGTCAAGAATTTTAACTATCAAGACTATCAGAAAAGATCATCTGTCATAACCAGTATTTTCATGGTCATGATTCATTATTGCCCAGTCGTTTAGGGTGAAAAACACAATAGATTTTGCTGAAGGCGTGAGGCGGTATTTATGCATTTCTGGCCTCAGTAATAATTTCGCTCACAGTTTGAGAAACAAATTCTCCCCGTTTAACTTGCGCAGCACCAGTTGATAAACGTTCTCTTAATACTTCAAGTTTCATGTGCTGTACCAATTCTTCATTTTTTTCCCAGACCGCAAAGCGTCCCGAATCACTTCTCTGGCATTGTTGTAATAACCTGATGCTACTTTTTGTTTTACTCGGGCTTCAAGCTCAGGTGTTAGTGAGATATGCATATGAACCTTCTTATCTATTTGAATATTAATTTATAATTATAGCTAAAATGCGAACATTATCAATCTTTGGGAATACTCATCTGTAAGATTCGGAAGGCTATAGTGAGTATGAGCGGAAAAGCAACAAAGGATTTCGGCGGAATTGCTGAAATCCTTTGTTATCAATGGTGTTCCCACGGGGAATCGAACCCCGGTTTCCGGCGTGAGAGTTTGCTATGTGTTTGTAACTTATTGAAATTATTATAACCGATCTGACTAAAGTTGCGTTAAACTTACCTCTCTTTACAACCTAACCGCAACCCGTTGCAACAGTATTTGAATTTATCAATTTTTGACATAGATCATTCCCATAAAGTAAGTTAACTTTCTATAAAAAGTTAATCGGCTTGAGACAGAACTCAATCCCAAAAAATAAATGAAGTCGCTAAAATCATGTAGCAATTTTTTGCGGTTTCTATCTTTTTGATGTAATGTTTTCGCAAGCAGTTTTATGTATACGAATTGAAAGAAAATAACAATTTTCAACTAAGAAACTTGGTTTAATATGGATATTGAACAGAATTGCATACTTTTGAAAAATAAAGATGGTGAGTTTCAAGAAAAAACCAATCAAATTTCTTCATGCCGCAAAGAGGGCAATCTCTTTCATGTAAAATTCTCCAACAGTTTTAGAGAGTACAAATATAATTCCCAGAAAGTTATTTGGTTGAAAAACCCTGACATTTTAGATGGTGATTCTATTGTGGTCAAACATCAGGGAAAAATAGTACATGCCGTTGATAAAGTGTATTATTTTGGTGATTACTATCGAGTTTTATTCTTAAGCAAAAGAGCACCTGTTACCTATCCCAGCCTTGAGATAAACATTGTTAAAAACCATCTAAATAATCAAACTGCAAAAAAGATTTTTACATATTTAACTCAGCTGGCATTCGAGAGTGGTATTCATCAAGGAAACGATCCCGAAAGCCTACTAAGCAAGCAATATAAGAAATTATCTTTTATTGATCCTGCCAGTATTTTAGCGGATTATCTAAAACCAACAGCGTTAACAAATTCTCAATATGCTTCAACTCCCATCTTTCCATTCGGTTTCAATTTGAGCCAAAAGAAAGCCACTGAAAGAGCCTTGTCCTCTAAAATAAGTATTATAGAGGGACCTCCAGGTACGGGTAAGACCCAGACCATACTGAATATTATTGCGAACACTGCTATGCAGGGAAAAACCGTTGCCGTAGTTTCGAACAATAATTCTGCAACAGCAAATGTGTATGAGAAGCTTCAAAAATATGGAATTGAATTCATTGCTGCCTCTTTAGGGAATCGGGCCAATAAGGAAGTTTTCTTCGATTCTCAAAGTGGGAACTACCCTTCAGGCCTAATTGACTTGAAGTTGAGCCAAGAAAAAGTTTCTGAGCTTAAAAAGCAATTAGATGAGAGCAGCTCGAAATTAGAAGAAATGCTGGCAGCAAAGAATGATCTTGCAGCCTTGCAAATGGATCTCGATGAGTTAAACCTCGAAAAGCAATATTTTGAAGACTTTTTTAAAAGCACTTTAAAAATCAAACCATATAAAGCCTTTTCCAAGCATAACTCTTCTCAGGTCGTAGATCTTTGGATCGATTTTGAAAAGCGTATTGTTCAAGGTAAAGATTCGAATATATTGCACAAAATTAAGAATCTTTTTAAATATGGTATTTATAGTTTCAGTTTTTATAATAATGAACCCAGTGCGATTATCTCTCATTTACAAAATTCGTATTATACACTCAGGGAAAATGAACTTTTAAAGCAAATTAAAGATTTAAAGCTGAAACTTGATAAGTTTCAATTCGATAAGGCTCTCCAAATCAACACTAAACGTTCCATGGAGCTTTTTATAGACACCCTTGCAAGAAAATATAATAAGAGCAAAAGGAATACCTTTTCAATTAAAACGGCATTGTGGAAAGATTATGACTTATTTATCAGAGAATATCCAATAATTTTAAGTACAACCCATTCATTAAGATCGTGTGCGGATAAAAATTTCTTATTCGATTATGTCATAATGGATGAAGCATCCCAGATAGACATTGTAACAGGTGCATTAGCTCTATCATGTGCTAAAAAGGCCGTTATTGTTGGGGATTTAAAGCAACTACCTAATGTCGTGCCCAATGAATTAAGAGAAACTACTGATAAAATTTTTATGAGGGCAAATGTAAAAAATGCATATCATTATGCCAACAACAGCATACTCTCATCTATAGCCAGGCTTTTTAAAGATATTCCCAAAACTCTATTACGAGAACACTATCGGTGTCATCCTAAAATAATCGATTTCTGCAATAAAAAATTCTACAATAACGAACTCATTGTATTGACCCAGGATAATACCGCTAAAAATCCTTTAGTCGTCTACAAAACAGCTAAGGGTAATCATGCGAGAGGAACAATTAACCAGCGACAGATTGATGTAATTATCCAAGAGATCCTCCCGGCTCAGGTTGAAGAAAATCAGTCCATCGGAATCGTTTCGCCATATCGCAAGCAAGTCAATAGTATGCAGAATCAAATAGAGGAGAATGAAATAACCATAGATACCGTACACAAATATCAAGGCCGTGAACGAGATATCATGATCCTTTCAACCGTTGTGAATCAGATTAATGACTTTGTTGATGATCCTAATCTTCTGAACGTTGCTGTGTCACGAGCAGTCAATAAGCTGGTCGTTGTCATTTCTGAGAATGAGAAGAACATGAATTCAAATATCGGAGACTTGGTCAAGTACTTAGAGTATAACAATTTCCAAATTATCAAGAGCAACATCTATTCAATTTTTGACTTGTTGTATAGCTGCTATTCTGATCGGCTAAAGAAGACCGAAAAGAATAGGAAAAAGGTTTCAGAGCATGTATCAGAAAATTTAATGAATACTGTAATTGAGAAGGTTTTACAGCTACCGGAATTCTCCAAATTCGGAGCGATCCTTCATATCCCTTTAAAAATGCTTGTCCGGAATACTGAACTATTAGATGAGCCAGAATTGAAATTTGCCATGAATGAATGGACGCACATTGATTTCATGATTTTCAACAAATTGGATAAAATGCCCATTCTGGCAATTGAAGTGGATGGATATTCTTTTCATGCGGAAAAACCAAAACAAAAAGACAGAGATAAAATAAAAGATAGCGTCCTTGATAAAATAGGGCTTCCGTTGCTTAGATTCGCTACAAATGAAAGCCAGGAGGAAAAGCGATTGATAGTGAAACTCAATGAGCTTATTGGTACTTGAACGGCCCGGAAGAGGATATGTTTTTCTGTTTTTTTGCATAGGAATTGGGGCAACGATGTGTCTATGCTTGCGTCGGGCAGTATGAACTCTCATAACGTTCAATAACAAATTTATAGCTGTTGGTTCATGGCAATTAAACTGGTTAATTTATTCTTAAAAGTTAACCAGTCTACTCGATCAAAAAAATGGATAATGAAATGAAAGTAGTCTTTCCTTATCGGCACTATACCTTTGTCTCAAACACAACCTCCCGGCTTATGGATGCAAGTGCCATCCATATCGAAGCAGTCCAATGCAGTTCCTTTAAAGACCTCAATAAGCCTACGACGTAGGTCAGAATCATCCTCAAAAACGGTCATCCAGATACTGAAAAAGCCCCATCCTCTTGCCATTTCAACAAGACTTCGACGCCTATCTGTCAAACAGCGTTCAAAATTGACCCCCCTAAAGTTAAAAAAAATATCATTTTCTGCTTATCTGCTTGATCTTCCGGCCCTCTACAAAATAATATCGTCGAATTTTAGCTATCGTTTCCACTATTAGCATCCTCCTGACTTCCATGATTTTGTTCATGAAGATCCTATATCAGGGGGGTCAATTTTCGACGCTGTTTTTCTTATAAAGGGGTCATTATTGCACGCTGATTAACAGGTCATGGAAGCGGATGGTAGAGGCTCCCGCCGATACAACTCTCCGAGAAGACTGCCAGGGGTATCAGTGTTAAGGTTGATAACGTATAATATTTT
>JAWSVI010000011.1:0-108198 GCA_033851995.1 Desulfobacteraceae bacterium | reverse complement strand
TTAATAAAAAATACTTTCAAAAAAACAATCCTGCGCAAACTATCTCTTGCTGACGCATCACCAACCACATTCAGATGGGATCTAAAGGTCCTGATGGAATCTAAGAGAATGGGGATAAAAGGAATTTAACACCGTAAGGTCTTCAAGCTTAGAATAGAAAACACGTTGAAGAAAAATTAATGTTAAGCATAGGCAATAACAACACTTTCTGTCAAGAAAAACCTTTTTTAATTCAATTAAATCAGGTAGTTATAGGCGCTGATACTTTTGATGTTGTCCGATGTCATAAAAATTAAAGGCAGGGCCAATTGAATGACTCTGCCTTTCATACTTGTTTTATAGCGTTTTGATCCTATTTTTTTCTTCTGCTAACTCCGGCAAGGCCAAATAAACCAAGGCCAAGTAGTGTTATAGTGGAGGGGACAGGTACAGAGGCAGATTGAGAAGGAGATCCTTCAAAATTAATCTCATAAAATGCAGCGTAGCCTCTTTCTCTATTTGGGTCATCAACAGTATAATTACCTAATACTGTGTGATTAGAAAAAATTTTCAAATCAATCGAGGTAACATTTGACCGTGTTCCAATATCAAAAGTCTGTTGGGCTAATATATCATCTGCGTATCCACCAAGAAAAGAACCGATCACCCCTACAGCGTCAGAAAAAATAAGCTCAAAATCTTTAATGCCCTCACCATCATTTTCTATGTCTCCACCATTGTTCCATAAATAAAGACTTGTTAGATCATAGCTTCCACCAAGATCAAAGGTTACAGTGTAATCGCCGTCCCATGAATCGAAACCCTCATTGCCTATATAAAGTAATTGGTCATAGTTAATGATACCATCTAAAACATAGATAGAATTGCTGGCTGCCGGGTAGGCAATAGTAGCGCTTGAAGCTGACACCGGGGTTACAGTAGCAGCAAACACATTTTGCGACAAGGCTGTTATGAATACGAAAAAAACCAACAAAAAAAGCGATTCAATTAATTTCATAAACTCTCTCCATTATAGCATTATCTATCATAAATATATTGAGTACTTTCTTGCAAAACATATGCCAGGATATTCTACACCCAGAAGACTTAATTTTAATGAATTATCATGCTTTTTAATATGAAAAAAATGTTTTAATTTGAGCAAAAAAAGTAACAATAATTAAAACCATTCTTACACAATATACATCTAAAATTTAATTTTAAACCGATTCAAAATATTAAAAAGCTGCATCGGTCAGCATACACAATGGTTAAAAATAACATTGACAAAACCTCATTGTATACAATAAATTGGTCGTACGTCCGATCAATTTATTGTATACAATGAGGCTATAAATGGGCCGAAAAAGTATTGCTAAAGAACGCCGTCAACTGATCATTGAAGCATTTTACAGTTGTGTCGTGGAACGGGGGCTGTCAGGAGCATCCATCCGGAGAATTGCAGACCGGGCTGGAGTGAAGCCGAGCGTTCTTCATCATTATTTCAGTAGCCGGGATGAAATCATAGAAGAGGCGGTAATCTATTTCACCGACATGATTTTTCTGGCGTTTCAGGAAAAGATGGCTACAGTCCCGGCATCTGCAGACCCACTTAACAAAGGGGTTGAATTCATATTTTCAAAAGGCATGATTAAAGAGGAATATACTGGCTTTTTCCTTGAATGCTGCGTGGCCTCCCGGAATAACAAGCGAATAAAACACACCATCTCCCAATTGTTTGAACGATTTCGCGATGCTATTTTGACCAGCCTTGAAACAATAGACGGATTTCATCAGTTATCGCAGGGTGAACAGAAGATGCTTGCAACAATGGTGGTTGCTATTCATGAAGGAATAGAACTGCAGTGGTTTGCCCAAAAAGAAGCTGTAAATCTTGAACATGCCCTTGAGACCACCAAGCATTTGATACGATTTTTCATTGAAGAAAGAACCCGGAAAACTAAAGGGGGGTGCGGATGAAAACAGACTGGAATGCTGATTACCTGTATTACAAATCCATTTTAAAGGATCAACGATTCCCCTTGGGTTTTGTGGATCTGGGCCGGTTTGATCGAAACATTGAATATGTGGCAAAAACCCAGGAAAAAACCAGCAAGACTGTCAGGGTGGCCAGCAAGTCCATCCGGTGTCTGAGCCTGCTTAAGCGTGTATTTAAAAAAGGCGGAACTGCATACAAAGGGGTACTGGCATTTACCATGGAAGAAGCCGGGTTTCTTTTTGAAAATGGACTGGACGATATCGTGGTTGCCTATCCATCGGTTCAAAAAAACGATCTGGACATTTTTATCCGGAAAACAAAACAAGGTGCCAATATCAGCCTGATGGCAGACTCCTTTGAACATCTCGAAGTTATATCCCATGCTGCAACTGAATCGGGAAGCGACCTGAAGATCTGCCTTGAGATTGATATGTCATACCGCCCGTGGGGCAAGGTGCATCTTGGGGTCAGGCGAAGCCCGGCCCATTCAAAAGAGCAGATCCTGACTCTTGCAAAAAAAGCCATTTCCCTGCCCGGCATACAACTGGCCGGTATCATGGGGTATGAAGCACAGATTGCATCAGTCAATGACAACATCCCTTCTCAATCTATTAAAAACAAAATAATGAGGTGGATCAAAAACACTTCAGTCAAAGAACTGACCGCCCGTCGTACAGAGGCTGTCAACATAGTTAAAAAAGAATGCGGCCCTCTTGAATATGTAAATGGCGGTGGCAGCGGCAGCCTGGTATCAACCGGAAAAGATACCAGTGTAACTGAAGTAACAGCAGGCTCAGCTTTTTTCGCACCAGGACTGTTTCGCTACTTTCACCAGGTTTCATTCTTACCTTCGGCATTTTTCGGCCTCCAGGTGGTAAGAATCCCCAAAAAAGGAATCATCACATGTCTGGGCGGTGGGTATATCGGCTCTGGCGAAGTGGGCAAGAATAAATTGCCCTGGCCGGTCATGCCCCCTGGGTTATCATATTTTCCCATGGAAGGGGCCGGAGAAGTCCAGACGCCACTGAAAGTACCTGAAGGGAAACACATTCCGGAACTGACAGATCCTGTTTTTTTCCAGCATGCAAAGGCCGGTGAGCTGTGCGAGCGGTTTAACGAGCTGATTTTAATACAAGACGGCGAAATAGTCGATAAGGTTCCCACCTACAGGGGAGAAGGAAAAGCCTTTTTATAATTTTTTTTTATTAAAGCAGGAGGCACCAATGGCACATAAACACCAGAAACATTACGACTTCATCATTGCAGGTGCCGGCATATCAGGTTCTTTTATTGCCAATGACCTGTGCCAGGCAGGATGCGACTGTCTGATGATAGAGGCCGGTAAACACTATACGAGAAAAACCTATCCCACCAATGGACTTGACGGAAACTCCCAATTGTACTGGTCTGGTGGAATGGAACTGGGCCATGACTGCCGAATTGCTTTTTTGCGGCCCAAATCAGTGGGAGGCGGTTCCATTGTGAACCAGGCACTGGTGGACCGATTTGACGATGATGCCTTTGACTCCTGGCAAAAGGCATCCGGGGTGCCATTTTTTTCTATAGAGGAAATGGAACCCTGGTATGACAAAGCAGAATCAGAAATAGAAATCCAGGAAATTCCTGCTCAATTCCGTAACAAAAATGCTGAAATATTCAACCAGGGATTTGAAAACCTGAACTTTAAGCATGCCCCGTTAAGGAGGGCTCAGAGTAACTGCCGGCTGGAAGAAGGCAACTGCTGCATTGAATGCCTGAACGGATGCCGTTTAGGCAGCAAGCAGAGCATGCCGGAAACCGTGTTGAAAACAGCCCTTAAAAACGGCCTGACGCTCGTATCTGAAACAGAGGTTCTGCGCATTATTGAAAAAAGCGGTATGATTGAAGCGGTGTGTTCAGACTCAAAAGGAGGCCATGCTTCTTACCATGCTAAAAATCTGGTGCTGGCCGGAGGCGCTATCGGAAACGCCAGGATACTGCTTGCCTCTGGATTCCAGGATAAGGTTCAAGGCATTGGCCAGGGCTTTTATTGCCATCCCCAGTATATGAGTTTTGGCGTTTATGATGAAGTAATCAATTCCCATTTGGGAGCATTCCAGGCATTCAAATCAGATGATGCCGGGTTCAGAAAGGAAGGCTTTAAACTTGAAAATGTCTATGCCGGGCCTGAGGGCATAGCCATGCTGATACCGGGTTTTGGCGCTGATTTTCAAAAGAATATGGAACAACTTCCCCATTTAGCCTGTATAGAGGTCTGTACAAGAGATACCCAGCCAGGCAGGATAAAAATGAACCGTAAAGGCCAGACAATAATAATAAAAGAGCGCAATGCTGAGGATATAAAACGCTACCATAAAGGCCAGACTGTTATAGATAAAATATTCAAGTCCACTGGTGCCAAAAAGATTATCCACGGCCGGTTCGGCATTGGCCTGCATCTCATGGGGTGCTGCCCCATAGGAATCAATCCGGAAACTGCTGTGATCGACCCGGAATTCAGAATACATGGATATAAAAATATCTTCTGTGCAGACTCCAGTATTTTCCCTAATGCACCAGGCATCAACCCTTCTCTAACCATCATGGCTTTGTCCAAAAAAGCCGCTGCAACCATATTAAGGAGCCGGTAAAATGATTGTTTCAAAATATTTTTCCCAGTCACAATTAAAAGGTCTTTCTAAGGTAGGAGATGTCATACTGCCGGGCACAGATTCTTCCCCATCATTTTCAGAAACCGGCTGCATTACGCATATGGACCGCATGGCTGCCTATATGGCAAAAGATGACCTGGAAGGCCTGCGCATGATTCTCTCCCTTTTTCGCTGGATGCCCAAATGGAAAATTTCGATTTTGATGAAGCTGTGCAGCAAAAGTGAAAAAATGCCCTCTTTTCTCGGAACTGCTCTCAGGATGCTGGAGTTAGGTGTAAAAGGAGCCGTAATATCCCCTTACTATGCCAATACAAGTAAAAAAGAATACAGCGGGAAAACCGTCTATGATGCCATTGGCTGGCACCCGAAACTGGCCCTTCGACCTGAAGAACTTCCGGAAAAAGTAAAACCGCTCAATTATGACAACCCGGATCAGGAAGATGTTACTGCCATCTATGACAGTGCCAGACAGGCCCAGAAAGAAATCAGGGAATGGCCGGTAAAAAAACGCCTGGAATTTGTTACCCATTTAAAGGCCGTGATTTTGAAAAACCAGGAAAAAATTCTGGACCATGTACAGGCTGACACGGGTAAATCCCGTTTTGATGCCATTACTGCTGAAATATTTGGAGTACTTGATTTCCTCGATTACATTGAAAAAAATGCAGCTAAATTTCTATCTGATCGAAAAGTTCCCACTCCCTTTGCCCTGATGGGTAAAAAATCCAAAGTGTTTTTTGAACCTTTGGGTGTTGCCCTGCTCATCTCACCATGGAACTACCCATTTTACCAGGCAATTGTCCCCATCATCCAGGCCTTTATTGCCGGTAATGCGGTAATATTTAAGCCCTCCAGTGCCACTCCGCTGAAAGGACTTGTGGAAAATCTCCTGGAACAGGCAGATCTCAGGCCCGGATGGGTCCAGGTAGTATATGGAGAAGGCAGCGGCATTGGGAATATGCTGGTGGATGCCGGGCCGGATAAAATTTTCCTTATCGGCAGTCAGGCGGTTGGAAAACATGTTATGGAACGGGCAGCGAAGCAGCTGATCCCAGTTGAACTGGAACTGGGAGGCAAAGATCCCATGGTGGTGTTTGATGATGTGAATATCAACCGGGCTGCAGCCGGGGCAATCTGGGGAGCGTTTACCACCACGGGCCAATCCTGCACCTCGGTGGAACGCCTTTTTGTCCATGACAATATTTATGACGAATTCAAAAAGATCCTGATCAAAGAAACACTTAAAATTACCCAGAAAAATGATTACGACAGCAACACAGATATCGGCCCTATGTGTACCCAGAACCAGGTCAGGGTAATTGCTGCCCAGGTGGAAGATGCCAAACAAAAAGGGGCTGTGTTTTTGACCGGGAACGACTGGGACGGAAAATCCGAACTCATCCCACCCATGATCATCGAAGGAGTAACTCCGGATATGCTCATTGACGAGGAAGAAAATTTCGGACCGCTTCTGCCCATCTACTCCTTTTCAAGTGAGGCCCAAGCCATTGAACTGGCCAATGATCCTGAATACGGCCTATCAGCAAGTGTGTGGTCCAAAGACCTTAAACGGGCAGACCGGGTTGCCAGAGCAATTTATACGGGAAATATTTCCATCAATAATGTCATGCTCACGGAAGGAAACCACGCCCTGCCTTTTGGAGGAGTTCAGAAAAGCGGTTTTGGGCGCTATAAGGGAGAGTTTGGATTTTATGCCTTTACAAATATCAAGTCCATTCTTGTGGATAAAGACAGCAAAAAAATGGAAGCTAACTGGTTCCCCTATACCACGAAAAAATACCGGATATTTTCTGATCTAACCCGTGCGATCTATTCTCCGGGTAAAATTTCAAGTTTTATAAAAGGTTCATACCACGGACTCAAACTGGAAACTTATGTAAACAAACTTTCAAAAAAAGGAAGGGGGACGTGAATCTCCTGCCTTTTCTTTGATGGTATCCGGATGGTGCTATTATTGTCTTCTAATTCCAACCAGGCATAGTAAACCAGAACCCAAGAGCCAGATAGCCCCAGGAAGAGGAACTTGGCTTGAGGAAGAAATGATGCTTAAAGGAGGTGCATTCTCTCCCTCTAAGGAAAAACCTTCGGGCAATTCAATCCCCATAGATGCTGTTCCCAAAAAATCCACATATCCAGTTGCCGCATCTACTTGACCCATTTCCCCGAGTTCAACCTGTCTGAAATCTTCAAGGAAAGCATGTGTTGCACAACCTCCGGCATAACCTTCTAAATACCAAACATCCCCGTCTTGAACAGGCACAGTAAGTTCCGCTCTCATCTTCAGGGCATCAGGGTCCATACTTAAATATTGGATATTTGTCGTGACTCCTGAAATAGTAGGGTTAAAGAGTACTGGTTCACCCATACCACCGTACACTTGCAAACCATCAGACGTAGTTACTGTGTCGGAGTCTGGAATCCACGTCTGCCCATCGAAATTCGTGAACTCACCACCAAAGATATATGTTTGTGTATCAAAAGGATTTCCGCCTCGGGTAACCCCAATACTGACACCACCAAAAAGGTTAAGAGCTGGTGTACCAACCACATAATTAAATGATCCTTCAACTTCTATAAAAACCGTAGCAAAAGTTGGCCCTACTCCTACCGGTCCCATAACATTGGTCTCATAGTCTATAAAACCTGTAATATTAGCAATCAATGCTGACTGGTCGGTTCCGGCAATATAACTTATCAGGTCTTCGTTTCGTGTAACGAGTTTAGCAGAATCTAAATTATATCCCGCATATCCTTTAATGTGGCCTGTATTTCGATCTGCTTCGATATGGGTAGTGTGCGAGTAACCTTCACTGTTTGTAATAGGCACCAGACCCGGATTTGTTGAAATATAACTATCTGCCGTAACATACGCATCAAGAAAAGATATTGATGGATTCCTTATAGCACCTACTTGACTGTACGACGGATTGACTAAACCAAAGAATAACAACAAAATGAATAGTGTAACAAACCAACGAGATATCAAAATACCCTCCTTAATATAGATCAAAATTTTAATTAATTGCATAAAAAATTCTTTACTTAAGTTTGCAACAACTATGCCAGCAAGGCAGTATTCAGATCTCCTTAACAATCAGCATTTACAATAATTTTTAGGCATTTTTTTTCTCAATAAAAAATGTAACAATATGAGTAATAAAGTTCATAGGGTTTTCCACTAGCGTCGAATTTAAACGGCTATTTTGATAAATAATAGGCAAAACATCATTCTGGGAAAAATTATATCATAGAATCATCATTTCAAAGGTGCTTACCTTTATTTATTCCTGTCGGAGCTTATATTTTAAAACTTTCCCGGTTGGATTCCTTGGCAGTGCATCCACAATGTCCACTTTTTCAGGGATCTTGTACTTTGCCAATTTATCCTTGAGATATTCTTTGATCATATCCGGAGTAAGACTGCCGGGGGTTACAGGTTCAATAACGGCTTTGACCCGCTCGCCCAGCGCTTCATCCGGGATACCGACAACTGCAACAGAGTTAACCTCGGGATGGCCCTCAAGCACAATTTCAATTTCCCTGGGATAAATATTTTCTCCCCCGCGGTTGATCATATCTTTTTTCCGGTCCACAACATACAGGAACCCTTCTTCATCCAGGTAGCCGATATCCCCGGTATGGAGCCAGCCGTCAACCATCGTCTCACGGGTCGCCTTTGGATTGTTCAGGTAGGATATCATCATGCTGTCACCTTTCAGGCAGACCTCACCTTTTTCGCCCGGGGGAAGGATGTTGTTGTCCGGATCTATAATTTCAATCTCCTGACGGGGCAAGACCAGACCGCAGGATCCTGCCTTTCTTTTTCCTGCCGGGGGATTGGTTGTTGAAACTCCGGTGCTTTCCGTCAGGCCGTATCCCTCGATAATTTCAACCCCAAATTTTTCCTTAAATCCTTTGATCAGCTCAACAGACAGCGGGGCTGCGCCGCAGAAGGCGAATTTCAGTTTTAGTTTTGACCGGTTCACAATTGACGGATCTATTGAATAATATACGTAATTATACATGGCAGGAACACCCATGAGAATTGTAATCTCATTTTCCAGGATCGCAGGCCAGAAATCTTCCGGTGAAAAGGCTTTTCTTATACACAGCGTCTGTCCCATAAAAGTAATGGGATAGGTCCACACCCCGATAGGATTAATGTGGAACATGGGCAGAAGGATCAGCATAGTTTCATTATCTGTGGTTACAAGACCGTTCACAGACATATCATGACAGATATCAAGCTGCCCCTTGTTGGACAATAAAATCCCCTTTGGAAGCCCGGTGGTGCCTGATGAATACAATAAAAGGAATGGATCATTCGGATTCTGTTTCACCAGGGCCTCATCTGCCGGACAGGTTTCAAGAATGGATGAAAGTGTCAGTTCTGCAAGTGTTGAGTTGTGTTCTGCTTCGGTTTTAACTTCCACAACAACAGGCTTATGCTCAGCAAGTTCATAGCCTTTTGAAAACACGTCCATGAACTCACTTCCCACAAAAACGACACCCGGTTTTGAATCATCCAGGACATGGGCGATTTCCGGTCCCATCAGGGCAAAATTAATCACACCGGCAATCGCACCGAGTTTCTGGGCGCCAAACATAGTGTAATAAATTTCCGGAGAATTCATGACCATTAAAGAGACCACATCTCCTTTCTTTATGCCTTTTTCTTTCAGGTAGTTGGCAACCCGGTTGGCCCGCTCATTGGTTTGAGCATAAGTGATTCTCTGATCATAATAAATCACATGGGTTCTGCCAGGAATTTCCTGTGCCCTTTTGGTAAACATTTCAGCAACACTGTCAAACTCCAGGTGCTTTCCCTTTAATGCCGGAACATCCTCAAGCCTGGAGACCGGCATGACCATTCTTTGTACATTGAGACTCATTTTTTCATCTCTCCTTGAAACCTGTTTGTCGTATCCGCTCCAAATGATATAAAATGTGGGGTTAAGTCTTACCTACATATATTTAGCCAGTTCCATTCTGGCAACAACCATGCGATGAACCTCATCCGGTCCGTCTGCAAGCCTCAAAGTACGAGACTGGGCCCACAATCCGGCCAGCGGTGTCCACTGTGAAACCCCTGTTGCACCATGCATCTGGATGGCCCGGTCAAGAACATCAAGGGTGACATTCGGCACATAGACCTTGATGGCAGAAATAAGGCCCCTTGCCACTTTGTTCCCGTGAAGATCCATCATGCGGGCTGCTTTCAGGGTCAGCAGACGGGCTGTTTCGATTTCGATCCTTGAGTTGGCAATTACATCAAAGTTCCCACCCAGTTTCACAATGGGCTTTCCAAATGCGACACGGTCAAGCCCCCTTTTGCACATCAGTTCCATGGCTTTTTCTGCAACTCCAATGGCCCGCATGCAGTGGTGGATACGGCCCGGTCCGAGACGGCCCTGGGAAATTTCAAATCCCCGGCCTTCCCCAAGCAGCATGTTTTCTTTCGGAACATGCACGTCTTTCAGTGTAATGTGCATATGGCCATGGGGAGCAGAGTCGTGGCCGTAAACCCCCATGGGACCTTCAATCTTAACACCCGGTGTATCCATTGGCACGAGGATTTGTGACTGGCGCAGATGTTTGGGAGCATCAGGAGAAGTGACAACCATGCAGATCATTATTTTGCACCGGGGATCTCCTGCTCCTGAAATATAATATTTTTCGCCGTTAATGACCCACTCATCGCCTTCCAGGACGGCAGCGGTGGCGATATTTGTTGCATCGGCCGATGCAACACCAGGTTCGGTCATGCCGAAACATGAACGAATTTCGCCATTTAAAAGCGGGTCCAGCCATTGACGCTTCTGCTCTTCAGTACCATAGCGTTCCAGCACTTCCATATTCCCGGTATCCGGCGCAGCACAGTTAAAAATTTCCGGGGCAAGGGGGCTGGCTCCCATAGGTTCTGCAAGGTATGCATAATCCAGATTGCTTATTTTAGGGGCATTTGGGTGATCTGTCGCCGGAAGAAAGAAATTCCAGAGGTTGTCAGCTTTAGCCTCTGCTTTTAATGTTTCCAAAATTTCAGTCATGCGCGGGGTGTGCTCCCAGCGATCACCGTTTTTACCGACTTCTGAGTAAAACTCAGGTGTAAGCGGGTCAATCTTATCGCGAATAAAATTTTTGATCTGTTTAAGAATAGGTTTGTAATGATCGGATAATTCAAGGTTATTCATGATGCCAGTCTCCCAAAAAAATTAGATTAAAAAGAAGGTAACTTTATTGTTTCTATCAGGGGAATTTCGTGACGTCAATAAAAAACGAGCACTTGCTCGATAAAAAAAGAACAAATGCTCGAAAATTTTAATTCAGTTCATCCAGAAGGGTTTGCGCTAATTTTTCGTTCATCCCGTTAAGCCCGGCGATTTCTTCAATAGAGGCTGATTTCATTTTAGAAACCCCTTTGAAATGATTCAGAAGGATTTTCTTTTTCTTTGGTCCGATGCCGGGAATATTATCGAGAATGGAGAGTCCGGCCCGTTTTTCCCTTCGCTTTCGCTGAAATGTAATGGCAAAACGATGGGCCTCGTCGCGAACCTGCTGAAGCAAATGGAGGGCTTTTAGAGCCTGGCCTGTATTCAAAGGATTGGACCGGCCGGGAATATAAATTTTATCTTCGGTTTCTTTTTTTGTTTCATTCTTTTTTGCCAGCCCGGCCACAGTGAACCGGTCTGTGATGCCCAGATCTTTTAACACTGCGACAGCCATACCGAGCTGCCCTTTTCCACCGTCCACAACCAGGAGATCCGGATGGGGGATTTTTGAAGAATCTTTTTTAAAGCGGCGCTCCAGTACCTGGTACATGTAGGCGTAATCATCCTGGAAATCAATGCCCTTGATGATAAACTTCCTATAATCCTTTTTATGGGGCTGCCCATCTTTGAAGACCACCATTGATGACACCGGGTCCTGTCCGGAAAGGTTGGAATTGTCGTAACACTCGATTCTTTCCGGCAGACGATCCATACCCAGCAGATCCTTGAGCATGGTAATTGCCGCCCGTTGTTCCTCTTCTTTGATCAGCCTCTTTTCCAGCTCTTTCGCGGCATTCACACGGGCCATGTCCACCAGGCGTTTTTTCTCCCCACGCGCAGGCACATGGATAGATACTTTCCGGCCTTTTTCTTCCGTAAATTTTTCTTCCAAAACTTCTGTATTTTCAATCTCCTGTCCAAGGAGGATAAAACCCGGAAGAAAACCCGTATTTTTATAATATTGTTCCAGAAAAGCAGATAAAATTTCATCCGGTTCTTTAAAGCCCAGATCAAACGGGTAATGCGCCGTATCGATCAAAAACCCAGTCCGGACCACCATGACCGTAACCACAGCCCTGCCCTTTTCTGCAGCCACGGCAATAATATCGCGGTCCTTCATGTCTGCACTTACCACCACCTGTTTTTCCATGATGCGTTCTACAGCAAGGATACTGTCTCGCATCTGGGCAGCTTTTTCGTACTCCATGTTTGCCGAATACTCCATCATCCGGTTTTTCAGCTTTTTCACTACCTGCTGGGATCTTCCCTTTAAAAACAGCACGGCATCCTTTACCTGCTTTTTGTACTCCACCGATGGAACATCGTTGCAGCACAGCCCCAGGCAGGCCTTAATCTGGTAATTAAGGCATGGCCGGGAACGGTTTTTAAACTGGGTATTCTTGCATTTGCGAAGCCGGAAGATTTTCTGGATCTGCTTTAAGGTCTGGTTCATGCTGTGACTGGACGAATAAGGACCGAAATAGAGGGCTTTGTCGTTTTTGATCTGCCGGACCCTTTGTATAGCCGGATATTTCTCGTCCATGTCGATCCTGAGCAGGGGATAGTTTTTCCCATCTTTGAGGATCACATTGTATTTAGGGGCGTACTCTTTGATCAGATTGGACTCGAGGATAAAGGCTTCATGCCCGGATGTGGTGATCACCACATCAAAATCCTTGATCATCTCCAATAATGCTGCCGTTTTGGGATCATGATTCTTTTTTTTAACAAAATAAGACGACAACCGTTTTTTTAAGTCCACCGCCTTTCCCACATAAATGGTTTTACCCTTTGCATCCTTCATCAGGTAAACGCCGGGACTGTGAGGGGCCTGCTGATATTTTTCCATTACCTGGCTGTTCATGGCAATCAAAAATGCTTAATATCCATCAGTTGTTTGATTTTATCCCGATACTCTGCTGCCTGCTCAAATTCCAAATCTTCTGCGGCTTTTTTCATTTTGTATTCCAGGTCCTTGACAATATCTTCCAGATTGAGTTCCTGATCTTCGTAGGCCTGGATATCTTCATCCACAGAGCCTTCAACTGAAGCATCTGCCTGCCCGGCATATTCAAAGCCCTTGATACTTTTCTGGATGGTAGCCGGAACAATTCCATGTTTTTCATTATAGGCTTTTTGAATTTCACGGCGCCGCTCGGTTTCAGATATGGCCTTTTTCATTGACCCGGTCTTTTTTTCTGCATACATGATCACCCGGCCAAACACATTTCTGGCAGCCCGGCCGAAAATCTGGATAAAAGATCTGAATGATCTTAAAAACCCTTCCTTGTCTGCATCCAGAATAGCCACCAGGGAGACTTCGGGAATATCCAGGCCTTCACGCAGCAGATTAATCCCGATGAGCACATCAAACAAGCCCCGCCTGAGATCCTGAATAATATCGATCCGCTCCATGGTGCCAATATCTGAATGCAGGTATTTCACCTTTACTCCCAGATCGGCATAATAATCCGTCAGATCTTCAGCCATGCGCTTGGTCAGAGTGGTCACCAATACCCGTTCTCCAGACTCTACCCGCTTCATGATCTCCTCATACAGATCATCTACCTGGCTTTTGGCGTCCCGGATTTCAAGCTGTGGGTCCAAAAGACCGGTGGGCCGGACAATCTGCTCAACCACATGTTTTCCAGCTTTTTCAATCTCATAATCCGCAGGCGTTGCCGACACATACACCACCTGGGGTGCCCGTTCCCTGAACTCTTTAAACTGTAGCGGACGGTTATCTACAGCAGAGGGCAGCCGAAACCCGTATTCCACAAGGGTAGTTTTACGAGATCGGTCGCCTTTGTACATGGCCCCGAGCTGGGGGACTGAAATATGGCTTTCATCAAAGAACAGCAAAAAATCATCCGGCATATAATCCAGGAGAGTTGGCGGAGCCTCACCTGATTTGCGACCAGTGAGATGCCGTGAATAGTTCTCTATACCGTTGCAGTAACCTATTTCATTGAGCATCTCCAAATCATACCGGGTACGTTCATCCAATCGCTGGGCTTCTATCAATTTATTGTTGGTATACAGGTATTCCAGTCGTTCTTTGAGTTCCACCACGATACTTTCCATGGCCCGCTTCCGGGTTCTCTGTTTGGTCACATAATGAGAGGCCGGATAAATCACCATCTGGTCAAAATTCCTGATTACATCTCCTTTTAATGGATCAATTTCAGAAATGCCTTCAATGGTGTCTCCGAAAAAATCAACCCTGACGGCCTTTTCTTCTTCATATGCCGGAAAGATTTCCACCCGGTCTCCCCTTACCCTGAAAACCCCTCGGTGAAAATCCGTATCGTTCCTCGTGTACTGGATGTCAACAAACTTCTCCAAAAGCTTTTCCCGGGAGATCTCCATATCCACATCCAGAATAATTCTCAAATCCAGGTAATCTTCCGGTGCGCCAAGACCGTAAATACAGGACACACTGGCCACCACAATCACATCCCGCCGTGCCAGAACCGACCGGGTTGCAGAATGCCGCATCTTGTCTATGATTTCGTTAATCGAAGAATCTTTCTGGATATAAGTATCACTGGAAGGAATATAGGCTTCCGGCTGATAATAGTCATAATAGGAAACAAAATATTCCACACAATTGTCCGGGAACAAAGCCTTGAACTCATTGTATAATTGTGCAGCCAGGGTCTTGTTAGGTGCGATGATCAGGCTGGGCTTTTCCACCCGCTCAATCACATTGGCCATGGTAAACGTCTTGCCGGACCCGGTTACCCCCAGCAGCACCTGGTGCTTTTCATTTTCCAGCACACCTTTTGAAAGATAATCTATGGCTGCCGGCTGGTCTCCTGTGGGCTCAAACGGTGCAACTAAATTGAATATTCCCATATAATTTCTTTGTTATCCCATACTGTGTTTTTCTTTAATTTCTCGGTTAACATTATCTCATCTTAAAAACAAGATTTTGGTTTAAGTCCGAAAAATTTCTAACCACTATATGTAATAATGATTTTAAAACCGTCAATTATTCTATTCACAAAATTCATGTTTACTTTTTGGTATAATTTTGCAAAATATACATAATTGTGGTTAATTTTTGCCCAATATTGTGTTTTATTTTTTTTAAACTGAAAAACAAACCGGAGTTTAAAATGGATTACGATACCGTTATCGATTGCAGAGATACCCTGCTCAACTCTATTGGTGAAGTGTCAGATTACAACAATATCTTCCGGACGATGAACCGCAGGTGGGCTGGAGCGATTACTGCCGGAATGATAGAAACAGCACGAATGAAAAGCGAAGCAGCAGAGCTTTTCCGCCCACTCATCCAGGACATGCGGGCGACCAAAACAAAATACGAAGGAATACAACAGCAATTAGTTGATGCCATTCTTTTTGAAATGACCAAAAAAGTTATCTTCGAGATCACGGATGCCGCCAGATTCACTATCAATATATTAAAACGTAATCTTTTTGAACGAACAGCTGATGTGGGATATCTGGCGACTGATGCTGAAGTGATCAGTTTTCTAAAAACGGCTCAGACCGGCAATAATGACAACAACCTTACAGAGAGGGTAGAATCCATACGCAGTAGGTTGATTGAATACCAGTATGAGTATACGGTTTACGACGAAATCATCCTCCTTGATATTCATGGGAATGTCAGGGCAACACTTGGCCCGAACAACACGGCCACTATGTCTCAGGACCCCTTGTTGGGAGACACCCAGGCAATCAGCCTCAATACAAATTCAGACGAAGATAAATTTATCGAGACTTTCAGGCAGACAGATCTAAGGCCTGGAAACGGGGATACACTCATATACTCACAAAAAATAGAAGATCCGGATACGAAAACCTCTCTTGGCACGCTTTGCCTCTGTTTCAATCTTGAGGATGAAATGAGACGGATTTTCAAAGATCTGAACCAGGGAAATCCAGACATAATCTCAGCAGTCCTTGATGCTGACGGCCGGGTACTGTTCTCGAATTGCCAGGATATCATCAGTGCCGGCACAAAAATCCCTTTGGACCTGGATGCAGATTTCAAATTCTTCTCACTGGATAAAAAAAAATATTTAATCCGTACGGTTGCAACTGACGGCTACCAGGGATTTTATGGACTTACATGGTATGGCATGGCAATGATCAATATTGATTCAGCTTTCCAGAATGATGAAAACAAACGCTTTCTGGATGCAGGCATCATCAAGAAACTCCAAAATTTTTCAACACATCTATCTGCGATCAAGATGAAGTCTGACGAACTGCTCAGTGACATGAAGATCGATAGTGTCAATGGTGAAGTCCAGGCGGCAAAATTTAATGCAAAATCATTTATTGAGGTACTGCATTTCGTGAAAAAAATTGGCCTGGAGATTGACAAGCTATTTTCTTCAGCAACTGGGAACCTGCAGGAGACTGTTGTAACATCCCTTTCTAACGAACTGCAGTTTCGTGCTTTCCAGGGCAACAATATTGCAGACAGAAATTTATATGAACGGGCCAATGATGTCTGCTGGTGGGCACTTACTCCCTTGTTCCGCAGACACTTAGCCAAGCACGAGTCAGAAGGCTTATCAACAGAAGAGCTTCAAGCTCTTACAAAAAATCTTCAATATATCAATAATCTTTACACTCCATACCTGAGACTGGTACTTGTGGATACGAAAGGTATTATTGTTGCAGCATCCAACCCGCCGGACGAGCTTGAAGAAAAATTTGTGCAAAAAGATTTGCCCAGAGGGCAGGAGATTGTCGGAATGGCTTTGGATAAAAGCCTTGTCAACACGGCAATGGGCCTGCCATCCAGCAAAGCGTATTGTGTTTCAGACTTCGAAAAGACACCACTTTATGGAGGAAGGCCTACCTATCTATACAGCACTGCTGTCAGAGATCATGAAAATGACGCTCACATCGTGGGCAGCATTCAGATCGTGTTTGATTCTGAACCGCAATTTTCAGCAATGCTTATGGACACATTACCCAGAGATGAAAAAAAAGAGGTCATAGCAGGCTGCTTTGGAATACTTGCAGCCCGGGATAAAACCATCATTTCAAGCACCAGCCCACAATATACTCCTGGCAGCAAAATGCTTATAGAAGACCGTTTTTTTCAACACCCGAATGGGGCCCGTGAATCTAATATTCTTGAAATGGAAGGCCAAACATATATTACAGGGCTCCAGGTTTCTGACGGATATCGAGAATACAAACGCGAAGATGGGTATGTAAATGACCTGATATGTCTAATTTTTGTTCCGATTTAGAATCCAGTTTTCATATATTTAATGGTTTGACTCTGAAAAATCTCTAACTACTATATGTAATAATGATTTTTAAACCGTCAATCATTTATAAAAAGGACAAATCTTATGGAAACTGTTGCAGTGATCGGTGCCAGCCCAAAAGAAGACAGATACTCCAACAAGGCCATCCGCCTTTTAAAAGAATATAACCACACCTCGGTTCCGGTTGCCCCGAGATATAAAGAAATCGAAGGAGAGACCACCTATCAGAACCTTGAGGATATCCCGGAAAAGGTTGACACCGTGACCATGTACGTGGGACCAAAACGGCAAGGACCCATTATTGATGAGATTATTAAGCTGGCTCCAAAACGGGTGATCTTTAATCCGGGCACAGAAAACAAAGAGGCCGAAGAACGACTGAAAAAAGAGGGAATTGATGTGCTTGAGGCCTGCACCCTGGTTCTCCTGAGAACAAAGCAGTTTTAGTTAACCCCTTGATTTTAATTTACGTTTGAACTGTTGCGTTTGATCAGGCACCAATTATTCCCAATAATTTCAAGCCGTCCCTGAAAAGCAAAACAGACAACCCGCATAATGCCACTCCCAACAAACGCATGACATACAGATACAACGTACTGTTCAGAAAAGATTTTGATCTGCCGACCAGCACGGCCAGTAAAATTTTTGATCCCACCAGCAAGACGTAGAAACTGCCTATAAAAGCCAGAGGTGCGATCATGTTCCGGTCCAATGCCCGGTTCATAACCGGCCCGCCTACGCTGAACCAGAACAGGTATGGGTGGGGGCTTAAAATATTTACCAATATCCCTTTAGCCAAAGATTTCGGTTCTGTTTTTGAGAAACCGGCTTCTGGAATTTGGGGGTTCATGTTTCTGTATCCCATAAACAAAATAACACACCCGCCAACCAGTGAGATGGTTCCAAGAATTGTCTTGAAACCGGACAGTTGTGAAAGAACCAACAAGGTTAGAATAATTATCGGCAAATCAGTAAAAACAGGAGAAAGGGCAACTTTTATTCCAGCCCGGATGTCATGCTGAAGTGTTTCGGAAATAACAAGGGTCAACAGCGGTCCGGGAGCCAAACCCGCAGACAAACCCAATATAATTCCAGTCGTAAAAAAATCCTTCATTCAATATTCGCTGCAATGGTTTCAGGCAAAGGGACGTCACTGATATGCCTGCCGTAATATGCATATGTAATGACCTTTTCTGCGTTTATAGAAAATACTGCTGGAAGCTGGGTTTCCTTCCCTTCAAATTTTCCATGACGGAATCCCTGCCCGAACGACTTGATGGCAGAAATCATACCGGCTGGATGAAGGTATTTCAGGATACCGCCAGGTTCTACTGCATACTTTCTGAATATATCACCCTGCGGATCACAGGCGATCAGAAAAGGCCAGTCTTCACTATTTGTAACAGCAGCAACCGTTTCTGTCTGGCTTTGCAGCAAAACGATCACGTTGGCATCCTTTTGTTTAAACAATTCAATCTCTCTTTTCAGAAAAGCCATCTCCATCTGGCAGACCGGGCAGCCCTGGTAGCGAAGGAACACTAAAACAATTGGGTTCTCTCCCGATATTTCATACATATTTTGTATAGGTGACCAAGGGGTCTGGAACTCAAAATCAGGCGCATTATCCCCTGCTTGCAATTTCTGGTTATTCATTTCAACCTTTTGTCTGCAATTTTATTAAAAAAATATTATCGGTCTTTCCATTCCACAGATGGTTTCTTTTCTAAAAAACCCTTAATACCGTTTTGAGCATCTTCCGACAGGTTATTCATAACAATGGTGTGTTTTGCAAACTGAAATGCCTTATCATCAGTTTGATCAATTTGGGCATAAAATCCCTGTTTACCTATACTCAGAGCAAAACGGCTGGCTTCGCTGATTTTTTTTGCAAGTTCATCTGTTGTTGCTGTCAGTTCTTCAAGTGGTGCAACTCTATTAACCAAACCAAGTTCTTTTGCTTCCTGCGCTGGAAAATCACGTCCGGTTAAAAGCATTTCCAAAGCCATTTTCCGCCCGATGGCTCTTGATACCGCGACCATAGGGGTTGAGCAGAAGAGTCCGATTTTAACCCCTGGTGTTGAAAATTTTGCATTCTCGCCTGCCACAACCAGGTCACACCATGCCGCAAGCTGACATCCTGCGGCTGTTGCAATTCCCTGGACCTGGGCAATAACCGGCTGCGGTATTTCGTGAATAAGCTGCATCATTTTAGTGCATTGATCAAAGATAAATTTATACTCTTTAACACCTGAATCTACCATTTCAGATAAATTATGACCTGCACAAAAGTGCTCGCCACTGGCTCTTATGATGATTACTTTCAGCGATTCATCATTTGATGCTTTTAGCAATGCATCCGTCATTTCTTTGATCATTCTTATTGAAAGCGCGTTCACAGTTTCCGGGCTGTTTAAGGTAAGGATACCGATCGGCCCTTCAGTTGAAAACAGTATATCTTTGTATGTCATTTTTTCCTCCATAGACTATTCAAGTTATAAAGGCTTGCAGGTGAACTATTCTCAAAAACCTGCATGACTATACATTCTTTTGATTTTCCAGGCAATTATGTTTTTATTTACTCAAGGCTGTTTCCTGGGTTCCAGGTCCGGAATTATTGGAATGATTCTAAAATATCGCCCAGCCGAAGTATGAAAAATAGCACTGAAAACAGCATGTGGGTGCCGTTCATCTTCCTTCATGTCATCCCTTCCCCTGGTGCGGGCCCATTTCAATATCTGCCAGTCAAAGGTACGATACGCTTTGCCTGCCGGAACGATGCCTGCGCGGTATGTATACGTATCACCTGTTTTGATTTCTGCAAACAAATCGCGGTCATCTATCCGGTCATAAATGGCTATATTGCGGGGATCAAGTCCTAAGGTACAAATCCAGTTATCGGGTTTATCAGGAGTAAGGGACAGACTCTTCGTGTCCTTCTCTGTCATAAAATACTGGTTCCCTGTTAAATAGATCACCTCGCGGGATATCAGGTCAAGAAACATGCCCCAGGCATCTGGCGGAGGCGGGCTGTCCTGTGGAATGGGCGGCTCCCAAAACTGGCGGGGACGGTAGGAAATCTTTTTAAACTGGAAAGGCGCACAATCTGCCAACACAATAAAATCGCCGTCTTCCAGTTCTCTGGTATCACCGTATGGAAGAAAATTACGCCCAATCGTGGTGCCGCTGAGGCTTCTCATGTCAATAGCCTTCAGATCCCTGGACATTAAAAGGTGTATTCGTGACACATAGTTCGGCAAAAGACTCACTGTATTCTTAAAATCAAGGTATCTCGCATCCCTGCCCACTGTAACCGTTTCATCCCGGAAAACATGGACAGATCCTGTCGACAAGTTGTTCAGCAACCCCCAGGGACGGACATCTACCCATATAGAATAGTATCGGATGACACCGATTGCCATTATAATAAGAACAGCAGCAGTTGCAAGCGACAACTGCATCATCCGCCGTCGTATTCTATATTTTTCCTTTAAACTATCAATGAACCGGGCCTGCCATTCAATAATTGCCGCTGCCAATACATCATGATATATCTCATAGCGGTGTCCCTCTGCTGCCCCAGGGACAGGCAGGCGCCGAAGGACACGGGCATCCGGAGCCGCCAGTTTCTGCAGTACCACAGGCAATAGGCTTTTCAGATCGCCGGCATACTCGGCAAGGTCAGTGTCTTTAATGGCAATTTTGCTTCCCGAAGGTGTCACCAGCCTGTCAAAAATTCTGGCGCACAGTTCAAGCTCTGCACCCCGTAGCTTTTTCATCAGATCATCAAGGTGGGTGCGGACTATGGTCTGGGCACCCCCTAATTTTTTAAGTGTCTTTTTACGCAACACCCGGGATCGGGATTGTTTTTCTTTTTTCCATAAGCGGGTTACGACTAACTGCAAAAAAGGGGCTTCAACCCGTTCATACTCCTTTTGACCTTCTGCAGCCCCGCTGCCCATACCACCCCCTACCTGCACCTGTCCTGCACGCACCTGCTCAAGAAGATCCGTGACAAGCCGATCCTCAATGGAGATCGCATCACCATCTTTTGTCTGGCGTTCATTATAAACGTCCAGGGGCTTTCGTATCGCATTTTCCGCAGCTTTTAAATTCATATGATACAACGGCAGTAAATTGCTCAATAGGTTTGGAATTCTGGTTTTAAAACGATCCAGCTTGGAAAGGCCGTCCTCACGCAATGCCAGTAAAAAGTTCACATCAATTTCTTCCCGGTTAATCGTGCGTGCGAATTCAACTTCAAATGACTCTTGATTTTTTGGGTTTGGATTATATAAAAAATATTCCTCAAACTGATCAAAAATAATGAGTATAGTGCCTTGGAAAAGTTGTCCTGCCGCATGAATAAACTCATCAAAAGGCAGACTCAGATCCACATCAAGCGGCTTTTGCTGAGCCAGTTCAATTGCAGCAACACATTTCGATTTAAGCAGGTCAACAAAAGCATCATCCTGCCACTCACGGAAAACAACTACAGCAGTGCGAAAGGACGCCCTCAACTGAGGGATAACACCCGCCAGCAGAACAGATGTTTTCCCTGCCCCGCTTGCTCCGTATAACACGGTAAGAGGAGATGCATACAAATTTGAAACGATGATGCGCTGTTCGCGGCCCCTCCCGAAAAAATAATCCCGATCCGATTCAGTAAATGGCTCTATGCCTATGAATGGACAAAAATCTTCAGGGATGGACACATCAACACCTCATTTTTTCACTGATTCTCGTAACAAATTCTTCGATGGTTGTATCAAAAATATTCACATTCCGTTTTTCCCAGAGTGTCCGGTCCAACTCTGAGGGCTTATGCTGTATAGCCCAGGAAGGAAGTTGCTCTTCACTGTTTTGATGCGAAAAATATTTACTCAGATTCCTCAACACCACCCGCAGGTTCCAGTCTCGCAGGCTATAACCGAGAAAAAGAAAACTGCGCTGGCGAAAATGCGGATAAAACAGGGATGGAATTGCTTTTCGCCTGGTCATTCGTGAAAGAAATTCTACGTAATCATCTTCTGTAATAACATAACTGTCTGCTTCCACACCATTTTTGACGGTAGATCCATGCATTTTAAAAATAACTGTAGTCTTTTCCAAATCGATATCCAGTTCATTGGGAGCAATTATCATCGGTTCCGTTTTCCCATGTTTGAGATAAATTATCGACGCATCAATTTCTTTACGGTCCGTAGGATAAACCACGGTGTCAAAAGGCTTGCCTGCTGCCTGAAATGCCTCTTCCAGCAGTGTGTCATAGTTGGTTACAACAATAAGCAGGGCACTCGGTATTTTGGCCAGAAACTCATGAATTTCCCCAAACCGATAATTACGATTAAAGACATCATGCAGCCTTTTCCGCAATCTTAGACGCCCGGCAATATCGGCATAATACGAAGACACCTTGGAAAGATCATCACGGTCGAACTGGATATCAGAGGGAAATTCCGACTCCTCAGCCAGTAAATTTGCCAGTTCATTGCCGCTTGGAAGAAAACCGTCTTCAGGGCTCATCCACTTCATCGTTTCTTTCCGGCCGACAAAAGATGCACCAGCCCCGAGAAACGGCACAACATTGCCCTCCTTCAAGCTGTTCCATATGATACCATAGGGCGGATTCGCCATTTTAAGAATATCTCCTTTCAAGCACATCTAGGCTCAGATGCAACAGTTCATCCGGCTGGTTTGTCAAGCCGAATGCCCCGTCAGGAATACCTTTTGTTTCGTCAATGACCCCAATATAAAAAACAAGGGGAATCCTGTTTCCTTTTTCTTTGAGTTTATTGAGAAAATCGATACCTGCGTTTTGCCGGCTGCCTCTCGCCATATCAGAAATCAGCAAATCATAGTCTGCCCGTTCAAGTATTTTTAAAGCATCCTCAGTGTTCAAACTTAAATCAATTACTGCCCCCAGTCGCTGAAACATCTGCCGCTCATTGAGGTTGTTTTCAGGACAGTCATCAACCCACAAAAATTTTGCTTTGCGAAAAACAGCCATATTTTTTCTTGCCCTGCTTATGGCTTTTTCTCTTTTCTCCTGTGGCACATCAACCTTCCACTGCGGAGATTTTTCTGCCAACTCAAACGCGGCTTCCAATGAATTTTTAATAAAAGCCAACTTTACCCCCCCTGCTTCAAAACTGGATAGTTTGGGAAGCAGTTCATCGCGAATCGTGGGGTAAAATATCTTAAAGAAAATAACTATTAAAAGAAACCAGAGAAGCGACGGCGTAAGCTTGATAATCTCTATCAGGGCTTTTTCGACGAAAGTCATTGTTACCTCGCAAAAATAATTTATTGCCTTTAACCAATGATTTCAACAGATAAAGCTATACGTCACGGTAATTGTATACACACGATTTTTCACCGTGATATTTTTTTCTTTGTATGTGTTTCAGATTTGATAATATTATTAGTTACATATCAGATTTTTTTCATTCATGCAAAGAAACTTTCAGGTATTTTTCATGATTCCTTCAATGATTGCGATTGCATTCCCAACCCCATCTTCATGTCGGACTTTCGCACCCAGTTCCTCGGCGTTTCTACTGATAACCGGATTTGATACCGCACGCTTGATGGCTGTGGCCAGTTTTTCAACAGTCAATTTCTTTTGAGGGATGGGATTGGTGCCCACTCCGAGAGAGTAAATACGCTGCCCCCAAAATGGCTGATCTCCAAAGAATGGCACGACAACAGACGGTTTGCCTGCCCT
Source organism: Desulfobacteraceae bacterium (assembly GCA_033851995.1). Classification (GTDB taxonomy): domain Bacteria; phylum Desulfobacterota; class Desulfobacteria; order Desulfobacterales; family Desulfobacteraceae; genus Desulfobacula. The sequence continues at coordinate 84,289 of JAWSVI010000011.1, read as the reverse complement.
AAGGCCGGCGGCTGTTGTGCCTGCTCCGCCATGGTGTACAACTGCAGCGACACGAGGAAACAGCCATGCATGTGGAGCCTGGTCTATCTGCAGGATTGTTTCAGGCAAGTCAACGGTTTTCAGGCCACCCCATCCTGTCGCGATAATTCCCCGCGAACCTGCTTTTTGAAGTGCCTTAATCACAATGTTGGCAAGGCGCTCCGGGTTAAGCCCCGCCATGGAGCCAAACCCTATATAGACCGGTGGCGGTCCTGCCTCCAGAAATGCTTCAAGCTCAGGAGGCGGGCTATAATCATTTATTTGATCGAGAAACCAGTATCCAGTTGTTCTCGCAGTCTCAGGCCAATCGGATGGCTGGGGTACAACGTGCTGACTGACCCCGTGCAGAACCGGAATTGATTTTCCTTTTGTTGTATGCAGAATATCAAACCGTTTTTGCGGCACCAGCCCCCTTGCTAAACGCCAATCTTTAACATGTTTGCCCGCTGATACTCCCATGAGTTTGTTCACGAAGTGGTAAGTTATACGGTTATACCACGCCCCAAGCTTAAAATCGGGGAACCCTATGTTTGGACGCTCTGCCGTTGGTACCATCATTGGAATAAGCAGGGCCATGATCACTGGTATGCCGAGCTTTTCGGCAAAATGGGGGCCACCATATGCTTTTGGATGGAAAATGATCAGGTCGGGTTTAGATTGAGTTACAGCTTCCCAGCTTTCCTGAAGCATGGATCGCTGCATAGGGCCGACTTTTTTCATCATAGTAAATGTTCTCTTGATGACTTGAAGCAGATTATTCGTGTTCTCAACCAAGTCGAGTCCCTGATCTGTACCTAAGATCGCCAGTAAGTCATCATTTATATATCCGTAATGAAGCCCATTGTCTTTGACAAAATCTCGGAACCGTTCGCTTGTAGCAAGGGTTACCACATGTCCAGCATCTTGAAGCCCTTTACCAAGAGCCACATACGGCTGGACATCACCCCGAGATCCGTAAGTTGCGATAAATATATTCATAGCTTCGTGCCTAACGCCTAAAACCTGCTGCCTGTACCATTTTTAGATTAAAACACCCATACTTAGCCTATCTTCAATTGAAAAGCTTAATGATTTATAGAATTCAGCTACAGCAGTATTTGTTGCCCGAATTTGCAGATTCACTTTATTGCAACCAAGTCTTTTTAGATCATTAATCGCCTGTTGAATTAATTTAGAACCAATTCCTTTACGACGATCTGTTTTTGATACAGCAACAGCATATAGCCAACCCCGATGGCCATCATACCCTGCAATACATGCACCTGAAATTTTTTTGTTGCTTTCTGCCACAAAAATCAAATCATCCACAGCCAGCTTTTGTTCAATCACGAGAGATGGCTCATTATGGGACGGATCATCTGGAAAAGCACTTTGCCACAGTTCAACTAATGCTGCTTTATCCTTGTCTTCATATTTTCGTATTTCCATATTTACCTCATGGGGTATACGGTGGGATTCAGGTGCCACCGAAGCGAAGGGGGCTTCCCACCGAGCCGTTGAAACGACTGGGTATGCATAGTGATAGAGAGTTATCCAGCTCTTAATTCTTCTCTGATGACACGTCTAAGAGTGTTTTCATCAATCGGGTTGTCTAATTTGTTGAGATGGGCTTTTAACACTTGATTGATTAAAGTCTGATAACCCGTTCCAGATTTGTCAGCACGATTTCGAAACTCTTCAAAAATGTCATTATCGAGATAGATGGTAATCCGTGTTTTACCTTTCTGTGGTAAAACTGCGCCTCTTTTACCTTTGCTAAAATTAAACTCCGCTTTCTTAGGATCCCATGTCGTCTTCATAGTTTATTTATATGTACAACATATGCATAAATCAAGCAAGCTAATGCATTTTCCCAGCAAGGCATAACGTTGGAATTCAGGTGCCACCGAGCGCAGCGAGGGAACCAGGGTTCCACTAAAATTGAATTAAGACAACATTATTTCAAAGTTACCACAAATTTTCGAAAAGCCGCCCCTCTGGCGGTCCGTCGCAATGACTGGTTATAATACGGTTTTTGCCTTAATTCTTAGAGTTGACATTGATAAGTACCTATTGTACATATTGTATATTAAGTACAACATTAGAGGTGCAAAAATGATTACCAAAATTTCCACAGCAGATGCAAGAAAAAATTTTGCAGATATTGTTAACAAGGTCGCCTATGGAAAAGAAACTATAGTTTTGACTCGCAGAGGCCAAGACGTTGCTGCCTTGGTTTCTATGGCAGAACTCGAACTACTTCAGCTAATTGAAGACCATATTGATATTGAAGATGCAAAACAGGCCCTTGCTGAACCTGGGAATAATATTCCCGCCGAAGAAGTTTGGAAACAGTTGGGACTTTAATCTATGATATATTCTGTTGAATTTCGCCCTGCTGTATTGAAAAGTCTGAAGCGGTTTCCCAAACGAGATCTGGTACGGATTAAAAAGAAGATAGAAGAGCTTGGCCGGAATTTGCCTGAGCCAAACACTACCAAAATGAAAGGAAATAATTCTTTCCATAAAGTTCGTACTGGGAATTATCGGATAATTTACGAGATCCATGGTGACAGCTTGGTCATTTTGATTGTGAAAGTTGGGCACCGAAAAGATATTTACAAAAAGCTTTCATAATTTTCCCACCCTCAAACATTTTTACACCTTGAGTATTATAACAAATTAATAAACGACTCCGCATAATAGGATTATTTTAATGATATGCGGATGAAATTATAAAAAACATTGATAGAAATTTACTGACAACCTTTCGCCAGCCTGTAAAGGCATTATGTCTTTTAAATTTTACAATTTCGACCTATTGACAACCCTATTTTTCTCTGATATGGATGTAGCTTTTTTCTCAATTGAAATGAGAAATATTTTTTGAATTTTTGAATATTTTTTGAATTTGGTTCATTAAAAAACAGTAAGTTTATTAGTTCAGAATATTCAAAAACTATAAGGCATGCACAAATAGATGAGTACTGAAATTTATAAGAAAAGCATTCTTATTTTCGGATGCGGAAACATCCTTTTTGGCAATGACGGGTTTGGCCCGGAAGTTGTCAACTACCTGAACAGCAACTACAGCCTTCCAGACTCTGCCCTTGCCTTTGACGCCGGTACCGGAATCAGGGATTTTGTTTTCGATCTGCTGCTCCTTGAAAAAAAGCCCGAACTTGTCATCATTGTTGATGCAGTAACTGTTGAGGGCAGGCATCAGGGAGAGGTCTTTGAGATTGATCTGCCGGCGGTACCAAAAGAAAAAATGTCCGATTTTTCAATACACCAATCCCCATCTTCTAATCTTTTATCACAGTTAAAAGACCAGGGCGTTGATGTAAAAATGCTGGGTATGCAAACCCATTCCATTCCAAATGAAATCAAACCTGGACTCTGCTCTAAGACTCAAGCTGCCATCCCCCTCGCCTCTGAATGGATAATCAAGACTGTAAAAAGCCGGGAGAGCTTTTAAAACTATAAGGGATTTTAAAATTTTAATTTATTGAACAAAGAGGTATTTATGTCAAATAAAACAATTGGTTCTGTACTGCTTGCCGGAGGGGGCATCTCAGGCATCCAGGCAGCATTGGATCTTGCAGATTCAGGATTCTACGTCTATCTGCTTGAAAAAAGCGCTGGTATCGGCGGTGTCATGTCCCAGCTGGACAAGACCTTTCCTACCAACGACTGTTCCATGTGAATTATTTCACCAAAACTGGTCGAGTGCGGTCGGCACTTGAATATAGAACTGCTAACGCTTTCTGAAATTGAGGATGTAAAAGGACAGGAAGGTGATTTCACTGTCACTGTAAAAAAACAACCTCGGTTTGTGGATGAAGAAAAATGTATTGCCTGCGGTCTTTGCGCTGAAAAATGTCCTAAAAAAGTAGATGATGAATACAATGCAGGGTTGGCAAAAAGGAAGGCTGCGTATATAAAATACGGGCAGACCGTCCCATTAAAATATGCCATAGATGCTCAAAACTGCATTTATCAGACCAAAGGAAAATGCGGCATCTGTGCCAAGGTCTGCCCCACTGGGGCTATTAACCATGACATGAAGCCCGAAATGATTAAAGTAAAAGTGGGTTCGGTTATCCTTTCACCAGGTTTCAAACCTTTTGACCCATCCGGGCTGGATTATTTCGGGTACAACGAAATACCCGATGTAGTCACCAGTCTTGAATATGAGCGAATGCTGTCTGCATCCGGCCCCTTCATGGGTCATCTCAAACGTCCGTCAGACGGGGAAGAGCCTCAAAAAATAGCCTGGATACAGTGCGTTGGTTCCAGAAATATCAACCGTAAAGATAATGGATACTGCTCTGGTGTCTGCTGCATGTATGCCATCAAACAGGCTGTCATGACACAGTCTCATCTGGATGGACATTCAAAGCAGACTATTTTCTACATGGATATCCGGACCCCGGGGAAAGAGTATGAACAATACTATGAGTCCTCAAAAGACAAAGGCGTGGAATATATAAAATCACGCCCCCACACCATTATCAAAGGTAAAGACGGCAATGGTGCTGTTCTTTCCTGGGTAGATGACACGGGTAAAACCCATGAATCGACTTTTGATATGGTGGTACTTTCCATTGGCCTTGAAGCACCGGAAGACAGCCGGGACCTGGCAGACAAATGCCATATTGAGCTGGATGAATTCAACTTTGCCCGGACCAGCAGTTTTGACCCGGTCAACACCAGCAGGGACGGCCTGTTTGTGACAGGGGCATTCCAGTCACCCAAAGCCATACCCCAGTCGGTGGCCCTGGCATCTACAGCGGCGGCAAAAGCAAAAGCAAGCCTTGCAGAGGCCCGTGGCACACTGGCTGTGGAAAAAAAATTCATAGAAGAATTTGATATCTCAAACCAGGAACTCAGGATCGGGGTATTTGTCTGCTCATGCGGTACCAACATAGCCTCTGTGGTGGATGTGAAAGATGTAGCGTTATATGCATCTGAACTGCCCGGAGTTGAGTACGTTGAAAACAATCTGTTTACCTGCTCGTCTGATACCCAGAACCTTATTGCAGATACCATTAAAGCAAAAAATCTTAACGCCATCGTTATCGCCGCATGTACACCACGGACCCATGAGCCCCTGTTCCAGGAAACCCTCCAGAACATCGGCCTGAATAAATACATGGTGGAGATGGCCAATATCCGGAATATGAATGCCTGGGTACATCCGGGTGAACCGGAAAAAGCCACAAAAAAAGCCAAGGATCAGGTCCGCATGGCCGTGGCAAAGGTAACAAACAATTACCCCCTGACAGATATTGAAGTTAATATCACGCCACGGGCACTGGTCGTGGGAGCAGGTCTTTCCGGCATGAGTGCAGCCCTTAACCTTGCCGACCAAGGGTATGAAACCCTTCTCGTTGAAAAAGAAGATACGCTCGGCGGAGTTGCCAATTCCCACACCCTGACCTGGAAAGACGAAAACATCATCGATCACCTTTCCGGGCTGGAAAAACAAATCCTTGGGCATGACAAAATCCGTGTGTATAAAAACACCCGCCTGAATGCCGTATCCGGGTTTGTGGGGAGTTTTACCGGAGAGTTGCTGAAGGATGGTAAGCCTGAAAATATTGAATTCGGAGCCTGTGTGATTGCCACTGGCGCAAAAGAGTCCACACCTGCAGAGTATCTTTACAAAGAAGATGACCGGGTGATGACACCTCTGGAACTCAATACCATGCTTAAAACCTATCCGGATTATACAAAGAAAATCAATTCTGCTGTTTTTATCCAGTGTGTGGGTTCGCGTGATGAGCAGCGCCCCTATTGTTCAAGGGTCTGCTGTACCCATTCCATAAAAAAGGCCGTCAAGCTCAAACGCATGAAACCTGAAATGGATATTTTCATCCTGTACCGGGATATTCGCACCTATGGGCTGCGGGAAACCCTTTACAAAGAAGCAAGGGATCTGGGCATTATCTTTATCCGCTACAGCCTGAAGAGTAAACCTGTCGTATCCAAAGATGGAGAGAACCTCCAAATCAGAACATTTGATCCGATATTGCAGATGCCGGTTAAAATAGATGCTGACATGTTGGTGCTTGCCACTGCCATTGAACCCAATGATGCATCCCCGTTTGTGAAGATGTTCAAGTGTTCCGTGAATTCCGATGGTTTTCTGATGGAAGCCCATCCAAAGCTGAGGCCTGTTGACGCTACTGTTGACGGTGTTTTCCTGGCCGGGATGTGCCACTATCCGAAACCTGTGGATGAAGCCATTGCTCAAGGTATGGCAGCCGCTTCCCGTGCCAGTGTAATCCTGGCTAAAAAGACACTGCGTCTGGATGCGATCAAGTCCGCTGTCACCCATAGCTGTGATGGCTGTGCCCTGTGCGTGGACATCTGCCCATATAATGCACTTGAACTGGTTCGCTACACAGATGCAGAAGGAGCCTCTCACCGGAAGATCCGTGTAGAACAGGCCCTGTGCAAAGGCTGCGGCATCTGTGCCGCCACCTGCCCAAAAGAAGGTATCGTGGTGAATGGTTTCACCCGCGGACAGCTTAAAGCCCAGGTGGATGCGATCCTGGAAAATGTTTAAAAATAAAAAATAATTGGAGAAAAAATATAATGTCCTATCATTTTGAACCCACAATAGTTGGTTTCCTCTGCAACTGGTGTTCGTACGCCGGGGGAGATCTTGCCGGAGTGTCACGCCTTGAATATCCTTCCAACATGAAAGCCATCCGGGTAATGTGCACTGGAATGGTCCACCCGGACCTGATTGTCGATGCCTTGAAAAAAGGTGCGGATGGCGTTATGGTCATGGGGTGACATCTGTCTGAATGTCATTACCAGGATGGTAATTATAAAGCACAGTCAAGATTTGAAATCATAAAACTGATCCTTGAAGATATCGGGATCGAAACAGACAGGGTAGCCCTGGAATGGGTATCCGGCGCAGAAGGCCCCCAGTTTGCAGAAAAAGTGACACAGTTTACTCAAAAAATTAGAACCCTCGGGCCTAACCGATTTAGAAAAAAGGAGGCTGTCGCATGCCTGTAAAAGTTGCCGGCGAATGGCTCAATTCCTGTTCAGGATGCGAGATTGCCATTCTCAACCTTGGTGAGACCCTTCTGGATCTGCTGCCCGAGCTTGATTTTGTCCACATTCCCGTGCTTATGGATCACAAACATTACGGCCAGTTAGGGGATAAAGATGAAATCGATATCCCTAAAGCAACCGTGGGACTTGTATCCGGTGGCATCAGAAATGAGGAGCACCTGGAAGTGGCCCATGAAATGCGCAAAAAATGCGATATCCTGATTGCATTGGGAACCTGCGCCACCCATGGCGGTATTCCTGCTATGATCAACTCCTATACCAATGAAGAACTTTTTGACCGCTACTATAATACAGAAAGTACAGATCCCGGTGCAAAGGTGCCCGACAAAGGCATTTCAAAACTCCTGGACCGATGCTATGCTCTGGATGAACATATCAAGGTGGACATTCATCTTCCCGGATGCCCGCCCCATCCGGATCACATTGGTGCGGCAATCCTTTCTCTTTTGAACGGAGAAAAACTTGAACTCCCCTTCAGGAGTGTGTGTGACACCTGCCCTTCTATCCGGGAAGGAAAAGGCAATGTAAAAGAGATCAAAAGGTTTGTAACCACGCCGGAATTTGACCCGGACAAACCCATTGATGATATGCGCTGCCTTCTGGAACAAGGATATCTCTGTGCAGGACCGGTGACAAAAGCCGGGTGTTCAGGTGCCAATGGAGATGCACCTCGCTGCATCAGTGCCCGGGTTCCCTGCCGGGGCTGTTACGGCCCAGTCAAACACGACGGAAACCAGCTTCTGGATATGCTCAATGCCCTGGTAAGCAACGGCATTGATATTTCCAGCCTGCCGGATCGGGACAGCCTCTTGAGGTTTTCAGGCGCACACAATCGATTGGTTTGTAAAAAAGGAGGGGCATGATCCATGGGAAAGACAATTAATATACAGCCGCTGTCCAGAATAGAAGGACATGCGAGCATTAAAATACAACTGGATGACAATGGGAACGTAGACAAAGCTGTCACACATTTCAACAGCATCCGGGGGTTTGAAAAATATGTCCAGGGCAAACCTGCAGAAGAAGTCACCCGTATTGTGACCCGGATCTGCGGCATCTGCCCCTGGCATCATCACCTGGCATCCACCAAGGCCGTAGATGCCTGTTTTGATGCAGAAGTTGCACCTGCAGGCCATCTGCTGAGAGAGTGTATGCAGAACATGGCCCAGATCAATGATAAAATCCTGCACTTTTATTTTCTTGCTGCACCGGATTTTGTCCTTGGACCGGATGCCGACTATTCGGTCCGCAATGTCATGGGGATTGCCAAGGCAGCACCGGATCTGGCCAAACAGGTTATCAAGATGCGCCAGAAAGGCCAGATGATGATGGAAAAATTCGCAGGCAAGGTGATCCACCCCATTGCAGCTGTTCCGGGCGGGTTTGCAAAGCCCATGTCTGAGAGCCAGCGCCAGAGCCTTCTGGAAGATACTGAAGAACTGCTGGAATTTGCAAAGTTCACCATTGCCCATGCCAAGGAAAACATCTTCCCCAACTACCTGGAAGAGGTCACCACCCTTGGTACCATCAACACTGGCTTTATCGGAACTGTGGATAAGGAAGGCTCCTTGAATTTTTACGACGGTGATATCCGTTTGATGAAAGCAGATGGTTCCTATACCGATTTCCATGATTCAGACTACCTGGATTATATTGGAGAACATGTGGCAGATGTCTCCTATGGGAAATACCCCTATGCCAAATCCTGGGATGAAGGATTTTCCATGGATCTTGATGCACCTAAAGGCATCTATCGATCAAACTGCCTGGCACGTCTCAATGTATGTGACGGGATCTCCACCCCGCTTGCGCAAGCTGAACTGGAAGATTTCAGGGAAAAATTCGGCCGTCATCCCCAGCACACCCTGCTCTATCACTGGACGCGTCTCATTGAGCTGGTCTATGCCTGTGAGAAAACAAAAATACTGCTGCAGGATAAAAAGATCACCCAAAAAGAGACCCGGATAGATGTAACTCCGAAAGCTGGACGGGGTGTCGGTCATGTGGAAGCTCCCAGGGGAACTCTGATCCATGATTACACCACAGATGAAAACGGATGCATTGTTTCAACCAATATGATCGTGGGTACCACCCACAACCTTGGACCCATCAGTATGAGCGTGGAACAAGCAGCAAAGATGCTGATACAGGACGGCAAGGTGGATGAAACCATTCTGAACAAGGTGGAAATGGCCGTTCGCGCCTATGATCCCTGAATTTCCTGTGCCACCCACCGCCTGGACGGCGGCAATATTATTGACCTTAAAATTGTTAATTCGGACAACGAAGAAGTAAGATACTAAGTTTTTTTAAGAATAAAGGGGTTTGAAGAAATTCAAGCCCCTTTCGCATTTTATTGGCACTTAAAATGCCATTTTTTTTCCGATTGTGTTCTCCCTGGTGCTCTATAAGTGTCCGGTAAGTTACACTTATAGATAATCACTTTTCCATAAACAAGATCAATGCTCGGCGAAAAATGTGTGAAATTATTTTCACATTCATAATACCTTTAACATTCCATAATAAATCAATAGGTTATATTAAATTTGCAGGACAAACCATGAGGAAATAAATTTCCTAAAAACCCACATTTTTTTCTGGCGAAAAAAATACCTAATAAATCCATAAATACTGGAGGTCAAGGCATAGGGATTTCAATGGTTGTGGTACAGGAATTGCAACAATCTATCATTTTTAAGACAGCACTGGTTGATTAAAATTAATCTAATTTACAGCAACTTATATCCAAATGAAGGAGTACTGAAATGAAAAAGCTTCTTTTAAGTGTTTTTTTCCTCTTTTATATTATTGGATCTGCATCAGCAAACCTTTATTTTCCAGAGGGGGTTGGTTCGACATGGACCTATGCGATAGATGGGGATTTATTTGATACGGTTACAAGAACATTGATCTCTCCATGGGATTTTGATGATTTTGAAGGAGAACAGAGCCATTTTCAAAAAGTTGCGGATAATATATGGGGGCTTGGGTGGTCTGAGCCAACCGTTTCCTTGTCATACAGCCCTGCAATCCTGCTTTTACCATCATCCGCCACCCAGGCAATTTATCAAAATCATGAAATAGTAACTGTTTCCATAACCGATTCAGGCGTTACTTCTACAGAGACTTGGGATGTTACTGTGGAATTAGCAGCCAATCAACAAACTGTAACAGTTCCAGCTGGTACTTTCTATAATTGCATCCATTTAAACCATACAGTAAACATTATCCCTGATAGTGGCCAGTCACAATTATATTTTGTAGATGATTTCTGGTATGCTCCTAATGTGGGATTAATTAAGCATACTGAATACGACACCCCATATGATGGTGAACCAGAGTATTATGCATTATTCGAATTGACTGATTATCAAATTGTGCCCATACCAGGAGCTTTTCTATTATTTGGAAGTGGGATTTTAGGTCTCTTGAGATTACGGAGGTACAATCCAAAATGATAAAATATATAATCCTTCCTGGTCACAATTTGATCCTGCCCATAGAATTTTTAATACCTTTATAGTGTATGATAAATTCTATCACTTTTGCAGAATATATTTCTTGACAGATATTGAATTAAAGGGTTACGGTTTCACTCTTTTATGATATGAAAAGGCTGGATAAAAAAGAAATATTCTTTCTTGGAAATATCATGGCCACTAAAAAAAGCAAACCGGAACAGACTCCTGCCAGGAAATTTAAAACATACGAAGACCCTTTTGTTGAGGCATGCTTTTCATTTGACATAACACAACAAAATGAAAGCAGGAACCCATATGAAATTACAGGGTTGAAAGATGTTCCCGGACTTGTGCAAAAAAAAGATTACAAGGCCGCCTGGGGTATTCTTGACAACAACCAGGATAAATTTTCCGATTTTGATTTTATCTATGTCTGGCAGGCTGTCATCCTCCAGAGAAACCAGCAGAAAAAAGAGGCCGGAGAAACCTTAAAACAAGGATTAAAATCAGCAAAAGCCAGACATGTTCTGTGTGACAGGATGGGCCTCCTGGAATATGAAACAGGGCATATGGACGAAGCTGTAAAATGGTGGATCAGAAGCATCGTCTTAATGATGAACAGCGGCATCATAAATATGTGGGAGCCTTTTTTATATCTTGCATATGTGGCAAAGGCCTGCGGGAGTAAGAAACTGTTTGACCACCTTATGGCCTGGGTTTCACAAATCTCCTCCCGGGGCGAGTTGTGCTTTGAACCAGAGGCAGAAAAACAAATTTTGGAAAACGCAGAAAAGCTCTCTAAAAAATCGGTCATTCAGGCCATTGATTCATTATTTGATGCTTTTAACAGTGATATAGACATTAAAACGCACACTTCTGAAAAGAAAAAACCGGCTGAATCAAATACTGACTCAAACCACTTAGAGGCTCCTGACACCTCTAAACGCAAACCCGAGAAAAAAAAGCCTCTTATCTGGATTACCATAGGGGGGTTGCTGGTTTTTGCCTTGATCGCATATTTGCTTTTTCCCTCTCCTGAAGAAACGGTCATACCCGTAAAGCCCTCCCCAGAGAAAACGCTGAAAATTGAAACCGGTTTGCCGGTCCCGCCTGAAACAAAAATAAAAGTTGAAATAACTCCAGCAGAAACTGCGGATACTGATTCAAAAATCAAAGCAGAACCTGGAGAAAAGATTGAAGCCGCTCAAACGCCGCTCAAAAAATCCACTCAACCAACTCCCCATAAGGAAAAACTCAGACAGTTGAAAGTTAAAACCAAAACTGTCCATCCGGAAATCAAAAAAAAGGGCAACTGAATTTCAGATCTGCCGACACCAATTATATAATAGGAAGCTGGATCGTAAATCTCGCCCCTAGCATGGGAGAGGAGCTCACACTCACTGTGCCTTTATGCCAAAGAGCAATCCGTTTTGCGATGGAAAGGCCAAGACCATAGTTACCGGATTCTTTGTTACGGCTTTGATCCAGACGGTAAAACGGTTCGAATATCTTCTCTCTTGCTTGTTGCGGGATACCGGGGCCATCGTCATCCACATGGATAAAGCAGCACTCTTCTTGAATTTCCAAAGTGACATCAATTTTTGATCTGGCGTATTTGACAGCATTGCGGATAAAATTTCGTACAGCCCAGCCCAGATAAACCGGTTCATATTTCATCATATGTTTTTCTATTTCAGGGTCTGCTTTAAACATAATATCTGCCTGGGAGGCATTGTTTTGTTCAATTTTAACAATACGTTTTAACCAGAAAATCACTTCATTGTCCGGAAGACCCTTTGATGATTCCGGCACGACTTCAAATTTCGCGTAAGAAAGCATCTCATCCACAAGTGAATTAATTTCATCAACATCTCTACTGATTTCCTGAACATGGTTTCTTTTGCCGAAATGTTCCTGCGAAAGAGGTTCAAGCATTTCCAGGCTGAATTTAATCCGGGATAGCGGTGTCCGGATCTCATGGGAGACGGCATTGACCAGATCTTTTTGAGAAGCGATCAGGTTCTGGGTTTTTTCAGCCATATGATTAAAGGCGGCTGCAAGTTTCTGCAGCGGCAAAACCTTGGGCAGTTTCAGCCTGGCAGAATGGTCACCTGACACGAACCGCTGCGTAACCCTCTCCATGTTTTTTAAATTTCTCTGGAAAAAAAATGCCCATATGCCTGCAGGCAAAACAAGCAACGCCGTAACGACTCCCCAGAAAAAATATCTGGCCCTGTCCGTTAAATCCCCGAGAAAGTAGGGTCCCAAGACCAAGACAAGATCTGAACCCGGCAACCGCATGAAATGCCGGTCATTTTTTTCATCACGGACCACATCACCGTTGATCAAATCATTTTGATATTTTTCAGGAGCTTTGACTTCTCTAACGGTTTTTAAAACCATTGGATATCCGAATTCCGGCTGTAGTTTTGCTATTTTTTCCCTTGCTGCTGTTTCATCCAGGCCTGCCATTTCCTGAGACAGCAGAAAAAAAGTTCCTTTTGCCACCTCGCAATGGCCTTTGTCTATTTCACTTTCAAATACCCCCCTGACAAAGGGCATAATCGTGGTATAAATAACAAAAAAACCGACAAACAAAAGAATATAGAACCGGACAAAAAGCTGTTTCATTGTTCAGATTACTCCAAAACCATATTATGACTGCCACCCCTTTCTATAGAAGCCTTTTCCCGGCCCTCTTTTCCCCATACGTCAGGTGCAAAAAGATATCCGCTCCCCCATATGGTTTTTATTTTGAAAGGTTTATCAGGATTATCCTCAAGTTTTTTTCTCAGGCGTGATATGGCGACATCCATAGAACGGTCCAACCCGTCGTATTCAATTCCTTTGACAGATTGATATAAAAAATCCCTGTCAAGTACCTTTCCCGGTGACAATGCAAAAATAGCCAGGACAGCAAATTCAATAGTGGAAAGATCTACTGGTTTGCCGAAAAGCGTAACATATCGTGAGGCCATGTGGATCTCCAGACTGCCAAAGGTGATGACCTGTCCACTACTTCCTGAAACAGACCGCCTGAACAACGCCCGTATTCTTGCCAGTAAAACCCTGGGATCAACCGGTTTCTGGACATAATCATCTGCACCCAGTTCCAGCCCCCTGATCTGGGAGGTATCATCTTCCCTTGCGGTCAGGATCAAGACCGGGCATGAGATATCATCTTTGCACTCTTTTAAAATGGACAGCCCGTCTTTACCCGGCAGCATAAGATCAAGGATAATCATGTCCGGCCTGTCGCTTCTTATCCGCTCAACAGCCATGTCACCCCTGCCTTCCACAAAGATTCGATAGTTGTTCTGCTCCAGGTATTCTTTGATCAATCCGGCAAGCCTTATATCGTCTTCCACAAGCAAAATTGTATTCAGGAATGCATTCATGCGATTGTTATTGCAAAAAACAGATAGGAATAAAAGTATAATTTCATTTCAGCGATTGCCTCTCAAATCCAATATATGTTAAATAACATCTTTAATGAATGAAACTATCTTGATAGTGAAGCAATATAACCAGGCACAAAATTTTTTAAAAGGGTGAAACTATATATGGAAGCAGATGCAAAAAAGGGCCACTTTATTGAGTCTATCATTACAGAGGATATTAAAAACAATAAAAATGATGGAAAGGTTGTAACCCGCTTCCCGCCGGAACCAAATGGGTTTCTCCATATCGGCCATGCCAAATCCATCTGCCTGAACTTTAATATGGCCGGCAAATTCAACGGCAAATGCAATTTACGGTTTGACGATTCCAACCCTGCCAAGGAAAAACAGATCTACATTGATTCTATCCAGAATACAGTTGAATGGCTTGGATTTGATTATAACACCCCGTTTTATGCATCTGATTACTTTGACCAGCTTCACGAATTTGCTGTTGAGCTGATAAAAAAAGGAAAAGCCTATGTCTGTTCCCTTGATGCTGATGGAATCCGTGAATACCGGGGGACCTTGACCGAACCAGGGAAAAACAGCCCTTACCGGGACAGACCCATCGAGGAAAACCTGGATTTGTTTGACCGGATGAAAAATGGGGAATTCGGAGAAGGTGAGCACACTCTCCGGGCAAAAATTGATATGGGTTCACCAAATATTAACATGCGGGACCCCATTATCTACCGGGTCAAAAATGCTCCTCATCCCAGAACCGGAGATCAGTGGTGTATTTACCCCATGTATGATTTTACCCATTGTCTGTCTGATGCACTGGAAGGCATTACCCATTCATTGTGCAGCCTTGAATTTGAGGATCACAGGCCCCTGTACGACTGGATCATTGACCAGCTTGACACCCCCTGCCATCCCCAGCAGATTGAATTTGCCCGCATGAACATTAATTATACCGTACTCAGCAAAAGAAAGCTTCAGCGCCTGGTTCAGGACAATCATGTGGATGACTGGGATGATCCAAGGCTCCCCACCCTGGAAGCTATGAAAAGAAGGGGCTACACACCTGCATCCATACGAAATTTCTGCGATACCATTGGTGTGTCCAAAAAAGACAGCCGGATTGATGTGGGGCTTCTTGAAAGCTGCCTGAGGGATGATCTCAATGAAAAAGCACCCCGGGTCATGGGCGTCTTAAAACCGTTAAAAGTAACGATTGAAAATTACCCTGACGATCTTACCGAAGAGCTGACGGCCAAAAACCATCCCCAGAAAGAAGAGATGGGAACAAGAACTGTATCCTTTTCCAAAACCATTTATGTGGAACAGGACGATTTTATGGAAGATGCCCCTAAAAAGTTCTTCCGCTTGAGCCTGGGCAGGGAAGTGCGACTGCGATATGCATACCTTGTCACCTGCACTGATGTAATTAAAGATGATGAAGGTAATGTGATCGAGCTGATCTGCAGTTATGATCCCGAAACAAAAGGCGGAAATGCGCCTGACGGACGGAAAGTAAAAGGTACCATTCACTGGGTCAATGCTGATGATTGCCTGGATGCAACCGTTCGCCTTTATGACCGTCTGTTTAAAGATGAAAATCCTGAAGCTGACAAACAGGACTTTATCGAAAACCTGAACCCTGACTCCCTGGAAGTACTTACCGGGTGCAAGCTGGAAAAAAGCCTGGAAAATGCCAGAGCAGAACAAGTGGTTCAATTTGAGCGGCTGGGTTATTTCTGCCTGGATTCCAAAGATGCCACAAAAGAGCGGCCTGTTTTTAACCGTACGGTTACCCTCCGGGATACCTGGGCAAAGATGAAAAAAGGGAGATGAAGAAAAAACGATATGATTTAAGAAGATGAATTCCTGCTATCACCGGAACCTTTTGGCTGATCCTTCTGGAGCTGGTCAAGGGTTCTGGCAGCATCATCTGCTTTGGCTTTGGCCTTGGCAGCCTTTCTAAAAGCCACTTCCTCATCCTCAATGGCCTGATCGGCTTCTTTTAACATCCGGGTAAAACCATCACCCTCTTTTGGAGACTCCTCCAGTTGATCTGACAACTCCTGAGTGCGTTTTTTCAATCGGTGGGATTCTTTTACAGCGGTATCATATCTTTCCTGGGCTTCTTTGAGTTCATCCTCAGCCATGGCCAGTTCTCCCTGAATGCCGGTATCGGGATCTGCTTCCAGGTCAATATCCTGTGCCGCCATCACCATAGCTGTCATGGGAAGATACGGCAATAATTTCAACATGGACCCGCCCTGTGCATCCAGAACCATGTTTTCCCTGATACGGCAGGGCAGCAACACCAGGGATGATTTGGACGACATGTCAATAATGGTCTGTGTATCCTGATCCGGCACAATCACCGGTTCGGCCTTGATACGAAAATCATCCAACAGCTTGTCCAGTTCCACATTGACATCATCTCCATTTTCAACACTCTCACAGGATAATACCCTGAGTCTGGCCTTTGACCAGATCTTCTTACGTGTAATCAGATAGGCCAGCAGGAGCATCAGGCGGCTGGTGGCATCATTGTTCCACCACACGTCAATACATTGCTCTTTTAAGGAACGGTTTGAAATCCGATCCCATTTATGATTGTCTGCATTCAAAATGACCAGATTCAGACCCTGACGATAAGTAATTCGAAGGTTCTGGGCATACCTGGACTGCCCGATTCCCGGAAGCCCCTTCCCCAATTCATCCATCCAGTTAATCAACGCGGTGTTGGCTTTTATGGGACCAATGCCGAAAGACTGGACAATCGCCGGAAGTGCTTTGGAAATAGAAGACACCGATACCACCAGTGGATAGGCTTTGGAATTCATCTTCCAAATATCTGCAGTTAACTCTTGAAATACCTCTTCCTGGCGGGCTTTAATTTTAAGCCCCTTACCCCTTATCAGGCGGATTGCTGCCGTCATGCCCGCCCGGCCTTCCAGCCAGCCTGAAAATTTCAATATGGATTTCATCCTATTGGGATTATTGGTAAACGCCAGGATAATTGGCCGCCAGTCCCGGTCGTGCTCCGGCTCCAGGGCTGCAGAAATCAGATTCTCCTTGGCCCGCTGGATATAGTTGGACCTCCTGCTGTCTGCCCACCTGGCCGGTGTTTTTTTCTGCTTTAAATATTGGTATACAGCCATGAGAATCGCAACTGCCATTATGCCGCTCCGGATATCAATGGCCAAAATCGCCCCACTGCAGATAACAAACCCGGTCAGACTCATCCATGGAGTATACCAGCGAAAACGGGGCCGGAACGATGGACTTGCGGTTCGTGATTCATAAAAAGTGGCATAATTGATCAGGGCATAGGAAATCAAAAAAAACATGGACACGACACTGGCAATCAGGTTCAACTGGCCAAGACCGATGGTGGCCGCGGCAATCAGAAGAGAAAGCAGTACCCCCCGTCGGGGATTATCTGCGGTTCCCACCCCTTTGGCAAACGGATCTAGAAAACCAAAAATCTTATCTTTTGCAATGGACTGCAATATCCTTGGAGAACCCAGAAAAGATGCCATGGCAGATGACAGGGTGGCAGAAATCACACCGGCGTGGATAAGCGCCGGAAAAATGGATACTTTTTTCATTGCATCATAATCAGCCACCAGGACTTCATTGGGCATTGAACCCGAAAACAAAATGACCACCGCATAATAGATGATGGTTGACAAAAATACAGCAAGGAAAGTGCCATAAGGTATTGCACGGCCCGGATCTTTTAAATCCCCGGACATGTTCACCCCTTGCGTAAACCCGGTCACTGCAGGAAAAAAGATGGCAAACAATACCCAGAAAGGCAGTGCCCCTTTTGGCGCAGAAAGATTACTTATTAGCTGGCTGGTCTCCCATTTTACTACCGACCCGATGAAAAATGATGTCAGTGCCATCACCAGAAGTACCATGACAACATATTGAAATTTAGTGGCAAGGTCTGCCCCCATCCAGGCCAGGAAAAACAAAAAAATAAGCGAAGCCATGGCAATTGTCTGCGGGGAGAGATAGTGTACGTCCGGGAGCAGTGCTGCCGTCGCCTCTCCAAAACCGATACAATAGAACGCAATGGATACGGACTGGGCAAGAAACAACACCAGACCGATGGCCCCGCCGAACTGGACCCCAAGGGTCCGGGAGATAAGGAAATAGGCGCCACCGCCTTTTACACTGATATTGGTGGCAATGGCCGACAGGGAAGCCGTGGTTAAAATGGAAACAAGGCTGGCAATGGTTACGAGGGCAAGCCCGCCTAAAAGCCCGGCATGGCCTGTGGTGTATCCCATTCTCAGGAACAGGATAATTCCAAGAATGGTCAGAATGCTGGGGGTGAACACACCAGGAAACATCCCCAGCTTATATTGAGTGTTTTCTTCTTTTCCCGTATTGGCGTCAGGTTTATTCAAACCGCCATGTGGTTCCTTCCGGACCATCCTCGAGAACAATATTCATATCCTGAAACTGGTCCCTGATTTCATCTGCCCGGGCAAAATTTTTATCTTTTCTCGCCTGTGCTCTTTGTTGGATCAGGTCTTCAATATCATCTGCTGTCAGGGTTGCAGCACCATCCTTGGTGGTTTCATCAGCAGAGGCCGCCAGATCAGCCATGCCCTTTTCTTTTTTCCGCTCAAAATAAAGTGCATGATCCATCATGAAAATACCCAGTACTTTGGAGATGGATTTGATATCGGCATATGAGGCGGACAACTGATCTAATGATTGATCATCTGGATTGTCCCCTGCTTCGTCCAGAAGCTTGTTGCCCCTTTTTACACTCTCAAATACGCAGGCAATGGCTTTTGCCGAGTTAAAATCGTCATTCATGGCCAAAGAAAACTCATTCCACAGTTCGCCTTTTTGTGAAGCCTGAGTGTCTACACCTGCTGTTGCCAGGCGTTCTAAAAATGAATAAATCCGATCCAGACCCATGGAAACTTCCCGCATGGAATCTTCACTGTAATCAATGGGGCTGCGGTAGTGGTTGGACAAAAGAAACATCCGGATCACCTCGGGGTCATATTTTTCCAGCACTTCTTTTATCATGGTAAAATTACCAAGGGATTTGGACATTTTTTCATTATTGATATCCACAAACCCGTTATGAATCCAGTATTTCACGAACTGACCCCCGAACACTGCTTCACTCTGGGCAATCTCGTTTTCATGGTGCGGAAAAATCAGGTCTTTGCCACCGCCGTGGATATCAAATCCTTCACCCAGGTATTCATAGCTCATTGCAGAACATTCGATGTGCCAGCCTGGTCTCCCGTTCCCCCAGGGGCTTTCCCAGAAAGGTTCGCCCGGCTTGGCTGGTTTCCAAAGGGTAAAATCCAAGGGGCTCTTCTTTTTTTCGTCCACTGCGATCCTGGCGCCGGCTTTCATATCATCAGGATTTCTGCCGGAAAGTTTTCCATACTCTTTGAACGATTCAATGGAGAAATAAACATCCCCGCCTTCAACATGATAGGCTTTGCCCTTGTCTATCAACATCTTGATAAAATTGATAATATGGCTGATATGCCCGGTGGCCTTGGGTTCAATGGTGGGGCGCAAGACATTCAATGCATCCATTTCATTATGGAATTCATCAATATATTTTTCTGTAATTGCCGTGCATTCTTCCCCGATCTCATTGGATTTTTTAATAATCTTGTCATCCACGTCTGTAAAATTTCTGACATATTTCACATCATAACCCAACCGGGTGAACCAACGGTATATCGTATCAAACACCACAACAGATCTGGCATGGCCGATATGACTGGTATCATAAACTGTAGGGCCGCAAACATACATGCTTACTTTGCCATCCACCAGGGGTACAAATTCTTCTTTTTTGCCATGCAATGTATTATAAACTCTTAAACCCATGTAACTTTTTCCTGTAATTTTATGTTGTTCTATTATCTAAATGGCTTTGGCAAGCAGAGTGCACTGGGCGGCAATGCCCTCTTCTTTTCCTATAAACCCGAGCTTTTCCGTTGTGGTTGCCTTTATATTTACCAGATGTGTGTCCATTTTCAACACAGCAGCAATATTTTTTTGCATCTCTTTCTTATAAGGGCTGATTTTAGGAACCTGGGCAAACACGATACAATCCATATTCACGACCCGGTATCCTGCATTTCCTATCTTCTCTCTGCATCTTTCCAGCAGGAGCATGCTTGATATGCCTTTGTATTCCGGATCTGTGTCTGGGAAATGTTCTCCAATATCCCCAAGACCTGCCGCACCTAAAATGGCGTCGCAAACCGCATGAACCAGCACATCTGCATCCGAATGTCCCTCAAGTCCCCGGTCAAATTCAATATCCACACCGCCAATGATGAGCTTGCGCCCCTTGACAAGCTGGTGAACATCGTATCCTGATCCGATCTTATATTCCGGTTTTTCTGCCACGTAAACTTAACGCCCCGTAAATCTTTGCGTTTCTCAAAAAAATTAAACGATAATATATTCACTTTCCCCTGAAAAGTCAAAGTTTCAAGAACCTAACAGATAGGTGCAAATTATATAAGCAATTTGCAGTCGCCCCTGATGGGCGGCAACCCAGGCTTGTGACAGACAAAATATAAATTGACAACTCATAGGCTTTCTGGTAGCCCTGAAAAATACCCGTTTCCATTTCGTACTGTATTTTGAAAGCGATAATTAGTTCCCATACCCAGGCAATTGTTCCTGTATATTTCATTTTCAAAAAACCGATTTCAATAATCCGGCTTAGTTTAATAGACGATTGAAGGTGTAAGCTATGAAATGGCTGCCAAAATATATCGCAACGATGTGTATATTCCTTCTGGGCCTGTCATACAATCCAGCGTTGTGTGAACAGGATTGTAAGAAGGGCGTTGTTTCAAGTTCCAGTGATCCGACCGCATATATAAAAAGAGAAGGCGACAGCCGCTGTGAGGGAATGTTCGAAAAACGGGTTAGCGATAATTTAGTTCCTGAACTTGAGCTCATTTCATTGGTTCTGGGGAATTTCCACTATGATTTAGATCACAATATATTTTTGCTGGTTTCTGCGCATGAGAATCCTTATGCGACATCCGATAAAATCCGAATCAGAGCCATCGCACGAGAAGAAGGAACGAATTATCAATTAGATGCCTTTTTACCAAAAAACCGTCCTTTCAGATGGCCCCTGAGGGCTGTGTTGTATCCGGAAGGTCTTCAGGCAAGTGATATTGGTGTATACGGATGGTTCTCAAGGGGTAAAAAAAAGGTCTACATTCCTTTATTCATTATCCCGGAGAATGAACCGCCTGACCAAAGCAAACAGCAGCCTGTTATTATAGTTCTTCGAACACCTGTGGATATAAAGAACATCACCTGGCAGCATAAAGGCGAGCTTGAACCCTGGTCTGCCCCCCGAACCGTTCATGAGGGAACCCTTTATGGCGGGGACTCGCTACCGATGAAACTGCCGGCTTCAGGCAAAGGCTTATTCCAACTGTTGATTAAGGGACAGCAAACGAATTCAGACGATTGGATATGGATGGACGAGGTGCAAATCTTTATTCCCGGGCAATAAAAATGAAAAAATATCTGCAGCTCAAAACGCACAGGAATGCATTGGTCAAGGATACGGTCAGGCATTTGCTGAACGATCAAGATCATGACGTCGGCAAAGATATTGACCGCATTCAAAATTACGACACTTTGCTCTCGATACTGCCATGGCGTAAAATTCAAGACCTTTTACTTGCAGTGATAGTTGCGGCTGTTTGTATGGGAATAATGTGGTTTCTATGGTCGTCCAGGATGACCACAAACAAGATATTTCTGAACATACAGACAAAACATGTAAAATTCCATCTCGATAAAGCACCTCAAAAAAATGATCAGGACCGGACCAATGATAAGGGCTGGACTTGGGAGGGCGATTTAAAGCTTCACCCGGGCGAAGGACTGCGGGTAAGAAACCTCATGCCTGATGATGTGGCAAAAAAACACATGAAAAAATTGAGACGAAATTTTTATTTGCACTCAGGAACAGGCAAACTCGGTTTGAAAGAATTAAGAGCGACTGTTGATGGAGCTATAACCATAGGCCACAATGAAAACGATCTTCTGGAGGTAATTTATAACGGACAGACTTTTTCGAGCATGTTTTATTTCCAAAAAGATGTCTCCAACCCTGCGCTCAGCGTTCCGGAAGACGGCACCTTCCAATGGGAGCGAGGCAGTGGACCCAGTCCCAGACTGGAGCTGGAACTCTTTGAGGACTGGTACCTTTCAAATATACCAATACGGGGGATTTCTTTTATTCAGAGTTCCCGAAGAAAATCTGACCCGGGAGAACAGCCCGTCGAATCCGGCCTGATCCATGGCGTTTTACAATATGCTGAGATTGACCGGAAACGGGAGTTTGAGGAAGGGGATGTCCTTGATTTGGAAGGCCTGAAAGGCCGATTGGTGAGCATCCATATACAAAAAAAAGAAAAACTCATAACCCTGCGTTTTGAGGGGCAAGTCAAAAAAATCATCCGGGGACCCAGAGGATTTGATGAAAATATAACCCCCTCGATTCTGGAATATTGGTTCTATAAAAAAAGCGTGGCATTCTTTGCAACTTTATTCATAAGTTTAATGGGGTTTTTATGGAGTCTTCGAAAATGGTTAATTTCATGACACGCATTATTATATTGGTATTATTGACTTTTTTTTCTTTTACCATTGAACAATCGAGTGCCCGGGAAACCGGTTATAAACTGGCACAAGGATTAAAGGACAATGTTGTTAAAGTCGTTGGTGCCAACACCGGTTTTGGGTTTATTGCAGGGCAAGATGAAAAAGGGGTTTATATTGTATCTGCTTATCATGTTTTGTGCAAATTCTGGCCTTGCGAAGAAGGCATAAAAATTGAAGTGGACATTTGCTTCCACCAAAACAAAGACAATTGTTACCCATCAGAAATATTGTTCAAAAGCAGTAAAAAAGATCTGGTTGTGATGCGCGCACCTCTTCCCCCGGGACAAAAATGGAAAAAAAAGGCTCTGGGTTCTGTTGAAGTGTTAAAAGAGTACAGGAATGTGTGGTACATCGGACGAAAGGGAGAATGGTCCATTCCAAGTATCCCAGGCGCTTTCAATCGTCTGGATGTAGACTCCAAAGAAAGGCTGCATGTTACAGACTTGAAAATAAAAAGCGGAACATCCGGTGCTCCGCTCATTTCAGAATACGGCATTGTCGGTATGCTTTTAACCCAAAAAGGAAGCGATGAACCCCGGGCTCTTTCTGTTAATTTTATAAAGACACTTTTTCGAACAAAAGGATTTCCATGGGGATTGAAACAAGATCCATATGCTGATCCGCTGATGGCAAAAGCAAAAAAATATTATGATTTCAAACTGTATAAAGATGCGTTCGAGACGTTTAAAAAAGCTGTCGAAAAAGGCAATACGCATGCCATGACACAGTTGGGCATTATGTGTCTTCATGGAGAGGGCACAGAAAGGAGCAATGAGCAGGCTGTTTTCTGGTTCAAAAAAGCCGTCAGTTCAGGGGATTCCCTGGCCATGGGGTTCATGGGAATAATGTGTGAGCACGGTTGGGGTGTGGCGAAAGACAAGAGTCAGGCTCTCTGGTGGTATAAAAAAGCAGCCGCAAACAACGAACCGGAGGCAATGTATATGCTGGCGCTGATATACGAGCATGGCCGTTTAGGTGTGGGACAGGATTTTAACACCGCCGTAAAATATTACCACCGTGCTTGTAAAGCAGGTTCAATACCAGCCAGAAGAAAACTGGCAGAGCTTGGGGAGCATTGTGATTAACATCTATCGATTTATTGGGAAAGGAGAACTAAAAATATGAAAAAATACTTATATATGCTCTTTTTTGTTCCTTTTTTAATTTTCACGTTCCATGTTCAAACGGCAGACACCCAAATTGACCCCGGGCTCATTAAGTGGCTTCAGGACCATGAGGCTACCATCAAAACCAATCGCCAACTAATAAACCACGAACAACAAAAACGAATGGAGCTGCAAAATTTGCTAATCAAGATGCTGCAAAATCAGAATCAAAATCTAAGCACACATATTTCCAATCTTGAAAAACGAATTCGCTCGTTGGAGATCAAAATACAGGACCACGAACAGGCAATCAAAAAGCTGATTCAATAGATTTAAAACAGCCCTATGTCGCAATAATGCGACGTCGGGCTTTCCTGTGGCGGTTCTATTTCAGGCGAGAAGACAAACCAACATATTGAAATCAATATATATATCAACTATATCAATGAAATCGATATCCATGGCATATGGTTTGCATTTATACAGAAAAGATATTTTAAGTATTACTGAAAAAACATGCACCCATATTAATTAGAGCAGATAACATGGAAAGCGTATTTTAACGATGAGTAACCTGGATGATTTTCTGGATAACCTTCAGAATGAAATCTTTGATGAAGCTCGAGAAGCTTTGGGGGAAAGAGGATTTCAACGATGGCGCAATCCCCGGTTTAACGGCAGGATGGAAAACCCGGACGGCTATGCCAAAATCACTGGAGAATGCGGTGACACCATGGCCATCTATTTAAAATTTGAAAACGACCGGGTGTCTGAGGCGTCCTATTATACAGACGGTTGTGCCTCAAGCACCATCAGCGGTTCTTTTGCAGCGGAACTGACCCTGGGAAAAGATCCTGATGAGGTTGCTGCAATAAATGAAGAGATTGTTTTAAAAACCATTGGAAAACTCCCAAAAGAAGATTTACATTGCGCAAATCTTGCCGCCAGGGCAGTGCAGGAAGCATTAAGTAATTATATGTCTGCCCAGCGCAATCGGCACAAAAAATAGCAGGCTTTCATTTTTAAAACAAATGAACTGATTCAGGATGAAACCCAAAGGTAATCTCCTTACCGTTTTTGAGGCCATGGTCCCGGAGAAAGCTCCGGGGCCATATGGCTTCAAATTCAAAATCCCCGGTTTTAAGGCAAACATTCAAAAAGACACCATAGCTTGCGATCTCTTTAATACGGCCTTGAAAGAGATTCTTAATATTTGAATTTAAATCTTTCAAAGAGATATCTTCCGGCCGAATCCCCATATACTCAATACCGGGGCCAGGCATATGGGATGAAATAATTTCAATATTGGTGTCTTTAATGAACAATCTATTGCCTGAAAAATAAACCGGATTGATATTTTTCATACCCACAAAAGATGCGGTAAACATAGAGTTGGGTTTCTCAAAAATAGAAATAATCTCTCCCTGCTGCTTGATTTTACCTCTTCTGATGATAGCCCCCCTGTTGGCAAGGTAAAGCACATCCGGAAAATTATGGGAGACCATAACGATCGTAATCTCCAGTTCTTCATGGATTTTTTTCAGCAGTTGTTTGGCCTCTTCATGGAATAAAGGGTCCAAAGCAGATAAAGGTTCATCCAGCAGCAAAACCGTTGGGTTTAAAATCAAGGCCCTGGCAAGTGCCACCCGCTGTTTTTCACCACCACTAAGATTCTGAGGGCTGCGTTTAACGATTTTCTCCAATCCCAAAGTAGAAACGAGCCTTTTGAATCTTTTTTCAGCAGTCTGGCCTGAAACCCCGTGATACCGTGTCCCGTAAACGATATTTTGAGCCACATCAAGATGGGGAAAAAGAGCAAAATCCTGGTATACAATGGCAAAATTTCGTTTTTCAACAGGCATATCTGCGATATCATTATCCCATAAAAAAAGAGATCCGCTGGTAAAAGGCACAAGTCCCATAATGACTTCCAATAATAAGGATTTCCCGGAACCGGTCGGTCCTATTAACGAAAAAAAATCATTTTTATGAATATCCAGATTAATATCGGACAATGCAAAATTGGGAAGATTCAGGTTGATTTGCTTTAAACTGATCATAGGTGAAGTTTCTATTGGATGTTCATCTTTGTTGGGGTTGAATAGACTTTGACAACATTCGCAATACCACAAAAAGAACAAATGAAATGAAAATCAGCCATACCGCAATGGGCTGAGAATATTTAAGACCAAAAGCGGTAAACCGTTCATAAATCATCACCGGGGCTGTCATTGGGTGATACGCAACAATAACTACAGCGCCGAATTCACTGATGGCACGCGCTGTACACATAATGATTCCCAGTATCATATACCGCCAGGTTAATGGGAACGTGATCCTGACAAAGGTTGAAAATCCCCCTGCTCCCAACGTACGGGAGGCTTTTTCAAGGCGGACAGGAACACTTTCAAACCCGGCTTTTACCGTATTGACATAAAAGGGAAGTCCAACAAATAAAAGCACACAGACAATACCGGTACTGGTTCCCATGATCTGAATCCCGACATCGGCAAGAAAACGTCCAATGGGATGATTTCTGCCGGCAAGGCTGAGAATGGCAATTCCAACGACCGGATGGGGAATCATGATCGGCAGATCAATGATCCCCTCGATCAGCCTTCTTCCAACAATGGATTTCCTGGCCAGAAGATAGGCAAGCGGAGTGCCCATGACAAGACACAGCAGTCCGGCACAAAGGGAAAGACTGATGGATCTGGTTATGGCACTAATTACATCTTTGTCTAAAATGGTCTCAATGAGCATTTCAAAAGAAGGCTCAAGTGTCATCTTGATCAAAGGCAGTGTCAGCAAAAGGATCAAAGGGAGACTGATAAACGCAAACAGCCAGTTTAAAGGTTCAAGTCTCTTCATAAAAATCAATTTTTAACTTCTACCAGGGGTAGAATCTCTGGGGGTAATTTGGACGCCATTTCCCGGGTCGGCAGACGAGCGGGGACAAACGGCGGCTGCCCCATCTCTTTTAAGGTCTTTAGCCCATGAGAAGGAGAAAGCAAAAACTTCAGAAATGCGCTTGCAGCTTCAGGGTTTGGAGCATCCTTAAGCCTGGTAACACCATAGGTGCAGGATTTTCCTTTTTTTGTCATCCAGGTGTTGGGTTTTTTCCCGGCCACTTTCACCTGTGCTTGTTTGTAAAAACCATCATATTTATAACTTCCTAAATTGATATGCTCATCCAATTTTACAAATTTGAGTTCATGCTGGATGGCAACAGAAAGGTATTCCCAGGCATAATCCATATTCCCTGTTTTAAGGAGATTAACCAGTTCAACTGATTTGGGACGAACATTTTTCTCAGGCCTGTTGTCGATAAGTTTTTGATAAAGATTTTCAATATTATAAAATTTTTCAGCCAATTGTAATACCATCAGACTGCGGTATCCGCAGGGATCGAGATTGGGGTCGGAATGTCCCCAGACAACCCCTTTTTTCTGCAATATCTCATACCAGTTTTTATCGTTTATCTGGTCTGCATATCTGCTCTGGTCAGTATAGCAAAGAACCAGTTGGTTTGTGGCAAACCGTATATTCCAGTCTGCAAAACCCGGGATCAGATTATTATCAATAACTTTGTAATCAGCGGAGGCCATAATATCTGCCGGTTTACCTACTTCTGAGATCAAACGGGCCATTTTGGTGCTTCCACCGGCTTCCCTTAGAACATCAACCCCGGGATATTTTGCTTCAAACTCTTTTTCAATGGCTGCAAAAGGGACAGTCAGGCTGCCTGCATGGAAAATGATTAGTTTGCCTTTGGGAGCCGCCTGAACAGACAAGGGTAACATTAAAAACAGGAAAACGATTAGACAGGTAAGTAAAGTATAATTTCTTTTATTCATTTCACTTTTCTCCTTTATGGTTAGAAATGGTCAACTATTTTATATATAAATCATAAATTATATTGATTCGCAAAAAACATACCAAAAATTACAAAGAATCACACTTTGTTATGCGCTATGATTTCAAGTCGTTACACCAAAAGAAAAATCAAGCCACTCAGGCGCCCCAAAAAGTATGCGTTTTTGCGACTCCAAAAAGCTCATTTAAAGCAAAAACGCAACCTTTGAAAGTCCGGCAAATTCAACAGACCTTTTGCAAAGCACCATTAAATTTTGCACATGGGAATATAACTCAGGGGGTAAATCAAAAAAGGATCTTTACAGGCCTCTAAAATATTGGTACGAAAAAACATCGTTACCATAATTCATGCGAGAATTTATACGATTTCACCATTTATGTAATACTGCGCGATATGCGTAATCTTTATACGGCATTACAGTGAAACTTATTTTCACCCTGCATAAAAGGAGTCAAAACATGAAAAAAAATATCTCAATTTTTCTAATTATTTTCTCACTACTTTCTTTTGGATGGGCAGCCTCTTCTTTTGCCGCATATGTATATTATCTGGATCGTTTTGAGCTTACAGGAACCCAGCCACCCACAGCCATTATTGATGAATTCAATGACAACTCTATCAACAGCAGCCTGTGGGAAATATACGATCCGACAGTTGTTGAATCCGGAGGGACAGTTTCTTTCAGCAACCCGGGCACTTTGGATTCATATCCACTGGGCAAACTTTTCATCACCAGTGAAATGAGCTATCTGGATTCCAGATTTTCCATGGTAGACGGCGGTGGTAATTACACGGCCACATCTACCTGGACCGGAGTAATTCCTCTGGAAAACCAATTTTATATTATGAACCATGATACCGGCCTGCCGGATGAAAATACTTTTATCGGAATTTTCAACTGGGATACGGATATTTCAAATTTCTTAGGAACATCTGCCGGACTGATGATCTTTTTTGGAAGAATCGGTAATCTGGGCACTGGTGATTTTGAAATCCAGGAAATTTCTTTAGACCCAACCGATATTACGGGTAACATTTTACTTCGTATGGCCTTTAACGATACCAGCAACGAATTTTCCGGTTCTTACAGCCTGGATGGCGGGACAACATTTGTAAGCCCGTTCGATGCACTCGCACCGCCTGTGGGCGGCCTAACCCTTGGAGACTGGACCCTGGGGGCTGAATCTTGGGAGGCATGGGCAGTCCCAGTACCATCTTCATTTATTTTACTGCTTTTCGGAATCGCTGGTATTTATTTTAGACAGACTCGTTCTTAAATAGAAAGGTACATGGACTTTAATATGCAAAACCCAGACATATCAAATAATATTCTAACAGGCAAAAGAGTGCTCATAACCCATGCAGATCTATTTATGGGGCCGGTGCTTTGTGAAGTATTCAAAGAACGGGGGGCACAGGTAATTGCCGATACTCACGATTTGACAGATCCCAAAGAGCCGCAAAAAATCATTGAAGATGCCGGGGAAATTGATGCACTGGTTGCCAATTTATCTATCATAGCACCGAATACGTTTGCGCAAGATGTCACAGATGATGAATGGAGATCCACATTTGCCCGGCTGGTAGACCCTTTGCCTCGTCTTGTCCGTTCCGTTCTTCCCCGAATGATTGAAAAAAAATCAGGAAAAATTCTGGTCATGGGAAGCAGTTCTGCACTTCGGGGGATAAACCGTGCCTCAACCTACTGTGCAGCCCGGGGTGCTCAGATCAGCTATGTCCAGTCTGTTGGAGTCGAAATAGCCAGGCACCAGATACAGATCAATGCCATTGCACAAAACTTTGTTGATAACCCCACCTATTTCCCCCCTGAAATACAGGCCAACAAAAAGTTTAAAGAACGCCTGAAAAGGGAAGTCCCGCTCGGCCGACTTGTGGGTGCCCGTGAAGATGCTGAATTTGCGGCATACCTGTGCAGTGATTCTGCCAACTGCTTTGT
This sequence comes from Desulfobacteraceae bacterium, assembly GCA_033851995.1. Lineage (GTDB taxonomy): Bacteria > Desulfobacterota > Desulfobacteria > Desulfobacterales > Desulfobacteraceae > Desulfobacula. Next base: position 54,665 of record JAWSVI010000011.1, on the reverse strand, counting down.
CGGTCAGGTCTTCCCTGTATGCGGTGGCTGGGTTCAGCGCTGATTATGACGAAATATTTTCTTGGGGAGTCATAAATGAAGAGATGCGGTTGGGTAACCAATGACCCGGATTATATCAGGTATCATGATACAGAATGGGGTGTTCCTGTTCATGACGATCAAAAACTGTTTGAATTCATACTTCTTGAGGGAGCCCAGGCAGGACTTTCCTGGCTCACTATTCTAAAAAGAAGACCCGGTTATAAAAAAGCATTTGCTGGATTTGATGTTCAAAAAGTTGCCCGTTTTACACCCAAAAAAATCCAGGCCCTTCTTTCAGATCCCGGTATTATCCGAAACCGCCTCAAAGTTAATGCGGCAGTCACAAATGCCCGGGCCTTTATTAAAATCCAGGAAGAGTTCGGTTCTTTTGATTATTATTCATGGCGGTTTGTGGACGGAGAACCCAAAATAAACACATTTAAAAATCAGGAAGATGTGCCCGCGACCACACCTGAATCTGATGCTTTTTCAAAAGATCTGAAACAGCGGGGATTTAAATTTACCGGCTCAACCATTATCTATGCCCACATGCAGGCTGTGGGAATGGTCAACGACCATCTTGTTTCCTGTTTTAGATACAAAGAGGTCATGAATTGAGTTCAAGGATAATGGATAACAGTCAAACAAGGCGCAAATATGGCTTTAAATTTAAACCAAAGTATGCAAAACTAATCATGGTTTTAAACTTCAACTCAATGCAGCATAAAGTAAGTGAAGACTGTCTTTGAATTGGCAAAAGGTATTTAATGGGGAAAAAACCGACATACGAAGAACTTGAAAAACGAGTTGCAGAGCTTGAAAACACAATAGAAAGAAACTCCCTGCACGACCAACTCAGCCTGATTAAAGAAAGAAACTACTATCAAGATGAGCTGGACACACTTCAGAACTACCTGTTTAATATCATCAACTCCATGCCTTCTATACTCATTGTGGTGGATAAAAAATTAGTTATCTCCCAGTGGAACCTGCAGGCGGAACTGGAAACCGGTGTAATGGAAACCGATGCAAAAGGCTGCCGCATTGAAAAAGTTTTTCCCAGGATATCCAATTACATGAAACTCATCGAGGACTCTATCCTGCATAACCGCATTAAAACCCGATTGAGGCAGAATTATTATACCGGCACAGAAACCCGTTTTGAAGATATCATCATTTATCCCCTGATCACGAAAAGAGAAGAAGGCCTGGTCATCCGCATGGATGACATCACAGATCAGGTCCGCCTTGAGGAGATGATGATCCAGTCCGAAAAAATGTTGTCCATTGGAGGGCTTGCTGCGGGGATGGCACATGAAATCAACAACCCCCTGGCCGGGATGATGCAGAATGCCCAGGTGGTGCACAACCGCCTGGCCAATGAGATTCCGGCCAACAAAAATGCGGCTGAAGAAGTGGGGACCTCCATGCAGGAAATCCGGGCCTATGCTGAAAAAAGGCAAATTTATGAAAAACTGAATCTTATCAACGAGACCGGTTCCCGTGCTGCTGAAATCATCAGGAATATGCTGGGATTTGCCAGAAAAAGCGATGTTGTTTTCAAACCCCACCATCTTTCAGCCATGCTTAGAAGAACTGTGGCTCTTGCAAAGAGCGACTATAACTTGAAAAAAGAGTACGATTTCAAACAAATAGATATTGTGGAAGAATTTGACAACGAGCTTGATCCTGTCCTGTGCGACAAAAACAAAATTCAACAGGTACTTTTCAACCTTTTGAAAAATGGGGCGGAGGCAATGTTCAGTGACCGAAAAGATCCGTTTACGCCTCAATTCATTTTCCGTTTGTACCGTGAAGACAAAATGGCCTGCATTGAGATTGAAAACAACGGGCCGCCCATTAATGCAGAAGAGCTGAAACGGCTGTTTGAACCCTTTTTCACCACAAAACCGGTTGGAAAAGGGACCGGGCTGGGCTTATCCCTGTCTTATTTTATCATCGTTAACGATCATAAAGGCGAGATGACTGTGGAGTCATCACCGGAAGATAACACAAAATTTATTATCAGACTTCCCTACTGAATTTATCCGAGAACCGATACCATCGAGAAAATCAGGAGATATATACCATGCATCTTGTAAGCGCCACTCAAATGCAGAATATGGACAAACAGACCATTGAGACCTTTGGCATTCCAGGGCTTGTCCTCATGGAAAATGCCGGACGGGGAGCAGTTGACTTTCTATTAAAAACATACCCTGAACTGAAATCTAAGAAGGTGGCTGTACTGGCAGGAAGAGGAAATAACGGCGGGGATGGTTTTGTCATTGCCAGGTATTTATTTGAAAAAGGCATTGATGTTAAAGTGTTTTTATTGTCTTTTACATCAAAAGTCACAGGGGATGCAAAAACCAATTTGGACCTGTTCCAAAAACTGTGCGATGCTTCAGGCAAAGATCTAATTATAGAAATCCCGGACCAGGAAACATTTTTAAAACATAAAACGGCTGTCATGCACCATGATCTTTTTGTGGATGCGGTATTGGGAACCGGGCTCAACTCTGATGTGCGGGGTTTTTTCAAAGATACTATCGAACTGATGAATGCCTCTCCGGCACCTGTATTCAGCGTGGACATTCCCTCCGGCCTGAATTCAGATACCGGCAGGCCCATGGGAATTGCGGTTAAAGCAGATGCAACTTCCACATTTGCCCTGGCCAAAGCCGGTCACGTTCTCTATCCGGGGAACACCTATACCGGGGATTTAGAAATAATTGACATCGGCATTCCTGCACACATTACAGCACAGGAAAACCTGGGACTTTCTCTGCTTGAAAAAAAAGACATCTCCCCTAATTTCACACCCAGGAATTTCAATGCCCACAAGGGCAGTTTCGGCCATCTCCTGGTTATTGCAGGTTCCAGCGGCAAAACAGGGGCTGCTGCCCTTTGCAGCAATTCTGCCATGCGATGCGGCACAGGCCTGGTGACCCTTGGCATTGCAAAAAGTTTAAACAAATGCATAGAGCCCATGGTGATCGAACCCATGACCTACCCCCTGCCGGAAAAAAAGAAAGGATGTTTGTCCGACAACTGTTTTGAAGATATCATAAAGCTGATGAAAGAAAAACAGGCCCTGGCTTTAGGGCCTGGTTTGGGAACATATAAAGGCACGGTAAAACTGGTTAAAAAACTGGTGGAAACGAGCCCGATCCCGATGATCATTGATGCAGACGCAATTAACTGCATTGCCAAGGCCCCGGACATCTTAAACAGCAAACTGGTTCCGGCTGTTCTGACCCCCCACCCTGGTGAGATGGCCCGTTTGTGCAACTGCAGCACATCTGAAGTTCAGGCCGACCGGATTGCAACGGCTTCCGGGTTTGCAAAAACCCATGACACCATCATTGTCCTGAAGGGTGCCCAGACCATTATTGCGTTACCGGATGGCCGCACATTCATCTGCCCGACCGGGAACCCGGGCATGGCATCCGGGGGCATGGGAGATGTGCTTACCGGAATGATTGCAGGTTTTTGCGCCCAGGGATTTTCCCTTGAAAATGCATGTCTGTCCGGAGTGTATATCCATGGATTGTGTGCGGATTTACTGGCCAGAGAGCTGGGAGCTTTTGGCTTTGTGGCTTCAGATCTCATCAAAACACTTCCCACTGCCATCCACCAGCACATTTTATGAAAACGTTCAACTCCACCCATGCAGACCAGACAATCGAGCTGGGAAACCGGATCGGCCAGATGACCGACAAAGGGATCAGCATTGCCCTGAAAGGAGAGCTGGGTGCAGGAAAAACCACATTTGTCCAGGGGCTGGCCAAAGGGCTCGGGGTATCGGACCAATACTATATCACCAGTCCCACGTTCAACATCATCAATGAATACCCTGCAGGAGAACTGATCCTTTGCCACCTGGACCTTTACCGGCTCGGTTCCTGTGATGAACTGGAATATATCGGGTTTGACGACCTCATGGATGATAAACATGTGATTGTGGTCGAATGGCCTCAGCTTCTGGATGATATCTCATTTGAGTTTGATATTGAAATTGAATTCAGCTTTGACGCGCAATATAACAGGATCATATCCGTTTTTGCCTCTGGACAATCAGGATCAAATTTGCTAAGCAGATTAACTTTATAGATATGAAATATTACATATACCGGAGTAATTATGGCTTTACGAGTACAAAAATATGGCGGAACCTCTGTAGCAGATATTGAGCGGATCAATAATGTTGCAGACCGGGTTCAAAAAGCGTTTGATGAAGGGGACAAAGTTGTTGTTGTGCTCTCTGCCATGTCAGGTGTCACAGACAGTTTAATATCCCTTGCCACACAGGCGGCGAAAAGGCCGGACAGAAGGGAGCTTGACGTACTGCTTGCGACAGGAGAACAAACCACGGCAGCGCTCCTTTCCATGATCCTCAAATCCAGGGGATACAAGGCAAAATCCTTTTTAGGTTTTCAGGCAGGAATACGGACGGACAAAACATCGGGCAAGGCAAGAATACTGGACATAGACTGCAAAAACATACAGCACTCCCTTGATGAAGGGCACATATGTGTTGTTGCAGGATTTCAAGGTGCGGATGAAGATGGTGCCATTACCACTCTTGGCCGGGGCGGCTCAGATACGTCTGCTGTTGCCATTGCATCATCGCTCAAGGCAGATGTCTGTGAAATCTTCACGGACGTGGACGGGGTATATACCACTGACCCGAGAATCTGCAGTTCAGCAAGAAAAATCAAAAAAATATCATACGAAGAAATGCTTGAGATGGCCATACTGGGTGCCAAGGTATTGCAGATCCGTTCGGTAGAATTTGCAAAGAAATTTAATGTACCCGTGCATGTCCGGTCATCATTCAATGAGGAGGAAGGAACAATGGTTGTTAACGAAAGTGCGGATATGGAAAGCGTCATCGTATCCGGAGTTACCTGTGATATGAATGAAGCAAGAATTACGTTAAAACGTGTTCCTGATCAGCCCGGCATTTCTGCAAAAATATTTTCCCCGCTGGCAAAGGCTGAAATCAGCGTGGATATGATTATCCAAAATACCCGATCCGGAGGAGAGACAGATCTGACATTTACCGTTACAAAAGATGATTTTGAACGGGCAAAAGAAATTTCAGAAGAGGTTGCCAAAGAAGTTGGTGCTGAAGAAGTACTTACGGCCACAGAAATTGCAAAAGTATCAGTAATCGGTCTGGGCATGAAAAGCCATTCCGGAGTTGCTGCCACCATGTTTGAGGCTCTGGCATCGGAAAACATCAATATCCGGCTTATCTCCACATCGGAAATCCGGATTTCCTGCGTAATCCTTGCTAAATATGCAGAGCTTGCAGTCCGGACGCTTCATTCGGCCTTTGGTCTGGACCAGGAAAAATAGAAATAAAATACCGTATGGGGCTCGGAAAATCCTTTTTTTGAGCCCCATATCAGGTTGATGCCAAAGAAATATTCTGCTTTATCGGCGAATTGTCGCTGACGGGAACAGGGTTTTCATCATGACAGATTTAATGCCCACCTATTCAAAGTTCCAACATCCCTGGCCCATTTATCGCAAACATGAAGTGTCCAGTCTCCGGTCACAGGTTCACCGACCAGGGTATTAAGGGCTGCAAGAGATTTATCTGAAAATTCCCGGGAAAGATTTCCTGATGCACTTCCCAAAGTATTGAATTCAACCAGGGTGGCGCTCCTTCCTGATGGTGCCAGAATCGCCACCATCAAATCGCCATGATACGTATGGGTGATGTCTATGGAAACAGCAAGGCCTTTAACCTGCCCGCCCGGGGTGGCTGTGATCGTGTCTTTAATACCTTGAAAATCATTGTCCGGAATGGGGAGATTCACTTCTTTTTCCTCTGAAAAACCAGATGGTTTCCGGCTGTACTCTACCTCCATTTTCCAGTTTCTGAGCTTTCCGGTATCCTGTCCGGCCGCATCCATAACTTTTAAAGTCCACGAGCCGATCAATTCTTCACCAACAAGAGAAGAGAGAGTCGTTTCAGAATCATAGGTTTCACTCAGATCATCTGCACTTCCGCCTTTTTGATCGCGAAGTACAATTGTTTTACCTTTGGGAGAAGTAAGTTCAAGTTTCAAATCACCGATAAATGTGTGGGTGATGTCCACCCAAAGTTTGATTTTTTTGATCTCTCCCTGGGTTTTGACCGTTATGCTGTCCCAAATCCCCTGGGGATCATCATCCGGAATCAGGACCGACGGGCGGGACTCTTTTATAAGGGTGGTTGCAGGGGTATCAGGTTCATTGATACTGCTGGCTTTAAAGGAAATAACCTCTCCGGGTACACCGATATCAAAAAGTGAAAGCCCGGATTCCTCGCCCCCCCATGCACGGGATGATGGAACGGTATCATGGGACAGGGCAAGCCCGCTTTTATTTTGAAATAAATCTCCTGTATCCCCATAATTTCTGTTGTTTTCCAGATGCCGGGCCCCGTCTGCCTGAATCAGGGCGCACTGGTAATGCCGGTCTGCAGAACCGCCCTGCCACTCATTTGACCCCATGGTATCGCAGTGGTATACGGCAAGACCATCAGACGGACAGCGAATGTCCATGCCGATGCGGCTCCTGTTTTCAACAAGAAAGTATTCATTGGGCCGGTGTTCCAGCTCAAATTTATAAAGGGAATTGTAAGCGCCGTGTTCAACCCGGAATTCACCTCCCCGGTTCAACAGGTGAACCTGATCGCTCCAGCCTGCAAGGTTACGCAGATACGCGCAGAGGGGAGCCGGAGACCTGCCGCTGTTCAAATGGCTGCCTGATGCCATCAGGCAGTAATACCCCAGACCCGAACTCGGATCAGAATCCCCATTCCTCTTTCCATAGTCGTAAAGATCTGGAAAGCGGCAGATCAAGTGACCGGCTTCATGGCAGAATGTACCGATCTTCATGTCTACAGGCCGACGCCCCAGGCTTTGAATGGTGTAAAAACGGGTTCTAACCCCGTTCTTGCTCATGGACATTACATGGTTGTGGGGCCATAACCAGCCCTCATAAAGGGTTTCACCGGCATATAAAAAATTAATAGCGTCAACAACGCCTCTGCCGGTACAGTCAAAACGGCTGAGATCTAATTTGTATTCTCTGATCGCTAAAGACAATGCCTCTACCATCAATGAATTTTCAATATAATGTGCCTTGTTTTTAGAAAGGGTAACAGGACCGACCACCTCGTTTGTATATTCCAGCCTGCCGCTGCTCATGGTCTGGTAATACTCCTTAACTGAGCAATAATTTCCATAAGCTGTATAATTATCACCGTTTAAAAGTCCATCCACATGATCTGTTGTAATCTCACTGGTTTCGTTTTTAAAATTGATCAGTATGGTGAGGCCTTTGATACGGGGTTCCCCGGAAAGCTGTTTTCCCGTAAGAAGCCCATTGTTTTCCCCCAATGTGGCGGAAACACCCGGTACAGGTTCGCTGACAGGGCGCATCATATTGTATTTTTGATCAAATTTCCGATTCCGTATGGCTTTGTCTTCCTGAATATGCCGGACAAGACCCATGGGAACCGGTTTGTCAATAGGAGCCCCGCTTGAGGCAAGATGCCCTTTAACCAGAATGGCATAACAGTATTTTTCGCGAACCGTATCGTAAACAACCGTGTACCCTTCTAAGGTTTCATATCTGGCATAAAATTCATCCCCAAAGACCCGGAGTTGAACTGCTGTGCCTTCCCCTTGGGGAAAAGTCCTGGTTTTTCCTAAAAGTAAACTCATGGTACTGCCTCCCTGTAAAGGTTAAAGACTTAAAAGCATGTCTATCAAATTGGGTTGTGGCGCCAGGTCAAATTTATCCTTTCGGATATTTGTATGGGTCCACATTCCTTTAATTTTACCATTATATGCATCTTCATTAAACTCAAACGCCCGTGCTCCCTTTTGCCTGATACTGTCAACCAGGCCTTCACGGACATCAATTGAATCGCGTTCCGCTATCCAGAGAATAAACGACTTGAGCACCTCGATCTGTTTATCTGAATAAGCGTGCCACTGCCTGTAACCCCGGAAGGATTCCGGCAGCATTACCAGCTGGTCGGGTTCTATGGGAGTGTCAACATAAGTTTTCCCGTCCACAGCATAGCTGAAACTGCATACCTCAACTGCCACTGAATGTGTATGCATATATTGAGAGCCGTTTTTCCCCAGGTGCCAGCCGTAAGCGCCCTCGGGCAGACACTGCACCAGTTCGCCATCGTAATTATCGTCATTTCCTCTTACAGAGCGTCCTCCCAGTACAAACTCCGTTGCAATCGCACCTCTTTCATCTTTCGCCCATCCATCAACTGTTTTATACGGACTATTCCAGCCGGCGGTATGGTGCAGAAACAAATAGTCCTTTGAGGTAGGCCCTTCTTTATATTCACCCTTGGGGAGAAAATATTTATGCACGATCAATCCCGGGTATGGTGAATACACTTTCTCCGAGTTATCGGTTGTGGCATTTTCTTCCCTGATTGCGGCTAACGTCTGCGGCCCGACAATACCGTCAACGATTAAGCTGTTTTCTTTCTGGTAAGACTTAACCGCAGCTTTTGTTTCAGGGCCGAAAACTCCGTCCATATCTATTCCCAGAGCCTGCTGAAGTTCGACAACTTCCTGTCCCCTTGAACCCTCTTTGAGTAACATATGCCCTCCATACACATAAATTCTAAAAATATACGTTCTCAAGGAATAACTATATCGCGCCTGTAAATTGAAATTTATTGGAAATACAGATTGAAATATCTCTTTCAACTGTTTTCGTCTCTTAACGGCAACATGTCAATAAAAATTTATGCAATTTTTATCATTTCCAGAGAGGGGCCATGCTTAGACCTGTTATTTTTTTTACTTTTCTTGACAAAAAGAGCGTTCCTATTTATTCAACCAGTAGCAAATAATTTGACGAATGCTGACAATTTAACCAATACAAACGATTGAACCAATGCAGGCAATTAAACTCATTCAGGCAATCAAAATTTTAAAAGATCAGGTTTCATTTTATGTCGGATGATATTCGAAAAAGAATTTATCTGGCCGGATTTTTTTTTATGGCTGTCACTTTAGCCGGCACAACGGGATATTACCTTCTGGGACAGTTTTCACAGCCGGAGCCCTCATGGAGTTTTGGCAACTGCTTTTACATGACTATAATTACCCTTACCACTGTTGGATTTTCTGAAGTAATTGATCTTAACATGGTTCCCGGTTCCAGACTGTTCACTATTTTAATACTCTTCAGCGGCCTTGGTGTGGCTGCTTACTTTGTCTCAACCCTTACCGCTTTTTTAGTGGACGGAGAGCTGAGCAATGTCTTTTGGAGAAAAAAAATGGAAACAAAAATTGATAAGCTGTCCAGACATATTATCCTGTGCGGAGCAGAACGCATTGGAGTAGGCTTTTCTATCATCCAGGAATTTCATTTGACCGGGACCCCTTTTGTCCTGATAGATCCGGATGAAAACCTGATAAAAAATTTACAGAACCAGTTTGGAAAATTTCCTGCATTGGTCGGTGATCCCACTCTTGCTGAATTGCTCCAAAATGCAGGGGTAAAAAAAGCCAAAGGGGTAATTTCTGCTCTAATGGACGACAAAGACAACCTTTGTGTAGTGGTAACCGCCAGGCAGCTTAATCCGGAAATCAAACTATTTTCAAGCTGCAGCGACGACGAATTTGCCAGCAAACTTGAACTGCTGGGTGCTGAGGTCGTCATGCCGAACTCAATTGGCGGACTGAGGATCGCATCTCAAATGATTCGCCCCAAGGTGGTCGGCTATCTTGATCTGATGATGCGTGACAAGAATTGTGTTGTTCGTCTCGAGGACATCACCCTTTCAAAAAATTCTTCCCTGGTCAATAAACAGGTGGGGGATATTAATTTCCCCGATTTCACCCAGCTGCTTGTTCTTGCACTGATCAGGCCGGACAGTCTGGGCACTGTGTACAACCCGAAAAGATCCATGATACTGGAGGCTGGAGATATCCTTATTTTACAGGCAGATGTTGAATCGCTCAAACAATTCAGACAATATCATGCATGATCCGGTTACAAAGCGCTTTTAATTTCCTGAATTACTTTCCGGGCGGCTTGAGCCGGATCATCTGCATCCCGGATAGGACGGCCGATAACAATATAATCACTGCCAAGCTCAATTGCCTGAGACGGGGTGGTGACCCTTTTCTGATCATCATTTTCAAGCAGGGTCCATTCCGGTCGAATACCTGGTGTGACTGCCAGAAATGAAGGACCGAAAGTCTGTTTAATCTGCTGAACTTCCCTGCCTGAACACACCACACCAGCACAGCCTGCTTCTCTGGCCATTTTTGCCCGAAGCATCACAAGCTTTTGAGGGTCATTCACATAGTCCGGTTTAAACCCGGATGCTGCAACCGTATCTGCATCATTATCCGTGAGCAGAGTCACCCCAAGCACACCTGTTTTACCCTGTCCGCCCTCAACCGCCTTTTCCAGCATACCAGCAGAGGATGAGCAGTGTACGGTAACCACATCCACTCCCAGGTCTGCCACCCGAGCCATGGCCCTGCCCACTGTGGCGGAAATATCATGAAGTTTTAAATCCAGAAATATTTTTGCGCTGGAGTTATCCTTTACCATTTTTACCACTGACGGGCCCTGGTCAATAAACAATTCCAGCCCTATTTTAAACATTCCCACATGACCATCCAGAAGCTTTACATACGCTGTTGCCTCTTTCAAAGAAGGAAAATCAAGGGGGAAAACAATATAATCTTTGGCCTGTTTTTGCATATTTTCATCCTTTCCCTAACGCTTTTTTTCTGATATTTCACTATCACCTGATTTATGCGGCTCACTTTATTAGCCCGACAGGAAGAGTTCAAGAGTTATTTGGCTTCTTCCGGAAGTAAATAGTCCAGAACCGGCTTAAATATTTTAGAGAAAAGGGCCTGGATATCTTCAAGAATAAGGTAGAGGCACGGTACCATTACCAGGGTTATGAATGTGGCAAACAAAATACCAAAGCCCAGGGAAATGGCCATGGGAATCATGAATTTGGCCTGCCTGGATGTTTCCACAATAATGGGTGCCAGACCACCGCAGGTGGTCAGGGTGGTCAGGAGAATCGGCCTGAAACGCTGGATGCCTGCTGCTCGCACGGCATAAAAAGCCGTGACACCCTGCAGGCGCTGCTTATTGGCAAAATCAATCAACACCAGAGAATCATTAACCACAACCCCGGACATGGCCACGACGCCAAAAAGACTGATGACCGAGAGGGAGTACCCCATGATAATATGGCCGGCAACAGCGCCGATCATACCAAAGGGAATACAGAACATGATGATAAAGGGTTGGAGATAACTTTTAAAGGGAATGGCCAGAAGGGCGAAAATACAAATCAGTGCGATCCCCAATCCGCGAATCAGTGCGGTTACACTCTCCCGTATATCTGCCTGCCGCCCTTTAAAACTGTAAGAAAGACCAGGATATTTCCCTAAAAGCTCCGGCAGAATTTCTTTTTTCATATCCTGAAGCACATTTTCCGCCTGGGAAGGAGGGCGGACATTGGCAGTAACTGAAATCTCCCGTTTCCCATCCGTCCTCCAGATGGAGGTATAAGCCCGGCCTTCTAATACAGCGACAGCATTTCTCAGAAGGATCTCCCCTTCAGGTGCCTGGAGTACCAGATCTTCAAATGTCGACTGGGTCATTCTCTGGTCTTCAGGAAGCCTTACCCTGACGGTTACTTCGTTTTTACCCCGCTGATTTTTTACCGCGCTGATCCCCTGGAATGCATGACGGACCTGGTTTGCCACTTCTCTTGAGGTAAGCCCCATGCGTTTGCCTTCCGGGCTCAGGGTAATATCAAACTGTTTTTTTCCTTTGGCTGATCCATCATCAATATCAAAAACAATGGGGTATTGTGCAAGCTGTCCGGCAAGATCTTCCCCTGCCCTGTCAAGCATATTTTTATCCCGATGGCTCAGGCTCACGGTTAAGTTTTTACCCGATCCCGGCCCGCCCCGGTTAGACTCAAAACTGATGGTTTCAAGTCCTGGAATCCGCCCGGTTTTCTCCCGCCAGATCCCGGTAACCTCGGCCGTACTCATGGGTCTTACCTCCGGATCAGTCAAATAGATTCTGACCCGGACCCGGTTATCTGAAACCTGGGAATATATCCCGGTAGAAAGCGCTTGTTTCCCGTTCTCTTCCACCACCTTTTCAGCAGCCTTGACCAGGCGTTGCTCAACTTTCTTTAAAATATGCGACGGGGTGCCATAGGGCAAAAATGCCTCGCAGAATGCATAATCGGATTCCACCTTTGGAAATAAGACCATCCCCATCCTGCCGGAAGCCACATAGCCCGCTGTCACCAGCAAAAGTGCTATTCCCAAGGCGATAACGGCATACCGGTAATAAAGAATTTTGGACAGCACATTTCCGTAGAGCTGTTTAACAAACATTTCAAATGACCGGCTGAATTTATTCTGCCATCTTTCCAGATGGTTCAATGGAAAAAACAACGGTCTTCTGCTTTGGTGACTCAGGTGGGCAGGCAGAACAAACAGGCTCTCTATAAGGGACACACCAAATACAGCAATCACTACAAAAGGTATGGTTTTAAATACCTTGCCCATGAATCCGGGGACAAACATCAGGGGAACAAAGGCGACCATATTGGTTATTACACTGAATACCACAGGCATGGCAATTCGTTTTGCACCCATCACCGCAGCTTTGGCAAACCCAACCCCCTGGCGCCTGTAAAAATAGATATTTTCTCCCACCACTACCGCATCATCCACAACAATACCCAGGGTGACGATAAAGGCAAACATGCTTACCATGTTGATACTGAAGCTTGTTGCGGAAAGAAAAATAAACGATCCCAGAATGGAAATGGGAATCCCCAGGCTGACCCAGAACGCTAACCGGATTTCAAGAAACAGGGCCAGAAAGAAAAACACCAGGGCCAGGCCAATATAAGCATTTGACATCAAAAGCTCTGCCCGCTGTCCAAATATTTTGGACAAATCCCTGAGCACTGTCAGGTTCACACCATCCGGCAAGGTGGCATCAATTCTTTTTACCGCCTCTTTTCCTGCTTTGGATACCTGAATGGGCGTCTGATCCCCTACCCGGTATACTTCTATAATTACGGCCCGCTTTCCATTAAATGATGCCCACCTTTCCGTATCTTCAAATCCTTCTGCAACTGTTGCAATATCTTCAAGCAGAACGCTGGAACCATCCTCCAGAGAAATTATGGGAAGGCGTGCATATTGCCTTGCGTAATCCTTTCTGTCTTTCAGACGCAAAAGGATATCTCCGGCCTGGGTCTTGATGCTCCCGCCGCCCAATTCAACCGAAGCCCTTGAAATAACCTGGGCCACATCCTGGAGGGTAATGCCGTACCGGCGCAAGGTATGCCTGGAGATTTCCACCTGAATTTCCCTATCCCGAATCCCTTCCAGCTCGACCTGGGTGATACCGTCCTCTAAAAGCAGGGCATCCTGGATCTGTTCGGCCAACTCCCGCAGGGTGTTTTCTGAAGCATCCCCATACAGCGCCAGCCGCAGGACCTCTCTTTTTCGAGCAGCAATAGATACCTGGGGTTCTTCTGCTTCATCCGGGAACGTCTGAATTCTGTCTACCCGGCTTTTAATCTCCTGCCACAAGCGGTTGATATCGGCGCCCTTCAGGCTTTCAATGGTAAGGGAAGCCACACCTTCCCCGGCAACCGCCCGGATTTCATCGACCCCTTCCAGGTCCTGAATGGCCTCTTCAATGGCAACAACAATACCGTTTTCCACCTCTTCAGGACTTGCCCCGGGATATGCAACAGAAACATTGACCATGTCCAGGCTGAATTCCGGAAACACTTCCTGGCGGGTGTTGTAATATCCCATCAGGAAACCGCCGACAAGCAGCACCAGCATAATAAGGTTGGCTGCAACAGAGTTGCCCGCCATCCATGCAATAGGCCCTTTTTCAGATTTATGTTCTGTCTGCCCGGTCATGAATCACTGCCTGGTAATTTTTTAACTGTTTTGCTTTTAGCATGCCCCGCCGCCTGAAGCCTCATACCGTTTACCGGCGCCGGAAGATCTGATGTGATAATTTTATCGCCAGCCTCAATACCGGATGAAATAAATACCCGTCCATCCTCTTTCCAGACCACTTCAACCTTTCGGATATTCAGAGAGCCATCCGCGTACAACCAGACGGTTTGATCTTCATGCACCAGATTCCTTGGCAGTTCAAAAACATTTTTAAATATATTTCCCATGATCCTTACACTCACATGGTCTTCCAACAACAGGGGAAGAACCGATTCTTCCTTTTTGAGTCCCAAAGGATCAGGCACCTCTATCAGCACACCAGCCATCCTGCTTTTATCACTCATTTTCCCGGTGGTGCGAACCGCTTTTCCTTCCCAGGTCTGATCTGAATACCCTGAATAAATAAAGGCACGGCTGCCAAATGTTTCATCTGCACGAAATGCCGCCAGACGATCCGGAGGGACCTGTGCCTCTACATTAAAAATATCTACATCCACCAATGTGCATAATGCGCCTTGTGATGTTACCAGAGACCCTTTTTCAACATTTTTTTCAATGACCAGAGCATTAAAGGGTACGAAAACCTGTGTCCGGGAAAGATTCAATTTTGCCTTTTCAAGATCAGCGCGCGCACTTTTCACTCCCGCTTTTACCTGGGCAAGCTGGGGTTTTCTCAATGCCAGGTCTGTAGCGGAAATGGTTTCCCCGGAAGCTTCATTGATCAGTTTAAGCTCCTCTTTTGCGATCATCTGACTGCCCTGTTCAATGGCAAGGTCAGACAATGCCTTATCAAGAGCACTTTGTGCCTTTCCAACCTCAATCCTGTAATCCGCATCCTCCAGGGTTATAAGCAGTTCCCCTTTTTTCACCCGGCCTCCGACAACAAATTCCGGTGAAATAAAAACCACCTCTCCGGAAACTTTAGCCTTCAGCACCACTTCCTTTTCAGGTATTACGGTTCCCATTACCTGAACAGCCCCTTGATAATCCCCTGGCTTTATTTCAATGGTTTCAACAACAACGGCTGACTTTACCGGCGGTTTTCTTTTAATCTCCGGCCGGCTGGATTTATAATAATATCCTCCTGCAAGCCCCATAATGATAAGCAATACAGGCAACACGGTCCTTAAGATGGAGTTGGATTTTGTCTGTTGTTTTTCAGAAATATTCATCTTTCTTGCTCCGCACGATCTCTCTTTTGGGCGGCAAAGGATGGCTGGCGGCCCAAAGATTTATGCAGTGTAATCCTTTCTTTTATGGCAGTCGCCTGTTCGCCGACAAGCTGCCTTTCCAGGCGCTGTATGGCTGTCCAGGCTACCAGATAATTTAAATAACTGCTCTGGCCGTTTTGATACTGAACCCGTGCATCTTTAAGGGTAATCCGTGCCACAGCCAGTTCCTGTTCCAGCAAGCGGACATATTCATCCTGCTTTTCAATACTGACCAGGCTGTTTTCTACTTCAAGCACTGCACCGGCTACAGCCGAGGCATATTCATAAATCTGCTCTTTGGCAACAGCTTTTACCCGCTCGACTTCTGCACGGCGAAGACCTCCTTCAAAGATGGGTCCGCCAATCCCTGCCACCAGGCTGACCACCCAGTTATGGAACAAAAGATCCAGTTGCCCGCTGGAAAACAGGGCCTGGGCAGAGAGATTAAATGACGGCATAAGATCTGCTCTGGCAGCCCGCACCTCCCATTGTGCCGCATAAAGACGCATCTTTGCGGCCTGAATATCCGGCCTGTTCTCAAGAAGGTCGGTCGGAATTCCTATATCCGGGAGGGGTAAAGGAGCCGGTATTTGTTCTGTGTTCACGACGATGCTTCCGGGAACCGCCTTTCCGGAAAGCAGGACAAGGGCATTTATCAAAAGCTGTTCCTGTTTTTCCAGGAGCGGTGCAAGGGATGCTGCCTGGGCAATGGCTTCCTGCTGCTGAGAGACTTCCAGGGCAGTTGCTCTGCCGTTTACAAATCTCAATTTTAAAAGCTCCAGCAGGGTATAATTTGCCTTGATTTGCTTCTCCAGGATATCGCTTTGAATTCTGGCTGCAATAATATCGACCCAGGTTTCAGCAATGGTCCCGCTCAACTCAAGAGAAGATGCTTTTAAGTTCTGTTCTGCTGCTCCGTGGGAGGAGATTTTTGCTTTTTTTTCTGCCCGGGCCTCTCCCCAGATATCCGGAGAATAGCTGCTGGTTAATGACCCGTCCCATGAATGACTGCCATCGTATGATGAACTGCTGCTCCGGCTTCTTTTGGTCTGGGTTCCTTTTTTCTGGCCGCCAATAGAAAAACTCAGGTCTGGAAAGAATGAGGCTTCTGCTTTTGAAATATTCGCCCGGGCCTGTTCCAGGCGTGCCTCTAATGTTTTGATATCAAAATTATACTTCAGGGCATGGTCAATGATGGAATTGAGTTCCTCGCTGTTTAGAAAATACCACCATTCCCCATCCGACTGGACAGCCGCTGCACCGGCAGCCCCTTTTGATGCCGGGCCTGAAGAAAATTGATTCGCAAGGGTCAGAGGTAAAGACACCTCTTTTTCTTTTTCCGGTTCAAAAGTTTTACAACCGGATAAAAATACCATACCTGCAAGCACCGCAATTATAACAGATCTCATTATTCCATTTCCTGTATTTAAGCCTATAAAATAATATACAAACCATGAGATGGCAATAGTGGACATAAAAGAAAACTGCACGCAGATGAAGATGTCCTGTTTTTTAAACATAATCTATTGTAATTATTATAAAACTTATTTGTTTACAAAAAAATAATATCTTGATACATTATTTTGACTCAATCAGTAAGATATTTGAAATCCACCTGAAAATAAAGACTAATCCAAGACCAGACAGCAAAACATACCTCCGCGATTATTGATTCGAATCTGTATCAGCAACCTTTTAAAAAAAAGGGGGAAACCGCATGCAAGATAAAGTTGAAGCATTATTACAGGCCATTGAAGAAGCTACGGAGAATGAGGATTTTCAAACCCTGATTGAAAATTTAATGGATTTGAGAGATCTGTATTTTGACATTGGGCTGGAATATATTCAGGTTATGGAGTTTAAAACCGCACACGATTTTTTCTCAAATTCAACTATGGTATGCGAACAATTAACAGACTACTTTCTTTCGGGAATCAACAGTTTAGAAGAATCAGATAGCGGGGAAATGGACGATACTGACTCTGTTAAAGAAGAAATTGAATCTTTGATGGAAGAGAATGAATTCTGTATGGTTGGATCAGATGCCTATGCTGAGTTCAGTCAGGGTCAATTGCACAAATTAAACCGGAATCCGGGAGGGGCAATTGAAAATTTCGACCGATCCATAGATTCTTTTGAAATTCTTTATGAGAAGACAGGTGACGCGAACTTTAAATTTCTGTTTGATTTTATCGGCGCGAATAAAACCATTGCAAAGGGTTTGGAAGATTTAATAAAGGGAAACAATAATAATGCCAAAGTCGAATTTCAAAGAGGCCGGATAGCACTCCAACTCATCATTGAAGAACTATCCGAAAATGAAGATCAAGAGGAAATAGACAGTTTAACGTTAAAACCTATTGTTGAAATGGTTCTTGGAGAATGCGAGGGGTTGTATTACCTTGCCGATGCGAAAAACCTGTTTACCAACAGAAACTTTTCCGGTGCTTTTGAACAGTATACCAAACTTTGCGATACCCTTTTGAATACGCTTGAAAACATGCCGGAAGATATTCCAAAAGAAGGCAGAGACCTCCAATTTGGAGAATATCACATGTTTTGTGTTCAAAAATATTTAGCCCAGGGAGAAATGTTCAGAAACAATGAGGATTGGGACGAGGCATTAGAGGCGTATAAAAAAGCCCAAATGGAATGCGAAAAGTCATCTTTATCCTATATTAAATCCGGTATACCCCAGGCGCTGACTGCCCAGGAAATCGTGATCAATTACTCATCAACCATCAATATTTCCATTAATGAATGCAAAAAAGAAGAAAAGTTGAAAAAGAAATTAAAAGCCCTGGAAAATGAATTGTCTGAAATCAGAAAATCACTTGCTGAATCTTTAAAATCTTCAGGCGTTACCGTAAACACTACTCAAGAGGTCGTTTCTACGGTAGAACAAAATGTTCAGTTTGTTCAGTCAATTGAAAACAAAGTAAGGGCAAACCTGGAAGATCTGATTTCCAAATTAAAAGAAACCCAGATAGAACCCGCCCAAAAAGATAAGATCGAAGAAAAAGCAAAAAACCTGGTGAACTCGGATGAACATGGCCAATCATTTTTTGAACGCGCCAAAAAATTCACTGCAGATGTGAAGGACATAATCGGCAATATCGGGGAGGCAGCAAAACCTATCCAGCCGGTTATTAAACTTCTAACAGGATTCTTGCTGTAAACGGACAATCACTCCTCAACCTGGTACCAGCCAAGCCAGGGATTGTTTGCCATGCGGAGTTTTTCATACGCTTCATCAGGATTATAAACAACTGAAATATCAAACTCTTCTCCCGGGCTGAGCTCACATTTAAACACCCATAAGACAGATCCATTTTTTAGCTGGCTTTTGAACGATTTAATGAAAAATGTGTTGGGCTCGACTTCTCCGGTCCCAAAAACAATCCAGGTTTCATCAATTTCGATAAAACGATCTGTGTACAAAGGAGCGTCTGTAACCCATGTTCCAATCAGCTCTTTTGGAAAGGGTTCAGATTCAGCACAAGCGAAAAGTAAAAGGGCGGCTGCCAGACACCATACATCTATAGATGATTTTCTTTTAACGAAAGTTTTGACTTTCATGATGAAACAGCCACCAGGAAAGCATCCACTACTTCAGGGTCAAAGTGACTCCCTGAATTTTTTTTAATCATATCCACAGCCTTTTCTTCAATCCACCCATGACGGTAGGGCCTGTCCGACACCACAGCATCATACACATCTGCCACTGCCATGATTCTTCCCCCCAGAGAAATCTCATCACCGGCAAGTCCTCGGGGATATCCTGAACCGTCATATTTTTCATGATGCTGGGCAATCATTGTCAGTACATCTGCATATGCCTCTATGGGTTCCAGTATACGGGCGCCAATCTCGGGGTGTTCTTTAATTATTTCGTATTCTTCGTCGTTTAACCTGCCCGGTTTATCGAGAATGGATAGAGGAATTCCAATCTTACCGATATCATGAAGATATGCTCCCCGGCGAAGAGATTCTACCTCCATTTCTTCAAGCCCCATTATTTCGGCAATTTTAATGGACAACTCAGTCACCCTCTCAGAGTGGCCTGCTGTCCATGAAGATTTTGCATCCACTGTGCGGGCGAGCGCCTCCAGGGTTCCCAGGTTCAATTTTTCAAGTTCCTCAACCAGGGATGCATTGGAAAGGGCAACGGTTACCTGGTCTGCGATCTGACGCGCCTGGGCTAGGTCATCATCCGACAATCCAGCCTTGTTTTTAAACCCCATGACAATTTTTCCTTTCAGGGATCGGTTTAAAATCAAAGGCAGAACCAGTATGTTCTTCATTCCTCTTATTATGCTGGGGGCCACATAACCAGGTTGTTCCTGATCTAGGTCAATCAAAATGCACTGGTTTTTTCCCATCAGGTTTTTTTCGTCTTTTTCAGAAATATTATAAAACTCTTCAAGCAGCTTCCGGACCTTGAGATCAGTTGAAATATACCCGTGATAGGCTAAAGGCTTTTTATCAATCGCAAGGCTTATTCCAATTGTATCACAGTCAAAAAACACATACATCCGCTTTAAAGCCCTGCTTATAATTTTTTTTAAATTCAGTGAAGATAAAATAGCCCGGTCAATTTCCGAACGGGTAGACAGGGCTTCAAAATTCCGGTCAAGGCTTTGGGTCATCATGTTAAATGAATCAGCAAGTTCTTCAAATTCATCATCGCTTTTTACATTAACCTGACTTTTGAAATCACTCTGTGCTATCCGCTTTGTTCCTTTTCTTAATTCTTCCAAAGGAGTAAGACTTTTTCGAATATGAAAAACACTTAAAAGGGCTGCAATCCAGAACGATAAAAGCACAACCAAAGGAAATATTTTTTTAAAATCATCTAAGGGGCTTAAAACATCTTCCTTTGCACGCCTTAACACCACACTCACATTTGGTGCATCAAAACCTGATTTTATGAATACAGGCCAATAGCTGACAGCATAAGCTTTATTGTCAACACTGTACTCAAAAAAATTAGTCGTAGTTTCATCTTTTTTTATCGCGACTTTATGGAGCAGATTGTCAGTCATATTAAAAGAAGTCACCAGCACTTTTCGAAACTGATCCACAATACACAAATCCGTCATGGGAGGAAGCATATTTTCATATCCGATTCCCCATAGATGAGATATTTCCACCTGGCCGACTAAAGCATCCGATCCCGGATTGCTTGCATCAATCGTCATGCCCATGAACACATTATACGGTCCCTCTACCTGCTCTTTATACCGAATCAATGTTTTGTCGGACGTATTTCTCACAATTGAACCTGCCAGACCATCAGGCAGTTCTCCAAGATCACCATATAGTGGTTTAATCTCTCCTGAAGGAGTAAGCAGCGCCAGTGCCTCAAACCGTTTCAGGCCATATACTCCCAAGACCTTCTCAATATCCAATTTTTCTGATGAATCTTTGCCTGTCAACGATGTAACCACAATACTCATATTGGTTTCAAGGAATAAAAGTCTTTCATACATGGACATGCCATGGGCCTTTACAGAATTGTACATTTGGCTCATGGCTTGGTCTTTCAATTGCTTTGATACCTGGACATAAGATAATGCCGCCAACCCGGAGATGGGTATCATGGAACACAGGATAAACAGAATAAAAATCCTTTTGGCTACTTTGCTGCGCAAAAATGAAGCATCTAATGTCATATATTCATCTCCTGAATCAATATTTTGAGGCTATACCAAAGTAGTTCCCATTGTTCGCTCGAACAATATCATCCTTACCCGCTGTGGTCACAAACGGCGAAGCAGTTTTTCCGTCCGCACCCATGCTGTATAAATCAAAATCCGTATTCACCGGGACCATGGACATATTTTTCCTCGCTTCCCCTATTGCACCGGGAGCAAGACGGCCTGACGGAGTTTGCAGCCTAAAGTATCGATACGGCCTTCCCCATGGATCCATGAGAGTATCCAGGCCTATATCGGATAGGGTTTCAGGAAAAAAACCATTCTCTGCCTGATAGGCAAAAATATCTTTTTCAATCATTTTCATCTCAGTGATAATACGCACTTGAATTGCTTTTTCCCTATACTTTATAAAAGAGGGCGTTGCAATGCCGGACAGGGTGCCGATGATGGCGATCACAATCATCAGTTCTATTAATGTTAGGCCACTTTCGGAAGTAATCCTCATCATATTTGAGGCGAGCTCTCCTTTGATCTACCCAAACTTCAACATTGCTATTAAACGATATACAAAAAAAAGAATCACATTCACCCTTCCCTGTCAATGTTTTTCAAAAATTCTCAGAAATGATCTCATCCAATTTTTCGCAACATTTACAGATATTTTCAAATCTCAACTCCGGCTTGCTGCAAACTGATTTCTCACTTTACAAATCCGCGAAGGACTGATACTGATTCACATTATGGTAAAAATGGCAATCATCGAAGATTCTCAGGCGCTTACATCAGTATACAAGTCGTTTCTTGAAGATTCAGAATTCAAAGTCAACGTGTTCAATTCGACGATATCGGATATTAACCGGCTGGTGAAACAGAGTGGTTTCAAAATAATCATCTGCCCCTGTTTCCCTAAATTCCAGAGTGGTGCAGACATCGCACAAACCATAAAATCAGATCCGGAGTTGTCAAAAGCCGTTTTTGTCGTCTCCACTTCCATGCAGCAGGACAGTCTCCGCTTGGAATGGGATTTAAGGGATATTGACACCATACTCCTCAAACCCTTTGATCAGCACAGCCTTACGAAAACCTTGACAAAAGCCTATCAATCGAAACCTCAACAGGACAGGCTGACGCCGCTCGCTCTTGTGATTGATGACAGCAAAGCGGTTCGAAACACACTGGCATCGTATCTCAAAGCTCTGAAATTTGAAGTAAAAACCGCCTCTGACGGAATGCAGGGGCTGAAAATCGCTTCAGATATCCTGCCGGACCTGATCCTGGTGGATGTTGAAATGCCGGTCATGGACGGCTTTGATTTTTGCAGAAAACTTTCAAAAGAACCCGAGATAAAAAACATTCCCACCATTGTCGTCAGCGGCACCATCGACGAGGCCCAATTTCGAAAAGGATTCCGGGCCGGGGCAATTGACTTTCTTGAAAAACCGGTATCACAACCAGCCCTGGCTGCCATTATTGAATCAGTATCCATAAAGGAAAACACCAGACCTGACGGCACCACAGTCATCTTAACCCAGGACAATACACTGAGCACTATTTTAAGAAAAACGTTAAATTTTTTAAATTCAAGCATTAACGTATGCAGCACATTGGATGAACTGGAGACCTATCTCAGCGTCAGCATCCCGGATATTGTTGTCCTGGATCTTTCGGAAAAAACGGACAAGCTCAATGCCTGTATGCACGTCAGGGGGCTTTTAAAAAGTGAATCTCCAGTGGTTATCGCAATCGCAGAGGAAACCGACAGGGATATCATGTTTCAATGTTTCCGGTTCGGCGCAACAGAGTTTATCATTAAACCTTTTGGCCGTGATGAGGTTAAAGCAAGAATTGAAAATCACATCAAGCTCAAAAAGCTGCAGGATGAATTACTTCAAAAGAACAGAATACTGGAGTCCCTTGCCTATAAAGACAAACTAACCGGCCTGATGAACCGGCGCTATTTTGATAAAGCTCTTAAAGATGAAGTCGACAAAGCCAAAGTCAAAGGAACCAGCCTGTCCTTCCTTATGCTGGATCTGGACAACTTTAAACAGGTTAACGATCAATACGGCCATGACACAGGGGATGCCGTATTAAAAGAGATTGCATCCATTATCATTGACAATGTTCAGGGCAATGCTATTCCCTGCCGCTATGGTGGAGAGGAATTCTGTATCATTTACCCGGATACCGGGCTTGCCGAGGCAGTAAAAAACAGTGAAAAAATCAAACGATTTTGCAGCGCTGCATGCATCTCGGAAAACAGGATATACCAAACCATCAGTGGCGGCGTGGCCTCTTTTCCGGAAACATCCCGCTCTGAAGAACTGGTGCCGGATGCAGATATCTGTCTGTATAAGGCAAAAGAAGCAGGGAAAAATAAAATTATCGCAAAATTAGGGAATATTTAAACGTTAAAAATAGCTGCGCTCAGGAAATGCTGTCCCACGTTGGAATCCTGGCATAAACATTGTTGTATCCGGGTGTATTAATTGATATTGCCGGGCTTCCTGGTAATGCCGGACACCTTTTCTGCGGCGGTTTCTGTCCGGGGTGGAAAAACCAAGCCGCTCATAAAGGCGACCCATTTCCTCCTTTAGTTTATCAATTTTTTCACGCAGCCCTTCTAAAGGATTCATTTCTTCTGAAGAACCCGGCTCCGTTGCCGAAGGAACAGGGGCTGTATTCATGGCCGGCCCGTTTTGAACCAATTGTTGAGTCAATTGCAGAGCCGTCCCCATACTAAGATCTTTTTTTACATCCTGGCTTTCTGCAACATGTGAGACCAGATCAATTTGATGAATGCCCCCGACATTTCCATTTTCAAACAAAAAAATCCCGGAACTTTTTACCTGGCCTTGAAGAGAATTGTCTGCCTGGGTTAAATTAAACTGTGCTGAGGCATAATCCAGGGCTATTGCGCCAATACCAGCTTCTTTTAAGGACATCAACCGGTCCTCACCATTTTCATCCTTTGTCCATACAGACAGCTGGGAAAACACGGCATCATTTTCATCTATCCATTGGTTTTTATCTTCATCAAATGCGGCCAGCTCTCCAAAACCATTTCCGGTCCCGGGACCGAATAATTCCGACCCGTCGTTAATAGTCTGATCTCCATTTTTATCAAATGCCAGGAAACCGCTTCCCTGACTGACAAAATTAACCTGTTCTGTCTCTCCATCAGAATCCAGGTCAAATTCAAACCAGGCATCAGACAACTGCGGGGCTTTCCCGTCCAGACTGACCACAAGCGGATCTGTCAGATTAACTGCCTCCTGCCATCTTTGCATTAATGTATTTTTTTCTGTTCTTGAAACAAATGTTCTGTCAAATGAAATATCCATGGAAAAATCAATGGTTCTTCCGTCTTCCGTCACGACCTGGCCTCTGGAGGAAACCGCCAGGTGCTCTTCTTCAAAATGGATATCAGCCCGATTCAAAGCCATCTCCCAGACCTGACGGCCGGGATTCCTGCCAACAGGAAATGATCCCTTACCCTGAGGCTGGATGGAATCTCCGTCCCTGAGCACCACATCTTCACCTCTTTGAATCTTTTTGATGATCACATCCCTGTCAATCATCCCTCCAATAAAATCCTTCATGACAGATTCCTGTTCATGGGAAATCTGATCGTTTGCCGTATCGGCTGTACCCGATGCATCGGATGAACTAAACGCATCTGGGGCATCAAATGTTACCAAGGATTTAGATGAAACCGCTGTTGCATAGCTGGATTGGAACTGCATACTCTCCTCGTGAGAAATGCTGACCCGGTCCAGCAGCATCACGGGGAGCCCGTCAGAAGAGATTTGCATTCTTCGATTACTGGACGGGCCTGTTTTTATAAATTTTTCATGGATAGAAACATCCATCTGCTCCCATTGGCGATCAGAGGAAAATGCCAGGTCGGATGCCATAATTTTCATGGTAAACCCCTCTTAGAAAATATTTATTTTTACTTTTAATTCCTATCGACTCTAAAAAACGAAAACTTGATTACCAAAAGGTTCTGTTTCAGGATTAAAACCCCAAGATAATGGTTGAAACCTTTTTAGGATTAATGCTATCTAAATATTAACTTTTAAAATGATAAAAAAATATACACTGAAAAACTATGCCATATCAACGAATTGAGCATGTTGCTGCGGGTCAGTTTAAAACAGATAAAGACCAGGCAACCATCTACCAGGCTTATCTTGGAACATGTCTGGGAGTAGCTCTGTACGATCCCCAAAACAAAATCGGCGGCATGATCCATATACTTTTACCTGAACCGCCAGGCATGTCTGGTGCGGACTTTCCTGAAAAATATGCTTCAACAGGGGTTCCCATGCTGATTGAAGATCTGAAAAAACTGGGTGCCCACCGGGAAAACCTGAAAGCCACAATTGCCGGCGGTGCGCTTGTCGGCCCGGTCAGTCAGCAGGACATGAACCTGGATATTGGTGGACGCTCCGCTGACATTGTCACATCCATGCTTGAAGGTGCCGGAATTAAAATCATTAAATCTGAAACCGGAGGATTTTTCACCTGCACTTTAGAGATGGACACAGCCACCGGAGAAACCCGGATCAAACCGGCATGGGAATACAGCAACAATACAAAAACAGATTTCAAAGCCCCGTCACTGGATGATATTTTCAAAACCATTGAACAGCTTAAACCTGTACCCCAGGCCGCCCTGAAAATCTTCAGGATGTTCCAGTCCTCAAGGTATCATATTACAGATATCACGGATGAACTGGCCAAAGACCAGGTCTTGTCCGGCCAGACATTAAAATTATGCAATTCTGCACTTTTCGCTGGAATGGTTAAAATTGATACCCTGAAAGATGCTGTTCTTCTCATGGGAGAAGAGATGCTGGTCAAAACCATTATTACAGCCGCCGTGAACGCGTATTATAATCAGACCGGGACGTCCGGATATTCCCTGTGCCGCGGAGGATTGTTTTTTCATGCAGTGGGTGTGGCTGCCCTGGCTGAAAAGATCGCACAGATGTCGGAATCACCATATACAAAAGTTGCCTATACTGCAGGACTGCTGCATGATATCGGCAAGGTGATCTTAGATCAGTATGTAGCAGATAGTGCCCCGCTTTTTTTCAGAAAACTAAGCCAGAAAAATGAAAATTTCTTAAATTCTGAAAAAAAGATTTTAGGCATTACCCATAGTGAAAGCGGCGCACTGCTGGCTAAAAAATGGAGCTTTTCCACCGCCTTGTCTGAAACCATCCAGTATCATCACAACCCGGAAAAAGCGAAAAAGCATAAAGATCTGGCATATATTGTTTATCTGGCAGATCTTATTGTTGAAAAATTCTGTGTAGGATTTGACCTGGAAAAAAACCCTTCGGAATCATTATCCACTGCACTGAACCATTTCGGATTTACCATGAAAGATATTCCCGAGCTGGTTGATGCCATTCCTATTAACGCATTTACCAGCGATGATATGCTGAGTTAGCAAAGGGAGTCAAATGACCACTTCAGACAAGCATGATATTCTTAAAAAACTTCCAGGTGTTGATCATCTTCTGGATCTTGCATCAAATGACAACCGTTTTTCAAATGTTCCCAGAAGCGTCATCCTTGATTGCACAAGGGATGCCGTAAACCGTTTAAGAAAAGATATCCTCGCTGATATCGAAACCCTTGTGGATGATCATTCCATCCTGTCCAAAATCCATAACCGGGCACAAAAAAAAATTGCACCGAAGCTGGTGAATCTCATCAATGCAACCGGTGTGGTCCTTCATACAAACCTTGGAAGAGCCTTGCTGTGCGAGGATGCTCTTGAAAATATAAAAACCATTTCCAAGTCCTATTCCAACCTTGAGTTTAATATCCATACCGGCAAAAGGGGAATCCGGTACGAGGCTGTGGATGAACTGATCTGCGAATTAACGGGCGCACAAAGCGCTATTGTTGTCAACAACAATGCCGGTGCGGTTCTCCTGGCTTTAAATACCATTGCCGAGCATACCCAGGTGGTGGTCTCCAGGGGAGAACTGGTGGAAATCGGGGGATCTTTCAGAGTACCGGATGTTATGACCAAAAGCGGGTGTACCTTAAAAGAAGTCGGTACAACCAACCGTACCCATCTTCGGGACTATGAAAATGCCGTAAGTGAATACACCGGGCTCTTTTTAAAAGTTCATGCCAGCAATTATAAAATTGAAGGTTTTACAAAAAGTGTCAGTCTAAAAGAGCTTGTTGCTCTGGGTAAGGAAAAAGGCATTCCGGTCATGGAGGATCTGGGATCGGGAACCCTTGTTGATTTTTCAAAATACGGCCTTGCCCCGGAGCCCACTATTGCAGATTCGGTAAGTTCCGGAGCGGATATTGTAACCTTCAGTGGGGATAAACTTCTGGGCGGCCCGCAGACAGGAATCATTGTAGGCAAAAAGAGTGCGATAGATGAAATAAAGCGCAATCCATTAACCCGGGCGTTAAGAATTGACAAAATGACCCTTGCTGCTTTGGAATCCACATTAAAATTATACCGGGATGAGAAAACAGCTATTCAGAAAATTCCTACCCTGAGAATGCTCACCATTTCCTTTGAGGATATCTGCCAAAAGGCTGAGCTGTTGATGAATACTATCCAAAAAGATGCCGGTTCCCATGTAAAAGTTGAATTTTCAGATATGACCTCACGTCCGGGAGGCGGCTCATTTCCCGAGCTGAAACTTCCCACCAGATGTATCACCATCATACCGGAAAACATGTCTGTCTCAAAACTGGAAAAAGCCATGCGCAGCTCAAATCCATCTATCATCGGGCGGATTGAAGATAATAAATATATTCTGGATCCCAGGACGATCCAAACCGGTCAGGAACCCATTATTTCATCAACTTTAGCCAAGATACTGGAAAAAAAATGACGAACAAATTTTCTTCCAAAGAAATCCATTTCCTGAAAAACGATTCAGATGACATTTCCATCACTCCCCCTGAAACTTATTTCGGAGACCTGCTTTTAACGCCAACGGTTCAGATCCAGGCGTTTGAAAAACGGTTGCTGGAATCTGACATTCCCGGAGAAAATTTTTTATGTGCTGTTATACAACTTTCATCAGAAGTTTCCGACATTCTTAAAGAAAACGCCAAAGACACATTTGAAGCCACATTTACCTCCGTTCTGGATCATGGCAGGGGGATCTGGGAAAGCCTGAGTGAAACCTCTTTTGCCCTGGCATTCTGGGACTATGAGAATGAAGAAAAAGCCTCCAGTCTCCTGATATCCTTAAAGGACAAAATTCACGCTTCCCTTAAAGCAAATATTCTCACGGGAGTAGCGAAATTTCCCTTCCATAAATTTTCCAAGGCTCAAACCTTTCATAATGCAATTAAAGCCATTGACCATGCAGCTTTTTTCGGCCCGGACACACTGATCCATTTTGATGGCGTGTCCCTGAATATAAGCGGAGACCGACTGTACCAGATCGGCAAAGAAGAGCTTGCCATAAAAGAATATCAAAAAGGCCTTGAAATAAAACCCAAAGATATCAACCTGATCAACAGTCTGGGAGTTTGCTACGCAGTTATGGGAGAACTTGAAAAGGCGCAGCAGCAATTTGAAGGTGCCATGAAAATTAATGCAGAAGAAATCATGGTGGTGTATAATCTGGGTTTGCTCAATAAAATACATGACAACCTGGACAAAGCCATCGTTTATCTGAGAAAAGCGCATGGCATCAATGATCAGGTATTTGAGGTGGAACTGCTCCTGGCCCACCTGCTGCACAAGAACCATAAGCCGGACCAGGCAATGCCTCACCTGGAAGCTGCGGGCAGAATCAACCCTGAATCCTCACGTGTATTCAGGATGAAAGGTGAAATTCTCATTGAAAAAAATCAGCCTGAAAAAGCAGCAAAAGAATTTAACGCTGCTATAAAACTTGCCCCTTCAGATGCCGTATCCCTGTCCGGGTATGCGAAATCCCTGGCCATGCAGGAAAAAAACTTAACCATTGCATTAAGCTTTGCACAGAACTCTATTGCCCTGGAACCGGATAATGACCTGTTCAAAAAACGCCTGGAATATATTATGGAAAAAATTGAACAGACGCCTGTCCAGGAAAAAACCATTAAAACTGCCTGATTCATTAACAATCCTGAGGAGGAACCCCATGCTTGAAGGAAAAATCGCCTGGATTACCGGAGCGGGAACCGGTATTGGATTGGCTGGTGCTAAAGCGCTTGCCCAATCAGGGGCCATCGTTGTCATGTCCGGCCGCCGGAAAGATGTGCTGGATAAAGAAGCTGCCAAAATCTCAGAAACAGGTGCTACTGTAGAAGTTGAGCCTATGGATGTAGCCGATTCAAAGGCAGTCTTGAACGTAGCTGACGCCATCATCAAACGGCATGGCCGGGTGGATATCCTTGTAAACAATGCAGGAACCAACACAGAAAACAGGTTTTGGGAAAACCAGACCATTGAAGGGTGGGACCAGGTGATTGGTGTCAACCTGAATGCCGTCTTTTACTGTACCAAAGCCGTGCTTGACAGCATGCGCAAACAAAAAGACGGATTGATCATCAATGTGGCTTCCTGGGCCGGGGTACATAATGTGGCCATCACTGGACCGGGATACAACGGCAGCAAACATGCCGTGGTCTCCATTACCGAAACCCTTAACATGGAAGAGTGCAAGAATGGTATTCGGGCCTGTGCGCTGTGTCCTGGCGAAGTGGATACCCCGATAATGGACAGCCGACCGGTTCCACCACCCAAAGCAGACCGTGAAAGCATGCTGACCTCGAAAGACCTTGGCAATACCATACGCTGGATAGCCGAGCAGCCGCCGCATGTCTGCTTAAACGAAATCGTCATCAGCCCGACCTGGAACCGACTCTACGTCGGCAGCATAGAAAGCAATCGCTGATCCTTAACGGTAGTTCCTGTATGGCGTATTGCGATTAAGCCATACAGGAACCGGACATTATCTACATGCCTGAAAAATCAAAAATCAGACTCCCGGAACCTGTTTTTATCAAAGGTGAAAAAAACAGTTGTATTGCCCTTTACCGGTATGCTGCTCCATCCAGTGAATATCCGCCGGTCATATTGACCCATGGGACATTTTCCAATGCACGCATTTGTATGAAACTGGCCGCATTTTTAAATGCAAATGGATTTGACTGCTGGATTTATGAATGGAGCGGCCATGGCCTCAGTGAATATGGCCGGAGGTATCCGGACATAGAAGATTTTGCGCTTCATGATGTCCCTGCTGTTATTAAAAAAGTACTCACCGAAACCGCGAAAGCAGCATCTATATGGGTGGCACATAGTGGTGGAGGATTCCTGCCCTTGATCTATATGGCAAGAAACCCTCACCTCCAATATAAAATAAAGGCCATCGCAGGGATGGGATCACAAACAAGCGGAGCCGGCAGAACATGGTTAGGCAAACTGATAACAATGACTCAACCAGTTGTTATTAAAATGCTTGGGAAAATGCCGGGACCATTGTTTGGCCTGGGACCTGAAGATGAAATTTCCGGTTTTTTGAAGCAATGGTCAAAATGGAACTACTCTGGGAAGTGGCTTGGAAAAGATAATTTTGACTATTACAAGGCTATGGAAGATATTCATATCCCGTTTTTTTTAGCTTCAGGTGAAAAAGATATCATTGCACCACCGTCGGGATGCCGGAAGCTTTTTGACTCCATAGGCAGCGCCCGGAAAAAATTTATTTTATGCTCCAGGGCAAACGGTTTCAAAGAAGATTATAACCATCCCCGTCTTATTGCCAGCCAGAATGCAAAAGTTGAAATCTGGCCCCTGGTACTGGATTTTATCCGCTCTGCAGCAATCTAATCTTCAATCCTGATATGCCTGTAATTTATACGGGCAAGGCCCATCAGGGAAAATCAAACTCCATTATTTAATAGTGGGCAGCAGTATGGCAAATACAAGTAGCGTTGACTGTCAAGTGTGACTAAATGGCACCATTTGATTATATTTGATCTATCACAAGAAAAAAGGTGAAATATAATCATATCTGCCAAGAGTGGTTTTAAGCAAAAACAGGGGGTTTTTCAAGGGAAACGGTATGTTAAGCGAATTGGCACAATTCGTGTAAGACTGTTTTACTAACAGACAAGAATTGTCAGTTTGGTTGGCAAAATTTGTCCAATTTAACATTATTAACATTAGCCCAAATAAAAAGGAAAACGCATGAAAAACCTTTATTTCCCCAAAAATTCAGACTTTTTAACAACCCAATGCCCTTTTTGTGGAACCTCCCACACAGTCACTAAAACAGACGTTAAAAATTTTGATGACCGGAAAGTCGTTAGATTTGTATGCACCTGCGATTGTGCTTTCCACCAGAGAATTTGTAAAAAGAACCCGAGGGAAATTGGTTTGCTCTCTGCATTGACCAGTTTAGACTTTAAAGGTATCAGATATAAACTGCGACACCAATTCGCCTTGGATTAGCCGACTCTTAAAAGGAATTGGGTGTAATGTTTATATTGGTAATCCATGTAAACTAAAAATTATCTGGGATAGCAATGATAAAATTGGTTTTAACCCAAAACGTCCTGTCCAGGAGATTGCGGACTATGTCTTGCACCGGTTGGATGCCTCCAGCAAATAACGAGTGCGCCGAATAGATTGCAGCTCCTGCCGACGGATCTTAACATGCACCGATCAGAATCGACTTTTTCTATTATAATCACCATTCTGCTGATAAGTTTGGCATTGCTGTCATTAATGTATAATCAGTAACAGAGAGATTCCCTAAAATATATTATGGATCTGAATGGAATCTTGAAAATTTATTTAGTGATAACAAACATCTCTTCCAACATCTTGTTAATTTCTTCGACTTTCTGAGCAATAATGGGTGTTATTTCTGCATTACTCCTAAAAATTTTAAGAAGTCGTCTATCTTCATCTTTTTCTAAATAGATGGGGCACAATACTGTTACAAGCCAGCTTCCTTTTCGTTTGTAATATCCAAAATAAAACCTGTTGTCATCGTTATGTATTAATTTGCCAATGACAGTCCACTTCTCATCACCAAAAAAAGTTTGTCCCAATAGGTGATAACCCATGTCTATCGCAATTTTTCTATCAGAATAAAAAGATTTGTTCCCTCCTTCACGGATGCCGGTGTCGTACAGGTCTATATTTAGGCGGTAATTGCTATTCAGGTGGTATACATAATAATTACTTTTACCTGTTTGTTTCGAATGAATAAGTTTTGTGTTGGTATCCTTAAATTGTATATTGAGCTTAGGGAAATGAGAAATAAACTGATTGTCTTCAACAGTCCTCTGGTGTTGTGTTGATACGCATGAACAAGTAAAAAGACAGGCAATTACAATTAAACTCAGGCGATAACGAGTGATTTTCTTTTTCATCTGTTCTCCTTTTCTGGTGGAAATTCCGATTTGCCTTAACACTATAGGCTAAAATACAATATTTTCTGGTTGCACAGTTCAGGTCCGAAATCAACTTTATTGGAAATAATCATTCTTGACTAAAAAATGCAACAGGAATGATTATACATAGTTGACTCTGGGCTATGGTATTAGCAGTGACGTCATAGAGCAGAGGGGTCAGTTCTTATCTTTACCGGACGCACTTGCCATGCTGCTGCCCGCCATTATTCAAGTTATATTCCATATGAAATTCCGTTGGGCATTGGAAATAGTGACTTGAAAATCTTCCATTAAATCATTATATTGGTTTGTTTAATTAAATTAGGAAAGTATGAGGTAAAAAACATGCCAATTTACGAATATAATTGCAATGCCTGCGGCAAACAGTTTGAAAAACTTGTCATGGGCAGCGCCAAACCTGAATGCCCGGAATGTGACAGCCAGGACCTGTCCCGCCTGATGTCTGCCTGCGGATTTATTTCCAAATCCTCCACGCCTGGTGCCCCGCCGGTTAAATCATCTGCCGGGTCTGCCTGTGGAAGCTGTTCGTCAACAAATTGCAGTTCCTGTGGGATTGGATAAAATTTATGAAAAAAAATATCACCATTGGTACACGGGGGAGCCAGTTAGCCCTTTGGCAGGCCAATTTTATCAAATCTGAAATCGAGCGACTGTTTCCGGAACTTGAGGTTGAATTAAACATTATAAAAACCACTGGTGACCGGATCACTGACAGGCCTTTGGCCATGGTCGGGGGCAAGGGCCTGTTTGTCAAAGAAATCGAAAATGCCCTGTTGAACAAAGAAATTGATCTTGCGGTGCACAGCATGAAAGACATGCCGGGGGAATTGCCTGACGGACTCATTATCGGCGCCATTCCAGAAAGAGAAAACCCCTTTGATGTCCTGATTTCAAAAGACGGCAATTTGCTGACAGATTATAAAAAAGGCGCCAAAGTCGGCACATCCAGCCTCAGGCGCGCTTCCCAGATTCGTAATGCAAACCCGGATGTAACCATTGCAGATATCCGGGGCAACCTGGATACCCGAATAAAAAAGCTTAAATCCGGAGAGTTTGATGCCATTGTTCTTGCAGCAGCCGGTCTAAGACGTCTGGGACAGGAAAAAGAAATCACAGAATACCTGGATGAAACCATCATGACTCCGGCTGTTGGCCAGGGAGCCCTTTGCATTGAAACCAGGGAAAATGATGAAGATATCGCACCCATCATGGAAAAACTCAACCACCCGGACACCCATGTCTGTGTAACTGGGGAACGGGCCTTTTTAAAACAGATTGAAGGCTCCTGCCATATTCCAGTGGCCTGTTTTGCAAAAATTCAAGGCGATGATGTATTGATGACTGCAGTGGTTGCCTCTGAAGACGGAAAAGATCTGATTAAAGAGCATGTAGTGTCCCCGATGAATGATGTTGAAAACTTTGGCCGGAAACTGGCAGACCAGGTCCTTGAAAAAGGCGGCAAAAAAATATTGGAGCAGTTGAATTCAAATGACAAATAAGACAGGCAAAGTCTATCTGATTGGTGCCGGCCCTGGAGACCCCGGGCTTTTAACCATAAAAGCAAAAGAATGTATTGAAAATGCAGATGTGGTGGTTTACGACTACCTGGCAGCTCCTTTCCTGCTGAACTATGCCGGGCCTGATGCCCAGATCATTTATGTGGGCAAAAAAGGAGGCGATCATACCCTGACCCAGGACAAAATCAATCAACTTCTGGTGGATAAAGCCAAAGAAGGGTTTGATGTGGCTCGCCTGAAAGGCGGTGACCCTTTTGTTTTCGGGAGAGGCGGTGAAGAAGCCCAGATGCTTTTAAGCCAGGGCGTTTCATATGAAGTGGTTCCGGGTGTAACCTCTGCCATTTCAGCCCCTGCTTACGCCGGAATTCCGGTCACCCACAGGGACCATACCTCTTTTGTTTCTTTCATTACCGGTCATGAAGATCCCACCAAAAAAGATTCCAGCATGCAGTGGGATATTTTTGCAAAATCCAATGCAACCCTTGTTTTTTTAATGGGGGTTAAAAATCTGGCCAATATTGTTAAAAACCTTATGGATCACGGCAAGGCTCCAGACACACCGATCGCCCTTGTCCGTTGGGGAACAACCACCCGCCAGCAGACAGTTACCGGAACACTTGAAACCATTGTTGAAAATGTTAAGAAAGCAGGGCTGAAATCTCCTGCAATTATTGTCATCGGCCATGTGGTTTCTCTGCGGGATGAACTGGCATGGTTTGATCAGCGGCCTTTGTTTGGAAAGCGGATTGTTATCACCAGGGCCCGTGCCCAGGCCAGCGGACTGGTATCTGATCTGTCAAAACTTGGCGCCCACTGTATTGAAATCCCCACCATTGAGATTGCTCCGCCGGAAGATATCCAGCCGCTTAAACAGGCCATTGAGAGTATCAATGATTATGAATGGCTGGTCTTTACCAGCGTCAACGGGGTTAAATTTTTCTTTGATACCCTGTATGAAATGGAAAAAGATGTACGGATATTAGGACACCTGAAATTTGCATGCATTGGCCCTGTGACCAAAGAGCGGCTCAAGGATTATGGAATTATCTCCGATATCCTTCCTGAAACCTACCGTGCGGAAAGTGTGGTTGATGCCTTTTCAGATATGGACATCAGTGGCAGAAAAGTGCTGCTGCCACGTGCAAAAGTAGCCCGAACCATTTTGCCTGAAGAACTGACAAAAATGGGAGCCCTGGTGGACGAGGTCACTGCTTATGAAACCAAATTGAACACAGACGGACAGCAGGAGCTGATCACACTTCTTGAAAACAATGAGATAGATGCGGTTACCTTTACCAGCTCATCCACTGTATCCAATTTCATGTCTCAACTTGAATCTACAGATGCAAAAAAACTGCTTAAGGATGTAACCATTGCAAGCATTGGCCCCATAACCTCGGAAACTGCAGAGGACCTTGGCATAAAGCCGGATGTTGAAGCAGAAGAATACACCATACCCGGCCTTGTGGATGCACTTTTGACTCATTTTTCATGAATAATCTGATGACAGGAAGGAATCATTAACTCATGATTGCAGGCGGCCGTCCCATAAACTATCTTCGCATTTCCATTACGGACAGATGTAATTTCAGGTGCTTGTACTGCGTTCCAACCTCCCCGTTTGAAGTTATTGAACATGATAAAATTGCCCGGTATGAAGAAATTCTCAGAGTCACAAAACTGGCCTGCGAGCTTGGTATCACCAAGGTTAGAATTACGGGTGGTGAACCGTTTGTCAGGAAAGGTATATTTTCTTTTATCGAACAGCTCAGTGCCATTGAAGGTATCAAAGATATCTCCATAACCACCAATGGTTCCCTGCTGGATAGAAACAAAATCCAACGCCTGATTCAGCTTGGAATAAAACGTTTGAATTTCAGCCTGGACACACTTAACCCGGAAATCTTTTCCCAAATCACCAAAACAAACGATTTCAAAAAAGTGTGGGATGCTATTTTTACTGCCCATGATCTGGGAATATCTCCTGTAAAAATCAACACGGTTATTTTAAGGGGCATCAATGATCATGAGATTGAAGACATTGCTGCCCTTACTTTAAAATACCCGTTCCATATCCGCTTTATCGAATATATGCCAATGGGAGATTCCGATATTGAAAAGGCCCAGCAAATACTGTCCAGCGAAATTAAAGAAAAAATTCAAGCCAGCTTCGGCAGCCTTGTTTCATGCAAAAGAGAGCTCAATGACGGACCGGCCAAGAAGTTCAAACTGGCTAATGCCAAAGGGATTATAGGGTTTATCACCCCTGTCAGTTCCCATTTCTGTGCCGAATGCAACCGGCTGAGGCTGACATCCAGGGGAACTCTCAGACCCTGCCTGCTCAATGATTATGAAAAGGACATTATTACTCCCCTTCGAAACCATGTGACAGATGACGACCTTAAAAATATCATTTTAAAATCCATCACCAAAAAACCAGCTTCCCATTCACTGGGTAAGGTGTCGGCAAACCACATCCCAATTTCCCACATGACCTCCATCGGCGGTTAAACCGCAATTTAATTTTTTTTCGATTTTTTTTATCACCCCGGTGTCAATAATTTACAGAAGCGCACAAAAATAAAAAATGCTGTTTTGATAAATATCAGGATGGAGGATAAAAAAATGAAAAAAACAATCGCAATAACCATAAGCGTCATATTCATCGTGTGTCTTTCAGGTTCAGCCGCAACTGCGGGTGCTGCAAGGCGTCACACCATTGAAGGAATCATGCTTGGAACCGGTATCGCCATACTTGGAGCAGCAATATACAATGAGATACACGACGATAGAACGCCACGCCATGTATACCACCGTGACCAGAACCGGGGATATAAGGATAAACCCCACCGTCGCGACACCCACAACAGATATGCACACAACAAATATGATCGCAACAGGGGCCATCACCCAAAATTTAAACACTCCAACCGCCCCAGGGGCCATTGGGAAATTAAGAAGATCTGGATAGGACCTGTATTTGACAAAAAATGGAACCCCGGCCATTATAATCGAAGAGGAAAATGGGTGAGTGGCAGTTATCATCGATTTCTGATAAAAGAAGGGTATTATCAAAAGAAAAAGATCTGGGTACGCCATTAAAAAACACTTTCACGGTATGTAGACTATTGTGAGTAAAATAAAAACTAAAGCAGACAAGGCGGAAGAAATAGAACTTGTTGAACGGCTGAAGAAAGGTCAACAATGGGCATTTGACCGCCTTGTCTCACAATACCAGGACAGGCTGCTGAAAATCGCTTATGGCATCACATTTGACCATGAAGACAGCCTGGAGGTTATTCAGGATGTGTTTGTCAGTGTATTTAAAAATATTCACTCATTCAGGCAGGATGCAAGCTTATACACCTGGCTGAGGAAAATCACCATCAATCACTGCCTGAACTGGAAGAGAAAATGGAAGCGGAGATTTAAATGGCATCACGCTTCCATAGAGTCGGAAAACGATCAGATGCTCACAAACGAGAGCAAAAAAAATTATGACCCTGAAATGCTCTACAGAGAAAAGCAATTTGAGGATAATCTTATGAAAGCCATCAAAAAACTGCCGGAAAAACTCAGAGTGGTATTTGTATTGAACTCACTGGAAGGGCTTTCCTATGATCAGATTGCTTCCACCTTAAACATCAAGAAAGGAACGGTTTCATCAAGGCTTCATTCTGCCAGGCAGCAGCTCAGCCATGTCATGGATCCGGTCCGGTGAAAGGGGGAATTTTTTTATGAAAAACTCATGCGGAAAATACAGTTCTGAAGAGATCAGCAGGTTTGTGGATAATGAACTGCCGACACAGACATATGATGCGATACAACAACACCTTTCAACCTGCACGGAATGCAGTGCTATGGTGAAAAACTTCTCATCCCTGTCAGATATTTTCTCACACCATGCAGCCGCCCGGGTTGCTCAGATGGAAAAGGGAACAATTGCGAAGCACCTGCATTCAACGCTTCAGAAAAAGGAGAAAAGCACATTTGGAAATCATTTTGAATTCCTTGGCAAACATATGGTTTTAAAGGTTGCTTCACTTGCCATTATCCTTATGATAAGCCTTTTTGCTTTTCAAAATACTATTTTTCCTCCAACTGGGCCAAGTGCGATTGTAAAATCTGTTGACACAGATTTTGCTTCCGTTATGATTATCGAAACTCAAAAGAAAAAACACACCATTATCTGGTTTAATGAAACCTGATAAAAAGAAGGGGAGTCATGCTCAGATTTATTAAAATTACCATATTGACAGCAGGATTATTTTGCCTGGCCGTGCATCCGGTACTGGCAAAAAAAACCGTATTAACCGACATAAAAGTTATTCATGCCTCAACGGGTAAAAACCATGTCGATCCTGGTCTCAATTCCATTATCTCTGAGTTGGAATCCGTATTTAAATATACATCTTATCGCCTTTTAAAGGATGAAACCCTGAATTTGAATTTTGGACAAAAAGGGCAGGTAAACCTTCCTGGAAAAAGAACGTTAGAGGTCGTCCCCATTAAAATGGAAAACAAACGTATCCGTTACCAGATTCTAATCCGTAAAATCAACCGTATTATTTTCAAAACCCAGGTGCTTTTAAAAAACAACAGCAGTATTACCATTGGCGGGCCAAAATTCAAAAAAGGGACGTTATTGTTCAACATTTCCGGTTCTGCACACTGATCACTGATCAAAATCCCTTCTATGATCCTATCTTAAACCAGTTGGGATGCTTCCTTGTTCGAGCCCAGCAGTATTGCCAGCCATTTTGTTGATTCCCCTTTGCTCAGTGCAATTTTAACCGCCATGGTCAATGGCACGGAAAGCAGCATACCCACCGGTCCCAAAACCCACCCCCAAAATGCCAGGGATAAAAACACAACCAGGGCTGACAGGCCAGTGCCCTCGCCCATAACCTTTGGTTCAATCACCGAACCCACCAGCGTATTGACGATTAAAAATCCAATAGAAGCAATACCGGCAGCTATTGGCCCAAGCTGAATCAGGGTTAGAAGCACAGCAGGAACAGCTGCAATAATAGAACCGATATTGGGGATGTAATTAAGTAAAAAAGCAAATACCCCCCACATCACCGGATAATCCACCCCCTGAACAAGCAGCCAGGTGCTGATGGCAATTCCTGTCCCCAAACTGGTAAGGGTTTTGATTCCCAGATATTTATTCACACCATCTGTAATCTGCGAATATGTTTCCAGGTTTGAATGTTTATCGTTGATAATCGCACGCAGTTTATTAGGAAATCCGGCAGCCTCTGACAGGATGAAAATCAAGGTCAAAAAGACAAAAAAGGTATTGGTCAACACTCCGCCAAGCCCGTTAAGCATGTTGGCGGCAAGCATTAAAACCCTGCTGGGATTCAGCATCTCAGCAAGTTTATCAGTTTCAAGCTCTATCCCATAGCGTGACATCAGTTGCAGGCTGTCATAGGTGAGTGTTTTTAGCCGGTCTTGATAAAAAGGAAGATTTTGAGAAAAATCAGCAACTGATTTAGACACCAGTGTCACAAGGATAATCTGAGCAAGAATAACCACTAGTAAAAGAACTAAAATGCCCAGCATACTGGGCACACCCTTTTTTTTCATCCAGAATAAAGGCGGCGCACAGATAACTGCTAAAAATCCGGCAAGCAAAAAAGGAACGACTAGAACCGAAGCCGCTCTCATCCCTGCCACAACAATAATGAATGATGCAAACTGAACCAGGCGACTGGTATGATATGTCTTGTCCAAATTTTCTCTCCTGTGATTTAAGCTAAAGGCACCTATTGATGAATCACTACCAACAATTTAGCTCATTGTAAATGATATTTGGCGTCATCTTCTGCGATTATTATTGACTTTCTATGCGTGTAACCTTAAAAAAACAGTATAAAAAAACCATAATTGTGTAAAGAACTCCATGAATATTCCAAAATCAGTTTTAGACCGCTTAAAAAATAATGAGATTATTGCTCGAAAATTTCATGAAATTGAAATTAGTATTTTAACTATTTTAAATTTTCAGGATTTCATTGAAGAGCTTTTATCTGAAATAAGTTCCAAGTTTTCCGTTCCCCATACCTGGATATCCATTATCGAAGAAAGCAGTATTGCCGACTATCTGAAAAACATAAAAAATTCCAAACTGTTAGAGACTTCGACTGCTTTTTTACCAAAAGAAAAATTCAGCAAAGTAACAAAAAACAAACTAAAACCCCTTCTGGCCAATCAGGATATTGACGGATTTGAGGCGCTCATACCGGAAAAGGCAGAGTATAATATTGGCTCCATTGCGATTGCCCCGATCACTTTAGATGGTGAAATTGTAGGCAGTTTTAACCAGGCCGATGAAAACCCTGCCCGGTTTAAACCTGGCATTGATACAACCTTGCTTGACCAGCTTGCATTAAAAGTGTCTCTTTGCCTGTCCAATGTGACAGCACATGAACAGTTAAAATACCTTGCTTTTCATGATCCTTTGACCGGCCTTTTGAACAGGGGGGTAATGGAACGGGTACTTGAAAGAGAATTCCAGCGATCAAAAAGGTACCATATTGACCTGAGTGTTATATTCCTGGATCTTGATGACTTTAAATCAATTAACGACACCTACGGACATGACAACGGTGATATGGCCCTGTGTCACACCGCAAACTGCCTGAACTCCCTGAAACGTGATTCAGATGTAGTGGCACGGTTTGCAGGAGATGAATTTGTGGTCATTTTGCCCTCTACCAATAAAACCCAGGCTGAGAGCTATATCAACAGGGTAAAGGAAAAACTGGCAAAAGAGCCATTAAGTGCAAACTATGAACAATTTCATGTAAAGCTTAGTTATGGAATTTCTTCTGTTTTTGAAAACGGAAATGAGACTTCAGCGATATTGCTCAAAACTGCCGATAAAAAATTATATAAAGCCAAACAAAACAAATAAAAATCCCCGGCAGAAAAAACCTGCCGGGGATTTAAAAAGTACTTGTATAGGAAAGGAATCAGTCGAAAATCAACTCGATCTGCACCATGGGTGCAACATCCCCTTTTCTGGGTCCTAATTTTGTAATTCTGGTGTAGCCACCCTGTCTTGAGCTGAATTTGTCAGACACTTCATTAAACAAAGTATGAACAACATCTTTTTCGCGAATCACTGCAAGGGCCTGACGTCTGGCATGAAGGTCACCTCTTTTTGCAAGGGTAACCATTTTATCTGCAATTGAACGAAGACCTTTTGCTTTGGCTTCAGTTGTTTTAATTTTATCGTGTTTGAACAGAGAAGTTACCATGTTTCTGAACATAGCCTTTCTATGGCTTGAAGTCCTGTTCAATTTTAATACTGATTTTCTATGTTTCATGGAAAATTATTCTCCTTCCTGATTGTTCTCTTCTTCTGGCGGTTCAAAACCTTCAAGGTCCATGCCCAGAGACAAGTCCATTGAAGTTAAGACTTCCTTTATCTCATTCAATGATTTTCTGCCGAAGTTTTTGGTTTTGAGCATTTCACTGTCTGTTTTCTGTACCAACTGATAGATGGTATTAATCCTGGCATTCTTCAGGCAGTTTGAACTTCTGACAGACAGTTCAAGCTCATCAACAGACCTGTAAATATTTTCGTTAAAGCTTTTGTCTCCATCATCTTTTGCGTCTTCAACATGATCTGGTTCAAGATCTTCGTCGAAATTAATGAAGGGATTCATCTGCTCTTTTAAAATTTTTGCTGCATAAGCAACAGAATTATCCGGTGTAACAGACCCGTCAGTCCATACCTCGAGTGTTAATTTATCATAGTCTGTTTTCTGACCGATCCTGGATGTTCCCACGACATATTTTACTCGTTTAATGGGAGAAAAAACGGAATCAATAGGAATAGTTCCGATCGCAGCTTCTTCATCTTTATTGGCAGATGCAAGTGCATACCCTTTTCCCATTTTTACCACCATGGACATATTGAGCTGTCCATTTTTGGAGAGGGTGGCAATATGCTGTTCCGGATTGAGGACCTCAACCTTACCATCAGGGCTGACAATATCTGCGCCGGTAACTTCACACTCGCCATTTGCACTCAGAGTCAATACCTTGTCTTCTGTGTCATCAACGCTGAGTTTGAGCTCTTTGAGGTTTAATATCAGTTCAGAAACGTCTTCTCTGACATCTGATATCACACTGTATTCATGAAGAGCATCGTCGAATTTGACAGAGACAATGGCTGCGCCGTAGATGGACGAAAGAATAATACGCCGCAGTGAGTTTCCAATGGTAATACCGTATCCTCTTTCCAGGGGTTCACATACAAATTTACCATATGTTGAAGTTGTTGTAACATCAAGCTTCTCCGGCTTGATCATCTCTCGCCAGTTCACATATGCAAGTTGTTCAGATGACATGTATATCTCCTGAATAAATTATTGAACAAACCATATCAACAGTCTGTCTATTTGGAATAAAGCTCTACTATTAGTTGTTCCTGGATGGGCAGCGTGATATCTTCACGAACCGGAACACCGACAACTTCGCCTTTAAATTTATCTTTGTCAATCTCAAGCCACTGGGGAACGCCACGTCTTACAATGGCATCCAGAGAATCTGTAATGGCCTGAATTTTTTTACTTTTTTCCCGAAGTTCAACAACGTCGCCTTTTTTAACCTGGTAAGAAGGGATATTCACTTTTTTACCATTTACCGTAAAATGATTATGTCTTACAAAGTGACGTCCCTGATTTCTGGAATTAACAAACCCCATTCTGAAAACAGTGTTATCCAGTCTTGTTTCAAGCAGGCTTAACAGGTTGGTACCGGTGATGCCTTTTTTCCGGTCGGCTTTCTTGAAAGAAATTCTAAACTGTTTTTCAGAGATACCATAAAGTCTTCTGACTTTTTGTTTTTCTCTGAGCTGAATCCCGTAATCGGAAAGCTTGCTTCTTCTCTGTCCATGCTGTCCGGGGGGATAACCTCTTCTATCAAAACTGCATTTATCTGAAAAGCAACGGTCGCCTTTCAAAAAAAGCTTCATATTCTCTCGTCTGCATTGTCGGCAAACAGAACCTCTATATCGTGACAATGTATTTCTCCTTTATCAACCAGTAAACTTATACTCTTCTTCTTTTAGGCGGACGGCATCCATTGTGCGGTACCGGCGTAACGTCTTTAATCATTGAAATAGTGAATCCAAGAGCATGCAATGCTCTCAAGGCGGATTCTCTGCCGGGTCCGGGTCCTTTTACATATACGCCAATGTTCTTCATGCCGTGTTCCATTGCTTTGGCACCTGCAGCCTCTGCAACCAGTTTGGCAGCAAACGGTGTACTTTTTCTGGAACCCTTGAATCCCTGGTGGCCACCGCTGGACCATGATATGGTGTTTCCATTTTCATCGGCAATTGTGACAATGGTATTATTGAAAGTAGATTGAATGTGCACAATACCTGTGGAAATATTCTTTCTTACCCGTTTTTTGGACACAACTTTTTTTGACTTTTTTGCCATAATTCTTAATACCTTTTTAGATTATCCTACTTTTTCTTTTTAACCGCAGTCCTTTTTGGACCCTTTCGTGTTCTGGCATTTGTACTGGTTCTCTGACCATGACAAGGCAGCCCTTTTCTATGGCGCAGCCCTCTATAACATCCAAGGTCCATGAGGCGTTTGATATTCATGGAAACTTCACTTCTCAGTTCACCTTCAACCTTGTACTCAGCATCAATAACTTTTCTGATGTCATTTACCTGTTCTTCGGTCAGGTCCATTGCTTTTGTAGTAGGATTAATTGCTGCTTTTTCAAGTATCAGCTTTGATCTGCTTGCTCCTATTCCGTAGATATAGGTTAAAGCTATCCATGCATGCTTATTTCTTGGTAAGTCTACCCCTGCGATACGTGCCAAATTTCTATCCCCCTATCCCTGCCGCTGTTTGTGGCGTTTGTTAATGCAAATGACTCTTATGACACCGCGTCTTTTTATTACTTTGCAATCTCTGCAGATTTTTTTTACAGATGCTCGAACTTTCATCCATTTACTCCTAACCTAAATATATTAAATCTTTTATTTATATCTATATGTAATTCTGCCCCGACTTAAATCATAGGGTGAGATCTCAACCGTCACCCTGTCTCCTGGCAGGATTTTAATAAAATGCATTCTCATTTTGCCTGAAATATGGGCAAGCAGTACATGCTTGTTTTCAAGCTCAACCCTGAACATGGCATTGGGCAGTGTTTCAAGTACTTTCCCGTCAACTTTGATGGGTTCTTCTTTTGCCATAGTTTTATTAATCTCCTCTGCGTGAATTAAAATTAAATCAGGATCTGCCTTTTATTCTTTTAGATCCGGACCGCCCCATGAATCCTTCGTAGTTACCTGTAATCAGGTGAGACTCAATCTGGGAAATGGTATCAATGGATACCCCGACCACAATCAACAGGGCCGTACCACCAAAATAAAACGGCACATTAAACTTGCTCATCAGGAAGGTGGGCAGTACACATACGGCTGATACATAAATTGCGCCTCCTAATGTTATCCGGGTCAATACCTTGTCTATGTATTCACTGGTGCGCTTACCCGGGCGAATGCCTGGGATATAGCCACCGTTCTTTTTCATATTTTCAGCAACATCTTCCGGATTGAACTGTACTGCAGTATAAAAAAAGCAGAAGAAAATGATAAATCCAACATACAGTATGTAGTACCAGATGGTCCCCGGAGAGAACATGGCAGCAACAGTCTGCATAATCGGCATGTCAATAAACTGGGCAAGTGTTGTTGGAAACATGATGATGGAAGATGCAAAGATAGGCGGAATAACACCGGCCGTATTTATCTTTAACGGCAGATGTGACGTCTGCCCCCCATACATTTTCCTGCCCACAACCCGTTTGGCATAATGAACCGGAATCCTTCTCTGCGCCTGTTCCATGTATATAATAGCCGCAATAACCGCCACCATAAGAACTATAAGAATAATCATTCCAAAAACGCCTATCTCACCGGTGGTCATCAACCGGAAAGAGTTTCCTGCCGCGGAAGGCATTCTTGCAACAATACCTGCAAAAATAATCAGGGAAATTCCGTTTCCAATACCCCGTTCTGTAATTTGTTCACCC
Organism: Desulfobacteraceae bacterium; assembly: GCA_033851995.1. GTDB lineage: Bacteria > Desulfobacterota > Desulfobacteria > Desulfobacterales > Desulfobacteraceae > Desulfobacula. The sequence continues at coordinate 9,714 of JAWSVI010000011.1, read as the reverse complement.
AGCCACATGATAAAAGCGGTACCTGCAGTCAGGGTAATAATGGTAATCAGCCTGAAGCCCCAGCCCGGATAAGGGACAATGGGGACACCAGCAGGCGAGGTCATTGATTCGAGGCCAACACTGATACCAAAGCCCTGGATAATACTTAAAATTACCGTACCATAACGTGTGTATTGAGTTTTCTTCTTACGCCCGGCATCCCCTTCTTTTTTAAGCTGTTCAAGGTGAGGAACGACTACTGTCATCAGCTCAAGAATAATGGACGCACTAATATAAGGCATGATACCCAGGGCAAATATTGAAAGCCGTTCCAAGGCCCCCCCGGAGAACATATTAAACATGGAAAACAAAGTCCCTTCAGCACTGGCAAAAAAAGATGCCAGTTCAGCACTGTTGATGCCTGGCGTTGGGACATGGATACCAACACGGTAAACAAACAGCAATGCGAGTGTAATGAATATCTTTCTTTTGAGCTCAGGAAGCTTAAATAAATTCTGGTAGCTGTTCTCGATCATTTATATGTCCTTAAATCACGTCTTATTTTTTGTTCTTCTGTATTATTATTTAAAGCGCTTATTCTTCGATTGTTCCGCCGGCAGCCTCTATTTTTTCTTTGGCAGCTTTGGAAACAAGAACGTTTTTAACAGTGAACTTCTTGGAAATTTCACCCATCCCAAGAATTTTTGCACCATCACGGCGGCCTTTAACCAGGCCTACGCTTCTAAGGGCTTCCATATCAATGGTCGCTCCATCTTCGAATCTATCAAGATCCTTTACATTCAAAACCGCATTATTGGTTTTAAAAATGTTGAAAAAACCGCGTTTGGGAAGACGCCTGTAAATCGGCATCTGACCACCCTCAAAACCGGGTCTGACGTTTCCGCCTGATCTTGCTTTAAGACCTTTGTGACCTCTGGTTGAAGTTTTTCCCATTCCAGAGCCTGGACCGCGGCCCACTTTTTTTCTATTTTTTCTGGAGCCTTTTTCAGGTGCCAAGTCATGAAGCTGCATATTACACCTCCTCTACTTTCACAAGGTGTGAAACTTTTTTAACCTGACCGAGAATAACCGGATCAGCATTGTGTTCGACAGTCTGGTGCATTCTTCTCAAGCCCAGGGAACGGACAATCCGGCCATGTTTAGCTGGACGTCCAATGGTGCTTTTGATCTGTGTGATTTTAATTTTTTCTGCCATTTTCATGAACCTCTTATATATCTTCAGGTCTGAGACCGCGACGTTTTGCCACTTCTTCTTTGGTACAAAGGGACTGAAGTCCAGCCATTGTTGCCCGAACGATGTTCTGGGTGTTGTGTGTGCCGATACATTTGGTCAAGATATCTGTCACACCCACAGCCTCAAGGACCGCCCGGATTCCACCACCGGCGATCAGGCCAGTACCGGGGGATGCCGGTTTAAGCAGAACACGTCCTGCGCCTGCTCTGCCAACCACCTCAAAAGGAACGGTTCCGTCGAGCAACGAAATCTTAACCATATTGCGTTTTGCTTTTTCCATACCTTTTTTGATTGCTTCCGGGACTTCTTTAGCTTTTCCCAGGCCGTATCCTACACTGCCTTCACCGTCACCCACGACGACAAGTGCACTGAAGGTAAAGTTACGACCACCTTTTACAACCTTTGCAACACGGTTGATTCTGACAACCTTATCTATCAGCCCGTTATCTTCCATTTGCTGTTGTCTTGCCAAGGGTATTCCTCCTTAATTAGAAATTCAATCCGGCTTCTCTTGCGCCGTCTGAAAGCGATTTGATACGGCCATGATATAAATAGCCATTCCTGTCCAGGACTACTTTCTTAATTCCCTTGTCAAGAGCCCTCTTGCCGATCAGGTTACCCACTGCCTTTGCAATCTCTGTCTTTTTACCCTCTACCTTGGAATCTTTGAACTCTTTGTCTAAGGTAGATGCAGAAACGAGTGTCACGCCCTCAGTATCATCAATGATCTGGGCATAGATATGCTTTGAACTTCTAAACACACTCATTCTTGGACGATCTTGATTGCCAAATATATTTTTTCTGATTCTTTTTTTTCTTTTAAGCCTTGATACAAGCCTTGGTGATGTATTAGCCATAATCTTTTATTCCCACCTTTTATTCTTTACCAGCAGTCTTACCAGCTTTCCTGATAATTCTTTCGCCTGCATACATAATACCTTTGCCTTTATAGGGCTCGGGCGGTCTAAGATCTCTTATGTTTGCAGCTACCTGGCCGAGTTTTTCCTTGTCAATACTGGAAAGTGAAATTTCTGTATTTTTATCGACACTGGCCTGTATTCCATCAGGTAGTTTAAAATCCACCGGGTTGGAGAAACCAACGTTCAGTATAAGGCTCTTGCCTTTTACCTCAGCACGGTATCCAATACCGGAAAGGATCAATTTTTTCTCATAGCCTGTTGAAACACCGGTGACCATATTGGAAATCAAGGATCTGAAAAGACCCTGGAGGGCCACTTTTTTCTTATCACTTGTATCGGTATCAACGGTTACAACATTATCATTTACTTCTACTTTTACAGCCGGGTGCAATTTACGTTCAAGATTACCTTTGGGTCCTTTTATTGAAATCATATCACCATTAAGGGCAAATTGGACCTTATCTGGAAGCTGAACCGGCTTTTTTCCTATTCTAGACATATATTACTCCTGTACTACCATACGTTACAAAGAATTTCACCGCCGACGTTCGCTTCTTTGGCCTGTTTGTCTGTCATCAAACCTTTAGAGGTTGAGACAATTGAGATGCCCAGGCCGTTTAAAACCGGCTTAATCTGTTTTGATTTTCTGTAAACCCTGCAAGAGGGTTTACTTACTCGTTCAATACCAAAGATTGTGGGCTCTCCTTCCTGTACATATTTTATATATACCCGGATGACGCCTTGTGTTTCGTTTTCGAGAAATTTATAGTCTTTGATATACCCTTGCTCTTTAAGCACCCGCACCATATCCAGTTTTACTTTTGATCCGGGGATATCCACTTTAACAAACCCTGCTTTTCCACCATTTCTTATGATCGTCAGCATGTCTGCAATGGGATCACTACTTGCCATTTGAAATCTCCTTAAAATCCGCTAATAAATGTTTTTTGTTTGGTTGTCTGTTACCAGCTTGATTTGGTAACTCCCGGGAGCTTGCCTTCTGATGCAAGCGACCTGAAACAAATTCTACAGATACCAGCTTTTCTAATAAACCCTCTTGGTCTACCGCATAAAGGACAACGGTTGTACGCCCGTACTGAAAACTTAGGTTTTCTGTTTGCCTTTGCGATTAAAGCTTTTTTAGCCAAGCTTTCCTCCTTAAGATCCTTAATTTTTGAAAGGCATGCCAAAAAACTTCAGGAGCGCCTTGCCTTCCTCATCGGTTTTAGCTGTGGTTACAACTGTAATATTCAGACCTTTAATACTGTCGGTCTTATCATAGTCAATTTCGGGGAATATGATATGCTCTGTAATACCAAGGCTGTAATTGCCTCGCCCATCAAAAGCTTTTCCGGATATTCCTCTGAAGTCCCTGACACGAGGCAGGGCAATATTCACCAGCCGATCTAAAAAATCATACATTTTTTCACGGCGCAGGGTGACTTTACACCCAATGGGCAGATCCGCACGAAGTTTAAAGTTCGCGATTGGTTTTTTGGCCCGTGTAATAACGGCTTTTTGTCCGGCAATCAGTGCCAGTTCTGAAGCTGCTGAATCCACGATCTTAGGGTTTTTCACCGCTTCACCAAGACCCATGTTTAACACAATTTTCTCTAACTTTGGAACCTCAAGCTCGTTTTTATATTCAAAAGTTTCCTTAAGCTGGGGTACAACTTCGTTAGTATATTTTTCCTTAAGAGTTGACATGTATTCTCTCCGCCTTTGGTCTTAAGCGTCAATCTGCTGGTTGCACTGTTTGCAGATTCTGACCCGTTTTCCATCTTCCAATTGTTTCATTCCAATCCGTGTCGGTTTTACACATGAATTGCACATGATCATAAGATTGGACACCTGAATAGGCATGGTTTTTTCAACAATACCACCCTGAGGGTTTGCCTGTGTCGGTCTTTGATGGACTTTAACGACATTAATATTTTCAACAACGACTCGGTTAGTCTTTTTAACAACCTTAAGTACTTTACCGATTTTTCCTTTATCCTTACCGGTCAGTACCTTAACCTTATCATCTTTTTTTAGTCTAATTTTCATAGTATTCATAAGATTTTTATCCCATAACCTGACAATTAAAGCACATCAGGGGCCAAAGAAACAATTTTCATAAATCTCTTTGCCCTTAACTCTCTTGCCACCGGACCAAAGATACGTGTTCCAATCGGATCATTTGATTTTGATAAAATAACAGCCGAGTTATCATCAAATCGGATCATAGAACCGTCAGGACGGGAGATCTCTTTTTTGGTTCTGACAATGACGGCCTGGACAATATCACCTTTCCTGACTTTTGCATTAGGAATCGCTTCTTTAACTGAGCAAGTGATGATATCACCAATGCTGGCATACCGTCTTTTGGATCCGCCAAGTACTTTGATGCAGTACAATTCCTTTGCCCCGGAATTGTCTGCTACTGTTAATCTGGTTTCACTCTGAATCATTTCTCAACTCCCTCAATCAAACAGCTTCTTTTATCATTTCAGTAACTCTGAAACGTTTCAGCTTGCTCAAAGGTCTGGTTTCGATAATTTTTACTGTATCACCGATTTTATATTCATTTTTCTCATCATGGGCATGGTATTTTTTATAACGCTTGATGAATTTTTTATAAATCGCATGCTGGACAAATCTTTCAACCTGAACAACGACTGATTTATCCATTTTGTCGGATACAATAACGCCAATCAGCTCTTTTTTATTCTTTTTAATATTTTCCATAATCGTATCTTCGCCAATTAACTAATGTTTAAGTTCATTTCTTTGGATATTGTATACAATCTGGCAATATCCTTTCTGACATTTGAAAGCGTTGCTGTGTTTTCAAGCTGCCCCACGTCATTCTGAAAGCGAAGATTAAAAAGCTCTTTTTTTAATTCTACAAGCTTTTCCTTAATCTGATCTGCTCCCAATTCTCTAATTTCACTGGTTTTCATCTTTACTTACTCCTTTCCACAAAACGGGTTTTTACGGAAAGTTTTCTGGCAGCAAGTCTCATGGCTTCCTTGGCGACGTCTCTATCGATGCCTTCCATTTCATAAAGAATCTTACCGGGTTTCACTCTTGCAACCCATGCATCTGTGGCACCTTTACCCTTACCCATCCTGACTTCTGCAGGTTTTTTTGTAACGGGTTTGTCTGGAAAAAATCTGATCCAGCTTTTACCTGCTCTTTTTGCATGACGGGTTAAGGCAACCCTGGCAGCCTCTATTTGTCTTGCATTTACATAACCGCATTCAGTTGCCTGAAGACCGAAGTCACCAAAGCTGAGTGTATTTCCTCTGTTAGGTGTTCCTTTGGTTCTACCGCGAAACTGTTTACGGAATTTCACATTTTTTGGACTAAGCATTTTTCATTTCTCCTGATCGCTTTTTTTAAGCCAACGCCTGCTCACCCGGACTTAATACTTCACCTTTAAAAATGAAGGTTTTAATTCCAATGGTTCCGTAAGTGGTTTTCGCTTCAATGAATCCGTAATCAACATCCGCTCTCAGTGTATGAAGAGGAATACGGCCTTCCTTGTACCACTCGGTCCTTGCCATTTCTGCACCACCCAGGCGGCCGGAACAAATAATTTTGATCCCTTTGGCACCAAAACGCATAGCAGAAGACACACTTCGTTTCATCGCGCGTCTGAAAGCGATTCTTCTTTCCAGCTGGAGGGCAATATTCTCTGCTACCAGCTGGGCATCAATTTCAGGACGTCTGACTTCTTTAATATCTATGAGCACTGCAGGTTCGAGCATTTTTTCGAGCTCGGTTTTAAGCAATGCGATCTCTGAACCTTTTTTTCCAATGATGATCCCGGGACGTGCTGCAAATACTCTGAGGCGGATCTGTTTGGAAAACCGTTCGATTTCTATTTTGGATATACCAGCATGATAGAGCTTCTTTTTCAAAAACTTTCTGACTTTGAAATCTTCTTCAACAAAAGAGGCATATTCTTTATCCGCATACCATCGGGAATCCCATGTCCTGATGATGCCTAATCTTAAACTGGTAGGATGTACTTTCTGGCCCAAGCTTTTGTCCTCCTATTTGTCAGTCTCTTCAACCACTACGGTTAAATGACTGCTTCGTTTCAAAATTCTAGTTGCTCTACCCCTGGCCCTTGGCCTGAACCGTTTCATGGTTGGCCCATGATCGACAAAAATATTTTTGACAACCAATTTATCTACATCAAGCTCTTTATTGTGCTCTGCATTGGCAACAGCTGACTGGAGTGTTTTGTAAATAATTCCAGCAGCTTTGAGCGGCATAAACTTTAGAAGCGTGAGTGCCTGTGCAGCGCTTTTGCCTTTGACTTCATCAATGGGCAACCTGAGCTTAAATGGTGAAATTCGTGCATATTTTGTAGTTGCTTTAACTTCCATATCACTTGTCCTTTAATCAAACAAAGAGATTACCTCTTGGATTTCTTATCTCCGGCATGACCCCAGAATGTCCTGGTAGGTGAAAATTCACCAAGTTTATGACCGACCATATTCTCTGTAACAAAAACGGGAATAAATTTTTTACCGTTATGAACAGCAAGTGTGATACCGACCATTTCAGGAAAAATAGTAGATCTGCGAGACCAGGTCTTAATAACTTTGTTGCTTTTGGAATTACCTGCATCGACTACTTTTTTATAAAGATGCGGTGCAATGTAGGGTCCTTTTTTTAATGATCTTGGCATAATTTATCACCTATTTATTTTCGCTTTGCTCTTCTTTTTACGATGTATTGGTCAGTTCTGGCACTCTTTCGGGTTCTCTTACCTTTTGTCGGAACGCCCCAGGGTGTACACGGCTGGCGCCCACCGGAAGATCGGCCTTCGCCACCACCCATGGGATGATCAACCGGGTTCATGGCAACACCACGAACAGACGGTCTTTTTCCCATCCAGCGGCTTCTGCCGGCTTTACCGATTTTTACATCACCATGTTTTTCGTTTCCAACGCGGCCCACAGTTGCTTTGCATTTTAAATGGATCATGCGAACTTCGCCGGAAGGCAGCAGAATCTGTGCATACGTTCCTTCTTTTGCCATAAGTCTTGCAAAAGCACCGGCACTTCTAACGATCTGCCCGCCTTTATTCTGTTTGAGTTCGATATTATGAATCCGGGTACCCGTTGGAATATTTTCAAGCGGCATGCAGTTACCCGGTTTGATATCTGCTCCGGGTCCAGTCTCAAGAATGTCACCTACTTTGACATCCAGAGGTGCCAGAATGTATCTTTTTTCACCATCAGCATAGACCAGAAGTGCGATCCTTGCGCTTCGGTTGGGATCGTATTCAATGGCGGAAACCTTAGCCGGAATTCCGTCTTTGTCTCGTTTAAAATCAATGACGCGGTATTTCTTTTTCGCTCCACCGCCTCTATGTCTAGCTGTAATTCTTCCGTATGAGTTACGACCGGCGCGTTTGTTAATGTTCTTAGTCAGCCGTCTTTCAGGTTTGGTCTTTGTAATTTCTTCAAAAGAAAGGTATTCCTGAGAGCGTCGTCCGGGAGATGTCGGTTTCGTCTTTATTATTGTTGACATATATATACCTCTTTAAACACCTTCAAAAAAGTCGATTCTTTGTCCTGGCATCAGTGTAATGATTGCTTTTTTCCAATCTTTTCTCTTGCCAATGATTCTGCCGCGCTGTTTAACCTTGCCTTTTACCTGAACAGTACGAACCTGTTTCACTTTGGTATTGAATGCAGCTTCAACTGCATTTTTAATTTCAACACGGTTGGCGCGCTTATCAACTTTAAACGTTACCTGGTTATTCAACTCTTTTTGAAGGGTTGTTTTTTCTGTAACCAACGGGCCTCTGATAATGTCATATTCAATCATTTTAACTCAGCCTCCCCTCGATATTTTTAATGCTGGATTCAACGACAAGAAGGTTTTTGAACTTCAGGATATCGTATACATTCAAGCCTTCAGTTTTGATCACTTTCACATCAGAAAGGTTTCTTGAAGACAATGTAAGGTTTGTATCTTCTGCATCGGAAACAATCAAAAGATCGTTGAGTTCCAGAGCACTCAAAACCTTGACCAGATTCTTGGTTTTTATGGCGTCCAGCTTAAAGTCATCAATCACAAAAATATTTTTGTCTTCGACTTTTGAGCTCAGGGCCATTTTCAGGGCAAGCTTTTTAACTTTTTTGGGAACCTTGATCTCATAGGATCTCAGGCTCGGTCCGAAAATAACACCACCACCTTTTCTCAGGGGTGATTTTACACTTCCAGCCCTTGCATTACCGGTCCCTTTCTGCCTGAAAAGCTTTTTTGTGCTCCCCTTCACCATACCCCGGGTCTTAACCGCAGCAGTCCCAGCTCGTTTTGCGACGAGTTGGGATCTGACAACCTGGTGAAGAACACTTGTTTTGACGGGAATGTTGAAAATATCGTCGGATAGCTGAGCCTCAGACACTTTTTCACCTGCACTGTTTAATACATCTACAGCAGCCATATTCTTCCTCATAAATTTTGATCAGCTATGCATCACTGCGAATTATTTTGCAATACCCATAGCCGCGTTTTAGTCTTATTCAGACTGACTATCTTTTAAGAAATAGTTATTTATCAGCCTTGCGCACTTCCAGAACCCCTGTTTTGAATCCCGGCACCGGGCCTTTTACCAACAGGAGGTTTTCGTCGTGCTTAATATCCACAATTGTAAGATTTTTTACAGTCTTTTTATCAACGCCCATGTGACCCGGGAGCCTTTTGCCTTTGAAAACTTTTCCCGGCCATGCGCTGTTACCAATTGAGCCCGGTTTCCTGTGATTTCTACTACCATGCGTTTCAGGTCCGCGCTGGAACCCGTGACGTTTGATAGTCCCCTGAAAACCCCGGCCTTTGCTTATTCCGGTAACATTAACTTTGTCACCTACTGTAAATACATCCACACCAATGCTTGCGCCGGCTTCAACTTCTTCGACGGCATCGGTTCTAAACTCTCTTAGTACACGGAATCCTTTATCACACGCTTTCTTCAAGTGTCCGGCAATGGGTTTGTTCAATTTTTCAACCGGTTTTTCATCAAAACCCAATTGAAGAGAATTGTACCCGTCTGTCTCAACAGTTTTAATCTGTGTAACAGTGCATGGTCCGACTTGCAAAACGGTAACAGGAACGAGCTTTCCATCTGCAGAAAACACATTGGTCATTCCGATTTTTTTTCCAAGTAATGCGCTCATAGTTGGTTCCTGTTAATGAACTATAATTTAATTTCCACATCCACACCTGGAGACAGATCCAGTTTCATTAATGCGTCCACTGTCTGCTGGGTGGGTTCAAGAATATCCATCATTCTTTTATGCGTTCTGATTTCAAACTGTTCCCGTGATTTTTTATTTACATGGGGAGAACGCAAAACAGTAAATTTGTTGATCCGTGTGGGAAGTGGTACGGGACCGACGATTCTGGCCCCGCTTTTTCTTGCGGTGTCAACTATATCTACTGAAGACTGATCAAGGAGTTTGTGATCATAGGCTTTAAGCCTGATCCTTATTTTAGTTTTCAACATGATAGATCACTCTTCCTAATTTATTCTACAATTTCACCGATAAC
>JAWSVI010000050.1:0-4120 GCA_033851995.1 Desulfobacteraceae bacterium | reverse complement strand
TGTCATCGATATACAGGATTTTGAGATCCCTGATATCTGCTGTGTTTTTAAACTTATATATTTTATCAGATTTGTTTAATTTGGCGGTAAAGGTAAACTTGGACCCGATCCCTACTTTGCTTTCAAGGCTGAGCTGACCTTCCATCAATTCAACAATTTGTTTACATATTGAAAGTCCAAGCCCTGTCCCACCATATTTTCTCGTATCCGATACATCCACTTGTGTGAAATTATCAAACAATTTATCCTGTTTTTCAAAGGGGATACCTATGCCGGTATCTTTAACAGAAAAAGAAAAAACAAAGGTATCCCCTTTTTTTTCTTCCAGTGATGCCTTTACTATAATTTCCCCTTGTTCGGTAAATTTAATCGAATTTTCAATCAGGTTGGTCAGTACCTGCCGCAGGCGTCCCGGATCTCCCTTGATAAATGCAGGAATCAGTGGGTCCAGTTTGAAATTTAGAGCCAGACCTTTTTTCCTGGCCTTAAAGGACAAAGCCGGTATGAAATCATCCAGCATGTTTTGAATGTTAAAGTCAATATTTTCAAGATCGAGCTTGCCTGCTTCTATTTTTGAGAAATCAAGAATATCATTAATAATTCTCAAAAGGGATGCTGCGCTGTTTTTAACCATTAATGAATACTCTTTTTGGTCAACATCCAGAGGGGTATCCAGCAGCATTTGATTCATCCCGATAACCCCGTTCATCGGGGTGCGGATTTCATGGCTCATATTGGCCAGAAACTGGCTTTTTGCAACATTGGCTTCTTCAGCTTTTTCTTTGGCAGTCACTAAATCAGCATTAATGACTTCCAAAGTTCTTTTCTGGGCTGCAATGGTCTTAAAGAGTTGTTTTTGCTCAAGGGCAATAACCAAAATAATCCCGATTTCAAGAGCCATGTATCCAAAAGGGAGCCAAAGCGATTCGGCATTCATCAATTTGATGGAGAGCATCAGGTCATGGATGGCGCTTACAGTGGTGGCAAAGAACGCTATAAGAATTATTAGCGCTTCGATCCGCCTGTTTTTGACAAGTTCCCAGAAAAGCAGCACCGGTATCATCAAAAGTCCGGGACCTATGATAAATGCAGATACTATCTTATATAGATTTATGATGTCATATTTAGTTTCCTGGATAAAAAATAAAAAGGCGATCAGCAATATGAAAAAGCCGCCAAGAAGATTAAACGTAAGATTCCGGGTGATTTTTTTAACACCGATAAAATCCAGCATATAAAATATAATTGAAACAATGGAAACCGTGAAGCAGAACCTGGACATTTTCCATAATAACAAGCTGTCCGTTGAGGTGTTGGCCACCACCATGTGGAAATAACCGCCTGCCAGAAACAGGCAGGTGCTGGAGAAATAGATCTGAGAATTATTTTTGAATCCGGTTCCTGCCCACAACAGGAAAAACATGATGGAAAAAAAGAAACTTACTAAACAAAATGCTGAGATAAGGTTATGGTTAAACAGGTTATAAAATACCATTTTGGTAGAGATTGTTTTGTATTCACCCAAAAAAATTTGCGGCAGGGCAACCCGAACCTTTCTGGGCATGGCCTGGATGGTTAACCTGTTTATACCGCCATGGTTCAAAATTTTTGTGGAGATAAACTCCCTTTCTCCAAAATATTTATCCGGCACAGCGCTTGATTCCATAACTCCGCAGGCAAAAACCAGGAATCCGTTTATTTTAATTTCTACAGGATATGCAGATGTTGGCACAAACAACAAAAGTGGTCTGTTGCCCATTGATTCCGGAAGTGTGAAATCTGTAACAAAGGTTAGCAGGGCATTCGTTCCAAGCTTATCTGGAAGCGGGCTACCCTGCTGGTGGGTAGAAAAACCTGTTCCGGAAGGATCCATACGTAAAATATCGTCTTTGATTTTTAATTCGCCGATATGCATGGAATAATTTTCCGGGGTGAAATGAAACAGGGAATTGAGCCGGGTTGCATCTTTGGGGCTGCTGCATCCGAGAAAAACAAGTGTGAGAATAAAGAGTGCTAAGAATATTAGAGGTCTTATTCTTGTTTCCTTCAATGAGTTGAGCATACAAGTTCCAAGCAAAGGCTGTTTCTCATAAAGTGAAATTATATAAAACATCAATTTCGCAAAAAAAAATAGAATGTTTTCGCAGTAAGTTTTTATGAAATATTTGATCAAGTATAGCCCTGCAGGGCTTAAAAATCAAATATTTAATTGTTTCTGGGATGAAACTGCTGGTGCATTTTTCTCAGGTAATCTCTTGAAATATGGGTGTATATTTGAGTGGTTGAGATATCAGAGTGGCCCAGCATGGTCTGGACCGATCTCAGGTCAGCCCCTCCTTCAAGAAGGTGAGTGGCAAAGGAATGCCTGAGGGTATGTGGTGTAATGTTTTTCTTTAAATTCGCATCAAGGGCACATTTTTTAATAATTTTCCAAAAAGATTGCCGGGTCATGGGTTTTCCAGCCCTGGCGACGAAGAGATAAGGAGAAATGCTTTTTTTTAGTAAAAAAGGCCGTCCCTGGGTTACCCATTTTTGAGTTAAAGATTGAGCTGGAGAGCCAATGGGAACAATTCTTTCTTTTGAGCCTTTGCCCATAACCCGGACAAAATTCGCTTCAAAGTTGATATCCTGAAGACGAAGTAAAACCAGTTCTGACACCCTCAGGCCGGCACCATACATGATTTCCATCATAGCGGCATTTCTAAGGCCCCTTGGGGTTTTTATATCCGGAACATCAAGCAGGGCTTCGACTTCCTTAATGCTCATTACTTTGGGAAGCGCCAGGCCTGTTTTGGGAATATCTACATTTTTTACAGGATTGTTTTTTGATTTTTTCTCCTGGGTTAAAAATTTATATAACCCCCTGATACTGACAAGGTGCCTTGCCCTGGATTTTGCCGCCAGCCCTTTTTTGGATAAATCCACCATCCAGGCAAGAACAACAGAGGTGTCAACAGCACTCAAATCATGAATATCGTTTTTTTCAAGAAACGTAAGAAATTGAGCAAGATCTTTGGAGTAAGACTGCAAGCTGTTCTCTGACAGTCCTTTTTCGATGATCAGGTAATCCAGATATTGTTGAACCAGTTCATCCATAATTTTATAAAAATATTTCAGAAAGGCATCTGAAACCAATAGTGTTTGATGTGAATCCGGGCATAAACAATCCTCTTGAACTGATGGTTGCATCATCGCCGGCATTCCAGGCAGCGCCTTTTGCAACACAGTACTTGATTCCTTTGGCAGATGAAATGGGCGGAAGCTGGGTGTCCGAAGTCCATTCCATTATGTTGCCCAGTATATCTATAATATGAAATTCATTTGCGAAGGCATCATATTCATCTACGGAGCAGGTATCTGACAGTCCTGTCTGTTCTATATTCAGCGCGCTGGGATTAAATGTGTTCCCCCAGGGATATTTATTGCCAAGGTCTGTTCTGGCAGCAGATTCCCATTCTGCTTCTGTGGGCAGACGCCTTCCAATCCATGAAGCAAATGCACTGGCATCATCAACGCTCACCTGTACAACCGGATGGTTACGTCTCCCGTGGAGGCTGGAACCGGGGCCGGAAGGCTGATGCCAGCAGGCGCCCTTAATATCTTCTGATCCTGCACTTTTATTTAACGTTGAGCCGTTGCTGTTCTTTTTAAGACGAGAAAAATATACTCTGCCAAATCCTTTTTTTTCTGCAGTTGTCACATATCCGGTCTGTTCGATAAATACTTCAAACAGTGCATTGGTAATAGGATAAATTCCAATGTAAACCCTCGGCATATCAAACTGTTGTAATTCCAGACTGGACTTGAGGCTTTTTTTTGTTCCGACAGTATAGAGTCCTTCCGGGACTGTTGTGTATTTATTGTATTTTTTTTCCCTCTCCCCCAATGTGTCATCAAAATGTTCGGCCAGCTCCTTTTTCTTTCGATATTCCTCAAGGGCTTTGAGCTCATCCTCACTAAGGCCTTCAACCTCTTTGAGCTCTTCGTCTTCATCCATATCAAGTTCTTCTAACTCTTCATCCTCATCCAGCTCGATTTCCTCGGCATCCACGTCCGGTTCGTCGGTCTCTTCAATTTCCTGGTCCTCGTCCAGCTCAATCTCTTCGATGTCTTCATTTTC
>JAWSVI010000010.1:0-310948 GCA_033851995.1 Desulfobacteraceae bacterium | reverse complement strand
CTAATTTTCAAAGATCAAACTTGATTCATTCTTCCGCTGAAGAACTCAACAAATATACATGAAACCCTATTCGTTGTCAAACAATTTCTTAATCAAAATCAAAAATATTTAAGTTTTTAAAACAAGGCCTGCGGGTAACCGTTCTCCAAATTGTGCATTCTGATCCTTAATGGCTATTTCAAGTTTTTCAGTTACCATTTTTATTAATCTTTCAGGTGCACTTCTCTTAGAAAGCCATTCAACTACTATGGTTTGATTTTCCTGATCTAAGTCTCTTGTTCTGTCTCCAGTCTTTCTTGAAACCCTGGCAACCATGTTTTCCACAGGGTCGTTATCCTTCCACGGCTTTTTCATTAATGCGTTCACCCATCGCATGACTTCCTGGGCCGAAACTACTCGGTCTACTGATCCATATAACAATTCCCTGGAACCCAAACGCCCCAAAGTCCAAAAGAAGTTATCCTGTTTTTTACCGGGTTTAAGCTGTGGCAAAAGACACTTACCCAAAGCAATCTTATCTTTAACCAGAAGTCTTTCCATGTTCCCGGCTGCCATCCACAGCTCAGTCTGCTCCTGCGGTGACATTTTCATTCTGGCATTTTTACCCTTTAGCAGTATCGGTGAAATATCCTGAAAAAACTGTCTTTGCTGGCCAGCCTTAAATCCTGCAGCAACTCTTCGCAAGAAAATCCACCACTCCAAACGGTTCTGTTTTGACTTTTCAAACCCAAGCCCGGAAAGATAAACTTTCCACAGCTTTCTCATCCGATTTTCATCAAATGCATCGCCAAAACCAGGACGCATACAAAATCCAACAAGGTTCAACCATTTTGATTCATGATCTGCTGACAATTTTCTTGCGTTTTCTTGTATAATCAGTTGATCGGATAGCGTCCTCAAAAAAGATAACGGCCAATTGGCCTTTTTCTGGCCAACTATATCTTCCAGTTTCTTCACTATTCCCTTAAGCTTATCAGGTTCATCACCGCTTTGTGAAAAAGCAAACTGCACACTTTTTATAGCCTCTTCTATCAAGTCGCTATCGTATACCTCACTCTCAATTGTTTCTACCGTCTGCTGCTCTCTCAATTGAAAAGACAGTTTCCATTTGTGATCGCTGACACCTGAAGAACAATACATGGCAAGGCTTCCCATTTCAGTATACTCTGCCCCTATGGTCACAGGGATAAGCTTGGTGTCGCCTTTTTTTCCAAACTTTATAACTGTTTTTAAAGGCGCCATAAAACTTAATGTATTATCTATATCAACAACATCCCCTGCAAAATCTCCAGATCGATAGCTTGAGCTGAATATATCAAAGCTGACCGGCTGATTTGCCCTGACTTCATATTTCATCTGAGACAAATCAATGACAGATCCTTCATCAAGCCCTCTTTCAACGAGGCAGACTGCTTTAGAATCTCTCTGGTCTTGTGTTGCCACCCCCAGATAGTAACTTCTTGGACTACCGCTGCCCACACGAACCCCAACTCCCTGCTTCACGAGCCCATAATATGAGGCCCCAATACCCACTGATAGTTCCGGCGACTTGTTTTCAAGTGTATTCAAAACATTATCAGAGGCTGTATGAAACCATTTTCTTAAGGACTCGATAATTCTTTTTTGAACCACAATAGGCTTCAATGTCCCACCATTAAATAAAATCAAGTCAGGCAAAGGATCTTTTCCAAGGTGCTTTTTTACATTCTCCCTGTGTTTTTCCAAAAAACCAATAATATGCTTGGTCACTGCCGGCTCTTTTTCAAAAGGAAGACCAAAATCTGCAATTTCCTTTTCTGGCTGCAGGGTATGAATAGCATTTTGATCCACATTGGGAAAAAACTCTTCAGTAAGAATAGCATTGACATCTTCTTTATTCAGATCTGCCGCCAGCGTCCCGGCAATCAATGATCGGCCTTCACCTTTTATAGTAATCCTTACGGATTCATCCTTATTCTCAAGGATTTTTTCTTTTGCCTCCCGACACTGATAGCATAATGTTTTCCATTTATCTGAAGTAAGTTTTGTTTTTGATTTGAATTTTGATTCAACTTTTCTGGCAAGAGCCAAATCGATATTGTCTCCTCCAAGGATCAAATGATCACCCACAGCAATCCGCTCAAACCTCGGACTGCCTTCAGACTCTTTGAGACTGATCAAACTAAAATCCGTAGTTCCGCCACCCACATCACACACTAATATCAGGTCATCGGGCTTCACATGACTTTGCCAGTCATTTTCATGATTTAGAAGCCAACTGTAAAATGCCGCCAGGGGTTCTTCAAGCAACGTAACGGAAGACCCAAAGCCGGCACCTTTGACGGCCTCCATTGTCAGATCTCTGGCTTCTTCATTGAACGATGCCGGGGCCGTAATCACCACAAATTGATTTTCAAGAAACTTGTCTTCATCTTTGACAAAATGGTTCCAGGCACTTTTGATATGTAACAGATACTCTTTGGTTGCAGAAACCGGAGATATTTTCTCCTCCACCTGCCCTCCCCATGGAAGAATTTTCGCTTTTCTGTCAGCCTTTGGGTTACACAACCAGCTTTTTGCAGAAGACACCAATCTCGAAGGAATCTTAGCCCCATGATCCCTGGCAAAACTTCCAGCAAACAGGTCTTCTCTTTTTTTCCAGGGATGTTTCAACACCTCCTTGGATATATCATATTCCCCCGGCATATATAAAAAGGAAGGGAGGGTTGGGATTCTGGTAAATTCACCATGGCCTGTCAACTGAGGAATATTAAACACTTTAAGATATTGCTTTTTCTTACCCTGATCGCTATTGGCTGCTCCATCCCTGACAGCTGCCATATCCACATATGACACAGCACAATTGGTCGTCCCTAAATCAATACCGATGATGTATTGTTTATCTTGAAAATCCAACACAACTCCTAAAAATAATTATGCCTTATTATATTTCGATTTCAGCCGGGGTGATAATTGTAGAATCCTGAACATCTGAAAGTTTTGGTATCTCCTTTTTACCTGCTTTCCAGCCCCTGTGTTTCAAAACTCCTTCAAAGGGAGGATTACCCGATACATTTCCAACCAGATTTATAGCATCAATATCAAACCCATCTTCAACAATAACTGTTTCACCTTCTTCTTTTTCAATCACCGGTTTTGGATCAATGTATTTTTTCGCTGCTTTTTTACAGTCTTCCTGAATACTGCGAACAGCCGCCCCAATCTGTTCGTCTTCATATAAACTCAAATCCTCATCAAAAAAATCAAGCAAGCGGCCATCTCTTTGAAAAACAGACAAACTGTGTAGAAACAACCGGCGCCTTCTGTCCTGCTCAATTTTCTGATCAATGAAATCTTTCTTTTTCCCTGTTTTAGGTGCTTCCGATGCATCTTGTTCTGAAGATTTTAATACACTCGAAACCGAAATTCTCAAAATAAGCCACCCCATCCAACCCATCAATAGGAATCCTACAGCCACTATGGGAATAACCGCTTTATAAAAATACTGCCTTGCCAATTCCACATATCCAAAAATCATTTCAATCTTTTTTAAAAGAACATCCGGGCCAATTTCTTTTGAAAAATTAAGCAATCCCCACTCAATAGAAAAATGCAGCCCTACACCTAATCCGCCAGCAAACAAAGCAGCGATTATTGTAATCACCCAAAACGATCTTTTCGAATATATTTTCAAAACATCCAATGTTTAAGTCCCCCTCTCATCAATAGCAAACATACAACCACCCCAAAAAAAGAAAACCATGCCGCATTGCTGCAGCATGGTTCACATAATAATACAAATTTTATCTATATCAAGATAACACTTTTAAAAAGAAAAGGAATCAGGGTTTATCATAATTTTTCTAATTTAATCTTTGACGACAATGAAGTCTTTATTGGCTTTAAACACCTTTTCCCCGACGCCTTTAACTTTCATGATGTCTTCAGGTTTTTCAAATGGATGGGCTTTTCTATATTCAATGATTCTATCTGCGATTTTATCACCTATATGTTTCAGCGTCACAAGCTCCTTTTTCACCGCAGTATTAATATTCACCTTTCCTTTACTTGCCACTACAGGTTGAGTCATAGCAACAAACACCATACTGATCAAAACAATAATTGAAATTTTTTTCATCATCTGCATAATTCAGCTCCTTTTTTAAGTTCAATATAGCCCTGATTCTCATTTGAAAGTCCCAATTGGCTTCTGTTCTTTTTTTAACCAATCGCGAACTTTCGCTTAAAGAGAATTTAACAAGAAGACAATAGGATTTCAATCGGTAAAAACCCTTAGTTTTGAACTTTTTCTGATGTTTTTTAAAAAAAATTGTATTGGAGATAGAAATAAAATTAAAATATAGGATGCAATAGGCAGTTATAATTTGTTTCTTTCACTTTAGAGCAACCCGTTTTTCTCTTCCGAAATACCACGTTATGCCCCCAAGAAATAACGACACACATACATTGGCAAAAACAACGCCTTCAATCGCATAAAGATAGGCGAACAAAGTTACCAGGCAAAAATAAAGTACTGCCACCAGCCCTTTAATCAACAGCAATGTTTTCATTGATTCTATCTGATAAAAAGCGGCATGAAAAATATATGACACAGCGTTCAAAATCGCAGCTAAAAAAAGCCAGGGTATTAACCAGGAGTAGGGACGATATTGTTCTCCTACCAACCATGAAAAAAGCCACTGATGCGTTAAAAACAAAAATATCCAAGCAGAGAACAAAATAAGTATCCCAATAGTCACATTTTTTTTACTAACTATTTTGGTGCTTGGATCAAATATTAATGGGAACAAATAATTTGCACTTGAATGCATAAAAGCCACCATTGGCATATAAGCAATCTGCATTAAAACAAAATATATCCCCAGCATCTCTGCATTAAAAATGTGTTCAAGCGCAATTCTATCATAAAGGGCAACAAACCAGACAAAAAAACCTATTAAAACAGGCAAAGAACCCTTAAAAATGTTTAACTCTACAAATCTTTGACTTTTTAAATTTTGATTGGGTTTCGTATTCTTCCAGATGATGAAATCGAAAAATGCTGTTAATAAAAAAGCGATAACAAAACCAAGTAAAATAGATGAAGTTGTCTTACTAACATACAGATAAAACACAGCAGCAAGTGGAAATCGCAACCACTGAATCATATTTATATGAATCACGCATGATAATCTTTTCAAAAGACTTGATAAGAAGGCCTCTCCGGCCACAGAAACTCCCAACAAGAGGATCAAAGCAAAACTTAAAATCTGCTCCACTTTATTTTCAGTGTCTATCCAAAAAAAACAAAACAGACAAACGGTCGTATAAGAGATAAAGAGTGGCGCCTGAATGTTCTTGATCAATATAGACAGGATGGTTTTATCTTCACGAATCTCTACTGAATAGCGCATTATAGCATTGCTTAAAGATTCCCTGACTATTGTCTGAAAAAGTGTGGCAATGGCAATATACAGAGCAACAGTCCCATAAATTTCTGCCGGAACAATATGAGATAACAGAGACACTCCAAACATTGCCCCTATCGAACTTAGTGAATACCCACCATAGTGAATTAGAATTTCACGTCTCATGGATGATAATATGCTTTCAATTCATGCAACTTACTTCCGTTAAAAGATGTGAGCAGGTAGATATCATCCTGCGGAACAGATAACATAATCTAAAATTCCTCTTCAACTACACGCTTCCCTCATAATGACTTTCACCTGATCAATAGTATAATTTATTGAATCTATCGAAAGTGTAGGATGGACCAAAAACATGATCGCTGTTTTACCCAGTTCTTTGGCAACTTTTAAGTCGGAAGAAGCCTTATTCGCACTCATTTTATAGGGCTCTCTTTTGAAAACTTCTTCTTTATATATTTCCGGACATATTCCTGTGCTGCATGGAATGCCTTGATCATTTAATGATTTAATTATTCGTGTCCTGTCCCATCCTTTTTTTAATTTATCCGGTTTTATAAAAACATAATATTTATAGTATGAATGAAAAAACTTTTTATCGGGTATGGTTGTTCTTAATCCAGAGATATTTTCAAATCCTTGGTCCAGTAGGCTTGCATACTCTCTTCTCTTTTTTACCCATTTATCTAATTTCCTCAACATTACCCGGCCAATTGCAGCCTGCATTTCAGTCATTCTGCAATTGGTACCCAGACTATCAATGAGCCACTTGAAGCCAGGTGATTGATTCGTAGCAAATGCTTGGGTTTTATTTTTCCCGTGATCTTTAAGACTCCACACTGCATGACTGAGTTCCTCATTGTTTGTTACTAACATCCCCCCCTCACCACCGGTGGTCATAATTTTGTCCTGGCAAAAAGAAAAAATTGCACAATCACCAAAACTTCCTATCTTTTTACCATTAAACTCCGCACCATGAGCTTGAGCACAATCTTCAATTAAAATCAAATTTTCCTTGTTGCAAAAAGTTTTAATTTCATCTAATTCGCATGGCCATCCTGCCAAATTTACAGCAATAATCGCTTTGGTTTTTGGATTAACGCTGCCAGCTATACTCTTCAGGGTTATGTTTTGACTCACTGGATCAACATCCACAAAAACAGGAACTGCGCCTCTCAAGGAAACACAACTTGCAGAGGCCACAAAAGATCGTGGGGTCACAATGACTTCGTCGCCCTCTTCTATATTAAATGCTTTCAATGCTATATCCAACGCAAGGCTTCCGTTTGCCAGAGCAATCGCATAATCCACACCTATGTATTGGGCAAATTCTCTTTCAAAAGAGCTGACTTCTTGCCCTGTCCATTGATTGACGTTTCCTGATTTCAAAACATCTATGACAGCCTGGATCTCATCATTCTCAAAAGAGGGCCATGGAGCAAATTCCATTTTACGTTTCCACCTTTTTTATAATTTTTACAGGGACACCATAAGCAACTACATTATCCGGTATATCTTTATTTACAAAACTATGCGCACCAACAATTGAATTTTCTCCAACAGTTACTCCCGGCATTACTGTACTGTGACTGCCTACACAACAGCCTTTTTTTAGAACGACTCTACCTTTTTTGTCGTCAATGGTTGATTCTGAATACACGGAACAATGGGAACCAAGTTGTACATAATCACCAATCTCAACCCCATACTTTGCTTGAATGAACGAAAAAGCACCAATGTCAGTTTTGTACCCCAGCTTAAATTGATTTAATCCGCTCACAACCCAGTTATACTCGGTTGGTTTGCCGTCAACTATTTCAGGGTATTTCCATTTTTCAAACCTATTTTCCATGATAATTGTTCCCCATAAATTCCTCAGCCGTGGCATGCCCTTCCTGGGAAATTCCTTCTCGCTTGAACACCTGAACAACGGTCATCAAAAGAATCTTTATATCAAGTAAAAAACTCTGATTATCAACATACCATACGTCTAAATTAAACTTTTCTTCCCATTCAATTGCATTCCTACCATTCACCTGAGCCCAACCAGTAATTCCAGGATTAACATCATGACGTCGTGCTTGTTCCGTATCGTATTTTTCTAAATACTGCATCAAAAGCGGCCGGGGCCCCACTATACTCATTTCCCCTTTTAAAACATTAATCAGTTCGGGGAGTTCATCCAAACTCGAGCTCCGAAGAAGACTTCCAAACCGGGTTAGCCTTTTGGCATCAGGTAACAAGTGCCCCCTTTGATCTTTTTCATTTGTTAAGGAGCGAAATTTATACATGGTAAAAGGCATCCCTCTAAGACCGGGCCGCATATGTTTAAAAATAACCGGAGATCCCAGTTTAAACTTAACCAATATAGCAGTAAAAACAAATATAGGCAGAAATACTATCAGGGCTGAAAATGAAATTATAATATCAAATAATCGTTTCATGCTAATCATGCCTTACAGCCCTGTTTCTTTCATCCCCCCAAATTGCCTTCTTTAAATTTCAGGGAGAGTAAAATCATATTCTGGAATAATTTCTTTAAGTGTTTTTCTAATGGCACCGTTGTTTCTTCTTTCCGATCCATTCTTCAATTTTTCAAGTTTTTCATTTAAATTGTTCACATCAACTTTTTGACTTTCCAACACCATAATTTTACTATGCTTTGTAGAAATCACAGTTTCATGATCCGTCATTAATTCTTCGTATAGTTTTTCACCAGGCCTTAATCCAGTATACTCGATTTTAATATCAATATCAGGCTCAAACCCTGAGAATCTAATCAAATCTCTTGCCATACTGTCTATTTTGACTGGCTTTCCCATTTCAAGTATAAATATCTCACCGCCCTCTCCCATTGCTCCTGCCTGAAGTATCAACTGACAGGCCTCTGGGATCAACATAAAGTATCTAATTATTTCAGGGTGAGTAACGGTTACAGGCCCGCCATCTTTAATTTGTTTTTTAAATAGAGGGATTACACTGCCAACACTTCCAATAACATTCCCAAATCTCACTGTAATAAAACTGGTTTTGGTGTTTTCGGAGTTGCTCTGAACCAATAACTCAGCAATTCGCTTACTTGTTCCCATTACATTTGTTGGGTTCACCGCCTTATCTGTTGAGACAAAAACAAATTTTTCACATTCAGTTTCATGAGTTATTTTAATAAGATTTTCAGTCCCTTGAATATTATTCTCTACCGCTTTCCAGGGATGTTTTTCCAACATGGGAACGTGTTTGTATGCCGCTGCATGAAAAACTATATCCGGACGAATTTGACCAAATATTTCTGATAATTCCTCTCTATTCTGGATATCACCTAAAACAGGTATAATCTGAATATCTTTAAAATTTTTCTTAAGTTCCAGGTCTATTTCATATAGAGGGCTTTCAGCTCGTTCAAATAAGATGATTTTTTCAGGATTATACCTGCAAATCTGCCTGCAAAGCCCAGTACCAATAGAACCACCAGCGCCTGTTACTAATACTATTTTATCACCAAGATACTTACCTATCTCCTCTTTATTAAGGGTAACAGGCTCCCTCCCTAAAAGATCCCTGTATTCAACATTTCTTATTGCGCTAATACTAATTTTCCCATCAATCAGTTCCCCCATATTGGGAACAGTTTTGAAGTCGACATCTGCTTTTTTGCAGAGATCAACAATGTGTCGCATCTGTTCTTCTCCGGCGCTGGGAATTGCAATAATCACATCGTGAACGCCGGTTGATTCAACTGTATAACCAAGCTCGTCAATAATATTTAATACCGGTATTCCATGTATTTTTCTTCCAACCTTAGAAACATCATCATCTAAAAATCCCACCACATGGGATTTAACTGATGGATTCTCAAAAAATTCTCTAGATATTTTTTCACCACAGTCCCCGGCACCTATAATAAGAACACCCTTTCCACGATTCTTCCCTATTTTAAATATTTTCAAAGCCGCGTCAAACAAATCTCGACTACTTATGTTTTCCGTAAATTGTTCAAAACATAGCCGGGTACCAACTCTCAATCCCACTAAAAAAATAATAGTCAAACACCAGTCGATTATAAAAACCGACCTTGATGTCATCTCAAATCTATTTTTAAAAAGAAAAAAAACAATCAGTGTAAAGGTTGAAACAGTGGAGGCTCTAACAATGTTCATCAAATCATTTAGACCTGTATATCGCCACATCCCGCCATACAAATCGAACAAATAGAAACAAAAAAGTTTCCCAATCAATACATATGGAAGCATTTCAAAGAATCTATTGCCAGCCCAGTCAGGAATCGAAAAATCAAATCGAATTAAATTTGCTAAATACAAAGAGCCAGAAAATAAAATCAGGTCTATTACGGCCGTTAAAAATAAATTTTTAGAAAGTCTAACTTTCATTTAACCGAGCCTTTTTTCGGATTTGGAAAGTAATCAATATAAAGCACATAAAGTAAAAAAAATAGATGGCCAGTATAAAATGAAGCCCTGTTGATTTTAAAGAAATAGCAGATAATCCGATTATTAACTGTGCCATGCCATAAGATAAAGAAATTTTCAAATGGTCAATTCCCAACTCATTGGCAAGCAATTGGTAAGTATGTTTCCTATGAGCAATTAATAGTGAATCGCCATCTTTGATTCTTATAGCCATTGTGAAAAATTCATCAAAATAAAATGGGGCAAGGAATCCAGCCATCACAAAAAAATCTGTGACACTTTCAGAGAGAACAACAACCAAGCTAGCAAATAAAAAGCCCAATAGAATGCTTCCCACATCGCCGATAAAAACTTTTGCTCTTGGTATATTGAAGCAAAGGAACCCAAGACATGAAGCAACAAGTGCAATGCACAGAACACCATAATCGCTGCATACTTCTGACAGATGAGAATAGAAAAAGAGCAGCAGAAATCCAATCACCCCTGAAATTCCAGCAATTCCATCTATCCCATCCATGAAATTAAAAAAATTTGAAGTACCAACAACAAAAATAGATACTGGAATGCACAGTAAATAAATGCTCAAATTGGCCTGCTTCGTAATTAAAAAAAAGATGATTAAGCAAACGCTACAGCCGAAATGGACAATTAGCCTTTTTTCTACTGACAATAGGTGCTTATCCCCCCCCCATAAGCTAACCAAAGATATGATTATAGCAGGCACCCCAAAATATAAGGGAATTTCCAATACTATACTTGCAAGTGCAAAGGCTATAAGGATACCGATGCCTCCTCCTTTAGGAATAGCACCATTGTGAGAACTTCTGTTATTGGGTGTATCAGTGGCAATCATTCCTTTATGTTTTAGGACCACCCATGATCCCAAAACTCCGCAGAGAAAACTCAATAAATATAATATCATAAACTAATTGTTCTCATTTTTAAAAACTGTTTCTATCGAATGCTTGGGTTTAAATCCTTTTTCAAGCATCCTCTGGTTATCAAAAACCAAATCATTGGCAAGTTTTCTATAAGATGAATTTAACAACTTTGACTTATTTCTAAAGACAAGACCTGCAATGTTCGTTAAAACTTTAACCAAACCCAATGGTACCTGCAACACCTTTCTGTTTGGGCGACATTTAGATTTTCTAAATATTCTAATGATTTCATCAAATGAACATGGGGCTTGGTCAGAAACATTAAAGATATTACAAAACTGACCGCTATTATTCCTCACTATTATCAAATCAATAAAATCGACTAGATTCTGCCTTGAAAGAATTGACATTTTCTGGTTGCCATTTCCGAATTTAGAATAAAATAATTTTCCAGGAAATAGCACCCTTTTATCAAGATTAACAGTCCAATGTTTGTCATATAACGGTGATAACCGCAATATATCCAATTTATTCAACACATCGTCATCGTAAAGTTTTTTTAGTCGTTTTTCCGCATTCAATTTACTTACAGCGTACACACTTGTGGGGTAACATTCATCGTCTTCTCTAACCACAAAGTTAAGATTTTCACCATAAACAGAGATTGAAGAAAGAAAAATGAAATGAACCTCAGGGTTATTTTTTACAGATTCCCGGGCAACGCTCTCTGTTGCAACACAATTTATTTTATCATAAACATCACTACCTGTTTTACTGATAATCTTCTGGTGAGCAATCCCTGCGCAGTGAATCACTATATCGGGCCGATAATTTTGACATATAGTTTTTAATAGCTTTATATCAGAAACACACCCTTTCATCCTTATGGTTGAATGGCCTGCACTTGGAAAACCAGATTTATCCAGCATAACAATTTTATGCTTCTTTGAAAAATGCCTGCTAACAGCCTGCCCAACAAATCCACTTGCTCCTGTGATTAAAACAGTTGCCATTTATAAGACAACCCCTTCAGGTCGTCCTCTCCTTTTTAAAATTCATCTGACCTGGCCTTTTGATCAACTGGAAGACTTTAATAAAATATTTTAATAATACCTTAAACATATTTGTATTGATGTTATTCTCTTTACATGCCCTAATTATTTCCTTATTTATAATCCAATTGTTTTGAATCCCTTTTGTGCTCATTCCTCCCGTTCTCATTCTCACCAACACCTTGGAAAGACAACTAAAAGAAACACCATTCGTGCTTAAAAATCGAGTTACGAGTTCAAAATCAGCAGATATTAAATAATCTGTTTTAAAAAAGCCGAACATTTCATAACACTCTTTTTTTACAAAAAAGGCTGGATGCGCAGGCATGATGCCATATGCAAACATATATGTTTTAAAATTTTCTGAACTATAGAATCTAACTATTTTATTTAAATTATTAGGTTCGACATAGACTAAATCCCCACAGACGGCCTGAACCTTATTTGCCTTAAATTCATTAACAACTGAACTAATACAATTCTCATTATCATAGACATCATCAGCGTTAAGGATCCCGATAATATCGCCTGAAGCCAGCATAATACCTTTATTCATGGCATCATACATACCCTTATCCGGTTCTGAAACAATAGTTTGAATTTCATCTCTATGTGTTTCTATAATTTCCATTGTGCTGTCGGTGGAAGAACCGTCTATCACAATATATTCTATGTCGGGATAAACTTGCGAGGCCACAGATAAAATAGTGTCTTTTAGTGTCTTCCCTCCATTATAGACAACTGTAATAATAGAAACTTTCATTTTTAAATTAAACCCTTCAGGAGAGAAGAAATCGTGTTGCTTGATATATAGATAACCAAATCCCGTTTCTTATATATAGTTCAATAATAATCATGTGGTTTAGTGCTTCATAATTTGGGAATATGCTTCTTTATGACCTCGGGCACAATTCAAAATATCAAGTTTTTCAATAGCTGTTTGCCTTGCCAATCGTCCGAATTTTTTTCGTTTTTCTATATCTTCAATAAGCTCTCTCACTCTTTTTGACATCAATGAAGCATCACCAACGGGAACAATGTAACCATTTTTTCCATCTTCAATAAATCTGGAAACATCACCAACATCGGTTGAGACAACTGCCTTGCCCATACTCATGGCTTCCCAAACTGAAGTCGGTGATGCCTCAGCAGCTGAAGAACAGACATAAACATCCGTGCACTTTAATACTTTTCTAATATCGTAACAAGCCCCGTAGAAATGAAAATTATCAAGATTGTATTCTTTTTTTACTTTCATTAATTTTTTGAGGTAATGTTTTTGACTATTAAAAATCGGACCAATCATCCAAAAATTCAAATCTAAATATTTTTCATTTAGCTCATTTGCCATGCTTAAAAAAGTCTCTATCCCTTTAAAAGGGTTAACATTGCCGACAGAAACGATATTGACACCTTTGTGTGAAACCATTTTTTCATTCGGTTCAGTATCACGACCATTAAAATGAGAACAGTCCACTGGTGCCTGAATCTCAATTGTAAACTTTCCTTTTCCAACTTTCAGTTCTTCAAGATAATATTTTCTTACCCTTTCTCCGGCTACAACAAACCCATCAGGGAATCTATTCGCAATAATTTTAAACAACGCCCTAACAAAATTTGGCATTTGTGTATCATTTAAATGCCAAATGACTTTCAAGCCTGCAAGGCGCCCTGCAAGAACGCTTTTAAACTGCATACTGCCTCCGCTTGCATGGACAACATCAAATTTATATTTCCTAAACAAGCGGTATAGCAGCCAAATTTCATATATAAAAAACACTAAATATCTCAACAGTTTTTTTTTAACTTTTGTAGGGCGGTTAAAAGGAAGTTGAAAGTATTTGACTTTAGACATTTCAAGTCGATTCTGGAATTCCTGACTATCAAGGAAAGGAAAAATTACCGTTGTCTCAACGCCTTTTTTTTTTAATGCTTTGGCAACCTCCACTATCCTTATTTGGGGGCCTGCCAATCGGCCTTCTTCAATTACATTTGCAACCCTAATCCCCATTTTTTATTCGGCAACCCAAGAGTAATCTTTTTCATAGTCAAGCTTAACAAGTTCATTTCCAGCATATTCAGCAAATAGCTCTTTTGCTTCTTGTGAAAAATAGTTACGCCAGTCTCCAACAATACCCTTCCTCATAAAGCTGTTGATTTTTTCTGTACCTGATTTTCTTTTAGCCAATCGCTCAAAAGAATATGTATTAACTATTCGTTGCAATTTGGGATCATCTAATTCCAAACCAGATAGCTCTCTTATCACTCTTTTTAATTCAATAACAGGATTCAATCGAAGATCTTCATACTTAACGAAAACGATATTTCTTCTTTGATACCATTTATTAACAAACTCACTCCATGAAAATCTTGGATGCTTTTTCGAGACATATACATACTTCATAAATGAGGTTAGGTTCGTTTGTATATCTTTTAAATTATCAAATTTCAAATCTCTGCGCGCCATTTTTACTAACAGGCTATTATTACGTTCATTATTAAACAAATAATGATAATACTGGGAAATTAAAACATCCCTTCCATCTCTCCAGATAACAACAGCATTTTTTATATTCCAGGCATTGAAATAATGACCATGCATCATTGATGAGCCAAAAAGAGGCAGCCTGTTTCTGGGGAATGGGATCTGAAGAACCTCCGCTAACATTTGGGCCAGCCACGTCCCTCCTGACTTAGGATATTCATTAACCAAATAGGTCGGGAACATTAAATTAGTAAATCCGTGGACAATTGCAAACCTTAAAACACCATTTAATTTTAACCACCAGTTTGTATTCTGTTGTTGAACTGGAGTAATCATTGAAAAAAATTACTTATTTTGTTGTGGATACTCTTCCATTCATATTTAACAACATTTTCTTTTGCCTTCCCAGATAACTGCTTCCTTAAGGTCTCAGAATCATGCAAATCAATTATACATTCTGCCATTTCATCATATCTGCCAGGCTGGAAAAGCAAACCATCAATTCCATGATTTAAAACTTTACTCACCCCGGGAAGCCGGCTTGCAACAATAGGCTTTCCCATAATCATATAATCAAAAATTTTCACAGGATAAGTGGCTGCAATATCAAGTTTAGCCGGATATGGGCAGATACACACATCTGCTTTATCTATAGCGTCAATGACATTATCATAGGGCTGCTTTCCCTGGATATCCAGAATTAATCTATCCCCAAATTCTTTTAATTCTTCATTCAACCACTTATAACCCCCACCCTCCTCTCGGCCGATAATAGTGACCCTCATCTCAGGAATTTTCTCAAATACAATCTCTAAGCACGGTTTTAAGCCTTCCAAACGAACCCTGTCTACAGCGCCACAATAAAAAATTGAAAAAAGGTTAGACTCGGTATTCTTATTTTTGAGACGGGCTTCAAAATCATAATTTAAATTAATCCCATTTGTTATGGACAATATCTCATTATGGCTGAGCGAATATTTTTTGATAATACCTTCAGGAATTAGTCCTATTATAATCTTGTCCGCATATTTTAAACATGGTTTTGTAATAATAAATTCAATATATTTTAAAAACTGGTTTGGTTTACATAAAACACCGCGCCTTTTCTTTGCTGCCATTAAGGCTTTCTCAGGGTCATCCCACAAATCCAAAACCCAACTCATTTTAAAAATTTTTTTAACCAAAAAGGCGATGATAATGCTTCGGGGTTCATAAGATGAGTAGACATGACTAATATGTTCTTTTTTTTTTAATTGTATACATTTTCCTAAAACCCAAAAAGGAAAAAACAATTTAGCTATTGCCTTTTTAAAAGGAAAAACATGAACTTCCTTTGCTTTTTCGCCTGCTACAGAACTAACAGATCCATTTGCAATGATGGATACATTGTAGTTTTCACACAAAAACCTAGTTCTATTATACTGCGCTCGGTTTGCATCGGGCGACACTTGCTGACAAATAAAAATTATTTTATTCATTATTTATAGCTTCCAGGATTCAAAGCTAAGTCCTGAAATATTCTCAAGTTTTTCAACATCTTTTGAATAAAAATCAACTAACATTTTGCGAGTGTCTTCTTTCATTGGGGGATATTCTTTTTCCCCAAATATTAGGTTTGCTTTGGCGATTGCTTTGAACAGAATAGTTTTCCCAAACACTTCCCTTGCTGCAAATTGAACAAGCTTAGATGCCGGCAAAACTGATTTGTTTTTTACATTTCCAATATTATTCTGATTTTCTATTAATTCAACTCCCAAAAATGAATACATTTTATTCATAACCTTCTGAGGATTATTTTTTAACTCTTCAAATTTTAAAATTAAAATTTGGTCAGCTTTAAAAAATTTTAAAAACCGCTCTATCTGAACAGAATAAAAACCTTTTTGGATATAAGAATAGGTAAAATTATGATATCGACTCTTTTTTATTCTTTTTTTTTCGATTTTCAATGCAGTCTCAAAACAATGCAACTCTTTGCCGCCTTGAACTTGATGCCAATAGTTTGAATATGCCCGGTCAACAGGATTCCTCAAAATGAAAATGATTTTTATTTCAGGAAATCCTTTGATAATCTTTAGTGGGCACTCTTCATCATACATATAAAAAGGCGTGCACTCACCGGCAGCTTTTTCACCGTTCCAGCCATCAAACTGTTTTTGATACCAATCCAATCCCTTTTTATAATTTTCTTTTTTGTCAAAAAAATGCTGTTCTTTGACTGCTGGAACATATATATCCGGGTGTTCTGAAAGATAAAAACTAAGAGATGAGGTCCCTGACTTTTCCGCCCCTGCTATAATAAAATTCGGTAACATAATTTATTTTCTTTTTACCAGAATTATGGTTCACTGGGTTATTGCGACATATGCCATTTGTGTGGTTTTTTACCTCTGATCCAAGATTTCATTTTCGTGAAGTAGTACCAACCTGATTTTCGTATATTATTTCTTCCGCCTTCGATTCCGTGTTTAAAATCATGTTTTCTCAGTTTATCAAAAATGAATTGATAATAGGCTGCATCACCATTTTTTTCTATATACTTTTGGTAGGCAATTTCAAAAGCTACCGGATACTCTTCAAAGGATCTTATTTGAGACCTTGGTGACGAAAGCTGTAGACGAGTGCCATAACTCCCAAACAAATGATGGTGTTGTTTCTTCCAAAAATGTTCCTGCCCTTTCTGATATTCAATCCCTGTATAACCACAGAGGCTCCTTAGACAACTTTCAGGATTTTTAACCAGTTCGGCATGATCAACTGCAACATAATTTAAACCGGATCTAAAAAACCGCTTGTAATAGTTAACAAATGCCTTCATGGCTTTTGGAAAACTCATGTTTCTTTTCCAGTTTGAATACAAATATGGTTTTATTTTCTTATATATTAGAATATTTTTAACGTTTAAATCGGCTATATTGCCCCATTGATTGTTGTCTATGATCCAAGTTTGCTCTTTGGAAGAGTCTACCAAGATATTTATGCCCAATAGGTCCATGGTTTTCCCATGAAACTCCTGCTCCTTGAGATCTCTAATTTTCTCCCATTTGGGACATGGATTTTTCCCACAAGAGCAGTCTATTGAAAAATGATGCGACCGCCAAGGCCGAAACCATGCATATACTTCACCAAGAGAAAAAGCGGCCTCAGAATTACCTATCATAAGATCCAGCATGGTTGTCCCACAACGATTGGCACCGCATATATTTACAAGTCGCTTTGTTTTCACGTTCAGACCGTCTTCAATTCCTTATAACCTAAAGAGGTTAAGCTTAATATCACAAAAAACAAAGGCATAAAAGATGGATGGAAGAAAACAGTATTAAACTGCATATCAAAAACCATAACAAGACTGCAAATTAGTGCGCCCCCCATAATAGCTTCTGACTCTTTTCGTGGTGGATTTTTTAACCTTTGGAGGCATAAAAAACAAAGATGAAGAAACATTGCACAAAAGATTACAAAACCTGGAAATCCGGATTCTGCACCAATCCTCAACGGAATATTATGGCATGCCAATGCCTTGTTCCTATACTTAAACGGGTATCTTTCTTTATCTATGACCAAACCAAAATTTTTTTGGCCAATCCCTGTCACAGGATTTTTGACCATTTCTTCAAATGCAATTTTTCTTTGTAGCGATTTCCTTTCTAAACTGATTGACTTAAAAGTAATCACTTCGTTAAATTTTTTCTGAAAGCGTTTGGTTGTTTCTGTCTTATCAGTTGCAATTCCTATAAAAATTAAAGAAACCATTCCAAGCACTAAAAAAATTTTGATTTTCAAGTTTTTTTGTTTTGTGATTTCATTTCTATTCCACCAGGCCAAAAGAAATATTCCCAAAAAGAATGCCACTATTTTAACCCTTGAGAAAGTAACAAGCATACAGCAAAAACCCAGGGAACTGATTAGAAAAAGAAAAATTCTTTTTGATTGTTTTTGAGTAGCCATACCCCAGGAAATAATCATAAGAATCAAGTAAAGCATCCATCCCGCTAGAATATTAGGTTGGATGAATGTCCCTGGAACCCTTAGTTTTTTATGATCTCCAAATTCAGAAATCAATTTATTTGCACCAAAATAACTGTTTATCTGCCCAAAATTGGTTTTCCCAAAGTGTTGAAAAAGTCCTAAACCAGCTTCTATTAAGAGCAATAAACAAAATATAGCCATTACATTTTTTTCGGGGAAAATATTTCCTATGTTTCTGGAACTATAAAGGTATATCAAAAAGCATCTTAGAAGAAGAGCCCAAGCTTCCAAAGAGGAGTTCGGGTTCAAACCAAATGAGTTACATGCAAACAGCCAGGTTAGGAGTAAAAATAAATAAATATCAAGTTTATTAAATTCATGCTTTAAAGGAAAACTACCAAGATTCATTCTTAAACACCATAAAGCCAAAACCGGAAAGAGAAAAAAATCAAAAAAATAAATTCTTGTCCAGCCAAAAGTGAACATAGACTTTGACAGGGGTATAGCCAAAGATAATAGAAACAAGGTGAAAAATAATTTTTCCACAGAATCTATTAGATTTCTATTTAACACTTTCCGCATTAAAACTTGTTAATGACTTTTTGACGGACTTGACTTAGAATCATTATATCTCGGTCTTCTATAACATTTTTATAAACAAAAATTGAAAAAATAGTACAAAAGACACAAAATGAGAGCAAATCACCAATTAAATTCATGCCCAAAAATCTCCTTAGAAACAATGAACTCGAAAAAATTATAACAAAAAGTAGCGCCACCTTGAGCCATGCCTTGCCAATGGGCTGAATCCCTGAAAATTTTAAAAACTCTACCAAACGAGCTATATTAATTAACAACATTGATAAGCATGTCGCCATTGCGGCACCTGCTATTCCATAAATCGGAACCAACTGTATATTGAAAAAAACATTTAAAATTAAAACAACAACGGAATTAAAAAATTCGATGTTCTGGTGTCCTGTCATCTGAAGCATAAACCCATTACTTCCAAATCCACAGTTCAGTAAAAAACCAAAAGCTAAAATTATAAAAGCACTCTGGCCCGCAGGGAATTCATTTCCAAAACTGTTAAGGATATACTCAGCCCCATAGAAAAAAAAGACAAACAGAACGATCGAAAAAATCAAAGTCCACTTGGTAACAAGTTGAAAAATAGTGGAAAGTTCTTTTTTCCTTTTATTCCAATAAAGTTCAGAAATGTAAGGAACAAAAATAGAATTCATGGAGACTAAAACGATATTCATAAAAACAGCTATTTTAGCACTAACAGAGTAAACACCGACAGAATGACTGTCCATAAGCAGGCCAACCATAATTCGATCAATCTGCATCAATAAAACAAAACTGAATCCGATTAAAAAGGAGGGCGCCGAAAAAGAAATTAACTCTTTGATCCTAAATCGTGCTTTTGTTCTTTTTATTTGCGGATGAAATCTTTTAGTCAATTCAAACAATGACATGATAAAAACCACAAAGACAGAAAATTCAAAAGCATAAACTACATTTGAAAGACTAATACTGGTTAGACTCAGAGCTGCTAAAAAGGTTAAAAAAAAGAGTTTTTGATATAAATCACTATAGTTAATATATTTAACAATTTTTTTTTCAGCTTGAAACAACGATGCCGCCAGTTGGGTGAAAATAATAAAAGGGAGGACTATCAATAACTTGCTTATAACATCATCAAGCCCGGCCATGTTAAAAAATTTATTCACATATTCTCTTGCCCCGATATAATACAAAACAAGCAACGTGCCGGACAAAAACAAAGTTATTGAAAAGGAACTGAAAATCAAGCCTCTGAGATCTCTCTTATCTTTTTTACAAACAGGGAAGAATCTTAAAATAGCATTATTCATACCAAACACAGAAATTTTTGAGCTAATATAAATAATACTAACGGCTAAAGAATAGATGCCAAAATGCTCAGCCCCTATTCCCCGGGCCAAAACAATTGTAATTACAATTCCGGCAAAATTTACAAAAATTTTTAATAAAAAGGATTGAGATCCGCCTTTGGCAATTTCCTTAGATATTTTTTTTAAATCATCCATGAGGGGATTTGGTTGTTTTTATAAACATTAAAGTCTCTACTTTCCCTCAATTTTTATAACAGATTGAATTGTTTTAAAAACAATAATAATATCTAAAAGCAATGACATGTTTTGGATGTAAAACAGTTCGTATTGAAATTTTTCATACTGTCCGTTTTCCGAACCTGCATAATCGTGACTCACTTGGGCCCAGCCGCTCAAACCCGGTTGAACACTAAACCTTAATTCATAAAATGATATTTTTTCACTAAGCTTATCAGCAAAATATTTTCGAATTGGCCTTGGGCCGACAAAACTGATATCACCCTTTAAAATATTCCATAACTGAGGCAACTCATCTAAACGAGTTTTTCTTAAAAACTTTCCAACTTTTGTTATTCTCGGATCTTCATCCGATGCCCAAACAGGTCCAGACAATTCTTCTGCATTTTCAACCATGGTTCTAAATTTATAACAAACAAAAGGTTGCCGATTAAGCCCCAGTCTTTGCTGAGAAAAAATCACCTTCCCTTTACTTTCAATTTTAATAGCACCCGAGATAATAATCCAAAAAGGAGCGAAAAGAATAATTAGTGCAAAGGAGCCCAAAACATCTATTGCCCTTTTAATTCTTAAATAGGATTTACTCACCCCGCCCTGTAAATCATCTCTACTAAGCAACCAGCGACCATCGATATAATCCAGGGGAATTTTCCCTGTTAAATTTTTATATAGGTTGGGGATATCGTAGACACCTTTATTCTTTTGTCTTATTTCTAATAATAATTGAATCTCCTTGTTGGAAAAAGTTACATTTGAGGAATCAAATCCAAGAATATCAAACTGGTTGTCAGCCAACAAATCATCAAGTGATGAACAAAATTTAATCTCCTTTCGAGATAAGTTTTTTGCCCCGCATTCATTTTTCCCTTCTACATTCAATATGTGGGATATTCTAACACCGTTCGATTCAATTTCGGACAATTCATTAGCAAACCGTTCTGCCATTTTCTGACTACAAACGAGTGCAACCCTTTTTTTAGTCTTAAAAATCCCGAGTGTTTTTAAAACAATCAACCGAGATTGCACCAGAAAAAAAGACAACACAAGGATATGAATCAAAAGGACTTGCCTTCCAAAAATATATTTGGGCAAGAAAAAAAGGCCACCACTGATAAGCATTGCTCCCAAAACAACACTGATAACTATTTTTATGGACATAGAAACCGGGTTTGTGATTTTTCTCAATGAATAGAGATTCAATGAATAAAGAGTAAACATATGTATAGGGACAATTAGAAAATGCCAAATCTGAATTCTGGATAAAAGCATATCGAATTGGAATGTACCCGAGTTAATGTAAACTCTGAAACCATAGCTTATAAGTATTGAAAGCATTATTAATACGGAATCAACAAATGCAAACATATACTTTTGTTTCTTGGATGGATTAAAAAAATAACGTTTCATATCTAACTATTTTTTCTCTTCTAATTTAATTGCGATATGGCTGAGGTAAGCTTGTCGGCCAGCAACGATTTAAAGGGATGATATCAACAGGTTATGTTTTGTATTAATTTAATATTTTCTTTCTTGTAATAATCGTTTTAAATAAATTCAAATATTTATCAGCCATAATAGTTCTATTAAATTTGCTTTCTATGAATCTTCTACCCATATTTCCTTGAGTTTGAAGCACCGTTCTGTTTTGATTGTAATATTTTAGCAATTCGACCAAAGATTCAGTGTCTCCAGAAGGAAAGCATCTTCCGGCCCCTGATTCCCGCAGGATATTTTCAGTTTCACCGCTGCCTCCGAAAAGGACAGGGATTTCAGCATTCATCGACCCAAGGGTTTTCAAAGGAAGGTATACTTTAAATACCGAATCCCGTTTCATAGAAACGATTGTCATATCACAGGCTTTGAACCAGTTATCAACTTCAAATGATGGAACAGGTTGGAAAAATCCAACATTTTCCAATTTCAACTTTTCTGCTTTTTGTTTAATGTCTCTTCGCTGTTTTCCTTCACCTAAAAATAAAAAATAATACTTATGACCTGATAGCTTGGATGCTGCTTCAAGAATAACATCAAAATCGTACTGATTCCCCATATTGCCAATGGTGCCTATAACGAAACAACCTTCCGCTGCAGGCAGATGGATTTTTTGTTTAATATCAGTAGTATTGTTTTCGATATCTATCGCATTGTGAACGACAAAAGGTTTTTTGGGCAGCACCATTTCTTTTTGAAGGAAGGAAGCCATCTCTTCGCCAATCACAACAAGTTCTTGAGCATGATCCACAATTTTTCGCTCAAGGACTTCCAGAAATTTATGTTGCAAGCTTCTTTTTTTTACGGTTTTAGTTTTTGCAGCAACCTGGACCCAGGGATCACGCAGTTCGTATACCAGCGGAACATTATACCAGACAGAAGAAAGCATCCCTGGAATACCACTAAGATAAGGTGCACTGGCAATTATAATATCAGGTTTTTTTTGTATAATTCCAGCAAGAATTGACCCAATGGTATTCACAGCAAAGCTGAAAGCCCTGTGAAATTTGCTTTTCTTTTTACCTGATGGAAAAGTTAAAATTCGCTTAACCTTAATTCCTCTATAATTTTCTTCGTAATATAGTCTGTTTTTATAACCCGTGTAGAATTTACCAAAAGGAGAATTGGGAATATTGGTAATAACCGTTACGCTATGCCCCGCACGAACCCATCGACATGCATGATCGGATATTCTCATCGGCGCCGCACCAATCTCGGGAGGAAAAAAATGTGAAAAAACAAGTATGTTCATATAGCGTTCCGAACTTCATTACAGATGTAATCAATTTGTTTTTCTGTTAACTCGGGATACATGGGAAGGCTTAGTATCCTATTTGCAGCAGACTCAGTATATGGAAGACTGTCTTTACCATAGTTCAAATATTTAAAGGCGGGCTGGTGATGCAGAGGCAACGGATAGTGTACACCACATGAAATTTTTTTCTCTTTTAGGCTCTCCATAACTTTGTCGCGATCATCGATTTGAATCACATAAAGATGGTAAACCGGTTCTGAATTATCAAAAGACTGGATAATTTTTATGCCTAAGTCATTAAATATTGAATCATAATACTGTGCATTTTTTTGACGATTTCTGGTCCATTTTTCAATATAATTTAATTTAACCTGTAGTATCCCGGCCTGGATACCGTCCATTCTAAAATTATATCCGACAATATCATGTTCGTATTTATTTAACCGTCCGTGGTCACGAAGTTTTTTCAATTGAATCGCATAATTTTCATCCTGGGTAATCACACAACCAGCATCTCCATATGCACCAAGGTTCTTGCCGGGATAAAAGCTAAAGGTTCCCATATCACCGAATGTACCAAGATGCTTGCCATTATATTTTGCCAAATGAGCCTGGGCACAGTCTTCAACAACAAACAAACCACACTGACGGGCAATTTTCATTATTTCATCCATCTTACAGGGATTACCGTAAATATGAACTGGAATTATTGCCTTGGTTTGATCGGTTATCGCCGCCTCAATACGTTCTGGGTCAATGGTATAAGTATCTGGATCAATATCCACAAAAACAGGAGTTGCTCCAACGTGACAAATTGCTTCACCAGTAGCTATAAAAGTGTGGGCCGTTGTAATTACTTCATCCCCAACTCCGACATCCAAAGCTTTCAAAGCAAGAGTAATTGCCGAAGTCCCATTGCTGCAGCCCACAGTAAACTTAGTTCCTTCTATTTTTGAAAAAGTATTTTCAAATTCTTCAACAAATTTTCCTTGAATAAAAGCTCGGGAATCAAGAACTTCATTAATTTTATTAAAAACCTCCGTTTTAATACCGGCATACTGTGATTCTAAGTCAACAAACGGAATTTGAGCAAATGTCATAATATTTTTCCTATCATTAAAATTCAAACCAAACTAGTAAGGTAATGAATCCAGATTATTAATAAAAATAGCGGGATTTCCAGCAACAACTGTATTTTTTAACACGTCTTTGGTCACAACAGAACCTGCTCCAACAAGGCTATTTGATCCAATACAAACCCCTGGCAAAATAGTAGAATTTGCGCCTATCTTTGTTTTTTTTTTGATGATGGGGCCTTTAAGCTCTTTTTTTGCATCAGTGGAATTAGGATATCTTGCATTGGTCAAAACAACATTGGGGCCTATCCAGCAACCATCTTTTAAAATGGAAAATTCGGGTATAAAAACTTGAGAATGAACTCTAACCCCATTACCGATCTTAACATGATGTTCCACGACAGAAAGCGTTCCTATACTCACATTATCACCAATGGTGTTCAGTTCCCTGATATTTGCTTTATTTCCGGTTTGAAAATAATCTCCGATTCTGTTGCCGGCATATATAACGGTGTGGGAACGAATAATGGCATTATCGCCTATAATGGTCTTTTCTCCACCATATCCCCCAAAAGGAACACCAATAATAGAATAATCTTCAATTACAACATTTTGACCAACCTCAACATTTGAGTGAATTATTACCGTGTCTGAAATTCTATTGCCCATTATTAATCCCAAGTTTGCATTTTTTAGGCCTGAATTTTAAAAACACTTCTTTCCCGGTTTCTATAGACTCATAAATAGCTGTTATCAATTCAAGAGATTTCCTACCTTCAAGGCCATCAACTAATGCAGGTTTACTATTTGATAAAGAATCAACAACATGCTCTAAATAAGCAAGATGCCCGAAACCATAAACATCGGGCGGATTTTCTCTATATTTCTCAAGAACTTCGGAATCACCATGCTTTTCTTCAACAAAGTTCCAAATTTTCATCTCATTTACGGCAAAACCTCCAATTTCCACAGTACCTTTTTCTCCAAGAATCGATAAAGAACCTTCAAGATCTTTTGGCCGTGTTGCATTGGTTGCCTCAACAATCCCCAATGCTCCATTTCGGAATTTTATCATTGCAATCCCTGTATCTTCTGTTTCAATATCCACTAAAGCAGTTCTTGATTTAGCAAAAACAGATTCCGGCTCTCCTAACATCCACTCAAGGAGATCAACATGGTGGCTTGCCTGATTACTGAAAACACCACCATCCATAGCCCAAGTGCCTCTCCATTCATCTTGATCATAGTACTCTTGGGGTCGACACCATCTAACTCGAACCGTCCCCATGACAAGTTTCCCGAAACGATTATCTTCCAAGGATTCTCTCAATTTCTGAACAGGAAGGTTGTACCGGTTTTGTTTGACAACAAATAGCTTAACGCCAGCGTTATCACAAGCTTTTATCATAGCATCTGCACTGTCTAAGGTAAGAGCCATTGGCTTTTCGACCAGAATATGTTTTCCGTAGGGGGCTATTTCAATCGTGTGTTGAGCATGACTCCCACTTTCAGTAAGGATACTTACTACATCTATCTTTTCTCCCATCTCTTTCATCATCTGATGCATATCTTTAAAATAAGGCACCCCATATTTTTCACCGTATTTTCGAGCAAGCTCTTCTTTGACGTCACAAACTGCAGTCAATTTTGCCCCCGCCACATGACCTTCTCCAATAAGTCCGGCATGTTTCCGAGTAATGCGCCCACACCCAATTAATGCGAAATTCAACATAAACCCTCTCAATATTTTATTTTTAGATAACTACATATTTTTATAATTTGATTTCATCGCCATGAAATAGTGTGCTTAGTTTTTCGTAGGAAGGATAATTAATCATAACAGCACGATGTTTCCCATGAAATACAAACAGACTACCAGCAGCAACAGCTGATGCTTCTCCTCTATCTAACGCTTTCCCAAAATCTTCCATATTCCCGGCGCCACCACATGCTATCACAGGTATAGATACTGCATCAGAGACCATTTTTATAAGTCTGATATCATAACCAGTCATTTTACCATCTAAATTTATCGAATTTAAAAAAATTTCGCCGGCTCCTAATTTTTCCATTTTTCTTGCATAAGAAACAGGATCTGCACCGGTATTTAATTTACCGCCTTTTATAAAAACCCTTTGTTTTCCCCAAATCGTCTTTTTAACATCAACCGAAACAACGACGCTCTGATTACCAAATTGATTTGATGCTTCACGGATCAAATCTGGTTGTTCAAAGGCAGCTGAGTTTACAATTATTTTTTCTACACCTAATTCAAAAATTTTCTGCATCATCTTTATATTGGTTATGCCTCCACCGTAGCCTAAAGGCATGAAACATTCGCTGGTAATTTTTGAAATAAGTTCCAGCATAGGTCCTTTACCATTTTTATTGGCGGCAATATCAAGAAAAATCAACTCATCAACTTCTTTGTCGTTAAAAATTTTAACCGCGTTGATGGGATCTCCAACATATTTGGGTTTTTTAAAACCTTCAGTTTTGACAAGCCCCTCACCTTTTAAAAGCAAACAGGGAATAACTCGAGGCATCAGCATTAAAACTTCTCCGCAAAATTTTTTAATAACTGCATACCGAATTTATGACTTTTTTCAGGATGAAACTGAACCCCCATTATATTTTTCTTTTTAAATGAAGAGACAAACTCGTGACCATACACAGTGGTGCCCAATATATCAGAATCATCATTACATCTTATATAGTAAGAGTGAACAAAATAATATCTGCTATTTACATCGATATCCCATCCAACTTCAGCACTATTAAAATCAACCGTATTCCATCCCATGTGGGGAACATTAAACTTTTCTTGGGTTATAGAAAAATCAAATTTGACCACCTCTGCATTTATCCATCCAAGTCCGGGTAATTCTCCTTCCTGACTTTTTAGTGAAAACAACTGCATACCTAAACAAATACCCAGAATTGGTGTCTTTTGCCCTATCACCTTTTCTTCAAGGACAGGGATGAACTTCCTTTCTTTCAGATTTTGCATTCCTGTATCAAAGGATCCGACACCAGGTAATATGAGCTTTTCAGCCTTTTCAATATCCGATATTTCAGAGGTTATCTCTGCCTTGACTCTTATTTTTTTTAGCATATTTAAAATTGAGCCAAGATTTCCAATTCCATAATCTATTATCGTTATCATTGTACTCCCAAATTGATAGTGTTAATGGGCGCTTGTATATTTTCTTCCGGGAACACAAACAATGCTCATCCTTAAGTTTATCTGTTATAGGTTGTCAACTGTTTAGCAAGTTTAACGATAAACGAAAGTTTACGATAAAAAAAACTGCTATTTGGATAGTCTTTATAACTTCGAATCGGCAAATTCATAATTTCATTGAATTCATCTTCTGTCAGACCTAATTTTTTAATGACATATTCTCTATCCTCTTCCATCAAATCCGAGGGATAACTCTCTTTTTGAATTTCCTCAATGGCCTCTTCTCTGCTCATTTGACCAGACATAATTAAGGTTGAAAGATGGGCTTTCCTTTTATCCACACCATATTTATGAGGTAAAATATAGGACTGATAAAATCTTGTATATATGGATTCATAATGTTTTCCTCCATAATAAACCCACCCTAACTCATTTTGTATGATGTCCATGGCTTCCTCTTTGTCATAATCAATAAAATTGAGAATCGGAATATATTTAATTCTTTTTAAAAAGACATAATAAAACAAGCGCAACATACCGTAATGCGGAAAGGTTTTTAATCTCTTGCTGCCAAACCTCTTGTGTATCCCTTTTATCAGACGCCAGTCCTTATAATCATAAACCCAGCTTGAAGCCAAGATGCCTTCTGTTACGATATTGCTGCCACCGAGAATATAGGGTGTTTTTTTTTGGGAAGCAATTTGAAACAAAAGCGCAATTATTGCATGATCTGATGGAATCTCAGCATTAATAAAAGATGAATTTAAAAATGACAGTTGTAAATCTTTAAATTCCTCCCAGTCTATTACATGGGTGTAAAGATCAATCTCAAGAATTTCAAGCGTTTTATGGATATTATTCACAGCAAGCTCAGAATTCCATCCGTTATCTAAATGAACTGCCAAAGGATTTAATCCAAACCGTTTTTTGGCTAAATACGCGACCATTGTACTATCAACACCACCACTGACGCCAATAATACAATCGTATTCACCGTTTCCCATTTTTTGCTTCATATCAGACAAAAGACTGTTCAGTTTTTTTCCGCCTTCCTCACCGTTGTGGAGTTCATTTTTCACCCTATCTTCATAGCGAATACAATGGTTGCAAATGCCATTGCTATCAAAAATAATTTCAGGATCGCTCGTATCCATAATACATCTTTTACAAATCAGAACTCTATCATTCATATTTACTCCTTAGGAACCTGGTAAGAACCCGTTGCTATTTAGCTATAAAACATGAGATATCGATTATATATGTCAAATAGTAAGCCATATGATTCCATTCACGAACAAGTCTCAATTAGAACTTCGCCATCTCTTTTAGCAGAAACACATCCAATAAATGCGATAAAAACCCAGAACAACGAAGAGGTCAAGGGCACCTTTAATACATTTTGAGTCATCGATGAAATCATAATGGCAATTAATGAATAGGAAAAAAATTTTAATTCTTTTTTTCTGCGCCCCTTATCCAAAAGGCCTGCTTTGATAATGTAAACAACAAATCCAAAAAAAAGGAATGAATATATAACGCCGCTCCTTGCCATAATATCAAGATAATCGTTGTGAGTAGATATCATTTTTGTAATTTTACCCTGATATGTTGTCATCGTACGAATATTTTCCGAAGCACTCCTAAAACCAGAACCGGTAATATAATTTTTTTTTATATAGCCTACGACGGCACTATATCTAGCTTTTCTCATTTTGAATGAATGCACTATTTTCGTGCCATTTATTGAAGCGGATGACCTTTCTTTAACTCTATTGAGCGACACAAACAAAACACAAATCATGAGAATAGTTAACATTATTGTAGGCAAATATAGCAACTTGCCTTTAAACTTATCATGGGTCATCATTATCCCTATAATGCCAAGTGCACCAAATGAGGTTCTACAAAAAGTTAATATAAAAACTGAAAAAATAATAAAAAAACACAATAAATACGCTTTATTTGCTTGGCCAAGATAAATTGCCATTAAAATATTTATAAGCAAATAAACTGAAAAATTATTCGGCCATGCATGATGATAATTATCTCTGATGATGGGCATGTAAAATGACGGCATGGGATTTTCTAATACCAGAGGGACTAAAAATATTAACAAATAAATACAGAGCAAGGCAGTTGAAAAAACCATGAACTGAAGATAATAGTCAAGCTGGCCTGATTTTATTATATAAAAGCCAAATTCGTAAAATAAAGTGAGGCCAATAGTTCCCAAAAAAGATAATAAATCAGAATTTGAAACCCCTTGTTTACCCCCTACGCTCAAAAAAATAATTAGTGCTAATAATCTTATGCACCAGAGGGTGATAGTGGTTCTGTTATTTAAATAAGCCAGTGAAACCGTTATTATTCCAGGAAAGATAAATACAACCAGCCCAAGGGTTAAATATCCGGATTTTAGTTGATAATGATCAAGGCCACCGATTCCTATGGGTAATATTATAAATAGAACCGAAAGACTTATAAATGAGCGATCTATATATTTAGTGTTATTCATGTGAAATGAAATTCCCGAATATAATACTGAATCTGTTGAATCTTGAAACAGCAGCTTGATTTTTGCAAGTTAAAATCCACTTGCAAATATAATTAACGGTCAGCACGCTGTATCATCTTTAAATCCCAACATCATTTCTGAAAAATAAACACAAAGTTCTTCATCTTTTATCCCAGAAAACTTTTTGTCAATTTTCATCATTTTAATGCGCACCAAGTCATCTGGATCTATTTTGTTTTCCTTCCATTTGATGATTGAACCATGGGATTTAAAAATTTCAACAAACTGTTTTTCTCTTAATCGGTTGTGATAGCTGATTTTATTTTTAACCCAAAAAGCCCACTGAGATTCAGAGTATTTAAGAAAATTTATTTTGCTGATTTTCTTATCGAAACTAACATAATGATCGTGCAGTCCAATTGCATGATACGCAATTCCATCCCTACTAAGTATTCTTTTTGATTCAATTGTAAAATCATGGATAACGGACTCTGGCACATGCTCCATAACAGCATAACTATACACAATATCAATACTGTTGTCCGGTAAGG
This sequence comes from Desulfobacteraceae bacterium, assembly GCA_033851995.1. Taxonomy (GTDB): domain Bacteria; phylum Desulfobacterota; class Desulfobacteria; order Desulfobacterales; family Desulfobacteraceae; genus Desulfobacula. Next base: position 280,537 of record JAWSVI010000010.1, on the reverse strand, counting down.
CAGTCCTAGTAGCATCACCAGGTGCAACATAGATAATATTTGCCTTTTTAAATAGATGACCAAGAGACTTTGCGCGTTTTAGTTTATTTAATCTATGAAGAATATCATTTTTAGGTATTGACGTTATTAACTGGATATCCTGAATATTATTTTCTATTTCTTGAATCACCTGTTTTGCCAACTTCAGACGGACATGGGGCACATGATCATAACTATAACATGTTTTTGCACCCATAACATAGAAGAGAAGAACGTTTATTGGTTCCCAACCAGTGCCGATTTCCATGACGGAACTCCCCTCTATTTTTTTATATACATTGATCTTTTTTATTATTTTTGTTAATTTAATAATCCGTTTAGCTGTTTTTGCGGGTGAATGCCCATCCTTTTTCATGTGTTGTAATAAATAGTTTACTTTCTCCCCAAAGGGCAGATACGCTAAAAAAAACTGTATAATAACTTTTAATTTCCACATATTTGATTCGTTTTCGCTTACTGTTTTAATATTTTTTCAAAATTGAAAAAAATTATGATGAAAATTTAAACGCCTCCCCCCATGGCATTTTATAAATTTTAGCACTTAAAGCCCAAGTAAGAAGGAATCCTATAAAAAAACTGATAGTCGTTGCCTGGGCTGCCCCGATAGGGCCATAAGCAATGATAAAATAGTAATTGAGAACCGTATTAATAATGGCCGTAATACAAGAAATTATAGCCAAGATATAAGTTTTTTTTACAAAGAATAGATAATTTACAACCATATAATACATGCCTTCTCCAGCATAACCAAATGCAATCCAGATAACGTAATCCGTTGATTCCTGGAAAGAATCTCCTATTAGGTATTTCAAAGCAAAGGGAGCAAACAAACTTAATATTAAAGACAATGCCAATATTATCGCAAAATACGCATAGGTAATTTTAACTATTTTTACTTTTTCCTTAAAACTATTTTCTTTTAATTTCTTAAAAAGATATGGAGACCAAGCTTGATTAAAAGCTGTTGCTAAAACTCCAATAATCATTCCGACTTGATAGCCGACAACGTATATACCTGTAGCGTTCGTTCCAATCATTGAATTTAAAAAAAAACGATCTATTCCTGTTTTTATCAGACCGGAAAAAGCATGGGGGATGAGAGGAACACCAAATATCAACGCATCTTTGATATACCTTTTATTTATTGACAAAGAAAATTCGTTTTTTCTGTACATAATTAACAAACTAATCACTGCACAGATGAAAGCTGAAGTTGAAACACCTATAAACCATCCTTCCCACTTTTTCCCAATTCCAATTATTAAAAATAATGTGATACATATGCTTAATGCCATTTGAAAAATCTGAAAGGAACCATACGAAATAGCCTGTTGCCTTACTTGCCAAAGAGAGAGCGCTATTTGGATAATAGCGCGGCATAAAGCAACAAACAGGATGATCAATATCCAATTTTCCGGAAATGAGATTAAGTCGGCCAGGACGCTATTCACCAAAAGGCCGATAGCGAATAAGATAACAAAGCCAACCACTTCAATTAACAGCACATTACCAACATAATCGCGAAACTCCTTTTTTTCTAATTGAAAATAATTTATCGATACTGCGCCTCTCAGACTGAGGCCGACAAATACGAATGCAACACCCAATACGACATCAAAAGTTGCAACCAGGCCATAATCCGATGGGGATAAATATCTTGTTAAAACTGGAAGCAGCAAAAAAGGCAGTGCATTTTTTAATACTTTTGAAATCACATAAATAATTGAATTTCTAAATAACAAATTTTTTTTAAAAAATGCTAAAAGCAAAAAGGACCTCTATACTATAAACTGTTAAGAAAACTCCCAATTTTCTCCCCGGCTTTTCCCATATTTGATAAGTGATAATTGATTATTTTTTTTCGGGCTCCCAAATCCAGGCTGCGACTATTTTTGTACTGCAGATAGGCATTTCTCAACTCCATATAATCAGAAGCATCTTTGGCATATCCAGATCGAGAATAGCCAAACCAATCTGGTACAAATGGATTGTTGATTCGTATCAAAGGCCTCTTTCTGATTGTAACTTCCAAGCCGCTAACACTCCATCCGACAACGATTACTAAATCGTGGGAATCAATTTCTTGCAGCAGGTCAGCTGATTTTTTAAAGGAAACCTGAGAATATTTTCCGAGTATTTTTACCGCCTCAGCATTCACTTTTGCAGGATGATGTTTCACTGTTAGATTAATTTCAGGGAACTCAATTAATAGCTTTTCAATTGTATTCATTATCAAGACCTGTTCATATGACCTCTCATGGATCGCATAATTTGGCAAAAATAAGATATCGTTATTCCAAGGTTTATGAATTTCGGGAACAGAAAAAAATCTATCTAAATTAGGCGCACCAATTTCAACAATCTTACCGCAAACGATACTTTCTTTTTTCCTAAACGACTGTGCAGAAGATTTCCCGAACAACAGATTGTAATCTGATGGAGAATACTTGTAATTTTCACCAAAAGTAACAGCATGCGCCAAATCTATTTTGACGACATTCATTTTCCTGCAGACATATGAAAGAACAGCCATATGCGGACTAGATTGCTCAAATGATACGATGATATTAGACGGATTTCGGCTTAAAAACCCATGTGCACTGTAAACCATCAATTTAATAATGCTATACAAGAAAAATGGGATGCGGCCTTTTATCTGTGTTAAGTCATTTTCAAATTCTTCATAAATCACATTCTTTTCATAAAAAGAATTGATATTTATTACCATCTTTGATGGGAACAGCCTGAATACGAACTCTCTTTTTGTATAACCGGTTATTTGATCCCAAATACTTTTTTCTATCTTTCCTGTACCCACATGAAGAACAAGGATATCCGTCTTTTTTTTTTTGCTTTTTCGGAATCCAAAATTCAAACCTTCAAATAGTTTGAAAAAAAATCCCCCAATACTATATTTACAAGGCAATACAATTTCTGCGGCCTGTTTTAATGCAAACAGCCTTTTTGCACCTTTTCTGATAATTACATTTTTTTTCCCAAGAATGGTTTTATTCCGATCCAGAATACTAAACAGCCTGCTTTCGTATTCTAAATAATACTTGAACAAAAATAATTTTATACAAATCAAAATTTCCTTTCGAATTGTATTTGTATTTAAATTATTTTCCTTACAGTATATTTCGACCAGTTTTTCTGATATTTTTTTTCTTTCGTCGATATTTGATTCATCAAAATACGTTTTACTTGAGAACAATTTAACTAATTTATTTTTATTACTGTAGTATAATGCCATTAATTTTTTTTATTAGTTTAGTTGATTTTTGCTGAACTGAGATATTTATTTGTAACAACCTGTGGCAGAAAGGGTTTCCGTCTGAGCCTTATAATCTTCAACTTGTCATAATCCTTAATTTTTTATTCCATGTATGTGGCAGTCTTCTTTCTTCGGGTATTCAAATAGCTGTAGAGCATTTCTTTCTCTTCAGGTATTTAAAAATCGGCAGCAGTAATAAAAAAAACATTGTAATTAGGCTCGCCGATAACCCTAAATAAAAATATTTTGGAATAAATTTCATCTGAATATCAAATTGCCCAATTGGAATAGGTATAGCCATAAAATTAAATTGCCCCCTATAAACAGGAACTTCTTTACCTTGGATAAAAGCACGCCAACCTTTATGAAAATTAGTATTTACAAAAAGAAATTTGTTATTGCGGTTTGAAATATTAAAATTGAGAGTATTATACATGCTTGGAAGGAATGAAACAGTGCTTACCATCTCTTTAACAGCATCTAAATCAGAAAAACCTGTTTGAATCTGCGCCAACTTGGAATCTAACTTCTTTGCATTAACATCGGAAAGAATTAATTGTGAATTTATATTACTTAAATCAATTTCCGCCAATATTCTCATTTCATAATCAAGATATGTCTCATTATCTTTTTTAGTCATTAAGGTATAATTATTGTACAACATTAAACGTTTTTTATAGAAAAGTTCTATAAAATTAGAGTTTTTTTTTGCCATCCCACTAAAAGATTTATAGGGCTGCATATGTTCGGGGTGTACGCCCATATATTTAAGTTTACTTCCATCGTATGGGGCCACTATTTCGTTATAACCAATTTTAGGAAATGGTCTTGGTTCTCTTTTTGAATTACTACCACCAAAAGAGACCATCATCATGTATCGATGTGAAGCGGGGTAGGTATTATACCCATCAACACTTATTTTATTTTCTAAGAATTGTCCCATAAACCCACTTCCGAAATTGACTTTATCACCAGCAAGGTTTAATGGTTCTATCGAAAAATCATAAGATTTATAATGGCCGCTCCAAGGCTTATAAACACCTCTTGAGTTATCACTATACCACATAGGGGCTTTAAATTTGGCGATAGAGGTTAATTCAATGAAGATAAAGGCGCAGAGTACAAATGAAAGGGTTTTCTTTTTCTGAAAATAGAGAGAAGACAAACATAGTACAGCAAAAAGTGATGAAAATAATTTCACATCAATAACCTTGGTAATAGAGGTAAACATCCAGATATCTCTACTCATGGTTTTGGGCTTTGATAAAACAGTTCCTATTTCATATTCTATTAATATAAAATATAAAAAGACAGCTATAGACAAAACGAATAATATCTTTATTACTCCGTTAATTTCAGGGTAATTCTCCTTAAACTCAGAATAATTATGGATCATGGCTGCAGTAAAATACGAAATAGCTAATAATTGTGACAGGCTAAATAGGGTTTGCATTTTTTTCTGATCCATAAACGGAACATATAGATAAATGAGGTCTCTTGGAAAAAAAAGATGGGCAGTACTAAGGAAAAAAAAGAACAAAAAAACAATAAAAAATATTTTTTTATTTCGATCTCGTATTCCAAATAAATAAAAGAACGACAATATAGAAGCAATTATTCCAAAATGGATACTAGAATCATCTGATACCCGTATAAAATCAAAGTATATATACCTCTCTAATATCTTGCTAAATGTTAGATATGATTTTACAACATAGTCATAGGAAGGTGGGAGAGATATTCTTACCATGTCACCATAAATCAGGTTATTGATCACAGGGAATGTATAAAACCCAGCGAGACAAAACGCTGTAAGAAGAGCCAAAAACACAGAAACCGCTGATTTCATGGTAAACTCAGAAGAATTAACTATGCAATATGCTATAATAAAAATCAGTAAAAAAATTGAGAAAAGATATAGATGTGCAATTGATAAGAAAGCAATTGAGAAAAAGGATATCACACCAAACATCCAACTTTTTATGTTTGGGTACTTAATAAGTAAAATTACAGAGACTACAATCCACGGAGAAAACAAATAAACATCAATCAACTGAGAAACGCTTATGAACTTAATAATATATGGGTTAAATGAAAACACTAAAGCACCAGCTACAGAGGCATAACGATTGAGAGAGAATAGTCTCATCATCAGATACATTCCGCAGAGGCTTATTGACAGCATTGTTATTTGATAAAAGGCGAGTGCTTGATAAAACTGAAACAAGTTGGTCTTATAGAAGCTAAAAAGAAGAAGAAATTTTATTGGGAAAAAACAGCTTTCCATATTAATATTATCAAAAAAGATTGCCACACCATTATTAGAAAAGTGGTTCCAAAATGGCATGAATCCATTTTTTAGTAAGGAAAAATTATAAAAATCTTGAAATAGTATCCTGCCATCACCCCAAAAAATTGCATGATCATTATTATTGGTTGTGAATAATCTCCAAAAAAATTGATAGGGTGTTATAAACAAAATTATATATATAGTAACATCTTTCCAATTTCGTGAAAAATGGAAAACTGATAATACTGAAAGAGTGAGTGCTGTAATGTACAATGCCGGATTCATCAAAAAATATACAGGGAGGGCGATATTATCTTCGGGAGTATTTTGAAAAAACATCGAATAAAAATTAGGTATTAGTACTAAATAGAACCAAAAGGAGTCAGGCCTGAAAGAATCTCTATAGTATTTATAAAAACAATAGATTGAAACAACATTTATAATATAGGGATTACAGAGGTATACTGAGACAACAATAAAAACCAACGCAGCAATCATATCCAACTTTGATTTTATTATGCCGAAATTATAAAGTGTATTCATAGTTTAAGAGTGATAACCCAATTAATATTCCATTTTGAAAAGTAGTAGCTTACAAATCAAACCATAAACTGTATAAAGTATAATTGTTGTAAGATGAAGACCAATGACGGGAATGATTGCAGTTTTAAAGGGGATACCGAAAATGCTAAGAGCAGCTATTGCCGAAATTTCATAAAGCCCGAAATTACCAGGAGCGAAACCAAATAAATTCGACAAATTCACAAATATAAGGACAATAACCCCACAACTGTAGGGTATTGAAGGGAAAAATTGTATCAAATAAAAACAATATCCTAAACTTAACATCCCCCAGATTATTAACGTAAAGAGCATCAATCGTAGATTTTTTTTCCACTCGATAACGAGCGCCATTCCTTCTAAAAATGTGACAATTTTCTCCGACAAATAGAAAGCATTGGATCTTTTCCCCTCTTCTGGATTTATCCTATCTTGATAGGATCTGAGAAAATTGGTAACAATTTCTTTGATTGGCTGTATATTAAAAATTAATAAAAAATATACAATAAGAATACTACTAGCCAATAATAATGCAGGATATGGAATTTTGCCCTTTAGATCTGGCGTATAAAATCCAACGATACCTAACAAAAGAAACAATGAAACAAAATCCAAAAATTTTTCAACCACAACCATTCCACCGGCCAGACTGGCGGAACCACCATTTATTTTAGCCCATATTACTTTGGACAGGTCTCCAGCACGAAATGGCAAATAAACCATTAACATAAAGAACATGCCAAAAGCAGCCATAAGTCTAATAAATTTTGATGGAATGTGGGGTGTTACAAGTATAGCCCAACGGAAACTTCGAAGTAACATTGCAATTGTTACAAATGGAGCCATTATTAAGAAACCAAATACAGAATCCATTGAAAACAAAACTCGCCAATGTTCTTTTGCCGGCCATACCTGATTCCAGTAATGAATCGCCCAAATAAAACAGATCGCAATGATAATATTTATTACAATCCTACTCTTAAAATAGTACATATGTGTCAAAAGGTGGTCTCCCAATCATTTAAAAGCACGTCGATTTAAAATTTTCACCAGAGGGAAACTTAGCAAATGGCTAATGTACAGAACATATGGCAAAATTGATTTTAGCCGACGACGCATATGCCTTATAGAAAAAAAAGTGATCAATCTTGAAAAAATAATTCTATTTTCAAAATAAATTTTTGTTCTATATCCGACTTTCTGAGATCCAACCTCATATCCACAAAAAGAGAGAACAGGACCTGCAATGTATTCAAAAAGCTGCCTATCCGATTCATGCATGTAAGAACTCCATTTTCTAGTGTTTTCTTTAACTAGTGGGCCGGATAATAACTTGTGAGTTGTTCCTGTTGATAATGCGATAGCGAGCTCTGACCCATGAATTTCTTTTTCCGACTTTTCGGAAAATCCGAGAAAAAGCCCAATTTTATCCAGCACAGCATTTCTGTCTTCTAATAAATCTTCATATTTAATCTCTATATAGTCTTTTGAGTTTCTCATCCCCCATCTCTGATTTTCCTGGACATGCTTGGCCCACAACCAAGCAGATTCTGCTACTGTCAAGGGTCCGGACCATATATTTCTCCATGAAAGGCTTACATCTCGACCATCTCTCACAATATGTATTACTTTCAAATTCGGTATACACTTTTGGTAAACTTCCAATGGGATGTGTTTGAAAAACGCACTTTTATCACCCCAACAATTCTTCCCAGACAGAAGGGCATATTCTTTGAATATGAGGTTAACAATATCTGAATAAGAGCGGGATTCGCTGATAATTTCTTTAGCTTTGTCTCTTGTGCAGAGTAGGCTGAATTTTAAAATTTTGCTGATATTCCTCTCTTTCATAGCCCGAAGAGTCCAAATTTCTAAAAACCCGTAAATGCAATCTATCACTCGCTTTCTATTTCGAAAATTCTTTAAGCCCCCCCAACACCAAAGCGATTTTTGAAATAATGGGATAAAATGGGTTTCAACCGGTATAGCAAAACCAAATTTTGCTTCTAAGTTTAACGTAAGTAGGGTGGTTCCGGAACGAGGCGCACCAACAATAATGATGAAGTTACCGTCTCTCATATGAATAAATTCTGTGTTTTTCCTGATCTTTACATTCTCAAAAGCTTACATTTTTTTCTATTTGGTTAGCAGAGGCAAACTTTCATCTTGTTTTTCTGAAACACCTATGAACTCACGAATTGATGGACCTTTAAACATAAGCGCATCAATGATTGAAAGATGACTTACAAAAGGATGATGAAACTGATCATATGTTGGGTGCTGATAATTTTGATACAAAAGCTGAATCCCAGCTTCTTTGAACAGGTCCTCATCCATATATTTTTTACCTGCATCCGGTGAGATATATCGGGCCCCTCTAAAAAACTTACAAATCTCCACTAATCTTTCCGTTCTTTTTGCACCTTCAAAACCGACTTCGCTTGAAAGTTTTAATTTAACTTCAATATCAAGAATTTTTAGTACGATTTGCAAACTCTCTATGCACAGATCCAACAACCAAAGATGCTGTCTTCCCATTAGGAATGCTTCAAGTTCCGAAAAAACCATATCAAAGTAGGGAGCCTTACAATACAGTTGATGGATTGTTTTTAAGTGTTTTTGGGGCCAATTTGAACTTAGGCATTGTACATCCCTACATAATTGTTTTGATCTTCCTTTTTTAAAAACAGGGACGGTTACCCATAATGGTTTACCATCACTATTTAGTAAACGATTTCTATTCCTCCATCCGCCTCTATCAAATTGTACATCATCATAAATAATAAAAAAATCTGAACGGTACAAAAGGTCAAAATATCCCAGCCAAGGGAGATAATTAGGTTGTAATATACAAATATTATTATTTTCGATTTTATTATCCATTGCTTAAAAAATTTTTCTTACTTTCTTAAAACAAATCCGGTGGATATAGACTCTTTTCAAATTTGAATTTAGAGAAAAATGTATAATTTTTATTTTTAATGAGATGTAGAAATTGAGACCACTTTTTTCTCATTGTATCGAGTTTTCCTAAAAATCCGAACCGCAAACTCTCCAATTATTGATAAGGTAATAAAATGGATACCTGTAATAATTAAAAACACATCAAAAAAGATTATCGTGCCACTGAATTCCGATGAAATAAAAATCTTAAAAAACAAAATACATACAGCCAGCAATAATCCTAATAAAAATGACGTTCCTCCTCCCACAAGCATTAATTCAAAGGGCCTTTTTGCATAAGTTGTATAAATAGTCAGATATAAATCTAATCTCATAAAAAACGCCCATTTAGAACTTCCATATAGCCGTTTCCGATGTTGTATTTGCATTTCTGTATAATTATCGCTCAAACTATATGCTGCAGCATAAATAATAACATTATCATCCTCCATTTCAAGAATGTCATCAACCAGTTTTCGATTAAATGCTTTAACAGCTCCAAAATCAGATATTTTAACACTTAATGCCTTGTTGATAAGCCACCCTCCTACCCATGAAGGCACACGATTTGTTATAAAATTATCTTTTCTGACTTTTCGAACACCACTGACGATCTCATACCCTTCTCTGATTTTATATACGAGCTGAAGTATGCAATCAGGAGGATATTGCAAATCGGAATCATATAAGACATTAACGTCTCCTCTACTATGGCGCATCCCCTCTCTTAATGCCTGTTGCTGACCAAAATTTCTCTTCAATTTTACAACTAATACATTCGTGTTTATTTCTGAAAAATGAAGTAATTTTTCAAAAGATCCATCGATACTACCATCATCAACAAATATAATTTCATAACTAAATTCTGACTTTTTTAAAATTTGCTGCACTTCAGAAAAGCATCTTTCGATTCCTTCAATCTCATTAAACACTGGTATCACGACAGAAACATCAACTGCCATTTTTCTATCATTCTCAAATTTCATAGTTGGTTTATTTTTTATTTCTTGCATACTTTTGCTCTATATTAATTTGGAAGTTCACTATGGGTATAAAAATATTCAACCGCTTTTTTTACACTCTCTTCAATCGATATTGAGGGGTTCCAACTCAGCTTTGTTCGTGCAAGATTAATGTCGGGAACACGATGGATAATATCCTGATATCCTGTATTCGAACCATAAAATTCATCTTCACTAACAGTCTCAACGCCAGGAATCTCATTAGTACCTTTACCTGACACTTCAATATATTTCTGCCTGACAATTTCTGCTAACTCTTCAATTGAACATACATTATTGGGGTTACCAATATTAAATACTTTTTTATCGCTCGATGCTTCATCTGTAAGAATTTGTAACAATGCATCGAGTCCATCCTCAATATCTGTGAAGGTTCTCTTCTGGTGCCCACCATTCACCAACTGTATTGGTTTGCCATTTAATAATTGTGTGATTAACTGTGTTAAAACCCGGCTATTACCATATCTGGCTGATTCAATAGTATCCAAACGAGGCCCAATCCAATTAAAAGGCCTAAAACAAGTATAGCGTAAGCCGTAATCCCTACCATATGCAAATATCACACGGTCCATAAGTTGTTTAGAACAGGCATAAATCCAACGAGTTTTGTTTATAGGTCCATATACAAAATCAGAGGTGCCTTCATTAAACGACTCATCTGTGCACATACCATAGACCTCACTGGTTGATGGAAAAATTAAACGTTTCTTGTATCTATGCGCCCATCTGACAATTTTTAAATTCTGTTCAAAATCCAGTTCAAATACTTTTAGAGGGTCCGTTACATATAATTTGGGCTGAGCAATCGCGACAAGAGGAATAATAATATCACACTTTTTTATATGATATTCAATCCACTCATTGTTTATGCACAGATCCCCTTCCGTAAAATAAAATCGGTCATGGTGTAAGTAATCATTCAAATAGTGAGTGTTAATATCCATACCGTATATTTCCCAGTCAGTATTTTCCAACAACCTCTGTGTCAAATTACTGCCGATGAATCCATTTGCACCGATAATTAAAATTCTCAAACCTTAACTCTCCCTATATTTAGCGGAACTATTTTTATGTTTGGATTTTTAGTTCAAGATCTCTTAAAAGCTTTAACCATCCTCTATCCCAAGGAGAGTATATCCAGTCACTACAATTCGAACAGACATCACAATTCTCAAATTTCTTCTTCTTTTGATAGTCTCGAAGTTTTTCTAAATGACTACAGTGCCACGCTTGGTAAAGTGTCGTATCATCAACATGCCCTAACATTGATGCTCCTTGCCAATCGACTGGGCAATATCGAATAGATCCCCTATAGTCGACAACAAGTCGTTGCCATAAATGCGGGCATGGCCACCGGTTGAAATCTTCAGGAACGTCCACTGAGCCCGACAACCCTAAATTCGTATGCATTTCCCGAATAGCAACAAAATCAACTTTGTCTTCCCAGAATCCCTTAAAATCATCTATTTCATGCTCAGTTTCCGGTCTTCTTATCATAGAAACCAAAACCTTTGTATGGTTAGGATTTCGTTTCATAAGCAGTCTTAATATATTGTCCTTTACTGTTTCAAAATCAAGTCCAACCCGAATTTTCTGATATGTTTTCTCACTAAAAGCGTCAACCGAGATATCGAAAACATGGGGAGGATTTCTCAAAAGCATTGACAATTTTCTTTCTGATAATAAACTTCCGTTTGTCGTTAAATTAATAAGTGGAAATCCGAGATCTTTTGCATACGAGATAAATCGGTGAATATCTGGATGAAGTAACGGCTCACCATCGCCTGTAATCCTTACCACATCGACTTTAAAATGATTAGCTTCGTCAATAGTTTTTTTGAAGTACTTCCAAGAAAGATGCTCTGGCTTATAATTGGAGTTTGTTTTAATACTACTCTGAGGACAGTGGGTACACCTTGCGTTGCAACAATTAGTAATATCATACATTAAATATGATGGAAAATTTTGTGACTCCTTCGATTCAAATCCAATTTTTTTTATCTTGTGATTCATATATTGATTCCTTATAAAAGTTCTCTATAAAGGACATCTACAACACGATTTATTTGATTGTCAGTCATACCAGGAAAAAGAGGAAGGCTTATTATAGTGCGACCTATCAGTTCTGTATTCGGTAACGAAGTTGAAACACCTATTTTTTTCATACCCGACATCAAATGTACCGGAAGATAATGCAAACCTGTTTGGATCTCGTGCTCAAGTAGCCTTTTCATAATCTGCTCACGCAAACCGGGTTTATCTTCAACACAAATATTGAAAAGATGCCACGCATGAATACTTCCTGAATCTTTGCATTCATCAGGGATATATAATCTATCTGCCAAACCAGCCAACCTCTGCCTGTATGCACTACTAATTTTTATTCTTTCGTCAATGAAACTATCCAGTTTATTAAGTTGATGAATTCCTAAAGAAGCGGACAAGTCAGTCATATTTAATTTTAACCCCGGAAAAAGAGATTCATAATATGGTAATTGACCACTTGCTGTGCGCTTAAATGTATTCCGGGATACACCATGAAAACGTAATAGTCGAGCCATTTGTAACTTCTCTTTATTATTGCCTGTTAGCATGCCGCCTTCCGCTGTGGTTATATTTTTATTTGGATGAAAACTAAAAGCGCATAATTCAGAGTGGGAACCAATTTTTCTATTTTGATATACAGAACCAATAGCATGACAGGCATCTTCTATCACAGTTACCTTACTAACTTGAGCGATTTTATTCAACGCTTCAATTTCAAATGGTCTCCCGGCAAAATGGACAGGAACAATGGCCTTTGTTTTGGAGGTTATTTTCTTTTCAACATCTTCTAAATCAAGATTAAAAGTTACTGGATCGACATCGCAAAAAACAGGTCGTGCCCCTAAAATTGTTATTAAATTTGGGACACTCACCCAAGTTAAAGAAGGAGTAATTATCTCATCCCCATCATTGAGTTCAAGCATCCATAAGGCAAGATGAAGAGCCGCTGTTCCACTAGAAACGGCGACTGCGTCTCCACACCCTATATAATCAGCAAAAGCCTTTTCAAAAGCAGCAACCCTTGGACCAGACGTAATCCAGCCGCTTCGGAGACAGTCAATAATTTCCTTTTCTTCATTTTCTGTAATATTAATACGTGTGAAAGGTATTTTTTCCATAGCTGAACCCTGAAATCTCATAAAAAAAGTAGAATTTAAGTAATAAAAATTGAGCAACTCATATCAAAAACCTATTTAAATTTCTGCAAAATAATTTATTTGTTTTTATAGGCAATGATTTTATATACACCAGGAATAGGCAAAAACCACGGTATTGATTGATTTTCAATTCCCAATTTACTCAGAAGAGGGTATAAAACACTAAACTTCGCATGCCCAATTAGTTTAGATAGTGATGGTTGCTGGTAGTCATTTCGAAATAACGAAATTTTAAATCCAACATCTTCCAACAATATTCTGAGCCCTTTTTTTGAAAAAAAATTTATAACACTAGGAGCAAACATCCAATATTTTCTTCCATACAATCTTGCTATGATAGAATCCGAAAAAGGAATGTTTGCATATAAAAAACCTCCAGGTTTTAGCATCTTATATGCATGAATTAGATGCATTTTGGGATTATGGAGATTTGAAAGCGTTCCAAGCATAACAATACAATTGAATAGCTCATTAGGCGAACCAAATTCAAGGAAATCACTAACGGCAACATCAACTTGATTCATATCTTTAGCCTGTTTAGAAAACTCAGACGAAAGATCAACCCCATGTACAATATGACCATTATCTTTTAACACAGCAAGAAAAGACCCTGTTGAACAACCAACTTCAAGCACTTTTGCTTTATTTGGAAGTAATTTTGCCAAATCTTTATGGTATCGAGCACAGGCTTCTTTTCTTCTACTTACCTCCTCAGATAAGTAATCAATGTAAGCCCCATTGTTATTCTTTCCTCCCGAATGATATTCTTTTGAATCATACCAATCAGAAAGTGCTTGAATTGAAATCACAGGAGATTGTAACCATGTTGAGCATTTCCTGCATTTAACAAATCTTACAAGTCCTCTTGAAAATGATTTTTCGACGATATTCTCAGAGTCCTTAATCGCACTCGTGCAGATACAATAGCTCTGTTCAATATATTCAAATTTCTTATTTGCTGGACTCAATTTAGCATTCCCATTCCACGGGGTTGTAAAAACCTTTCAGCTGACTTAACCCGTCAAATTGCTTTCTATTTTGGCGTATAAGTTGCCATTCTACTAACACAGGAAAGAAAAAAACTATACCACCTGTTCCTTAATCCGCCATTTTCCATTTTGGTTTTCCCATAAGTTTAAATTTCGCCACCTCTCACAAATTTTCCAAAAATCTTCTTCAGTAAACCAGCAATAATCTAAAAAGGCTTTAAAATATTTTGATGGGAACTCATCATCATATTTTTTCACCAATGCCACTGCTTCTTCTCTATCTATAAGCCCTTCCCGAATTTCATGGGCAGCATCAGAAGTTGCACGTGCAATACCAAATTTCAAGAGCGCAAAATAAAAATGGAATGGATCAATTTTATCATCAAGACTGGCATATTTTGAATAAGTAGCTTCTGACCTTCCATCGGGGTTCACTTTAAATCCTGTATTCTCGGAGGTATAATAAAAGTTTTCTTGAGGGCGCCAGTTTTTATAGTAACTAAAAAAGTGTCTTTCAACTTTTACTTTGGCCAATTCATTCAGTGGGGGAGGGGTATAGATTTCCATATCCTGTTTTGTAAAGCCATGCTCAAACCAATAGTCAAAAGGTTTATCAGAGAACCAGTATTGATCAGCATCCTGGGCAGTAAAACCAGTTTTACCCGCGGTTTTCGGATCCCCGCCATACTCTGCCTCGCCGTTTTCACCATCCATGATCAGAGGAACATCATATTTTAATGCCATATGCAAAGGAAAGTTAACTTGCCCATAAATAAAAGGTTGAAACGGTTCACCCATTTCAATTGTAGACAACCTCGTCATTTTCCGGTGGACAAGCCCGTTTGGAGTGCATAAAATATTATCAAATCCGGCATGAATGAGGGCTTGAAAATTTTCCCATCCAATGGGTGTGTAGATATGCGGCGACCAAGTTACCGTGAGAGGGTTCATGTTATATTTATATTTCAGCTGATGGGCGACATAACCGCTGTCCTTTCCTCCGCTTGATGGAACAATTATATCATGCCTTCCATCATTCCGTCTGAACCGATCACAGAGGTCTTTCAATTCCTTTTCGCGTTCTTTCCAGTCAACAACCGAATCTTTTGACTCCCAGTAATGACATGCGTTACACACACCGTCATCACCAAACTCAATTCGCGGTCTTTGATTTGAGATTACACATTTCTTACAAAACACCACCTTTTCAGGAAGATTATACTTTTCCGCTACATTTATTTTTTCAAACTTATCAAGTTTCATAGTCTTCGCCTGCAAATCAAATCTCCTTATTTTCTATAATCATAAGATCGTGAACATTCATGTTGTCAAGCATGGGATAAAATCTGCTCGCTTTTGTCTGTCTATCAAACATGTATATACCTGCATTAAGCATAATGTTATTTTGAGACGTAAATCGCTGACTGATATACATGTCTTCACTCTGACCTATAAAAAAGAATCTTCCATCATGGGCAAGACCTCTCATAAATCCTGGAAATTCCCCCGCAACTTCTTGACTGTTTGTATAAAACTTCCCCCTCATCGAATCAATAAAACATAGATCACCTTCTATTATTTTTGGACTATGCGGTTTCCAGAGGTTAGAAACAATTCGGACAGGGGGTAAATCCAGTTTTTCTATATTGAATTCACTGATCCCCCCGTCAAAAACCCCCTTTTTCCAATTTCCTGAATGGGAAAAGTATGAAACATAAAGAAAATTACCCTTTACACAGACATCATTTAAATGATGCTGGCTTGTAATATTTTTTTCGAACCGATCAGAATAGGAGATATGTTCCAATCTTTTAAAATCATTAACGTCATGGACTGATATTGTATCTTTCCCTGCATTTATTAAAATCAATGCGTTATGCTGCTCGTTGTATCCAAGGCCACAATAATTTGGCGCATCTAACGGCCACTGATCCAAAAGATTAAAATTGGTGTCAAATTTACAAAGTTTCATATCAACATATTCGATAGCGTATATTAAATCACCCACCTGCGTCATTTGACGAAAAGACCCTGGGAAAAGGCATTTTAATTTATTTGGACCAATATGATATTTATAAATTCCACCTCCAGCCCGGCTATATCGGACCTTTGTTTTATCTCTATAATCGGAGCAGGACACAATTATTTCGCGATCATAACTTCTTATTAATTCCAACAATGAATAATCTCTATATTCTGGACAGCAGCAAAAATGCCGGCCAGCTTCAAAATCGTTGTCCATCAAAAACGTGATTATTCCTTCATACTCCCCAGCTGTTACAATGATAAAAACATCATCACGATTTTCTAACATGAGTTTTTCTGGCAAAACCACAGGAACCTTTCTATATTCTGTATTTTCGTAAGCCGTGTTCCTATCTACAATATATTTTGGTTTTTTTCGAAGTCTTAAAAATGTCTTGGGAAGCCAGTCTTCTGATCGGCCATACAAAATAACTTTTTTGTCTCGCGAAACATAATTCACTTCAGACCATGTTTTCCACCATGATTCCATTCAACTTCCTCCAAGTTCGTTTCTAATAAGTATTGTTTAATTTCTGTTTTTCGCTTAAATATCCCAGACTTTATACCTTAATTTCCATTCTCCCGATTCTTTTTTCCAAAGGTGGGGTGATCTGAAGTTGTCGCTTAGTTCATTTTTAAAATAATCGGGATCAATATCAAGATACTCCATAACCTCGTTAAAATATTTATCTGGAAATTCTCCATCAAATCGTTTTACCAGTTCAACGCCCTCTTCTCTGGTAACATGCTTGTTTCGTATTTCCTGGGACGCATCATATGTGGCCCGGCCAATCCCGAATTTAATGTAGGTTGAATAATAGTGTAAATCATCAATTTTATCGTCAATACTGTTGTATTTGCTGTATGTACCTTGAGACCGAAATGGGCGTGCCTTAAACCCTGTATTTTCAACTGCATAGTAATATGCTTCCTGGGGCGTCCACTTCAAATAATAACCCAAGTAGTGAACTTCAATTGCTGATTTTTCCAGATCATCGTAACTTGCCGGTAAAAAGGGCATTAGATCAATGAGGTCCAGATCATACTTGCCCATTAGCTCTTTAACAGATAGGCCCCCAAGATAAACTTCATCCAAATTGTTCATTGCAAAGTAGGATTTATCCCTCAGAGAAGAGGAGTTATCCGCAATTGGATTACCGTATTCCGACTCATTTTCTCCATAAAATACCAACGGGACCCCAAACTTAAGGGCCAATTTGGGGGCAATATTCTTCTGACCAAGAATAAAGGTTTGAAACGGATGAAAAAGATTTTCAATTGACAATTTTGTTAACAATTTCATCACCTTGCCATTTCTATTAAAACTGATATTATCAAGACCGCCGACATCTATCCAGTTTTTAAAATTATTATACCCGTAATCGGTGTATAAAATTGGGGGCCACGTTATGGTAAGCGGATGCATTCCATACTTGTATTTCAATATATGAGCCTGTAAGGCACTGTCTTTTCCTCCACTCCCAGGAACCAAACAATCATAGAATCCATCATTTCGCCTGTATTTTTCCAGAAGCCTAAGTAGTTTTTCTTCCCTGTCTTTCCAGTCAATACCTGTTTCCTTTTGTTCGGCCACCTTGCAGGCATCGCAAAGCCCCTCTTCATCAATGTGCAACGTCGTCTTTTTACTTTCGATATTATGCTTGAATTCGGCCGTAGACGAGGGGCGCTGGTTTGACATAACACAACGGCTACAAAATTCAACTTTTTCAGGAAGTCCGTATTTTACTTCTAATTTTTGGGCCATATCAATTAACTCTCCTCTGATCTCATTAAACCTGAACCTAAAAACTTGTAGACCAAACTTTAACTGACAAATGTTTCGGCCCAGGCTTGATATATTTCAACTCCATTTTGTGCACTTTTTTCTGGATGAAACTGCGTTGCAAAAATATTTTCATATAAAACACTCGAACAATATTCGATTCCTTCGTAATTAGTTTTTGTTAAGATACACGTATTGTCGGCGGGTTCAACATAATAGGAATGTACAAAATACATAAACGCTCCATCGACAACATTTTTCAATGGAGAACCGTCAGAATCATTTGTTTTAGTGATTTTATTCCACCCGATTTGGGGAACTTTAATTTTCTTTCCATCTTCGCTTTGCAAAGGAAATTTCCGGACTTGGCCTTGGATCATATTCAAACCTTTACACAGTCCGAACTCCTCACTTTCGGTAAATAGGAGCTGCAAACCAAGACAAACACCCATAAATGGCTTGCCGCTATGGATAAACGCTTTAATCGGCTCTATTAAATCCAATTTTTTCAGTTTTTTCATTGCATCTGCAAATGCGCCCACTCCCGGAAGGATGGCAGCGTCAGCCGCTTTGATACATTTTTTGTCAGAAGTGATGGTTGCATCAAGACCACCATAATCACATGCATTTTGCACACTGAACAGATTACTGCTTTTATAGTCAATTATGGCGATTTTCCTTGGACATTTACTCATAGTTTAGCTCCGCTTCATCAATTTCTGCAAAAAATATTGTTCTCAATCATATGTTGTTTAATTTCAGATAAGTCAGCCGTTTTTATTCTTGAGTTTTTTCCACCTCTTTTAAGAAACTCCACATTTCCTTCATCATTGCCCGACTTATCTGTTTTATTTTTCTCGACAAAACCATAATGAAGCATAGAGGCAACGGCAATCGCATCTGCGTCACCTTTATTGACTGCATCGACAATATCATCCAGTTTACCGGCTCCCCCATGTGCAATAACGGGTATATTTACCGCGTTTGATATCATGTTTATCAGGTCTATATCATACCCTTTTCCAGTTCCCTCATTGTCAACCGATGTGATGACAATTTCACCGGCCCCAAATTTCTCAATTTTTTGCGCCCATCCTAGTACTTCAACCCCTGTGTACTCTCTTCCATTATCGGAATACGCAAGATATTTACCATCTGCCTGTTTTATTGCTTCGATGGTGACAACAATGGTCGATGACCCAAACACTCTGGACGCTTTCTCTATTATCTCTGGATTTTTTAACGCGGCAGTATTTAAAGATACCTTATCCGCCCCTGCGCTCAGGACATCCCGGATGTCATCTATGGTCCTGATGCCTCCTGAAACGGTTAAGGGGATAAATATCTCTTTTGCCGTTCGTGTTATTATATCATGAAGACTGCTACGCTCATAAAGACTTGCGACAACGTCGGCATATATTAATTCATCGGCTCCGTTTTCATAATAATACCGAGCAAAATCTTCGGGTTTTCCCAAAACACGAAGCCCTTCTAAGTGAATACCCTTAACTAAGTTGGGTCCTTTTATGTCCAGACGTGGAATTATTCGAATGTTCATTATAAATTAGATACCCCACATTTCTAATGTTAAATTGATTTGATTTTGCTTGAGATTTCATTTTTTTCTCCAATTATATGAAAAAACTAGAACATGTTTATACCACCGTGACTTGCCTTATGTTTTCTTTCTTCATATGGCATATTTAAATAGTGCTCAGACAAAGGCCCGTAAAGGTCTTTGATCTTCTTTTCCATTTCTTCATATGCTATTGGGGCGTATGATTTATTTGTCTCATCAATCATGTATTTGTATTTTTCGATTAACTCACCGTCGGTAAAACTATCTGTTAAATTGATCACAAAATCCCGTGCATCGCCGAGTTTAATTATGAAATCATGAATTTTATCTTTCTGAATTCTTCCGGTTTTCACTGCAAAATCAAACAGTTCTGTTCCGGGATAAGGTGTCGCGAACATTAAAGAGTTTAAAGTTAAATTATTTCTTTTGCAAAACTCGATTGTGTCTTGACAAGTCTCTTCATCTTCACCTGGCATTCCTAAAATGAAAGAAACCGGTACCGGCAACCCGTATTTACGGTTTAATTGAATAACGTTTTCCATCTGGTGAATATTGATTTTCTTTTTCATAGACTTTAGCATTTTGGGCGAAGCGGACTCAAAGCCGTATGAAACAACCGTGCAGCCTGATTCTCGAATCGTTCTCACCATTTCATCATCACAGATATTGGCGCGACCTGTGCATGACCAATAAATGTCTGGGAAAAATTTATTTCTCAATTCGCAAAATTCATAGAGCCTTTCTTTGTCAGCTATAAACAGATCATCTTGGAAAGAAACATAATCTATATTGTACTTTTTCTTTAGATACAAAATCGATTCTTTTAAAAATTCTGCTGAATGACGCCTGTTCTTTTGCCCCCATGGCTGGTAACAAAAAGAGCATTTAAAAGGGCACCCTCGGCCGGATATAAAATCGATATCCCGCCCCATCCCCACCACCGGGTTTGAGAGGTAGATATCCATAGGCAGAATGTCATAAGCAGGAAGATAACTCTCTTCATCAAGGTTCTCTATCAACGATCTGGGATGATTGACCACAACTTGCGAATCTGCATCCTTGTATGCGATTCCCAGAATTTTTGATAAATCCGGAAAATCCTCTTGCTGAAATGCTGAAATCAACTCCAATAGTGTTTCTTCACCTTCACCAGTGCACAGTATATCAACTTTCGAGTTTTCAAGGAGAGTTTCAGGCACTGACATCGCCGCGCTTCCGCCAGCTACCACCCTCGCTTTCGGATGGATTTTCTTCACGATATCAGCAATTGTTATAAGATACTTGTATGTGGGGATCAAACCACCCATCAGCACAAAATCCCAACTTTGTTTTTTTATGATATTTATAAATTGCTCTTCTGTCCATCTATTGGCATTCCAATCTAAAAAAGTTAAATCACATTTAATCTTTTTCTGAATCATATTGGCCAATATTGCCAAACCGTGTGGGATATGTCTTGGCTTGTCGCTCAGCCTTATCGGTGGATTGATAATTAATATCTTCATATTAATTCCTGTAATTATTTATTTTTTTTAAGTAAAAACTCAGCCCATAACAGATCAATCGGCTCATCAATATCTACTGTCTCCTCCGGTTTCTGTATAACGGCCCGACGATCTTTTCCCATGAAGGACCTCCTATTGTCAGTATCCCCTAAGTCCATTAAAACTTCCTTTCGAATCGCAATAACCGCTCCATCTGGATGATAAGTTGATACAAGATTTTGTCTGCGGTATGCATTATGGTACTGAGGGTCTAAAAGGGATGGTTTATCACCTTCAATTTTATATGCCCACTGGGGTGGAGTTGTATATTGCGAGTAGGTTTGAATCGAGTCTGAACCCGTCTCCATCAGTTTTTTTATTACTTTATCAATAATTCCATTATTTCTGACCGGCACATTTGCATACAAGACAACAACGATGTCAATTTGAGTTCCTTTTTTTTCAATTTCATTTACCGCATGTCTTAAACATAACTCAATTGGGGCTGTATCAGTGGCAAACTCTTCTGGCCTATTTATTATTTCAACAGGTTCAGTAGAAAGGAACTCCATCATTTCACGATCATCTGTTGTAACGGCTATATAATCAACAAAAATTGAATTTAATGCAGCGTCAATACTGTACTCAACCACAGGTTTACCACACAAATCTAAAATATTTTTTCTTGGGACACCTTTCGAGCCACTTCGGGCTGGAATAATAGCCAAAACCCTTTTATTTTTGATCATAACTGAAGTTCCTTAAGTGCTTTTTTGTATTCAGTCCACTCACCTATGTCAATCCATGATTTTTCGTTGACCGGGTAAACCCCGACTTTAAGATCCAGTGACTTTAATTTTTCTACCAAATCTGTAGCATGGAAAAACTCGTTAGCAGGAATGATTTCCATTACGGACGGGTTCATGATGTATAAGCCGGTGCTGATAAGAAAATTATATTCTGGTTTTTCATTTATACAGTCCAGTGCCCCACCATTTTCTATTTCGCACACGCCGTATGGAATCTGAAAATTTTTTAAAGAAGCCACAATTGTTACCTCATTTTTTTCAGCTTCATGAAATTGAACAATATCTGCGATATCCGCTTTCACCACAATATCACAATTTGTAACTATAAATGTTTTGTCAATTTTATCGGTGAGCAGTTTCAGGCTGCCAGCGGTTCCCAAAGGTTTGGGTTCATAGGTGTATTCGACATTATAATCAGGGGACAATTCATCAAAATATGATTTTATGATTTTATGTTTATGAAATACCGTCATATAAAAATCTTGAATTCCATAGGGAATAAAACTGTCAATTATAATTTCCATTATGGTTTTATCGTTAATGGGTATTAATGGTTTGGGTAACACCTTTGTAAACGGACTCAGGCGGGTTCCTTTTCCGCCAGCCATTATGACCACTGGAAGATCCAATTGCTTTTTTGAGGGAAGCGGCGTCAGATCCGTAAAAATGTCTGTCCAGGTTATGACATCAAGAATTTTATTATTTTTATTGACGACGGGAATAACTTCAATTTTTTTTCTGGTCATTAATTCTTTGACTTCACTTATTTCATAAGGGTGAATAACACATATCGGGTCAGAGTTATACACAGACGAAATTTCCCCTTTTAAAGTGGCATCTTTTATTATCCTCCGCCTGATGTCTCCGTCGGTGATACTTCCTAAAAGGTTCTCATCATCATCAGATACAAATAGTATGGCTTCTCCACCAGCATCCATTTGCTTCATTGCACTTATAAGATCTTCATTTTCCCTAATTAACAATTTCTTATAATTCATCTGCCCCGTCCCTTAATAAAATGTGCTTAAAAGAATCAAACCGCTTAAAAATCATGGAATGTCTTTTTTTTTATATTTTTTAAGTTTGCATTTCTTAGTGTGTAAATAATTTTATGTGCTGTTTTTTGATAAGTAAACTGGTTTGAAATTTGATTTTTCATTTGAATGGCTTTTTCAACGGCGGATACCATGCTGTCCAAATCTGGGTCACAGTCTATAATGCTTTTAAATCGAATACGGCCCTTTTGTCTGTCCCCGATGTTCACAGAGGGGATATTAAAAACCGGTGCTTCCAAAACACCACTTGAGCTGTTCCCGATAACAGCTTCACATAAACGCATAGCTGAAAAATATCGCTGTGAACCTAATGAAGGGACAGCCAGGCAGCGATTTGAATTTTCTTTTGCATATTGCGTTATCATTGTATTAATTATGTGTGAATTGGGATCAGAATTTGCCTGGGTAAAAATCATTTTATGATCTCTAAATTTATCCAAAGCCTTAAGCAACTCATTAAATTGAATTCCCGAAGTATTTTCTTCTAATGTCACCGGGTGAAAAGTAATTAGAAAGAAGGGCCGATCAAGCCTAAAATTAATAGATTTTTCTAATTCTTCCTTACTTATTAGCGTCATTTTCTTCATGTTTTCAACGGATAGACCACCTACTTCAAAAACTGTTTCAGGGGGCTCTCCCATTTGGATAATTCGTTTGCGATACTCATCGTGGCTTGGAAAATGGAAATTTGACATTTTTGTAATAGAGTGCCGGAAGGCTTCATCAATGGCGCCTTCCGTTGTTTCACCGCCATGAATATGAGCGATAGGGATTCGGCAAACATGTGCTGCAGAGGCGCAGCAAAATGCTTCAAATCGGTCACCGAGAACAACCAAAATATCAGGGGTGTATTTTACAAAGAATTTACCGTATTCGGAAATAGCAATACCCATTGAATGGCAAACACCGCTGGGAGAATCATCATTAAGAGCTATATCTATACATTGGGTTGGAATAAATTCATCGGTTAAAATTTCATCAACAGTCATCCCTTGTTCTTCATTCAGATGAGAACCACTTACCAGCAATTGCAGCTCCAATTTCAGACAGGCATGAATTTCCCTTATCAAATTCCGCATAATTCCGTATTCAGCTCGTGTTGATGTATAGACACAAATTTTACGCATTAATTTGATCATCTTTGTTGTAATTTTTTGTTGCACTCTTTCCAGCGATCTCATCCCACTTCATGGGGCTTAATCCACTCCCTGGCCTTTTGACCGTCAGGTTTGAATGAGTAAATTTTTCGCCGACCTTAATAGGTTGTGCAGCGACGATGCTTTTCCGAGCTATGATTCTATTTTTCCATTCTGAAGAGGTGGTGTTTTTGATGCCGTTCCCAAGGGCTTTTTCAATATTTCGAATCGCCTTGATCATGGCCGTAAGTTCATTCGGCTCCAATGATGCCTTATGATCTGGGCCTGAGGCATTCTTGTCTAACGTAAAATGCTTCTCAATAATAGAAGCCCCCATGGCAACCGCAGCAATGGCGATTTCTATGCCATTAGTGTGATCTGAATAACCGACATGTATTCCTGGAAAAGCCGCCCTCATAGTTTGCATGGCATTAAGATTTACATCCTGCATGGATGTTGGATATTCAGAAGTGCAATGCAAAACGGTTATTTCATCAATCGAAATACCAGAATTCATAAAAACCCAAATAGCATCCTCAACCTCACCAAGATCTGCCATACCGGTTGATAGGATAATTTCCTGACCCAGGGAGGCAATTTTTCTCAAATATGGCAGATTTGTAATTTCTCCAGATGGAATTTTCCATTTTTTCAACCCCATTTTGACCAACAAATCGATCGAATTTAGATCAAATGGGGTTGACAAAAAGTTGATTTGATTGGATCGACAACATCTCATCAACTCCTGGATAGATTCACTGGACAATTCAAGTTTTTTTAACATCTCAAATTGTGTTTCTTCCTGTCCTGTTGTCCTTATTTGATAATCCGCTTTAGTCGCATCTTGTGTAACCAGTGTTTCAGCTTTAAAAGTCTGGAATTTTATGGCATCCGCGCCGGCAAAAGCCGCAACTTCCACCATTTTTTTTGCTTGATCCAGTGAACCGTTATGATTTACACCGGCTTCGGCAATTATAAATACTTTATGAGGGTACATTATTTTTTCACCTCAAGTTGTTTTCCATCTTTATGATTAATGATGAGAGCTCCTGCCTTAAAAAAATAATTTTCCGGAAGATTGGCCCCATTAATTACGGTTGCATGCGAGCCTACAAAACAGCGAGAACCGATAATGGAATTACCGTTTACAACGGCCGAAGTAGAAACATGGGTTTGATCACCAACTTTGACATCATGTTCTATGAGACATTTTGTATTTAAAATACAATTCTTCCCTATTTCTGCACCTGCATTAACAATAGCATGATGCATAACAATTGTACCTTCGCCAATGTTTGAACGTTTTGAGACATGGGCTAAAGGAGAACTAACAACAGGTAATATGAAACCCAGCTCTTTTAACTTATTAAAAAGTTTTTCCCGAACAGACCCAGATTTAATCTGACCAACTGTTATTAAAGCATATTCAAACTGTTTTCTGAGTGTTTCAATATCATCGTCGCATCCTATAATTGGATATCCCAATAACGAATCTAATGTACAATTATTTGTTTTCTCAACTATTCCGGCTATTTTAAAAACTCCACTGCTCTCAATAACATCAATACAGGAATGACAATGTCCACCGCCACCAATGAGAATTATTTCTTTAACAGGCATTTAGCCTCACGCTGCTTGGCAGATTAACGATTCGGTCCTGAAGTAGTCGGGCATTGCTCAAATCACTTTCCTGGCAAGACTTATATATATCAAGATCTGGCATTAGTTTCCAAATGGGTCGAGTCATTATACCAGAATCATTTGTAATCTTAAGAAGATCATCTCGTTGTTTTCTATCAGAAACAATTATTGCATTCAGCCAATAATTACTCGTACAATCTTTAGGTTCATTTACAAATTCACACCACTCAATTGTGTTGAAAAATTTTTTATAGGCAACGGATAAGGCCTTCTTATCTTTTAAAAAGCCACTCAATTGTTCAAGTTGTGCACAGGCTAATGCCGCATTTAAATTTGGCAATCTATAATTATATGCAACCTCGTCATGGTTGTATTCCCAAGGATGATTTACTTTGCCGGTAGTCGTCAGATGCTTAGCCCTGTCTGCCAAAGTATCATCATTGGTAAGTATTGCCCCCCCACCACCACATGTAATGGTTTTATTGCCATTAAAACTTAGAATACCTAATTTCCCAAAAGTTCCACAATGACGACGCATCACCTTAGAACCAAGCGATTCTGCAGCGTCCTCAACAATTGCAATGTTCCACTGATTTGCCAGTTCAATTAACCTGTCCATTTTGCATGGATGACCAAATGTATGCATGGGAATAATTGCTGAAATCCGTTTACCGGTATTTTTATTAAAGGTCACCCCTTCTCTTATTTCAGCATGTTTATATAAAAACCGTTCCAACGCATCCGGACAAAGCCCGAGGGTTTCTAAATTAACGTCAACAAAAACTGGAGTGGCATTATTGTATACAATTGCATTGGCTGTCGCAACAAAGGTTAAAGGTTGGGTAATAACCTCATCCCCATTAGCAACGCCTGCAAGACGAAGCGCAACCTGTAAAGCGGAAGTCCCGTTTACTGTTGCAATTGCACGATTGATTCCCAGATATTTGGCAAGTTCACGTTCGAATCGATTAACGTATTCACCAACACTCGACACAAAAGTAGAATTTATGGCATTCAGCACATATTTTTTATCTATTTCGTTGAAACGCGGCTCATGAAGAGGGATAAATTGATCCGTCTGGTACCATTCTCTAATAAATTTAATTAGAGTATCATACATTATAGATATCGACTTTATAATGCGACATATTATCTGAATTGGTAAACCAGTCAATGGTTTCTTTTAATCCGTTTTTTAATGAATAGGCTGGTACAAAGTTGGTTAATTTATGTATTTTTGTATTATCACAACACAGCCTGAAAACTTCTGACTGCTCAGGGCGCAGTCGTTGTTGATCCGTAATAAATTCAACATCAGAGTTCATTATCTCTTTGATTATTTTCAAGGTATCTCCAACAGATATTTCATAACCCGATCCAATATTTATGACTTCGCCGATGGTCATTTCTGACTCTGCAAGATCAATAAACCCCTTGCATGTATCAAGTACATAATTAAAATCACGTGTCGGTGACAAATCACCCAGCTTAATCTGTTTTTTTCCGGAAGCAATCTGTCCGATTATCGTCGGGATAACAGCACGGGCACTTTGCCGAGGACCATATGTATTAAATGGTCTTGCAATGGTTACGGGCAAGCCAAATGCATTGAAAAAACTCATTGCTATTTGGTCTGCTCCTATTTTACTGGCAGAATAAGGAGATTGTGGTTGTAATGGATGATTTTCATCAATTGGAACATATTGTGCGGTTCCGTAAACTTCTGAAGTTGAAGTATGCAGAATCCGGTCACATCCATTCTCTTTGGCAGCCTGGCATATGTTTAATGTGCCTTTTATATTGGTATCTACATAACTATCCGGTGCAATATAAGAATAGGGAATTGCAATTAATGCAGCAAGGTGGAAAATAATTTCGATGTCCTTTGTGATTTCCTTACAAAAATGAGGATCACGGACATCGCCCGTCACAACTTCAATATCATCCAAACTTTCAACAACTTCCAGCCATCCCCAGTAATTAAAAGAGTTATAATTGCTCAGCGCTTTAACCTTGGCTCCTTTTTGAACTAGCATTTCAACAAGATGAGAGCCAATAAAACCGTCTGCACCTGTTACAAGAACTTTCTTATTTTTTAAAATCATAAAATAACCCAAATTCCGATTGTTTTAGCCAATAGTTTTAATACTTGTAATCCAAAGACGTATGCTCGAAATAAAAGAAAAAACACTCTCCTGAATGATTAATAGCATACTCTTTACGGATATGAGATCTTTGCTCAAAAAGTTCATTTCTTTGTCTGAGTTGTTAGCGAACTTGTCCTGTTGATAACTATATCCTAAATTGCGAGGAACCAATCAATGGTTCTTGAAAGCCCCTCTTTAAGGTCGGTGGTTGCAAACCACCCCAGTATCTTCTTTGCCTTTGATGTGTCAGAAAAATTTCGTTTCACATCGCCAAGTCTTAACTCAGCATTCTCTATTCGGATGGTGTAATCTCCTTTTTCTGATATAAGATCCCCCATTAAGCGAGCCATTTCATTTACTGTTGTCTCCCTATTGGTTGCAATTTGAAAAATTTCACCACCTACATTTTTTTTATCCGCTGAAAGACGAATCGCCTTGATCAAGTCATCAATGAAAATAAAATCCCGAGTTTGACTCCCATCTCCATATATTTGAAATGGATCGCCATTCATAGATCGTTTAATAAATTTCGCAACGACACTGTCTTTACGAGAAGAATACGGTCCATAAACATTACCAAAGCGCAATGCAACAGTATCAATCTTGAATGTTCTAAAATACGAGGAGCAATATCCTTCTCCAGCAAGCTTACTAGCACCATAGGGAGATACCGGATGAGCGGGTAGCTCTTCGTGAATAGGAGGCTCACATTCACCTGCCGGAGCCCCGCTGGAGGCAAAAACAAACCGCTTAACATAATTCAGGCGGGCAGCCTCCAAGTAGTTGAGAGTGCCGATAACATTTGTTTCACAATCCTTCCGTGGGTTTTCAACAGAAGGCCCCACTCCCGTATTTGCAGCCAAGTGAACAATCACATCTATATCTTCAGTGATTTTATCTGCTAAATTTGCATCCATAATATCACCCACCACCAAGTCAATTCTCGCCTTTTGTGAGTGAAGCAGGTTGGCATCAGAGGAGACTTCCTTGAAATGGCAAACTTGGGAAAGATCCTTCTTACTGCCTACGCTCAGGTTATCAATAATTCTTATGTAGTGATCGTTATCCATCACAAGATTTTTCACAAGGTTTCTTCCGATAAATCCACAGCCACCTGTTATAAGCCAATTCAATCCCATTTTGTTCCTCTAAAAATTTTATGTTCCGCAATATTATGCTTATGCTTAATAACAAAATTCATCATTTCTATCAGCACCTCTTCAGTTAAAAAATGAGGTTTCAAGCCAAGTTCAACCAATCCGGTATGAGCAGGCCTGTAATAATGCTCTTCAAGTTCCTTGCGCGGATTCTCAATGTTTTTTATTGTAACATCCAACCCAATTTTTTGACCGGCGTTTAATATTCTTTCCGCCAACTCATTCACACTGAATGTCTCTGTCAATTGGTTAAATATCCGAAGTTCACCTTTGGCAGCCTGATTTTCAAGGGAAAGTTTAACACAGTTCAACGTATCTTTAATATTCAGATATCCTCTGGTCTGCCCACCTTTCCCGTAGACCGTTAACGGATAACCGATCACCGCTTGCACAACAAACCGGTTCAATACAGTGCCGAATAATTCATCATAGCTAAAAAATGGCAGAAGCCTTTCTTCTCCTTTGTTTTCCTCGGTAAAGATCCCGTACACAGGCCCCTGCATGAGGTCTGTAACCCTAAGGCCCCACATCCTCACATAATACCACAACAGATCCGTATCCATAATCTTGGTAGTATGGTAAAGACTTCCGGCCTGCCTGGGATATAAAAATTTATCTTTCCTTCCTTTATGCTCTATATCGATCCACCCTTCTTCGATGTCGATATTAGGCGTACCATATTCACCCATGGTTCCAAGTTTCACAATATGTGCATTGGGGGAAAATTCCTTTGTGGCAAAGATAATATTGGTTGTCACATTCAAATTGTTGTTAAGGGTTAGAAATGCCGCTTGCCTGCTCAACATTGAATAAGGGGCCGAAGGCTGTTCGGCGTAATGAACAATAGCATCTGGTTCAAACCCTTTGAATATTGTTGAAACAAACTCCCAGTCAGTTAGATCCCCGATGGCCACCTGAATTTTATTTCCAGTTTTTTCCAACCAAATTCGAGAACGTTCTTTTAGGTTTGGGACTTCATATAGAGGCCCTGTATCTTCTTCAAGGGCCATATTTCTCCGAAGGTAATTATCTGCCACAAGAATTTCGTTGCCTTGAGCAGACAAATTCATAGCGGTTGGCCATCCTAAGTATCCATCCCCTCCTGCTATAAAAATTTTCACCTTATTCTCTCTCCTTTCGGTCTCCAGGCCAATACCGTTCATCCGGGTGATTTTCCCCATAACGACCTGGATCAAGCAACTTATTGGATAGCAAAAAATCCCTTAATGAGTCCATGTCAAGCGGCGGTTCATCTGCTGAAACATATGGATCAGTCACATTTGTGGAGGCTATATTTTCATACTCATAGGAAATATCTTCATAAAGACCTCTGAAAGCAGGCAAAACGGAAAAGTACTGATCAAGTTCTACTGCTCTTCTCGTTTCTTCATTACTCATCAACTCTTCATAAAGTTTTTCCCCTGGCTTTACACCTATCTCAACAATATCTATTTCTTCAGGTTTATATCTATAGACAGGGGCAAGTTCATTGATCATGACCTCTGCAA
The DNA here is from genome assembly GCA_033851995.1 of Desulfobacteraceae bacterium. Taxonomy (GTDB): domain Bacteria; phylum Desulfobacterota; class Desulfobacteria; order Desulfobacterales; family Desulfobacteraceae; genus Desulfobacula. The sequence goes on along the minus strand of JAWSVI010000010.1, from coordinate 249,892 downwards.
GATCGATAATTCTTACGACCGGCATTTTGGTAATAAACACTTCGCCTCCTCTGGCGATTGATGCGGATTCAATCACAAGACTGGCTGCTTCCTCAATACTCATAACAAATCTTGTCATATTCGAATCTGTCACAGTAACAGGTCCGCCTTTTTCAATTTGTTTTTGAAAAATTGGTATTACAGACCCACTTGATCCCAAAACATTCCCAAACCGAGTAGATGCAAATATTGTATTATTGGCAAAATTATTGCTATTGGCTGCCGTGATAAGGCGTTCTCCCATAAGTTTGCTGGTCCCCATTACGTTAGTTGGATTCACAGCCTTATCAGAACTAGTGAAGATTACTTTTGAGACATGGTTATCAATGGCCGCCATGATAATATTTTGAACGCCATGAATATTTGTCTGCACTGCTTCAAAAGGAGATCTTTCACAAAGAACCACATGTTTTAACGCAGCTGCGTGAAAAACAATATCAATTCCCTGCATTATGCGACTCAGCTTTGCATAATCCCTAACATCCGCTAAATGGAACCTTGTCCGCCTATCATTAAGGTACTTCTGATCCATAAAAAAAAGGCAGCTTTCACTATTATCCACGCCAACGATTTCTTTTGGTTCGTATAAAGGGTTTTGGCAAAGTATCCGAAATAGTTCTGAACCGACGGTTCCACAGGCCCCGGTGACTAAAATGCGTTTATTTTTCAAATTATCTTTCAATTACCTAACCCTTTATATTTTTCAAGAGGAAATCTCTATATTAAACTTTTTTCTGTAACGAATCACGTAATCTGCCAGAAAAGCAAAAAATACCGCTACAAAAATTGACACTGCAAAAGCCATTGAAAGAATTAAATTAGTTTTGTACTTGTATTTTACTATATGCTCCGGGGTATTAACGAGACGGATCATTTTGCCATAATTGAATTCAAGGTATTTTTTGTTAATGGTATTTGCTTTTTGAGCAAGCCTGCTAATTTTATCTTGTATGGTCTTTAATTCATTTATTATTTCTTCTGTCTTTATATTGGCAAGCTTCCCGTTATTTTTCAAACCCTCTATCCGATCTTTCAATTTAGCAATTTCAATATTTTTATCTATCGCACTGGTTTTTGCCTCAAGATTGAACTTTATTAAATAAGCTACATAATCATCAGCTTTTAACTGCTTCAAGCTTGATGAATCCAACATAAACTGTGTTCCAGAAGAAATTTGTTTGTCTGGCCTTCTGTCCGAACCAACCATGACTGTTTTCAGCAACTCAAAAGACGTTTCCGCCATTTTTTCATTTTTCAAACGTTCATAATCAATGTTTTTAATATCATTTTGAATTTTAGCAGAGAAACTCGCTTTGTCTTTAACAAAATGGAAATTTATTATCTTAGAAGCGATACCATCTAAATCAATGGAATTTAAAATATCTAACTCACTTAAAAGTCTGGAAAAAGAATTACCTTTATCTGTTGATTGAAACAAAGTCGATTCTTTTCCCTTTTGCTCCAAAACCTGTTTCAATAAATTTAAACGATGCTTAAAAATTTGGACGATATCATCATATTCATTGGTTTGGATAAAATCATCTGGAAAGCTAAAGACAATAAGTGGTTCATCAATAAATCGCTCTTTGAAGATTGCTTTAAATATTTTTACAATTTTCATTAAAACATCAGCTCGTTCTTCACTTGAGTTGAACAGGGAGCCATTCTTATCTATCAATATGATTTTGAATTTGTTAGGGTGATAGACAAAACTCATATTTTTTTCACTCTTTTCTTGGATTCTGTTGGGAATTATTCCTTCAATGAAAATGTGTCTCGTCAAATCCACATCAAGTCCCACTTTGCTTAACACTAATGGGGAGATAATATCATTACGTTCAAAAACTGATCCATCGGGATAAAGGCCTTTATCAACACCTTCAAAATTCAGAGCAATCTGAATTTCACTCCTTAACACCTTGTTTTGCTGGATTCTGAGAAAAACAATTGTAATCAGCATGAAAAAGCACACAAAGCAGATGATCAGCCATTTTCTTCTCCAGAGTACAAAAAACAAATCCATCAATTCAATTTTATCATCGGCTTTCATCTTTTCATCAAGCATCACAGACTCCTTGTCAATCAAACACACACATAGAAGAGGTGTTATGTGGAAAGTTATATAAAGTGGCTAACGTTTTTCAAAATCAGGGCAGTCCATTTGAATGATCCCACCTTTTCCTAATTACTTTTGGGTACTGCGCCACCCCTGGCATAGCTCCGCCCCGTCGGTTACACCAACATCATTGATTAATAAAACACTAACAATTTCTTAAGCAGGGTACTACTTATATCGATCAGTCCCATAAAACAATAGGTAAAAACCCTTAATTTTGGGCAAACCCATCAATTATCAAATAAATTTTTTAAATTTTTTAATAATTCGAGGTCACCGCCCAATTTCGGATCAATTTTGCTCATTTGCTCCGAAAGTATTCTGATCTCTTTTTTAATCCCGTCATATTCTCTAATTTTTATCTTCAAAAAGTTTAGCGTTAACATCCCCAAGGATTCCATTCCCTTTGGAGTAAGGTGATACATATATGCAGCTTTGCTTTTATGCTTTTTGAACCGCTCCACTTTGACCATCCCTTTTTCAATAAGAGCAGTAAGGCAATAATTGACTTTGCCCAAACTGACTCCCATATTTTGATGCATCTCTCTTTGAGTCAATTGGGGGTCTTCGGCAAGAAGGGATAGAAGCTTAAGCTTGATTTCGCTGTCAATAGGAATGTTCATGATTTGAACTTATATTGGATAGGCGTTTAAGGTCAAGGGGAAATTCTTATGAATACGATTTATCTTTTTATCGAGCCCCGTTTTATTATTTCACATCAGTCAACAGGTGCTCAACCATGATATAACTCTCTGATAAAAAGGAAAAATTAGAATTTTTAAGTCTTGATTTTAAAAATTAATTTCTATTATATTGAGGATAAAAGACTGAGATTTATTTATGCAAAAGGTATAAAAAAACAAAAGCGCCTGGAAAATGATAGCGCCTTTGTTTTATATTTTTTGGTTTGATGCTTAACCGGAAAAGATAACAGTGACTTCCGCACGTCGTTCAAGGGATTTTTGCTTGGACATGCCTTTTGCGGCAAATCTGTGTTTTCCAGTTGATTCTACCTTAAAGATGGATGGTTTGAGACCATGGCTTACCATTTGATGAACAATGTTGGCAGCTCTTGTGGCTCCAAGTTCAAAGTTGGAAGGATATTTCTTATTATTAATTGGAACCACGTCTGCGTATCCATTGACAAGTATCTTTACATCGTAGGGTTTAAGAAAATCTGCAAGGGTCTTAAAAAATGTTTTGTACTCTGTTGCAATTTTGGCGCTGCCTGTGGGAAACAGAATTGGCAGGGTTGTTTCTATCCGAAGACAGGTTCCTGTTCCAACGATCTCAACCCAGTCACTTAGGCCTGCTTTATTGATAGCTTTCTGGAGTTCTGTTTTGCTGATGCCGTCATATTTATCCGGATCGGATTCAAAAGGGATACTCATCACATTTGCTACTGGAACCTTTTTGGGAGGGATGACCTCTTTTTGATCAATTTGAGTCTGTTTCTGGGCTTTTTCTTTTTTCAATTCAGGAATTTTTTTCCTGTAGATATCTTCTATGGTTTTTTGCCTGTCAGCTCCCAGCATTTCAGAATAATATTTCACCAGATAGTCAAGGCGGTTTTTTGTTTTGCTCAGGGTATGTATCTTTTTCTCTTTTTGGGTAATAGTTTCCTTTAATGATACAGGCGCTGTTCTCCCGGAATCCTGGATTTGATTGACCTTAAGCACTGTCCAGTCAATATCTTTTTCCAACGAGTTAATCTGTTTTTCAAGAACCTCAATCTCTCTATTATGCAGATCGATTTTCTTCATCAGTTCTTCATGAGAATACACAGCCCCATCAAACAACTTCTCTTCCTGATAGCCTGCACCCCATAACAAGGAAGGAAATAATATAAATAGAAACAACAGGACACTTGGAATATTGCTTTTGTTTTTAAGCCATAAAGATCCCATAACAACCTCCAATAAACGGATCATAAATTTAATAGTTTCCTTACACACCACTGGGCACTATCGGATTATTAGACGAAAAAGTTGGTTTTACATCCCTACCGATTCCGACTGGCCACCAAACCATGCCGTCTTTGGCAAAATTAATTCTAAGACGCATTCTCACATTGGTTATTCCATATTCACCTTCAGAGATTTCCATAACTTCCGTTCCTCTCAGCCATGACTGGGTGTGCACCTGTATGGTATCGTAATCGACTGTATTTCTACCTGCACGCATGAATGCATCAACATAAACCCCTCGGACCTTTTCAACAAGCTGGCGATAGCCATCTGCAACCGCAGCTCTTTCAGCCATAAGAACAGCTTCACCCTTTGACAAAGCATTTTCCGGCTCAAGCCCTTTACCGATCACAAAAAATGTTACAATTTTGTGATCATCGAGTTCTGCACCTGGAGGGCCTAACACTTTACCCGGTCCGCCTGCTGTAGAAGATGGGCTCACAACACTGCCACCCCCACACCCGAAAAAAAACATTACAGAAACACATAAACCCAATAATACCAAAATTAGTTTTTTCATTTTTCCTTCCCCATTTTAACGATTCTGCCAAACAATCAAACAGGTGATAGAACCTTTTAAGTAAAACCTTTAAAGATTGATTCCAGACAATTTTATATGATACTGATAGCAATCGTCAGGATTTATTATTTACTTTAATCTAAACATGCAGCATACAAGAAACATGCCTTTTTCACACAGACATTCATTAATCTTCATTTTAACATTCTTAATCTGCTGTGTCTTGTTCAGCCAATCAGCTGATACGCAGGCATCTGAGGGTATTTCCACTTATTATTTAAGGTATGATACAAAATTATCGAATAACAAAATCATTGAGGATAATTTGCTAATGATACCGGCAAAAAATGAATTCCGGGTGGAAAATTTTTCTCGGTTCTCAACATCCGGTATTCTTTTTGCTTCTTCTGGAGAATCTGTGTTGATGCTTGAGAAACGAATTCGGGAAGATGCTTTGAAATCAATCTTAATGGATAAAGGTTTGAAATCAGTTAATTCAAAAGATTACCAGACCGTTATCAGTTATGAAGGTGTGATAATCACTCCTTTAAATATTATAAAAAAGACTTACAATAAAAAACAGAACTCTTATTTTTATGAAGTCCAGGGAGAATTTGGTGCCATTTCCTTTCCCGAAAACTGGGAAACTTTGGGTTTAAAGAACAGAATAAAAAATTATTTTTCTGAATTCTTTCAATTATTTAAATAATCTAAGTTTGGATCAAATACTTGGCAATAGCTATGAGATGGTTTGACGCTATGGGGGTGATATAAAATGGATAAAGCACAAATAAAAAAGCTGAAAAAAACAGTACTGAAAGAAAAAAACCTGGCTTTTGATAAATTAAACAAAAGCCAGAAAGACCAAATGCTTGAGTTCAATGAAAGATATAAGCAATTTCTAAACAACGCGAAAACTGAAAGAGAGGCGGCAAATCAAATTATTTGTATGGCTAAAGAAAGTGGCTTTGTTGACATTGATTCCCTGGGTGCAAAAAAGACTAAAACTAATTTAAAAGTTTTCAAAATATTTCAGGGAAAATGCGTCGCCCTTGCCTTTATTGATAAAAAAAGCATTCTTTCAGGCTCAAATATCATTGCATCCCACATTGATTCACCGAGGTTGGATTTAAAACAGAATCCAGTATACGAGGATCTGAGTATGGGACTTTTAAAAACGCACTACTATGGCGGCATTAGAAAATACCACTGGCTGGCAATTCCTTTGGCTCTTCATGGCACAGTCATCACATCGACAGGCAAAACCATTGAAATTTTAATTGGAGAAGATCCAGATGATCCGGTTTTTACGGTAACCGATCTTCTTCCGCATCTTGCTGCAAAACTTCAGGGAAACAAAAAAATATCAGAAGTATTTGAAGGTGAAAAACTGAATCTTCTTGCAGGAAGCTTCCCTATAGGCAGTGATAAAGAAAAGGATCGATTGAAATTAAGCCTTCTTCATTTGATTCATGAAAAATACGGCATCACAGAGGAAGATTTTGTCAGTGCCGAAATCGAAGCTGTTCCAGCCGAGAAGTCAAGGGACATAGGCTTTGACAGGTCCATGATTGGTTCTTATGGTCAGGATGACAGAATTTGTGCATACACAAGCCTTGAAGCTGTTCTAAATACCAAAAAGGCACACAGAACAGCAATTGCCCTATTTTTTGACAAGGAAGAAATTGGCAGTGAAGGAAACAGCGGGGCCCAATCCAGCTTTTTAGAGGATTTCATGTCTGATATTCTTTTCATCAGCGGGCAGCCCACCGATAACAGAACACTAAGAAAGGCGCTGATCAATTCCGACTGCTTGTCAGCAGATGTAAATGCTGCAATTGACCCGGATTTTAAAGAAGTACATGAACCAATGAACGCCTCAAAGATGGGGTTTGGAATATGTATTACTAAATTCACAGGGGCCGGCGGCAAATCCGGTTCAAGTGATGCGAGTGCTGAGTTCGTTGGCAGGATAAGACAGATTTTCAATAAAAACAAAATCGTCTGGCAAACCGGTGAACTTGGCAAAATTGATCAGGGCGGGGGCGGTACTGTTGCTAAATTCCTTGCCAGATATGGGATGAATGTGCTTGATTGCGGGCCTGCAATTTTATCCATGCATTCACCCTTTGAAGTATCCAGTAAAACGGATGTATATATGTCGTATCTTGGCTATAAAGCTTTTTATTCAGATAATGGCAGATAAAAAACTATTTTTAAATATAATATTCCTTTTGGCTGTTGGAATAATTCAGTTTGGTTTTCGGCCCGTTGCCTCTGCTGAAAACAGTTCTAACATAGGTGTGCTTTTGGCAGATGATCAAGGCAAACCGCTATATTCCCAAAACAGTGAAAAACAATTCATCCCTGCATCTATCATGAAAATCCTGACCAGCCTTGCTGCTATTCATTTTCTTGGTGAAAACCACCACTATCCAACAGATTACAGTTTTAATAAAATAACAAAGGATCTTTTTATTCGAGGCAATGCAGACCCTTTGTTCATATCTGAAGAAATAAAAAAATTGTGCCGTCAGATACAATCAAAATTAAACCATAATAAGATCCGGCATATCATTCTTGACCACACCTATTTTTCAAACGGCATCCAGGTCCCTGGAAAAGGATACTCACTAAACCCGTATGATGCTCCAGTGGGTGCTTTATGCGCGAACTTCAATACCGTTGTGTTTAAATGGAATCATGAGGCTGGCAGACATATAAGCGGAGAGCCCCAGACCCCGTTGCTTCTCTTTTTTAATGACCGAATTAAGAATACAAATCTTAAGAAAGGTCGAATCATACTGTCTGAGAGCCAGAGCAGACTGTACCCTGGATTATTGATTCAATATTTTTTAAAAGAAAATGGGATAAAGGTTACGGGAAAAATATCTGAAGGCGGATTTGATGATACCGGGGGTAAAAAGCATCAATTCCTATCTTCCTTTAAAACAACGGACATTGTGCAAAAGCTGTTACAGTTTTCTAACAATTTTATTGCAAATCAGCTTTTATTGACCATCGGCGTTTCTAAATATTCAGAACCTGCAACACTGCAAAAGGGCGTTAATGCCTTGGATGAGTTTGCTAAGCATGATTTGGGATTAAATGGCATTCAAATCACAGAAGGTTCAGGTTTATCCCGAACAAACCGGATTTCACCTAATCAGATGGTGGCGATTTTACTTAAATTCAAGCCGTATCATGCCTTATTAAATAAAAACGACAGCGATTATTATAAAACTGGAACTTTAGATGGGGTCAGAACCCGGGCCGGATACATTATAGGAAAAAATGACAGGCTTTACCCATATGTAATTATGGTAAATCAAAAAAACAAAGGATATAAATCTATTCATGGCAAGCTGACCCAAATGGTTTCTTTGATCGGCCGATCAAAACCATAGCCATTCCATCAAAATGCAAGACCATTCTTGAGTCCTATTTCCAAGATCTATCTGATATATCTGGATATCTATTTGGAGGAAATATTTTGACCTTTTTCAATATAAGCGTAGGCACTGTGATTATGGATGGATTCAAAGTTTTCTGCACTGACAGAAAACCAGGTGATATTTTCATCTTCCATAAGATCTTTTGCCACATCCCGTGCAATATCTTCAACAAATTTGGGATTATTGTAAGCTTTTTCCGTCACATATTTTTCATCTTCTCTTTTAAGGACAGAAAAAATATCACATGAAGAGGAGGCCTCAACCAGCTGGACAATATCCTCAATCCAGATGAACTTTTCAAACCGGGTACTGACCAGCACCTCTCCTCTCTGATTATGGGCACCGTATTCGCTGATCTCTTTTGAACACGGACATACAGAGGTAACCGGAACTGCAACCGTCAGAACAATATCGGTATTTTTTTTGCCGTTGGATGAACCAATGATGGAACATGTGTAGTCCATAAGACCTTTAGAGCCAGTTTCAGGGGATTGTTTTTCGATGAAATAAGGAAAGGTTATTTCAATATGTGATGATTTTGCACCCAGAATGTTTTTCATATCTTCAAGGATATTGGTCAAGGATTCTAAAGACACCTGAGTTCTGAACAGGTGAAGAATTTCAACAAACCTGCTCATATGAGTCCCCTTACACTGGTGTGGCAAATCAACGTACATGCTTATCTGGGCAACCGTGGACTGCAATCCAGTTGTTTTGTCCAGCACTTTAACCGGGTATTTCAAACCTTTTATCCCAACCTTATCAATGGGGATATTTCGGTAATCAGGTTGATTTTGGATGTCTATCATTTGTTTTATCTAATTTATGGTCTAAAAGATACTCAGGTACAACATTGCTCATTGCCCTGAATATATTGCCTTTTATATGTTTATTTTGCTGATACATGCTCTCAAGCATTTCCCGCACCTCGCCACGCTTTGTTATGTTTGCGCTGGGGCAGGTATTTTTAAACTCTGTCAGGTCAAACGCGCTGCAAAACAAGGTGATGTCTCTTTTTTCAACATATGACAATGGCCTGATTATATCAAGTGTGCCGTCAAAAAAAGATTGCCTGGGTTTCATGGTCGCAATTTTTCCGGCATAAAAAATGTTGATGAATAAAGTTTCAATAATGTCATCTTTATTGTGACCAAGGGCTATTTTCTTACAGCCGTTTTCTTTTGCAATCTCAAAAAGCCGTTTTCTTCTAAGGCGAGAACACAAATAACAGGGATTTTCCTTATTTTTTCCAGAATGAGCAACAATGCCATGATCCGTGTATTCTATTTTCAATGAGCCATACCGGGAATTAACAAAGTTTTTGATCTCTGCTGAAAAAGAGCCTTCAAAGCCAGCATCAATAAGGACGGGAAGAATTTCAAACCGGACAGGTGCTTTTTTTTTAAAAGCGAACAATAGGTGCAGCAATGCCTGGGAGTCTTTTCCCCCAGACACACCAACAAGAATACGCTCGTCTTCCCGAATCATATCCCAGTCACAGATTGCTTTCCCAACCAAGTGGTCTACTCTTTTTTTAAGACCAGTATTCAAACCTTACAATCTCTATTCGCCGTCTTGTTCCTCTGCTTTCTTGGTAACAACCCTGTTTGCAGCAATTTCCCTTAAAACAGTAACAACGTCTTCGTTCTTACTTGATTTAACAAGAAGGTCTGCCCCTTCTCTGACCTGACGAATTCTTTTTGCTGCCAGGTGAACCAGTGAAAATCTATTGTCAACATTTTTCAAACAATCTTCAATCGTAACTCTTGCCAAACTCTCACCTCCAATATATTTAGAGAATATCTAAAATCTCGTATACCCTTTTCCCGCCGGGAGCATTTACCACAGCTTCTTCTCCAGGCTCCTTACCAATCAGCGCACTTCCTAAAGGGGAAGATGCCGAAATTTTCCCTTTGTTAATATCAGCCTCATCCGCTCCTACAATCATATATTCAATTTCTTCTTCTGAATCCAGGTTTTCAAGCAGTACTCTGCTGGCGAACCGAACCATATCTTTGGGAACGGTTGCCGGATCTATTATTTTTGCATTTCCAAGTTTAAAGCCGATCTCACCAATTCTGCCCTCAAGAAATGACTGGCGTTCTTTTGCTGCATGATATTCGGCATTTTCAGACAGATCACCATGGGCCCTTGCCACCTCAATTGCTTTAATGTTCTCAGGACGGTCAATGGTCTTTAATTTTTCAAACTCTTTTTTTAAGGCCTCATAGCCTTCTTTGGTAATGGGTATTTGATCCAAATTAAAATTTACTCCATGAGATTTAGCTGTTATTTAAAAATTCCCTTATCTATCTGAGTGTTTTTCTCATCTTTTGATGACAGGTGCTGTATCAGAAACAAAAAAGGACCGGAGATCACATACAAAGAAAAAACAACAAACAACAAAATATAAGGTTCTGTTGCGATTGCAACAAAAACAAGAATAAGCCCAACAAGCTTATTAAATTTCATACTTTTAAAAAGGGATACTTTTTTCAGGCTTTTATATCTAAACGAGCTGACCATGCAAAAAGACAACGCAAACATCATGACAAGCAACATCAATTTGTACGGTTCCGGGTTTATGGCCAGCCTTGAAAAGAACAGAACAACAGACACATTCATAGCAGCAGCGGCAGGAATTGGAAGCCCTTCAAAATCAGGACTGGACGAGCTGTAAGTATTAAAACGGGCCAGCCTTAATGCACCGCATACGGTAAAGAGCAATGCGGCTGACCATCCCGGCCTTCCAGCAGATTCAAGTACCCATAAGTACATCAGAAGAGCGGGCGCCAGGCCAAACGTTACCAAGTCTGCCAGAGAATCATATTCCATACCGAACTTACTGGTCGTATTTGTTGCCCTCGCAATCTTTCCATCCAATAAATCAAACACACCTCCAACCATTATAGCGAGCGCAGCTTCAACAAACTTAAATTGTACAGATGCAATGATTGAATAATATCCGCAAAACAGATTCATGGAGGTGAACAGGTTGGGGAGTATATAAATGGATTTTTTAACATTCTGCTTTTGCATAGTTGTCTATTCCCCTTATTGCATATACCCGATTATGGTTGATCCTGCTTTTGTTTTTTCTCCCACTTCCACAGCGACATCAAAGTCTTCCGGCAGATATAAATCAAGGCGGGAGCCAAACTGGATCATCCCGTACCGGTCTCCTTTTTTTAAGCGCTCACCTTCTTTAACGCAATTAACTATCCGCCTGGCAATAAGCCCGGCAATCTGCACAACCACGAAACGTGAATTGGCTTCCGTTTTGATCAACAAAGCGTTTCTTTCATTATGAATAGAGGCTTTATCAAAAGAAGCATTTATAAATTTCCCGGGAGAATAGATTACTTTTTCCACAATCCCATCAAACGGCATCCTGTTTACATGAACATTAAACACATTCATGAATATGCTTATTTTCACACATGGCTCCGGCAAATATTCACAACTGGGGAGTTTTTCAACAATAATCACTTTTCCATCAGCCGGAGAAACAAGGCAGTTGGCGTCTTGCGGCACTTCCCGATCCGGATCACGAAAAAAACTGCACACAAATACTGTGACCGCTGAAAAAATCCAGGCCGGTGCCATCCACCCAAAATAAAAAAGCATCCCCGTAATGAGGATGGTTATAAAAATAAATTTCAGGCCGGGTTGTGCAACCGGTAAGACTGCCCGCGCCGGCCATTTTGAATTATCCATAGTTCAAATTTCCGTAGCTATATCCTTGCAATAATATCAAATTTTTATTTAAAATGTCAATATGCTTATTTTTCAACAAATTGCAGTTCCGCATCTGACTTTCTGATATAGCTTGGAATCAAAATATTTTCTTCTTTATATAGGAAATCTTCTTTCTCAAATAAAGCCCGTATCAATGAGGCTGCACTGACAAAATCAAGAAGGCCATCTCCTATAACCGAATTTTTAGCATTATCTTCAATAATGGATTTATAAACTTTTGAGCCGGAGCCTGAAAACAGGACCGGTTCTTTATCCTCGGTGACTGCCTTAAAGGGTGAAACCACTTTCTCCCGGGTTTTAGATACCAGACGGCCACCTCCAAACTGATACCGGGCACAATAAACTTCATTACGTTTTGCATCCATCATTGCACACACCGGGATAGCTGATGCAGAGTGCTGGTAGGCAATTCCATCCAGGCTTGAAACTCCAAGAGCAGGTTTTCCCAAGGCATAGGCAAACCCCTTAATCACACTTATGCCAATGCGAACGCCGGTAAAGCTTCCCGGGCCTTTGGCTGCCACAAAAATATCGATATCTTCTAAAAGCATCTGAGCCCGATGTTCAAGCATGTGCTCAACCATTTTAACCAGACGCTTTGAATGAGTTTGCTTGGCAGTCCAATATTCCTCACACACAAGAGCTTCATTGTCAACAATAGCAAGAGAGGCGCCCTGCTCTGCAGTACTCAGGCTGAGAATTTTCAAATCACTTCGCCTTTTTAGAACCTGTCTTTTTCTTTGATTTTGCGACACCTTCAAGTGCTATATCAAAAACTTCCTGAATATCTTTAACACAGGTAAATTTCATCTTTTTCTTGACCATTTTGGGCATATCATACAAGTCTTTGCGGTTTTTTTCAGGAATAATCACATGGGTGATACCCGCTCTTAAAGCACCCAATGCCTTTTCTTTGAGCCCCCCAATAGGAAGCACCCGACCTCTAAGAGATATCTCCCCTGTCATCCCCACTTTATTATCCACTTTACGATTGGTAAATGCTGAAACAAGTGCAGTTGCCATGGCAATCCCGGCGGATGGACCATCTTTGGGAATAGCACCTGCCGGCACATGAAGATGAATATCATTGTTGTCAAAATCTTCCTTTTTAATACCATAGCGCTCTGCACTGGCTTTTGTATAGGTCAGAGCTGCTCTGGCAGATTCCTGCATCACCTCTCCAATCTGTCCGGTCACCATAAGGTCACCTTTCCCCTGGTAGGTTGATACCTCGATATACAGTGTCTCACCGCCAACTTCCGTCCAGGCAAGTCCGGTTGCAAGCCCAATCTGGCTCTCTTCCTGGTCTAGTTCAGATAAAAACTGCGGTGGGCCAAGGTAAGTTGTCAGATTTTGCAAAGTAACTGAAAACTTTCCTTTTTGGCCTTCAGCAATCTTTCTGGCAATTTTCCTGCACACCATATCAAGCTTTCTTTCCAAGCCCCTGAGCCCTGCCTCCAGAGTATATTCTGCAATAACAGCTTCCATGGCTTTGTCACTAATGTGAATGGACCTTCTTATCAACCCGTTATCTCTTAATTTTCTTGGCAGAAGATGCTGTTTTGCAATGACTTTTTTCTCCTGGCGCGTATAGCCTGAAATCCGAATGATTTCCATTCTGTCACGCAAAGCAGATGGAATGGTATCTGAAATATTTGCTGTTAAAATGAAAAGCACGTTAGACAAATCAAAAGGCATGTTCAGATAATGATCTGAGAAATCAACATTCTGCTCCGGGTCCAGTGCTTCCAGAAGTGCGGATGACGGATCTCCCCTGAAATCATTACCCAGCTTGTCAATCTCATCCAGCATAAAAACAGGGTTGTTTGTACCGCACTGACGAAGCCCCTGAAGAATCCGGCCCGGCATGGAACCAATATATGTTCTTCTGTGACCTCTAATTTCAGCTTCATCCCGAATTCCGCCTAAAGACACCCGGTGAAACTTGCGGCGCATGGCTTTCGCAATAGCCTGTCCCAATGATGTTTTACCAACACCCGGAGGGCCTACAAAACAAATAATCTGTCCTTTTTTTTTTGGGTTGAGTTTTCTAACACTCAGGTATTCAAGAATACGCTCTTTTACCTTATCCAGCCCAAAATGATTTTTATCAAGAACTTCTTTTGATTTGGCAATATCAAGAAAATCTTTGGTGGATTTGCTCCAGGGCAGCGCAACAATGCAGTCAAGATAGGTTCTGACAACAGAAGCCTCGGAAGAATCAGAATGCATCTGCTCAAGTCTTTTAAGCTGTTTTTTAGCCTCTTTCTCACATTCTTTGGGCATTTTGCATTTTTTAATCTTCTTTTGAAAATCAGATACTTCCGCTATTTTATCATCATTTTCTCCCAGCTCACGATGAATTGCCTTGACCTGCTCTCTGAGATAATAATCCCTTTGATTTTTAGAGATCTCATCTTTAACATCGATCTGTATTTTTGCCTGGACCGTTGACAGGTTCAGCTCACGGATCAAGAGCTCATTTACCTTTTTCAATCGTTTGGTGGTATCTGTAATTTCCAGAAGTTTCTGAGCGTCTTCAACTTTCAGATTTAAATTGGAGGCCACCAGATCTGCCAGCTTTCCCGGGGATTCAATATGAGAGAGCAAGTCCCCCACATCTCCGGAAAGCTCTCCTTTCAGGGCCAGCAACTTTTCACTGGCTTCCTGAACATTGCGCATCAGTGCTTCATCTTCAATATTGATCTCGTTGGGATCTTCGTCTTCCAGAAATTCAATCCTTACTTTGAAAAAAGGACTTTTTTCTGTGTACTCCATGGCCCTGGCTTTGGCTATACCTTGAACCAATGCCTTGATTCTGCCGTCCGGCAGTTTGATCATTTTCTGAATTCTTCCCACTGTTCCAATACTGTACACATCTTTTACCGCAGGAATTTCCAGTTCAGAATCTTTTTGGGCCGCCAGAAAAATATATCGATCAAATTCCACGCTTTCTTCCACTGCTTTGATCGATTTTTCCCGGCCAACAAATAATGGCAGCAGCATGTCTGTAAAAACAACAACATCCCTGACCGGCATCATGGGAAGTGTTGTCGGGATATCTTCAATGTTGCTGTCTTTCTCTATGATTTCAATTAGATCATCAATATCTGCTTCGGCCATTTTTACTCCTTTATTCATATAAAACCACCGAATGGAAAGCCTATTTTAGCGCACTTTTCATTCAGTGGTTGACATTCATTTTTTACACCTTCATATTTGTGATCTTACAATAAAACATTTTTCGCTTTTTACAATATCCTTAAAAAAATATTTTTCAGATGGATATCAAAAAGCAAAAATTTGATAAAACCAATAGAGGCAATTGCTTATGGCTTTAGATTTTCCAGGTATCCTTTGGGCTGTTTTCATATTCGGGGCCTGCGTAGGAAGTTTTTTAAATGTCTGTATATATAGAATTCCAGAAGGTAAATCCATTGTCTTTCCTGGATCTTTTTGCCCCAATTGCAATACGGATATTCCCTTTTACTTCAATATCCCTATTGTCAGCTACCTGATTTTGAAAGGGCGCTGCAAATTCTGCCGCACTCCCATATCTATAAGATATCCTTTGATTGAAACAATCACCGGCGTAGCAGCCCTTTACACGTTTATGTGTTTCGGTGCTACACTTGTATCCGTTTACTGGTTTGCCTTTATCTGTGTTTTACTCACAATTTCATTTATTGATATGGACCATCAAATCATCCCGGATGTAATTTCCCTGCCGGGTATTATTGTTTTTGCATCCTCTTTTTACTTCCTGCCTGAAATGACATTTAAACAGACCATCATTGGAATTCTGGGTGGAGGAGGAAGCCTTCTTGCGGTTGCATACGTATACGCCTTACTCAGAAAACAAGAGGGAATGGGGGGAGGAGACATAAAACTTCTAGCTATGATAGGAGCAGCCGTTGGAATCAAAGGTGTTTTATTTACAATATTTGCAGGCTCGCTTTTAGGTACGGTTGCCGGTGCTGCAATGATGTTTTACAACCGGATTTCAAATATGCAGTTCAAAATCCCGTTCGGCCCTTTTCTGTCTATGGGAGCTGTAATATACATCTTTTTCGGCAAACAGATAATCCATTGGTATTTTTCTATATTAGTGCACTAACTATTCTTATTTACGAATCATTGGGGCTATAACGGTTCTGCTACTAAAAAATCAGACCATTGCATCATTCTGCATAGCAGACTTCTATCAGCACTTTGCCTTTTGTTGTTTTAAAAGGAATTGCAAGCACATGTGGGGCATCTTTGATGTGTTCTATTAATTCACCCCTCCCAATCTTGAGTTCCTTGAATTTTACTTTAACTTTTTTCCCCATTTCACTGATTTTAGTGGTAACGTGACCCGCGACCATGTTGCTGATCTCTCCTACAGCATCATTGATCTCTTCATTAATTTCCGTCATATCTTCACCAAACATCGCGGAAACGATCCCAAGTATACTTTGCTCGGAAAAGCTTATAGCAGCGGTTCCCGACACATCTCCAGACACCTCAACGATACCTGAAATATCCCCTTGCGCTTTTCTGTCTTTTTTTAAAAAAGGATCTTCGGGTTTCACTTTTACAAATGCTGTTGTATCCAGAATATGCAAAGTGCCCTCTATGAAAGGGTTGACGAGTGCTGCATCCATTTTCACCTCCTATTTTTGTTAATTTTATTGTTTTTGTCCGATCATGGCAACAAAATTTACAAAAAAATGTGAATAAATACTTGACACGCACTTCTCAACGACGTAACGTACGCTAAAAAGCTGATTCAAATTAATTTATTTTAGAAAATTGTTTAACGACAAATTTTAGTATTTGGAAAATTTCTAAAACCTAAAAAAAGGAGTGATCAAGATGAACAAAGGTGATTTAATCAACAAGGTTTCAGAAGTACTTAACAGCAAAAAAGAAGCTCAAGCAGCAGTTGACTGCACCATCAAAGCAATCACTGAAGCTCTTTCCAACAACGATTCCGTTACATTGGTTGGTTTTGGAACTTTCAAAACTGCTAACAGAAAGGCCAGAAAGGGAAGAAATCCTCAAACAGGTAAAGAAATTAACATTCCAGCTAGAAATGTACCAAAATTTGTCCCTGGCAAAGCATTAAAAGACGCTGTAAAATAAGTCTATACAATTTAATTCAGGCAGTACTTCAGTATTCGCAAATACTAGTACTGCCTGAACACTTTTTGTCTCATGGGCTTTGATCTGGAAAAAATATATCTGCCATCTACAGGGGTAGATATGGTATTCAACATGAATTCACTGGCACCTTATTCCAGGTCCTCAATAATTTACGATATTGACATAAAAAATGAAACTATTATCATTGCCCAGCCAAACGTTCCTTTTTCAAAAGGAACCCAGTATGACGAATTACATCTAACAACGATCCTCCTGCAAAAAAACAAAAAAATCAGGGTTGGCCTTAAATGCATTGCCCTGAAAATTATTGATCATTACCCGCTGGCGAACAAGTCAACAGTTGCCGCTGTCAGGCTTAAATACCAACTTCCCATTAAAGAGACCAATATCCGCTCTGCATTTCGCCTGCCGCTCGACACAAAATATATCATCAAAGGGAAAATTTTACACAACAGCCTTGAATACTACACCTCAAGAGATTTTTCTATTCGCGATATTTCTTTGGCAGGCATGGGCCTGATTGTCCCTAAGAAAAGGAACAAACGTCCAAACCCTCTGGCGTCGCTTAAATCCGGCACAGAGATCATGATCGGGATTATTCTCATCAACATGGATAATAAAAAACCGGCTGGAACGCTCCCCATAAAGGCAACAGTCACCCGTATCAACCCCAATCACTCACAAACAAACACTTTGGTTGGACTGAAAATTCATGGTCTGGAAAGCAGCAAGGAAGACATTTTGAATCAATTTATTCATTCAGCCCAAATCGAAGCGTTAAAAAAAAGAAGCAGGCTTGATTTATAATTTTTTAACATAATCAGCCAACCAGGAAATCATTTCTTTTTGTTCAGGGCCAGGATTTTTCAATTCGCTTCTTACTTCTTCTATATCCGCCATGGCTTCCTGACAGGAAAGCTTTGTATCGTTTCTATACCCGATTATTCTCGTATTTTCATCTCCTGATTTTAATGCCTTCATATGGAGACAGTCATGGATATTTTCAGGCACACCTTCTCCCTCAATAAAATTTCTGGCGACAATCCTTTTGGCGAGCATTTTGATCCTTGGACTTTCAATGCGCTCCATCACCTGAAATTTCTCATTATCCAAAGCATCATGAAACACCGTGCTCTCCCTTTTCTCCTGAACTGAAAAAAAGCCATCCTGATAGAGAGAAGCATCTAAATCCATATCAGGAACATAAGGATATTTATAGTTTTGATGATACTCAATATATTCAAAAAAGCGCTTGGGATTCTGCCGAAGCTTCTCAATATTTTTCTTAGTAGTTTCCCTGACTGAGAAGGGAATTTTTTCGTTGAATCGATCCAGGGCTGGCAGCACGATAAGTGCATCTCCAGATCGTTTTCTGGTCACAAATGTATCCTCAAGAGCAACGTTCCCCTCCATACCAATGATATCTTCCGCATCCAACCGAAGCCAAAGGCTTTGATTTTTATACGGTCTGGAAACCCCGATATGAAGTGCAGGTGAAAGATAATTGGCAGAAGGCCCATAAGAAGATGACGCCAGGATTACTTTTGAAAAAAACTGCCCACCCATCTCAAATTTGCTTTCCATTGAATTGATCCGGACCTCATCCCTTGTTTTATTAAAAAAGTTCAAACAATACTTCCAGATATCTTTTTGAGCATAAAACTTCTTACTAAGGGCAATTAATGCTTCCACATCGTTCATTGCCTCATGTGCCCGGCCGGATGTCACAAATTCATTCTCATTGGCTATAAGCTCGAGCTTTAAACTGGATTTTCCATCTATTTGAGGCCATCTAAGGCATTCGGGTTGAAAAACTTTGAAAACCACTGTAATCGGCAGAATATCCATCCTGGAGCAACCATTACTGTATTGATGCGCATAAGGATCCAGAAGATTTCGATAAAAAAGAAACCTCAAAAATTCATCATCAAAACCAAGTGAATTATATCCTAAAGATATAGTAGCCGGTGTATTAACCAGGTCATAAATGATTTTTGCAGCCTGATATTCAGAAATTCCAGCGGCTAATTCCTCAAAGGTTAGCCCATGGGTTAAAAATGCCCTTGGAGAAGGGACAATATCTTTTCTCAGTTTAATTGTAATGGTTTGCCTGTCGATTTCGTTCAGAGAAAGATCAGTTCGAATACAGGCAAAGGTGAGTATTTGGTCAAAGGCAGGGTTTAATCCACTGGTTTCGACATCATAAAACAGATAGGTCGTCATTGCTGCCTTATCCCCCAACACAAAAGGGGCAAAAAGAACTCTTTTTGCCCCAATAGGTTTGTATCAAATGATAGGATGGTATTAAAAAGACTACCTTTTTGAGAACTGGAAGCTTGCTCTTGCGCCTTTTTTACCGTATTTTTTACGTTCTTTCTTTCTAGCGTCCCGTGTCAGGAAACCCGCACTTTTTAGGACACCTCTAAGATCAGGGTCCAATAAAACGAGTGCCTTTGAAACTCCTAAACGGATCGCACCGGCCTGGCCGGATTTCCCACCACCCATTACAGTAACTTTAACATCACAACTGTCACTTTTTTCCGTCAGCACCAGCGGAGATGAAAGCAATGTTCTGGCTACATCCAGATCGAAATATTCATTAAGCTCTTTATTATTAACAACTATTTTGCCTGTGCCGGGAGTCAACCAGACTTTGGCCACAGAGTCTTTTCTTTTACCAGTCGCGTAAAAAACGTTTCCACTTTCCATTGATAGTTATCGCGTCCTTTATATTCCTTAAATTTCAACCACTTCAGGTTTTTGAGCAGCGTGGGGGTGCTGATCACCTGTGTATACAAATAATTTTTTACCAAGTTGTCTGCCAAGCCTGTTTTTAGGAAGCATCCCTTTAACGGCTTTTTTAATCATTTCTTCAGGTTTTTTCTCGAGCAGTTCTTTTGCAGATGTTTCTTTTATACTTCCCACATAACCGGAGTGCCGATAGTATTTTTTCTTATCAAGCTTATTACCGGTCAATTTAATTTTATCGGCATTGATGACAATAATCCAGTCACCAGTGTCAACATGAGGGGTGTAAAGAGGATTATGTTTCCCGCGGATTCTGTAGGCAACTTTGGATGCCAAACGGCCAAGAATCTGATCTTTTGCGTCAACAACACACCAATTCTCTTTATTGTCTGATCTTTTCGCACTATATGTATATTTTTTCAATTTTCTCAACGCTCCTATTCATAAACACAATCAGCAATATTTACATAATTTTTGTGTTCATGTCAAGCAGATTTTATAATTCTATTTGCTTTTCCTTTTTCACTTTTGGCTTCATGAATGAATTCTTATCTTTGCCTGAAGAAACTTTGCTGGAGGTCTTGCAGGAAACTTCAGCATTTAAAATCCCACCGTTTTCAACAATCAGATCTTTGCATTCGACTTTACCCGCACAGGTTCCAGTAGATAAGATGATCAACTCTTTAGAAGCCGTAACCTCTCCTTGAAAATTCCCTCCAATAGTAATGCTGGATACGGTTGTGGCGCTGGAATTTACCTGACCGTCCTCAGCAATAATAACGACATCCCCTTCAATCGTTCCCGTTACCTGGCCTTTGATAATCAATTTGCCACTGCTGGAAATAGAGCCTTCAATTTTAAGCTCTTTATCAATGATTGAGAGATTCTTACTGTTTTTTGTCCCCACTTTATATCTCCTTGCTTGACTGTGATTGAATATCTACAAATATTTTACCCACTACTTTACCGTTTAATGTAGTCAGTACGTGATACTTCCAACCTTTCTTATCCAGAGAATACCGTTTCATCAATACATCCTTGGCTGTATCAATTACGTACCCACGGTCTTCTCCGGCGTTATTTTGAAGATTTCCCACAAAACCCTTAAAATTCACGACATATGCTGAAGGATCAACCATTCCTGACAGTATATCTTCAATAATAAGTTGATCCCCTTGTTGAATTACCACATGATCATAGTTATCGATTATTTTAAGCTTTCCATTAATTTTTAATTTATATTTTAAAACAGGCGTATCTCTTGATTCACTGACCATAAGCTGCTGACCAGGCTTAAAATCCCCTGGTTCCACATCAAGAAAGACACTGCCGCATTTATAAAAATCCTTTTTTGCCTCTATACGGGTAGACTCGTTTACAATCAATTTATTCTTCATATCGTTAAATTGATTTCCAAGACCTATTACATCAATACTCAACCCTCTTTCATAGTTTGCAACAATATCGTGAACCTGGATAGTGTCACCTTTTTGAATTTTCAAACGCTGCATTTTACCAACCACCACCGGGATAGACCCGTTAACGGAAATAATCATGTACTGCATCTCCGGTTTTTTCAAATCAATGGCTGGCGTTTGCGGAACGATTTCCAATATCTCCATAAAACCATTAATTGCATGAATGTGCTGTCTGACTTTCTGCTCCAAAGGAAGAGATTTGGCAGATTCAATTCCGAATGCTGGGATATTGCAAACGTTATATGCATAGTAGGTGGCAGATTTAAGCTGTTCCTTGTGGCTTGAGTCCGGTGAATTGGTATTGTGATTATTAAAATGGAAATAATGCTCTTTATTCACAATATGACGGTTGATCTTCCCAATCACCCTCTGGGCCATGTGAGCCAGGTTAATTTCACCCCTGGATTGATTTGCTTCCAGAATGGTTCCATCCGCAATAATAGACTGTCCAAAACGCTGGGGATTTTTCTGATCACTTTCCCATGTTTTAGAATAAATTCCCGATCCCTCATGAAGATTTAAAAAACAATCACTTTCACAAATGAGCTTTTTAAGGACATCTACCACCTTTGCTTCGTAATTAGGAATATCATCATCTAAAAACTTCCGGTTCATGTCCTGGTTAATCTTCCGTTCCTGTTTCAGGATTGAGGGGAAATTAGCCCTTGGAACAACAATCAGATTCCCTTTTTCAAGTAAAAAGTCTGCAAAAAAATCTGCTGCAAGAAATCCCCCAGGCTCATCTCCCTGTATTCCTCCAATGATCAGAAGGGTTTTACCCGGTCTGCTCCCATTGATTCGATAGACATGCAATTCATTTTCCTCACCCTCAAAATAAACCACATGGCTCTTTTGTCCGGCAAAAGATTGTGCGCCTGCAATCAACAAAAACATCATTAAAAAAATGATTTTTTTGGTATGTGGGAAAATGATCATATTATTTATTGAGCCTCTGTAATATCAATAAGCTTTTCAAACATCACATCTCCTTGAGAGTTGAATATGTAGATAGAAGCTTTTTGAAAAAAATCCGGGCTGGCCTGATTCTTTATTCTGAACTTGACCGGTTTAAAATGAGCGATCGAAAAATACTGCCCTTTTCTGTAAGTAATTGGGATTCCGTTTTTAAGTTTCGAACTCGGCACTACAAGCCATTGATCTTCTGGCTTATCATCGGGTTTTAAAACAGTAAAAATTCTTCCGGATACATCGCCTGGAGAGGTAGAAATATTTCGAATATCAAACCGGACAAGAAGATCTCCGTTATTTCCATCCTTGACCACTGTAAATTTTTCTATAGAAACCATTTTTTTAGGCAATTCAGCAGTGGGTGCCGCAGAAGCCTGGTCTGAATCAGTTGATGCATTCAGCTGAGGTTTGATTTTTTCTTTGGGTGACGTCGGTTTAGGTTGTTTTTTAGGTGCTACTGCTGAGGTGGTTGGTTTTAAATCGGATTTGGGTGACACTTTTTCCACAGAAGGTTTTATATCTTGTTTTTTTGCCAGCAAAGGCTTTTTTTCAACCACTTTTGCTGCTGCAAGGGATTGTTTTTTTTCATTCACTCCTGAAATCCCAGGTTCTTTCCCCGAAATTACAAGGCGAGCCATTAATACCTCTTTTTCCCTGGTCAACTCTTCCACTTTCTTTTCAGCAATACTAAGTCTGGACTTCACTTCACCCGTATCCCCAGACAACCCTGAATAAAGAAAAAAAAGTACAACAGCAGCAACAAAGCAGATGCCGCCGGCTATGGATAGTCCGGCAACCAGTTTTTTCAGGTATTCTCCTGACTTCATTTTCCCGAAGTCGTCAATAATAAGAATTCGCGTCTTCCTGTCCTGCTTGTAAGGTTTGGGTTTAGTTTGAGCTATTTCTCTTTCCAGCTCTCTTGATATATCTTCCATAGTCCACCTTTGTTAACAAGTTTTAACCGTTTGGTTCCCTGGGTCGTCAACCCGCTGGATTCATATTCCTGAAAAAAAACAACCTCACACGTATTTTTATTTTTCTTTACTTTAAAATCCCTGCCGGAAACATGAATAAAATCATATTTTTTTGCCAAAATCTTCTTCCTCCGGACCCAGCGCTTTTTATTCA
Organism: Desulfobacteraceae bacterium; assembly: GCA_033851995.1. Lineage (GTDB taxonomy): Bacteria > Desulfobacterota > Desulfobacteria > Desulfobacterales > Desulfobacteraceae > Desulfobacula. Next base: position 226,565 of record JAWSVI010000010.1, on the reverse strand, counting down.
TCCCGTCGGAATGAAATTTATCGGCATAAAAGGATGCATATGTATCCATATCTTTTTTTGACCATGCATCCAGCCATTGAACAAGGGTTTCTATGATAACGTCTTCCTGCCAGGCAGGAGTAACAATAGACTTGGCAGCCAGCACAAACGGATTTTTTTTACGGTCAAACTGATTTGCTATGTGCTGAAAAACATCTCCAACTATCTTGTAACTTCCATTTTGCTCTTTTAAAAATAATTTGCGTTTTCCGAACGCTGCTTTTTTATCTTTATTTGAAACAAAGCAGTCAAACAAAACAACAAAAACTTTATCATGCTGATAGATACCTGTCCGCCCCCTGACAAACTCAAGCTGAACCTTGGCTTTATCCGCTTGTTCTCTAACATCAAGCCAGGCTTCCCACCACGAAATATCCGGCAAATAATCTGAAGAGTAAAATGACAAGTACTCGTGATAGCTTCCACCTTCAATTGCAGAGGCCCACTTGTTAAGGGTATTGCTTATCTCATTTTCCTGGTTTGTGGCCACCTTTACTTCAATCATCTCCATCTCTTCAACCATGATCACTGGAGTTGAATCAAGGGTAACAAAATCTGAAAGCTTCACAATATTCTTGTTTTCAAGAGCCACACACCCATTGGAATCCATAGGAACCAATTTTTTATTTGTACCATGAAGCCAGATTGCAGATCCGTTTTTTCCTACTCTTTTGTCCATCAGGTTGGGATAATCTGTTGGGAATGCTTTTTGTCCATAGATTGGAGACAAATATTTATCTTCATACTCATCTTTCAAAAAATATATGCCTTCAGGTGTTTTTTTATCTCCTGCTTCTTTTTTTACTCCACCGACCTCACCGGTTGAGCAGGCAGCCTGGAACCGGGTAGCCAGGCCATTTGATTCCCGGGTATATACCGTCAGGGTCTGGGTCTTTTTTTCCACGATAATGGCATTTTCATTTTCCGGCAGTTTCACAATAACAGAAGGCTGAGCTGGAGCCCCAGAAGCTGATTGAGGATTCATAAACGAACTGGTCAAAGTAAAAAAAATAACACCCAAAAGATATAAACCATATGTCATAAATAATTTATTCATTTTAAAATAACAGCCGCCTGTTTATTCTGCTTTCAATCTGAGATGTTTATAGGCTTTTTCGGAAGCTTTCCTGCCGCTGGAAGTCCTGAGCACCAATCCAATCTTGAGCAAAAAGGGTTCAACCACATCCACCAGTGTGTCCGTCTCTTCCTGGAGGGTTGCTGAAATCGCTTCAATCCCTACAGGGCCGCCTTTATAAAAATCTATTATCGTTTTTAAATAATTTCTGTCAAGGGATGTAAGGCCCAGAACATCAATTCCTTCCAAATCCAGTGCTGCCTGGACATTTTCCCGGGTAACCGTTCCGTGTGATTTTACCTGTGAATAATCCCGGACACGCTTTAAAAGACGGTTGGCTATTCTCGGGGTTCCCCTGGATCTTTTTGCCAGTTCCACAGCCCCGTTCTCTGAAATCTGTGTATTCAGAATAGCTGCAGATCGTTTGATAATAACAATCAGCTCTTCAATCGTGTAAAAATCCAGGGTCCGAAAAATCCCAAACCGATCCCTTAACGGTGAAGACAAAAGCCCCACCCGGGTAGTTGCGCCGATAAGAACAAACGGTTTCAGTCGGTATCTGTGGCTTCTTGCATGGATTCCTTTATCAAAAACAAAATCAACGGCAAAATCTTCCATTGCAGGATATAAAAATTCTTCTACCACTTTGGGAATCCGGTGAATCTCATCAATAAAAAAGATATCTCCCTCGCCAAGATTCGTAAGCATCCCGATCAGATCCCCTCCCTTTTCAAGGGTCGGGCCGGAAGTGACTGTCAGATCTTTTCCCATTTCATTGGCAATGATATGAGATACCGTTGTTTTGCCCAGACCAGGCGGTCCATGAAGCAGAATATGCTCTAAAGCTTCCTCCCTCATTTTGGCAGCCTGTATGGCTATTTTCAAGGTCTCAACCGTATCATTCTGCCCAACATAATCTTTAAAACTTGTGGGCCGTAGAGACACAATCTCCTTGGACACATCATCGAATGTCTTGGCAGCAGTAACGATTCCTTTTTTATCAGAAGAATAGGAAATAATATCATCTGTCATTTTTTATCCTCTCTCCTGAAATACTTCGTCGAAAAGTTCTTCTGCTTTGGAAATATCACGATTTCTTTCAAAGGCTTCTTTGATCATCCGCTTAGCCGATGCAGGCGAATGCCCAAGCTGCTCCACCAGGACATCCTCTACCTGGCTGGATATATCCTTGAGTATATCCGGTATGGTTTCAGTGTCCCGAACAGGTGCTTGCTGGAAACCCATTGCAAATTTTTCAACTTTTCCGTTAAGGGTAGCAATAATCTTTTCAGCTGTTCGTTTTCCCACACCGCTTAGCCCTGTTAAAAAAGAGACATTTTTTTCTTCAATGGCTGCCGCAATCTCACCTGGCGGACGGGTCATCGCCTTGACCGCTTTCATTGGTCCAATGGCGTCAACCGTGATAAAAGTCTGAAAAAACTCTTTATCCTCAATGGTTTCAAATCCTATAAGAACGGGTTTGGGCTGACGTTCGGTCTGATGGTGATAGATATAAAAAGAAACATCTTCATCCGGAGTTTTTGACATCATTTCTTCGGCCATTCTGGTATTGAGCATGATTTCGTAACCGATATTATCCACCAGCAATAAAACTGAATCAGATTCAACATGAAGAACTTGCCCTTTTAGATATCCGATCATAGTATCCTTTTATACCTGTAGTACCCGGTCAATGCGAGCCCCAATGCATCAGATGCGTGAAAAGGTCGTATGCGTTCCTCATGTTTTAATATGTTACGCACCGATCGTTCCATTTGATATTTATCAGCATTCCCATTGCCGGAAATAATTTTTTTAACTTCACGGACAGGAATCTCCTCCACCTCAAGCCCTGCTTCAAAGGCAGCTAAAAGGAGCACACCTGAAACCTTGCCCAACATAATACCTGATCCGGGGTATTTTTCAAGGGAGTAAATATCTTCAATAATAACGCGGTCCGGCGCTTGATTTTGAAGAAAATTCTGAACTTTGGAATAGATGGTGTGCAGCCGGGAATGAATGGGGTCCTTTGAGTGAGTTTCAATACTTCCAAAAGAATATCCCAGAATATGGTTTTTATTTCCTTCAATAACACCAATCCCGGTTCCAGCCAGGCCAGGGTCAATGCCCACCACTTTCATCATATAATCAATTTAAACTTTTTAATTTCTCAGTGGCATATTTTGCTTCATTTGAATCCGGATGCTTTTTGATCAGTTCTTTTAAAATCAGGCGGGCATTTGCTGTTTCACCCAGTTCGGCAAAAGCATACCCCTGCTTGAGTCTTGACGCAGCCAGCTTGTTACTGTCCGGATAGCTTTCCAGAACCTTCTGATATTCCAAAATGGCTTTTTCAAACCATTTTTCAGCATAATAGCTATCGGCAATCCAGAATCTTGCATTGTCTGCATTGTCCGATTCCGGATATTTATTGATAAAATTTTCAAACTGAATACGGGCATTTTCTCTATCCCCGTCATCAAACAGTTTCTTGGCAAGATCATACAATTTCTGCTCTGCATTTTCAGCAGGCTGCTCTATTACGTTCTCTGCTTGGCTCTCCGGCTGCCCTGCAGCACTGGGCTCAAATCCCATGTATTTCTCTAATCTAAGCACCTTCTCATAATTCTTCGAAACTGCATGATCAAGGCGTTCAATGCTCTGTTCTATTTCCTGTTTCTCAGTTTGTGTATACTGATCCAGGTTGTAGCTGATTTCCTGGACACGGCCTTCCAGCCTTTGGACATGTTCTTTGATAATCTGAATTTCGTATTTTATTTCTGCATATTCTTCTTTTGTAATTCCCGGCCGCTGATCCAGTCTTTTTTCAATTGCTTCTATATATTCTATCAACTGCTGCTGACCGGCATCACTTTTACGGGTCAGCTGCCGGTTATTTTCCATTTCAATTGCTGCTACCCTGTTTTCCAGCACAACAAATTTCTGGGATTCCACACATCCGGAAAGAAAAAAACTGATAAAAAAAATCAAAAAAACGCAGATGTTTTTCATAACCAAGGCTCCAAATAAAACAAAAGAATACGCGTTCAGGCGCAGGGCTTTATAAATAAAGTCCTTGCGCCTGAATATTATGGTGCTTTTTTATATTTAAGCAATTAATTAATTACAAAATGTGCACGCCTGTTTTTCCTGAATGCAGTTTCGGTTTTTCCTGCATCAACAGGCTGTTCTTCACCATAACTGATAGTGCTCAAACGAGATGCGGAAATACCAAGATTTACCAAGTAAGACTTTGCTGCCTGAGCACGTTTTTCACCCAGCGCAAGGTTGTATTCAGTTGTTCCACGCTCATCACAATGCCCTTCAATGGAGACCGCTACCCTGCCATTGGCCATAAGCCATGCTGCTTTTTCCTTTAAAACCAGCTTGGCCATGGAGCTTAGATTGGCACTATCATATTCAAAATGAACATCCTGATTTTCAAAGCGTTTTTTTGCAGCCATTGCTTTAGCTTCAGCAAGCGCCTTTTCTTTTGCCATCTGTTCTTTGAGCTTATCGGCTTTTACTTGATCATCCCCATCACCAGGAGTTGTCATTCCAGACTGGTCCTGAATGGGCTGGGAATCTGATACTACAGTTGTTTTTGCACAGGAAACAGTAAGAAAAAGCCCTGCTACCAGAACTGCCATTACCAGGTTAATCCACACTCTGTTTTTCATTGCTTTTTTCCTCCTTATTCAATTAATCAAATATCTAACTATCTGTTTTACTTGTTTCTTGATGATGACCAATCCGGTTGTGCCTGTTTTCCTTTTATCTTCAACAGCCTCCGTTGATCAGTTCCTGACGCGTTCATTACAAATATTCTCGGAACTCCTCTCTCCCGTGTAGAAGTAAATGCAATCATACTTCCATCCGGAGACCAGGACGGGTCTTCATTATCGCCTGAATCCATTGTCAGTTGAACCGGCATTCCGGAATTAATTTTCATTACAAAAATATTGATCTGATTATCCTCAATTCCGACATAGGCTATTTTATTGCCATCAGGCGACCAGGCAGGGGATGTATTATTCATCCCTTTAAATGTCAGTCTCTGCACCTTTTTTGATTCAATATCCTTAATATATATCTGGGGTGTCCCGGTTCGTTTCGAAGTAAAGACTATTTTTTTCCCGTCAGGAGAAAACTTGGGTGACACATCAATCCCCCAGCTTTTAGTTATCCTTTTAATAATTTCTCCCTTCATGGTCAACAAATAAATTTCCTGATCCCCTGAAAAACTTAAACTCGCGGCAAGTTTATCCCCTCTGGGCATCCAGTCCGGGGACACATTCATACCTTTATAATTGACAATGGCACCTCGTTTTTGTGCAAGATTCCTTATAAAAATTTCAGGCCGCCCCCTGTCATAAGTCGTATAGGCAATCCATTTCCCATCCCAGGACCATGACGGAGAAAGGCTGATGCTTTCATGAGAAGTGATTTGCTTGATATTTTTCCCATCAAAATCGCAGGTAAAAATTTCTTTTTTACCCCGAACAGTTGAGACAAAAGCAATGCTGCTGTCAAACACCCCTCTTTTGCCAGTCAGGGCATAAGACACATCGCTGCAGAACCTGAGCACCATCTCTCTGGTTTTATACTGAGGGCCGGTATACACATTTCCCACCAGCCGTTTTGCATTAAAGGTATCGAACAGCCTCAATTCCATCCTTACGTTGCCATTTTTTTCAGATATACCACCGGTAATAAGGAGCTCCGCCCCTATACCTGACCAGTCTCTGAAATCTATATCACCCATCCCTATGCCTGACTGGGCCGGGTTGGCAAGAAATGCAACAGGATTCATGGTTTTAAGGTACCCGATAAAATTAAGTGCATCTTCTAAAATTGTCTTTGCACTCTTTCCCCCGCTGACTTCATTAATGTGACCGTTAAACGCTTTGAATTCGGTCACCGCAACCGGGGTCTTTTTCACAAAAGGGTCGCTGATGTTGATGTAGGTAACATCTTTGGCATATGATACGTCTCCCAGCAGGAAAAGCAATGCTGAACAAATTAAAAAAAGAAAAGCAGAAATATGTTTAAACATGAGGCTCCACACTTTATTTTTTTTTGTTTAAAGCAACTGAAATCGTTTTACTTCAATCCTTTTGGTGTAAAAATCAGGCCAAGATCATAGGAGCGCATTCCAGCAGGCAGTGGAGGCAGTGGATTGATTTTCATAATAGCCCTTTTGGCTGATTCGTCAAGATAACGATTTCCGGAACGGGTTTCATAAAAGATATCCCGAATCTCTCCGCTTGCAAGTATTTTAATAAGAAGGACAACTTCTAGTTCCTGATCCATATTGGCAAAGATCTCTGTATACACCCAGTTCTGTCGAATTGAAAATTTTATTACCTGATGATAAATATCAATAGGTTTAGATGCTTTACGCCCCTTTCCAGCAGATGCCCCTTTCGCTTGCCCCTCTTTTGAACGGCCCTGATCTTTTACTTTTTCCTGAAGACGGCTTAAAGCCTGGGCAATTTTCTCCCTGTTCAGATCCTCTGCCTGCTTTTCTAACTCTTTTTGGGTATCAACTTTTTCTTCAGGTTCTTTTTCTGGAGGTTTCTCAGGTTTCTTTTCCGGTTTTTGCTCAGGTTTTTTTTCGGGTGGTTTGGGTTTTTCCTTTTTCTTGCGCTGCTTTTCCATCAGCTCTTTTAAATTTTTAGGTTTTGTCTTTAGGCTGATGTCCGCTTTGATATGTTTGACTTTTTTGGGTTTACTTTTAATGGTTTTGGCTTTCAGAGGGATACCTTCCTTGCCGGATGGTACCTTGCTGTCCTCCTGATCTTCAAACACCGGGTCTGGTGAAAAAGAAACCAGATCCACCTGAATAACCGGCGGCATGGGTTTGGGAAATGAAAAATCCTGCAAAAAGAGCATTCCGCCAAATACTGCACCATGGATAATAAAAGAAAGGATGAAAAAAAAGAGACTGGTTTTTTTCCCCTGATCCATCCGGGTAAGGTCAGACGGCTGGCTCTGTATAAGATTCCTGGACTTACGCATACCTGTTAATCAGGACTCATTTTCGTTTTCAGGTAATGTGATCATGCCAAGGCTGTCCACCCCGGCTTTCTTGATTTTTGAGATAACGTTTACAACAATGCCGTAAGGCACATTTTTATCACTTCGAAGGTATACATTTTTTTTATCAAAATTTTCAAGGATGGCCCCCAGCTTCTGAGTAAGAAACTCGACACTGACCACCTGTTCGTTGATAAACACGTTCGAATCATTGTCTATAGAGATGATCAGCCTCTCCTCACTTCCTTTTAAGGCTTTGGATGTGGCCTTAGGCAGATCCACATCAACGCCCTGGACCAGCATGGGGGCTGTTACCATAAAAATAATCAGCAATACCAGCATGACATCTACAAAAGGCGTTACATTAATTTCTGACATGAACTGATCATTGTTGGAGCCTATATTCATTATGCCTCCATCTGTTTTTGTATATCACGTTCCATTATATTTAAAAGATCGGAAGAAAAACTTTGCAGTTCGGAATCCAGTGTCCGTATTCTGTCAGTAAAATAATTGTATGCAATTACAGAAGGGATAGCTACGGCAAGGCCGGCTGCTGTCGCAATAAGAGCTTCAGAAATACCTGGTGCAACAACCGCAAGGCTGGCAGACCCGCTCAGACCGATACCCTGAAACGTATCCATAATGCCCCAAACCGTTCCAAAGAGACCAATAAAAGGTGCCGTATTTCCGGCCGTTGCCAGAAACGGGACCAGCTGAACCAGCCGCCGGACTTCCACTCCTACAGAACGGTTCAACGATCGTTTTATACTTCCAGTAATCTGAAAATATGAACTTTCAGATTTTTTTATCTTGGCAGCGTTAGGATCTTTTGAGTCTGATCGTGCCATTTCCATATAAGCCGTGATAAACATACGGGCCACAGGGCTGGAGCGAAGTGCTTTGGCTTTAGAGAAAGCATCAGCCAGATTTCTGCACTGCCAGAAAATATCTGTGAATTCAGCAGATTCTTTAAATGCCTTGCGGATATATCTAAATTTGATAAACATAATTGCCCATGATGTGATTGAAAAAAATAAAAGCAGCAGCATAACAAATTTCACAACCGGGCCTGCATCGCTCAACATATAAAACAATCCAATGGTTTCAGTGGTCATATATCCTCTCTTACAAATTTACCGTGCAAATAAAGGGTAAAAAAATATATAAATTCAAACAAAATAAGTATATGAGCACGCAGATCATGTCAAGCCCTTATTCAAGAGCAGAGAAGGAACTTGGGCAGCCTTGAAGATCTTTTTAGAGCGGGCCATAAAAAAACCCCTGCATATAAACATACAGGGGCTTTTTTATACTATTTAAGACAAATATCTAATTTGATATTACATCATTCCAGGCATTCCACCCATTCCGCCCATTCCGCCACCAGGCATTCCACCAGGCATTCCGCCGCCGGCACCACCTTCTTCAGGTTTTTCAGCGATCATGGCTTCTGTAGTCAGCATGACTGAGGCAACACTGGCTGCGTTCTGAAGGGCAAAACGAACCACTTTTTTCGGATCGATAACACCAGCTTCAATGAGGTCCTCATAAACATCTGTTCTGGCATTGTAACCAAATGCGCCTTCAGCTTCCTTAACTTTATTGATGACAACTGATCCTTCAACACCAGCATTATCAGCAATTTTTCTTAAGGGCTCTTCAATGGCTCTTGCAATAACTTCAACACCCAGTTTTTCTTCGCCTTCAAGGTCAAGGCTTTCAAGAGCTGCGATGCTTCTAACAAGTGCAACACCGCCACCAGGAACGATACCCTCTTCAACTGCTGCTCGGGTAGCATTCAGAGCATCTTCAACTCGGGCTTTCTTTTCTTTCATTTCTGTTTCAGTAGCAGCACCAACATTGATAACAGCAACACCGCCAACAAGTTTGGCAAGTCTTTCCTGAAGTTTTTCCCTGTCATAGTCAGAAGAGGTCTCATCAACCTGAGCACGGATCATTTTAACTCTGCCTTCAAGGGCTTCTCTGGAACCGGCACCGTCAACAATAGTGGTATTGTCTTTATCAATTGTAACAGTTTTTGCCTGACCAAGATCCTGCAGCGTTACATTTTCAAGTTTCAGGCCGATATCTTCAGAAACAACCTGGCCGCCAGTCAATACAGCGATGTCTTCCAGCATGGCTTTTCTTCTGTCACCAAAACCCGGCGCTTTAACGGCAGCAACATTGATGGTGCCGCGCAGTTTGTTAACAACCAATGTAGCAAGCGCTTCGCCTTCTACATCTTCGGCAACAATCATCAAAGGTTTGCCGGTTTTTGCTATTTCTTCAAGAACCGGTAGAAGGTCTTTCATGGAAGATATTTTTTTATCACAGATCAAAATGAAAGGGCTCTCAAGAGCAGCAACCATTTTTTCAGAATCTGTTACAAAATAGGGAGAAAGATATCCACGATCAAACTGCATACCTTCTACAACATCCAATGTGGTATCCATTGATTTGGCTTCTTCTACAGTTATGACACCTTCTTTTCCAACTTTGTCCATGGCTTCTGCAATGATGTTACCAATGGTTTCATCGTTGTTAGCAGAAATGGTTCCAACCTGAGCGATTTCATTCTGGTCTTTAGTGGGTTTAGCAAGCGTCTCAAGGTTTTCAACAATTTTAACAACCGCTTTATCAATCCCTCTTTTGATTCCCATGGGATTGTTACCGGCAACAACCAGTTTCTGGCCATTTTCATAAATTGCTCTGGCAAGAACGGTTGCTGTGGTTGTACCGTCACCAGCCATATCAGAAGTTTTGCTGGACACTTCTTTAACCATCTGAGCGCCCATGTTCTCGAATTTATCTTCAAGATCAATTTCTTTTGCAACTGTAACACCGTCTTTGGTTACATTAGGGGAACCCCAGGATTTTTCAATTACAACATTTCTGCCTTTTGGTCCCAGAGTAACAACTACCGCATCAGCAAGAGCCTGAACACCTTTAAGCATTGCTTCGCGGGCTTTTGCATCGTATTTAATTTCTTTTGCCATCTTCAATAATCTCCATTTATATCGTTAAATTATTCAATCACTCCAAGAACATCATCCTGACGTAAAATAAGATAATCAATACCGTCGATTTTAACATCAGTTCCGCCATATTTACTGAAAAGTATGCGATCTCCTACTTTTACGTCCATTGGAAGAAGTTTGCCGTCTTCACCCATACGGCCATTACCGGTGGCAACAATTTTACCTTCAGCTGGTTTTTCTTTAGCTGTATCCGGGATAATAATACCGCCCTTGGTTTTTTCATCCTCTTCAACACGCTCAACCAGAATTCTGTCACTCAATGGTCTCAAACTCATGATCAATTTCTCCTTTAGTTACTATTTGTTGTGTTAATGTATTAGATTTATTTGTTCAGCTTCAACTTTTGGAATCTGCTTTTGAAGTTGACGCTGTTTTTGATGCTTTGGATGCCGATGCGGCCTTGGTTTCGTTTTTGTTCCCTGCCCCGGTTTTAGATCCGCCGTAATCTGTAACGTACCAGCCAGACCCTTTTAAATGAAAAGAACTTTGAGAAATCAATTTTTTCAAAGATCCATTGCAATGGCTGCAGGTTGTCAGAGGGGATTCAGAAATTTTTTGAAACGCTTCGACTATTTGTCCACAGTTTGTACATTGATATTCATAAACAGGCATTTTCCTTCTCCGTGTTTCTTTGGTCTTCTTGAAAAATCAAAGATAAAATAATAAGTCTTTTTTCCTTGTCAAGCAGGTTTATCCAAATTTTTTGTACTGCCTGCTGTAGCAGGGAGGTTAATCCAATCTTTATAAAATTCAAATACTTGTTTCAAACCGGACACAGAAACAGGTTTTAAAATAGAATGGGTCAGTTTATGGACTTTGCGCTCTTCATCCAAGGTTGCATCAGCCTCACTGGAGTTCTCATAGCGCTGTTTAAAGCTTGAAAATCTGACCACATGAACAAGCTCATGGCTGAGTATATATAAAAGAAAAGGCTCCAACCTCAACCCCTCCCTTTCTATAATATTCAGGATAGCGCTGTCCTGAAGACAAACATTGTAAAGGCTGAAAGAGGAAGATCCTAAGGGCACATCCTTTTTACGCGCCTCATACTTTACTACCTGTGCCACCGGACCTTCAACATGCTCATGAGCATCCAAATCCTTGGCTGTTTTTATATCATACCGATTTTTGAGCCACCCGCCTGAAGACATTTTAAAATAATTGTTCACCAACTCCTCGGAAACCTTTACGGCTTCATCCACCATCGAAAGTTCCTGAGAATTAAAATATCTTGTTGTCCCCATCTTATTGCCTTTTTGAATCAAAATAAAAAAATGGACATTTAAATCAAGAATGTGCTATAGTTCTAAATTAACAAAATTAAAAATAATTTCAATCTATATAAGGGAGGTGATTTTTTGGGTAGTGTAATTAAAAAAAGAAGAAAAAAGATGAGGAAACATAAACACAGAAAACTCCTTGCAAAGACCAGACACCAAAGAAAGAAAAAATAGCTGTTAAAATATGGGGAGTATTGAGTTGGCATCCGTACAACTCAATACTCGATACCCCTTTTATATCATACTGTCCTTGGTCATCCTGTGCCGAATCAGTTCTCAAGCCCCTTGAAATATTTCATAAACTCAGAATCTGTTGACAAAATTAGAGTACTGTCGTTTTTCAGGGTCTCTTTATAGACTTCCATGGTCTTCAAAAAAGAGTAGAATTCAGGATCTTCTCCATATGCGTCCGCATAAATCTGAGTTGCAGTCGCATCTGCGCTACCCTTTATTTTCTGTGCAGTTTTATAAGCCTCCGATTTAATCACCTGGAGTTCTTTTTCCTTTTCACCCCTTATATTGCTGGCCTCACCCTGACCTTCAGCACGATACTTTTCAGCAATCTGATTTCTCTCTGCAATCATTCGTCCATATACCGCCCGGCGGACGTCCTCTATATAGTTGACCCGTTTGATTTTAACATCTACTAATTCAATACCGAACTGTGCAAGTTTGTCTGTTGCCTGGGCAACAATACGTCGGGTAATTTCATCTCGGCCCAACTCAATTTTAAATTGGACTCTTTTGCTGTCCTCTTCTTCCTGAGCCTCAAATGTGTCCAGCGACCGGTCCGTATTTCTTACACTCTCAACCAAAGGATAGGACGTCACAAGGTTCTGCACAGCAGCCTCAATGATATCATCAAGACGCCCTAAGGCCGCAGTTTCCGATTTAACTGCCTGAAAAAACTTTACCGCGTCCACGATTTTCCACCTGGCAAAGGTGTCCACCCAAATATAAGTTTTATCCTTGGTTGGAACCTGACCGGGTTTGCCGTCCCAGGTCAAAAGATTTTTATGAAATATGATGGCCTGCTGAATAAACGGCAGCTTGAATTTCAGGCCCGGCTCAGTTACCGGATCGCCCACAACCCTACCAAACTGGGTGATCACCACCTGTTCTGTTTCATCCACTATATAAGCAGAATTCCAGGCAAGAAAGGCACCTGCTGCAACAATAATCAAAATAAGGTTTCTTGCAATATTATTCATGGTTTACTCACTTTTATTAAGGAAGCTGTTTTTAGAAGGATTCGCTATTCTGCCATCCCCCATATTCAAAAGGGGAAGAAGGTTTTTCTGATCCGAATCAATAATGTATTTAGTACCAAGTTTTGGAAAAATTTCCAACATAGACTCTAAATACATCCTTTTCTTGGTAACATCTTTGGCTTTTTTATACTCTTTAAAAATAGATAAAAATTTTGCCGCATCACCTTCTGCACGGTTGATCCGGTCAATGGCGTACCCTTCTGCATCCTTTATTCGCCTTAAAGCCTCACCACGTGCAAGAGGAACCGCCTTGTTATATTCCTCCCGGGCTTTGTAGATGGTCTGCTCTTTTTCCTGAATCGCCTGGTTTACTTCGTTGAAAGAGGGTTGAACTGGTTCCGGGACATTGGTTTTTTTCATCTCAATACTCTTTATGAAAATCCCTGATTCTGCCTGATCCATCTCTTTTTGAAGCATAACTTTTGCAGCATCAGCAATCTCCTTTCTTTTACTGATCACCTCATTGATGCTCCGATCCCCGACAACAGTCCTCATAGTCGCCTCTGACATATCTCTTAAAATAGCCTTTACATCCCTGACTTTAAACAAATAATCTTTGGGCTCAGCAACCCTGTAATGAACAATCCAAGGAACAACAGCCACATTCAAATCACCTGTCAGCATCAGGGCTGCTTCCTGTTTAGTTCCTTCAGTAGAATAGCGGAAATTGTTGTTCCCTTTTACTGTCTGAAAACCAAATTCTTCCTTATAGACAAACTTGATATCAACCTTCGTCACTTTTTCAATGCCGAACGGAAGCTTAAAATTCAAACCAGGATTGGCTGTCCGGTCATATTTCCCAAACCTTTGGATCACTCCTAATTCAGCTTGTTTGATGGTAAAGACACTTGAGAATCCTGCTGCGATGACCAAAAGCAAAATTGCAACGATAATAATTACAGAAGAATTAAATCCCTTGAACTTGTTCAAAAGATCGTCCATCTGCGGAGGTTTTGGCATACCAGGTCCTCCACCGCCTCTTTTTTGCTCAAATTTCTGCTGGTTTTCCCTTAATTTTTCCCAGTCCCAATTCATAAATAATTTCCCGTAAATTAATTTTGATGTCGTTTCTCTCAAGAAGAAAAATATAACCATATTTATATTTATCAAGTCAAAAAGGCAATATTTATTTAAACTCCTCTACCGGCAGAGCATCGCGCCCATTATTCCCTGTTAAATTTTAGGTATATATACATGCTTTAATATGTTATGGATTAGGTTGAACGATAGATTAACAACAAACTAAAAGCGTGCCTTCTTTTGAAAAAAAAAGACAAAAAACTAATTCATATCAGTGATATTCTAAAGTCCGCACTGGGCAAATACCGTCCGGCAAAGGATACCCGCATGACCCGGATCTGGGATATCTGGGACGAAGCTGTAGGAAAACCCATTGCAATGAATGCAAAGCCTGATGCATTTAAAGATGGTGTGCTCATGGTTAATGTATCCAGTTCTGCCTGGATTCACCAACTGAAATTCCTTGAAAAAGAGATGATTTCCAACATAAACAAACAGCTTGATCAGCCGGTTATTACTCAACTCAGGTTTAAAATTGGAAAAATTCTCAGCTAATCCTTTTCTCAAAGCGGACATGGAGGTGTTCCAGCCTGAATCCGGATACCGGTTTTCCGAAGATCCCTTTATCCTTGCCAGTCAGATTGAACTCCAAGGCCATGAAAAAATTATCGATATCGGAACCGGAAGCGGTATTATCCCCCTGCTTCTTTCATCACGGTACCCTGATGTCAAAATATTGGGAATTGAAATCCAAAAAGAGCTCTTTGAGTGTGCTCGTAAAAATGTTCTGGATCGCAAACTTGAAAACAGTATTCGCATCCTCCATAAAAACATAACAAATATCTGCCCGGATGATGTCTTTGGCCCGGCAGATATTATCGTATCCAATCCACCATATAAAAAAAAGGGGGCTGGACGCTTGAACCCGGATTCCCAAAAAGCGCTGGCACGCCATGAGATAACACTCTCTATTGATGAAGTTTTCAAAAGTGCGGACACTCTGCTTAAACCCAAAGGTAGCATATACATTATATTTCCGGCAGAGCGTATTGAAGATCTTTTGTCTTCAATGACCCGATATCAATTCAGCGCCTGCCAACTTCGTTTTGTGCACACAAAAAAAGACATGCCTGCCAAACGGGTTGTTCTGCATGCGTTAAAAGACCAGACTGCCCAATGTTCCATAGCGCCACCATTGTATTTCCCAAAAACCATTCTCTGAAAATTGAAATCAACGACCACATCATAATTGGCTGCCGGATAAAGTTTAAAACTTGACACAACCGCAAAAAGATACTATTTTGCCTTGAATTAAATTTATGCGGAGAGGTGACCGAGCGGCTGAAGGTGCACGCCTGGAAAGCGTGTGTATCCTAACCGGGTACCGAGAGTTCGAATCTCTCCCTCTCCGCCATTGATCTTAACTGGTCATATCGGATAACATGTCATACCAAGTATTAGCACTTAAATATCGACCCCAGACCTTTGATACCGTTGTGGGTCAAGAGCATGTTACCACCACGCTTGCCAATGCCATATCTTCAGACCGAGTAGCGCACGCAATCTTGTTTACCGGACCCAGAGGAACAGGTAAAACCACTATTGCGCGAATCATGGCAAAAGCCATGAATTGTGAAAAAGGTCCTTCTCCCATACCCTGCAACACCTGTAAAACATGTACGCAAATTATAGAAGGACACTGCAGTGATGTTTTTGAAATTGACGGGGCATCCAACAATAGTGTGGATCAAATCAGGGATTTAAGGGAAAATGTCACCTACATGCCCTCGTCTGCAAAGTATAAGATCTATATCATTGATGAAGTTCACATGCTTTCTACAGCGGCGTTCAATGCACTTCTAAAAACCCTTGAGGAACCGCCGGATCATGTGATGTTCATTTTTGCCACCACAGAAGTGCATAAAATACCAGCCACCATATTATCCAGATGTCAGCGCCATGACCTTGGAAGGATTGAGTTTGAGGCTATTACCAGACATTTAGACCGTCTGTGCAAACAGGAAGGATTTGAAATTGAGGGTAAGAGCCTTGAGGTCATCGCACAGGAAGCAGACGGCTCTATCAGGGACAGTTTAAGCCTTCTGGACCGTGTGCTTTCATCTGCGGACTCTTCTAAGGTTGATCATCAGGGGGTGCTTGACGGACTTGGCATGCTTGATCGTCAGGCTCTTCATAACATCTCAGAAGCTGTGTTCAATAACAATGGTGCTGATGTTATCGAACAGATTGAATTTATAAATAACTCCGGGATTGATCTTAAAAAATATTATTCCGATCTTATTGAACATTTTCGAAATTTAAGCGTCATAAAAATCTGTGGACAGAACAGTCCGGCTGTCAACCTTCCTGTTTCAGAAAAAGAAAAAATAAATCATGCAATACAAGACCGGGCATCCGGATATATCACAAATATTTTACAGCACCTTCTGAATGAAGAGAATCTGGTAAAATATTCATCACACCCGAAAACCGCTATAGAGCTGATTCTTTTAAAATTGCTTGAAATTAACCCAGGCGAACAGATAGACCAGATTATATCCCGACTGGACACCCTGGCAAAACAAATTGGTTCTGCCCCGGCAAAAGAACCTTCTATGCCTGATATTTCTCACAACACTACAAATGCCCATTCAGGTCAACAGGCAGAAAGACAAATTCCTGTCCCCTCCCCTCAAGCTGAACCTGAGATGAGGCCAGAATCAAATATAGCGCCAGAAAAAAATGTAGATAAAGAAAAGACCTGGCCTGATTTTTTATTAAAACTGGAAAAAAAACTTCCGTTTTTCCATGCGCTTTTGAAAAAGGCCCTGGTTAAACCCAAAGGCAATGACGAGATCATGGTTGAATTGAAAGACTGTTCTGCTTTTGATCTAAAACGACTGGAGAGCAAAAAATCAAAGCTGCAGGAGCTGTGTCACTCTTTTCTCGGCAAACAACTGACGCTCAGCGTAGCATCAAAAGCTCCTCAGGCGAACAAAAATTATCAAAAAAAAAATGAAACTAAAGCAAAACATGCTGCTTTCAACCACCCCCTGGTGCTTGATGCACAAAAAATGTTTAACGGACAGATAATAAACCTTTAAAGGAGATCCCATAATGAAAAATATGAATTCCATGATGAAGCAGGCTCAAAAGCTTCAAAAAAAAATGCTCAAAACCCAACAGGAGCTGGCCCTGAAAACCATTGAAGCTTCTGCCGGAGGCGGAATGGTTAAAGTTGTGGCAAATGGTGCCCAAAAAATCGAATCCATTGTTCTTGAAAAAGAGGTGGTTGACCCGGAAGATATCGAAATGCTACAGGATCTCATGCTCGCTGCTGTAAATGATGCATTAAATAAATCCCAGGAAATGGTCTCCAAAGAAATGGGCAAACTGACAGGGGGAATGAACATTCCGGGCTTATAAAAACAATGAAGCATTATCCCGAACCCATTTTAAGTCTCATTAACAGCTTGTCTAAACTTCCGGGCATCGGAAAAAAAACAGCGGAAAGACTTGCACTCCATATTCTACACGCACCCAGCCAGGAAGCGGCCACACTGGCTGCAGATATCATTGAATTAAAAAACAGTGTCCGGCTCTGCAAAGTCTGTTTTGCACTTACTGACCAGGAAGTCTGCCGCACCTGCTCTGATCCCATGAGAGACCAAAGCTTGATCTGCGTGGTGGAAAACCCTGCTGATATGGCCGCCATAGAGAAATCGAATGCCTTTTCCGGAACCTACCATATCTTAGGGGGAGCACTATCCCCTATTGAGGGAATTGGTCCGGATGATATCAGGCTTAAAGAGCTTTTCAAACGGGCAGTGCCTGAAAAAACAAAAGAAATCATCCTGGCCACAAAAACAAATGTTGAAGGGGAGGCCACAGCTTCCTATATCCTCTCCCGACTTAAAAACACACCCATAACCATCACCAGGATTGCTTCGGGCATCCCTATGGGCGGGGATCTTCAATATGTGGACCAACTGACCATGCAAAAGGCAATGGAAAAAAGATATGGATTTTAAATACACTTCCAGCCATGAAATCTTTGACTGCAAAATGTGCGGAGAGTGCTGCAGGGGATTTGGCGGAACTTACGTCACAAAAGACGATATCATCAATATAGCAGCTTATATAAAAGCTGATCCGGATAAATTTATCGAAAGATATTGTGACCCCTCCGGGTCAAGATATGTGCTCACCAGGGGAGAAGACGGCTGCTGCATCTTTTTTGAAAAAGAAAAACAATGCACCATCCACCCGGTAAAACCCTATATGTGCAAAGCCTGGCCTTTTATTTCAACCATCATAAAGCACCCTGAAAACTGGAATATAATGGCAGGATCATGCATTGGGATGAAAAAAGACATCCCGCACAATGATCTTAAAAAAATAGTATCGTTGGAAAAAGATAAACTGAACAAATCATGACAACTGGCGCCTGAACCTGACGCCGATTCCGTTTTGCTGACATCGTGCAACCTCACCCACGATTTTAAAAATTTTCTTGCTGGACGGCACTTGAAATTTCATAATAATTTTTTCGCCGATAGTGAACGAACGGGTGGTTTCAATAAACATCCCGCAGCGGCTCACATCTTTTATATAAGAATCTGAGGGCTCTTCATCGGGATTTATTACCACAACCCAGGGATTTTTAAGCATGGTTCGCTCATGTCTTCGTCCTCCGTTATATCCCTGGGAGTCCAATAACTCCAACAGCTCCAACTGACGGTCAATGGGCATGTCAAAAATAATATTGAGCAGACGGGACGTCACCTCAATTTCATCAAAATGGTTTTTGTCGACTTTTTTTAAAATGGTTCTTGATTCCACTTTCTACACCTATTTTCTTTCACTCATATCAGCAAATTGTCTTGCGATACTATCCCGTTCATATACAATCTCAACCCGTCTGTTATACGCTCGCCCCCTTTGTGTATCATTGGTGGCAACAGGGTGATAATGGGCGTATCCTTCCGCTGAAATATACTGCGGCGGCACCCCGTTCAACACCAGCAGACGCACAACAGTTGAGGCTCTGGCACTGGAAAGCTCCCAATTGGAAGGGTATCGGGTTGATTGTATTGGTGAGCTGTCTGTGTGGCCTTTTATTTTAACATGGTATGCCAGCTTTGAAAGGACCACTGCGACCTTTTTCAGGATATCCATCCCCTTGGGCGAAAGCGTAGTTCCGCCTTTGGAAAACAGCAGCAGATCAGACAAGGTTATGACAACCCCGTCTTCGGTTTTGGTAACACTGACCTCGCCTCCCAGTTTATTGAACAAAACCAGTTCTCTGACTTCGCTGACAATATCCTCCATCTCTTTTTCGATCATGCCGCCAAGCTCATCAATCTGCTGGCTTTCAGAGGGTTCTTCAGACGGCACTGCGTGCATGGTCAGTCCTTCCCGGGTTCCTGCTTCAGGTACGGCCTGTGCACCCAGAGCACTTCGCAGAGATTTGACCAACTCCTTATATGTTTCCTGTTGGGTTGTACTCATGGCAAAAAGCAGAACAAAAAAGCACATCAAGAGGGTAACAAGGTCAGCAAATGTTGCCATCCAGGCGGGCGCACCCTCCTCCACCGTTATCGAAACTTCCTCATCGGAAGACGACAGGGCTATCTCATCTTCTGCTTCTGCTGATGCTGCATCTTCAGCCATGATTTATTCTCTCTTTATTATTTACTATCTTTATCGTCTTTCCCATCACCCAGATAAATATTGAGCTTATCCTCCATCAGTTTGGGATGTTCACCTTCCCTGATGGAGATTATTCCCTCAAAAATAATATTCATATTGGTGATTTCTTCCTCATTTCTCCCGGTCAGTTTATCCCCCATGGGAATAAAAAACAGATTAGCCAGAACCGCCCCGTAAAATGTGGTGATCATTGCCACGGCCATTTTGGGCCCAATGGATGAAGGATCATCCAGATTGGCAAGCATCTGAACAAGCCCAATCAGGGTCCCGATCATACCAAAAGCCGGAGCGTAGGCGCCCATACTTGAAAATATATTGGCCCCGACATCCAGTTTCTTTTTGGTCAGGGACATTTTTTTCTGCATAATAGCTGCAATATCTGCTGTTTTCACACCATCAACTGTCATTTGGAGGGCCTGGGCAAGATAGGGGTCTGTGGCATTCTGAATATCGCCTTCAATAGAGAGCAGCCCTCCTTTTCTTGCTTTATTGGATATCTCTACCAGGTTATTAATGATCTCTTCAGGCGGCTGGATTTTAAACATGAATACTTTCATGGCTGTTTTGAAAACACTTAGAAAATCAGAAAGAGGAAATGCAACCATGGAAGCTGCAAAGGTTCCACCCATTACGATGAGGATAGAAGGAATATTGACAAACATCATGATACTGCCGCCGAGGAGTATGGTCCCAAGAACAAAACCCATACCAGAAACAACGCCGATAACCGAGGATATATCCATATTCTAAGCCCTTATATAAACAGTTTCATCAACAGGGTATGCCCTGTTATATTTTTTGATCTTATCAATAGCATCCAGTGTAAGTAAAGTATTTACAGAAAAAAGTTTGGTCCCTGTGTTTGTAAAAATAGCTGTCCCAAGGGTCATCCCGGGTTCAAGCTGATGAATGCCCACGCCTTTTACCATATAATTATCAGAGCCCATGTGAAGCACTGCGTATTTCTCGAGAAGTCCCACAACAACAGGGTCCAGCCGACTACCGGAAAATTCTTCAAGTTTCTCCAGAAAACTCTCAAGGCTCTTAATCTCTTTTTTATCCTTTAAAGTATCAAACAGGTCTGCACCGGCCAATATCCTTGACATTAGAGGGATGTATCTTCTTTTCAAACCCTCCGGCGTACCACTCCCGTCTGAATTTTCATGCATATGCCGGATAATTTGTGCAGCAGAATTAAATTCACTGCAGCAATTCAATAGGTCAGCACCTTTTACCGGGAATTGAACAAACAGATCTTTTTCATACTCTGTCAGTTCATCATCCCTTTTTTGCATTACCTCGTCCGGAATAAAAAGAAGCCCTGCTTCGTGCAGCATCGATGCTTTTTCAAGATCATCCAACTGCCTGCCATCCAGTTTAAATTCTTTACCGAGAAAACCTGCAATGTGGGACACTCGCCGACCATGTCCCCTGTTTTTTTCAATCTTTACTTCAACCAACTGACAGAGGATTTCGAAAAAGCCCTGGATGTTTTCCTCAAGAGATGCTTTGGTCAATGCTTTTTCATTTTTCAGGCGCTTTCGCTCCCGAGTCATCTCATTGATCTGTTTAAGGGCACTGTTCAAGGAGCTGCGATCATCAAACAACTCTTTTTTGATCTTTTTTACTTCATTTTTGAACCGATCCAGGTACTCACGGCTTTTTTCATTTTTCTTTTCCTGTTCAGCACTCTTTTGCAGTAAATCGACAACCTGCCCGTATACTTTATATTTTTCTTTTACCTCCTGAATCAAAAATGGCACCGTTAATATATCATTGATGCCTGCCTCATAAAGTTTTACACGGGTTTGAGCATCAGGAAATTCTTTAAGCACACAAAAAACAACAGGATTGCAGGAAAAAGGAATATTTAATTTTTTTTGAAAAACAGCCCCAAACGTTTCAATATTTATCAAATCCGTTTCGATCAGGATTAGATCCGGCCTGCTTGACCGGATAGCTTCAACAGCTAAAGAAGCATCGTCCAAGACTTGCAGAATAAACCCATTGGATTTTGAAAAAAAAGACAGGTCCTCACCTGAGACCGTATCATGAATATAACATACTGAAATATACTCTTTATCCATGACTCCCCAAATGGAAAAAGCATTGCTGGTTATTCCGAATAATCATTTGTCCACCATTCATCCCAATTTGTTTCCATGATACTCTCGGCAATCTGTTTCCCGATATCTGTTTTTAAGCGCTCAAGGACAAAGGACAGCCATCTTTCAGGTCCTTTGGCCCCAATGTCTTTATTCTTTTTTAATTCAAGAACAAATGAAATCTGGTCAGCGTCATTTGCTAATTTTGCCTCCCGGCTATGGCCTGAATTAAACTCATCTATAAGGATTTTAATATCATTACCAAAAGACAGGGGCTTAATCAAATGGGAAATAGCCTTTGCTTCATCTACTTTAGAATATTTTTTTTCAACGTAATTAAAATCACCCGTCCGTGCTTCCGCGATATCATGAACCAGGGCCATGGTAACCAGCTTTTCCATGTCTACATCCGGATCCATTTTTGCCATGGCAAAACAGATAAATGCTGTCATAAAACTGTGCTCGGCTATGCTCTCTTTCCCTGTACCGAGAAATGCATACCCTGACCGGATAATATCTTTTAAAATTCGCACTTCAAACAATAAGTTCGCAATCTGTTTCATATTCTCCCCAATCCATGATATTCGCATCAATTCTTGACTTTTTATAAAACAGTAGTTTAAATAAAGTCAAGAAATGGCGATTAAACCAAAGCAGATCAGGAGGAAAATATGCTGAACCAAAAAACAATAACGCTTGTTTTAGTTTTAACCGTGCTGGGTCTTGCGGTGTGTTCTTCAGGATTTGCAAACGAAAAGAGATCAATAGATGGTATAACTAAAGAGTTTGTACCGGGAGAGGATTCCGGATTTTTTTACACCATAAAAAAAGGCGATACCCTGTGGGATCTGTCCCAAAAATTTTACAACTCAGAATGGGACTGGCCAGGGCTTTGGGAATTAAATAATGATATCAAAAATCCCCACTGGATATATCCGGGCAGAAAAATACGGATTTTTCTCAAAGAACGTGCGCCTCTCAAACCCAAAGTTGTTGAAGTTAAAAAACTGCCTAAAAAAGTCCCTGTCAAGGTAAAACCCTCCTTTTCCTTCTCCGAAATGGACAAGGTGGGATTTATTAGAAAATCAGAGCAGGAATCTTTAGGAGAAGTTATAAAAGAGCAGGACGGCAACCTCATGATGTCCAAAGATGATATCATCTATATCAAACCCTCAGGAGAAGGCACCCTGGTTCCTGGCCGGGATTATCATATTTTTACTGCCGATAAAGTAAAAGAAAAAATCGATAAAAAGACGTTCACCGGTATAAAACACTTGATAAAAGCCCGGGTTAAGATCCTGGAGCATAAAGTATCATATGCCACGGCTGTAATCACGCATTCTTACCGCCCGGTAGGATCCGGAGATATGGTCATGGACTATTTCAAAAGAGATTCGGTACTGACGGTTGAAGAAAAGCCCGCCCCCATTGATGCACGAATTGTCTGCTCTGAAGACAATCACATGATGATCAATGACTATATTATTGCATTTATTGACAAGGGAAAGGACCGTGTTAAACCAGGGGAAATATACTCAGTGCTGAGAAAAAATGAACTCAAGGATAACAGTCTCTGGCCGCAGAAAAAAACCAACCAGCAGATCAAGCTCGAAGACTTGGAGTCCGGCAAACTGATTGTGCTGCATACAGAAGATATTTCATCCACCGTAATGATTCTGTCTTCAAAATATGCTATTTCCCCGAATGATATGGTGAATTAAATCTGATCCCAGGTGACCCTTAAAATTTCCTGATAAGTGGTCTGGCCCTGGAGCATTTTCTTAATTCCACTCTGTCGAAGCAGGACAAGCCCTTCCTCAACAGCTTTTTTACGCAGTGCCTCAAGGCTTGCATCCGCAGAGGTCATTTGCTTTAGAGCTTCAGAATACGGCATAATTTCATAGATACCGGTACGTCCTTTGTAACCGGTATGTCTGCATTTGACACACCCCTTGCCGTGTCTGAGAGGAATCATGCCCTGCTTTTTTACTCTCAAGCCCAGATCGCTCAGTTCCTTTGTATCCATTTCAAATTCCTGGGAGCAGTGGGGGCAGATTTTTCTTACCAGCCGCTGAGCTACTATTCCCACAAGGGAAGAATGAATCAGGTATGGAGGAATCCCCAGATCAAGCAAGCGAAAAATAGTAGAAGGTGCGTCATTGGTGTGGAGTGTCGAAAGCACCAGATGGCCAGTTAATGCAGCCTGAACTGCTGCCTGCGCCGTTTCAAGATCCCTGATTTCACCCACCATAACAATATCCGGGTCCTGCCGTAAAATATTTTTAAGGACACCCCCAAAGGTCACATCAATGGCAGGCTGCACCGAAATCTGGTTAAACTCTTCATGGATCATTTCAATGGGATCTTCAACGGTGGTAATATTGACTTCCGGTGAAGAGAGCATCCGAAGACTTGAATACAAGGTGGTGGATTTTCCAGAACCCGTAGGACCTGTAACCAGTACAATACCAAAGGGCATGGTTATCAACTTTTTATAACGTTCAAACCCTTCCGGGAAGAAACCCAGCATTTCAAGATCCTGAAAAAGAACATCCGGGTCCATAATCCTGAGCACCACCTTTTCCCCAAATGCCACCGGTATGGTTGAAACCCTGATTTCGACCTCAGTGTCATCTTTTTCCATTTTAATGCGCCCATCCTGAGGACGCCTTTTTTCTGCCATGTCCAGCCGTGAAAGTGTCTTAATCCGGCTGACCACCGCATTGTGAAGCTTTTTAGGCAACTTGTATACGGTATGAAGAACTCCGTCGATCCGCATCCGGACAAGGCAGATGTCCCGCTTGGGCTCGATGTGGATATCACTGGCTTTCTGGTCAAAAGAGTAGGAAAATAGATGGTTGACTGCATTCACAATATGCTGATCCGTTGAAGGCAGTTCATCAAGGGAAGTCAGGCTTACAAATTGCTCAAGATTGCCGATGTCAAGACCTTTTGTAGCAAAAAGATCTTCGGCTGCTGAAATGGAATGCCGGAACCCAAAAAATTCATCAATAAATTTCTTAATATCGGTTTTGGAACTGATAACAGGTTTGACTTTCAACTTGGAAACCCTTTCAACATCATTAATCGCCTCATAGTTAAAAGGGTTCGGTGTGGCGACAATAAGCTTTCCTTCTTCTATTTGTAAAGGCAGCAGCAGGTGCTTTGCAGCAAAGGATTTTGATATCATTCCGGTAACCAGATTAAGTTCCAGTTTCAACGGGTCAATTTTTTTGTACGGTATCTTCCAGGCATCTGCCAGAGTTTTATAGATCAAATCTTCATCAATAATTTTTGCAGGCTGATCCTGACGTTCAATTTTCAGGTAGACCGCAACATCAACAAATGAAACCGGGGCATGCCTTTGCCCAGGTGAGATACCATTTTCACCTGATTTTTTAATCCTTTGCTTCAGGATAATATTTTTGACCTGCTTTTCTTTTTTAAGCAAATCCTGTGCTTTTTCCTTGGATATCAACCTGGCGGCAAGAAGTACCTTACAGATATTTTGAGAAGAAAATCTTTTGTCCTTTTGAGTCTGCATAGACCTGTTTATCCTAATTTAACCTGATTTATTCTGGGCAATAGAGCGTTAACATTAATTTTTATATATAATGGATAGCAGACGAAATTGTAAAGCCCAAAGATTCTCCATTATTTATTTAACTTAAGCTGTCGATTATAGCAGCGCCTACACAGCCCCTAAAATATAAAATGTATATCCGTATATCCTGCTGTATTCTTTAAAACATTCCATTTCTAATCTGGTTTCCTCCATCACTGACTCCAAAATGGTATCAGCAGACGGCCCCAATTGAAGCATTCGCTCTTTAAGCGGCTCATAATAATTGTTCCACCAAGCTTCTGAACGAAGCCGGTGAAAGCCCAAAATTTCGAACCCATTGTTTTGAGCATGGACACAATTCTCTGTTTCCGTTCCAATGGTTGGATAGGCTTTTTTCCAATATTGAGATACAGGTTCAGGAATATCTTCTGTAAAATAGCTTAATTCAGAAATCACAGCTATGCCGTCGTCTGCCATCAAAGGACGCCATGCTTTCAAAGCCCCTTCAAATGTCAGGTTATACGCCGCCCCTTCCGACCAGAGCAGATCGATGGACCCGGGTTCCCATTTCAGGTTCCCCATATCGCTTTGCTCGGCTTGAATAAGGTGGCCTAAATCCAGATCCGCGGCCCGCTTTTTAAGTTCTTCTAAAAAATCCTTAGAGAAATCCTGAGCCAATATCCTTGTATTGAAATGTGCTGCCAGGATAAATGTTCCAGCACCTGTTCCACACCCGATATCAACAATCATGGGATTTTCCGGAAGCGCAGGGAGCAATGAAAGTATAAATTTTGACAGGGCATCATCACCAGGCCCCAAGCGTTCAAGACCATTGTGAAGCTTAATTAAGGCTTCAATATATTCGTCCTTATTATTGTCTTGATTTTCCATTTTTTACTTCCTTCTTTTTAATAATATATTCACCCTCTCTTGATTCTTAAAAATACTGTTCAGATCTCCCTCTTGCGTGTAATCTTTTTTGGACCTTCATTAAATAATTAGGAAATCGTTAAATAATTAGGAAATCGTTTTACCACACCATTATTGAGGCCTACAAATCGAATATCTTCAAATGGCGTTCAAGCGGTTAATTTAGAAAATTTGAATATAAAAAATTCGTATCAACATTTCGAATACTTGTAAACACATTTCCAGACCAATCAACGCATGCACAATCACATAACTGGAGACTTAAACCGAAAAATTTTGCATTATTAATATTTTTCATGTAATTTTAAACCTGTCAGTATCGCATAAAACTTTTTTTGAATTTTAACCATTCGTAATACTTTTTTTACAATTTAACGGATTCAACAGATTCAAGGATTTTCTTTAAAATCAACATTAAAATGCAAAATATCCCCGGATTTGATTCTTTTTTAACATTTCAAAAAAAATTGGTTAAAAAAATTGCATGGCCCTATTCTTCTGATCAGGAAAGCATTTATCACTGGCGGGCACTCATTTTATTTTCAATTCTGCTAGGTGGTTTGATTCTTGGATCAGTTGCCTTTATCGCAACAGCAGCCCTGCTTATCAAGTCAAAAGCCTGGGGGCTGATAATTTTTGATGTATTTGCCGCTTTTTTAGGGTTCGCTCTTTTATTCGTTCACCGTATTCGATTTGAAATCCGTGCAGCAATAGCCTGCATAAGCTTTTATGTGATTGGGTTGTCAGTAATCCTGTCCTTTGGAGTTCTAAGTGGGGGCCCGGCGTGGTTATTTTCATTCGCAGTTCTTGCAGGTGTTCTTTTAGGGAATCAGGCTGCTTTTTCAGCAATCTTTGTAAACACCGTTTCCCTTTCCATTATCGGATTTTTGATATCAACTGGAAAGATTGGGACAGATCTACCCTTTTTCAACACCCCCCAGGCAATGATTGCAGCGGGAGTTAACTTCATTGTTTTAAATGCAATCATTTCGATTTCAGTCTCCGCACTAATGAAAGGATTGAATGCTGGTGAAAAAAGATACCGGCTAATTGCTGAAAATGTTGCAGATGTTATCTGGACTATGGATATGAACCTTAACCTGACATATATCAGCCCATCTATTCTCCAGATGCAGGGGTATACACCCGGTGAATGTTTAAAAATGCCTTTAGCCAAAATATTCACACCGGAATCCTATGAAAAAGTCATTAAAATCTTTGAAACAAAGCTGGTCCAAATTGAAACCAAAGATGATGAGTTATGGGAACCTGATATTTTCGAATTGGAACAATATTGCAAAGACGGTACAATCATCTGGACCAATGTACACGCAAGGGTCCTCAAAGGCCTGGACAACAAACCAAAAGGCATCCTTGGCATTACCCGCGATATCACTGAAAGAAAGAAAAATGTAAAAGAAAAAATCAAAGCACAGGTTATTGCAGGCGAACAAAAAAAGCTGGCGTTGGTCGGCCAGATCGCAGGAAAGATGGCCCATGATTTTAACAATGTTCTGGGAATCATTATGGGTCAGGCAGAACTTGCTTTGCTCGATTGCAAAGATGGAGAAATGAAAAAAGCCTTTGACCTGATATTCAACCAGACTATACGGGGAAAAAATTTAACCAAAAATCTGATTGCTTTTGCAAAAAGCTCCCAACCCAGACAGGAGTTTTTCTTTATCAATCAAAAAATTGATTTTGTCCTGAATCTTGTAAAAAATGACTTAGAGGGCATTACCGTTATAAAAGAGAACCTTGATGAAGTTGAGTTAATGGCTGATCCCGGGATGATTGAACATGCCCTTGTGAACCTCTTGCAGAATTCAATCCATGCGCTGAGCAGGAGGGAAAACCCCAAAATCATTATTCGTTCATCGTCTCTTGATGGTGAAATCCTGTTCGAAATTGAAGACAATGGGTGCGGGATACCCGAAGAGCACCTTTTAGATATTTTTGAGCCTTCTTTCACTTTAAAAGGAAGCAAGGATGCAACAGAATCATATCAAAATGGAATAAAAGGAACTGGGTATGGCCTGGCGAATGTAAAAAAATATATTGAACTGCACAGGGGGAAAATTTTTGTAGAATCAAAACCAGATACAGGCACAAAAGTGACCATCTGCCTTCCTGTGATACAAAAGGGGTTAACCAAAAAAGAAAAAACAAGCATCGATAAGGCAAAAAGATATTCTAAAAAGCACATCCTGATTGTCGAAGATGAATCCGCCCTATCTGAAGTGCAATATACCATACTCAGCCAGGAACCATTTAAGCATACTGTGGATGTAGCCCCAAACGGTCCGGTGGCAATAGACCTGATTGAAAAAAATCGCTATGATCTGGTCAGTCTGGATTATATTCTGCCTGGAAAAATTAATGGGAAAGATGTTTATGATCATATCAGAAGGCTCAATCCATCTATTCCGGTTCTTTTTCTTTCTGGAAATATAGAATTTTTAGAATCCATTGAGACGTTGAAAAAAAAAGATCCAAATGTTGATCACCTTTCCAAGCCCTGTAGAAATATTGAATATGTAAACTGCTTGAACCACCTGCTGGAAAAAAGATCAAGCTAAAATGAAATTAAATATGTTCAAAAATCAAAGGTAATATTATTTTACACGATTTTAGCTATGAACAAAGGAGGCCTTGAACATGAACGAAGAAAAGGTAATAGACCAGGCTTTAAATCTCATTATGGAAAAGGAAGGGAAATATCTGACATTCAGCCTGGCAAATGAAGAATACGGTATCGGGATACTCAAAATCAAAGAAATCATTGGCATGATGCCCATTACGACTGTTCCAAGAACACCGGAATTTGTTAAAGGGGTTATCAATCTTCGCGGCAAGGTCATACCGGTGATTGATTTAAGGCAACGGTTTGGGATGGAGCCCATCGAATATACTGACCGGACCTGTATTATTGTTGTTGAAATAGAAAGTGCCTCAAACATTGTATTGATTGGAACGGTTGTAGATTCGGTTTCCGAAGTTCTTAATATCCAGGCTGAAGATATTGAAAAGCCACCCTCTTTCGGCACCAAGCTGAATACCGAATATATCCTTGGCATGGCAAAAATGGAAGGCGGGGTTAAAATTCTTCTGGACATTGACCGGGTACTCAACAGTAAAGAAATAGAAACTCTTGATAAAACAGATTCATTATAGGCGGTTTAATAAACAGTGGTATATTTCAAGCTCGTTTTAACAGCTGTATTCTGGGGCGGAACCTTTATTGCCGGAAGATTTATCGCAGGAAAAATCGATCCGTATTCGGCTGCGTTCTTACGTTTTTCAATTGCATCGTTCTTTTTAATTCTTCTTACCATTAAAATCGAAGGGAAATTACCAATAATCGCCCCGCGTAAAATCCTGGTTGTTATTTTCCTGGGGGTATTCGGAATCTTTTCATACAACATATTTTTCTTCTCAGGTTTAAAATACATACAGGCAAATCAGGCCTCATTGATTATTGCAATGAACCCGATCTTTATCAGTCTTTGCTCGGTTATATTTTTCAAGGAAAAAATTGGCCTCTTAAAAGCTTTTGGATTGTGCCTTTCTGTTACAGGTGCTCTCATTGTTATCACCGGCGGAGATATTCTTACCCTTTTTTCCTTGGGACTAGGAAAAGGCCAGTTGCTCATTTTTGGATGCGTGGCAAGTTGGGTGGCTTATTCCATCCTGGGCAAAACTGCCATGAATGATCTTTCACCCATTGTTTCAGTATGCTATTCATCCATTGCCGGAACAATTCTTTTATTCTTCCCTGCTTTTTCTAAAGGAGTTTTCAGCCAAGCCACAGGCTACCATCCGCTTGAATGGGCGAGTCTTTTTTATCTTGGATTTTTTGGTACGGTACTGGGATTTTTCTGGTATTATGAAGGAATTAAAAAAATAGGCCCGATGAGAGCAGGAATTTTCATCAATTTTGTTCCTGTCAGCGCGATTGTCCTGTCTTTTTTAATTTTAAACGAAGCGCTGAGTCTCTCTATAGGCATTGGCGCTGTCTGTATTATTACCGGTGTTTATATCACCAACAGCCGAATATAAAAAGCCGGGTAGAGAAAAGCTTTTCCACACCCGGCCATTTTTTCTATTGTGAAACGCTAATGGTACTTAGTCTTCTTCAATTACAATCGCGTCTTCTTCACAAACTTCTACACAGCTTTCGCAGCCCATGCATTCTTCAGCATTGACAGGAACAGATTTATCATCTTCCATTTCAAATACTTCTACAGGACAAACGTCTACACATTCTTCACAACCAACACATTTTGCTTGGTCAACAATTGGGTTAAATGCCATTTTAATAGCCTCCTTAAATAATTAACGATATTTTATTATAAACTCATTTTTTAAATATCATATAGGTTAAAAAACGCTTTTATAACATGTAATTAATTAAAATCAAGTGTTTTATCGCTTTAAATTTATCAGGCAAACAGCCATATGCTTATCTGAATCATTTAAAAGCAGGTTAATCATACCTCCGGAAAAAAGACCCATTTTAATCTGCCCTGATCTACGGCATTCATCCATTGCCTCAGGTAGGTCTTCTTTCTGGTTTCCCTCTCCCTTAATGGCTTTCATCAGGTACTTTTTCAACTGATGCTGCCATTCAATTTTTACTTTGCATTTATTTTCATGCACTTTTATCTGATCGATGTCAAGGGCATTTACAACATCGCTGCAATTCGTTTCAAAATAGTCAAAAACAGCCGGGCTTGTGGTTACAAAAAGATTGGTCTTGCCATCCGGATTCAGTGCATTTTGAGCCCCCATGCAGTTGAACCATGCAGAGACTCTCTCTTTGGTCATAACCTCACCGCTGTCTCTGGGTGCCGCAGCTTTTTCGTCTTTAGATGCTTCCAATGAGTTTTCAATCCCCCGCAGTTCTTTTAAAAGAGTTTCCCTGCTTTTATCCAACGCTTTTAATTCAAGATCAATCTGCTCATACTGCTCATCAGACAATCCAGCCATGGTTAAAAACAGCAAATCATTTTCAAAAATCTCTTTAGCTGATTTCTGAACTTTCTCCTCTTTGTCCTGCACTCCTTTTATCTGGGATTTTATGCTTGAAATATGGGTGTCACTGGTAAAATAAGGCGTGCCTTTTAAAAGTGCTTTGAGATTATGTTCGTTTCCTTTATGAATTTTCGCCCACTCTATATACTCCAGTGCCTGTGGTTGAGCACTTTCAAGATATTCAGGCGGCAGGCAGGAAAATTCTTGAAAGAATGTCGATACAATATCCCGCTGATCCCGGGTGATATGGGTAAATGGAAAAAATAAAGTCTGTCCTGTCATGCGTCTACCTTTTTGTCGTGAACACTCACACCCATCTCTTCTAGCTGCACACGAAGCTTATCTGCCTGTTCAAAATCTTTATTCAGGCGTGCCTGTTCACGTTCTTTAATTAGATCCTGGACCAAATCTGAATATTCCCTTTTTATATTAAAGGTAAAAATTTTAAGCACAGAATCAACATCTTTGAATCCCCGTAAAAGCTTCCTGGCTGCATCCGGATTAATTTTATCCTGGTTTATCAGACGATTGATGGTCTTCACATGAGCCAGGAGGGAAGAGATTACACTTGAAATTTTCAAATCATCTTCCAGGGAAGATAAAAAAGCAGATCTCATATCATAAATCATCTGGTCAATCCCATCAAATTCCCGTCCTTTTTTTATTGCGCCCAGGGTTTCAATGCACCTGTTGATTTTATCCAGGGTATTGTGGGCCTGCTTCAAAGACTGTTCAGATAAAACCAAAGTTTTCCTGTAATGATTTGAAATCAACCAGAACCGGATTGTTTTCAGCGCCCACCCCTTTTCAACAAGGGCCTCAAGCGTCAGGTCTTCTATACTTTGTTGCCCTAAAGAACCATCATAATGCACTGGATCACAATGCAGCCAGTATTTGGCAAGATGCCCCCCTTTTGCTGCCCTTGCTATGGCCACTTCATTTTCATGGTGGGGAAAGATCAACTCTCTGCTGCCAGTCTGGATATCAAAATCTTCACCTAAAAACTTCATGGCAATAGCCGCACATTGAAGATGGAGGGAAGGCCGGACATTTCCCCACTGGGTCTTTAAGCCCACCCCTCTTTTCAACTCGGAAAGTTTGACTCTCTTGAGCAGTGTAAAATCCTTTGGATTGCGCTTTTCATATTCATCCAGATCAACCGTTGCACCAACCTTTATTTTATCCAAGTTGGTGCTGGAAAATTCTCCATATTCTTTAAGGTTGCTGATGTCAAAATAAAGAGAATGCAGTTTTTCATAAGCATGCTGTCCGGTTTGAAGCTGACGGACCAGATCAATCATTTCTTCAAAATGGTCTGATACCTTTGGATAAGTGTCTGCTCCGCGTATATCTAACTTTTTCATGTCAGACTTAAACCTGTCTATATATTCCTGTGTGAATTCAGACAAATCTTTGCCGGCATCGTGTGATCCTTGAATGGTTTTATCATCATAATCTGTAATATTGACCACATGATTTACGGAAATGTTATGGTATTCAATAAACCGAACCAGGAGATCCGTAAATGCATATCGCCTGAGCTGTGCAATATTAAGTGTCCGATGAACTGTAGGCCCACACGTGTAAACGGATACTTTATCTTTTTCAATGGGCTCAAACGGGGCCTTGGCTTTTGTAAGAGTATTATAAACAGACAACCCAATATGTTTTTCCACAGCAAAAAGGCTGGTGGACAAATAACGTTCTCCACTGTCCGGAAAAATCGCCACCACAACTCCGGTTTTAATTTTTTTGGCCTCTTCTATGGCTGCGGCCATGGCCGCACCACTGCTCATCCCTACAAAAAGACCTTCTTTAGTGGATAAAAGCCGTGCAGTCTCAAAAGCAGTATCATCATCGATATTTATCTTTTCATCAAGGCGGCCTTTTTCCATTATCTCTGGTGTGTAGGACTCTTTCATATTTTTAAGTCCCTGAATTTTATGCCCAAGATACGGCTCAGCGCAGACAATACGGATATCCTTATTATACTCCTTCATTCGCCGGGACAATCCCATCAGTGTACCGCTTGTTCCGATGGTCGCCACAATTGAAGTGACCTTGCCGTTGGTCTGCTCATAGATTTCAGGTCCGGTGGTATGATAGTGAGCTTTCCAGTTGGCCTCATTATTATACTGGTCCGTAAGAAAATATTTATCCGGATTTTCCCTTGCCAGGCGATAGGCCTCTTCAATAGCACCGTCAGAGCCGAGGTGTTTGGGTGTTAAAATAATCTGGGCACCCCGTGCCCGGAGAATGCTTTTTCTCTCTTCACTTGCATTTTCAGCCATGGCCAGGGCTATTTTGTATCCCTTGATAGCGCAGATCATGGCAAGGCCAATACCCGTGTTTCCACTGGTGGCTTCAATCACAGTCTTATCGGGGGTCAATTCTCCGGATTCTTCAGCCGCATTAATCATGTACAGCGCTGCCCGGTCTTTGACTGATCCACCTGGATTCATGTATTCAAGTTTAGCAAAGATTTTCACCCCTTTAAGAGGGTTTAGGTTTTTAATTTCGATCAGCGGCGTATTGCCTATGGAATCAATAATAGAATATGTCATCTTTTGCTTGCCTCTTGCCCTGTTCAACAATAGCCCCAGTTAGAATGCACCTTCTGGATTCACACTTGACTTTTAAACTATAAAATGGCTTTATACAGTAATTTTGATGGTTGTGCAATTTTTAACTGGAAACAAGATGCCCTCTTTCTATCGACAAAAGTATATGACGCTGAGTGCGGCATTTGCTTTTTTTTACATTTTACTCCTGCCGCAAATAGTTGGAGCAAGAGATATGCTGCCTGATAATCCGAAGGATATCCCCTGGCATATCTCGGCACTGAGTGTCACCTATGATAAAAAAAGAGCCCTTTACATTGCAGAAGACGAAGTAATCATTACCGGTGGGAAAACACGTCTTGAAGCCGATTATGTGGAGTTTTCAAACAAAACCAAAGACGCTTTTGCACAGGGCCATGTACTGTTTATTTCAGGCGAAGATTCCGTCTCATGCAACGCCATGAACATTAACCTGGCAACCGAAAAAGGAACCATCAATAAAGGCACCATTTATATACAGAAAAATAATTTTTACATCCATGGCGAAAACATACGCAAAACAGGTGAGTTCACATACGATGCCGACAGTGGGTCCATCACCTCCTGCTCCGGCAGCAATCCAGACTGGAAAATCACCGGGAAAAACATTGAAGTTACCATAGAAGGATATGGACGAGCCGATCATGCTGTCCTGTGGGCAGGAAAAGTGCCGACAGTTTATTCCCCTTTCCTGATTTTCCCAGTACAGACAAAAAGGCAGTCCGGTTTTTTAATACCAAGGATCACAACATCGGACAGAAAAGGCTTTGAATATGAACAGCCGTTTTTCTGGGCCATTTCAAGAAACACGGATGCATCCATCTATGCAGATTATATGTCAGATCGAGGAACAAAAGTGGGGGCGGAATACCGCTATGTTCTGGACAACACCTCTAAAGGCTCCATCTTTATGGATTACCTTGAAGACAACAAAATCGATGATGGAACTGAAAATACCGACCTTTACAGCTACGACTCCACACCGCAACGCACCAACAGCGACCGCTTCTGGTTCAGGATGAAACATGACCAGGACCTGGGAAATGGGTTTAAAGCTAAACTGGATCTGGATGTGGTCAGTGATGAAGACTATTTAAATGAATTCAAAGACGGATTCACAGGGTATACCCAGACCAATAAATATTTTGAAGATGAATTTGGTCGCAGCCTGGACGCTTATGATGACAATACGCGTAAAAACTGGCTGAACATTAATAAATCCTGGTCAAATTATACCTTTAACCTGGATGCTTTCTGGTACGATAATATCAATGCCCGTCGCCAGGATCTTGATGACACGACACTCCAGACACTGCCGGCAATTGAATTTAATGCATCCAAGCAGGAAATCGGCACATCCAGGTTTTATTATTCCCTGGATTCGGAATACCGAGCCTTTTACAGAAAAGATACCACGGCAACTCTTGTGAACGGCCAGCGGATAGATTTGTACCCCAAATTATTCATCCCCATAAAACTTGGCGGAATATTCAATTTTGAGCCGTCTGTCGGAATTCGTCAAACCATCTGGCACACCAGTGATTTTACGGACATCAACGGCAACTCCGATGATTTCAGAACACGGGAAAGCTATGATCTAGGGGCTGAGCTTTCCACTAAATTAATTAAAATTTTCAACACGCCAGCTTCCTTTGCAGACAAAGCAAAACATGAACTGATTCCAAAACTTGAATACAGTTACACTCCGTATATCAGCCAGGATGACCTGCCTTCATTTGACTCCTTAGACCGGCTTGAAGAAGAAAATCTTCTCACCTGGTCTTTGACCAATAATTTTATCAAACGAAACATAGAGATAACACCAAGGGGTGAGTCAAAAACGACCTATGACGAGTTTGCCTATATTAAAATATATCAAAGTTATGACATCAAAAAGGAAAGAGACGACGAGTCAGAGCCTTTTTCGAATATTTTTCTTGATATGGAGTTAACCCCCATTAAATTTTTCTCCCTGGATATGGATCTGGGCTGGAATCCCTATGACAGTCATTTTGAAACACTGAATGTTGGGGGAACCATCTCAGATAACAGGGGAGACTCCCTGAACACTGAATACAGATACACTTTAGATACTACAGAAACGCTCTATTCCAGACTTAATATCAGCCTGACGGAGGAACTCAAGGCCTATTATTCTATTGAAAAAAATCTTAAAGACAGCCGTACTGTCGAAACACAGGCCGGTGTTGCCATAGAAAGATCCTGCTGGACCTTCCAACTGTTTTTCTCCGAATCAAGAGGAGAAAATTCGATTACTTTCCTGATAAATCTTCATGGGATCGGAGAATTTGGTACAAAATGACACATACACAAAACTGGTTTGCCCTGCTGACCAGAAGCAATTTTGAGCAGACCGTTCATAAGACCATTACCCAAAAAAAGATCGAATCTTTTTTACCGACTGTAAAACGAAAAAGCAGAAGAAGAGACCGGCATCTGATGATTGACCTGCCGCTTTTTCCAGGATATATTTTTGTAAAATCCGGGACAGATTCAGTTTCCCAGCTTAATATTTTAAAAACCACAGGTGCAGTCCGCCTTTTGGGCAATCAGTCCGGGCCTGTACCGGTACCATCATCCCAGATTGATTCTTTAAGAATCCTGACACAGGTTGAAACCAACGTTATTACCGGGACCAATATCCGATTAAAAAAAGGAGACCCTGTTATGATTTTAGAAGGCCCCATGGCAGGCGTCAGGGGAGAATTCACCTATCATAAGGGTAAGGGCCGGGTGGTAATCAAAATAGATGTTTTAGGCCAGTATGCCGGTGTGGAAGTGGAAGAAGACAATATTGAAAAAGTTCCTGATCTATTCGCATAAGTCCTTGACTTTTTATCAAATTTTAAATAGAACCTTCTAAATATTTAGGAAAGCACTGTTAAAATCACAAAGAGGTAGTATGAACAAACTTGAATTAATCTCGACGTTAAAAGAAAGAGCGAACCTGACAAAGTCCGAAGCTGCAGAAATTGTAAAAATCTTTTTTGACTCGCTTTCTGAATCTTTTATAAATGGAGAACGGGTCGAAATTAGAGGGTTTTGCAGTTTTCACATCAAAGAGTATCAAAGCTATACCGGAAGAAATCCCAAAACTGGGGAAAAGGTCACGATTCCTCCCAAACGCCTTCCATTTTTTAAATGTGGAAAAGAGTTAAAGGAGCGGGTGGACTATTAATATATGGGTATTGATCAAACCATGTCAGACTTTGATCAAATGCAATATCAAACCCAGGTTGCCAGGGAACTCACCCATATCGTTCAGGCAAAAAAAATTCCAAATGCCCTTCTTTTTTCCGGAAATGAAAGTACAGGGAAAAAGCAAGCGGCATTTTTATTTGCAAAAGGGTGTAACTGCTTGAATCATAAAAGCTTTGGATGCACTGAATGTATTTCATGCGCCAAAATTGAGGCTGGCAGCCATCCGGATATTCTGCTCATTGATCTTGAGAAAGATAAAAAAAACATTTCCATTGCCCAGGTTAGAAACATGGGATCCAGAATCTGCTCCAGACCCAATGAAGCAAAATTCAGGATGGTGCTGATCTTACATGCCGACAAAATGAACATTCAGGCACAGAATGCTTTATTAAAAATGCTTGAAGAACCGCCGGATAAAACCTTTTTTATCCTTTCTTCTACCCAGGAAATGAAGCTTTTACCCACGATTCATTCCAGATGCAGAAAAGTCAGGTTCAAGCCCCTGAGCGAAGCTTTTATTGCAACCTATTTAAAAAATCATTACCAGCTTGATGACATGCTTTGTCACATTGTTTCAAAAACCAGTGGATCTGATCTTAAAAAAGCACTGGTCTATTCAAACCTTGATAAAGAAACTCAAAAAACAGACTGGGTTAAAAAAAGGAAATGGTTGCTCACCACTATTGAGTCCATCATTAAATCGAAAAAACCGGCATCTATCTCGAAAGGGATGATGCTTTCTTTCTATTTAAACCGTGATCCGGATCTGATAACCGACTGCCTGATGATTATGAAAACATTCTTCAGAGATTTGATGATTGTTAAATTTCATCCCAAAAAAATAGTTAACCTTGATTTTTTCGAAACTTTTGCAGATATTAACCAGAAGGCATCCCAAACTATTTTCTATAACTGGATGCAGGAATTGCTGGAAACTGAAAAACGGATTGCCTCAAACAGTTCTCCCAGGTTAACATTGGACCGCTTTTTCCTTGAAATCGCGACCAATAAAGGAAGTTTAATATATGATTAAAATTGCTGGTGTTAAGTTTAAAACAGCAGGGAAAATATATGATTTTAAAAGCGGGGCTTTTGTTCTGAAAGAAGGCGATCCTGTTATCGTAGAAACAGAACAGGGGCTGGGATTCGGCAAAATTGCAATCCCCCCGATAGAGGTGGAAACCACTCAGAAAAAGCTCAAGCAGATCGTACGGGTAGCCACCAAAGATGATTTCATACGACGGGAAGAAATTAAACGGCTTGAAAAAAGAGCCTTTGAATTCTGCATTGGATGTATTAACGACCTGGGCCTTTTGATGAACCTGTTCAGTGTTGAAAGTACATTTGATCGAAACAAACTCACCTTTTTTTATACTGCAGACGGTCGGATCGATTTCAGAGAACTGATCAAACTGCTGGTAAAAGAGTTCAGCATACGTATTGAAATGCGCCAGGTCGGTATCAGAAACCTTTCCAAACACTGCGGTGGTATTGGTAAGTGTGGAAGGGAACTTTGCTGTTCATCCTTCATGCACTCTTTTGATCCGGTATCCATTAAAATGGCAAAAGAACAAGGATTGTCTCTGAACCCCACAAAAATTTCAGGAGTCTGCGGACGCCTGATGTGCTGTCTTACCTTTGAAAATGAGACATACAAAACACTTAAAAGAAAAATGCCGAAACTGGGCAAAAAAATTACCATCCAGGAAGGCAAAGGGAAAGTGGTCAGACAGAACATTTTAAAGCAGAGTTTTACCGTCCGGCTGGAAGATAGAACAGAAGTAGAAAAAACCGTTCAGGATTTGAGAAACAAATAACAGGACATTCCCATCATGAGTAATAAAAAACAATTTTTTACCACCCCCATATATTATGTCAATGCAAAGCCCCATTTAGGCCATGCGTATACATCCATTGCTGCGGATGTTTCTGCGCGTTTCAAGCAAATGGACGGCTATGATACTTTTTTTCTAACCGGCACAGATGAGCATGGGGATAAAATTGTCCAGGCGGCAGAAAAGCAAAATACAACCCCTAAAGAATATGCTGACCAGATCAGCAAACTGTTCCAGGATATCCTGCCGCTTTTAAATCTAAAGAACGACCATTTTATCCGGACAACGGATGAAAGCCACAAAAAAGTGGTAAAACAGATATTGTCAAAAATATATGATTCCGGAGACATCTATTTTTCCAGTTATGAAGGGCTCTACTGTTTCGGGTGTGAGCGCTTTTACCAGGAAAGGGAACTTGTGGACGGCAAATGCCCGGACCATGGCACCGCGCCTGAGACCATAAAAGAATCCAACTATTTTTTCAAAATGAGTAAATACCAGGAATGGCTGATCAATCATATCAAAACCAACCCTGACTTTATCCGGCCGGACCAATATAAAAATGAGTTGTTGTCCTTTTTGAAAGAACCATTGGAAGATCTGTGTATTTCCCGGCCTAAAACTCGACTGACATGGGGAATCACCCTGCCCTTTGATGAGAATTATGTTACCTATGTCTGGTTTGACGCACTGGTCAACTATATTTCAGCCATCGGCTATCCGGATGGTGAGAAATTCAAAGCTTTCTGGCCCGGAGCCCGGCATTTTGTGGCAAAAGACATTATCAAACCCCA
Source organism: Desulfobacteraceae bacterium (assembly GCA_033851995.1). Classification (GTDB taxonomy): domain Bacteria; phylum Desulfobacterota; class Desulfobacteria; order Desulfobacterales; family Desulfobacteraceae; genus Desulfobacula. The sequence continues at coordinate 187,003 of JAWSVI010000010.1, read as the reverse complement.
TGGAATTTACTGGCCTATCATGCTCAAGGCCGCTGGGATTGAAGTTTATGGAGGCCTCAATGTCCATGGTTTCTGGAATGTCCAGGGCAGCAAAATGTCAAAAAGCATTGGCAATGTAACCGACCCCCACCAGGTAACGGGTAAATATGGTGTAGATGCGTTCAGATACTTTCTCATGCGAGAGATGGTGTTTGGCCTAGATGCCAATTTCACCGAAGAAACGATTGTTGCAAGGATCAACTCTGACCTGGCCAATGACCTTGGAAATGTTTTCTCCCGCATTTTGTCCATGAACCATCGATATTTCAAAGGAGAAATCAAGGGGGCCAGCGATAAAATTGAAAGGGATAAAAGCCTGTCCTTGAAAACCGATGCCAGAAAAGCCATTGATGACTTCACGACTGCCATGGCAATATGTGAATTTCACAAAGGGGCGCTGGCCATCTGGAAATACATCAGTACATTAAATAAATATATCGACACGAATGAGCCCTGGGCCCTGGCTAAAGATGAGGCCAATCTTCCGGTTCTTGAAACAGTCCTTTATAATCTTATCGAAGGATTGCGGGTGGTTTCCTGTCTGATTTATCCCATCATGCCGGAAACATCTAAAAAAATGCAAAAGACCCTTGGCATAGAAAAAACAGATCAGGGATTCTATACATTAGAAGAAGCATCTGTATGGGGGCAGATTAAAACCGGCAGTGTCCTGCCAAAGCCCCAGATCCTGTTTCCCAGAATTGATGTTGATAAAACAAAATCCAAAGAAACCCCGAAAAAAAACAAACCATTCAAACCGCCTTTAAAAAAAGAGATCACCATAGAGGAATTTTCCAAAATAGATTTGCGGACAGCAACTGTTATTAAGGCGGAAAAAATTGAAAAATCCAATAAGCTTTTAAAACTTCAGGTGGACCTCGGGGCAGAGACCAGGCAGGTTATAGCTGGAATTGCTAAAGATTACTCCCCGGATGAAATTATCGGCAAGCAAGTAATTGTGGTGGCAAACTTAAAAGAAGCCAAACTTATGGGGGAAACCTCACAGGGTATGATACTTGCGGCCAGCAACAAAAAGAAACTGGTGCTTTCAGGCTTTGATAAAGAAACCAGGCCGGGCAATACGGTAAAATAAAAATACCGGGATATACCCGTTGTTTTTATAGATTTATGACGCCGGCTGATTCTTACATAGAGATCATATTATTGTTAGCAAGCTTAAAGTTCGTTAGCTTATAGATTAGGTAGTATCTTGTGTATACCCAAAAAAAAGAGAGTTCCTGGAGAGAGTTTCAGGCTGAATATATTGTAAAAAAGAAAAAGAAAGACCGGTTTTTAAAAACATTCAAACGGTTTACCGGTATTCTGGCTGTGTTATTTCTTTCCTTTCTTGTCTGTCTTATTTCTGTTGACCATATCCAAGACCGCTCAGAACGCTCTGTAAAAAAGATTGCTGTCAAAGCACAGCAACCACAAGCAAAGCCCAATGGGCTCTCCAAAAACCAGTTGTCCAACATCATCAGTGAGACCCCTTTTTCACAAACCGACAAAAATATTTTCTTTATCGACACCTCCGAAGAAAGCTATAAAATAACCACCAGTATTGATATCTACCTCCAGGAATACCTTCTGGGGCTCATGAAACGGTTAAAAAAAATCAACAGGGGGAAACCTCAGCGAATCGCAATGGTAGTGATGGAGGCGGATACCGGAAAAATTCTTGCCATGACAGGATTTGATCTTGAAGACCCCAAAGCAAATCCCTGTATTGAAGCCGATTATCCAGCCGCCAGTATTTTTAAAATCATTACTGCGGCAGCTGCAGTTGAGACCCTTGGCTATACCCCGCAGACCCAGTTGTATTTTAATGGCAATAAGTACACCCTTTATAAACGCCAACTTAAAGAAGTAAAAAACAAATATTCATATAAAATTTCTTTTTCCAGGGCCTTTGCAGAATCCGTCAACCCGGTATTCGGAAAAATAGGGAAAAACTACCTTGGCAAGGAGAAACTGGATACTTACGCAGATGCATTCGGTTTCAACCAGTTCATTGATGCAGAGCTTCCTTTTCTTTCCGGGTCATTTGAAACCAATACCAGTGAGTATCACCTGGCAGAGTTGGGGTGCGGATTTAACAATAATACAACCATATCACCTGTATTCGGGGCAATGCTGACATCCGCAATCATCAATTCAGGACAGGTCATGATGCCGAGTATTGTTGAGCATGTAACAGGCTCAGATGGAGAAATCATTTACAAAAATAAAAAATCAACCTATAAGACAGCAATACGACCCGAGACTGCTGCGACCATGGTACAACTGATGCAGAAAACCATCACCAGCGGGACTGCAAGGAAATCATTCAGGGGGTCATCCAGAGACAGGACCCTTTCCAGGCTTGTTATAGGGGGGAAGACCGGTTCGTTGTACAACAAACAACACACGGTAAAGTATGACTGGTTCACAGGATTTGGAAAAGAGAAAAATGGAGAGCGAAAAATCACATTGTCCATAGTTGTCGGCCATAGGAAATACATTGGAACGCGGGCAGGCACTTATGCAAAATTAATATTAAAACAGTATTTTAAAAAAAATAATGCTATAACAGCCCAATTACAATCTGCAAATCTTTAGCGCGAGGGAGAAAATAATGACCCTGAAAAACTTATTCTTTTTTGATTGGATCAAAAAGCTGTTTTCAATCCATATTGAATTTGCCAAACCCATATCGCAGGCAAAAGAGAACTCAATCATTTTTTTCCCGCACTGCCCGACTACATTTTGCTGTGGGATATCTGCCTTTGTGGCTTTCAAAGGAAACGGATCTGCAAAAGATCTTAATCTGAACCAGATGCAGGAAGCCTGCTCTTCACTGAAATCAAAAGCACTTCCGTTAAAAAACGCATCCATTAAAAAAAATTATCTCGGGGGCGATTCATTTTTAAACAGCCTTTTTGAAGCAAGCCAGAGCCTTAAACAGGAAGAACTGTTTGCTGAACTGTTTTTTAATTTGGATAAGAAGGAGCAACTTAACCAGATTAGTGATGCACTGAGCCAGCTTATCCAGGACCAGAAACTATTCTTTAAAAAAGAACTCTCGAATCTGTCTTCCGAAAATGTGGAAATCATCTCCTTACGCATTGAAAAACTCCAGGATATCTGCTGGTGTCTGAAAAAGGAAGTGCTTGACAATATCACTGCCATTTCAGGTCTTCACACAGGCCTTGAAAATTCAGAAAACCAAAAAGGCCTTAAAGTGTTCAAACGCATCAATGCCGTACTGAACAGCATAGACCGCCTTGAAGTCAGGGGGCGAGATTCTGCAGGGATATCCGTTATCTTCTCCTTTACCAAACAAGAGTTTGAAAATTTCAGAAAAGGCCTGCTCAAAGCAGGTCTGTCTGAACGCCTTAAACAGCGTACCAACCACCTGATTCTGGGCAATAACTCCCTTACCATCAATGACACATATCCTGAAAACGGAGAGCACGAGCACCTGGTCAATATCTCTTCTGTATATAAATTTGCAGCGGAAATCGGTGCCCTTGGTGACAATGTTTCCTTTATCCGCAGCCAGATTAAAAATGATCTCATGCTGCAACTGCTTGTAAATTATGAATTTATTTCAAACAGTGTTTCCGCTCATACCAGATGGGCATCTATCGGTGATATCAGCGTTGCCAACTGCCACCCTCAGGACAATACGCCGACAGACAAGGAAATAGGAAAAACAGGAATTATCCATGTCTGCCTCAATGGAGATATAGATAATTATCTTGAGCTGAAAACAGAATACGAAGCCAGGTACGATAAAATTCATGAGGATATTAATACAGATACCAAACTGATCCCACTCCAGGTTGAGCATTATCTTAAGCTCAATCATTCCATTGAAGAGGCGTTCAGGATGGCAGTCAATGATTTTGAAGGCTCGCATGCCATAAGCATGCATACAGATCTTGCCCCTGGTAAATTATTTCTTGCCCAGAAAGGAAGCGGACAGGCCATTTTTGTTGGAATCGCCAAAGACCATTATATTGCTGCATCCGAGCTATACGGCATTGTTGAAGAAACACAGGATTACATTAAGCTGAACGGTGAAGAAAAAGGACAGATTGTCATCCTGGATCAAAGCTCCGCAGGCGGCGTAGAGGGCATCCGATCCTTTTATTATGATGATGCTCCCATTTCCATCTCCCAGAAAGACATGCTCACCAGCCAGATTACTTCCCGGGATATCGACCGACAAAACTTCCCGCACTATTTTTTGAAGGAAATATCCGAATCCCCAAATTCTGTTGAAAAAACACTGGAAAATAAATTCAAGCAAAATGCAAAAACAGGAATATTTTCAACCAGTCTTGATCAATCGGTTATCCCCAAATCACTGGAAGATGATTTTAAAAACAACCGTATCAAAAAAGTCTATTTTATCGGTCAGGGAACAGCCGGGATTGCTGCACAGGGATGTGCAGACCTTTTAAACTTCTACCTTGGGGACAAAGACATTGACATCCGGGCCTTAAAATCATCCGAACTGTCAGGTTTTTCAATTGTTGAAGGTAACGATGCGCAAACTTCCATGACCAACAGCCTGGTGGTTGCCATCAGCCAGTCTGGCACAACCACGGATACCAACCGAACAGTGGATATGGTCAAAGCATGCGGTGCAAAAACCCTTGCTATTGTGAACAGAAGAGATTCTGATTTGACATTCAAAACCGACGGTGTGCTGTACACCAGTTCCGGCCGGGATATTGAAATGTCTGTGGCGTCAACAAAGGCTTTTTATTCCCAGATTACCGCAGGCGCTGTTTTAGGACTTCACCTGGCCGGAATTGTGGGTTCTTGCTCCGGAGACTTCATCACCGAACAAGTGAATGAAATATTGGCCCTGCCCGATAAGATGCGGGTCATCCTTGATATGAAAGAAGAAATCAAGGCATCTGCATCAAAACGTGCGATATCCAGACATTACTGGGCCACTGTCGGCTCCGGGTCCAACAAAACATCTTCCGATGAAATCCGAATCAAACTCAGTGAGCTGTGCTATAAAACTATTTCTTCAGATTTTATTGAAGACAAAAAACATATCGATTTATCCAGCGAACCTTTAATCATAATCTGTGCTGCCGGAACTCGAGAAAGTGTTCTGGGTGACATTATAAAGGACACGGCAATCTTCCATGCACACAAAGCAGTGCCGATCGTTATTACCAACCAGGGGGAAGACCGGTTTGATTTATATGCAAAAGATGTATTTAAAATACCGGAAACAAAAGAACATTTTGCCCCGGTTTTGAATACTTTGGTGGGCCATATCTGGGGATATTACGCAGCACTTGCCATTAATGAGAGCTCTCGCTTCATGTACGAAGGCCGACGCGAGATACAAGATCTACTGGACGAATACACAGACACCGGTCATGATGTATACGAAGTTCTGCTGGAGAAAAAATTCAGGGAAAGCATTGCCCAGTTTTACAACCGCTTTTCCAAAAAACGCCGTGAGAACGGCTTCCCTGCAGCAATGGGTTTAGATAACGTGGCCAATATCACCCTGCTCTTAAAATACCTGTCCGGACGGTTGCCTGTGTCTGACTTTGAGATAGATTTCAATAGCAAAGGAACCCCGTCCAATATGCTCAACTTCTTTTTTGACAACATGGGCCAGGCCATCAATACCATGGCAAGGCCGGTGGATGCGATCAAGCATCAGGCCAAAACCGTTACCGTGGGGACCAGCAGAATAGCTGAAAAATTTGAAGGCACCCTTTTTGACGAACTTGCTCTCAATGATATCCAAATCGCACAAATTACCAATAAAAATGTCCTGGTCCTTAAAAACCTTCAGGAAGTAGTGGCAAAAGTCAATGGCGGATTTCTCTACCAGATATCCGGTTTAAGTCTTCTGGGCGAAGTTTCCAGGGGAACCAAAATTAAACTGATCAAAAAAACCGGTGCCCTGAAAAAAGAAAGTTCCAGAGTGGAAAAAGACCCCAGCCTGAAAGGAACCAAAAATATAATTGTGAGGGAAGGAAACGTCTATATCGGCAAAGGACGAAAAGACAACAAAAATATCCTGGTCATTCCGGTGATTTCAAGCAATCCTGCCACACCCAATATCATTGAGTATATTCTGTCTCTAAATATTGTATTTAAAACATCTGAAGAAGTACCCCTTCTTAAGAAAATCAAAGCCCTTGGAGGAAAATATAACCGCCTCAAAGACTGGATTCTTGAAACTGATAATATCCAGTGGGATGATCGCTATCTCAACCTGGTAGAGGTGGAGACTCTGTTTGGAGAGACGGCAGAAACGGCAGTTGAAAAAATTATCAGTAAAATAAAATAGGTTTGCCCTGCAATGACCGATTATAAAAAACAGATGATGTATACATACCTCATCGTTTTGACCGTTTGTTCCACAGCAGGGCTCCAGTGCTGGAGAACCCTGTTCGATAACTTCAGCGTAAATGTTGTCGGCCTTGACGGTCAGCATATCGGTGTTCTGCAATCCGTTCGCGAAATCCCCGGTTTTCTTGCCCTCCTGGTAACCTATGTAATTTTAATTATCAAAGAACACAGACTTTCTGCACTTTCAATCATTCTTCTAGGTGGTGGAGTCTTTTTAACCGGCCTTATGCCCAGCTTCTCAGGCCTGATCTTTACAACCATGGTGATGAGTTTCGGGTTTCACTATTATGAGACCACCAACCAGTCACTGACACTCCAATACTTTGACAAACTGGCCTCCCCCATGGTTTTCAGCACCCAGCGAAGCTATGCTGCTGCTGCTAACATAGTCGTGGGCATCCTTATCTTCCTAATCGCTCCTTTTCTAACATACAAAACCATGTATATTCTTTTTGGGGTTGTTATCATCTCAGGAGGAGTGTGGGCCTTTACGAAAAACCCGGTTCAAAAAAATATCGCACCTCAAAAGAAAAAATTTATTTTAAAAAAGCAATACTGGCTCTTTTATTTTCTTACGTTCATGGCAGGTGCTCGCCGCCAGATTTTTATTGCATTTGCCGTATTCCTGCTGGTTAAAAAATTTGAATTTTCCGTTCAGGACATTACCCTGCTCTTCCTTCTTAATAACTTTATAAATTTTTTTCTCAACCCGTATATTGGAAAATTCATCCTGAAATACGGGGAGAGAAAACTGCTGTCCATTGAATATTTTTTCCTGATTTTAATCTTCATTTCATACGCGTTTGTAGATTCAAAACTTATAGTGGCAGGACTGTATATAATGGACCATGTGTTCTTCAACTTTGCCACAGGTATTAAAACCTATTTTCAAAAAATAGCTGACCCGAGCGATATTGCTGCCAGTGCTGCGGTAGGTTTTACTATCAACCATATCGCTGCAGTGGTTCTTCCGGTGATTGGCGGGCTCTTATGGATGGTGGATTATAAAATCCCTTTTTTTGCCGGGGCTTTTTTCAGCTTTATCTCCCTGTGCCTTGTCCAGTTGATCAGATTACCCAAACCCGCAACTCAATAAAAAGAATTCTATTTTCGCAGCGTAGCAATTAACCGTTCAGGTGTTTTGAAAAAATCGAAAACATCAAGTATGTTTCTAACAATTAGATCGGATGCCAGCAAAGAAGATGTAGCTAAGCCTTCTTCACCAAGGACGCTTAGGCCTATGATTGATTCTTTCAACATCAACATATCATTGGTTCCGTTTCCAACACAAAGGGTGTAATTCTGCCCAAGTGTTTTCAAATACTCCAGTTTTTTTTGGTCCTGATTTTGACTGGAAATAATTTTCAAAACAACATTTACATCATGGAGCTGATTCTTCACTGAACCAAATGTATCTGCGGTAATCACATGAAATGTCAAACTATCTGAAAACTCATCAATCCCTTCTTTTACCCCGGGGATCAATTTGCCGTCTTCTGCAATCGTTCCATTGTAATCAAATACAACATGTCTGATTTCAAGAAGCCCTTTTCCGGGAATATTAATCTGTATCATTGTTTACCCATTCTCTATAAATGGCAGGGTTCAACCTTTTACCATTATTGGATTATACATGATAGACTAATACCCAACTTTTGTTTTTCAATCAACCCAATGTTTAATCAATCGTGCCGGTTTCATCTTTTAATGTTATTACGAAAAAGACATTATTCATGTAAAAATTTAAGCTGTTAGAGTCAGGGAATCTGGAAATGGACAGATGACCAGTTTAATGGATTTAAAGCCGCTTTGAAATACCTGGAGATAGAATACAAAATTTTTCAGATGGACGGAAAACGGAAAACTTCAGAAAAAGCCAAACAGATAGCCAGCCGGCAGGCAAGAGAGATTATTGATACCTGGAAACCGGATCTTGTCTATGCCAATGATGATAATGCCCAGGTTTATGTTGTTAAACATTATGTAAATGAAAATATCCCTTTTGTCTTCAGCGGCGTCAATACCAACCCTATTAAATACGGTTTTTTAGGGAGCAAAAACGTCACGGGTATTATGGAGCAGGAACATTTTACAGAGACGGTCCAATTACTCAAACAAATCGTACCCCATGTCAGGAAGATTACTGCAATTTTTGATGACGGTCCAACCTGGGAAGGTGTAGGTGGAAGAATGTTAAGCAAATTACCACAGCTTTCCGATATACAGGTAACCGGCTGGGATGTTATAAAAACCTTTGAGGACTATAAAACCAGAATTAAGGATCTGCAAACACAGGCCGATGCAATCTCACTTTCAGGCATCTTCACTTACAAGGATAAAAAAGGCCAAAATGTTCCCTACACAGAAGTTCTCCGTTGGACAGACAAAAACAGCAACCTCCCGGATTTCAGTGGGACAAATAAATGAGTTTGAATATCAGGAGTAAAATCATTCTCATTTCGGCAGCAATCTTTTTTCTTGCCATTGGTGCCAACACCCTGGTCAACAGTCTTTATTTTAACGATGAATATTCAAAAGCTCTCAAGGCGGAAACATTTATAATTTTTTCATGCCGGTTTTTGGAAGCCAGGATGATCATATTGCCACCATCATTACCGGTTTTCCATTGTCTATTATTTCAAAAAAAACAAAAAAAATTGATCCAGGAGTTACAAGAGGCATTTGAGAATATAAAAACACTAAGCGGCCTGGTATAAAAAATTAAAAACAAAGTATAAGAATAATTAATTCGGTGTTGACTCTTTAAATAGTTTGATACTATGGCACTTTTTTACACACCCGGCAAAGACAATGCGTCCTTATTCTGTTTGGGTTTTAACTCCTGGTTAAGTGTAATAGAAAACCGGGTTCCTTTTCCAGGGGATGAGTCTACATAAAGATTTCCCCCGTGTTCCTTGATGATTCCGTACACAACTGACAACCCAAGCCCAACGCCTTTTCCTTTCTTCTTTGTGGTAAAAAAAGGCTCAAATATTCTTGAAATCTGGGCCTGGGGAATTCCGGAGCCTGTGTCGGAAATATGTATTTCCACAGCTTTTTTTTCAGGCCGGGAAAAGGTTTTAATCGTCAGGCGCTTTGTTGCTGCCCCATTCATACTTTCAACAGCATTGGAAATCAGGTTCATGATCACTTGTTTAAACTGGTCTTCAGATCCACTGATCAAGGGCAGGTTATGCTCAAGTTCTTCAATCACTCTAATACTGTTAATTTTCAGTAGGTTGGAATTAAGTATCAGGGTTTGTTCAATCAGTTCATTTACATCAAATTTGACCACTTCAATTTTTGAATGACGGGCAAAGACCAAAAGATTGGTAACAATTCGCCCTATTCTTCTGGTTTCAGTCTCCATAAGGCCCAGGTATTGATTGAATAGATCCAGCTCATCCTGTTTAATTTTCTCTTCTTTTAGAATCCGTCTGGAAAGCATCACCAGATTTAAAATACCTGCAACAGGGTTATTGATTTCATGAACAACAGAGGAGGACAATTTGCCAAGAGAGGCCATTTTATCCTGGTGAAGCAATCGTTTGTGGGTTTCTTTAAGCTGCTGGGTACGGTCCTCCACCATCTTGATCAGGTAATCCTGGGTTTGCTTTTCATCTGCTTTTCGTTTGGTGATATCTCTGCTGATTTCAATAAATTTAGATATCTTGCCTTTTTTTTCCCAGATGGGAAAAATGGATATTTCCATGACCTTGGGCTTACCGTCCTTTCCAATACGGACCAGTTCGGTATAACAGTGGCGTTTTTCACTGATCACTTTTTCCAGGGGACATCTTTCCTGGCAGTTGCAGTTATCGTCAGAAACCGATTGAAATACATCAAAACACTTTTGCCCGATAACTTCTTCACGTTCGAACTGCATATGTTTTAAAAATGCATCATTGGCTTCCAGAATTTCACGATCAGGAGAGATGATCAAAATAAAATCCCGGATACCATTTAAAATCGTATCCATTTCATGCTGTGGAAAAGGATTCATAACACCCCTTTATAGATAGGTTAAAAGGGAGAATAATGTATATTAAAACCTACCACAGGATGAACCACTGCTGCAAGGCAATATTGGGATCCATTAAATATTTGTACAAATTCAATTATTTATGCCGTAAAAAAATTGACCTTTTACTGAAGTTAGTCCACCCGTTTGCCATAAACATTTTAAGATTCTTGTGTGCCCATGTTTATCTCCTGATGAATTAGGTGGTTTGTTAACGGAACTCAAAACCATGGTAAACTTGACAATAGATGTATCCATTTTTATTCTTTTATATATAAAGAAAACTATTAATTGAGAGTGATGTCATGGAACCTGAAAAAGACAGCTCTGGAAGAAGCAATGACAATTTTAGCTCATCTGATTACCAGACTCAGATAGAGGAGGTGATTGGAACTCTGACCCTCAGAGCCATGGCTGCTGGAAATGATAACGATTTTAAAACGGCTTTTTTAGACATGGAATTAGCCCTTTGGATGACTCAAAGCCTTGAAAAGAAATGCCTTGAAGCTGCTTTACTTAACAATTTGGGACTTCTTTTCACCATGCAGGGTGCCTGGGACAAGGCCATGCTCACATTTGACCACTCAATGGAAATTGCATTTAACTCATGCTCTTTCCAAAGCAATTTTTTATCCATCCTTAACAAAAACATTTCCTGTCTCTTTGACCCTAAGATCATCAAGCCTGGGTATCCTGATAACGACTAAAGCTTGTTACCCCGTCAAACAAGAATTTATATCCGGTAGTAACAGGGAAAGTATGGGGCAATCATTCATCCTCAAAAACGAGTTTGCCTTGGATGTCATCCTTGCTGTCCCTCAAATAGTATTTTTTAATACCATGAATGCTCGGTTTTGGTTTTAATCAAAATCAACTGTATTTCTGTGCAAGTTTCCTTATTTTATTCCCTGCTTCATAAAGTCTTTTCTCAGATAACTTTTTTTCTTCAACGGCATTACATATTGCATTAATTACACGGTCAATCTGGTTATCAACATCTGCAAGCAGTAAATAATCTGATCCAGCATTTAAAGCTTGTACGGCGGTTTCTTCTATCGATTTGTTTCTCAATGTGGCTTTGGCATCAAGATCATCGCTCATGACAATGCCGTTGAAACTAAATTTATGTTTCAACATATCAATAATTATAGGTGATATTGAGGCAGGATATTTTTTATCGAATGCTTCTACAACGGCAGGTCCAACCATGATTATTTCAACACCGTTTGCAATCGCATCTAAAAATGGAACAAATCCTGAATTGAAATCTGCCTCTTTTTCAGTGACAACGGCCTTGGAATTTATTGCAGGATCTAATGAAATATTATGGAATCCAGGAAAATGTTTTGCGCATGAAGCGACACCCTCTTTTTGTATAGTTTGGATAAAAGTAGAAGAAACTTTTGCGACCCATTTGGGATCTGTAGACCAGGTTCTTCCAGCAAGCCAAGGATTTGTTCCCGTGATGACATCAAGAATTGGAGACAAAAAGCAGTTAACACCTAAATCCTTGGCTGCTTTGGCAATCGATGCTGAAATATTTTTAAATCGATTATTATCAAAATTGAGCTGTTCTGATATTTCTGGAAAGGTTGGTACAAGGTCATGCAATCTACAAATCCCCCCAATTTCTTGGTCTACGGCAACAATCAAGTTCTCTGAAATTGCTGAGGCTGCTTTTGTCAAGCAGATAAACGATTCAGACGTTTCGCTGTTTTTTCGGTCATGAGACATCTTTCTGGTAACATACTCATCTCTCGATTCGCCTAATAACAAGGAACAACCACCATCTTCTAAAAATCGTTTAACACTATCACTAAGGGTTAGGGATTCAAATGCAGGTAAAATTACAGAATGAGCATCTTTCCTTCGATTTTTTTTCATCATTTTCCCTAAAATTAAAATTTGATTTTGTTGAAATCAATATTTTATATTACATTTTCACATAAAGAAAGATCATAACATATCAAGATTTGATCAGGTGAATTTATAACTATTCGTCTGCCTGCTTTTATAGCTTTGAAAACAATACACCGTCTATGATAACCACAATATTAGTTAATTATGAATAAGCTATGCGATTGACTTATTGTTATATGTATCATATGTTATATTTAACATATAAATTCAAGGATTGATTTATGGAACTGAAATACTTTCTCCTTGGCAAATTATTTGAACAATCACTACACGGCTATCAGATGAAATCGCCATGGTTTAACAATATATTTAAAGAATTTGGAATTAATAATAATCAGTTATATCCGACATTGAGAAAAATGGTTGAAGAGAGCCTGATTGAAAAAGAACTGGTTGTTCAGGAAGGAAAACCGAATAAGTATATCTACTTCATAACAAAAAAAGGGGGTTCCCTGTTCCTGGAATGGCTAACTTCTTCAGAAGGTGAAGAACAATCCTACAGGTATGAATCATTTATTTCAGACAAATTCATGATGAGAATGAACTACTCCTTTCATTTGGACAGTGACAAATGTTCTGAAAAGATTAGAAATCAGATTAAGTATGTGAAAGAAACAATTATTGATTTGCAGGAAGCCAGAAAATTTATGGTTCAGAAAAATCTCAGGCCGGTGCGTGTAAAGCTGGTAGAATATGGCATTATGACACAGGAAACACGCCTCAAATGGCTGGAACAATTACTGGATGACATTCCGAGTCTGTACTCGGAGAGTTGATTTTTTTTATTTGAAAAAAGGATGATTAGTGTGGGGGAAAAAATTGAAGATGTAACACTGGAGAATGGACTTCAACTAAATTGGAACGATTTTACCGGCGGCACCTATGTTGAATATAATGGGGTTTATTTAACCCATATTGAAAATGGTCTCGTCCGGGGGGAGATAGAAGTAAAATCACATTTATTAAATCCTTTAGGGGTCCTTCATGGCGGTGTTATGGTTACTATTGCTGATACGATTGCTATTATGGGATGTGGATATCTGTATCAAGCCGTCAATGTTGTGACCACAAGTATACATGCTGACTATCTTAGGCCGGTAAAAACTGGAATTGTTATGGCTGAAGGGAAGGTGCTTTCAAAGGGTAAATCTGTTTCAACCTGGCAGGTTAATTTATACGATGAATGCAGGAAACATATTGCTGCTGTGCAGGTCGCCTTTTTTATAGCCAAATAAAAAAAATAGGAGGAGCGAGGTTAAAATGGGAAATATGATTGAAACATATAGAGGAGTTGTTTACCCAAATCAAATAGATCTCATGGAGCATATGAATGTTCAATGGTATACTTCAAAATTTGATGAGGCAACTTGGCAGCTATTCTCCGCAGTCGACATTACTAATAAATACATTCACGACAATCAAAGAGGAATGGCAGCTGTGAAGCAAATCACAAACTATAAATCTGAAGTAATCTCAGGAGATGTGCTTGCAATTAAATCCAAAATTATAGAAGTAAAAGAAAAATCCATTCGTTTTCTTCACGTAATGTATGATGCAAAAACAGGAAAGGAAGTTGCAACATCGGAATTATTAGGGATTCATTTTGATCGAGTTAAGCGGAAAAGCTGCGTTTTCCCAGACAATATAAAAGCCAAATGTGATGCATTGACTGCTGCTTAAGAATACCAATGGCGGCTAAATTCGGACATCCCAATATTGGGTTCTATTAAATATTTTGTACAATTTCCCATGAGAAGTTGAATTTGATAATTAACTGAAGGCCTTTATGGGCTTAAAACTTGGCAGACAAAAAATATATCCAGACATTGTATCCAGACCACAAAAAACTCTTCTGTTTTTAAAGTCCTCAAAGAAATGCTGAATATAACTGATTTAAAGCGGCTGCATATAGATTTTTCATGTTTTTATTTACTTTAGTTGAAAAATTCCATATCGATATACTCTAAGAAAAGCCGGTAAATAGTGTTAAAACCAATAAAAATTAAAATATGGAGTACGGATTTGGATTTTAATCCCTGTATGAAACACCAGTTGATTCGCAAAACCGTCAGGGAGTTTGCAGAAAGTGAAATACAACCTCATGTTTCACGCCTTGACAAAGAATCCCGATTTCCCTGGGAAATTGTTGAGAAGATGAAGCCTTTAAATTTTTTTGGGCTCCAGGTCCCAAAAGAATATGGAGGAGCAGATCTTGATACGATCAGCTATTCAATTGCCATTGAAGAACTGTCCAGGGTATCTGCTGCTCTTGGTCTCTGCGTCACGGTCCACAACAGCGTTGGGATTTTCCCCATACTGAAATATGGGACAAAAAAGCAGAAACAGCAATTTGTTCCTGCCATGGCTGCTGGGGAAAGCATAGGTGCCTTCTGCTTAACAGAAGCCAATGCAGGCTCAGATGCAGGAGGCGTAGAAACCAGTGCGGCTGAAACAGAAAAAGGGTTTGTGCTGAATGGCACAAAAATTTTTGTAACCAATGGCGGCGTTTGCGGTACCATACTTGTTTTCGCTGTTTCAGAATACAAAAATGGAAGGAACCCGGCAAGCGTCTTTATCGTTGAGAAGGACTGCCCGGGATTTTCAGTGGGCGAGATAGAAGATCTCTGCGGCATGAGAGCCAACCCCGTATCCTCCCTGTTTTTCGAAGACTGCGAAGTTCCGAAAACAAATCTTTTAGGCCGGGTGGGCCAGGGCATGAAGATTGGTTTAAGTGCCCTGGATACAGGCCGGATCGGAATCGCAGCTCAGGCTCTTGGTATTGCTCAGGCAGCCTTTGAAAGCTCCGTATCCTATTCCATGGAACGGCAGCAGTTTAATAAACCGTTGTCAAAATTTCAAACCATTCAAAATTATCTGGCAGAAATGTCCACAAAGATAGATGCTTCAAGGCTTTTGCTTTACAGGGCAGCTGCCTGTAAAGATCAGGACAGGCCTTTTTCAGCAGAAGCCTCCATGGCAAAACTGCACTGTAGTGCAACAGCAAAAGAGGTGACTGACCTTGCTGTTCAGATTCATGGGGGATATGGCTACAGTAAAGAGTATGATGTTGAAAGATATTTCAGGGATGCCAAAGTCACCCAGATTTATGAGGGCACAAGCGAAGTCCAGAAAATGGTGATTGCCAGATCGATCTTATCCCAACCCAGGTAAATGAACAGGTAAGGTATATGCTGAACATAATTGTATGTATAAAACAGGTTCCCATGGTATCAGAATTACCCTGGGATTCAAAAACAGGAACACTTAAGCGGGAATTGGCTCATGGGATGATGGACCCTGCAAGCCGCTGCGCCCTTGAGGCTGCTTTGCAGATCAAAGAAAGCCAGGGGGCTCATATCTGCGCTATTACCATGGGACCGCTAATGGCTGAGGAAATTCTCCACCAAGCAAAAGCGCTGGGTGCAGATGAAGGAGTCCTTTTGACCGACCGAAGGATGGCAGGCGCAGATACCTTTATCACCAGTCATATTCTGGCCTCCTATATTAAAGAGTACTGCAGCAATTTCAATCTTGTTCTGTGCGGCAGCCAGACCAGTGACAGTGAAACCGCCCAGGTGGGCCCCCAGCTGGCAGAGGAGCTGAGTATTCCTTCCATCTGCTATGCCGGTCATGTGGATTTTAAAAATACTCATGTAGAAGTACAGCGCCATGTGGATGATTTTTTTGAACTTCTTAAAATGAATCTTCCCGGCCTGATCAGCATTGATTTATCTTCCTATAAGGCTAGATATCTTGCCCTTGAAGGTGTCCAGAATGCATTTGAAAATCCGGACATCAGGATAGTGGATGCAAAAAAATTAAACCTGGGCAAAAATTTCTCTGCTTTGGCTGATTCCCCCACGCGTATCATTGATGTCTATTCCCCCACCACACAAAAAGAAAACCGGGTGCTGAAAGGGGCGGTTAAAAAAGTAGTGGACCAGTTATTCAAAGAATATGGCAAAGAAATCAGCTCTGCCATGGGCAAAGATCTTAAAACGCATAAACATGACGGTGGGGCATAAATGAGCAGCAACAAAGAAATATGGGTATTTGGTGATTATCGGAACTATTTTCAAAACAGGGTGACCCTTCAAATTTTAGCCCGGGCAGTTGACCTGGCTTCGGTGACCGGAGGAGAAGTATGCGCTGTGGTTTTTGGGGACGGGACCGATGAATATGCCAAGGAATATATCGCCCATGGTGCACAAAAAGTGTATGTAATGGATGACCCTCGGCTGGCTTCCTACTCTATTGAGACATTCTCCTGGCTTATGACATGGCTTTCTAAAAAATTCACACCGGAAACCCTGCTTGTCGGCGCAACAAGATTTGGCCAGGAAATGGCTCCCCGGGTGGCAAAAAAACTGGGAACAGGCCTGACAGCAGACTGTATTGACCTTGAAATCAATGACAAGAAACAGCTTGTGCAGATCGCACCCTCTTTTGGCGGCAACCTGGTGGCTAAAATCATAACCCCTGAAACTCGCCCACAGATGGCCACGGTCCGGCCGGGAACATTTCATGAACTTACCCACGATTATGAGGCCAAAGGGGAAATTATATCGTTTGATCTTCCAGAAAATCTGCCTGAAGACCAGATACAGCTTCTCACATCAGAGTACAAACCTTCTAAAAAGAAAAAAATCGAAGATGCCGATATTGTCATCTGCGGTGGCAGAGGCATGGGCAGCAAAGGAAAATTCAAAAAACTGTTTGAACTGGCTAAAATCATGAATGCCGAAGTTGGTGCCACCCGTCCAGTGGTGTATTCCGAGTGGGCCGATCATGAGACTCTGGTGGGCCAGGCCGGGAAAAATATCAAACCGAAAATACTGTTTTCCTTTGGTGTAAGCGGTGCAATCCAGCATACGGCTGCGTTGACAGATGCCCGTTTTATCATTGCGGTGAATAAAAACCCCAACGCCACCATGATGAAAATGGCAGATGTTGCTGTTGTTGCAGATGCCAATCAAGCCTGCCTGGGTATCATTAAGGCCATAAAAGAAAACATCAGGGATTAAAGCTTTTTACTCTCCCAGATAGTGCTTATCCATACCCGATCTGGTTGAGCAGCAATTTTTTACAATACTTTTTTTTAAAAGCTTTTATAAATAAGTTATGAAACCCAAGATAGATACCATCTTCTACAGAGACCCCGCCTTACCCGGAATAGAGCTGTGCCGGGTGAACAAAAGCAGTCATCATTTTCCGGAACACTTTCATGATAATCTCTATCTTATCAGCCTGATCCTGTCCGGACACTGTTATTGTCTGGGCCAGAGAAGACAGAATTCCGCATCCGGACCGGGATGTGTCACACTACTAAATCCCGGCCAGATTCATTCCGGTGTTCCTGCAGACAACAGACCGCTGGACTATGCCGTTTGCCATATCAACTTAAACGCCATGGCCCGCCTTGCCCGGGAACTGGAATTAAACCCGAACAGTCCTCCGGAATTTTCCAGCACCCTTTTAAACGACCCGCTCTTAAGCGCCCTTTTAAACAACCTGTTCAAAACAATGTTTGCAAGCCGTGACAGCCTTGAAAAAGAGGCGTTAATGATTTCAGCATGCCATTTTCTATTCTCGCGGTATGGGCTGGAATCCGGCAGCCGGAAAGACCCTGATTTCAGACACCCGCCTGTAATAAAGGCAAGGGACATTCTTTCTTCAGAGTTTGACCGCAAAATCTCCCTGAAGGAGGTTGCCCGAAGTGTGGGCCTGAGTCAGTATCATTTTTTGCGGACATTCAAACGCGAAACCGGAATTTCCCCCCACCTTTTCAGAACCCTGCAACGAGTTGAGGCAGCCAAATCCCTTTTGAAAAGAAAAACACCACCGGTTCAAGTGGCCCTGGAAACCGGTTTTACAGATCAAAGCCATTTTTCAAACACCTTCCGACGCTATGTGGGAGCAACCCCGGGACAATATTTCGCACAAAATTAAAAAAGCATTTTTTTGCAATCCGTTTTCGTACCAAAATGTTATATCTCCTGAAAAATCATAAAAATTCAAGGAGATATAATGGAAAAGGTCCTGAAAAACAAGGATACATGGCCCTGGAAGGTTTCAAAATTCACATTGCTGCCATATATTGCGCTAACCTTTGCCGTGTTGTTCTGGGGCGCCTCTTTTCCTGCAATCCGGCTGGCAGTTTCTGTTCTGCACCCCCAGGCAGTGATGTTCTGCCGAATGGTCATTGCCTGTCTCATCATGGTACCCTTTATCAAAAAACTGAAACCCTCTGCCTGGGATCTCCGAGATTTAAAGCTGCTGATCCCCATGGTGGTTCTCCAACCCTGCTTCTATTTTTTTTTGGAATCCAATGCCTTGAAACTGACCACATCTTCCCAGGCAGGGGTAATATCTGCTTCTGTCCCCATTCTGGTGGCTCTTGGAGCCTGGCTCTTTTTGTCTGAAAAAATTAGTCCAAAAATCCTTATAGGGCTGTTTGTATCAATCGCCGGTGTTATCACCCTGACCTTATGTGGTGAAACTGCTATGCCCGGAGACAACCCCATCCTTGGCAACAGCCTTGAATTCGCGGCAATGGCCTGCGCTGCCGGAAACATGCTTCTGGTAAAAAGACTGAGTGAAAAATACAATTCCTGGACCTTGACCGGGATGCAGTTTCTGGCCGGTCTGATTTTCTTTTCCCCTGGGTTATGCCACCTTATCCGGACACCCGGCTTTCTATTCCAGCTGGATTTGATGTCTGCCCTTATATTCCTGGGTGCATTTGCTTCAGTGGGCGCCTTTGGCCTTTACAACTGGTCCATGAGTAAAATACCGGCAAGCCGGGCATCCGTGTTTATAAACCTGGTTCCGGCCATTGCAGTTTTTCTGGGCTGGACCCTGATGGGTGAAACCCTGAATCCCGGCCAGATATGTGGGGCGCTGCTGGTTGGAGCAGGAGTTCTGGTCAGTCAGGGAACCTTCAGAAAATGCTCACAAAAAACTTGAAACCATAAAAACCGCATTTAACGACCAGGGAATTGAAATTCCTAGTTCCTGAATGAGATTAAAGCACGCGGCTTTCTAATTATATTTCTGATCTTACCTGGATCCAAACTTCTCGAATTTACGCATAATATTTGCTGGAAATCTTTCTCTTTCCACACATTCTGATCCATTTCTGATCATATTTGAATGTTAGATTTGATCTTAATAGAAAAGAACAGACCTAACTGATAATTAAAAGGATACAGAATGAAGACTCTTAAACGTCTAAAAATAGATGATGCCCTGAAACAATTAACTTTTGTCACAATACCAGACAATGACCGGCGGCGCCTGAAACACGGAGTAGATAGACGCCGATTCAGTTATACGGCTTATTCTCCCGACAGGCGCAGCGGATATGACAGGCGCAGGATCGATCTATCAGTCCCTCAAATATATTGAATGTTTTTAAAAACTCTATTTTTCCTCACAATTTCACCGAAATTCCCACTTAATTAGCCGGTATCCTTGTTTATAGAGTTCGAAAAATCAGGCAATCAAATCTTTAAAATAAGGGAGATTGAAAATGGTTGGAAGTGTTGGCAGTACAAGTAATCTTATTAATATGATTTCAATGAGTTATCAGCAGGAAAGTACTGGATTTCAAGGTGTACAAGGCCATCAGAGCCCACCACCGCCACCACCGTCAAGTGGTTCAGCCGGTTCGTCCGAAGATCCTTTGGGTATTTTTGATAGTGTGGATTTAGATTCTGACGGTACAATATCCGAATCTGAATACGACATTCTGACCCAGGGGATTACAGAAGTCACCGGCACTGAATTAAACACCAGTTTCCTGAACTATGATTCAGATGGAGATGGTTTCTTGAATGGGGCAGAATTGAGATCGGTACTTGACGAAGCCGGGATTGCCCCACCGCCCCCTCCTCCTCAGCAGGTGCTTTCCGCCTATGAGGCCCAGAGTGACGAGACTACAGATTTTTCAACAACTGACGAGTCTTTATTAACACAGCTTTTGGAATACCTTGAGAACCAATCCGGAGAGTTTGATATCACCGCATGAGCCGCCTTTGTTCATCACGCAGCCGGATCGTTCCTGTAACGTCCGGTTGTGTGGGAACGTCTTCATTCATACTGCAGGTCATTTTATAGAACCAGCTTATACCCAAGCCCGTATGAAGACTGAATAATTTTTTCATCGGGAAGATGGGCGGCAATTTTTTTTCGCAGATTCTTAATATGAAAATCTATGGTCCGCTCATAGCCGTCATAGTTGTATCCCTGCACCACTTCAATAAGCTGAGCCCGGGTAAAAACCCGGTTGGGGCTCTCCATCAGGATTGAAAAAATATCAAACTCACTGGGGGTGAGGTTCAATTCGAAACCTTTAACCGTAGCGACCCGGGAGGACCGGTTCACCTGCACCGGGCCTGCTGACAAGATATTGTCATCGTTTCTATGGTTCACCCTGCGCAGTATGGCTTTGACCCGAACCACCACCTCTCTTGGACTGAAGGGTTTACAGATATAGTCATCCGCTCCCAGTTCAAAACCGATGATCCGGTCCACCTCTTCAACTCTTGCCGTGATCATGATAATGGGTACCTCAGAAAATTTTCTGACTTCCCTGCATATTGTTTTACCGTCCATACCGGGAATCATGATATCAAGGAGCAGCATGGATATATTTTCTTCCCTGACAAAATCAAGCACCTTATCACCGTGATCCATAATCGTTGCCTGAAAGCCTTCCCGTAAGAGATAATCCCTTAAAATCTCGGCAATATCAGGTTCGTCTTCAACAATCAGCAAATGTTCACCAGACATATATATCCTTATTTATCGCATTCATTTTTTATCTTTTTTTGTCCATTTGTTATCAAGGGGAATTCGATCTCTATCTTCAGCCCTCCTAAAGATGAATGGTGTGCTGTAATCATTCCTTTGTGCAGAGTAATGATTTCCCGGCTCATGCTTAACCCAAGCCCGCTTCCGCCAAGCGCACGGTTCCGCGATCGTTCAACCCGGTAAAGCCTTTCAAATATGGATTCCAGGTTGTCACCGGGCACTCCCGGAGAGGAATCTTCAATTTCGACCAGAACGCTTTTATTCTTAATCTGACAGCCCAGTTTTAAAGTTCCGGGTGAATTGGTATATTTCAGTGTATTTTCCAAAAGATTGCTGAATACTCTGCCCAGCAATACAGAATCGCCCAGGATATCGGGAAGATCTCCAGAGTTCCAGTCTTTCAGAATTTCAATACGCTGCTGTTCAAACCGGATTAAGAATGTGTCTATAGTACGGTCGAAAACAGATAAAAGGGAAACCGGTTTGAGGTTGACAGACAAATTTTCCGAGTCCATGAGCGAGATCCGGTGCAGGTCGTCAATCAATTTTCCAAGTTCCAGGATATCTTTATGAAGTGAATCCAGCAGTTTGGGTGTCAATTCCCTGATTCCGTCCTGCAGGGCTTCGATTTTGCTGCGAATCACCGCTACCGGGGTTCTTAGTTCATGAGAGATGTCTGAAAGCCAGTTTTTTCTCATGGTTTCATATTGCTTAAGAGTCTGGGCCATGCTGTTGAAATCTGCTGCAAGAGACCCGAGTTCATCAGATGACTTTACACTGACCCGGGTATCAAAATCATACTGCCCCATGGCACGGGTGCCTCTGGCAAGAGCTCTTATGGGGGAAAGCACATGTCGGGAGACAATAGAGGAAATCAGCAGCAAGAGCAAAAGAATACCGAATCCGATGATATAAAATGCGCGGGTCTGCTTTTTAAGAAAAGCAAGCTCCAGGGGTGTTCTTATCTCACCGCTATTCTCCAGTCCCAGCCACCCAATAGTCCGGCCAGAAAGAAGAACAGGATGATAATCAAACGAACTATCCTCCCGGCATTTCCCTGCAACATAATTTTTATCTGCATCAAAAAGGCACAGACGACGGTGAAGAGAACCCGGATCATTGGGTATGGGGGGCGGTTCGTTCTCCCTTCTATCATGAAAACGGGGGGGGGGGCTGTGATTAGACCTATCATCAATTCGAGACTGAGCCAGGAGAGTGTGCCAGGCTAAAGGATTTCCCTGGAAAGCTCCCCACCCGACATTCTGCTCATAGCTCTCCTTAAGCAGGTTCAGCATTTTCGATTGTTTGCCGAATTCAACATCATTGAGAAATTCTACGAAATTTTTCCGGATGCTGAGCTGCATCACACCGATGGTGAGCAGCAGGGTGAGACAAGCGGTTAACGTCAAGGTAATAAAAATTTTATATTTTAATTTCATGTAACCTTTTTTTTTTAATATTCTTTTTTAATCTGCCTATATTCATATGATGAAAACGGATCCTGTTCAAGAACATCTGCCCAATCCTCTAATTATCCACATAATTCCCTTAAATTATTCCCCCAATGTTTTGTCATTATAGAATCGTTGTTCAGGAGAAAGCCCTGCTTTAGTCCCGGATTTTTTATTTAAAATAAACCAAGGAGAATGATCAATGAAAATTAATATGAACAAATTAACAGTGGCGGCCCTGATGGGAAGCATAATCTTTTTTAACCTGTATGCAAATGCAGTATTCGCCCAGGATAAAAACCGAAGACGTCAAGGCCCCCCTCCAGAAGCATATACTGCTTGTGAAGAAAAGAGTGAAGGGGATACTGCAGAGTTTGAAAGCCCCCGTGGAGATATTGTAACCGGTACCTGTGTTCAGGACGGAGACTGCCTCGTGCTTCGTCCGGACAACCCTCCTGATCACAGGATGCCTGGTGGTGAAAATGATTAAATTGTTTAACAATTAAGGATAATCCAATGACCATTCAAAAGATAAACGATTGTGTGGGCTGCGGCACATGCGCAGCCACCTGCCCCACTGATGTGATCCGGCTGAACCCGAAAACAGGTCAGGCGTTCATTAAATATCCGGCAGACTGCCAGATGTGTCATCTGTGCCGCATGTACTGCCCGGAAAATGCCATTACCATCAACGCTGAGAAGTCTATCCCGGTAGTGGTTTCCTGGGGTTGATAAAAATAGAAGGAAAGAAAAAATAATGGATATGACAAAAAACGAACACGGGGTTTCCAGGCGACGTTTCATGGCAATGGCTGGTGGAACCGTAGGGTTTGCCATGCTGGCATCAGCCGGTCTGGCTTCTGATCAGGCACATGCTGCCGAGACCACACCAAACTTGCCTGAGATTGATGCAGACGATCTGCCCGATAATTTTTCAGAAACTGATGTACTGGTTGTCGGAGGTGGTATCGCCGGCCTTTTTGCCGCTGTAAAGACCCATGATGAAGGAGCAAATGTGCTCATGGTATCCAAAGGCCGGCTTGGTGCGTCAGGCATGACACCGTTTGCACGGGGCATATTTGCTTATGATCCGTCAAAAGCTGAAATGAGCCTGGACAAATATGTGAATGAGGTGTCACATTCAGCGCTGGGAACCAACAACCCGATTTTCACCCGGCAGACAGCAGTACACTCTCTCGAAAGGGTTAAAGAGCTAAAATCCTGGGGATTCTTTGACTCAAATTTGTATGCTGAATCCTTCCTGACACCGGTCACTGAGCGTAACATTTCTCTCCTAGAACGGGTTATGTTAACCCATCTGATTAAGGATAAAGGTAAAATTGCCGGAGCAGCAGGGTTCAGTATTGATGACGGCACTGTCCAGTTCATATCAGCTAAAAGCGTCATTTTATGTACCGGTGCAGGCGGGTTTAAACCCAATGGGTTTCCTGTCTGCGACCTGACCCATGACGGAAGCATCATGGCATACCGGATTGGAGCCAAAATCACAGGCAAGGAGTGGAATGACGGACATCGCGGAAATCTTGAGCATCCTGCCTCTGTGTATGACCAGTGGAAAGGTGAGATTGAACGCAATCCGTCTGTAACAGATATAAACATCCGCCACGACCTGGGCATGGAGCAGAACTATCAGGTTTACACTCAGGGGCCCGGACGTGAAAAGTCAAAAGGACATTTGGAAATAAAAAAAGCAGCCGAAGGCGGGCCATACCGGCCGGATGGTTTTGAGCAGTCCGGGCCTATGGGCCCACCCCCGGGTTCAAACCATGACAAAGAGGGGCACCGGCCCCCTCCGGGAATGGGTGGGCTCCCTTCGGGCGGCGCTTCTGCAGGCATGGCCATCCACAAATCTGAAGGCCTTGTTCCTTATGATGAAAAAGGCGCATCTAATATCCCCGGGCTATATGCAGCAGGGGATGCTTTGGGCTCGCATATGTGCGGTGGTATTTACACCCAGATTGGCTCATCCCTTGCCGGTTCAGCTGTGCAGGGGGGCATTGCAGGGAAAGCTGCTGCCGGCTACATTAAAGGCAGGACCATGCCGGCCTTATCAGACCAGCAAAAAAGACAGATTCAAAAAGAGATCTTAGCTCCCCTGAACCGAAAGTCAGGCTACAGCCCTGCATGGGTAACACAAACCCTGCAAGGTATAATGATCCCGAACTTTGTCCTTTACATTAAAAAAGAGTCCATGATGCAGGCTGCACTGGCTTATGTAGAGGAATTGCGGGACCATCACTCGCCCATGCTTAAGGCAGCGGACCTTCATGAACTCCGCCTGGCCCATGAAACCTCGAATATGATCATAAATGCTGAAATGAAATTACGGGCTTCCATCATGCGAAAGGAGAGTCGATGCAGTCATTACCGGCTGGATTACCCGAAAATGGACACCAGAAACTGGAACGCATGGATCAATATATATTTAGGACGTGACGGTTCTATGAAACTTGAAAAACAGCCTTTTAACAGTTCGCCGGCCTGAAGACCGGCCAACTGAACTTGAGAAGGTGTCGGAAAATTAGAAAGGCCTGTGGTAAAATCCATCACATTACAGAAGACTTATTAATCAGGCCTTTCCATCCATTCATACCATAAACTGATCATGGTCCTGTTGTAAAACACAACACCTTACAGATTTTTGACCTGAACGGCCCCTAAACCATTAAAGTTTCTGAAAAAGCCTCCAATTAAAGCATACAGCGTATTTAGATGCCACACAAATCCGCATGGCATTGTTTTTGCTCTTATATATGCCAGATACAAGCAAGACCGGCAAAATAAAAAATGAGAAAAGGAGGCCCCAAATGACACAGACACTTAAAACAAAAACCGTATGGCAATCCAACAAGAAAAAAGAAAACCGTCCGTGTATCTGGATGCAGGCTGGCGTTGTAGCCCAGAAAAACTGCACCCACTATTATGACTGCACCTCCTGCAAGTATGATGCGGCCATGGGGAAAAATGCCGCAGCAGGCAAACACCTTTCCTGGCAGGATGCCTTAAGGATGCGGGACAGTAAAGAAAGAACCTGCCGCCATGCCTTGACCGGCAGAGCAGACCATCGGGCCTGCCCCATGAACTACAACTGTTACAAATGCGATTTTGACCAGCTGTTTGAAGACACACTGAGCCCCGGCGCAGGCCACTGTGCATTGGAAATGAAAAACATCAAAGGTTTTAAAATCCCAAACGGTTTTTACTTTCATTCCGGCCATACATGGGCCAGCGTAGAAAGTGGCGGATTTATCCGTGTGGGAATGGATGATTTTGCATTCAAGGTCCTGGGAGGACCGGACGGGTTTGATCTTCCACTGATCGGCCAGGAATTAAACTGCAACACACCTGGATGGGGAATCAAACGAAACCAGAATACCGGTGATGTGCTGGCACCTATCAACGGGGTGATTACAAAGGTTAATATGAAAGTGAGCAAATCTCCTGAAATTCCAAGTGAGAATCCTTACGAAGACGGCTGGCTGTTTACCGTGCACAACCGGAACCTTAAAGGTGCGGTCAAGGAATTGATGAGTGATGAATCCGGCGAAGAATGGCTTGATACAGAAGTGACCACACTGGAAAAAATGATTGAAAATATCACAGGTCCCTTGAGTGCAGACGGCGGGCAACTGACTTCGGATGTATACGGAACTCTCCCGACACTTGGATGGAACAACCTTACCCGAACCTTTCTTAGAACATAACATACACAAGAAAAAGGAAGGGATTCAAATGAATACTGAACTTAAAACAAACACCCTGCCTGACTGCTTCTGGCAGCAGGCAGGGGTTGTGAAAAAAAAGTCCTGCTATAAAGACTTTTTATGCAGCACCTGCCAGTTTGACCGGGCCATGAATCATGTTTGCCGTTATAATGAAGAGCAACGAGCAAAGGGCCTGCCACCAAGAAAAAAAGGCAGTCATTTGATTTTCTGGAAAGAGCGGCTCAAAAAACTGCCACTTGCTCAACGCCTTTGTATACATCACATGAAAGGGCATATCAAATATAAGAACTGCCCTAAAGCATATCATTGTGTTGATTGCGAGTTTGACCAGTTTTTTTATGATCAGTTCAAGGTCAATGCAGTTTTAAAACCTGTCGACTTTGATGATATTCATGGAATTTCCCTGCCAAGCGGATTCTATCTGCACCCGGGTCATACCTGGATTAAAATCGAAGGCAACGGCATGGTCCGGATAGGGATTGATGATTTTGCCGCAAGACTTTTCGGGAAATTTGATAAAGTCGATACGCCTGTGATGGGCAAAAAACTTTCACAGGGAATCCCTGGGTTTACCTTGATGCGAGACGGACAGGAGGTTTCTTTTGTTTCTCCGGTGAACGGGATCATTACAGAAGTAAACACCCGGACAAAAAAATCCCCTGGCCTTATCAACAAGGAACCCTACACGGATGGATGGGTGTTCATGGCATACTGCCCGGAGTTGAAAAAGGATTTGAAAAACCTGATGTTCATGGATACGACCAAAGAGTATATGGAAGACAAGGTCACCAGACTGTATGATTTTATTGAAGAAAAAACCCAGTTAAAAGCAGCCGATGGCGGTAACCTGGTCTCGGATATCTACGGCAACTTAGGTGTACCCGATAAATCTCTTTGGGATGAACTGGTAGATGAGTTTATTGACCTAAAATAAACAAAACAGGCTAAACAAGATAGGACAAATAAAACAGAGAAAATTGCAAATTTTAATCAGCTCAAATCAGGTATCTCCTGAAAATGCTATAGTTTTGGTAAAAAACCGCTTGGCGAAGGGAAACAAGGTCGTCGAAACGATAAGCAGTTTCAAAAGCCCGCCCACATGCCAGTGCACCTTTTTTTTCTGGCAAGCCTGAAAAACCACTTCTGCAACCTGCTGTGGCGTAATATTGACCTTTAGGCGGGAAACACTGACAGCCTGCTTTTCAGCTTCCAGTATCATGGGTGTCTGCACATAAGGCGCCATGATATCACAGACATGAATACCTTTTGGCTCCAGTTCAATGTTCAGTGCTTCAGTCAGTCCCCTGACAGCATGTTTTGTGGCAGAATAGACGGCAAGTTCCGGAGTACCATACACTGCTGAAGCAGAAGACATATTGATGATCATGCTGTCAGTACATTTTTTTAAAAGAGGCAGAAATGCATCTATACAGTTCAGTATCCCGGTAAAGTTGATGTCCACGATTTTTTTCTGCCTTGAAATATCAATTGTGGCATTGGGCCCCATGAATAAAACGCCTGCGCAGTTAAACAACGCATCCAGACGCCCGTTCCTCTGCTGTGCGAAAAAATCAGCGCATGCCTGAACACTCTGCCTGGAGGCAACATCCATCTGCATCAGGCAGGCATTGTCCGATCCGATCTCTTTTTGCAAGCTTTCAAGGCCCGGAACATCAATATCAAAAAGCCCCACATACCAGTTTTTCGATGCAAAATAGCAGGCGGTTGCCCGGCCAATGCCACTGGCTGCCCCTGTAACCACTATTGATTTTCTCATTTTCCAAACTCCTGTTTCCTGTTTTATTTACTCAAAACATGCTTTGCAAAATCTTCAAATGCACCTTTGGTATCATACTCAAATTGATATCCTGTCTCATCTAATAATTTTTGTGACGATGCAATCCATGGATACTGGATCAGGTTCAGTCCTGCATTGGGAAATTCTGTTAGAAATTTCAGTCGCAGGTGCCATGCCAGCCCGTTAAAAATCCGTACCACAATATCTGGAAGAAACAGTGGCCTGTTTCCAAGCATTCTCACCATCTCATCAAAAGAGATGGTTCCTTCACCCCCCACATTGAAAATTCCTGCCTGATTTTTTTCAAGGCAAAGCAGCATGATCCGGATCAAATCATCTTCATGAACAAACTGAAACGGGCTGTTTTGCCTGGGGAGCATGACAAAATGCTTTTTAAGATGGGTGGAAAGCGGGTTGTCAAGGCCCGGTCCTGCCACATAGCAAGGCCTCAGGATCGTCACACATATCTCCGGATTCTGAACAGTAAAATCCTTAAAAATCGCCTCGATCTCTTTTTTGTTTTTGCAGTAGGTAAAATCACTGTTTCCCCTTAAAGGAGAATCCTCTGTCAGGGGGAAATCATTGTCCGGATAAAAACCATAGGCCGTGGTTGAACTGGTGTACAGCAACCTCTTAACCCCGGCTTTTTTTGAGCATTCCAATATATTCAGGGTTCCTGAAATATTGATATCTTCCATCAGGCGGACATTGTGGCCCGGTGGCAGGACATAGGCCGCATGAATCACTGTGTCTGTTTTGTGTGCTTCGAGTATGTCCTGTACCGATTGGCGGACATCCCGTTTAATAAAGATAAAACGATCACAGGTAAAATCCGGTTCCCGGATGTCGATCCCCGTGATGGACCGTACATCTTTTCTTTGGCCAAGCGCCCGGGCAATCTTACCCCCGATATACCCGGACACTCCTGTAATAAATATATTTTTCATTACTTCATCCTGTCAGACTTTCTCAAGGATGTGAATACACATGGCAGCCTCTTCCACACCAATGTTACCCCCCCCATTTTCTGCAAGTCCCAAGCGTGCGCCCTCCACCTGGCGTTTCCCCGCCCTGCCCCTCAGCTGTTCTCCGATCTCATAGATCTGGGCAAGGCCGGACGCCCCGATGGGATGACCGCGGCACTCCAATCCACCACTGGTGTTCACCGGCTGTTTACCGCCGAGGGTTGTTGCTCCAGACTCTGCATACGGGCCGCCCTCCCCGGGCGGACAAAATCCCATGGCCTCTGTCTGGTGAAGTTCTCCGTATGAGGTGGCATCATGCAGTTCCGCCAGGCTTATATCTTCCGGGCTGACGCCGGAAGCGTCATATGCCTGTTTTGCCAGACGCTCTCCGATATCTTCCCCGTCAAGATCCCTGTCTGTACCGGTTCCAAGAACAGAGGCTTTAATTTTAATCGGCATTACCCGACTCAACTTTTTCAAATAATTTTCAGAACAGACAATGGCCGCAGCAGCCCCGTCCCCGACTGGAGAGCACATGGATCGTGTCAGGGGATAAGCAATGGGTTTGTCTGCCAGCACTTCTTCAACAGTCATGGTCTGCTGGTACTGAGACAGCGGGTTTAATGACGCGTGCCAGTGATTTTTCGAACAGATTGTAGCCAGCTGCTTCTGGGTAGATCCGAACCGGGTCATATGCCAACGCGCACCCATGGCATAGGCATCCATGAACACACTTTTCCCCTCGCCGGGCGGGGTCTGGCCTTCCGGAATTTCCACTGTCAAACTTTTATTGACCTCCTCCATCATGGCCAGGTGGGCTTCAAAATTGCTCACATCCATACAGGAGGCGTAAGCCCCAAGGGACATGGCTTTATTGGGGTTGGATATTTTTTCTGATCCAAGGGCCAGTGCCACATCATACATACCTGCCCTTACACCGGTGTAGGCCATATGAAGAGCAGTGGATGCCCCGGCACAGGCATTTTCCACATTGGTGACCGGTATGCTCTCAACCCCCATGGAACGCATGACCACCTGCCCCCGAATGGAGTGCTGGTTGTCAAAAAAACCCCAGAACGTGTTGGAGAAAAAGGCTGCTTCCAGGGCTGTTTTATCTATGCCTGCATCCTTGAGTGCAAGAGCAGTGGCCTCATGCGCCATGCTTCTAACATTCTGATCAGGGTATTTGTTAAACCGGATCATGCCAAGGCCGATAATATAAACATCATTCATAGTTGTATCCTTTTTTTGTGCTTAAAGGTGATGGGCAGCCGTGATCATCAAGCTGTCGTTCGCCCCGTCCTCGATCAGGCAGGCCCTGGCATCCCGCAGGAATTTTTCTACAGGATACTCCCGGCTCATCCCGTTCCCCCCAAAAATCTGTGCCGCGCAGTTGGCTGCTTCAAAAGCGACATCCGTACAAAAAACTTTTGATGCCACAGAATACTCGATCATTGGCGGTGTGTTATTGTAATTATAGATCATGGCTGCCCTGGAAAATGCTCTGGCCGCTTCGATCTTCATGAACATATTAAACAGCTTGTGCTTGATCATCTGGTGTTCAAACAAAGCCTTTCCGCCCTGAACACGCTGTTTTGCATAAGCCAGGGCCTCCTCGTAGGCCGCCCGTGCAACGCCGACAGACATTGCCCCAATAGCTGCATTAGCTGTGGAAAGGGTGATATCGAGCATTGCTTCATAACTTTCTTCATCCACCAGCATATATTCTGCCGGAACCCTGACATTATCAAAAAACAGTTCCCCTTGGTTGAGGGCACGCTGGCCCAGCTTATCCAGGGGACGCCCCTTTTTCACACCAGGCAGATCCAGGGGAACAATGCAGATACCGCCGCCGGCCATTCCCTTTGAAACATCAATGGTGGGATAAAGCAAACAGTGGGTGGCAATGGTGCCGTTGGAAACCCAGGCAGCCTTCTGCCCCTGGATAATATATTCATCCCCGTCTTTTGTTGCAGTGGTCTGACCGGTAATCTCCGGGTTTGAAAATGCCGGTGTGAACGGTGCCAGGGTATCGGTCCCATGCTCCGGTTCCGTGATGCCCCAGCATCCGATAAATGACGCATCTGTGTTTTCACAGAAAGGGGTAATGATTTCATCTGCCAGGCGGTCACTGGGAACCATGGAAGCAAAAAACGCAGGGAAGCAGGAGGCCCCAAGACCTACAGCAAAGTCCATGCTGCCCCAACCCAGCTCTTCAAAAATAATATGGGTTTCCAGCGGGTCCGTGCCCAATCCTCCCCAGCTATCCGGCAGCAGCACGGTATGATACCCAAGTTCATACCCTTTTTTGAATGCATCTTTAAAAACCGGGCTGTCAATCATCTCCTGGGGGTCAGCAATTTTATCAAGCTCAAGGCTTGCAGGTCGCAGTACGTCTTTTGCAAACTTCCGGGTCTCTTCCTTGATTGAAATCTGCTCCGGAGTCAGCTCTATATTTAAATCGGTATAACCTTTCATCTTAACTCCTTTTGTAACGTGAATTAATAATCGGCCAGGGCGTGAACATTCTCCGCTGTAGTGGAAAACTGCTCTTTAAGTATCCGGTCCAGGGCTTTTTCCGAAATGGTTTTAGGAATATTTTCAGTCAGCTGCAGATAAGAGGGGACTGAATTGGGTTCCAGGTCCTTTCTGCATTTTTCAAAAACAGCACCAGGATCTATGACAGCATCCCCAAAAGGAGCAATGGCTGCCACAAGGTCGCTCTCTCCCGGGGCACCGGAAGCTGCCGGGATACCATAAACACAGACTTCACTGACGTCAGGATGTTCCCCGATAATCCGCTCGATATGATCCGGCTGGATAAAATCACCGGCCCTGCGCAGCTCAGAACCAATCCGGTATTTAAAAAAGTACCATCCTTTTTCATCTTTGGAGACTGCATCACCGGTCCTGAGCCACCCGCCTCTTGTCTTTTCTTCAGACGCCTCTTTATTGCCCAGATAATCCACTTTAGTTTCGCCTTTGGTCATCTTGAGAATCAGCTCCCCTGTTTCACCGTTCTGAACCTGGTTGTCCGCATCATCAACTACCCTGAATTCCATCATACCGGGCAGTGGTTTGCCAAAGGAACCGATTGGACCCTTGCCGGGCGGTTTATAGGCAAACCCCCCTTCAACAGCCCCATACCATTCAAGGATATTCAGGCCGTAACGCTTTTCAAAATCCTCCCATATCGCCAGGGGCGTGCCTGCACTGATAACCATTCTTACAGGATTCTTTGCATCATTTTCTTTCGGGGTCTCATTGAAAATACCAGCCATCATTCCGCCGAGCAGGGAAAAACTGGTGCAACCGTATTTGCGGCAGATATCCCAGATCCGGCTCTTGGTAAATTTGGGACTGATCACGGCTTTCACCCCTGTTCCCAGTGCAGGGAACAGCGTAACTGCCTGTGCATTGCCGTGTGTAAGAGAAAGACCTGTGTAAAGGATGTCAGATGGTTTATATTTCCAGACCAGGCGGGTCACAATATTGAACATGCCGAACCGGTTGTTCCGGATCATAACGCCTTTGGGATCACCTGTTGTCCCGCTGGTATATATAATCTGGAATGGATGACGGACATCCATGATCTGCTGCTCAACCTTGTCCCACGTATCCTGTTCCAGGATCTCATTTAAAACAGGGTGATTGATCTCCCCGGATATCTCATGGCCTGGTTTTTCCACCACAAATATGGTTCTGAGCCCAGGGATATCCGGCAGTACATCTTCAATATACGGAAGGAATTCGGATGAAACAACCACCGCCTTTGCATTGGAATTGGTCAATAAAAATTTCAAACGCTCCCCCCGGCTTCTGGGATCAACCGGCACCATGACTGCACCAATCACCGGTCCGGCCAGCATAGATAAAACAAATTCAGCATGGTTGCGCATGAATACTGCATAGGTATCCCCTTTCCCGATACCGGCTTTTAGAAAAGCTGCAGCAATTTTGTTTGATTTTTCATAAATATCTTTATACGTCAGGCGGTCATCTTCCATTTCACCATTCTCAAAAATCAGTATTTCCTTGTCTGGATTGGAATCTGCTTTGAGTTCAATAAAATGAGAAATAATGGCCTGATTCAGGTAAGACTTGGATGTCATAAAAGTCTCCTTTTTCTGGCTTGCTTGATTCAGATAAAGTCTTTTGAGGCATGTTGGCCTGGTTTATTCCTCTATAGCGCCGATAAATCCGCGAGTGTATGTGGGGAATTCTTTGGCAAAAGTTTCATCCCAATGTTCTTTGGTCCAGTACTCGTGACGGTCAAAGAATGGATTCTTTTTGCCTGCGCTGACACAAACTGAAATACAGATGTCTATGCCCTCTATAATCTCAAGCGCTTTTGCAGCAAAGGCCAGGGTTGAAAAGACCCGGCAGTGGAGCCCTAGTTTATGTGCCATGCTGGCAGCGGCATTGGCTGCAATGCCAAGGTTGATATTTTTAAACACGCATGAGGGGCCGTTGGCTGTTAAAGATTCCACTTCTTCAGCCTTATTCATTTCAGCGCAGGTTCGATACCCGCAGGCCCCGCAATCATAGTTAAAATCGGACTTGCGCCGGTCTCCAATGACCAGAAGGGAGCAAGGCTCTTTCATCATCTGGACCAGGTTCCGTCCGTCCCTTGCGGCCAGGGGGGACATATCCCCTAAAGAAAAGCAGTATTCGGCAATCGGTTCGAGATCCTCTTTTTCAACGGCCGCAAATTTAACCGTGTTCCGGTCATTAAACCTGAAACTGGTGAAAGCTGCCATGGATATGAGTTCTACCGCCCGGTCGATCCCGTTGTCAATAAGGCCGGACATAGGTTTAATCGTCATTTTTTCCTCCTGATATAAACAGGTTAACTGTAAATGGACCTGAACTGGGGCCACAGACGGTTGATCATCCTGTCATTCATACTTCGCTGGTTGATCTCGGCGTAGTTGATCGGGATATCCCTGAACGGGCTTTTTTCCGTTATGGAGATCGCAACACCCATGGCAAAACCGGTATCCTTTGGCAGAATACCCATGCGCATGGCTGCCGCACCCATTGACCAGTACACACCATAGTCTATGCCAAGATTCCTTGCCTGGGTGATCATGCCATCAATCGCATAAGCGACATTGGCTGCCCGGAAGGTACACAACGGACCGGTAAAGGCGACATCATCTTCTACAGGCAGTTTTTCTTCCTCTTTGAGGTATTCGCACACCAGTTTTCCGCACAAATTACAGTTAATATCAGAAGGATCTGTAAGACTTCTTAGAGATGTAGTGATAAGAAGGGCATCTGCATCCCTGAGTATGGCAGCGTCCCGCTTAAAAAAATCCCAGGGCTTTTTCACTTCTCCCATTTTTTCTATCTGCTGACAGATATCTTCAATATCGCATTCATCGTCGATAATGTGGATGGTACATTCCCCCACTCCCCCTACCCGGGGGCTGGTGGTGCCGGAAGCAAGGATCAGCCTTGCGGCTGCCCTGGCCGCATTAACCCGGTCAGTCTCAAATTGTTTGATACTCCGTTCCATATAAATCTCCTTTTTTGGTTATTCGCTTCAGTCAATGGGCATTCCTTGGGATTGAGCCCATTCAGGGTAAGCTGCAAAAGCAGGTTTTAATATGGGAAGAAGTTTGAGGACTTTTGGCATGGGGCCTTTGGCTTTGATAAGGCCTTTGGCAAGGGCGATTGGCATCCCGATCTTTTTGAGCCAGAACTGGTGGCAGGTATCGCCGCTCAGGGTCATCTCTACGTCGGCTTTGATGTCTTTGCCTTCCCAGATCACCTCTCCTTTTGTCCCGTCACCGGGTGTGATGAAGAGCTGGGCATTGGGATTTGAAATGTTGAATTTAATGGTAATGTTTGATGAGGCAAACTTCGGACCTGCATCGGGATCACTTAATAAGATGTTAAAAAGACCACCCAGGACTTCGACCATTTTCTCTTTGGATTCAAATACAGCCATTACACCTCCATTGTATTGTTTGTTTTATGCCATAAAAGGGGACAAAATCCCCATAATTCCTCTCCTGTATGTATTAATTGCCCATTGCCGGGTGTGTGTATTCCGACCGATATACCAACGGGTTGCAATCCCCTGGTAGATGGCTGAAATTGACTTGGCGACTTCATTTACATCCATCTGTTTAAAGGTTCCCTGCTCAATCCCTTTCTCAAGCGCTGCACTTAAAAGCATAACCCAGTTGTTAATCCACTCTTCCATAATCAACCGGTATTCTTCGTCGTGTGCTGAAAGGGACATGAAGTCGAGTATCAGCGGATACCCTGTAGTGACCAGGGGGTCTTCTTTATCATAGAGCCAGTCATAAGACAGAATCTGATCCAGGGCATCATCGAACTGGGCCATGGTCTCTGCACTTCTTTCAAAAATTCGTTTGAAATACTCTTTGAAAACAGCTGTAAATAAATCTCGTTTTGTTTTGTAATAGTGAACCAGGCCGCCTTTTGAAAGTCCGGCAATTCGGCATACATCGTCCATTGTAGTGCTGGCAGCGCCTTTGGAGGTGATGGCAATAAGGCCTGCATCAAGAATCTGGGCGATACGAATTTTTTCAAGTTCCGGGATAGGCGGCATTTTTCTTCCTGTCATATAAATAAAAAACAAACCGACCAATTGTATTGACAACCGACTGATTATTTTTTGTTCCGACTCATCAGTCGGTAGAAACATAATAAGATATCAAGAATTGTGTCAAGGGCTTTTTTTAAAAATTTAAATCTGATGATTTATTGATCAAGGAGTTTGATACTGTCTGACAAAAGAATTTTACAATACCGGCAAAAACTCTCTGATTTATGATCCACATCCTCAATTTTTCTACAGTAGTGCATGATGCACAACGGATCTTCACAGTGCCTGAGATCAAATGTATGACCCAGCTCATGGGCTGCTTCCTTGACCATCCGGTTGTGGCTCTGATCCAGAGCTCCGGACTCAGGATAGGCCACCAGCCGTGATATGGAAACAATGCTTGCCCTGCCCCCAAGTTGAGCCTCGCCATACACATGGGTAAGAATAGGAATAAACAGGTCTTCTTTTGTTATGGCCAGTATTTTTACACACTCTTCCGGAGCATTTTTTTCAAGTTCTTCCAGGATCTGTGTGGAATAATACTGGTCTCTGTTTTCATCATAAGCGAATACGATATCTTCCAGGAGAGGAGTTATACGAGTTTTAAACCCAAAAAGTTTTCCCACATTTTTAGAAACTGCTCTATTGATCCAGGAGGGTATATCACCTACTGGAGAGACAATAATCGTATCAGGTGCTGTCATCTGCCCTAAGCCCTGCTGCCTGTAACTTTATTCAGGTTTAAGGTCATATCGTTTAATCTTATTGTAAAGTGTGGATCGGTCTATCCCTAGTATGGCAGAGCTTTTAGATATGTTCCAGCTGGTTTCTTCAAGGATTTTTTGAATATGGTCTTTTTCCACGTCATTAAGCGAAAAATATCTGTTTTTCAGCTCTTCCTCAAGAGAAGATCCAATAGGAAGATCGTAAGCGGTGATGGTTCGTGTCTTACATACCACGACGGCTCTTTCAATGGCATTGGATAACTCCCGGACATTCCCCGGCCATTCATGAAGCATGAGCTCATCCATGGCATCCCGGCTGATCCGCTCAACCCCCTTATTGACCTCCTGGGTAAATTTATGCAGAAAATGCTCTGCCAGGAGCGGGATATCCTCCTTTCTCTCCCTCAGCGGAGGCATGGTAAAGGAAATCACGTTCAGGCGATAATATAAATCTTCCCTGAATATCCGATCCTTTATGGCCTGCTCAAGATCAGCATTTGTCGCAGCCACCACTCTGAATTCAGCCGGAATAGGCTGGGTCCCCCCTACCTTGTAAAATATCCTGTCCTCTAAAACCTGCAAAAGGTCAATCTGCATGCGCATGCTGATCTCACCGATCTCATCCAGGAAAAGGGTGCCGCCGGATGCCAGTTCCAACCTCCCTTTTCTGCTCTCCTTTGCATCGGTAAACGCGCCTTTCTGATGGCCGAACAGCTCACTTTCCATAATATGCATGGGGATGGAGCCACAGTTCACGCTGACAAAGGGACCGTCCTTGGCCCTTGAGTTTGAGTGAATCGCTTTTGCAGCCAAGCCTTTTCCGGAACCGGTTTCTCCTGTAATCAGAACAGAAGAGTCTACATCCCTGATATCTTCAATCATATCGAAAATTTCCTGCATGGGCTTTGACTGGCCAATCATGGATTCAAAACGATTGCGATTTTTAAATTCCTCTTTAAGAAATTCATTTTCCTGTTTCTGAGCCCGGTGCTTGACCAGCTTTTTAATAAGCACCCCCAGCTCATCCGGGTCAAACGGTTTTAAAATGTAGTCAAAGGCATGAGATTTCATGGCCTGGACAGCAGACGGCACTGATCCGAAAGCCGTGATCATGACGACATCAATATCAGTGTAATCTTCTTTAACATGCTTGAGAACTTCCAGGCCACTGATCCCGTCCATCTGAATATCCAGCAAAAGGATATCAAAACTTTTGCGTTTCAAAACATCAAGAGCTTCCTCTCCACTGGCAACCGTGCTGACCTCGTAACCATCCCTTTTGAGCCAGCCGGCAAGAGATTCACGAATGACCAGTTCGTCATCCACCACCAGTATCCTGACCTGTCCCATTTTTGATCTCCTTAAAATGATGTTTTCAAGGCATCTTATCTAAATTCCACCATACTGTTTCGCTCATAACGAGCACGATTCGTCTG
Source organism: Desulfobacteraceae bacterium (assembly GCA_033851995.1). Classification (GTDB taxonomy): domain Bacteria; phylum Desulfobacterota; class Desulfobacteria; order Desulfobacterales; family Desulfobacteraceae; genus Desulfobacula. Next base: position 149,124 of record JAWSVI010000010.1, on the reverse strand, counting down.
ATGACCTGCCCTGTATCCCAGGGCCATCAGGACAGCAACCTCATATTTTTTTGTATCGATTTGAAGGATGCGCTCCACTTCATCTTTTTCAAACCCTTCCATGGGGCAGGAGTCAATCCCCATAGATGCGGCAGCAGTCATCATATTGGCCAGTGCGATATAGCATTGTTTTGAACACCATGCGTAAAGGTTCATTCGCGGAAATACTTCTGTTTCCATATGTGATTTATATTTTTCCACATAGGCCTGGGTCATCTCCTCCGGCAGCTGACGCCGTTCAAAACTCTGCCTGATATATGCACTGCCAGGCTCAACCAGGTTCGGTTTGGCCAGAATGACAATCACATGGCTTGAATCAGTTACCTGGGGCTGATTCCAACAGGCAGGCCGGACCTCTTTCCTGGCGTCCAGAGATTCCAGCACCAGAAGTTTCCATGGTTCCATACCAAATGACGATGGAGACAGATGCGCTGCATCTAAAATCACATCCAGATCAGGTTTGGAAATTTTCTTTTCCGGATTAAATTTTTTGCAGGCATGACGAAAATTAAGGGCTTCAATAACCGGGTTCATTTTGATCACCTCGCATGTTAACGGGTTTCGTATGAATAATTAAAAGTATAATTAATTGTTCATAAAAACAAGGTTTAATGACTTTTTAAGCTTTCAAGAACTATACCGTAAGATATCACTGTTATGGTCTATTTTTTTATTAAAAGAATCGCGTTATTTGAAAAAATAGCGTTATTTCTTGCCACAAGAGAAACAATTGAGTAGGATACATACAAAAAACCTAACAATTTCAAATGTTTCAAGGAGCGATACAATGACAGATCCGATCACACGACCATTGGGGCGGACCCGGAGGGAAGTAACGACTCTTGGGCTGGGAGGCCAGGCATCAATTCAATGGCCAAACGAGAATTCTGATCCTGTTGGCATTATTGAAAAAGCATACAGGATTGGCATCAATTATATGGACACCTCAAACATATATGGCCCAAGCCAGAAACATTTCGGACAGGCTTTTAAACGCCTTGGCCTGTCACCTTCCGAATCAAATTATGATCCAAATGCCCGCAAAAAAATCTTTTTAGCCACCAAAACCCATATCCGGACAGCCCGTCAACCAGAAGGGGAAAACTTTCGCAGCAATTACTCTGAAGGCATGCTGGACGATTTTGAAGTATCCACATCTGTGGATGATGTCAGAAGATCTTTAAGCCTTATGTTTGGCGATGGGAAAGGCAACTACCCGGAAGGCGCTTATCTGGACAGTGTTCAGTTCCACAATTTAAACACGATGGATGAAATCGACATGCTCTATGAAGGTCTGGACAACCCAAGCCCGGATCGCCCCTGGATGGGATCTTTAGCAGCAATGCTGGACCTTCGGGAAGGCACAAACAAAACCGGATGCAATCCCAAAAATGAAAAACTGATCAAACATATCGGCATGTCAGGCCACTGGAACAGTGCTGCCCTTATGTACGCCATCAGGAGGGATATTAAAAAAATTATTGACACCCTGCTGGTCGCTATCAACCCGAGTGATTCGCAATATATGCCCCACCGGTATAATGCCATCGAAACAGCCGCCTGCGCCGGTATGGGTATTATCGGTATGAAAGTTTTTGCGGATGCAGCCTATTATCATAAAAAACCCATATTTTCCGGAAACCCAGAGGATGTATATCACCAGATCGGTTCAAAAGAGATGCCAAGCAATGATCTCATTGCCTATGCCCTTTCCGTTGAAGGTATTTCGACCGTTATAACAGGTATTGGTCATGTGGATGATGATTCTCAAAAATGCCAGCTTGAACAAAACTTTGCTTCAGCTCAAATTTCCACCCCCCTGAAAGACGACGAAATGAAACAGATCGAAAAAATGGTGGTGGATGCAGGAAAAAGCAATGCCAATTCATATTTTCAGAGAACTGCAATAGGTCTTAGCGGTCCGAAAAACTTAGGAGTGGAGCTTGATTCCGCCATGCATGTAATGAACCATCATGCAATTCGAGTCTCTTGGGATACAGCCTATGCCGCAGCCAGTCCGATTTTGCGTTATGAGGTATTCTGCGATGATAATATTGTGGGAAACGTTGAGCACTCACCCCAGATCTCTGAAAAACGATTCTGTTTTACCCATGTTCTGAACGATGACCAGAAAGGTTCAACTCTTATATACAAGGTCCGGACTGTGGATGCTGATAATAATATAAAAGACAGTGCCTCAATCTCCATTAAATTTCACTAACCTGATTAAAAAGTGAAAAAAAAGAAAAGGCGGAAAACATGAAAAAAATAATGGTTCCATCAAGACGCTGGTATGAGAACACAGACCTGGAACTAAACCTGCCGGAGAGCTGGGATGTAGACAATTTAAATCCCATTGGATTTGATAAACCAGGACTCATGCCCGAAGAGATTGCCCAAAAAATTAATGCGCCTGTCAACGGCCTTCCCCTTGAAGAGATCGCTGCCGGGAAAAAACAGGCTGTGATTGTGTTTGATGATATGACCAGACCCACCCCCATAAAAGATGTGGCCGCCCATATCCTTTCTTTGCTCCATAAAACCGGGATGGGAAAAGACCAGATCCGCTTTATATGGTCCCTTGGCGCCCATGGTGCATATGATATGATCAATGCCCGCAAAAAACTGGGGCAGGAAATTGTTGAAAATTATGCCGTATACAATCATGATCCCTTCCAGAATACCGTATCAGCAGGCCGGACTCCGACAGGGGTTGAACTGTGGTTTAACAAGGAATTTATGGCCTGCGATCTGAAGATCGGAATCGGCTGTATCACACCTCATGTCCACCTGGGTTTTGGCGGGGGCGCAAAAATCATATTTCCCGGCGTGGCTGGAATCGAAAGCATAAACCAATTCCATAACCAGTACTACAGGGACCCGGCCAGGACAGGCCTGGGTAATTTTGAAAACAATATTATGCGCCAGGAAGTGGATGCGGCAGGAGATGCTGCCGGCCTTGATTTTAAAGTGGACTGTATGATCAACCGCAAGGGAGAAATTGCCAATCTTTTCTGCGGCCCCTTCAAGGAGACCCATGATGCCGGAGCTAAAGACGGCGTTGAACATTACGGCATTTCTCCTTCACCTCCCTATGACATTGCCATCTGCAACACCTATGCAAAAGCCAACGAATCCGCCATTGCCATTCTCATTGCACTTTCTTTAATTAAAATGCCGGAAGGCACTGCGGTAATTATAGCAGATGCACCGGAAGGTCAGGTTCCCCATTATGTCATGGGAGGCTGGGGAAGCAATTACGGCGGCAGGCATTTTGCAGCCAAACAAAAAGGGGTGATGACCGGTTTGATGAAAAAACTGATCGTTTTAACACCCTACCCCGACAAGTCATGTATGGACTGGGCCTGCCATAACGATGATATCATCATGGTTAAAACATGGCCTGAAGTGATGAATATCCTTGAAACGGATTATCCCAGAACGGCAAAGGCTGCCGTCGTGCAGGATGCAACAATGCAGTACATCGTTCCCCAGGGCTAATAGAACCTCAAAAAAAAGGAAGATTCTCAAATGAACGGAGCTCAAATTGTTATCAGGACCGCGGTCGAAGCAGGTATTAAATTTTGTTTTGCAAACCCGGGTACCACAGAGATGCCCCTTGTTGAAGCATTGGATTCAGTACCGGGTATTGAGGCTAAACTCGGACTTTTCGAGGGGTGCTGCACAGGCGCGGCAGACGGGTATGCCAGGATGACCGGCATACCGGCACTCACTCTTCTGCACCTTGGACCGGGCCTGGCCAACGGCATTGCCAATCTTCACAATGCACATCGTGCAAAAACACCAATTGTAAATATTATCGGAGACCATGCATCCTGGCATCTTGCTTCGGATGCGCCTCTGACCATGGACATTGAAGCCCTGGCAAGCGCTGTTCCAGGCTGGCAGAAAACAGCCACATCCGCAAACAGTCTTTCACAGGATACGGCTGATGCCATTTCAGCCGCCATGGCCGGACAGGTGGCGACCCTTATCATTCCCCAGGATTTTCAGTGGGAAGAATGCACAGATGAAACCATCTGCAGGCCTTCATTTTCACATGATGCTCTTGATAAAAATCTTATTGAAACGGCTGCAGAGCATTTAAAGTCTGACAAAAAGTCTCTTATCATTCTTGGGGGGAAAGCATTGAGAAAAGATGGCCTTATGATTGCAGAACAGATCAAAGAGACTACCGGATGCGATCTCCTTTCAGACACCTTTCCCGCCCATACCGAAATCGGCATGGGAGTTCCTGCATTGGAGCGGGTCCCATATTTTCCAGAGCAGGCCATCAAAAAACTTTCTCAATATGAAACAGTCATACGTATAGGTACCAAACCCATTGTGCCGTTTTTTGGGTACAAAGGCATGGACATCCCTCTGTTTTCTGATAAACAGACTGTGATCAAACTAAATCCAGAGAATCAAGATCTGATTGAAATTTTATCAACTCTTGCAATCCAGACTGGAACGCAAAAAAATAAAACCCCTGCGCCACTGGTAAAAGAATCTAAAAAGGAAAGTGATCTCCCGCAGGAAAAACTCAGCGGCGGAAAAATCTGCCAGATTGTCACTGCTCTTTTACCGGAAAATGCCATTGTTGTGGAAGAAGCCATCACCTCAGGAGGGGCATATCATCTTATTGCACCAAATGCTGAACCCCACAGCCTCATGACGCTGACAGGGGGATCTTTGGGTATGGGGATGCCGTGCGCTGTCGGGGCTGCACTGGCCTGCCCGGACCGACCGGTTATCAACCTGCAGGGTGATGGATCTGCCATGTACACTCCCCAGTCTCTCTGGATGCAGGCACGGGACAATCTGAATGTCACGACCCTGATCTGTGCGAACCGCAGCTATGACATTTTAAAAATTGAATATCTCCGGGCAGGCAACAAACAGTTTAAAAAAAACACTGCAACCTTGACGGACTTAGGCAGTCCGCCCATTGACTGGGTTAAACTCAGCCAGAGTATGGGAGTGTCTGCTGTATCCGTTCAATCCGGCAAAGATTTGATACAGGAATTAAAAAAGGCTGTCAGCATACCAGGGCCCCATTTAATTGAAATGGTTATGCAGGGATAGCCTATGAAAACCATATCTATGTTTATTCCCTGTCTTGCAGATCTTTTTCTTCCCAGGATAGGGGAAGCCACTGTTACCCTGCTTCGCAGACTCGGGCTTGATCCAATATACCATGATGCACAGACCTGCTGCGGCCAGCCCGCTATAAGCTCCGGGCATATGGATTCTGCCGTTAAAGCTGCCAAACATTTTATTCAAATTTTTGAACATGATGAAATCATTATCTGCCCTTCAGGCTCCTGTGTTCACACTGTAAAGCACCAATATCCGGATCTGCTCAAAAAAGAACCGGAGTGGGCACACAGGGCCAGACGGGTTGGCGCTAAAACCTATGAATTGTCACAATTTCTTGTTGATATACTGGGCACAAAGGATGTGGGAGCATCATTTTCCGGCAGCGCGGTTTACCACGAATCCTGCAAAAATCTAAGACGGCTGGGCATATCTGATCAGCCCCGAAAATTGATCGATGCTGTTAAAAACACAGAGCTTTTGCCACTCAAAGAAGCTGATGTATGCTGCGGATTTGGCGGAGAGTTCTCCATCAGGTTTCCGGATATTTCAGAAGCCATTGTTGCTCAAAAAGTTCAACACTTTATTAACTCAGAGGCGGACATTCTTGTTTTATCCGAACCTGGTTGTCTGCTGAACGTGGACGGATACCTTCAACGCCATCACCCAGAAAAGAAAGCCATGCACCTGGCTGAACTTTTGAGTCACACAGAATAAAAGGAGCACCCGATTTGGAGATCAATACTCACCGATTCACCGAAACTGCTAAGAAAGAGTTAAAAAATGAATATTCCAGGGTCTTTCTGGACATATTTCGGCAGCACTTCCCTGTTCTCCGGAAAAAAGCCATGGCCTCTTTCCCTAACCCGGACAAGGCCCTTGAAAAAAGTGCTGCCATCCGGGCGGATGTTGTCGCAAGGCTTCCTGAACTCCTGAATCAGTTTGAGAAAAATGCCATTCGAAATGGGGCAAAAGTTTTCCGTGCAAAGGATGCCAAGGCTGCAAATGAATTTATCGTAAATCTGGCTAAACAAAGAGGTGTCACATATGTAACCAAAGGCAAATCAATGGTTACAGAAGAAATTGGGCTGAACCAGGCCCTGGAAGAAAATGGCATAAAGGCATTTGAATCCGATCTTGGAGAATTCATCACCCAGCTTTTAGACCGCCCGCCATTTCATATTGTCGGACCGGCAATGAATATACCGGTAGAAGAAATTTCGGATATTTTCCAAAAAAAAGCAGGGATGAAAGATCCTACTCTTGATCCGGTTGAGCTTGGGCAAGCGGCAAGGGTGTACCTGAGGAACAAATTCCATCACGTGGAAATGGGCATTACAGGGGTGAATATGGCGGTTGCTGAAACCGGAACCATCATCAATGTGGAAAATGAAGGAAATATCCGCATGAGCAAATCTTCTCCCAAAACCCAGGTTTCTGTCATGACACTGGAAAAAGTTGTGGAGAATATGGCGGACGCCCTCCACCTGGTTCGAGTGTTATGCCGAAGCTGCACCGGGCAGAAACTATCCGCATACGTATCCATGGACAGCGGGCCGAAAAAAGAAAATGAAATAGATGGCCCTGAAGAGCTTTTTATCGTGATCGTGGATAACGGGCGGTGGAATTTTTACGACGATTCCCAAAGCAGGGAAGCTTTAAAATGCATCCGCTGCGGAACATGCCTGAATATCTGCCCGGTCTACACAAAGGTTGGGGGGTATCCATATGGGTGGGCTTATTCAGGCCCCATGGGACAGGTATTGACCCCCCTGCTGCTGGGTCTGGACCGGACAAAAGACTTGTACCATGCATGTACCCAGTGCGGGGCGTGCAGTGAAGTCTGCCCCGGAGGAATTGACCATCCCAAAATGCTGCACGAATTCAGAATTAGGCAAACCAGGATCAGGCCGAGGATCAGTTTCAAAAAAAATGACATCATTGATTTTTTTGAATTTGCTCTCTGGGAAAAAATGGTTGTCCACCCTTCCCTTTGGAAACTGGGCGTAACAATGTCCAGGAGCGCAACCCGCCAGAAAAATGCTGTAAGGATGCTAAAAAAAACAAATGGCCCTGTCAAAAACTGGACGCAGTCCCGCACAATGCCTCAAATCGCACGAAAAACATTTCATGAGCGGTGGAATGAATTAAGGGATAAAAAATGATAAAAAAATTTATAGAAGAAGTTATCCTGCAGACCGGACAGGTTCACCAGGTGCAGGATTATTCAACAGCAGGGGAAATACTTGCACAAATTGCTGCTGATCATCAGTTAAAAAGCATGGTTGCCTCTACTGATGAAGTTATCCGGCCGCTTAAGATCATGGAATGGGCAAATAAAAAAGGGATTGAGGTTAAAACCGCCGATAATTTTAAAGACAGGGCTTCTTTTAAGGACTATGCATTTGGGCAGGCAGATGCAGGGATCACCGGTGTGAATTACGGGATATCAGAATCCGGTACGCTCTGCCTGGTTCATGACATAAATCAGCCCCGCCTTGCTTCTATTGCCCCGCTTTTCCATATTGCCATTTTAACGGCAGACCGATTGGTCCCGGAATATGAACAGGCCGTTGAGAATATATACACAGGCAGCAGTACGCCCCCAAGTCAGGTCTCGTTTATTACCGGTCCAAGCATGACAGGGGATATTAAAGCCCAGTCTTTTAAAGGGATGCATGGTCCTAAACACCTGATTATTATCCTGATAGAGTGACAAAGCCCGGATTAAAAAATCCGGGCTTATGCATTCAAAATTTCTTATTGTTATTGACCTAAAAATAAATCTTTAGGGTTCATCACCATCATCTCTTTGATCTGATCTTCGGTTATTCCTTTGGCTTTTAAAGCGGGTATGACATTAGTGGAAATGTGATCGATTTTCCAGTTTGCCAGGGCTTGCATAACAGCCTCCGGCGCATCATATGGTCTACCCAGCCAATAATTCACCGTGTCATGTGACATCATGATCCGGCCGGCATATCCTTTTTTCAAAAGAGCTGCTATATTCTCCACAATTACAGGCGTAGGGTTGAATATGTCCAGTCCGATCCGGTCAAACGCAATATTGACCCCTTTTGCCAGGATCGCTTCATGGTAAGCATTGTCCTTTGAATTGGACACATGCCCGATCATGACTTTTTTAGGATCCACGCCTTCATTTATAAAAAATTCTGCCTGCTCAACTCCGCCTGCCGGCCCCTCAGTATGTGTAATAATGGGAACACCAGTGGCTTTCTGTGCAATTGCGGCCGCCTTTAAAACAGCCAGTTCATAAGGGGAAATTGGCCCACCGCCGCTGGTTCCCACCTTTATCACACCAGCCTTTACACCTGTCTTTCCAATGCCCTTTGTAATTTCAGTGATGAATATATTGGATATCATGGCAGTGATATCGGTTTTATACCAGTCCATCCGGGTCTTAAAATACGGTGGAGATCCTTCATGTTCTGTGTACAGTCCGGTGGAGCAAATAATGTTCATCCCTGTTTTTTTTGCCAATTCAACATACAGTTTGGGATCACGCCCGCCTACATCATTGGGCGTGGCATCAATAATCGTTGTAATACCTTGTTTTTGTGCTGCTTTAATCACCTCAAGATTAACTTTTAATGCTGCATCAAAATCGTAAGGTGCGATGGTTGAATCGGCAAACCATCCCGGATAAGCAAAGGCGAAATGTTCATGAACAAGAGTAGTTCCAAGATTATCTGCAGATACCGGGCCAAGGACGGTATTCACTTCCCCTGGCTGTAACGCGATTGCCGGGGAAACTATGAAACACACCATCAGAAAAAAAAATACAGATACCATAATTTTTAACACACGACTCATTTTCAACATGATTCCCTCCTAAATTTTTGATGGAAATCGACCATCAATTAAAGTAAAGTAGTGCCTGTTTTTGTATAACCTTTTTTAAATGGAGCAACATTGAATTCAAAACAAGCACCAACCAGGACACTCAAATGGATTTTAGTGTTAATACTCACTGTTTTATCAGCAGGCTGCGGAACATCCATAATGAAAACCCCAAATGATTTTATTAAAGAATATGGTTTTCAAAATACTCAGAGATCCCTTTTTACCCTCTGCTACGGTTATGGATGCCCCGAAACGGTTAACGTCACCTTGTCCAATGAAGACTGGCAGCCCATCCGTGACATATTTTCTCCTGAGCCAAAAGATGCAGCTTCAGAGCGGGAGCGTATTGCCAAAGCCATCCAGGCCCTTGAGAGGATCACCGGGGAAAAAACCGGGATCAATACCGATATCGGCGGCACCTTTACTGCTATGCTCAGGTCCAACCAGATGGACTGCGAAGACGAAGCCGTCAATACGAATATCTTTTTATTATTATTGCAGCAGGATAACCTGCTTAAATTTCATAGAACCTACGGTATATCCCGCAGGGGGATGATGTTTGTTCACTGGCCGCATATGGCCACTTCAATCATTGATACTGCCACCCAGGAAATATTTGTGGTGGATTCCTGGTTTTTTGATCATGCCATGCCGGTTCATATCGTACCGGAAAAAGAGTGGCTATCTTTCTGGAAACCGGAAGAATCCGAGTACGACAAATACCATGACCAACCTGTTTCCAAATAGTCAACCGTAATCCACAACCGGGTTGCGGCTAAAAAAAATCCTGGATTTTTGAAATACGATCGGCCACTGTATTTTTACCCAGCAAAACAAGGCTTTTAATAAAGTCAGGACCGACAGCCTGCCCTGTCACAGTAACCCGGATGCTGTTTACCAGAATTCCCGGTTTAACACTCAATGCTTTAATCTGATCCCGAAGTAGCGCCTCCACTTCTTTTTCAGTATAGCTTTCCATTGCCCGAATCTTTTCTGCCAGTTCAGGAAGCTGTACCTTCAAATCAGGGTATTTGCAAATATTTTTTTGAACAGCTGCTTCATCTTTCGGGTACTCATCACAAAAATATGCACGGCCTGCATCGGTGAAATCCGTCAGCACATGAAAACGCTCCCGGATAAGATCGATGGTCCTCATGCACCACTGTTTTTTATCTCCTTCAAACGCAGCATCCCAGAGGCCTTCATTTTCGAGCTGGGCTTTAACAAAGACAAACAGCTCCTCAACCGGCATAGAACGCATATAATGTGCATTCATATTCAACGCTTTGGGGTCTGTAAAAAACTTAGGGTCATCCTGATTAATATTGAATACCGAGTTTGTCCGGCTGATACCTTCCAGAGAGAATGCCTCAATCAACTCTTCTTTTGAAAAAATCTCCCTGGATTCTTTTGTGGCCCACCCAAGCAGCACCAAAAAATTTACAAATGCCCAGGGCAGAAATCCTTTGTGCCTGTAAAAATGAACCGCAACCATTTCCCCATGACGCCGTTTGGAAATTTTTGCCTTTTTGGGATCAAGGGTTAAAGACATGTGTGCAAAAACCGGAAGCGGAGCATCCAGAGCTTTATATAAAAGAATCTGTTTAGGAGTATTGGCGAGCCCGTCCTGGCCGCGAATGATATGGGTGACCTTGTCCCGGATATCATCTACTGCATTGGAAAGCACATACAAAGGTTTGCCGTTTGAACGAACAATGATAAAATCTTCCAGATCAGCATATTTTTTTTCTATACCGCCGTAAACAGCATCTTCAAAAACCACTCCTCCCTTTTTATCCGGGATCTTTAAACGGACAGCATATGCCTGCCCTTCTGATTCTTTTTGAGCAATCTCATCCGCACTCAGGTTCCGACATGTGCCATCGTACAGGTACGTCTGTTTTGCTTTAACCGCTGTTTCACGTTTTTTTTCGATCATCTCTTTGGTGCAAAAACATTTATAGGCATGCCCACTCTCAAGAAGTTTATGCGCAGCTTTAACATGGTCCTCTATATGTCGGCTCTGGAAATCAGGTCCTTCATCCCACGAAAGCCCCAGCCATTTGAGTCCTTCAACAATTCCTTCTATTGAGTCCTCGGTTGAGCGCTCTGCATCGGTATCCTCAATCCTTAAAATAAATTTACCGCCTGTCTTGCGGGCGTACAGCCAGTTGAATATCGCGGTACGTGCTCCTCCAATATGCAGATACCCGGTAGGGCTTGGTGCAAAACGAACCACAACCTGTTTTTCCATTATATTTCCTTTCAGTATAACTTAAACCGACATTCGTGTTAAAACTTGTATCATTCTCTGCTTTCACTGACAAGAAGACTGGATATCAGGGCAATCAGAAGGGCAAACAGGCAGAATTTAAATGCTGCAGAATACGCCTCCATAGGGTATACGCCCTCTGTACTGCCATACAAATCAAGATATAAACCCATGAGAGGCTGCCCTACTGCAGTACCTGCAAATGGAAAAATATTTACCAGGCCGGTTGCAGTGCCTGCGATCTCCAGCGGGAACACTTCTTTAATAATAGTATACCCCACAACAATTGAGCCTGAGTTTAAAAAGCTGTATGTAAAACACCACAGATATAACTGCCCCGGATTAAAATCACCTGTAAAAAATGCAAGTGTTGAAAACAGGATAAAACAGAGCGCCAGGTTGGTCACCAGCAATGTTTTATGGGATTTAAACAGCTTCCCGGATATCCAGCTCATAATAGGCGCACCGACAATCAGCCCAATGGCCATCATAGACAAAATGCCCCCGGCCTGGGCACGGGACATATCATAAACATGCATCAAAAATGGACCGCCCCACAGCCCCATGATGGTCAGAGAAACCGCTGCGCTGAAAAAAAAGCAGATTGCCATGGGCCAGAATTTACTGGATTTACATACCATCATCATCCCTTCCCATAGCCCGACAGGCTTGAAACCCGGAACTGGTTCAGACACATTTTTTACTGGAGGGTATCCTTTTTCTTCTGGTGTATCCCGGACCAGAAGCCATACAGCAATGGCTACCAGAATAGTCACAAGACCGATGACGATCATAGACCCCCTCCAGGTCAGTGCTTCACTAAGCAGTGCAAGGGGGGTGGCAGCAGTATAGGCGCCAACACCTCCGAGGGAAATCATGACTCCTGTCATCCGGACAAATTGTTTTTCTTCAAACCAGTTGGTCAGTATTTTCATTGTGGGCACAAATACCATTGCCACACCAAGACCGACAACTGCCCTGGCAGCAATTGCCACTCCTACATTGTCTGCCAGGCCCAATACAATGGAACCCGCAGCAGCAATAATTAAAAATGCTGTAACGGAACGACGCGGCCCCCAACCGTCTGAAAGGAGCCCTGCCGGGATCTGCATGATGGCATAGGGATAAAAATAAGCAGACGCCAAAATACCCATCAATGTTCCACCTGCATTAAAATCTTTCATGATGTCAACGGCCATTACTGCCGGTGACAAACGATGAAAAAACACCAGGACATAAGAAAGGCCCAAAATGCCGAAAACCAGGTAACCGTATTTTTTAAATCCCATTGCCAGCCTTTCATAAAAAATATTTCGAGTGAACTGCGTTTACTTAAGAATTGGGATATTTTACAGACTTACCTGCTTCAGGTCCAACTATTTATAAAATTTCAGGGAACGTTTCACTGAGCAGAACAGATGGGTATGCCCACCCGTTAATTTCTTACCCCAACCTTTCTAAAACCAACAATGGACTATTGACGCCTAAAATGATAAATAGACTGGCAATAAACATAAACTTAATCAATTGAGAATATAAAATGGAACGAGCTTTTGTTATCGCGGTATCCGCTGCCATTGGAACAGCCTTTTTCGTATGGTTTTCCCGGGCGGTTAAAAAGAAATCCATGCAGGACTTTATCATGTCACACCTGTGGCTGCTTCACCCCAACGCGATTTGCTATTGGCGTACTGCCATGGCTGCCATGGGGTTTGTCCTTTACTTTTTAACCCCGTATCAATCCATTGCTATTTTTATATTTACCTTTGCAGCCATTCTTGACGGCGCAGACGGTGTGGTTGCCAGGGGGTGTGACCTGGGATCGCCATGGGGGGAATGGCTCGATCCCATGTGTGACAAGCTCACCTACCTGCCGCCCTTGATTGGATTTGCATATGCCGACATTATCTCAGTCAAACTGGTCTGGACCCTTGTGGCCATAGAACTGGCCGGCCAGTTTTTTGCGCGCAAAATTCTATCCTTGATAAATGTATCAGGAGCGGCAAACAATTTTGGAAAAATAAAGGCAATCATCTGCTTCGGGCTTGTAATCCTGTGCGCACTCATGGATAAAAATCCGGATATCATAAACATTGCCGACAGTATTCTAATGGCCTGCATCATTCTTTCATCGGCATCGGTAATATTTAAATTTATTCCCAACCGGCTTTATGCGGATATCCTTTCCGGGCTCAACTTCGGGTGTGGTGTAGCCAGCTTGATCCTGGCGTATCACCACTACTTTGCCTGGGCCATCTGTATTATCATCATTGGACAGTTGTTTGATCTGTTTGACGGCCGAATGGCACTTAAACACGGTGGAACCAAATATGGTCCTTACCTGGATGACATTGCAGATTTTGTAAGTTTTGGGCTGGCCCCGTCTTATATCATCATCCAAAAGGGGGGTTCACTGGCATGGGGAGTCGGTGCTATTTTTGTGATCGGGGTCGCTTTCCGCCTGATCCGTTTTCTGGTGGTGGACAAAAAAAAGACAGACCTTCCGGAAGGTATTTTCAACGGTCTCCCCAGCCCTGCAGGCGCATTAATTGTCCTAGGGGCTTCCCTTGTAGCTACGCCCACTATATTATGGCTGCTCACCGGATTGTCTATCGGATTAATGATAAGTCACATTCGATTTGCCCATTTTGGACGGATCATACTGAACCAGACACCCAAACCCGTATTTTTTGTTATCAGCGCATCAATTACTTTAACGCTTTCTTTTATTTTCAAAACAAAAAATGTTGAAATGTTTGGGTATCTAATCCTGAGCTCTGTTCTTATCTATATGATTGTCGGCAGAAAATGGATTCCGGAAAAATAATTTTCTCTCCTGCCCTATCTTCTTTCCGGCCAGATATCCAAAGACATTTCCGTGAGTTTGTATTTCTGGATTTTGCCTGATGCCGTCATGGGGTAATCATTCAGGAAATGGACATACCTGGGAATTTTGTACCGGCTGATTTTACCCCTGCAAAAATCACTGACATCACTGGGTTCAAGGTCTGCATCTTCCTTTAAAATAATAAATGCGCCCACCTCTTCTCCATATTTTTTACTGGGAACCGCTGCGACCTGAACATCCCGGATTTCATCCATCCGGTATAAAAACTCTTCAATCTCCCTGGGATAGATATTTTCTCCTCCCCGGATAATCATATCTTTGTGACGCCCGGTGATGGAAAGGTTTCCGTCCGTATCCATGATTCCAAGGTCGCCTGAATGAAGCCAGTCTTCATCATCAATGGCCTCTTTTGTGGCATCCGGATTATTGTAGTAGCCTTTCATGACATTATAGCCCCGGCAGCAAACCTCTCCCTGGCTACCTGCTTCGACTTTTTGCCCGGTCTCCGGGTCCACCACTTTGAGTTCGATATGCGGCAGGGCCCTGCCAACGGTTTCCACTCGCAGGCGGATATCATCCCCAATTCGTGTATACGTCATCACAGGTGATGCTTCGGTCAGCCCGTAACAGATGGTGATATCAGCCATGTTCATCTGATCGATGACTTGTTCCATAACATGTACAGGGCAGTTGGACCCGGCCATGATGCCGGTGCGCAGGGAAGAAAAATCAAATTTTGAAAACATGGGATGTTCCAGGATGGCGATAAACATGGTGGGCACACCATAAAGTGCTGTACATTTTTCCTGTTCCACAGATGCCATAACCAGCAGGGGATCAAACCCTTCCAGAATCACCATGCAGGTGCCGTGGTTCACGGCTGCCAGCACACCCAAAACGCAGCCGAAACAGTGAAAAAGAGGCACAGGAAGGCAGACCCGGTCTTTTTCGGTAAAATTCTGGTTTGCCCCGATCCAGTATCCGTTGTTCCCGATATTGTAGTGGGTAAGCATCACCCCTTTGGGGAACCCGGTTGTGCCGGAGGTATACTGCATATTCACCACATCATGGCAGTTTAAACTATCCTGGCGCTCCCGATATTCAATATCAGAAACCATCACGCCCAAGGATCTGATTTCCGGAATGGTATACATCCCCCGGTGTTTTTCAGGCCCCAGAAACCCCACCCGTTTTAAATGGGGGAATTTCGGGCTGACCAGATGGCCGCGCTGGCAGGTTTTCAATTCCGGAACCAGTTCATAAATCGTGTTAATGTAATCCGTGTCCTGAAACCCGTCGATGAGAAAAATATTTTCCGTTTCCGACTGCGTAAGGAGATATTCCAGTTCAGCAGTTTTATAATTGGTGTTGACTGTTAAAAGAACCGCCCCGATCTTTGCCGTGGCAAATTGAAGCGTCACCCAGAAAGGAATGTTGGTGGCCCAGACAGCCACTTTCTCACCTTTTTGAACACCCAGTGCCATGAGGCCTTTTGCAGTTTCATCAACCACCCGGGAAAACTGTTTATATGTAAGTCTAAAATCCCGATCTACATATGTTATGGCCGGGTTATCCCCAAACTTTTCCACAGTCTGATCCAGGATCTGACCCAGGGTCAGTTCTCTTAATCCTTTTTGCATATCCATTTTTTTGCGCCTTTTTTATTCCGGTATATAAATGACTGCGTTAATCTCGGCTTTCTCTTTTCCGGCACAAGACACATAGTGGGGAACAATTGAGTTATAGTACACGGAATCACCGGCATTTAATACATGAGTCTCTTTACCATAAATCACCTCTATGCTACCTTTTGTCACAGCTATAAACTCTTCACCTTCGTGGGAAGACAAGGTTTTCTCTTCAGATGACTCGGGCATGATTTCAATAAAAAAAGGTTCCATATGGCGATCTGATTTGCCTTTTCCCAAGGCGTAAAAATTAAGGGCTGCCGCCTTGTTTTTCCCACCAAGAACTGAAAATTCAGCCTCTCTTTCGGCCTTTCTTACAATATAAGGATCAGCAGAATCCTGATCGTCGAGGAAAGTGCCCAGCCTGACACCAAGAGCTCTTGCTATTTTAATCAAAGGCCCCAGTGGCGGATATACATCCTCATCAAGCATGGTTTTTATAAAGTCCAGATCCAGGCCTGTTGTTTTGGCAAGGGCCTGGACATCCATCTCTCGTGCGTCCATAAATGATTTGATCCGCAGGTTTATTTTTCCTGTCTGCATAGCGCCTCCATACTTAATAAAATTAGGCTATATAATATACAAGTCGAAATTTGTCAAAATAATCATAGATAAATGCTTAATTTCTTATATAAAAATTTGACAAACACAATAGATATCATTTATACATTTCAAATTATTTTTGGGACAAAATGAACAATCAGCTTAAATGTAACTTAAGGAGTAATTTCAGGGCCATGAAAAGTTTATACAAAGAAGTTATGAAAATTAACTTAATGGAAGATAACGAGCAAAAAGAATCTGCTGCAAAGGCATTTTTCGAAAAACTCAATTTCATGGAATTACCGGAAAAATTCAACTGGGCCGAAGAAATTTTTGAAAATTTTCATGTCAAAGAACAGGGCAGCAAAACAGCTCTTATCTGGACGGATATCGTAACAAAAGCTGTAAAAACTTATACATATAAGGAATTTGCCACTCTGGGAAACAAATGCCTGAACACCCTCAATAAAGCGGATGTCACAAAAGGGGATAACATGTATATGATGGTTCCCATTGTTCCTGAAACCTGGTTTGCAAGCTTTGCCTGCATAAAAGGTGGAATAGTGGCGGTTCCCACAGCAACAACCATGACCTTAAGAGAGCTCCAGTTCAGGTTTGAGTCGTATGCCCCGGATTCAATTGTCTGTGATGAGCAGTTCACAGACTTGATGGAGGAAGCCATTCGTATAACTGGCGTGAATCCTAAAATCAAAATTGTCCTGGGCAGCAAGGCCGGCTGGACAAGCTACAGCGATCTGGCCAGAGAGTCTGAAGAGGCTCCGGCTGCTGAAACCAGGGCCGATGACCTCCTGTTCTGTTTTTTCACCTCCGGGACAACCGGGCTGCCCAAGAAAGTCGGACATACAGCAAGCTCATATCCAATCGGGCATCTTTCCACATCAATTCTGACCGGAATCAGGCCTGACGATATCCATCACAACTTAAGTGCCCCGGGATGGGCAAAATGGTCCTGGAGCAGTTTTTTTGCTCCGTTTAACGTTGGTGCAACAGCCACTGGATTTGATTTTACCGTTCTTGACGGCGATCAATATCTCCAGGCTGTGGCGACTCATAAAGTCAGTGTTTTCTGTGCCCCACCAACGGCGTGGAGAATGTTTATCAATATGGATATGTCCACGTATGATCTGTCATCGCTCAGGCAGTCCATTGGCGCGGGTGAACCTTTGAATCCCGAAGTTATTACCCAGTGGAAAAAACATACGGGAACTGAAATACGCGATTTCTACGGCCAGACAGAATCTACGGCAATGATAGGAAATCCGCCCTGGATGACAGGTAAAATGAAGAACGGCTCTTTTGGCTATCCCTCTTTTATGTATGATGTGACGTTGGTGGATGATGACGGACAGGAAATCACGATTCCGGATGAACCGGGCAATATTGTTGTCCGGCTTGATCGTTGGAGAGCACTGGGGCTTTTTACCGAATATATCGGAAACCCTGAAAAAATGACCGATGTTTTTAAAGACAGTTATTATTACACCGGTGACCGGGCGTCCATTGATGAGGATGGATACTGGTGGTTCGTTGGAAGGGCAGACGATGTTATTAAATCATCGGACTACCGTGTGGGGCCTTTTGAAGTGGAAAGTGCGCTGGTTGAACATGAAAGCGTTGCAGAGGCAGCGGTAATCGGCACTCCCGACCCCAAACGGCATCAACTGGTAAAAGCTTATATTATTTTAAACACAGGGCATTCTCCGTCAAAAGAACTGGCCCTGGAGCTGTTTCAACATACCATCGGCATTCTGGCAAAATTTAAAATTCCCAGGATCATTGAATTTGTAGACCAGGTTCCCAAAACCATCAGCGGAAAGATCAGACGGATTGAACTGCGGGAAAATGAGATAGAAAAACAGGCCCAGGGCACCAGCCCTTCTGACAATGAATATTTCTATTGGAACTTTCCGGAGTTGAGCTCAAAAAAAAACAAATGAAAGTTTTAGCCCATTAAAGTTTTATTCCGTTAAAGCTTTATAAGGGTAACGACGGCCATCATCCACAACACAACGGGCCAATAAGCGATTTTGATGATAAAATTATCCCGGTAATGTATCAGGTTAAGGTGTTTAAGCCTGCCAAGGGAAAAGATGTAAGCATTCAGCGCCGTCAGAAGGATGATAACGTACATCACCAGATAAAAATATTCAATATAGACCAGGCCGGACCCGGAGAACAGTTTTCGGACCTGAATATGGGCCAGCAGGACAACAAAGAAAAGAGCAGAGCACGTTGTAATCGTTTCGCTGGTACTGAACCCGAATCGTTCCACCAGATCTTTTGAGCCGGTTACGATCATCATTTGGGCAAATAAAAGGAGTGCGACCACAAAAAGCGGCACAAGGTTAATCACAAACGCGTTGATGAATTTGCGTTTCATCCCGATGTTGATGAAAAACTCTTTATAATTCAAATCTTTTACTTTTGTAAAAAAGCCGAAATCCGTGTCGTAGGGCATGTCATTATAACTGAAAAAAGTTTCATCTATTTTCCATTCCCCCGGTACAATATCTTTATCAAGGCCAAAGGTCTTTCTTCCCGTATCTGTATAGGCAGGAAAATCAGGGATGTGGATAACCCGGTCTGCCATGGTAAAATTTTTGGTCCAGATCCGAATCCACACGGTAAGAAAATCCAAAGGATACTTTGAATAGTCATAGGACTGTCGAAGGGTTACATCAAAGTACCACCCGATAACATCATACACTTTCCCATCCTGTTTACCCTTAAATTGATAGACCTCTTTCAATACGGTATTTCCGGAATCCACTTCTTCAGGAAATACAAACTCCTTTGGGATGTTTTCTGGAAAATCCTGTGGATATTTCTGCCAGATATACCCGGTAATATTAATATCGCTGGGAGTTATAAATGCCAGGGACTGAATGAAAAAACCCGTGGGGATCAAAAAAGGCTTTTGCCCATCTCGAAATTCGGCTGTGCTGGAGGATTGCAAAACCTGTTCAAGCTCAGCCTTGTCTTTTATAACGTTTATCCCAAGACCATGAACTCTTTGAACTTCAAACCATTTATAGCCGATAATAACCACTGCAACCACTGATAACAAAAAGGATACAAGCCAGTATGCTGAATGATTTGATTTATCCATTTATCCATCTCCTCAATATTTTACAAGGACATAAAATGAAAAATTTCTTTTTGAAGTACATTTTCCCCAATGTTAATAATGTCATTGTGACCACAATCCGGGATTTCTATCAAACGTTTCTCCCCTTTAAAGTTCAAAATCTGCTGCCGTGCAAAACGGATGGGAATAATATCATCATCTGTCCCATGAAACAAAATAGCCGGTGTTGTTGTCTGCCCGGCCCAGATATCTGCCTGGAATTTATGTTTTAATAAATATTGTACCGGGAGCCAGGGGTAATGATGCCGGGCAACCTTTGCAATGGAAGTATATGCGGATATGAGAATCAATCCGCTGACCTCTATCTGGGATGCAACAAAGGTTGCCACACCTGTGCCTAATGATTCACCCACCAGATAAACAGGCAGTTTTTCAGGATTATTTTCGCTTATATGACGAACCAGATTAAGGGCCTGTTTTAAAATCAAAGATTCTTTGGGAGAATTAGAATCTTTGCCATAGCCAGGATATTCAAATAGAACAACATTGGAACGAAAACCCTTCAGCAAATCCAGGAAATAAACTCTGTCACATGCATTGCCTGCATTCCCGTGAAAAACAACCAACCAGTTATCTGCATTGGGGTGTGCCCGGATATAATAGCGGGTGTCTCCTGCATGCTCTGCTGTTGTATTTCGCCTTCCCGTTTCCGGGCATTCTCCAAAAGGGATATTTGACGGGAAGAATAAAAACTTTTCCTGAAAAACATAAAATACCGCCACAATAAGACCATAACACAACAAGCCGAATAAAATTATTTTTACCATTTTTCTAAAACCATGTCCCATCAGTTAAAAATTTATACAACCCAAATACGGATTGGATTCGCACCATGCAATAACTTACCTAAAGGGTCAATGAGGTCTGGGGACCATTCTCGACATCAGCAAATCGGAAAAGAGATACTGTTTTTCCGTCTGTTTCTACGAAATGAGCATTGTCATCAATTTTTTCCGGCTCATTAAACCCGCACCAATAGCCGCAATTGGCATAGATACGATCCTCAACGAGCCAGCTGTCTTTATCCATTTTCGTGTCATGTGAATGACCCATCACCACGATATTCACCCCGTCTTTGCACATTTTATCCGCCACCGTACCCAGGCGGTTAAGCTCGCTCATAATCATCTGGACAGCGAACCAGTAACCCTTTGCCTTAACCCAATCTTCAAAAAGATCACTATAGCGGTTCCGAATTTCTTCGTATTGTACTTCACCTGCCACATCCCCCATGTTAAACGATTTCACTTTTTTCTTATGGGTTTTCTCCACAGCATCCTTCACTGCATCGAGCACAGATTGGGGCAGTTTTTCAGGACCGGCCATCTGAAATGTTTCATCAATTGCCTGCAAAACAAGATTGGCATTGGCCTTTTTGCTTTCCCCAAGAGATGCATACAAGCGGGAAATATAATAGCCTAACGGTAACCCTTCCGGACCACCGTTTTTAAAATCAGGACTATTGAACAACGCAAGGCGATGGCCATGCTCTGCTAAAATATTGCGTCTCCGGTACTGGCTTCCGCTATGCCTTACTTTGCTGCCAAGCGCAGCCTTGAGTCGAACCGGATCGACACGAAAATCATGGTTCCCGTTCACATAAAAAACAGGAACCGTTTTGGCTGTCTCTTTGATGGCTGCCAACACGGTGCTTTGTGCGTCGATAATATCTTCAAAACTATGGGGCGCCTTATCATAAGGAGTAACCCAGAGATCAAAAATATCACCGAGCAGAACCAGCTCTTTTATGTCTCCTTTATCTTTAAACCTTTTTTTTACATATTCAAAAAATTTAATGAGATGTTTACCTTCATTTTCGATATCAAACCATGCCCATTCGCTTTGGGTTGACAAATGCAGATCTGAAATAAACAATGATTTTTTCTCAGTCATTTTGACCTCCTCATTTTTTAAATATATTTATACCGCGTTATGATGGCACCGAATATGATGGCCTAACGCCCTTTATTCATTGTGCACAATTACGGTCTCGCTTATCTCAATATCGTTAAGAAACGTTTCCCCACTGGTGTGTTTTGAAACTGTTGCAGCGAAATCAGAAATAAAGGCGTTTTTCTGGGCCCGAAATTCTTTTGGGCGTTCCGAAATTTCGGCATGATTGCCGCTGCCCAATTTCTTTGACATTATCATTGAATCCATGTCAATTCCATTCTGTGTAAGGCGGCTCCATATGATCTGTATGTGTACGACCTCTGATCGGCCGAAATAATAGCCACGCTGTATATTAAAACCGGTAACCACACAGTTTGGCTGTTTCAATACAACTTCATCTCCCCCGGTACCACCAATGTGATCCCCCTCATATTCGCCTTTGAGTTCTAAACTCTGGGTCACCTCAGCATAAATCGGGGTTATGGCATCAATAATATCGCCATAGCACACCTTTTTCACCCTTTTTTAAAATTTTTTCCAGACCAACACGCACATCAGGTGCTGCGATCAAGTTGGCATCAACCAAAAATCGTAACGATTCGACACGCTGTTTACCATCCTCAGGTTCCAGTGCACGAAGTATCAATTTAGACTGAAAATCCATTTGAGAAAGTTTTGTATCCCAGTATCCCTGGACCACGCCTCCAGCCACTGTCCCAAAGATAGCCAGCAACCCTGTTAAAACCAGGCCACTTATTTTATTGTCAGTCATCATATCTCCCAATATTTACACTATTTATTTTTAGCCGGTTCAATTTTGTATGTAAAACAATAGCCGATCATCATAATAAACATAAGGGCTGAAGACAGGCCCATTAATTCATTCAAAACCGATCTGTTTAAATATGCAGACACCGAAATCACAAAACTTAAAACCCCTGAGGCAGCGATAAATTTCGAATAGATATGACCTGAAAAAAAGTAGGGTGCAAGAATCAAAAAAAAGATGGCAAGCCCACCCCATTTCAGCCATGTAAACCTTTGCAGCAGGATAATTTCTTTGACGAAATCAAGATGATTAATTTTCGATGTGATCGACAGCAACTGTATGTTTTCAAACCCATCACCCAAAAGGATAAAAACGGATATGATACTGGCCGCATAATATAATTTTTTTCCTGTGATTCTAGCACAAACCAATGAGAAGAAAAACAAAAAAGAAGAATACAACACCATATAGATGTAATCCAGTCTGTTTCCAAAATCCATATCCCGGATCATTGATTGTTGTTCCTGTGAACCGGCCTCTCCAAAAAGCTGTTCAACTTCATTTTGAGATTGAACAAACTCAAATGCAATTACAGGGGTAAAAAAACCATCCATCATCCAGGGCGTCTGAGCCGGGAAGACCATAACCAGCAGTATGCTCATTCCGATAACAGTAATCCCTAAGAATCCAACCTTCTGAAATGGTTTGGTCATTTCTTTCTCCAACTGCGATAAAAAAATTGCAATTTTACGAACCTGGCTTTACTGATTTTATCCTTCTATAAATACGTCTCTTATTTTATCCAGACAAAAATCAACTTCCGATTTTTTGATTACAAGCGGAGGTGCAAATCGAATCGTGTAGGTATGGGTTTCCTTGCAGAGAATTCCTTTTCCCATAAGCCTCTCGCACACCTGGCGGGCAGATATCACAGCATCCGTATTCAGTTCAACAGCAATCATCAACCCTTTACCCCGGACTTCCTTAATGGCAGGACTGTTTATTTTTTTAAGCTCAGACAGAAAGTAATCACCCATTTTCTGTGAATTTTGCACCATGTTTTCATCAACAAGGACTTCAAGCGCTTTGCTGGCCACAGCGCAGGCCAATGGATTTCCCCCAAAGGTACTGCCGTGCTGCCCAGGTTTGAGCAGGCCCAATACCGCCTCGTTTGAAAGAACTGCAGATACCGGATAATACCCGCCGGACAACGCCTTTCCAATCAAAGTCAGATCGGCTTCAATACCGTCGTGCTCTTCAGCCAGCAATTTTCCGGTTCGGCCAAGGCCTGTTTGAATTTCATCCAGAATCAGAATCACATTATTATCTGTACAAATTTTCCTGACCTGTTTTAAATATCCTTCAGGAGGAATAATCACCCCGGCCTCTCCCTGGATAGGCTCAACCATGAATGCCACCGTATTGGGAGTAATCGCTTTTTTTAATGTATCTGCATCTCCAAAAGGAATCACCTTGAACCCCGGCACAAATGGCCCGAAATTTTTACGGGCGTTATCATCTGTGCTGAATCCAACAATAGCAAGTGTTCTGCCGTGAAAATTATTTTGGCAAACAATAATCTCAGCCCTGTCTGTTTCAACACCTTTGTGTTCATACCCCCATTTTCGAACGGTTTTTATTGCTGTTTCAACTGCTTCTGCACCGCTGTTCATGGGGAGCATTTTGTGTGAATGGGTCAATTCACACAATTGTTTATAAAACAGTGCCAGCTGATCATTTCGAAATGCTCTGGATGTCAACGTCAGTTTGCCAGCCTGTTCCACCAGGACCTGTCCTATTTTGGGGTGACAATGACCCTGGTTTACTGCGGAATAGGCAGACAGGCAATCCAGATATTTATTGCCTTCAATATCCCATACCCAGACACCTTTCCCTTTGCTTAAAATAACATCCAGGGGTTTATAATTATGGGCACCAAACTTGTTTTCAATATCGATATAACTTTTTGTTTCCATCTTTTTTCCCTTGTTCCAGGTATTGGTTTTGCAGATGATATTTCAAACGCCTGCCTTTTCACATGAGTATATTCCCGGCCCCTTTAATTCAAGTTTCAAAATCAACGGTAAAGACTGAGCCGCCAGACTGATAACAATCATTTTCATTTTTGCAAAAAGAGCAGTTGCTTATATTTCCAGGGCAGATATCGTTTTTACCGGGAATAAAACGGCATCTTTCTGAGGAAGCATGAATAGAAAAATTACACTTTTCGGAAAATATTTTCATGCGCAGAAGATCCGCCCCCCTTCCGCCAGCGTTAAAATCAAACGATTTTTTTGAAGAATAATCAGCCGTCTCCTGGGTTGTAAAAAAGCCTTCAAAAATCCTTGACTGATGGTCCATCAGAATTCCAATGCCATAATCTTTGACCACTATGCTGGTGCCAAACTTCCCTTTTGAAACCATCACCTTGATCTTCCCCTGATCCGGCGTATTTTCAACAGCATTTTTGATCAGGCCCTCGACAACCTTTTGCAATGGTTCTGGAGCAATAGAAACAGGCAATGCCGATTCTAAATCCAGTTCAATATTCAAATCACGATGCCTGAACTCAGGGCGTATCTTTTCAAAACAGTGCCGGACAAATTCATCCAGAAAAATTTCTTCAGGCTCATCGTTTTTAATTTCAAAAATTTCATTTATACGGCTTCTTACTCGATCAAGGGTCTTTGCCTCGCCGTTTTCCGTTTCTATGATATCCTCAAGCAGGTCTGCACATTGTTCCACCAAAAAGGACAGCAACCTCTTGGTTTCAGACTCTTTTTCCAGAATTATATCGCGAATCTCATCCTGGAGGTCCTTGATCCGATCTACATTTCTTTGAGCCCTTGCCACAGACCTTTTCCATGAGTCATCTGGAAGCTCAGCAAGTTTTTTTGTTAGCACCTGTAACGTACCACTGAAAATGGAAACCGGTGTTTTTAACTCATGGGATAAATGGTTGATCGCCTTGTCTTTTGCCCGGCCAAGGCTCTGGAGTTCTTTATGAGACTGTTTTAATTCATCGGAAAATCTGGCATTTTCAATCGAAAGCCCCACTGTTCCGGCGATCATTTCCAACAATTCCATGTCCGGATTTTCAAAAAGCCCTTTGGATTTATTATACGCCGCTAAAACACCGATGATTCTATCATGGCTTTTAATGGGCACCAGCACATAGTTATCAAAAGAATACCCGAACTCATGGTCTCTTTTTTCATAGCGTGCCGAATCCTTGTACGCATCATTTACGATCAAAGGCTTCCCGGTTTTAACAACCTCAGCAGAGGCCAGACTCTCAAAAGGCAGCCTGATTTCTTTTACCCTTTTTTGAGTCGCGCTGTCATCATGAGCTGCACCGGGGAAAAAAAATTCCTTTCTCTCTTCATCCAGGAGAATGACAAGCGCCCCCTGGGTGTCCAGCAAACGTTTAATCTCACTGGTGATATAGTCAAGCAATCCTTCAAGATCAGGGTGTTCCGGCAGTGCCATACTGATCCTGAGCATGGCCTCATTGCTCTTTGCGATCCTTTTTTCTGATTCTTCGTATACGGTTTTTTTATTTATCATATGTCTCCAAATCTAAATTAATTGAACCGCAACTTTTTTGCCATCCCGGAAAAGATAAATGGCCTGGAAGTCTTTTATGCTTTTAAAAACTTGATAATGGCATCATTGACAGCCTCCGGGCTTTCCTGCTGAATCCAGTGTCCGACTCCGGGAAGAGAAATAATATCTTTCAGGTTTGGAATATAAGAGCGCATGACATTATGGGCATTGGGATACACAAGTCTTACCGGATCAAGTTCGCCCTCGATGAACAGCGTTGGCTGCATGATACAGGCCCCGGTTAAAAATCCGGTCAGCCGCCAGTTGCGATCCAGATTCCGATACCAATTAACAGGTCCTGAAAAACCGGTATGTGCAAACATTTTTGTATATATATCAAGATCATCTTCGGTCAGCCACTCCGGAAGACTGTCCGGCAAAAAACATGTGTCCAGAAACCGCTTGGATTTGCTGAAAATCAAAGGAAATTCCGCCCGCTGTTCAGCACTGCCCGAACTGGTATAAAACATTTTCAGTATAGCATCCCTGACGTCGTGTTCCAACTCTCTTTCTATCTTACCCGGCTCTTGAAAATAATTAATATAATAAACACCATCACCGGACATTTTCTTCATCACCTCGGTTGGGGGTACGTTCCCCCATTTTCTGGGCGTATACGGAACACTCAAAAGAACAACTGCCTTGAATATATCCGGACGCAGCAATGCGCAATATTGGGCCAGTGCCGCTCCAAAGTCATGGCCGACAAGGGTGGCCTGGGTTTCCCCCAGTGCCTCAACCAGGCCAGCTATATCTGCAGTTAACTGCAGCATATCATACGCTTCAAGTGTCTTTGGACAATCTGTTTTACCATATCCTCTCTGGTCCGGCGCAACAACTCGATATCCTGCTTCAGCAATAGGTATCATCTGATGCCGCCAGGAATGCCCCAGCTCTGGAAATCCATGAAGCAGTAGCACCAGTGGGCCTTCTCCCGCTTCTGTGATATGCATGTTGATGCCGTTGGTTTTTAACATACCTACCTTGTTTTGCTGTTTTATATTTTTTTTGGAGCCATTATCCATTTTTTATATTATTTCCCCAAAGATATTGTCTTTTCTATTTTTGACTAATGCTGTTTGCTCTCAAAGAATGACCACACTTTTTTAATTATTGTGACATTTTTAAATTCTGACATAGATCTTTACTATTTATCGATATTTGTAAAAATAGTAAACTTAAAAATAACAAAGCATCTCAGGTCAATTCAATCAGGCACTGCAATTATCTATATATTTTTCATCATAGTTTAAATGCGAGAAATTTAATGGTTGATGATTTAGAAAGTGCTGTTTTTTCAAATGCGGAACACACATGATTTGCGTATTGAAGACCGTCCGAGTGCTGATGGATATCACCTGAGGCCTCTATGATCTCTCCTCCCCATTCCTTCACGGATTCCATACTATAAGCGTATAAAAGATCGCTGTCTGTCTTTAAAATCACCCGGCCCCCCGGAACAAGAATTTTTGCATAATCATCCAGAAATAAGGCAGACGTCAGCCGCGATTTGATGTTTTGTCTCTTTGGGTGCGGATCTGGAAAGGTCACCCATATTTCATGAATGCTCTGATAGATAAAAAATTGAGTAATCTGCTCGATCCTCGACCGAAGAAAATAAACATTTTCCAGTCCTTTGGAAATTGCCAGCTCAGCCCCCACACAAATCCTGTGACTTTTATTATCCACACCTACAAATAATTTATCCTTATCCGATGCAGCAAACTCAAGGGTATGCTCTCCCTTGCCGCAGCCAAGTTCCAGTACAATTTTTTTATTTTCATGTGCCCTTTGATACCAGGGATAACTTAAAGGGGGCAACGATTGATTTCTATCAAAAAAAATAACATTAGGCAGATACTTTACCCGCTCAATTCTCTTGTGTTTGTTTTTTGGCATGATTTATTTAACGACCTTGAGTATGTTTATGGTTGAACTCTTTATCTATCCAGGTGAACGCATATTTTTCTAATAGGCGTATCTGCTGTCATCTGAGAACTCCTATAATAATGAATAATTATTGGTAAGATACTGTATCACACGGATCATACACAATTGTACCGTTTTCTTTAATTAATCAACTGCAAATCATAAAAACGCCCGGAAATCAAAGTATCATCACTGCACGGTTTTCATTTTACACGGTTGAAGTTGCGGTATTCTTTACAAGAATTAAAAAGATATAAAATTTGGCATGGCGTATGCAAAGAATTATTAGCAGTTAATAAAAATTTAAAAAATTGCAATAGATGAACTAAAGGGAAATATAATGATTGAAATAACACTGACGGAAAAAGCAAGAATCGAACTTCTCAAGGTACTGAAAAATACAACAGCCCATTCTGTTCGTATAATTGAACAGGGCTTTGGTTGAATCGGGCCCATATTAAGAATGGTTCTGGATGAACCAAGAGAGGAAGATGAAACAATGCAACTGCAGGGAATAAATTTCGTCTATAACAAGCACAAAAAAGACCTGCTCAATCAAACAGTTATTGATTACAAGGATTCCTGGTACGGTGAAGGATTTGCCGTCTGTTCTCCAACTTCCGAACCCTGTTAAATAAGCAAGTTGTTCAGTTAAGCTATTTTGTTTGCGGGTCCATAATCTGACTTCTTTATCAACTGCTGTATCGTTTGTATCATTTTTCTATAAAGCAACAATCCTTTTGAGCATTTTTTTATCGTACCACCGGCCGGATGCCATGACACCGAGAATATTTTTAATATTTGACACGTCTTCAAGGGGATTCCCTTTAATTAAAATCAGATCAGCCATATTCCCTTTTTCTATGATGCCCAGATTACCCTGGCCTTTCATTTTCTGGATTACAATGGAGGCGTTTACAGTTCCTGTTTTAATTGCTTCAAACGGGCTATAACCATTCTCCGTTAGAATACGCAGTTCTTCATGAATTGAATATCCCGGCAGAATCCCCATACCACCGGTTCCTGCGTCTGTCCCTAAAACCAGAAGAATCTGGTGTTTATTCAGGTATTTTAATATCAACCGGTCAAGTTTGCGCTTAAAAATGGCCAAATCCTCTCTCCCCTTAAACTGCACCTGATGTTTTTCTTTTTTCTGTTCAAATGTATGGATGTAATTTTGAGGGAGGTATCGATTCAATGGTTTTGATAAAAAATTTTCAGGCTCAAACAATTTCTCAACTATAATATCATCAATATATAAAGTTGTATTGACAGGAATTCCTGCCATCTGAACTTTCTGAGCAACCTTGGAAAAAGATTTTCTAAATTTTCTATCCAGGTCCTCTATGCCCATTCCTGCATAACTCGCTTTATATTGTTTATACGCCATTTGAAGAACATATGAGAGCCATTTTCTACCCTTTATTCTCAACTGGTCGTTAAAATGGACGTACTCCCATGCCAACTCTTCAATATGTGCAATTTCATCCATCCTTTCAGACACAACCCCATCCAATCCGACCCGAAACGGAATATGTCCAATTGTATAAACACCATCTTTTTTTGCCTTTATCATTATTTTTTGAAATTCTTTTTTAGACAGAAATGAATATAGCTTAATGAAATCAAATCCATCAGCCATTTGGGTTTCAACCCCTTTTTCCGGCTCTTGAACCGGGCCGTAAAAAATTGGACCACCGGCATAAATTGCAGGCCCGATGAGCTGGCCTTTATTGATTTTTTCCCGCCATCGAAGCGCATTTTTCTGATCTCCACCTCGTGGCCCCAGGCAACGGATAGTTGTAACACCATTTGCCAGAAACATCCGAAGCGGTGAAACTGGCCAATTGTCCCATTCCATGTCGGTATGAATATGCATATCACAAAGACCGGGCATCAGGTATGCACCCTTTCCGTTGATCACCTTGGTGTCCTCGGAAATATTAAACGTTCCTGAGGCTCTTACAGCAGCTATTTTATTTTTTTTTATTAATACGGAATGATTTTTAACAATCGTATCACTTTTCATATCAACGAGGTATACATTCTGAAAGAGAATATTGCCTTGTTCAGGAGGGACATCAAGATGCGTTGTATTTTCTGAACAGGAAAAAAATACAACCCCCAGAAACACGATTACAAAAAATTGTTTTGCCTTCACTTTTCTATTCATCCTTATGGCGGCAAAGCTTATATATTTTTATTGTCGTTAAATGCGGTTTCAAACAATTGATTATCTAAATTTTTATTTGGTATACTTTTTTGCTACTAAAAAAATAACGGGTATATTCGCGCTTGCCCCTGAGAGATTTTCTTTTTCATTTCATAATATTTTTCAATTTGAATGACATCGAAGCCAGCTTTCCTGAGCCGATTAGACAGCCATTTTATTTTAAATCCATTTTGTATAAATCAGCAATAGTAATTTTGTCAAAACTCTTATGCAAAAAAAACCTCAACATCCTGTGCCTCCCCCAAAATCTAAAAGTCTGCCTTTAGATTTTAATGAAACTTTCCTGCAATGTTCAGCAGTTAATCTTGACCGCTCAATTTTCATGGTATCCTGATCCCAGGTACTCGCTAAATTATCAAAATATTCAGTCATATTTTGACTATAGATGTTCCCGGCACAGACTTCTATCATTTTTTTTAAAGACCGCTGGGGACAATCCTAAATACCAAAGAGTCGATTAACATCGTGATGGGGCTTTAACGAAATCCTGTGGGAACAATCGTTTCAAATAGAGTCCGCATTAAGTTGTTCGCCCCTCCTTCACCCAAATGAACATACGCATCACTGCCAGCACGCTCCCTGAGGAATTCTGCGACGTGAGGAGTCGGATGGGAGCGGACATCGCACCAGTAAACTTTATGCTTGTTTGAATCACATCGGCGCAGAGCGGCCATTAATCCATCGTTCCACCCACTGTAGCCGATGACGATGACGTCTCGTGATTCCAAGTACCTGTGAAACGCGTCAATATTTCTATCTGCCAGGTCGCTCAACTCTTCTATCGTACTTGCCGGATTGTGTCGAAGAATGCTTCCATGGACATACACAAGGTGGATCGGCCCTTCGTCCACTTGGAACTCAGAGTGGTCAAGACCTCTCTCTGGCCTGTCCGTAAGGCGATACAACAGGTTTACTTTTTGAAGCGCATTCTGGAGCAGCGTGTCGAAGTTAGTCGTAAAAATCGTTCGGCAGAAGGCGCAGGTCGTCCATCCCCGGCCAAGCTGCTGGGCCTCAAGCAGTGATGCCAGATAGATGTGCGCCGCGTTGAGCTCGCTTCTCCCTGTCGATCCGTAACCGTGTTCGGATCCTGGATCCAGCACATACTGAAGAAATCCTTTTACAAACCTCTCACCAATGTTTGACTTTCCTTTAGGCTGTTCTTCAGGTACCTGGACCTGGCTATCGTCACGCAGCTGCTTAAGACGTTCCAGGTAGCTCTTGGGTCTGGATATTGCGGGTAGTGGTTGTGTAAACAGCTCTTTGGCACCCTCATACTCGAATAAGCACTGATACGCCGCTCCCGGATTGTCAGGGAGGCCTTCTCTATTCAATTCAACAGTTGATAGTTTCTTCTTCCCTGCCGCTTCGTTGTATTCTGCCCAGAAGCGTGCTGAGTCTTTCCTGAGCGCACTCGAGGGACGCTCAAGGGAGGATGATTCTTGATCCGGATAATAATAGCCACCGATGGTCTCTTTCATGAGCTCATCAACGAGTGGCACCACCCCGTAACTGAAACCGGCACCCAAAATCAACACATATGGGGCCGGAGCTGTTGGCTCTGGTGCCAGGCTGAAATCTGAATAACTCGATTTGTACGCTTTGGACTCGAGTTTGGCCTTAATCAGCTCAACCAGTTCATTTTGATTAATAGTAGGCACATTAATCATGTTTAAATGCTCCCGTTCATATGCCTGACTTTAAAAATTATTATAGAGATTGTGTAAAAAAATCTGTGATAGCTGCATTGCAGGCGTCAGCCTGTTCAACCAGCACCTGATGCCCGCCGCCTTTGATAATACACAGTTTTGCATTTGGGATGCGCTCCGCTAAAATATTCAGATTTCCTGGCGGAATCAGCACATCTTTGTCTGCACCCAGGGCCAGGGTAAGTGCTGTAATTTCCGGCAGGCGTTCCCAGGAGTCGAACTCCTGGATGGCCTGGCTTTGTTTAATTAAGATATCGGTTGCTGCGGGATATTCCATTGAGACTTTGGCATATTCACCTGCTGTTTCAGGCCTGTTTTTTAGTGTTTCAGGTGCGAACATGACAGCAGAGGCTGCAGTTTTGGCTTCATTTGTCCCTTCATTAACCATGGCGGAAAACAATTGATTCACCTTATCAGACGACGGTATGGAATGGCTTTTACCGCAATGAGTAACGCAGAGAATCAAGCGTTGTATCCGTTCCGGAAAATTCAGGGCCAATTCCTGGGCGATCATTCCCCCCATGGAAAGCCCTAACACATGAGCTTTTTCAATGCCTACCACATCCATCAACCCCGCGATGTTTTGTGCCATTTTAAGTATAGAATAAGGTGTAATCACATCTTTTGTCCTGGCAATCCCCGGATTATCAAAGGTCAGCACACGAAAACGCTTTTTT
Organism: Desulfobacteraceae bacterium; assembly: GCA_033851995.1. Taxonomy (GTDB): domain Bacteria; phylum Desulfobacterota; class Desulfobacteria; order Desulfobacterales; family Desulfobacteraceae; genus Desulfobacula. The sequence continues at coordinate 116,788 of JAWSVI010000010.1, read as the reverse complement.
AAGGCCGGTATCTGAGGGTACCAGTGGTCCAGATTACTTCCCAGGCCCCGGATCATTACCAGGGGAGCACCATCTCCTGTAATCTCATAATAATAGTTGCATCCATCGACATTGGCATAAGGCATTTAAATTCCTCCTGTTTAGGAACGGTTTCCGGTTGTGGTGGCTGGGTAAATCGTTACCCCCCATTCTCTCGACGCAAGATGAAAAAAAATGGCTTCTTCATTCCCTTCAGATCCATGACACCAAATACGGTGTTTTCATCAATTTTTCGAAATATGTCATTAATGGGCAAGTGGTCATAAACCATTGTAGCACTATATTTACCTCGATAATAGGTCATGCGCAGCCTTGCACGAGATTTTGAAGTGGTGAACAGAGGCATAACAGCCTGAAACAACCGGCCCAAAGCAGTGGACTTCGGTATTGGGATGCGATCGCTTAAATTCAACAATTGCTTCATAAAAGCAGGATTAACATAAGCAACACCCCCGCTCAGTGTTGAGAAAACGAGAGGATGTACATCTTCCGGATTCTCGAAACGCTTACCATACCAGTGATATGCTTCAAGCAGGCCATCCAGATAATGGTTTGTTTGAAATCCTTCACCTTTCCAATTGCCTATCATAAACCCAGCATCGACAGGTTCCAGCAAATCAAATATGTCAAGCGCCTCTTGTGTTGTTGCATGACCTGCAATCAATTTTTTGTTTACTTTCATAAAAAAGTAGATACCCCATCCAGCCCTATTTAAAAACAAAGGGCACAACTGATCCAATGATCAAAGCTGCCATTAAAATATTAAAAAATCGCACCATGCGCTGGTTTTGAATGAACTGTCTCAAAAGTACCCCACCCAAAGCCCAGGAATTGGTTGACACAATCGCACATAAAAAGAAAATGGATGAGATGATCATCACCTGGATAAACGCAACTTCATGATCCGTAATAAAGGCCACTGTCGATGTGACAGCCATCACCCACGCCTTGGGATTAATCCACTGAAATAGTGCAGCCTGCCAAAACGTAAATGGTTTGTCTTTTGTGTTTGCTGTATCCAGGGAACCTTTGGTGTTGGCAATATGCCATGCCATCCAGAACAGATAACTGATTCCAGCCACTTTTAATACAGGATATATAAGCGGGAAAATTTCAAATAGTTTGCCGGCACCCAGCCCCACACAGATGACCATTATTGGGAACCCGAAATTAATCCCCAGTGCATGGGGAATCGTCCGCTTGTACCCAAAAGTCAGGCCTGAAGATAACAGCATAATATTATTGGGCCCGGGAGTCATTGTCGAAGCCATTCCAAAAGAGGCAATGGAAAGGATCATTGTATATGTATAAAACTGATTCATGATAATCGTCTTTTTGTTTTCTTACACCTGCATACCGAACATCCTGATTGATCAGTGCTTATTCTATTATCAAGGCAGCAAAACATTGATCAATGAAAGTATCACACTTTGCAAAAAATCAATTACCGGATCTAAAACGCCAAAATAAAGCAGGGCAATAACAATTAAAAAACCGAACCGTTCCAGTCGCAGCAAAACTGCCTGAACACTCGAAGGAGAAAATCCTAAAAGGATTTTAGAACCATCCAACGGCGGGATCGGGATCAGGTTAAACGCCGCCAGGATAATGTTAATCTTTGCAAAAAAGAAAAGCATCAGCGCAAGCATGCTCGATTGAGGGGGATTAAGCAAGCTGTAAAGAAAAAGAGCCAGGAACGCCAGAATCATATTTGTAACGATACCGGCGGAAGATACCAGGATCATTCCCTTACGGTAATCCCGGATATACCTGAAATCCACCGGTACCGGTTTTGCCCAACCAAACCCGACTATAAACAGCATCAGGGTCCCCAGGGGATCTAAATGTTTGAGTGGATTAAGGCTCAGGCGGCCAAGGTTTTTGGCTGTGGGGTCACCCATCCGATAGGCCACGTATCCATGAGCCAGTTCATGAAAAACAATCGCATACATCAAGGGTATAGCGATGAGGATGAATGCAATCGGATTTTTAAGCAATAAACTGAGCAGCCCCATGTGGTGTTTCCTTTGTTATTATATTTAGTTTAGTGACCTCCGCATAATAACAATTTATAGCCGGCAGTCAAGAAACCAGGGTTTTCAAATTGTTTGAGTGCCGATCCGATTCCGGCAAAGGCATATTTAGTTGATGCGTGATTTATGCTTGAAATTTCTTCACGCCAGGTGGGATTATTTTTTTCAAATCTCTTCGTCTAAAAATAATATTTGAAAACTAAGGCCGAATTTTATTCCGTCCTGTTCATCTGCAAGCACACAGGTATAAGGGCAAGACATGCATTCTGCCCAGATATTCTTTTTAATTATACTGGTTCTGTTATCAGTTGCGATATTGGTTTCCCGGTACGAAAAGACAACCTCTGTCCAGACGCCGTCTGTAATTTTGATTAAAGCTTTTCCCGGAGAAGTCTCTTTCCTTATAAAAAATTGCCCATTTGCAATTTCATTTTCAGAAACACCCAGTTTGATATTCTGTTCTCCATTTTCATCATCAAATATTTCTGTTCCAATTACATAGTTCGTTTCCGTCAAATATCGATGACTGTTCTCAGTGATAAAAAGTCCCCAAGATTTTTCTGAAACTTTCTTTTTAATAATATCAGTCGGATACTCATTGAAAAACTGCAAAGGAATTAAATTCGCCAGCGTGATGATATCGCCCTCGGTAATCTTTTCACTCAAGCCGTATTGCATAGGGTTTGCATTTAAGGAAGTCCCATTTAAACTCCTGGTATCTTCCACAGAATGCTCTCTGTTGATGATCATGTGTTTTCTTGAAACAAATTTAGATGCAAAACTGATTTCAGCCTGTGCATGATAGGTGGTGCGCCCAATAAAATATTCATATTTTTTTAAAGGAAATGTTTGCCTATTCCTGAGGTTTATTAAATATCCCCAGGGTTTTTTAAATTCTATATTTTTTATTGCGGACTCTGTTCTGATAACGCTTATGTAATCCCCGTCAATGAGATAGTCTTCTCTGGCCTGTTTCAATTTTGCGTTTTTTATTTCAGGGTCATCATATAGTTCAGCCAGTTGTTCAAGTACTTCTCCGCTTTTGGATACAAAATTGCCCTGAGTATAAAGTCGCAGTGCCTTTTCATAGTGATTAATGGCCATTGGCTTTTTCAGGTCTGGGTTACGCCCCGCCTGCAACTGATACAAAATCCCAATTTTTTCATTGGCAAGACCTTTTGAAAACCCGTCAGTTGACAAATCAGCTAATGCCAATCCGTCACGAAGGTAGGTTTCTGATTTTTTAAGAACAGACCAGTCTTTATAATTACCAGAGTAGTCCTTGTGCCATTGGGTGAGAAACAAGCTGCCCATTTTCAACAAAATTTCAGCTTGTTCTTTTTCTGTGTGCGCAATGGATTCAAGAAGCGAGATAATCTGCTGAAATGTTTCTTCTGCAGCTTTATAGTTTTCTTTTTTAAGCAGTTCAATGGCGTTGTTGGTTAATTCACGGGCTTTGGCAAATATCCGTTTGCGGTTTTGATACTCATCATTTTCAAGCCGTTCCCTTTTAGCAGATAAAATGGGCTCAATAAGGGCGTCATGGCTGATTTCGTAAACAAAAGTTCCTGTTCCCGTCCGGACTTCCCGTATCAATTTAGATTCTACCAGTTGATCCAATAAAATTTGCTGCCTTTCAAGCCCTTCTAAGGCCAGTGATGGATCAAGGCTTGTTTTCCTCTTCTCAGCCCTGGTGTCAACCACCATTTTCTCTTCAATAAATACCCGGATTTTTTCCTGGTCATTGATATCGAAATTATCCAGAACATTCTGATAAAAATTTCTATTAACCGAATCCAAATCTTCCGGCAGGTTCTCTCGTTGGATCTTTGAAATATCCTGGCCTGTCTTTTTTTTATGTTCAAAGATGAATTCTTCTATATACTGACAAAACAGTTGGAGTTGAAAAGCCTCAATCCGTTTATCTATACTTTTTCTGACCAAGTAACGCAGGATGTCGTTTACACACGCATCATCATAGTCGAACGGCTTTATGATAAAATCTCCCTGTTGAACGGCTGGTTTACGGATTGCGTCTTCAGCCCCGTTCCAGTCGAGGGAGGTCAACTCATAGGTATTGCGCATGATTTCCGGAAAAAATTTTTTTATTCTGTCGAGTTTGTCAAAACGATCCGAGCGGATTGTACTGATGATCCTCAAATCAAAAGGTTCGAGAAGGAAATCAAGGATATTATTTTCCTTAAACTCTTTTTCCAGTTCAGGATATAACGACAAAGTGCGCTCGACACTGTTCTCAACTTCTTTGGGAGGGACTCCGGAATACAGTTCAGCAAGCTGAATCAGCAGGTCAACAGTCCATTCCTCAGGATATGAAAACACTTCCTCAAACTGGTCAACAAAGAGAATTGGAAGGAAGTGATTTTCTTTGCCAAAACAATACTGAATAATTTTTAATTCAAGCCAAATGGATGACCTGATAGATACCAGTTTATCAAGGAAATTGGGCTTTAGAGTTGGACAGGCAGAGTTAATAAGAGTGTTTAATTTGTCAATCAGGGAAATGGGGCTTGCCGGTTTTTCGTGCGATGCATATCCAAAGTGAATCTCAAACAGATAGATTATTTTCTCATCAGAACTGTATCTTTCTTCAAATTCCGGAAATACCCCCGCTTTGATCAAAGAACTCTTACCGGTACCGGACTTACCATGAACTGTGACGATCTTACTTGATTCTATCCGCCGCAGTATGGTCAGAATCTCTTTGTCTCTTCCAAAGAAAATACCTGACTGGTCTTTCTCAAACGGATACACACCCGGGTATCTTGGTTTTGCAATTTTCATTTTATTTTCAGGCAAATAAATCATCGGTTATAAAATCCATAAAAGCCTCCCTGGCTTTTGACCTCGCAATCACATATGTTTCCCCGGTACTCTGATTTTTTTTAAACATATTGTATGCACCGCTAAGTTCACTCATTATATGATAAAGCAGATTTTGTTTCTTTTTATCTAAAAATTCTTTGGCATATTCTTCTGCTTTATCAAAAGCCAGTTCTAATTCATCTTTTTTTATCAGGGGAAGAAGCTCTTCTCTTAGTTTTTCTTTCTTTTTTATCTCTTTTATTTTATCCGGAATGGTTCTTCTTATGCCGTTGCATTTTTCATATAATTCTTCAATAAACTCGACAATATTGTTTTCTATAAAAGTGACATTAAACAATTTTTTAAAATATTCCTGGGTGTTTTGATTCTCAAGCTTCCAGGGATGTGCGTAGGTACCTTTTTCCTCTTTTTCTATAGAGACCCTGGAATCATTGTTATCGTAGAAGAAGCGCATCAAAAGTTTCAAATGCCAGCTTTCAAAATCAAAGCCAAGAAAAATTAAATATCGCGCATTTCTTATGTCCCGTAACACTTCATCATCCATGTTGCCGTTCGAAATAAGAGAAAATACATATTCGAGAAGGTCCTCCGGGCTTGAAACAATTGAGGTGGGTTGCTTTATTGAACCGAACAGGTTGTAGATGACAGGTGTATTTAAATCAGGTGGTTCAATATCCTGCCGGTTCTGGTGACTGTTGAACTTGTAGTCAAAAAAAGAATACTGAGTGCCCCGAATACCTGATATTTCGGTAAATATTGTTCTTAAGAGCTCGTCCGGTGAGGTGTTTACAATAATTGGAAATGGGCAGTAAGGAAGCTTTTCGATAAAAACCGGGTGCAGATTTTCCACCTGATAGACCTTATTAAAATTAAACTTCCACAGTGACTGACCTTTTCCAGCACCATAGGCTGGCAAAAATTTCTCCTTAATAGCAAAAGGTGTACGTTTTTTCTTTGCTTCATCGAACTCTGGTTTTCCGTCCTTTTCCATTTTTCTAAGAACCCGATCACAAAACAGGTCTATCATAGACTTGTATTCATTGGTTTCCTCTTTTTTTTTCTGGTTGCTTATTAATGCTTCAGGCCCTAAGAAAAGGATGCACTTATTTATTGTACGAGGATTGGTGCTCTCTTTCAGTCTTTCTATAATAATATCCCAGTCATCATTATCTAACGGATTGTAAGCAGGTCGTTCTTTCATTTTCCTCTACTTTAATTTTTTGTTTAATACTTTTATTAAATATCCATCAAATCATCTGTTTTATAAAAGCGTGCAAAGGATTCATCCCGTACCGTTTGCCCTTGTGCAGCCCGAAGGCGAAAAGAATTGCTGTCTTTATGATATTGAATTTGTGCAGCCTGCACTGCAAAAACCAGTTTTGTGTCCGATTTGTGTTTTATCTCGAGAGTTTTACCGCTTTTACAGTGAACTTCAAAATCAATTGATGCCAATTGATTCACCTCTGGTATGCTTGCACCTAAACCAGCCTGGTTTCCTTTTAAACCGGAGACAAGTATCCCATTGCTTTTCAATACCTGGGTAATAATAAAAACATCTCCATTGAAAAGCCTTTCATGGTATGTGCCTTTCTCTTGAATAATTCCCGCATGGTTGAGAAAAGCATCCACTTTTATTTTAAAAACTTCATCAATTTCCGGTTGAATCAGCTCATAATTCAATTCAGCCTGATGTTCACCCCCGACATTGACGGCAGCATCTTCCCCATGAATAAATTTCAAAAAGAAGCTTAAAAATTTCGCACCAAGCCTGGCCTTAACTAACGTGTCACTGCCCCCTCTTAATTCAGACGGGACTGCAACACCGTATTCCACAAACGGTTTTGGGTAGTCACCTTTTAAAAACATGTCATCAATATCACCGATACGTTCCAGTTTCCCCTTTTCCCGTGACAGTAATTGCAGCGGCGCCAGGTTGGCCCTGGGTATCTTGACCAGGTTAAACCCGGCATCCTCTAAATATTTTTTAAAGCTGTCCGCCATATTGCCCATCCCTTATGTATAAATGAGGTAATTCATGATTGGGAGGTGAGGTGTCATTGATTTTGGGAAGATTACAAATCTCAATCTGGTTAATCCCGGCATTGAAGGCCTGTTTAAAATTTTGTATTTTACTTGAAAAAAGGCTGGTATAAAACCCGTATGCGAACTGGCATGCTGCTTTATCCGGTATATCATTATCCATTCCAATGGTATAGTCCGACACATTTTGTAAAGATCCGGCATGATCTTTTGACTGGCAGGCGTTCAATAACACACAACGGATACTATGGCCGGAGTCATCTCGTAAGGAAGTCAGTATTTTGGCAAGTATGGATCCCGTTACCGGCCATTTTCTCATATCTTCTGCCTGGAAAAAAAGCCCTTTTTCTGATGTGCCATGGACTGAAATATGAAGGATGTCCGGCTTATATTTCAAAAGAATCTCCGGAATTTTATCGCCCCGAACTCCAAGTTCAGAGTCAAACCTGTACTGTTTTTCTACCCTGTAATGCTGAATCCTTTCTTTGACAATATTGATTTCCTTATCAAATCGTAATGAATCCATATTGTCCGGATTGGCGGTGAGAAATAATATGGCCGGACAAAAAGATTTTTCACTTTCTACATCGCTTAAAAGATCCAGCAGGCATCGGGTGATTTTCGCAAGGCTGATTTGGTAATTGTCCTGGGAAATCATCATATCTCTATTCAGCCTTTCATTTCCTGCATATCTTGCCTGAAGAGAGATCAGTTCATTTGCCCGACGAGAATCATTTTCAAACAATTCACCGGCCTTTTCAAAGGCATCAATATACCGGCCCTGCGAAATCATTTTTTTTATTTCATCCATGAGATTCCTTCTATTTTATCGTAGAAGATTTTCATGTGGTTCGTTTCTTTCCAGGCTCGATTAATATGCTGGATTTAAAAGCTTTTATGGCGGAATGCTATACGTAATTTATCTTTACAAAAGATTACCCGAAAAGTAAATGGAATATCGCAATGATATTAAATTTTCTCAAAACCTTTGAGCCGGTTTTCAAAAACTATTTGAACATCAGGACCAACGAGCACCATATGTAACTTACAGTTTTTCAGCCTCGACAATACAGTAAAATGCTTCGATATCAAGTTTTTCACCAAACTGGTTAATTTTCGTTGTTTTTAATCCACATTCTTTTAAGAATGATTCAATTGCTATGTTAGGATCGTTTGACATGTCTATTCCAAATTTCCAGGGTTCTCCCATCCTTTCGATCAAACTCATGTTTCTTTTAACAATTTTTGAAGTTTCACCTGAACTGAATTTTTTGGAATAAAAATCTTGAGCAATGATACTTCCATCTGCACATAAATCTGCCATCTTCCTGAGTGCTTCTTTGACAATATCTGCCTCCAGATACAAAGAAACGCTTTGCCAAAGAAACAACGTCTTTTTTGTTTTATCAAAACCAGCTTCTAATAGTTTATCAACCCAGGATTCGTTTGAATAATCAACTGGGATATAGGTAATCCAATCATGATTTATCCCTGCTTTTTTCAATGTTTCAACTTTAACATTTAGTGTATTAACCTGGTCGAGTTCAAAAACCTTTACTTTTTTCCCTTTTGTAAAGTGCAAAGTTATCAGATCAAATCCAGCCCCGGGAAGGACAATCTGCTCCATTTTATCAACATATTTTTCCACTATTCTGTCAAACATGAGCACCCGAATACCTGCTGTGGAATCTATGGTCTCCTCACCGGGTTCAACAAGTTTTCCAAGCCGTGTAGTGAAGCCAAATAACTGCTGGGAAATGATAAGTGCTCCAAAAATCGATAACAAGCCAAAATGTGATTCACATGGAAACTTTTTAGTAAACTCAACGGAAAGGGGATCCGGTCTGGTGTTAAAATAATGCATGAACCACCTATATTGGAGCGCTTGCCCTGCCGAGAAAGAGACCCCCAGCTTTTTGCAATTTATAAATTCTTTATATATTGCATCTATCAATCCGATAATAGCAAAAGGAATGAAGATTATTTGAATCGGTATATAAAGAATGATTTGAAAAAACTTAATTAAAAAGGGCAACCTGATATTATCTCCTTTTCCGAATTAGTTGAAGGGCCATAAAGGACATTGATCGTGAATACATTCTTTATTCTGTCTATACTGTTCGCACTCAATCTGTTGAACCATCAATTTTTTTCCCATATTTTCATTTAATATTTCCGCAGCGCTTTGAAGTGCCAGCCAGGAATCTCTCTGGCAGCAACGGGGTGCGTTATAAGATGCGATTTTTCCCAATACTTTTTGAACGGCCAATTGAACGGCTTGCCGTTTATCTCCATCTAACGGGGTTGCTCCCCATAAAACTGAAAGAGCAATTCCTGCGCCAACAGCCGCACCACAAACACCAAAGAAAGCACATGCACCACCTGCAATTGTCTGCCCGCGCTCTATTGCAGTCATGATCTGGTCGTCTGTGATACTGTTTCCTGCATTTCTTAATCCAGTTAGAATGACTGCAGGAATCATTGCATGATGCTCCGGCCCATTCACATTGAATTGTGGATGAGATCGAATGGTCTGCATGATGGATGTGGCATCTGAATTACGGGTATGCAAACAAACCTGCTTGATAATCTCCACTGCGTCCGAACTGTGACAGGCGTCGCAGATGAAATGGCCGTTGGTGCATTGGGCATTGGCCGAAACAATCTTATCGCAGAAATGACATGCTTTGTCCTGATTTGTTTTAAAATAGACAAGCTCTGCACCACAGGCAAGACACCCGGATCGGTTTGTTTCCAGGCTATGTTCAGCTTTTTCCTGATGTTTTTTTTCAGGCGCGGCAAAGCATGAACAGGTTGGCTCGATCTTAACTGCTGATAGCGTGTTGTTAAAATCAGGAAAATCATAAAGAACCAGCGGTTGTTTTTCAGGGAGTTTAGTGGCCTGATAAGTAATAGAATAAAAATCGTATCCCTTAATCGTCCGGTAAAGATACCCCTTTTCTATTTTACTGTGGGAAAACCCGATGTCGTTTAGCAATCCAAACAGATTAACATAACTGAGTGCACCGCCGATACATTCACCTCTTAACGTCTCATTGTATTTAATTTCCAACGGGATATCCCCATTGTAGGTGATGTCTGAAATAAACAGGTGCCCATTCGGTTTTAAAACACGGAATATTTCCTGAAATACTTGTCGTTTGTTTGGAGAAAGATTTACAACACAGTTAGAAATTATTTTATCCACTGAATTATCCTCTAAGGGAAGTTTCTCCAAATACGCTTTTTTAAATGAGATATTATCAAAGTGAAGATTTTTCACTATTCTTTCTTTTGAAGTGTTTGCGACATTTATCATGGTGTCGCCCATATCGATGCCAATCACCTTGCCCTTGGGGCCGGTCATTCTGCTGGCAATAAAGCATTCTATCCCGGTGCCGCTTCCCAGGTCCACTACGGTCTCTGCAGGTTTTATATCTGCTTCCAGAACTGGCGAACCGCACCCATAACTTCTATACTGTAAATCTTCCGGGATGTGACGGACCAGTTGTGCTTCGTAACAAATCGGATTTAGAATATCTTCCTTTGTTTCTTTCGCAGCTTCAGTATAAAAACGGTTAACCTGGGTATGGGTGTCTTGTCCGGGCAGACTAAGGACGCAGTTTGAATGAGTAAAAAAAATACTGTTTCCTTCAGCTGGACATTCTCCTGATATTTCTCCCATTTTAAGTCTGATTGCAGAGTGGCCGTTCAAACGGTATTTATCTGCTTCACGCACCATCAGCCATTGGCAGATATTGGTATAAAGTTCCACATATGGATCTCCCCCGGTAAGCTGTTGCGAATGAATATAACTGTGATCAATATCACCGCCGCCGATAATAAACCGGAAAGGATTCATGTGATAGGTTTTGCTCTGGTTTAATGATGCATCCCGGATGGTATTCAGGACATTGCTGTTTTTCCAAATTTGTTCAATTCCCTCTCTGATATGCCCGCATCGCATGTTTTCAGTGTTGATAAGCGCCGGTGTCGGATACACATACCCCTCTGGTCCCACAGCAAGAGATTGCCATCCTGCATTACTTAGATCATACCGCGTTCCAGGACAGGAAAATGCCTGAGATCGGATAATTTCAACATTATCAATTTTCACTCCCACACTCTCGGCTTTTTCCTGTGCAGCTATTAAGCCGGGTGTGATCCTGCTCGGTTCAACAAAAAGAGAATCATCTGCATTGCCTTTTTTAAAAAGCCACAGGAAGTGAACATTCGATATATGCTGCTCATCAGCAAAATCAATAATTCCTTCTATTTCACCAATATTCTGGCGGGTTATGGTGGTTGAAAGCGTAACTGGAAAACCAAGATCACGAAGGATGGCCAGATTTTCTTTCAACTTATTGAAAGCATTAGGTCCCCTTAATGAATCGTGATTTTTCTGCAGGCCATCCAAACTCACTTGAAAATGCAGACGATCTTTGGGAAGTGGGCTTAACCAGTCTTTTGCCTGTGCGATAAGTGTTAGGTTGGTCAAAACAACCACGTGGGTTTGGGGCAGCTCAAAAGCTTTCTGAACACTTTGGATAAAGGCACTGGAAACAAATGGTTCCCCCCCTGTGAAAAAAAAGACCCGACACCCCAATACATAGGCCTCATGAATTATTTTATTACACTCCTCCTTTGTGAGTTCCTCGTTGCTGCCGGGTGAAGATTTAAACATGCAGTGTCTGCATGTCATATTGCAACGATTGGTGATATGTATCCAACATTCCTTTAGACTATCTAAGGCTAATTTTTCAGAACGGGATTGATATTCTGTCCCTTCCGGGCCATCAATCCTACTCAATATATTTTCGATTCCACAGGGTACTTTCCCTTTTTCCATCCATTTTGTTAATTCCTTATCCGCTTCCATATTGGGCACAAACCAGTCCGGAAGGTCCGGGCGAATATAGATTGGCTTGTTATTGTATTCTAAACGCTCCCATCCGCTTGCCAGTTTATTATTCATTCACATGTCCTTTTCATACTAACGCCGAGCTAACCTGCGGCCTCTATACAGCAGCGGCCTCCCGAAATATATCTTAAGATGTTAATAATTTATGATTCACCATATGGTTTAATATCTATCAAAAAATTATCAACTGATTTTTTATTTAAAGTTGAATTTATTAGACCACTTCCTCTAATTAGCTTTTCAATAGAAATTTCATTCTTTCTTTTGTTTATTAACTTTTTTGCTTTTGGGACATCAATTATTTTTTGATAAATTTTTGCGCCAAAACGATCACAAAACAAACTAATTGATAGACCTCCCATAGCTGACAGTAGTGGATCAACAGCCAACAAAGGCAATGACAACACTGCTCCAGGTATCCACGAAGCTGCCGACTTAATCACCGTAGTTTTTAAACTCAACTGATCGCCAAGCTCGTTTAATAATGAATTCAAATATTGATTTCGAGCCTTTCTGAGCTGCTTTTCATTTTTAGAGTCTGTGATAAAATCGTTTATAGCGGATACGTAATTTGATCTATACTCACTTAGATCAGGATTGAACTGCAACTTCCAAACCCACTTGTAATCAGCATTTTTTTTGAACATCCCTGAATTTATTGGTATTGTATTTTCACAGATAATTTTCATTTTTTTTAAATCAATAAACTCAGCGGTATCTTTTGCAAACAAATCTGAATATGCTGGACATATTGCTGTCATTGGTCTTGCAGACAGGCTATTATCCTTTTGGGTTAATGAATGATTCAAAGCGCAGGTATAGGCGATATGGTAGGCTTCATTCGCTAACTGCATAAGTAATTTAACTTTAGGATAATGTTTCTTCTTTGATAGAAACATCGCAAAAGGATTTACATCTTTTTGCGTATAGTGTCTCCAAACAACATTTTCCCATAAATCTCTTGCACCATCATAGTTGGAATTTATTTCATGATTAAATTTCAAGAATATATCGTCAAAATCTTTTTGTAGGTATTCTGGGACAGCTAATTTGTAACGCTGATCAAAATATAGTTGCTCTAACATTTTGTAAAATATAGCGCCCATATTTTTATCCGGGGGCCATCTAACTGTCGTGCCTGCAAGAGAAACTTGGAGTTTTTCTATACTTTTTCTTGCTTTTGGCCATCGTTTATCATTTTCAACAATCTGCTTATGAGTTGTTATCTTTTTTGCACTATTTTCAATTCCAGCTGCTATATTTTTGGGTTCACTCCTGCTAAACAGAACAGCTGAGTGTGAGTGGAGCAAATTACCGAGTAATGATCTATCTAATTCTATTAATGCTGGTAATAGATTTTTATTAGCCACGATATATCCATCATTAATCGCCAAAATTTGCTCATAAATTGCTGCTGAAATCATTTGGTCTTCTAAACTTTCTTGCTTACAACCAACATCCCAGGGATATCTCAATGACACATCATCTGCGGTTCCTAAATACGTATAATTTTTTCCAGCTAAATCCATAATTACTTAATTCAAAGATTACTTAATCATAAAAATGAACCGGTATCACCCGGTTCATTTTTATTTTTTAAATTCATACTTGTTTCAATTATCTGATCATATCATCCTTCTGCTTTTTTTTCGAGTTCATCCAGTTTATCAGGATCAGAAACTGCAATGTCAACAAGGCTAAGAGGGATGGCACTTTGCTCGCACATCGTCCTGATTTCTTTTTCTACTTCACTAAATTCCATGATTTCACGAATTGCATCGATGTAATCAATCATATCTTCCGAAGAAATATCCTCAAGGGCCGGTCCCGCTGCCTCTGCCTTCTTTTTCGCGGCTGCTTCCTCAGCCAGTCTTTGTTGCTCCTTGAGTTCCTCTTCCATGGCTTTTTTTACATTGTTAATCGCATCCTGATCAAATCCCCCTATCTCTATGATCAATGCATCTGCCACATCATTGGTAATCAGGTGCTTCACCTTTTCTTCGTCAGATTTGCCATCAACCTTCTCCAGCAGGTTTAGCACTCTTTCTCTCTCTGCCTTCTCCTTTGCAATCTCAGCCTCTACCTCGGCTAATTTTTCTTCTGTAATGCCTAATTTAATTACGATCACATCGGGTGCTATTTGTTCGGCAATGAGGAATCGGATACTTTCATTTTCAGGCAGTTCTTTTGCTTTTATTACCAGCAAATCAAGTCTTCTCTCTTCGATAATTCCGATCACTTCCGGTCTGCGTTCGGCTTTTTTGATTTCGTCCCATGTTTCACCAAGATTTTCAATAAGGCCATTGGTCGCGGAATAGGGATCTTTAACGTCCTCCAGGGAAAATGCCGCAATTACATCGTTAAAATCCTTCATAAGCGGCCTCCCAACTTTCAGCATGTCATCCAGGGCCCATCGCAAATGCATCATCCTGCCGCCACTTTTGGTAACGTTATAACCATCATTATCAAGGTCACCGGCAATTTTTTGAATTGCATCTTCCTTGGCTTGCTCTGAGAGTTCTCCCGCGTTAAGCTCAAGTAACTTTTCCTCAATTGCGAACCAGAGGGATTTTTCCTGCATTTCGTCGGTCGTTGTCATTTTTCAATCTCCTTTTATTTTGAGGTGACTTATAGTGATCCTATCATTGCAACCGATAGGTTGATTAAACAAATAAAAATCTTTGTATCCATTCTGCCAGCCATGCTGCTTTTCTTTTGCGCTTCATCTGTCATACTCTCTTATTCCTTGGGTGACGGGGGATCAGTTTCCGGGAACACCTCTTTCCACAACTTGTCAAAGGCTGTTTTCATTTCTCCCGGTTCAGTATCCCGGGAAATTTTTTTCTGCAAGGCAATCAATTGTTGAGCCAGGACAATTTTTGAGTTAATCCCCTGTTGTGCTGCCTTCAAGTTCATTGATTTGGTCCGGTTATCCAAAATTTCCCTGTTGCTTCCTTCAAACAGGGATTTAATGGTTTCAACCATACGGTTTAAAAGTGTATAAAACAGCTCGGCTGAGAATCCGCCAATGATGGCCAGGAGCGGTCGAATGATATTTGTTTCAAAAAGAGTGGATTCAATCGCCTGGGGTTCGATGATGAGTGAAAGAATCAAACCGGAGATTATCCCTAGAAGAAACCTTATCCAGTAAGAAGACGCATGTTTAGGATCGTATGTCAGTTCCCGGATATACTTATTCACTTTATAAAGGGCACCAAAAGATGCGCCCAGGGCAGATGCGGAAATAAGAAAACCTAATTGAAACAACAGCGGTATGCCGGCTGAGCTGAAAATATTGATATCGTTCTGGTTAATATAAGGGGACAGAACTGAACCGATAAATGCCGCCAGAGACACCACGGTTACGATGATCATATTCTTGACCAGCGGCACAAGCTTTATAACATTGAGCCCCCCTTTTTGCAGGCGTCTTCCGATCAACAAAATGGCTTGGGGTCTGGCCGGGGCCACCAGCTGTGAAAGTATATTATGGGTATTTACCAGGACTCCTATATCCGGCATATCAACTTTATCGGGGGCCGCATACCATTGTTCGAATTGGTTGATGCATTTTGCTGTCGACACCTGTATCGCCTTTCCCCTTTCTGCGGCATACTCAACCATGCCCCGGCACTCCTCAAACAGTTGGCCTACAAATTCGTTATTTGCTACAGGATTTTTCTCCATATTCTCCCCCTCTCTGTAGTATGACTTTATTTTTCAGCCTCAACAATACACTAAAATTGTTCGATATCAAGTTTCTTACCGAACCGGCTAATTCCTGTTATTTTTTATCCACATTCTTTTAAGATGGATAATAATCAAGAGTGAAATCACCAGAATTCCAACACATGCAGGGTCATATAATTTGAAAAGCAGGTGGTGAATTAATTTCATAATTCAATTTCCCGAGATGCTTAGAGCATAGTATTATAGATAGCTTTACAGCGCATATAAACGAAACCATCCTATCACAACTCATCAAGTTATTTCAAGGAATCTGCATGACACCGGTTCTGGTTCAGAAAACCCTTATGAATTATAGATTTGAAGAAAGTTTCAGGCTGTTCTTGTTGATACTGACACCCAGTTGAGAATGATAAAAATCATGTGGTTTGGACTCAAACGGAAGATAAATCAATTTTATGGCTGTAGGAGTCGTTTTTATTTTAGACAGCAAGGATAAATATTGGCTTGCAGGTTTCATTATAGCAGCAAGTGTAATTTTGATACTCTCCACGGCTTCTGACGATGGAAGATTTACAGAACTGAGTTCATGCCTTGCAAATTGTTTTTTCAGATGATCTCCGGGTTGGAGAATAGCAAGTTGTTTTATCAGCCTTAAAAAGATTTTAGGACGAATTTTAAAGGCTGGGGCCCAAAAGGATATAAGTTGTTTGCCTGCTTCTTTTTTGGGAACTTGCGGTAGATTGGCAAAGTTCACAAGATCCGTATAGGATTTTAACCTCAGGTGGGAAAAATCTGTGTCGATTTTCCAAAATGGCAATAACACATCACCTTGGTTTTCAGGCTTTTCACAACTAAATTTTATTTTTACCAGTTCCTTTTTATGGGAACGCCAAAGTGTTTCGCAATTTCTGCAAACAAGAACCAGAGAATCAGAGTTGCCTTCAAGGTCCCATCCACAGGAAGGGCATAAACCAGGAATAAAAAACATATCTTTACCGGGCCGGCAGGCATCAAAATTATCTATATTAATTTCATTTACGTCACAAGGTCCTATCGGTTTATTCAAAATACCATCGAAAAGTATACCGTCTTTTATACAAAAGGGAGAATAAATTAGGCTTAAAGTTTCACCGATATTTTCATGGTAAATATTGTTGTTACTTTGCTGAAGGCGCTTGTCCAAATCTAACAGTGTTTGTTTATAGTCCAAAGGTCTTAAAAAGATCCCTTTGGTTTCAGGAGAAATATGTTTCAATGCAAGCGCCTGGGAGCGAAATCCCAATGAAACAGCAACCTGCTTTGGGGCCTCTCTCATCGCAAGGCGGCTTAAATCAAGGAATTTGTATTCGACACCTTTTAATGAACAGGTATACCTGACACCTTTAAACCGCCAGTAAGGAAGGTAAAATAAATTTTCATTCTCTTTTATTTCCTCAGAAGGTGAAAAGAAGTATCTGCCAAATCCTTTTTGAGAGATGCACGATCGCACACGACAAAATTCGCATTCAAAAAAAAGAGACTCTTCTTCAAGAAGAATGGGGGCGCCACACTGAGGGCATTGATGCTGAACTTTAAAATTAATGTTTTTCTCCGCAACTATTACAAAAAATTGACTCGGAAAGGCATTCAGCGCCACAATTAGAGCAAAACTTAATCTTTTCTTTCTTTTGAATCTGGTTTCCGCACCTGGGGCAAAAGTTGGTTCCAGGTGTAATATTTTTTTTACAATTGTCGCACTGCTCAAAAATTACCTGCTGATGACCACATTGAGGACAGAATCTTGAATCCATCGGGATATTATTCTGACATTCCTGACAGATGATCTGTTGTTGAACAGGAGTTTTAGAAGTTTTATCAGCTGGTGTCTGATTTGAAAATTGTTGAGCAAACATTGCCGGCATCATCATCCCCATTCCCATACCGACACCTGTTCCAGCTCCCGCGCCGGCTGATTCATCAGAGCTTTCTGAAATTTTTTCCATTGCCATGGCAGCTTTCATCTGCATCAATTTATTCATATCATCAAACACCGCCATCCTGCTTTTATCATCAATGGCTTTTTGAACTTCAGGAGGAGGCGTGACAGCGTTTATATATAATCCGTCAACAGATAATCCAAACCGTTCAAAATCGTTATGGACTTTTTCTGCAAGACCTTCAGCCAATTCATCGTATTGCGCAGGCAAATCGAAAATGGTTTGGATTTTTTCACCAATATAGTCATTGAACCTGGAAACAATCACCTGGTTTAAATAATCACTGATTTCATCAGTTGTATAGATTCCCTGTGTACCCACCAGTTTATTGATAAATAATACAGGCTGTACTATTTTAAGATTAAACACACCAAATGCTCGTAGTCTGACAAGCCCTAATTCAGTATCTTTAAAGGCTACTGGATCTCTTGTCCCCCACTTAAGATTGGTAAATGTCTTTAAATTGGTAAAATATACTTCCGCCCGTAATGGACTTTTTAATGCCCAGGGAAGGCTTGCAATTTTTGTTAATAATGGAATATTCCCTGTTTTCAGGGTATGGCGCCCAGGTCCAAAAGCACCTACAGCTTTCCCTTTATAGAAAAAAACTGCGGCCTGGCTTTCCCGCACAGTAAGCTGGGCTCCGAATTTTATCTCTCCTGATCCATGCTCAGGCAAACGGTAAACAAAGGTTTGACCTGCATCATCAAACCACTCCAAGGCCTCCAGAAAAAGAAGGTTGTCAGTACCCATAGAAAATCTCCAGAATATTAAAGATCTGTATATAGAAAACTGTTTTTAACATTACTTTAAATTACCAGCAAGATCAATTGGATATAAAAAATCTAATTCCCTTTTAGTGTCTACAATTGCATTGAACTGCCATGCTGCGTTGACATCGACATAATAGGCATCTATAGTCAGGGGCATATTGGCAAAATCTATTTTATGCAGGTGGTCTATGGAACGCTACATACTCATGGTCAATTATATAGAAAGCAGCATCCCGGATCTGGAAAACTCAAAGTTTTACAATGAAATGGGATTTGCCGCCATTTCATCGGCAAGGGAGCTGACCCTTCCCACAAAACAGAAATCTCCTGATATCATTATTATTTTCCTGGAACAGGAAAAACAGGGTTACCTGAACCGGATCGCCCATATTACCAAAACCGATCTGGACAAGGAAGTCATTGCCGCCGTACCTGATGATATGCGGGAGACAGGAGTCAGGGCACTTGAAAACGGTGCTTCCGATTTTCTCATCCTGCCATCGGATGCCCACACCCTGGATTTTTATATCAACCGTTGTCTGGAACGCACCTATATGCACCAGCACATCTGTTTTAACGACAGCTGCTATAAAAGCCGGTATGCCAGGAGTGAGAAAAATTACAAACAATTATTCAACGAAGTCCCCTGTTTTATATATACGGTGGACAGGGATTACCAGTTGACAGACCACAACAACAAATTTGTAAACTATTTTGGAAGTCATGTGGGAGAATACTGTTTCGGAATACTGAAAAACAGGGATGAGCCCTGCCCAAAATGCATGATTTCCAAGACCTTCCTTGATGGTAAAAACAGATCATCAGAAATGCAGATCATCAGTTCTGACGGCGTGAAGCACATAATGCTCGCCTGGGTTGCACCGATCCGGGCCACAAACGGAGAAGTGACTGATGCCCTGTGTATGCTCACAGATGTTACCGAAGCCAGGAGACTGGAAGATCACCTGACATCTCTGGGGTTTATGATCGGCTCTATTTCACATGGACTGAAAGGTCTTTTGACCGGCCTGGACGGGGGAATGTACCTGATCGAAAAAGGACTTGAACAAAACCAGATCCCGCGGATTAAAGAGGGCTTTGCGCAATCGCAGGAACTAAACACGAGGATCAAACGGCTGGTACTTGATATCCTTTATTATGCAAAAACCCGCCGTATGGAATATGAAGAGGTCTCTGTCAACAATTTTGTCGACACCCTGCTGATGACCATCTCAAGAAGTGCTGCGCAGCGTCGGATCGAAATCAACAGAAAATTTGAAAACCTGAATACAAACGAAACTTTTGAAGTGGATGAGAATGCGCTTCTGGCTGCCATGATCAATATTCTAGAAAATTCAGTGGAAGCTTGCAGTGAAAACCCGCCCGAACGGCCGGGTGCTATCTTTTTTCAGGTAAAGATTGATCATGACAAAGTACTGTTTACCGTACAGGATAACGGGCCTGGGATGGACAAGGCCACACTGAAGAACATCTTTACCATTTTCTTTTCATCCAAGGGAAACAAAGGGACCGGTTTGGGACTGTATATTGCCAATAAAGTGGTCACCCGTCATCAGGGGAAAATCAAAGCCACATCCAAAAAAGGCAAGGGAACCCGTTTTCTGATCAGGATTCCAAGAAAGGTCCCTGTAACCGCCAGAGACAACGTATAAAAAAAGGTTCCTATAAATGGCATTACGTTAGATCCACCAGATGTTCAATGCTGTCAATTGCTGCCGAAACAGGATGGTTGTTGTCAATTATAATTTCTATGGCCTGTTGTGGACAAACAGTTACACAACGTCCGCATCCGCGGCAAATATTGCTGATTTCAGCACGTCCGCTGTTCAAACGAATCGCCTCGACAAAACAGATATTTTTCGTGCATGTACCACACCCGATACAATTGTCGGTCACGATTACCCTTAGGCCCGGCAACCGGTTTACTTTTGAGCTGATCCCAGCATTCATTTCCGGGAGAATTTTCCAAAGGCAGCAACAGGGACAACAATTGCAAATGGTAAGCAGCTTTTCTCCGGGCCCGACATTCAACCATACCGAATCAAGCTTATTGACCCCAATCATGTGAACCAGACCTGCCTCCCTGCATCGAGCAGCATGTTCCAGTGTTTCTTCAACGCTTGCCTTTCGGCCAAATTTTGGATTGATCCCCATGGCAGCCTCCCCTAAAAATATACACCCGAGATCAATAGGATACTCTTCACACCTGGCTGAATCACGACAAATGCAAAAGTCCATTATCCAATGATAGTTTGCCTGCCGAATGAAATGTTCCAACACCTGAGAAGGCATCACGGTATCTTCAACTGGCGCTACCGAGACATTCATTGAAATAGAAAGCGCCTTATCTTTGGGCAGGTAGATTAGATTATCATCTTTAAAAAACAGGTGGTCTATGAGTCGACCGATGATTGGGTATTGGGAAAGCCTGGCCCAAAAGAATTTCTGGGAGAACGTCTTGTTGATCAATGTTCTTATAAAATACGGACTACCCATTGCGCCTCCTTAAGTTGACATCTGGTTGGCCCGTATGATGAGGGCTGCCTCTACAAGAATTTACGGGTGGCGTATTTAAGACTCAAACCATATAAAACATCAAGCCGACAATTGTCAACAACCGACTGAAAAGAATCAGGATTAACTGTCAGAAACAATTTTAACCTTCACTTTTTCAAGAAAGACTAATCATACAGCAGGGCATTTTCGGCTTCGATGAACAAGCTGTCATTAAGATATTCAGTTAAAACTGATATTTCCTGCTTGGTTTGCGAAAGTTCTTTTTCAGTCTGGCTTAATCGTATCAATGTCTCTTTTTTGGAACTCTTCTCTGCCTTCATTTCTTTGATTCTCTGCTCCAGGCTGGCAAGTTCTTCTTCTTTGTTTTTTAAATCCAGTTTCTTCAACCTGAGTTTTGCAGATATTTTTTTTGCCTTTTCTGCAGCCTTTTGAGTTCGGAACCTGGTCTCACTTAACTGCTTCTCAAATGTTTCTGCCCTGGTGATGCTTTCATTTAACTGCTCTTTTGATTTTTTCAATTCCTGTTGAAGTTCTTGTGATTTTTTTTGCCGCCTATCAATCTCCCCTTCCAGTTTTTCATTTGCTCCAACTTGATATGTCACACCATCCCAGAAATTGACCTGGCTGGGGTCTGTGGAACCGCTGGTTGTGCAGCCTGAAATTCCACCAATAAATATCAAAGATATCATGATGGATTTAAGTAATCGGCCAAACATCATCTACACCTCGTTAACTGTTTTCAATTATTTTTTCATCAAGCATAGTTTTCTTTGCAAGAAGATCTCTTTCGATGCCATTGGACTTATTTACCGCCTCCACTAATGTAGCCTTTCGTTTTTCTAAAGTGGCCAATGTCATCTCAAACTCTTTTTCATTTGGTTTTTCCGCCAGAATTTCATTTACATCCTTAATTTGATCTTTCAAAATCGCTATTTTGAGTTCAGCCTTTCTTTTCGCGCTCTTATTCAACTTTGCCTGTTCATCCAGTTGCTCGCGCAACTTGCTTGCTTTTGCAACAAACTGCTTGTCATCTTTTTCTTTCTTAATCAGGCGATCAATGTCAAGCTGACAGGATTTGGATTTTTTCTCATTGATTCGCATTTGCTCTTCAAGCTGTTCTATCTCATGTTCAGTTCGTTCGTTCTCATCCTTGATCTCGTAGTACCTCATAGCATATTTTTCTCTTCCACTGTTGGCCAGATGCTGAAGAGCAGCACCCGATGCACCACATACCAGTGCCCAGGTAGCAGGGTCCTCTTTTAATAATTTTGCAGCAGCAGCGCCTGCTAAACCGGCATACGCGCCTGTTTTAAGAGGGCTTTCACCCTTTAAATTATCCTTTCTCAACTTGCTGAGCAGCTCATATGAGGATTTTCCATTAGCAGGGATAATTTTTTTTGTTTGCTGGTATCGGACTATTCCGGAGGTTGTTTTATTTCCGGCAATGCCATCAGCGGTTCCAACGTTGTAGCCCAGGCTGTTTAAATGCACCTGAATTCTGCATACGGTTCTTTTCTGATAAGGGATACAGGCACAAGATTTGTCTTCAATGTCTTTGCTGATTCCTCCTGATTCATTCGCATTACTGACGGGTTGATTAGATCCGCCACCAAGGTTCTCCTGGATCATTTTCATAACCGGTTTAACCTGTGTCGTATTGCAGCCGGCAATAAAAAACAAACTGACAAACAAGATGAAAATAATTTTCTTCATTGGTTCTCTCCTTTTAAAACTTCATATATTAAAATTTCATATAAAATTCGATTTCTGTCTTAGTTATACTTTTTGCCTCATAATTTTTTCTTTAAAGTACTCCAATGATTCTTTTTCTTCGGGAACAGACTTTATCAAAGTTATAATTTTATCTATCGTTTTTATATTTCCTGTTTTATAAACATCCTGGCTCTTTTTCACCTGCTGCTTGAGTAATCGGGTCACCAAATCCGGATTTTTTGTATACCACTGATGCACCTGCATCATTCCTTCAACAAACGCTTCCTGATGCTGGTTAAGATTTTCCAGGTTTTTTGCCAGCACCAAACGCATGGTATTGATCAATACGTCATCTTTTAACTTTGCGGCTCTCTTTAGAGATTCCTCTGTTCGGACAATTTTTTTCTCTAATAAATCTATCAGTCCGCCAATTTTTGTCATTCTTTCAAGTTCCAAAGATACAATACCGGGGTCAAGCGGGGAGCGTTTAATCGTGGGAAGAGTAATATTTGGAGATGATTTCATTAACATTAAAATAACAGCCGTTGAAATGCCAATAAGAACTATGGCGGTCATTCCAATAGCGAAAACCGTCATAGTTTTTTTCTTCTTTTTGGAAGGTGATATCGGGGGGGGTGTGGTTTGTATTATTCCTTTGGGTTGTTTTTTTTCTATTTTATTATTCTGTGGGTTGTTAATAATAGCCATGATGGTTCCATCCATATCATTTATGTTTACTTTCGTTTGAGAGCTGCAACCAGGAAATCAACCAGCATGCGAGACTGATTTTCAGTATACGCATCGGGTTGTCCAGCTGCATTCGCAATTTCTTTGAATAATTTCATGCTCATATAATGTTTATGCCGACGATCCTGACCGTACCTGCCGTCATTTATTTCATCCCTCCCCGAAAACAGAATGATCATATTGCGATTGTTTTTTGACTTAATCCAGTCTTTCACAGTGGACACCAGTTTTTCAGCCCGCCTCTGCCCTTCCGGGGTAAGCCTGTCTGGAGTTTTATAGGTAATCTCATACGGGCCTACGTCTCCAAGGAGCATAAATACCTGATGGTCTCTTTCTCCGGCATCCTGGCTGAACTGGTTCAGTGCCCGACGGGTGGCTTTCAAAACCGGCGCTGATCCACCCTTGTGACGTTGGCGCGACATCCAACTGGATAGATGCCTTAAAGAATCACCGCCATCTTTTTTGGTATCAAAAATCTGGGTCATGGGAAAAAATGCTGTATCATCACTATCGTACTCTGACATGCGATAAGCTACAATACTGATACGCACGTTATCCATAATTTTTGGCAGGATTCTTGATAATTGGTTTATCGCGTGCTTAAGATTATACAACTCGTCTTCCATACTTCCGGTTTTATCTACAGCAATGGCTATTTCAACATTTCGCTTGGATAAATTCTTTAATTCGGATTCAAGCAGTTTCGACTTTTTATTGATTTCGACAATCTGTTGAGATACAGTTTTTGTCTGCTCCTGAATTTTTTCCAATTTTTTTTGTACTTTCCTTGCTGCGCTGCTTTCCTGAGCCAACACGAGAAAAATTGTCATAAGCAAAATAAAAATTGCCATGGTCGCAAAAATAATGTCACTGAAAGACTCGTAAAAGCCGGCACCGGAATTTTTTTCCTGAAGTTTCAAAGCATATCCCTTTGTTGTAACTATTATCTCAAAAGAGCCGAAAGAAGGTGAGGTATCATCTCCGTTGAATTGACAGAAAATCCCTCGGGCTGACCGGTTTCTCTGGCCAGCTTTTCAAAAAAGTGTTTGCTCCTGACAAATTTTTTATGCTGCATACCGCTTGCGCCCTGCAACCTCAATGTTTTGGCAATTTCATCCTCACCCGAAAAAAGAATAAGCACATTTCTATGCATGTGGCCTTTCGTCCATAATTTAAGCTGTTCTACCATGGCCTTTTCCTGCTGAATATTTTTAGATTCAACGCCTTGGTCCCTATACCTGTCTTCATAAGGACCGACATCACCCAAAAGCATGAAGGTTTGATGACCTGTGAATTCTTCGGGTTTTGAAAACATTTTCAGAGACTGGTCCATTGCCAGTTCAACTGGTGCAGAGCCGGTCTTTGCTTTTAAACGCCTGACAAAACTGTAGAGTTTATTAAAGCTTTTTTTATTATCATATGATTCATCTCTGATCGCTCGCAGGTGAAAAGGATTGATATCCATCTGTTCATTTTCATCTCTGCGGTAGGCGACAACTCCAATTTTCACGCTGTTTGCTATTTTCGGCAGTACTTTCCCGATCAATCCTATTGTATCTGTCAGTTGATCCAGTTCCCGCTGCATACTCCCTGTTGTATCCACAGCAATGACAAGCTCGAGGTTATACTGTTGAAGGCTTTTTTTTGATTTTACCAGATTACTGTGATGTTTTTGTTCAGTTTTTAATTTTTGTTTTTCAGAATCCAGCTTTATCTCAGCTTGTTTAATTTGTTCTTCAAGTTCCTTACTGTCTTTTTTTATATTGACTTGAACAATGAAAACAATCATCAACAATATAAAAATAGCCATGGTCGCAAATATCAAATCACTGAAGGTTTCATAAAAACTTGTTTTATTCTCTGTAGAGTCGATTTTCACTATGAGTCACCTGACATCAATTACTCAGCATTATTTTCAGCACTTGCGATCTTTTCATTTCCATTTTGGGCAATGCTTCGCAAATGTGGTAATACATAGACCTCTGTGAGTTCTGCAATATGGGCTGTATATTCCATAATATTGGAACCAACCACATTGGTTAATACGCGTAGCACAACACCACCCATTATCGCGCCTATCAAGGTTGTTACAAAAGCAACACCCAGCCCTGACAGCGGCCCTCCGGGACCGACCAGTACCTTCATGAAATTTTCATCAATAGCCGTATTTAACATTACAGCCGTAAGGCTCTCCATCATTATAATTAATCCGAGAATCGTCCCTATCAGGCCCAACGTGATTAATATACTGGAAAAAAGCTCTACAATTCTATTTCTTGCCATTAAACGACTGTGTAAAAGTTCAATAAGGTTATCCTGGCTGATCTCTCCATGTGATTGAGAAATTATATATAAATTCTCGATATGTGATCTGAATATACTTGAACGCGAACGCTCTAAAAAATCTTCAAAATTATCTACTTCTTCAAGTAATCTGATTTGACTTGATGCCAGATCCGTCTGCTGCTGTATCTGCCTGGCATCAAAAAAACTTCTTAAAATCAAACCCAACCCGAGAGATCCAATAACAAGGTACATGGCGTTGTTGATTAAACCGGAATTCTCTGGATTGGTTTGGCTGCTGAAAAATGCCAAAGTTACAACAGCACTTACTACCAGCAATATTGTTAACCAAATCAACCAGCGCTTAACGCTGGACACTTTCTCAAAATATGCCGCTTTACTGTGATGTTCTGCCATTATTTATTCCTATGATCAAACTATATTTATGTTTTTAACAGGCTGCGCGACCAAATGCCTGCAGCCTCATGTTAATCCAGTATTTCAATTGGCTTGTTTTCTGTGTTCTGTTTCCCCGTAGAACTTTCAACGCCTTGTTTAGTGTTGGCTGGTATATCCTGGGAGCTGCCATAAAATTCACCTTTTTGCTTTCCGGATGCCCCGGACTGTGTTCCCGAATGTGACGAGGATGCGCCTTGTTGTTGAGTAACACTCTTACTGGCGCTGGCACCTGCGGGTTTTGCAGCGGATGCCATTCTTGATGAGTTTACCATCTCGTCGAGCGTGGCACCATTTAATGACTGTATTGATTTGGCTAAAGTCGCTGCTGTATGAGACGCACTATTAGCCTGTGTTCCTGAAGTATTGCTCGTTTTTTGAGCTGAATTACTGCTTGCAGTTGTTGTGCTTGAATTTGAGGCTGCTGTGGACTGTTTAGATGCAGTGGAATTTTGTGCCTGCTGGTTTGGCTCTCCATTATTTGCAGAGTGAGCAGATTCATTCTTGTCATCTGTTTGCCCGGATGAACTGAATTTGACATCTAAATCTTCTAATACACATTGAGCATCTGTGTTGCCATTTTCTGCAGCAAGGATCAAAAAACGAAGCCCTATATCTGTATTGCCGAATCCGCCATTTCCCGGATTATCCAATTCGAGCTGCAGCTCTTTTTCGATGAATTCGGAATCAACAGGCATTTCCTTTTGTTCATCAAGAAGATACATCACACCTATTGCATAATACGCCAAATCAGACCCGGCTTTCCCTGCCTGGTTCAATGCTGAAATAGCTTCTTTGGATCCTTTTGATGCTGCTTCAACAGTTAATTGAGCTGCAACCTGACCCCTTTGATTTGCTGGTTCCTTTGGAAGAGTATTGGTAATTTTATTTAACAACTTAAGGTTTACTTCAAGTTTGGCATTTGACTGGTAGGCCTCTCCTAAAAGATGCTTGGCATCATGGTTTCCCTGTGACGCAAGCTCTTCCAGTATTTTTTTCCCTTTTTCAGCGTCCTCCTGAAATTTAACGTTTGGTGCGGCTCTGGATAATCCAAGCAGACCTTTGGCCAATTCAAGCATAGCGCTTATAGATCCATTCCTGCATTCCTCTTCTAAAGTTTTTTGGGTGGGTTGCTGCTTAACTTTTCCAGGTGCATCGGGCTTTAATCGGGGGGGAGGTAGATTGGTTGTTGCGGGTTTTTTCTCTTCAGGTGCTTTCGGAGTTTTGCTTTTTACCTCTTGTTCATTAAGAAACCATCTCTCGTCTTTTTTTGCGATGGCCTGATAAGCAATATTTTCTTTCCCTTTAATATACCCAAAGTATGAAATCGATTCAATTTTATCACAATCTATCCAAAGATAGGTTTTCACCATATCTGATAAGGCCTGCATATCGATACGGCTTTTTCGAATCTGTTCTTCAGAATCCACATCTAATCGAACTGAAACGTCAGCCTGACAGCTATAGCCATCATCAATACTTACTTGAATCTCTTTGTGAGAAAAAAGTTCTTCACAGATTGCATCTCGACTAAGTAAAACAGACACAATGAAGAACAATAAATATAACAGGTGCTTTGGCATCAGTAATCCATACTCGTTCAGTTTTAGAGTTCAGCTTTTCTGTTCCAATCGCTATAGGATAGGTGGATCCATTATTGGTTAACTAACGGTTGAACATAAAAATTAAGAATGACATCCGATATGCTGTATCGAAATTATCTCGCCTAAGCTCATATCAATATTTTTAAATAGTGTAAAGTTTTTTTAACCTTTATGTTGACATGCCCGATTATTAAAAAAATCGTTTGATTTTTAACTGCCATTTGGCTTAAAATTTCATATTCTCATTATCAGTTCTGCAAAGCTGGAATTTCACAGACAAACAGTTCCAGATCAGGGTAATGTTAAAAAACAATCAGTAAAAGGAGTATTCCATGATCGGTATTATTGGAAGTGGAAATATCGGGGCAAACACCGCCTTCTTCCTGGCTGAAAAAGGTGTGGATGATGTCATGCTCTATGATGTTCAGGAAGGACTGGCAAAGGGGAAAGCCCTTGATATGATGGAAGCAGCGCCCATTCGTGGATACCGCACCCGGATATCAGGCACAGACACGCAGGAAGATGTTCTGGGATGTGACATCATTATTTTAACAGCCGGCGCATTTAGAGCGCCTGGAATGAAAAGAGAGGAGCTCTTTGAGGCCAATAAAAAAATAATTAAAAATTATGCCTCAAAAATAACCAATCCTGACACCAAAGTAATTATTGTACCGGAACCGATGGATTCGCTGACCACTCTATTTGCAAGGATATCAAGCCTTCCGTCCGTGCAGGTCATGGGGCTTGGAGGTGTGCTTGATGCAACCCGTCTTCGGTTTTTTATCTCAAAATCCCTGTCAGTTGCCATGGAAAATGTTTCCGCCCAGGTAATTGGGCGTCATGCAGATGACATGATCCCTGTAAAAAACTACTGTAGTGTATCCGGAATTTCACTGGATAATTTTTTCTCAGAAGAAGAGGTTGAAGAACTGTTCAAACAGACCCGGGAGGCAGGCAATCTCATTGTTGAACTTGCCGGGCGGGCCAGTGCCTATTACGGACCGTCGGCTGTTATTGCCGAGCTGGCTGAGGCCATCACCATGGACACAGGAAGAGTGCTTTCGGTATCCCACCTCCTGAAGGGTGAATTCGGCATTAATGATATCGCACTATCACTTCCCTGCGTCATCGGTAAAAAGGGAATTTCAAAGGTCTTTGAACCCAAACTCAGTGGACAGGAAATATCCGTGCTGAAAAAATCAGCTGACCTGATTCAAAAAACTATAAAGGAGGCAGACTGATGCATAAAGTTTCCATAATCGGCTCAGGGCATGTGGGCGCAACGGCTGTCTATTATATCGCAGAAAAAAATCTGGCGGATATTGTGATGGTGGATGTGGTGGAAGGCCTTCCCCAGGCCAAGGCCCTTGATTATCTCCATGCCGCACCCATGAGAAAATACAGCGTCCATATTTCAGGGACAAATGACTATAAAGATATTAAAGACTCAGATGTAGTGGTTATCACTGCAGGCATCCCCAGAAAACCGGGAATGGACCGCATGGACCTGATGAAAATCAATGTGGATATTGCCAAAACCGCATCACAGGCTATCGCAGAGTATGCACCCAATGCCATTGTAATCGTGGTATCCAATCCCCTGGACATTATTGCCATGGTTACCTTGCAGGAATCAGGGTTTGCTCTTAGAAAGGTCTTTGGAATGGCTGGTGTTCTGGACTCTACCCGCTTTCGATATTTTATTGCAGACGAACTGGGAGTATGGCCTGGTGATGTTACGGCCATGGTTCTGGGCGGCCACGGGGACAGCATGGTTCCATTGTCCAGGTACACCCGGGTCAACGGCATACCGGCTTCAGAACTTTTAAGTGAAAAAACTCTTGAACGCCTCATTAACCGAACCCGTACCGGGGGAGGTGAAATCGTCTCTCTGCTTAAACATGGCTCAGCCTTTTATGCACCGGGTGCATCTGTGGCTAAAATGGTAGAAACCATTGTAAAAGATGAAAAAAGAGTGATCCCGGTATCTGCATATCTCAGGGGAGAATATGGGTTCAATGACATTTTTCTGGGTGTACCGGTTTTGCTGGGAAAAAACGGAATCGAAAAAATAATAGAGCTGGATCTTGAACCGGAAGAGAAAAAAGCGCTGGAACTATCTGCCAAAGCGGTGGAAGAAGGGGTTGAAACACTGAAAACTTTTTATCGGCCCGGCGTGTCTGCTTAGGATGAAAGAAACCCTCCTGATGCCCGCGTATGAAGTGGTCTCTCTTTTAAGAAAGAATGATATTTCTCCACTGGAGCTGATCGAAACGGCTGTTGCAAGGATCCATGAAGTTGACGGTCAGATTAATGCGGTTCCCACGCTTTGTATGGAACGTGCCAAAACAAAAGTAAAAGAGCTGAAATCAATAAGCAAAAGCGATCTTCAGTCCAGCTATTTATATGGCCTACCTATTCTCGTTAAGGATCTGACAGAAGTTAAAGGCGTTAAAACAACCTATGGTTCTCCTGTATTTAAAGATTACAAACCGTCTTTTTCAAACTACATGGTTGAAACCCTGGAAAAAAACGGAGCAATTGTTCTTGGCAAGACCAACACGCCTGAATTCGGTGCAGGGGGTAACACGTTCAACGAGGTGTTCGGTCCAACCCTGAACCCATGGAATACAGCGATGACCTCGGGCGGATCATCAGGCGGGTCTGCGGCAGCCCTGGCGGCCGGTGAAATCTGGTTGGCAACAGGGAATGATCTGGCCGGCAGCTTGAGAACCCCTGCTTCTTTTTGTTCTGTTGTGGGATTCAGGCCCAGCCCGGGACGTATCGCATCCGGCCCAGGCCCGACTATTTTTAATCCATTGACAGTAGAGGGCCCCATGGGAAGGTGTGTCAAAGATGTTGCCCTGATGATGGATGCCCAGGCAGGATATCATCCAGGAGATCCTTTATCGCTTCCCAAACCGGAGTATTCCTTTTTTGAGCTTGCAAAGCAATGCCGAAAACCGACTAAGGTTGCATTCAGCATTGATTTAAGCGGCATCACACCCGTGGAAAAAGAGGTGGCGGCCATTTTCAAACAAACCGTTGAGATCCTGGCTGACGATCTGCATGTGGAAAAAGCCTGCCCTGACTTGAAAAATGCCATGCCTGTTTTTCATACCTTGCGGGCCGCCATGCTTGCCCAGCGGTTTGGGGCTTTATTGAAAACTCATCGCAACCTGCTCAAACCCGAACTTATCTGGAACATAGAAAAAGGGGTGAACCTTTCCATGGATGACATTGGGAAGGCAGAGCGGATGCGGTCACAAATTTATCAATCAATTATCAAATTCTTTGAAACCTATGAGATGCTGATCTGCCCCACATCTGCTGCACTGCCATTTGATGTTTCAATCCGGTATCTGGACAAACTGGAAGGAAAAGCTTTTGACACCTATATTGACTGGCTGGCCATCACATATGCAATTACAGTTACAGCATGCCCCTGCGCATCCATCCCCTGCGGCTTCAGCAGCTCAGGTTTGCCAATTGGACTTCAGATCGTTGGGCCGCCCCGGCGTGATGACCTTGTAATAGGCGCTGCTGCTTATTTTGAAAAAATTTTAAATTTAAAAAAATTGACACCGATTGATCCACGGGGCAAGGGTTACTCTGTTTCGAATTCTCCATAGGCAAACACGGTATTCTCATCAAATATCTTAAATTTATATATACCGGCATCTTCGGACAGGGCAGATTTGAATC
The DNA here is from genome assembly GCA_033851995.1 of Desulfobacteraceae bacterium. Taxonomy (GTDB): domain Bacteria; phylum Desulfobacterota; class Desulfobacteria; order Desulfobacterales; family Desulfobacteraceae; genus Desulfobacula. Next base: position 85,426 of record JAWSVI010000010.1, on the reverse strand, counting down.
GGGATACGGACTGATTCATCTCCCTGGCATAACAAATTTTTATATTTCTTATCTTTGCCCCTGTTTTTAAAACTGCTGACAGGGCCGTTTCCACAAAATCGAAATAGGAGGCATTGTTTACGTGCCCCATCAAATCAAAATCCGAACTGCGTGTGGTCATCTCAATCTCAAACTGGGGATCTAATCGTGGGACCGGCCTCCAGTGGTCAAGATTTTCCCTAAACCCGATCTTTTTATTTAAGCGCACCTTCATGATGATATTTCCTGCTTTTATTGCTCTAAACGCCGATCATTGTCATTTAACAAGCACCTGCGATTTACAATTCTTTTTCTTTTATTTTTGTACATTTATTGAAGTAAATATTTACAAATTGTTTGCTTAGGATTAATACTAAAGTCAATTTTAAACAAGGTATTAATGTAAAAAACAATCTTACAACAACAGGTGAATTAAAACTATTGCAATTTTGTTGAAATATCGATTTTCAAGTCGGTATTTCAGAAATCCAACAAAACATCAAAAAACATATTTTCGTAACCCATTGGAAATAGTGACTTTTGGTTTTGGTACAATATTTGTATCTAAATCTGGATTTAATATAGTTGTATATTTTTTTAAAATTTCTCAAAAGGCCAATTTTAAACAAGAGGCCTGAAATTTATTTTTTAAATGTTTAATTCAATTGGAGACAATTAAAATGGAAATGAAAGAATGTGTAATCATTGACGGTGTTCGGACAGCAAACGCAAGAGCCCATGCAGAAAAAGGCTGGTTCAAAGAAGTAAAACCCCATCAGACCATCAGTGCTGTTTATAACGCACTTTTCGAAAGAAATCCCAAGATAAAACCTGAAGATATTGATGTGGTCATGGTCGGCACAGCCAATCCGTCAGGCATGCAAAATGATATTGGACGCGTTGCCTGGCTGGCAAACGGTCTTCCGGAAACTGTACCTTCCCAGACAGTATCAAACCAGTGCCCTTCAGGTATGATCGCTTTCCTGGATGCTGCCAGAGCCGTTATGGTTGGTGAAATAGACCTTGCAATTGCCGCCGGTGTTGAAGATATGGAAAAAGTGCCCATGGGTGCCAATATGGACATTCCGGAAGAGCTTTGGAAAAGATACAATCCATTTGAAATCCCCATGGGAAGCACTGCTGAGAAAGTAGCTGAAATGTATAATGTTTCCAGGGAAGATATGGAAAACATGGCCATCCATTCTCATAAAAATGCCTTTGCCGCTACTCAGGCAGGCAAGTTTAAGAATGAAATTGTCCCTATCATGGGTAAAGACGGTGACAAAGAGTTCCTCGTTGATAAAGATCAGTGGATAAGAGAATCCCTTGATCCGGAACATATGGCCACCATGAAAACACCATTCAAAGAAGACGGCAAAGTAACTGCAGCCACTTCCTCCCCTCTGACAGCAGGCGCAGCAGGGCTCATCCTTGCAAGCCGAGAAAAAGCCGATGAATTAGGCCTTTCTTATACATACAAATACAGTTTCGGTGCACAGGTGGGTAACGATCCTACAATCATGGGTATGGGACCTGAACTGGCCATCAAGAAAATTTTTGAAAAAACAGGCCTGACTCCTGCGGATATCGGCACGTATGAAATTAATGAAGCATTTGGTTCTCAGGCCCTTGCATGTATTCGCGAAACCGGAATCGACAATGACAATGCTCCGTTTGATAAAGTCAACACCTGGGGCGGTGCCCTGGCACTGGGTCATCCCCTTGGAGAATCTGGAGCACGCATCATCGTAACGCTTGTGAATGTCATGAAAACAGATTTTCCTGATGAAAAATACGGCATTGCAACCCTTTGCGGCGGATTTGGAAATGGCGTTGGCGTTCTGATCGAAAAAGTCTAACTTTTTATCTGCACAAAAATAACGCAGCGGGTCATTTTGACCCGCTGCAGTTTCCATATGAAAAAGAGCCGAAATTGCCAAATGGCTGTGGTCGAACTGCAAGAGACAAAACAATGCCGACTGATACTTTCACTTCCCTGATTAAAACCGCCTGTAATAAATTCGCCAATAAAACCGCCATCCAATTTTATCGCAAAGGCGTATTGGAAACACGGCTTACTTATAAGCAACTGAAGCAGGAAACAAACCAGTTGGCCAACTTTTTTTTAAGCAAAGGGGTAGAAAAAAACAACCGGGTTATCCTGCTACTGGAAAAATCTGTTATATTTGTTGCAGCACATCTGGCCCTGCAAAAAATCGGCGCTGTTTCTGTGCCTTTAAACCCTGATTTTAAGGCCTCTGAAATATCTTATTTTATAGAGGATGCCTCACCAAGCCTTATTTTAGCCGGAACAGAACAAACCAATTTGATCCAAAACATTAATCCTGAAGCAAATCTGCTCGGTATTGATTTAGAAATACCCTACCAGCAATTATCCTTTTTCCGCTCCAATGACAGAAAAGAACCTGCAAATCCTTCCGGCCCTGGCGATCCAGGGGTCATCATTTATACATCCGGTACAACCGGTAAACCCAAAGGTGCTGTTCTGACCCAGGAAAATCTTTACCAGGACACAAAAAACATTATTGAAACTTGGAATATTACCAGTAACGATACGCTGTGCCACTCTCTTCCGCTTTTTCACATTCACGGGTTGTGTTTTGCACTTCACACTGGTCTGGCATCCGGAGCAAAAATCCTTATGCTGGATGCATTTAATGCTCAATGTGTTGTAGACTTATTATCCGACAAATCAGAAAACAATAAATGCACCACGTTTATGGCAGTGCCTGCAATGTACAACATACTTATCTCCCATATCGGGGACAGACTTTTTGATTTCAGCCACTTGAGACTGATCACATCCGGATCAGCTCCCTTGCTGGTAAAAGATTTTAAAAAAATTACTAAAATTTGGGGACAGGAACCGGTTGAGCGGGAAGGGATGTCGGAAACCGGGATGAACTTTTCCAATCCTCTGGACGGGGTTAAAAAACCAGGGTCCATTGGACTGCCCCTGCCAAATCTGGACGCCAGGATCGTTGACCCTGAAACTTTTAAAGATGTTAAGCCTGGCCAGACTGGTGAATTCTGGCTAAAAGGTCCTGCCATCACTCCTGGATACTGGTGCAAACCTGAAGAAACCCAAAAAACGTTCAAAGACGGATGGTTTAGAACCGGAGACCTTGGATATGTTGATGACGATGGGTACTATTTCCTGACAGACCGCATTAAAAATATCATTATTTCCGGCGGAGAAAATATCTCACCAAAAGAAGTTGAGTCAGTTATCAACCAATTGGAAATGGTTACAGCTTCCTGTGTTGCAGGTATTGCAGATGAAAAATGGGGAGAAAAAGTTGTCGCAGCTGTCGTGTTGAAACAGGCTGACGCGATTACAGCCCGGAAGGTGCTTGATCACTGTAAAGCGCATCTTCACCCCTGGAAATGTCCAAAACAGATTATTTTTGTCGATGCACTACCAAAAAACACCATGGGAAAAGTATTGATAGATAAAGTCCGCCTGTTGTTTTAGAAATCAAAGGCCTCAGGTTCGGGCCAGCACAAGCGCATCGACTTTTGATGCCCCGTTTTTGAGCAGTTCTTTTGCAGCTTCGTTGCATGTAGCCCCAGTGGTAAAAACATCATCTACAAGAAGAATATGCTGGTTTTCAACAGCTTTTCTGTTCTTTACCCGGAATGCACCTTTAAGATTATTTTTTCTCTGGGTAATATCAAAGCCGGTCTGAGGGGCTGTTTTTTTACTCCGGACAAGGACCCGGGCATCGATCTGCCAGGAAGGGGGCTGACCGAATTTTTGTTTATAGTGCCTGTTAAAATTTCGAACAAGAATAAATGCCTGATTGAATCCCCTTGATATAAGCCTTTTTTTATGAAGGGGCACCGGCATAATAATATTGATATCCTGTTTTTCAAAATGGCGTTCAAATGTTTTAAACATCATATGCTCAAAAGCTTTGGCCAGGGATAATTTTGACTGGTATTTAAACAGGTGAATCCCGTCTTTTAAAATCCCCTGGTATTGGCCGGATGCCCGGACTTTACCCAATTTTAAATGTGTTTTCAAACAGCTCTCACAGACATGGTTCTCACAGGTTGCCTGATTGTCTCTATTTTTATTATTTTTCAGGATCGGCCTTGGCAATTGTAGGCCGCACTGGGTGCAGTATGGTTTATTTATGGGGAAAAATCCTGCTGCCGCACATTGGTTACAAAAACAAGCTTCCAGACTATAGTCCTGGGATGGGGGTATCTCCAGATAAGCCCCGCAATTTACGCATTTGGGCGGGTATAAAAGCTGTTCAATGCCCAGCAAAATCTGGTTTATTACAGGCAATGGGCTTTAAATCCGCTGGCGCAGGGCCTCGTACATTGCGATCCCCCCTGCCACTGAAGCGTTTAGAGAATTGATCATGCCCTTATTGGGGATGGATAAAAGAAAATCGCACTCTTTTTGAACCAGCGGGCGGATACCTTTGTGTTCTCCGCCAACTACAAGGGCGATATCACCCGTCAGGTCGCTGTCATAAATACTGGTTTCCCCTTTGGCATCAAGACCCGATACCCACACATTGTTTTTTTTCAGGTCACGAAGAATTGAAGCAGTGTTGGTGATCATATAGATATCCGCATGCTCCATGGCTCCGGCAGAACTCCTGGATACAGTGGAGGATGGCTGACAGGATCTGTCTTTTGGGATCAAAATATGATTCACCCCTGCACACTGGGCTGTGCGGATCAAGGCGCCCAGGTTGTGCGGATCCTCTATGTTCTCCAATATCAGGGTAAAACTTGGTTTATTTTTATTTTTTATACGATAAACGACTTCTGAGGCTTTTTTTACAGGAAAGGCAGAAGTTTCGGCTGCCATACCCTGGTGGTTTGAATATTCAGTCAATTTATCCAGAAATTTCGGGTCCACCATTTTGATCTTGATATTTCTCTTTTTTGCAATGGCTTCGATCTTTTCTGTGCGGTGGGGAGATCTTTTTTTTGAAAACATCAGGCTGTAAAATTTTCTTTTATCTGCCTTGAGTGCTTCATATATGGAATGGTAGCCAAATAAGGTATCGTTCATAATTTGTGTCTCAATTATGCCTGCCTCAATTATCTGGGCAGTTCATTTTCAAAAATCAGGCAGATCTCTTTGACAGCCTGGGTAAGATCATCATTGACCACCTGGTGCTGGTAGCTATCTTTCTGGGCCATTTCAATTTTGGCATTTTTAAGGCGCGTTTGAATAACATCTTCAGAATCTGTTCCCCTGCCCGTCAGCCGATCTTCCAGTACATCAAAAGACGGTGGCAGAATAAATATACTCACGGCCTTTATCCCGGCATCCATTATCTGCTTTGCACCCTGAACATCAATATCCAACAGCAAACTGTTGCCTTTTTTAAGGGTTTCATCCACAAAAGATTTTGATGTACCGTAATAGTTGTTGTGAACTTTTGCCCATTCCAGCCAGTTATCCTGTTTTATTTTCTCTTCAAATTCATCAGATGTGATAAAAAAATAATCCTGCCCGTGGGCCTCATTCTCCCTTGGTGCTCTCGTAGTATGCGATATCGAGTAGGACAGAGAAGAAAAACGGTTTAAAACCTCGCGAATCAAGGTTGTTTTTCCTGCCCCTGATGGAGCAGAAACGATAAAAAGCTTTCCCTGCTTTGATTCAGGCATCATTTTCCCTCGTCCTGGTTCAATAGGGATTCATACCGATGGGAGACGGTCTCTGCCTGGATAGCTGAAAGAAAAACATGGTTGCTTTCCGTGATGATGATGGCACGTGTTTTTCTCCCGTGAGTGGCATCTACCAGTCTTTTTTCTGCTTTTGCTTCATCTTTTACCCGCTTCATGGGGGATGAATTGGGCGATAGTATGGCCACCACTTTCTGTGCTACCACCGTGTTGCCAAAACCCAAATTCAAGAGAAGCTGTTCCATGGGTTTGCCTTTTTTATCGATAATCTTACTCAATATTTTGCACCTGTTCCCTTATCTTCTCAAGTTCTGATTTCAAATCCACCACCAGGTGGGATAAATTTGCATTCCCGGCTTTTGAGCCAATGGTGTTGAATTCCCTGTTAAATTCCTGAATCATAAAATTTAATTTTTTACCTTCTGATTCCGGGGCATCCAGAATATCCCTGAACTGCTTGATATGACTGTGCAGCCGTGTGATTTCCTCGGACACATCACTTTTATCCGCCAGGACAGCTGCCTCCTGTGAGATCCGGACCGGATCGATCACATCCGTATCTTTAGTCAGTCTCTCAATCCGATCCATGAGCCGTTGCTTATAGACAGGTGGAATCGAAGCTGCCTCGGTCTCCACCTGCTTTAAATTATCCTCAATATAATCGATCCTTGCTCTAAGATCTGAATAAAGGTTTGTGCCCTCCTCTTTTCTCATTGAATCCAGTTGTAAACTTGCTGTTTCAAGGGCCGGGAGGATGGCATCCCACATTTTATCCGTATCCAGCTCAGCCTTTGCAGGTACGATAATATTTCGTGTGGAAAGGATATGATCAAGGCTGATATCACCGATAAGGTTGAGATCATCTTTTATTTTCCTCAACGCCTGATAATAAGAAGCAGCTTTTGCATCATCCACTTCAAACTGTTCAAGATCGCCATCTGTATCCTGAATATGAAGCCGGATTTCAATCCTTCCCCTGCCATGGGTTCTGGCAATTATCTTTTTAATATCTTCTTCAAAAATCTGACAGGATTCAGGGCTGTAAAACACCATGTCAAGATGGCGGGAATTATAGGACCGGATAGTGATATCCGCAGTGATTGTATCAAGGGTATGTGTCCCTTGCGAGAACGCCGTCATGCTTTTAATCATCAGTGTTTCCTTTATAAGTCTTTAAATCCAGCAAGTATTTATCCCGGACCTTTGCCAGAAACTGAATCATGATGTCTGATGCATAGTCCGGATATGTCCAGTCCAGGGTCTGAAATCCTTTTTTCTTGGAATACATTAACGTCAGATCTGCGTATATCTTCCTTCCGATATAGATGCGGTGTGAATACTCCTTACCCGTGGCCAGAATAAAACGTGATGATACCAGGTAGCCTGGGTCAAAGTTCACATTACGCCTGTTGTCTGTTAAGAGCTCTTTTTCAAATTCATTGGTTGTTTCTTTTATCTTTGCCAGATCATCCTGCTCGATCAGGTCTTTAAATACAAAAACCTTGCGGTGCAAAGGAGAGCCCATCTCTTTATAATAATAGTCGGTATAGGTAAAATTGAGCCAGTTGCTGATCATGTCCACCGGACCAAAAGCATCTTCCAGCATTGGATAAATTTTTTCAACCCACTCTTTTTTGTTCATGATACATCCAATTACCAGTTTGGCAGGTTCCGGCTGTTTAGGAGTACTCATGGCTTTTAAAGGGGTTTTGCTTCTTCAATCAGCATGATGGGGATATCATCACGGATCTCATATAGAAGTTTGCATGCATCACAAACCAGGCCATCTTTTTTTTCGGTCAACTGGATTTCCCCCTTACATTTGGGGCACACCAGTATTTCCAATAACTCTTCAGAAACTGCCATTATATTTTCTCCTTTAATTTAGAATTATTCATCTTATTTAGAATTACTCACTTTTCGATCCCTTTGCAGACTGCATGGCCTGTAGCTTAAAATATTCGCCTTTTTTGACCATCAACTCTCCATGAGTGCCCTGCTCTTTTATGGCCCCGTTTTTCAATAAGATAATCCTGGAGGCATAGTCAATTGTTGACAGCCTGTGGGCAATGACAAAAGAGGTTCTGCCTTTCATGAGATTTTCAAGGGCCTTTTGAACCACCCTTTCGGCTTCCGAATCCAGGGCAGATGTTGCCTCATCCAAAATCAGGATAGGCGCATCTTTTATCAGGGCACGGGCAATGCAGATCCGCTGTTTTTCACCACCGGAAAGGCGTGATCCCAGTTCACCGATGACCGTATCAAACCCTTTGGGGAACCTCTTAATAAAGTCATAGGCATATGCTGCCTTTGCTGCATTTTCTATTTCAAGATCTGTGGCATCCATTTTCCCATAGCGGATGTTATCTTTAACCGATTCATTGAACAATATTGGTTCCTGGGTCACGATGGCAATATGGTCCCTCAGGGATTTTATGGACAGATCTTTTACATCCATACCTGCCACCTTTAAACTTCCGGATGTTGTATCATACAGGCGCGGGATAAGATTGACAAGACTGGTCTTACCTCCCCCGCTCATGCCCACGAGTGCCAGGACTTCTCCCGGAGCAACTTTAAGATTTATATTATCCAGGGCCGGGGCCTCATGATCATTGTAGGAAAACGAAACCCGATCAAACTCCACATCAAACGGGCCTTTTTCAAGTATTATGGGGGAGGGGGTTTCAGGTATGGTCGTGGTTTCTTCAAGTACATCAAAAATTCTCGTGGCAGATGCCACCCCCTCTTGAATAGTATTGTTGAGCCTTGAAAGCTTTTTTACCGGATTATACAACATCATTACCGCAGTGAGAAACGAAAAGAATGTGCCAGGCGTGGAAGTGCCGTTGATGACCCTGAGGCCTCCAAACCAGATAATGAATGCAATACCCAGTCCGCCTAAAAATTCCATTACCGGAGATGAGAGTGCTTTTGCAATGACTTTTTTCATTTCCAGACGGAACAGTTCACCGGTTTTTTCTTTAAAGCGACTCTTTTCAAATGCCTGCAGGTTAAAAATTTTGATAATCTTGGCACCGGAAAAAGTCTCATGCAAAAATGAATTGAGATCCGCCATGGTGACCTGTGTACCGGTGGAAAACTTTCTGACCCTTCTGCCAAAAAGCACAATAGGGTAAAAGGCCACGGGAAGAACGATAAAAGCCCCTAAAGCCAGTTTCCAGTCCCGGTAAAAGATAACAAATAAAAAGGCAATCACAGAGAAAAAATCCCTGAACACATTGATCACAGCCGTGGACACCATGCCTTTGACAATATTTACATCATTGGTAATTCGGGACATCAGAGCCCCTGTTTTTTCCCTGTGGATAAACGAGATGGGGAGGTCAGTTATTTTTTCATACAGGGAATCGCGGAAAAAACGAATAATTTTCTCCCCAATATAGTTCATGAGGTATTCAGAGCCGTAAGTACCTGCACCCTTTAAAAAGAAAACCAGAACAGCAAGGCCTGGAATCAAAAGCAGCATATCCCGGTTCCGGTTAATAAATATATCATCCATCACCGGTTTGACCAGGAGCGCCATAGCACCGTTTGCCCCGGCAACAACAATCATGCAAACGGCTGCAACCGCCATCCTTTTCCAGTATTGGGAAACCAGGGAGATAATCTTTCTTCGGCGTTCTTTAGATAACTTGGAGTTTGTTTTGTCCATAGCCTTTAATTTATTATGCCTAATTTATATTTCCAAGAGGTATTGTCAATATTCAAAAAACATGAGAAATATGTCCCCATGATAAAGACTGCCTTTATACTCAATTTTTTTAAACTTTACAATATGCTCTGGAAGCTGATGCTCCCTTTTCTCAAGAAAAACAAGCGTCTGAAACCCGGATTTGATAAACGGATTTCCTCCAGGCACCATAATAAGGCTGATATATGGATACAAGCCGCTTCTGCTGGAGAAGCTTACCTTGCTGTTCAAATACTTAACGCCCTTGTGCCGGCTAAAAAACTGGATGTGCTGGTCACCAGCATTACACAGCAGGGTCTGGATATATTAAACACCCACCTTGAAAGCAGCGGAGTTCATAACAATATCAACCTGAGCATTGAATGGTTTCCCTTTGATATGCCGGAGGTAATGGAAAGTTGTGTAAAAAAGATCAACCCAAAAGTCATGGTGCTTTTAGAGACAGAAATCTGGCCGGCACTCCTCTGGCACCTGAAACAAAACAGGGTTCAAATTTATATTTTTAATGCCAGGCTGTCTTTAAAAAGTTTCCCCTTGTATTCAAAAACCAAATTTTTATGGAAGCACCTGGCACCAGACAAAATCCTTGCCACATCCTTCCAGGACGCAGACCGCTATAAAAAAATTTTCAAAAATTCAACCGTTCAGACAATGCCCAACATTAAATTTGAATCCATGGGGGGCGATGAACAAGACTCTGCCACCAGGGAGAAGATCAAGCAGATTCTGCCCGACCATCTGCCGGTAACACTTTTAGCCTCTGTCAGAAAGCAGGAAGAAAAAAAGACCCTTTGTATTCTATCCTATATCTTAAGCGCTTACCCGAACCAGATTGTGGCTGTTTTCCCCCGCCACATGCATCGGATTAAAGCATGGAAAAAAAAATTGAAAAGGCAGAAAATTGAGTATTGCTTAAGATCAGAACTGCATGCCCAACCCCAAAACCCAATTGTCATTCTCTGGGATACTTTTGGAGAACTCAAAGATACCTATGCTTTTGCCCGGGTTGTGTTTGTAGGGGGCAGCCTTGAATCGCTTGGCGGACAAAATTTTATCGAACCGGCCACTAACGGGGCACTGACAGTAACCGGACCCTATTATGATGATTTTGCCTGGGTTGGAGATAAAATTTTTAAAAACGGCATTATAAATAAAAAAAAGAATTGGGAATCAGTGGCCCAATTCATTACTTTGGCACTTAAACGCCAGGATTTTAATGGGCAGGGCCTTCGCAAAAAAAAGGCCTGTGAATATATCCGTTCCCACAAAGGGGGAATACTAAACGCATGTAATGAATTATTAAAAGCCTTTGACGGATGAATTGGATTGGTATATAGTTGTACTTAATCTTACACACACTCTAATTTTCAAAAATTGAACCACCCTTAGCCGCTTCTTTATGGCTGTACATCTCAGGTTGAACATCTCAGTTTGTTTGCTGAATTTCTTTTCAGTTCTGGATTTATTGTTACCATGCATCTGTAACTTCATTTTACAGATGTGAGTTTATAATCCAAAAAGGGAGAGGAGTCATTTATGGAAAATCACACCATGTATTACGACACAGTCACCCGGTTGACCACCGCAATTTCACAGTGCAAGGATCCGGAAGAAGTCGCCCTGATCACTGCAGAGAGCGTTAAGACAGCTTTTAAAACAAAGGGGTGCTCTGTATTTTTAGTAGACAGGGAAACGAGAGAACTGGGGCTTGTGGCATCTTCAGGACTCAGTGATGAGTATCTGAAAAAAGGGCCGATTCATTTTATGCAGACCATCAAAGAAGCAAAGGATGCTGTTCCGATTGCCATCTATGATGTCATGGACGATCCGAGGATTGAATACCCGGATGCGGCTAAAGCAGAAGGCATTTCATCCCTTCTGGGAGTTCCCATTATCAGCCACAACAAAATTCTCGGTGCACTTCGCGTGTACACAAAAGATCCATGGGAATTCTCATTCACTGACATCACACTGATCCAGGCAGTAGCGTTAATCTGCGGCATGGCCATGGATATGTGCAGGATGCACAAAGGCTATAAAACCAGCATTGAAATTTTGAAGAACATGAGGGGCAAAGATTCTTTTAACAGCAGCAAATGGACACCCTATGAAGGGGTTCCCAAAAGTGTAGACCAGTCCATCTGTGATTATTAAATCGCAATTTCAGGCAGCTTTCACAGGGGGTGGGAAAGCTGCCTGAAAATTTTTATTCGGGCAGAACGCCGTCAAGCTCGTGTTTTAAGGAGCGGTTCATCAATCGCTCGACTGTCTGGTCAACCGGACGGTTTTCAAAAAGAACAGAATATACTTCATTACAGATTGGAAGATCTACCCCAAGTTTTCTGGATAGATTATACACAGAGCGGGTGGTCTTGACGCCCTCTGCTACCATGCGCATTTCAGAAATTATATCATCCAACTTCTTACCTTCGCCGATCTGTTTTCCCACGGTATAGTTACGGCTTAGTGCACCGGTACAGGTCAACAATAAATCCCCTACCCCGGCAAGGCCGGAAAGCGTCAGAGGATCTGCCCCGAGTTTAGTGCCAAGTCGGTTCATTTCGGTCAGTCCACGGGTGATCAGGGCTGCCCGGGGATTTAAGCCCATATTCATCCCGTCACAAATTCCTGCGGCAATGGCCAGTACATTTTTCATTGCCCCGCCGATCTGGGTTCCTACCGGATCATCATTCACATAAACCCTGAAAGTAGGGCAGGAGAATATTTCCTGAACATAGTCTGCGGTTTCCCGGCTGATGGATGCTGCCGCCACTACAGTAGGAACCTGCCTGGCAACTTCCCTGGCAAAACTTGGTCCGGAAAGGACCGCAAACTTATCTTTAGCAAGCGTGTCTATTTTTTCTTCAAGAATCTGGGTCATGGTCATGTGGGTTTTATTTTCAATTCCCTTGGATGCTGTTACCACGACGGTTTCCGGGCTTATAAATTCTTTCATCCGTCCGGCAATTTCACGGGTAAAATGAGAAGGAACAACACTGAGAATTAAATCTTTATCTTTGACTACTTTTTCAAGATCATTGGAGGGAATTATATTTTCCGATAATTTGATACCTGAAAGAAATATTTTGTTCTCCCGTTCATTTTCAATCTGTTCTTTGACTTCCTGTTCAAATACCCACAAATCCAGCACAAATCCTTTGTCTGCAAGTAGTTGGGCAAGTGCTGTTCCCCAACTACCTCCACCAATGACACCAATCCGAGTTGTTGCTATATCAACCATTCTGCCCATGCGTTTATTTTCCCTTCCAGGCCGATCAAGGCCCTCATTTTTTAAGCATTAGCATCAAAATTTTGCACAAATGGTTGTTTATACACCATATCATTTTCAGGATCAACTCTATTTAAAACAGAGCCGGATACCTGATCAACAGAACCCGGCCAGGTGGAACGCCAGGAGTAACATCTGGTGGTAGAACTCTTCTTCCTCTGTTGAAGGATTCAGCAGTCCCATTCGCTTAAAAAGAGGTTTAAGGTCATGCGGCACTTGTTTTGGCAACTCTTCCATCATTGTCGGAAATTTTTCAGCCTCCGGAGATAAAGATTTGGCTTTCAGTGTCTTCAACGCAAAGGCAATGAAAAGCTCTTCGCCGGTAAGTGTCGTACCAAAAGGAAAATCAGGGAAAAGCCCCAGTGCTTTATATCTTGAAAGCAGCTCTGTCAGTTTTTCAGGTGTATTCTGCCTGAATTCTTCCGGTATCTGGTATTCTTCCGGAAGTTTTCCATTCTTTTTAGCCTGGGCCAGAAGCTCTTCCTGAAACCTTGAATCAGTAATATTGAGCATTTCCTTAATTACATCCTGGTCACATTTACCACGGATATCAGCGATGCCATATTCTGTTACTACAATATCTTTAAGGTGCCGTGGAATTGTTGTATGACCATAGTTGTAAACGATATTGGAAATTACGTCAGGCCCTTCGGCCCGGGTGCTTTTAATCATCATGACACACCGGCCGTCTTTGAGGGCATGGGCCATGGATACGAAATTGTACTGTCCGCCCACACCGCTGACAACAGTCCCGTCTTCCAGACCATCTGAGCAGATTGCCCCCAGCAGTGTCGCTTTCATGCCGGTGTTGCAGAAACGTCCGTTTTTGCGCTGAAGAGAACGCAGCACCTCATTGCCGTATAGTTGATTGGCGACATCCACACCTGTCATCTCAAACTTTCGACGCTCTTCATCCGGCATATCTTTCAATCCGTCATAAAAATCCTGGGGCCCGATAAAAAAGCCGCCTGTCAGAATGACACCATTTTTCAAAGATTTTCCCAGGCAGTTACTGCTGAGTGCAGCCATGTTCTCTTCATCTGCCAGAAGAGCTGAGTAGCGATTTTCTCCATCAACAATTGCACCATTTTCATACCTGAGTGTTTCTTTTAGCACCCCGACATGCTGAAGGGCTTTAAAATCATTTTGAGTGAGGTAGGGATGGAGGGTTTCATCCTCTATCATAAGCGTGAGGATATCAGACGGTATCTTTTCCAGCAGTTTCCCGTCATTGATCAATTTCTGGACACCAATATGGTGGTAAACTTTCCGTTTAATCACACCGCTCTTATATAATTGATAAAATCCATCCACCAGCATTTCTGTGGACCCATAAAGACCGTCTTCAAAAACGTCCCTTCCGCCGGTTTCATGAATAAGGGATTCGTATTTTTCCCCAATACCGCTTTCCTGGATCAGATTATTATAGGATTCATTCTCGTTCTGTCTCAAATGCAGACCATATGCAACAGAATCCCCCAATGCGCCGATACCGATCTGAAGGGTTCCACTGTCTTTGATCAGTGTGGAAGCGTGAACACCGATCATGAAATCCTGAACACTGACAGGCTGCCGGGGAGCTATGAACAAGGGGTGATAACAGGAAGGATCATCAATAATTATATCATATGTATCCGGCTCAACTTCAGCATCTCCATACATAAAGGGAAGACTGGTATTGACCATTCCTATGGTGAGCACCTGTTTGCCTTCTTTTTTTAAGCATTCAAACTCTCGGATGCTTTCAAGGGCAGTATCTGCGTTGCAGCTGGTGCTGTATTTTATATTACCTGCCTCTTCTTTTTTTGCCACCATCTGGGCAAAGATCCTGTTATCGTTTATTCCAACATCACGAACCGTATGAGTATAGTTGGTACTCATATAATCCTGCTGCATTTGAGGGTCATTTTTATAAGCGCCGGCTTTAGTATAAAGTTCATGAATTCGAACGTTAGCAGGGATTCCTTCTGTACGCATATCCAGCATGTAATCAAGATCCGGAACACCTTCAAAGCTTCTGTCCAGAAACGGACCCATCAGCCTTTTTTCAAGATCAGAGGCAGGTATCGGCCTTTCAAGCGAGAGCGCTGTGTAAATCGTCAGATTCATCTGGGGATTTTGTTTTACCCTTTGATAAAGGGCGTTAATGAGTGCTGTTGGTTTTCCCAGCCCCAGGGGCATCCCTATCTTTATATCATTTCCAAAAACATCGACAATATGATCAACACATTCTCCAACATTCAGATATTCAGGTTTTTTTCCGCTCATGCCAGATCAATCCTTTTCCCTTAAATTATATATAGTTACACCACCGATATTAATACATCAGGTGGACGCTAATCATTTGGGTTTTTCAATAAACATTGTTTACTTTTAAAAGTCAAGTTAATTGTAGAGAATAAAACCCGCATAAAAAATCAAGTTATCTCACGAATCTGCCCCTTAAACCACTTTAGTGTAATGAGCTACCGACATAGTTAACCTCATTTATTTGATTTTTAATCATGATTCTTTAGCAGAATGGAACCACTAGGATAGGTAGTTTTTGCACCTGCGTCGTCGGGTTCTTTTCTTCATAGACCTGGCCCTCCTCAGATCTATAATCGGCCGGTAAGAAGGGCCGGCGGGGTATTATTTTAAAAAATAGGGGGCGGGATCAGGCGGGGTAAAACTTGCGACAAAAAAAACCAGCTACATAAATAGAAAAAAGTATCACAAGAATAAGAATTGAAGAAATAGAACCTATATAATAGTAAAAACGAATTTTGTCTTTTTCTATGGGTTTTTTTTTAATTTTCAAAATTTTGTTTCCTTTGATTCAGATATATCAACTACACGTGTCCACAGCAAGGCCTTTCCCGGGCAATTCAGATAAAAGTCTCAGCGATTTTTCCCCAAAGGTCTAAATATTGTCGGAATTCTGGTTTTTCAAAAGATACTATTCCAGTTCTTCTCTGAAGTCGCTTATAACGGGTGTGATCAGTTTCAACTTTTCCACCGAAGCGATGTGAATAATAGCATCTCCTTGGTGAACAAGCGGTAGGTTTAGACGCCCAATAACCATTCCAGAGACGGCAGATACAACTTCAATTTCCTTTCCGCCAAAAGGGTCTGCAATAAAACCTATTCGTGTATTTTTGTTGATCCGGCTGCCAAGGGGTTTTTCCATATGCAGGATGCCACTGGCAGGGGCTCTAACCCAGTAAGAATCTTCGACAACAAGAGTTTCTATTGTTTTCTTTTTCTTGGCAGGCTGTGGCAGCATACCGATTACCGCCATGGCATATAGAATTCCACGGACACCCGCCTTGATAGCCACCTCGTCAAATCGAAGCGCCTCTCCTGCTTCATAAAGTACAGTGCTCACCTTCTTGTCAAAAGCGGCCTGACGCAAAGATCCCTCCCTTATTTTTGCATTTATGATTGCCGGCACTTGAAATGCCCTTGCCAGATCCATGGCCTGCTCATCATCAAAATCAACCCTTATCTGGGGCAGGTTTGCCCTGTGATTGGAACCTGCATGAAGGTCAATACCGAAATCACAGCGCTGAACAATCTCCTTCATAAAGGTGTATGCAAGCCGGGAAGTCAAAGAACCATTTTCAGAACCTGGGAAAAAACGATTCAGATCCCTGCGGTCAGGAGAGTAACGGGAATTTTGTATAAAGGCATAAACATTAACAACTGGAACAGCGATTAAAGTGCCT
Source organism: Desulfobacteraceae bacterium (assembly GCA_033851995.1). Lineage (GTDB taxonomy): Bacteria > Desulfobacterota > Desulfobacteria > Desulfobacterales > Desulfobacteraceae > Desulfobacula. The sequence continues at coordinate 69,018 of JAWSVI010000010.1, read as the reverse complement.
TTTAACCGAGCAAGCTTTTTTAAACCAAGTAAACGACGGATGATTTCAATACCAATAATTTCATCCCCGTGTACAACGCCTGAAATAAACAAGGTTGGCCCAGATTTTTTACCGTGGATCACATGAACGGGCATGGTCATTTTAGTATGGGTATATAGTTTGGGTACTGGAATATGGATGGTAGACCGAGTCCCTGGCTTTACAGTGGTATCTGAAATCGTAATTGCAGCCTGCATCTTAACCCTTTTTGTCTTTTTTCATAATGTTAATCTTCTTCCTGGGTAGAGATTACTTCATAATCATCCTCACGGTTCATCACCTCCTCTGCAACTGGCAAATCAGGCAAAACCTTAACTTTTGCCTTCCTTTTCTTTCGGATTTTAGCGGGAATAAGCTCCTTCATAGACTCCAATTTGCCAAAGCACAGTAGTCTGTCCTCTGCTTTGAGTTCTCTTTGAGACTTTGGATTTGGAATCACTTTGGCATCGCGATAGAGGGTCAATACGGAAATGTCCTTTTCTCTCAGCCCTGAGGCACGGATCGTCTTCCCAATATAATCAGAGCCTTCAGGTATATATATTTCAGCTACACCATATCCGCGACTGACCGTCAGGCGCTGGCGCAGATCTATCTCTGGGAAATTAACCTGAGCACTGATATAATCAATAATGGCACCTGCTATATCTAATTGTGTACAGCATTCAATGCCTTCAAGACCGGGTGAAGAGTTTACTTCTACAATCTGAGGACCTTTTTTACTCTCAAGCAAGTCTACACCAGCCACACGAAGACCCATGATCTGGGCCGCACGAACGGCAGTCTCCCGATAGAATTCATCTAACTCAACCGGTTCTGCATAACCTCCCCTGTGAATATTACTCCGAAATTCTTGTCCTTGCGCAACACGACGCATGGCACCAACCACCTGATCTCCGACGACAAAAGCACGAATATCACGACCTTTACTCTCAGCTACAAACTTTTGAATCAGTACACTTTGCTTTTGGCTTTGTAACAGTTCAACGATTGCCGCGGCAGAGTTCACCGTTTCTGCCAGTAAGACACCAATACCCTGAGTCCCTTCTATGAGTTTTATTATTACAGGAGCACCTCCAACCCTTTCTATAGCCGGAAGGACATCCTTTTTATCACGTACAAAGGTAGTCTTTGGAATGCCAATATGGTGCCGACTAAGGATTTGAAGGCTACGGAGTTTATCTCGTGACCTTGCAATACTTGCTGATGTATTGGCGCAAAATATATCCATCTGCTCAAACTGCCTGACAACAGCGGTACCAAAATAGGTAATGGATGCTCCTATCCGTGGAAGGACAGCATCATAACTTGAAAGCTGATTTTGTCTAAAATATAAGTCCGGATTACCCTGTTCAAGGTCAATAGCAAATTTAAGCGTGTTGAGAACTTTAACATTGTGACCACGCTGCTCAGCTGCTTCCCTTAAGCGCCGCGTGCTGTAACATTTCAAATTCCGTGAAAGAATGGCAAGTTTCATCTTATTATCCTTTGATGTCTATTTAATTCCATATAGGTTTTTATTTTTTCAATTTTTCCTTTTTGGGTTTGCTCCCATAATACGACCGGCCAGCGTCAACGTAGAATTTTTTACGAAAGGCTTGTCGGCCTAAGAGCATTCGAAAACCCATGGCATCGCGGTTAGACAGTGTAAGTTCAATGGGCCAGACTCGATTCAATAGTTTGATACGAGTTTCAATGACTGGCCTCCTCTCTGCCACACCACTCGAACTTCGAACAGATCTGAAGTCGATGATCTTTGCTTCGGCTTTTGCTTTATTATCTGTTGTATCCTGTAAAGGGTTTATTAGAAACCGTACCCATTTTTCTCCATCACGCTCAAATACTCTCTGCCTTATTGCGTGCAGAGAGGATGAGCGCGCACCTGTATCCACCTTTACTTTGATTGATTTAACTCCTAAGTCTGGGAGGGATATCCACTCCCTCCATCCAATAACGGGTAAAGGCGCTTTCGAGGTTTTCGCCATATTTCTCCTATTGTAAATCTTGCTGACGGTTCTATTCATAGATATTCATAGATTTTTATCTAATGTATCAACATCAAATCATAATAACAATCCAATTGGGTCAATTATAAAAATTCACTCGTTTCTAACTGATCGGCGAGTATATCCTTGAAGTATTTCAATTGTTCCTCATTCATTTTCAAGCCCTCTTTTAATTCGCTTCAAATTCAAATTCTTTTCATCAACTCTGTTGTTTGACATTTGATTCAGACTTATTGAAGAGCATCACTTAAGTAAGATCTTCACCAAAGTCAAAATCATCGCGAAGATCTGTTAAAAAGTCCTCCCCAATTACATCATCTTCGTATTCACCGAAACTGTTATCAAAATCACATATGGGACATTTGTAAACATGTGGGTTTAACAATACCCCACAACCTAAACAGAAATCATAGGACATTGCGTGTTCTCCTTTACTTTTTAATATAAAACTAAATGTGATTCCTTCGCCTGTTTTTCTTTAATCCTCTATGGAGTTTTTTTTCTTCCTGTTTTTCCTCCCAACTTAAGTCATCAACATACTTTTTTTTAAATTTTGGACTTTTGTGTTTTGCCTTTTTAAAGTTTTCTCGCAACATGACGATTTGGCTCCTTTTTTAAAAGTAAGGCACCGCTTTTTCGCCCAAAGTAGCGATGGGATACCCATTGTCAATAGGGCTTTGAAAATATTTTTTAACCTATTGTAATAAAAAGATTTTTTTCACAACAATTGCCACCTGCGACACCGCACTACAGCAAGGAAAATTGAAAAATTTTACGGTTTAAAAATAGTAGAGATCTAAGTGCAGTCACATAGCCAAATAGTTGACTCTTTTTTAATGAAAATTTGAATTTTTTAAAGCCTTTTTTTTCTTGTAATCATATTTCTTTTGTTCTATATAGTACCGTCTTTCAATTTAATATCCAGAATTGACTAAAAAAGAAGGAAGTATGATTAGTGACAATTATATGCGAAAATATATTGAATAATCTACTTTCCAATACCCCTGACAAATTTTATAAGAGACACTGAAGCGTGATCAGAATAATTTCTAACAGCTGGGCGCTATTGCTGGGTATGGCGTTGATTATGCTGGGGAACGGTCTGCAAACATCTCTACTTGGTGTTCGTGCTTCTTTAGAAAATTTTAGCACGACAATAACTGGATTTATGATGTCAGGGTACTTCCTTGGTTTGATCCTCGGCTGCCATATAACCCCTTTATTGGTCAACAGAGTTGGACATATTCGCATTTTTGGAGCTCTTGCATCCCTTGCATCAACGTCCATTCTCTTGCAGGCTATATTTATAGATCCATTCATCTGGTGGCTTATGAGGCTAATTACCGGTTTTTCTTATGCTGGTCTCTATATTGTTGCGGAAAGTTGGCTGAACGAATCAGCAACGAACCAGACCCGTGGTAAGCTGTTCAGCTTGTATATGTTGATATCTTTTGGAGGTATGGCCGGTGGCCAAATGATGCTCAATCTTTCGCCACCTTCAGGTTTTGAATTGTTTCTGCTGGCATCACTCCTAATAAGCTTAGCGGTAATTCCCATTCTGGTATCAGTATCTCGTGCTCCGCAATTTGAGGTGATGGAAAAAGTGAATATCATCCAATTATACAGAGTATCTCCTCTCGGTGTAATGGGCATGACTGTCAGTGGTATGGCAATTGGAGCAATTTATGCGATGGGACCTGTTTTCGCTACTGATACGGGTATGTCGGTCAAAGATGTTTCCTTTTTTATGACGGTGATCATTTTGGGTGGTTTTCTATTTCAATACCCCCTTGGCTGGTTATCAGATAAATTTGGCCGGAGAAAAGTGATCATTTTAAGCTGCATTACAGGGGCTGGAATTTCGATCTTCGCCTTCAATCTCTCTGTTGATGATACGATTTTCTTTTTTGCAATAGCCTGTGTTGGAGGGCTTTCTCTCCCTCTATATTCTCTTTGCGGAGTACATATCAATGATTACCTCAATCCAACCCAGATGGTCGCTGCCAGCAGTTCTTTAGTGTTATTAAGTTCTATAGGTGCCACAATAGGCTCTCCACTAACTGCGGCAGCAATGGATGTCTTCGGATCAAATGCTTTTTACGGTAGTATTGCAATCATGCTGGCTTCAATCTTTTTGTTTTCTTTGTGGCGTAAAACCAAACGACCTGATTCTTTGGCTGAAGAAACAGGTGATTTTGTAGTAATGCCGCCAAGCCCGCTTACAGTATCTCTTAACCCGGATGTTACTCTCACCGAAATTGGGGAGGCTGCAAAGGAGGAGGCTGAAACGATTCAATCCAGTTTTGATGAATTGGTTGATGAGTTGGAAGATCAAGGTACTTAGATTCACGAAGAATAGTTGGTTTAGATTTTTTTTCCAACCCTGTAAAGTTCATATATTCTTTTCCCATCATTGCCCAGAGCATAGTGGTTTCTTTTAAACCCTTTTGAGCCAGTGTATTTTTTGCTCATTCGTATTTCTTTAAATGCCTCATATGTAGAAATTTCCCGTAAAAGTTTTTGGTATACAGTTTGCAAGTTTACTGTCAGATATATTAAAACTTTAAAATCTACAAAAAAGGAGAAATTTAAAATGGAAACGCCCTCTATTGTAATCAGGCAGGCCAATATGCTGGACGTTGACCATCTCGTCGGACTGCTGGAGCAGTTGTTTGCCATTGAAAAGGACTTTGATTTCAACCCGGGAAAGCACAAAAAAGGACTTTTCCTGATGCTGGATGGGTGCGGAAAACACAATACCGTTAAAGTGGCTCTGATTCACAATACCATTGTGGGCATGTGCACTGCTCAAACCCGTATATCTACAGCAAAAGGAGAGATTACAGCCGTGCTTGAAGACCTGGTTGTGGATGAAAATCACAGGGGCAAGGGTATTGGTCCGGCACTGCTTGAGAACATAGTTCAATGGGCAGAAAAAAGAGGCATTAAAAACCTGCAGCTCCTTGCAGATCGTGAGAATACAAAGGCTTTGGACTTTTACAAAAGGCAACAATGGAATTCTACACAATTGGTATGCCTGACCAAAATAATTTAGCACCCTTCCCAAAAATCATCTCTATTTATTCACAATGCGCCTATATATAAAATAAGGTATCGCAAAAGTGACACTCTCCCTTCAAAAAAACACATATTTGAAACTATTTAATTACAATATTGGATTAATTAATTTTCTATCAAAATATCCTGCACGTAGTTTTTTTTATTTAAAAATTATTTTACTCTTTATCTCTTTATATTTCAGAAGGTTAGAATATTTTACTCATTTTTGTTCAAATTTGGAATGGTCATTGCAAACTAAGATTTCCAAAGGACAGAAGTAAAATGTCATTTAACCAACTTAAGAAAAAAGGAAATTACAATGAGAAAAATAGCAATCTACGGAAAAGGCGGAATCGGCAAATCAACAACCACTCAGAATACTGTTGCGGGACTCGTAGAAGCAGGTAAAAAAATCATGGTTGTGGGATGTGACCCCAAAGCGGACTCCACACGGCTCCTTTTAAATGGTCTTGCCCAGAGAACAGTTTTGGACACATTAAGAGAAGAAGGAGAAGACGTACTTCTGGAAGATGTCAGAAAAGTTGGCTACGGCGGAACCCTTTGTACAGAATCTGGTGGACCGGAACCCGGCGTCGGTTGTGCCGGCCGTGGAATTATCACTTCTATTAATCTTCTCGAACAGCTGGGTGCCTATGCAGAAGATGAAAACCTGGACTATGCTTTTTATGATGTTCTGGGCGATGTTGTCTGTGGTGGTTTTGCAATGCCTATCAGGGAAGGAAAGGCTCAGGAAATATATATTGTTGTTTCCGGTGAAATGATGGCCATGTATGCAGCCAATAACATCTGCAAAGGTATTGTAAAATTTGCCGAAGCCGGAGGTGTTAGACTTGGCGGTCTGATCTGCAACTCAAGAAATGTCGACAATGAAAGAGAGATGATCGAAGTACTGGCCGAAAAACTGGGCACCCAGATGATCCACTTTATCCCAAGAGAAAACATGGTTCAGCAGGCGGAAATCAACCGGAAAACAGTTATCGACTTTGCACCTGAGCATCCCCAGGCTGATGAATATCGCACTCTGGCAAAGAAGATAGATGAAAATCAAATGTTTGTTGTACCAACTCCCATTTCAATAGAAGAACTTGAAGCGCTGTTGATTGAACACGGGATTGCTGCTTAACGCATAACATAAAAGGAAATTATACTCATGAAAATAATGATCAGATCCATAATTAGACCGGAAAAAACCAATCTCATCATGGCTGCCCTCATGGAAGCTGGCTTTCCCGCAGTAACACGAATGAGTGTTGCCGGCCGCGGAAAACAAAGAGGGATTAAAATCGGTGAAATCACCTATGACGAACTCCCCAAGGAAATGCTCATAACCGTTGTGGATGAAAAAGACAAGGATTTTGTAATCAAGACGGTTATGGAAACAGCAAAAACAGGAGATGAAGGTGCATTCGGAGATGGTAAAATTTTTGTCAGCCCGGTTGAAGAAGTATACACCATCAGCTCTGGTGTAGTTGAAACCGGAGAGGAAGAAGCAAAGGAGGTGCCCGCATGAAAGAGGTAATGGCTGTCATCCGCATCAACATGATCAACAAGACCAAACGTGCCTTGATCGATGCTGGTATCTCCTCCATGACTGCTTTTGAGGCTCTTGGAAGAGGAAAAGGCCTTGTGGATATGAGCCTCCTGAAAGGTGCTGAGCAGGGTTATGAAGAAGCCATTGCCCAGCTGGGGCAGTCCGGACGCCTGATTCCCAAAAGAGCAATCTTTGTAGTGGTTCCAGACAAGCTGGTTCCCCAGACAGTTGATACCATTATTGAAACCAATCAAACAGGAAAATCAGGAGACGGCGTAATCTGGGTAACACCAGTGATGGAAGCAATAAGGGTAAGGACTGAAGAATCCGGAGACAAGGTACTGGATGAGTTTTAATTCAAAAGCGAAGGATGGAATATACATATGACCACTTTAATAAAAGACCCCAAAGATTTGAGCCCGGGCAGGACGCCGTTGCCGGATCCGGAAGAAGTAAGAAAAGAAATGCTTGCAAAATACCCGGCTAAAGTTGCCAGGAAAAGATCAAAGCAAATAACTGTCAATGCAAAAGATGAAAACGGCGACACCCCGAACATGAGTGCCAACGTGCGGACGGTTCCGGGCATCATTACCCAGCGGGGGTGCTCCTATGCAGGCTGCAAAGGTGTTATCATGGGGCCCACAAGAGACATTATCAATCTTACCCATGGCCCCATTGGATGCGGGTTTTACAGTTGGCTGACCCGCCGGAACCAGACCAAGCCCTATTCAGATACCGATGAAAATTACATGACCTATTGTTTTTCAACAGATATGCAGGATCAGGACATTGTTTTTGGCGGAGAAAAAAAGCTCAAGGCTGCAATACAGGAAGCTTATGACATCTTTAAACCTAAAGCCATCAGCATATTCTCAACCTGCCCTGTCGGACTGATCGGTGATGATGTTCATGCTGTGGCCAGGGAAATGAAAGAAAAGCTGGGTATAAATATCTTTGGCTTTTCATGCGAAGGGTATAAAGGTGTGAGCCAGTCTGCCGGTCACCATATTGCAAACAACGGCGTATTTACCCACATCGTAGGTAAGGATGACACCATCAAGGATGCTGAATATAAAATCAACCTGCTGGGTGAATACAATATCGGCGGTGATGGTTTCGAGATAGACAGGATATTAGATGACTGCGGCATAGGAGTTGTTTCAACTTTCAGCGGAAATTCAACCTATGACCAGTTTGCCAACTCGCATACCGCAGATCTTAATACGGTCATGTGCCATCGTTCCATCAACTACGTAGCTGATATGATGGAGATCAAATATGGCATTCCCTGGATTAAGATCAACTTCATTGGTGCTAAATCAACAGCCAAATCCCTGAGAAAAATTGCTGAGTATTTTGAGGAAGACAAACTCATCAAAAGGGTAGAAGAAGTTATTGAAGCAGAGATAGAAGAGGTAGAAAAGGTCAGGCTGGATGTCAAATCCCGGTGTGAAGGCAAGCTTGCCATGATATTTGTCGGGGGGTCCCGAGCCCATCACTACCAGGAGTTGTTCAAGGAAATCGGCATGACCACTATTTCCGCTGGCTATGAATTTGCACACAGGGATGATTACGAAGGCCGTAAAGTAATTCCTGATATAAAAGTTGATGCGGATTCTCGAAATATTGAAGAACTTGAAATCAAACCAGATGCAGAAAAATTTGCACCGCGTAAAACCGAAGAGCAGATCAAGGGCCTTGAATCAAAAGGATATGAGTTCAAAAGCTATGATGGCATGATGACGGATATGGAAAACAATACCCTTGTCATTGATGATGTCAGCCAGTACGAAACAGAGCTGCTGCTCAAACTTTACAAACCTGCAATTTATTGTGCCGGTATCAAAGAAAAATATGCCATCCAGAAAAGCGGCATTCCCATGAAACAGCTGCATTCTTATGATTCCGGTGGTCCATATGCTGGATTTAAAGGCGCTATCAATTTTTATAAAGAAATTGACAGGATGGTCAATTCAAAAGTCTGGGGTTACCTTGAAGCACCCTGGCAGAAGAATCCGGAGCTTTCAGCCAAATACGTGTGGGAATAAAGTCCCTTCATAATTAAACCCCCGGCTTGCTGTTTAAGTCCGGTCCACAGTTTAAGAACAAATTTTTAGTTAATATAGGAGAAGTGCGCAAATGCTGCTCAGACATACAAACACAGAAATAAAACCCAGGAAGGCCCTTACCATAAACCCGGCCAAGACCTGCCAGCCCATAGGCGCCATGTACGCATCCCTCGGGATCAATTCCTGCCTGCCCCATAGTCATGGATCCCAGGGATGTTGCGCCTATCACAGAAGCACCCTGACACGCCATTATCGAGAACCGGTCATGGCGGCCACAAGTTCATTTACCGAAGGTTCATCGGTGTTTGGAGGCCAGGCCAATCTGGTACAGGCCATTAATAATATTTTCACCACCTACGATCCGGACATTATTGCGGTCCACACGACCTGTCTTTCCGAAACCATAGGTGATGATGTAAACCAGATCGCAGCCAAAGCTGTATCAGACGGGAAGGTACCATTAGGTAAACATGTGATACACGCCAGCACTCCAAGTTATGTGGGTTCTCATGTCACAGGTTTTTCCAACATGACCAAAGCCATGGCCATGCATTTTGCCAAAGCCACGGGAACTCCCAATGGAAAATTCAATATTATCCCAGGCTTTGTTGAACCTTCAGACATGAGTGAGATCAAACGCATTGCTAAACTGATGGGCATCAAACCCATTTTATTCCCGGATACATCCGGAGTCCTTAACGGACCCCAGACTGGAAAATATAAAATGTTTCCCAAAGGCGGCGTCACAAGTGACGAGCTGACCAGTTGCGGCGACAGTTCAGGAACCATAGCATTAGGTCCTCTGGCTTCTGCTGATGCCGCAAGGGCATTGGATGCTAAATGGAAAGTTCCCTGCCAGGTACAGGATCTGCCCATCGGACTTGCAGCAACAGACCGGTTTATTGATGCATTAAGAAAAGCGGCCGGTGTAAGTGTTCCAGACAGCATTACACTGGAACGTGGCCAGCTTCTGGACATTATCACAGACATGCACCAGTACTTTTACAATAAAAAAGTGGCGCTTGCTGGAGATCCGGACCATTTGATCCCGCTGGTGGAATTTCTCATCAGCATTGACATGATGCCGATCCATATTGTTACCGGAACCCCGGGAAAAGCTTTTGAAAAGAGAATCCAGGAGCTGACCTCCCACCTGCCCTATGAAGTGAATGTGCAGGCCGGTGGAGACATGTTCATGCTTCACCAGTGGATTAAAAACGAACCTGTGGATCTGCTCATCGCAAACACATACGGCAAATACATGGCAAGAGATGATGATATTCCATACGTGAGATTCGGATTTCCCATAACAGACCGGGTTGGCCACTCCTATTTTCCAACCACCTGTTACAAAGGCGGAATGAGACTGCTGGAAAAAATCCTCGATGTCCTGCTTGACCGAATGGACAGAGATGCGCCTGAAGAAAAATTTGAACTGGTGATGTAAACAAAAGGACGGATAAAATGGAAAATATATCCATACTGGAAAAACGAAAAGACCAGATCTACCTGAAAGGAGAAAGCGAGTTTGATATCTCCTGCGAAAAAAAGAGCCTGGCCGGATCAGTGAGTCAGCGGGCCTGCGTATTCTGCGGTTCCAGAGTAGTGCTTTACCCGGTTGCCGATGCACTGCACCTTATCCACGGACCCATAGGGTGTGCCTCCTACACCTGGGATATCCGGGGGGCCCTGTCATCAGGGCCGGAACTTCACAGAATGAGCTTTTCCACTGATCTTTCCGAGTTGGATATTGTTTACGGAGGTGAGAAAAAACTGGAGCAGGCCCTGGTTGAACTCATCGACGAATATAAACCCAAAGCCGCTTTTGTTTACTCCACCTGCATTGTCGGAATTATTGGTGATGATGTAGAAATGGTGTGCCGGAAAATTGCAACCAAGACCAAAATCCCGGTACTTCCGGTACATTCAGAAGGATTCAAAGGCACTAAAAAAGACGGATATAAAGCTGCATGCGATGCCCTGTTCAAACTGATTGACATGAATAAAACAGGTCAAAAAAAAATACCGCACAGCATCAATATATTGGGAGAATTCAATATTGGCGGTGAAACCTGGATCATTAAGGACTATTACAAAAAAATGGGGGTTAAGACCATCGCGGTCATGACCGGTGACGGCAGGGTGGGAGATATCAACCAGGCGCACAAGGCCTGCCTGAATGTGGTCCAGTGCTCTGGTGCACTCACCCATCTTGCCCGTCAGATGGAAGAAGAATACGGCATTCCTTATATCCGGGTATCTTATTTCGGCATTGAAGATACGTCCAGTGCACTCTATGATGTTGCCTCATTTTTCCCAGACCGGCCCGACATAATGGAGAACACCAGGAGCCTGGTAGGAGAAGAGGTCAAGGAGATCCTGCCGGAGCTGGCCGAAATCAAAAAAGACCTGGATGGGAAACGGGCCGCAGTATATGTGGGCGGGGCATTCAAGGCGTTTTCCCTTATCAAAGCCCTCAAACACCTGGGCATGGAAGTCGTTGTTGTGGGTTCCCAGACCGGCAACAAGGACGATTATGAAATTTTAAAAGACATGTGCAATCCAGGCACCGTGATCCTGGATGATGCCAATCCCCTGGAGCTGGCCAAATATGTCCTGGAAAAAGATGCCCACCTGTTCATCGGCGGGGTCAAGGAAAGGCCCATTGCCTACAAGCTTGGCATTGGATTCTGCGATCACAACCATGAACGCAAAATTCCCCTGGCAGGGTTTGAAGGCATGGTCAATTTTGCCAGGGAAGTTCACGAAACCGTTACCAGCCCGATATGGGATCTGGTCCCCAGAAACGGAGAAAAAAAATGAAGCCTATGATTAAAACAAAACCATACACAGCCACACGCAATGCCTGCAAAATGTGCACACCTTTAGGGGCTGCACTGGTCTTTCATGGAATCGAAGGCACTATACCGCTTTTGCATGGCAGCCAGGGCTGTTCAACATATATGAGACGATACCTGATCAGTCATTTCAAGGAACCCGTAGATATAGCATCTTCAAATTTCAGTGAGGAAACCGCCATATTCGGCGGCGGGGCCAACCTGAAACTGGCCATTGAAAATGTATCCCGCCAGTACTCCCCGGAAATGATCGGCATTGCCAGCACCTGTTTAAGTGAAACCATCGGTGATGATGTGCCCATGATCATTGATTCCATTGATTCTTCAAGCACCAGCGCCATGGTGGTCCATGTATCCACACCCAGCTATACCGGTACCCATGTGGACGGATTTCACCACGCGGTTCAATCCGTTGTGGAGCAATGCAATCCCGGTTCTATAAAAGTAAAATATAAGCCCCGTGCCAAAAAAAATATCAACCTGTTTCCCGGTATGCTGTCTAATGAAGACCTGCGTCATCTAAAAGAGATCTTCTCGGATATGAAAACCAATATGACGCTTTTGCCGGATTACTCAGAGCGCTTGGAGGGGCCTTCGTGGGTGGAGTATCAAGCAATCCAGCAAGGCGGCACCCCGGTCAAAGCAATTAAAAAGATGCATCTGGCCACAGCCTCAATGGAGTTTGGTTCCATTCTTACACAACTGCGCCATAAAGGCGAAAAAACGGCAGGCTCCTATCTGGAAGATCATTTTGATATCCCCTGCACCTCACTGGGGATTCCCATTGGCGTGAAGTCAACAGATTTGTTTTTTTCCCTGCTGGAGAGGCTGACACTTAAAGTAATTCCAGAAAAATACAAACGCCAGAGAGGCCGCCTGATTGACTCTTATGTGGACGGCAACAAATACGTTTCCAAGAAAAGAGCCGTTGTATACGGAGAAGAAGACTTTGTAACTGCCATGGCCGGTTTCTTAGCTGAAATCGGGGTCATCCCGGTTCTATGCGCATCCGGCGGCAAAAGTGGATTTTTAAAAAAAGCGCTGAACGACATTATACCCAAAAACACTTTAAAACAAGTCGCTGTCCACCAGGGCATGGACTTTACACAGATAGAGAGAAAAGCAAAAGCACTTTCACCAGATTTTGTCATTGGAAATTCCAAAGGATATTCCATGGCCAGACACCTTGATGTTCCCCTGGTCCGGGTGGGTTTCCCCATCCACGACCGGGTGGGAGGCTCCCGCATCCTTCATATTGGGTATAAAGGGACGCAGCAACTGTTTGATACAATTGTCAACACCCTGCTGCAAAAGCGTCAGGATACGTCAAAAATCGGTTACTCATATATGTAAAAAGAGGTACTTAAAATGAATATTGAAAATCATCCCTGTTTCAATCCAAATGCCTGTAAAAGCTATGGACGTGTTCACCTCCCTGTTGCTCCGCGCTGCAATATCCAGTGCAATTTCTGCAACCGCAAATTTGACTGCGTCAATGAAAGCAGACCCGGCGTCAGCAGTGGTATCCTGACGCCATACCAGGCCATGGAATATTTGAAAAAAGTTGTTGAAGCCAGAAACAATATCTCGGTAGTCGGCATTGCCGGTCCGGGAGACCCTTTTGCCAATCCGGAAGAAACTCTTGAAACCATTAAAATGGTCAACGAAACATACCCGGATATGCTGCTTTGCCTGGCCAGCAATGGCCTCAACCTGCCGGACTATCTCGATGAGATTGCATCTGTCAATGTCAGTCATGTGAGTATCACTGTCAATGCTGTCGATACAGCCATCGGGGAAAAAATATACTCATGGGTACGCTCGGGTAAAAAGTCTCTGCCCCCGGCAAAGGGCGCCCGCCTGCTTTTGGAACGCCAGATGGAATCGATAAAAGGGTTAAAAGAGCGCGGCATCATCGTTAAAGTCAATACGATTGTACTGCCCGGCATCAACGACCACCACGTCATTGATATCGCCAAAGAAATGTCCAAGATGGATGTAGATCTGCTTAACTGTATGCCCTATTACCCCAATGAAGGATCAAATTTCGCCCATCTGGGAGAACCGTCCAAAAAAGAAATTGCAGAAATTCAGGCCCAGGCAAAAGAATACATCCCTCAGATGATGCACTGCAAACGCTGCCGTGCCGATGCCGTGGGCATGCTGGATGAAAAACCCGACATGGGTTTGCTGAACACCCTTAAAGAATGTTCAACCATAAAAGAGCCCACAACCATAACGGCTATGCCGGTGAATGAGCCGGATACGCCAGATGAAACAAATGGCAGCATTCTCCCTTTTGTGGCTGTCGGCACAAGAGAAGGTGTGTTGATCAACCAGCACCTTGGAGAAGCAACTCAATTATCCATTTATGACATTAATGGAGATGCACCGGTACTTATAGAACAGCGTGAAATGCCCGAACCGGGGCAGATGGAGTTCCGATGGAATACCGTGGCTGAAAAACTGGAAGACTGCCATTTGATACTGGTAAGCGGTGTGGGTGACAATCCGACAAAACTACTGACCGGTAAAGGTTTTCAGATTCTCATAGTCGAAGGACTGATTGATGAAATTCTGATGGCCGTAAAAAATAACCAGAGTATTAATCATTTACTGAAAAGAGAACCCTTCCGCTGTGATCACTCATGCTCAGGAGCTGGAATGGGATGCATGTAACCATACAAACAGGAGAAAAAAATGGAAAAACCTGAACATCACATACTTGTATGCGCAAGTTTCAGACCCAATGGGGAGCCTAAAGGAAAGTGCCACCGGAAAAACTCAATAGATTTTCTGGCATACATAGAAAATGAAATTATCGACCGGGGCATGGAAAACGTAATTGTTTCATCCACCTGCTGCCTCAAACTCTGTGATGAAGGCCCGGTTATGGTGGTCTACCCCCAGAACACCTGGTACGGACGTGTTGAATCCGAAGATGCGATAGATGGAATTCTGGATGCGATTGAAGATGGCGAAGTAGCTGAAGATTACCTGCTGTCGGCATTAAACTCATAACCCTTTAACAAGAAGGATATCTAAAGAAAGGATATACTGCCATGGCCAACATCAACCCTTTAAAAAAAATATGGATGGTGGATACTACCCTCAGAGATGGCGAACAGGCCCCTGGAGTGGTATTCAGCACAAAAGAAAAACTGGATATTGCAGCAGCACTTGCAGATATTGGTATTGATGAGATTGAGGCAGGCATTCCAGCCATGGGGAATCAAGCCTGCCTGGATATAAAAAAAATCATGCAACTTGATTTGCCATGTACCCTCTCCTCTTGGTGCAGGGCAGATAAAACCGATATCGAGCAGGCTGCTGCCTGCAATACGCCAGGTGTTCACATCAGTTTTCCCACATCATCCGTCCTGTTAAAAACTTTTGATAAGGATGAATCATGGGTGCTGGACACCCTGGCAGACTTGGTAACATTCGGTAAAAAATATTTCGACCAGGTATCGATAGGGGCTCAGGATGCCACCCGCACCTGCAAAGATTTTTTAACCCGGTTTGCAGCATGTGCACACCAGGCGGGTGCACACCGGCTCAGGCTGGCTGACACCGTGGGTATGATTAACCCTTCAGGAGTCATGACACTTGTGAAGGATTTAAACCAAAGTGTTCCAGGCCTTGAGCTTGAATTCCACGGCCACAACGACCTTGGAATGGCGACAGCGAATGCGGTGAGTGCCGTTGAAGCAGGATCCGCTTCTCTGAGTGTCACGGTAAACGGCCTTGGAGAACGGGCCGGGAATGCCCCATTGGAAGAAGTCGCCATGGCACTTTTTGAAATCGGCGGTTTTCCCGGAAATATCAAAATTGCCGATATAAATTCACTCTGCCGAATGGTAGCTGATGCGTCCAAGCTTCCCATCCATGCTGCAAAACCCATTACCGGCAAAAATGTATTCCGTCATGAGTCTGGAATTCACTGTTCAGGGCTGCTGAAGGATGCCACATCCTATCAGCTGTTCGAACCCGGAACTGTTGGAAAAACCGGTTTTGAATGTGTCATCGGATATCATTCCGGCAAAGCAGCTATCGGGCATGCTCTTGAAAAACAGGGCATCCAAATTAATAAAAAGTCTGCAGACAGACTTTTAAACCTTGTCAGGGAAAAAGCCAGGAAACAGAAATCAAGTCTGACGCCTTTGCAATTAGAAGAATTGTATTCGGGTCTGTAAACTCAAATATGTTCAATAAAACTATTTGAAACTCCCGGGCATTTGACGGAGAATTATGCCTGTGCAATAATGTGCTGAAAAATTTTATTTGGATTGAACGCTGTTTTTCAGGGAACTCATATACGCAGAGATGATTTCTTTTTTTTTGACAATCTTTTTTGCCGGAATCGGCATTTTTATTCTCTGGTTCTTTTTAAAAAAGTTCCTTATTTTCCTGTCTCCGATATGGCGTAATGCAAAAAACATAAAGCGATTGAGACACTTTATATCCCAAAGCATCTATGACAAACAGACCATTTTAAGGGCTGTTAAATATTATTCCCCCCCTAAAAGCCAGTCAATTCCCCCTCGAAAAGATAGCAGTGGAAACGACACCTATGCATATAGAAGAGAGGTCCTGTCCAAAGTGGTACTCACTTTTATAGAAAAAGATATGGACGGCAAAAACCTTCTAATACTTGCAGAACCCGGCATGGGAAAAACTACATTTGCCCTGAATTTTTATCTTGAAGTGAGCGATAAACATCCCCTGGTCCTTATTCCGCTCAACCTGGCCAATTCAGATGAAATGATTGATGCAACCCCCGGTAAAAATAAAACCACCCTGTTATTGGACGGGCTGGATGAAGACGTAAAAGCCCTTGGCAATCCTCTGGAAAGACTGATTCAGCTTCTGGAAAAAGCCGGAGAGTACAAAAAAGTCATTATTACATCCACCATCAGATTTATCCCGGCTCATAAATTTGTGGCAAAACAAAAGGGATATGAAGCCATTGTATCAGGTAATGAGCACAGCAGCAGAATATATAGACTCAAAAGATTGTACATGCCCCAACTGAGTCTGACCCGTGCGCAGAAACAATTGGAATACCTTCTTCCCTTCTGGAAAAACAGCACCAAAAGAAAAATAATAAATTATATCCAGTCAAATTCATCAGGGATCACCCCTTTTACTTTAAATTACCTGCCGCATATGCTGCCAAAAAACGAAATCACGCTCTCAAAAAACCTGGTATATGAACACATTATCGATTTTGGTATGGATCAGGAACACCACTGGCAGGATAAACAAAAACTCTACTTATTTCTCAGAAGACTGTCGGCTGATCTTGTCCTGAATAAAGTTTCGCGTGGTGAGGAACGCATCCACAAAGAGGCGCTTGGGGAAAAGGCTAAAGCCTGGGGTATCACGCCAAAACCATTTCAAAAAGATATAAATGCACTGATCAATCACTCCCCATCTGATCATCTGAAATTCACTCACCGCTCGGTTATGGAATACCTGTTTGTCCAGCAGCTGTTGTCTGGAGACAAATCGTGCGGCCAGGTAGCGCTGACATTTGGAATGAAAGAGTTTATTTTCGAATCCATTGAAAAAGGCCAGACAAAAAAACTAACCTCTGAATTGGACTGGCTTTCCGGATTCAGTCTCAAGATTCAGGGTTTAAAATTAAAATCCAATACAGACCAGGCTTCAAGTTCATCAATATTCAGGGCAATTTTAAAGAAAAACAGTCAATACGGTTTTTTAAGCCGTCTTCCAAAATTATTTAAAAATCCTTTTTTTTCCGAATTCGGATGGGACCCTCTCCTGTTGAAAAATCTCAAACTGGCTGTGTTTAAATCAAAATCATCTTTCATGAAACAAAAGAAAACTCGATGGCATGTTCTGATTAACGCTCAAAAAGTCGAGATAACCAAACCCGGAAAAATGCTCAAACAGATTGCAATCAAACAAAATATTTTTGAAGAATATGCCAATTTAGAAGAGAATGATCTATTTATAACTTTTTGCCGAACAGTTGGTTTGGAAGGCCTCAGGGCAATAAACACGATCAATCAATCAGGCAGAATTGCAGTTCTCCCTGATCTTGTGAACTTTAAAAAATTCACGCTCTTCTTCTGGAGGAAATAAATCGGTTATTCAGGCAGCAGGGCAAGCCCCTCTTCCACCTCTTTTCTTTTACTCTCCGAGTATAGAAGTTCTACAAGTTTCAATGCATAGTCACATGCTGTCCCGGCTCCCCGACTGGTAACGCAATTCTCATGCACCACTACTTTTGCCTCAACAGTATTACCGTTATCAATATAGCTGGCAAATGTCGGGTAGCAGGTCACTTTTCCCGGGGTTACCAATCCGTGATGATGAAGAACAACTGCAGGAGAAGCACAGATAGCTGCATAATATTTTTTTAATTCTGCCTGCTTTTTCAATAGGATCTCAAGGTCTTTTGAATCCCGAAGATTTTCAGCCCCAGGGATTCCTCCGGGAAGGGCAATAAGGTCAAACTCTTCATCCATACATTCTTTGAGCAATTTGTCTGCCTTAAATTCTATTCCCCTGGATGCTTTAATCATCATCTCATCCACAGAGCCTACTGTAACATAAGCACCCGCCCTTCTGAGAACATCAATAATGGTAATGGTTTCCATTTCCTCGACCCCCTGGGCCACAGGAACAAGAACTTTTTTTTCCATACTATGCTCCTTTTGCTTCGAGCTTTAAGGCTTCTTCTCTCTCTTTTTTCTTTTTCAGGTAGTACTTTCTATTCTGCTCTTTGATTTTATCTTTGTTGCCCGCACGATATTGGCGTTTTTTCTCAAGAATTTCTTCCCTGTTTTCCTTATAGTATGCTTTTACCCTTGCGATGACCTTTTCGCGATTTTTCCGATATCGCTTTCGATCTCTTTCATTTTCTTTTTTGCGATTTTTCCGATACCACTCAGTATGCAGCCGGGAAAGTCGCTCTTTGTTATCTATCCAATATTGCTGGCGATATTTTTTACGTCTTAAAAGTTTTTCTTCCTCGGTGAGATCCTCTTTTGGTTTTGTGCTCTTTTTATACCGCTTTTTATAGGCCAGATGCTGGCATGAAACGCATTGTCCGCTAGATGTATAGCGCGGAGAAGTGTGTCCGTGTTTACAGGGAACTCCGGTGAAATAATGCGTATGTCCAGCTGCTTTTGCCTGACTTTTTTTAGGAAGCAATTGATCGATAGCCAATGGGTCTGATCCATTATTTTTTTTATACATTTTAAATTTTTCCGAAATGATCTTACTATTTGTGTGTGAATTTTTATTTATTTAAACCGACAGATACCACTTCTAATATAATATTTCAAGAGGTTGTACTTTACAAATTTTCAGGTACGGATTTCAAAACCGAGTTGGCGGATCATCTCCATATCATCTTCCAGTTGATTGCCGTCCGTTGTCAGATAACGTCCGGTCATGAGACCGCTTGCACCTGCATTAAAAATCATGGGGTGCAGCATTTTAATATTCTGGACCCGCCCCCCGCAGATCAACAGATCCTGGCGGGGAAGAACATAGCGAAACAAGGCAATAATCTTCAGGCATTTTAACGGTGTTAAATAATTACAATTTTCCAGGGGAGTGCCTTTGATCGGGCTTAAAAAATTGATGGGTACTGCATCCACATCAAGACCTTTGAGTTCAAGCGCCAGTTCAAGGACCTGTTCCATGGTCTCACCGGTACCGAAAATCCCGCCGGCACAAATAGACATCCCAGCCTTTTTTGCGGCGTTTATGGTATCTACCCGGTCCTGAAACGTATGGGTGGTACAGATTCTATCAAAATGACTCCGGGCTGTTTCCAAATTGTGATGATAACGGCCCACACCGGCACCTTTAAGCATTTTAAAATCTTCCTCATCTAATATTCCCAAAGACACACAAAACGAAAGATTTTTATACTCGAGCTCTGAAAAAGCCTCAGCTATTTTCTCTATCTCATTTTTGGGAAGGCCTTTCCCGCTGGTAACGATTGAATACCGGTTTATGGGAGAATTGACTGAATCAATTGCACCTTTCTGAAGATCAGCCTTAGAAAGAAGAGGATAGATGTTAATATCCGTGTCAACATATTTGGATTGCGAACAAAACGTGCAGTCTTCAGAGCAGCGCCCGGATTTACCATTACATATGGTGCAGAAATGAACCTTATTTTTAAAAAACGCATCCCGTATAATATTGGCGCCGGCCATCATTGAAAACACATCTTTTTCTTCTGTCTGAGAAAGGGCTTTGTAGACATCTTCGTCTACAGGCTCACCTGAAACAATCTGCGCTGCTAAGTCCAAAAAATCCGGGGGTGCTAAATTCATCTGTCTATTCCTTCTTTAATAAAAAGCGTGGGGCTATCTTTACCGGAAATCGTATAAAAATTCAAGTCACCCTAGCATATAGTATTCGCAAGATGGTACCAATCACTATTTATCATCGCTATAAGATTTTAAAAAAAAAGCCCAGCCAATAATTTCATAGGAAAATTGTTGTTTATTGCTATTGACACCCGTTTTATATCGTTTTATAGATGTTTTAACCGATTGAATGCTGATATAATTCCATTACTATTTCACGCACAGTGCTGTTAAACTAAATTCTCTTGTTAGACAACAGGGTCAAACATATGAATGACATTAGCGGTTATATTTCAGAATTAATCTCTTTGGGATATTCATCCCTCAACAGAGAAGAAGGGGTCGACAGTCTCAATTCCTATAAAAAAATAAAAAAAGGCCTTAAACACCTCAGGCGAAATTTCTATGTTAAGTCCAAGGATATTAATAAATGTGTTACCATTTTAAAATTACTTGCAGATATCAGAGAAAACCTGATTCGCTCAAAAGATGTTTTAGATTCACAAATCCCCAACATTTATAAGCCTGTGGAAGACCTGAACAAATTGCTGATAAAAAGCGCTAATCAAACTATAAAAAATGACGATAACGAGTCTATAACAATCCAGTGTGAGGAATTTCTAAAAGCAGCAGACGAAATAAGAAGAGATAAAAAACTTAAAGGGCTTGGGATTCTTGACGGAAGTCTGAAAAATGTAATTGGCCGGCTAAGAAAAAAATCAGATATCGAATCTGTTTTCAAGGATGAAACGCTTGACGCTTATGAGGTAATAACAGCAAGAGCAAATGAAGCTATCAAAACTGGGGAATTAGATGAAATCGGCGAACAGATAATAATTTTAAAAGAAAGTATTGGCGACTTTGAAGATAGTTTTACATATCGAGCGCGACTGATAAATTACATCAGGAAATATGAAACGCATTTTATTAAAAAAATTAAAAGCCGACTGAATAAACTCTATAAAAAAAGCAGGGAAACTGCATTATTTGATACTCAGGAAATTATAGATAAAATTTCCTCCATGGAAGATCTCATATATTATCACAAGAATAAAGGTCTGAATTTATATATAAAGCGGTTAAAAAATAAAATCAGGGAAGAGCACTTTGAACCTGTCATGGCACACCTGGCCACAGTAAAAGATTTTGTATTGAGTGGAAACCAAACCCCTTTTTGGCAGGACTATGAAGAACTTTATTTAAAAAAGAACAATGAAAATGAAATTTTCTCCGATACTTTTTATGAATACACGCTCAAAGGACTGACGCCAAAAGAGGCTTCTACATTACTGAAAGAGAAAATCCAGAAGCTTAAAAAAATCCGTTTGGATGAATTAAAATATATTGCATTTGAGCAGAATTTTGAAAAAAAACTCAACGGTCTCAATAATTTTTTTGAACATCATTCAAAATTCAATTAGCGCTTGTTGAGAGCATCTCAAATTATCATGACCTGGTCAGCCTTTACCCAGCCGGCTTTTCCTTTTGTAAAGACAATTTTCAGATATCCGTTTTTTTGTTCTTCAACCATAACTTTTGTTCCCTCATGGAGGCTGAACAGCTTGGTTGCCGTATCACTCAAACCGGATCGGACAGGCGCTTCTGAAGAGATGACAATTGCCCCAGGGCGTGAAGACAATGAATAATAATGCTCGCACACAATGGTCACCAGGACAATGGTAAAGGCTATCAGGGCAATCCCGATCCCGGAAAAGACCCTCTGCTGTTTTAACGTCCTGACGGATGCCCATAAAAAAAACAACACACAAAAGACAATAGCCGAAATCTGAATGGTTTTAACTTTAAAAAAATTATCCCAGAAAAAAAGGGTTGCCAGGACATCTGTCCCACCCTCTTTCTTATCAGCAACAAAAGATTTGGCATGCTCCAGATTAAAATTCAAATCCGGGTCCCCCGGCATTAAATTCTTTGCCCGCTCATACCATAATATGGCAAGACCAATATTTTCGGCTTTCAGATATGCATTACCGATATTATAAAACAGATAAGGGTTTTTAATATCCGCCCTGGCCACTGCTTCAAACAATTGCGCCGAAGCTTCATAATCTCCGGCTTTATACCGGTTGATTCCCTCGATAAAATCAGCAGTGGGGTTTTCACCAGCATGGATCTTCAGCGGAGAGAACCAAAACAGGCAAGCACAGATAAAAGCGATGGAAAGAATCTTCATTACCTGTTTGACTTCTGTGAGCATTGCCCTGACACGGTTTTCATCAATTTTTTTATTGCCGAACCGGACAGATTCTATGGTTTCAAAAAGCCCGAGACACTCCTCCACTTTTTTATCTTCAACCTCGGCATTCCTTAGAATGTTCCGGGTCTCTTCCATGGTAATGGTTTCACCTTTTTGACTGCCTTTGGATAACACCACCGCCACCAGTGAAGAATAAAGATGCCCAAGGAATTTGTCATTATCTCCATGGCCCATTTTTTTAGCTTGTTTAAAATGATATTTTGCCTTTTCCTCCATCTGTTTTCTGACAGGCACATCCTTTTTCTTAAACGAGGCAAACATTCTTAAACCGGAAAATAAAAAGGCTGGAATCATCATACAAATGGCAAACAGAACAGGCGAGAGATCCCGGTGATCTTCCAGGACCTCAAGGCCCTCTTTAATTTCAAATATATCTTTATTTTCATAATGTACTTCTTTTTTTACAATTTTGTTTTGCGGAGAAAGGGTTTGTGATGGCGGCCCCACCTGATGAAGTTCACCCGAAGGCAGAACATTTAATTGAATGGGTGCCGTAAAAACTTTCTGATATTGTTTTTGGTTCACATCAAAGTAAATCAACTCAACAGGCTTGATTAAAAATTGCCCGGAACGTACCGGCACAATCGCCTTTTTAAAAATCTTATACCCTTCATATCCCTCATGAGTCAGCGCAATATTTTCCACCGGGTTGTCATCATAAGTTTTAAAAATCTGTTCATCCAGATCCATATCCGGCAGGCCGGCATCCATTATGTTGCCTTTGCCTGAAATTTTTAAAGTTAATGTGCTGGAGTCACCGGCCTTAATTTCTATGGTATCAATACCGGCCTCAATATCAAACTCTCCCACCAGCCCGGAGACATCTTCTTTGCCTTCATACACAGGAAGCGGGCTCACCTGTATTTCAACCGGGGAGGATGAAATCCGAACAGGTTTATAGGAATTAGAGGAGAAAAAAGAGTCATTGAAAAATGAATCAAAACGGGGGTCACGCCTTGATTTTACGATTACATTGGCAATAAGAACAGCGGGCTCTATTTTAAAGTTTCCACCAACAGTGGGGATCAGAATATAATTCACCTCGGTTACCTGGTACTGGATACCATTAATATTACTGATATAAGTTTTTTCCTTTTCAAAGGATTTGGATGAAAAGCCTTCAAAAGAAGGAGGCGTTTCATAGCCCAGGCCGGACAACCTTTTGGATGTAAAAAATTTTAAGGTGTATACCAACTGTTCACCCACAAAAACACTTTCTTTGCTCACTTCAGACACTGCAAACAATGCTTTTGCCTCATCCGGGTCTACCATTTTTTCAGACACACCTATTTCAATCTGTGCGGAAGATTTTGTTTCTCCGTCCATGGTGGCCCGGATTGGTGGAATCAAGAGCCGACCCTGTTTCAGCGGGATCAGAACATATTGATAAGTTGCCTTTCTCTCTAACTTCCCATTGATATAATTCATACTGGATGTGGTGCCCCTGGAGATTACTTTAAAATCCTTAATCGTTGAGAGATCCAGTTGAGCTTTCCCTCCCTCCACTTCTACATTGAGTACAAGGGAGTCATCTTTCGAAATCCTGTTTTTATCTACGCGTGCCGTGACCTCAAAACAGATTCCAGCGGTCGGCATCAGGCATATAAAAGCCAACGAAAGCAATAAAACCATTCCCGGTATTATTTCTTTACCAGTCTTTTTCAACATTATGCCCCCCTGTTACAGGTATCATGGCCTGTCCGGGTTTATCTTCCAGGCGGTTCAGCATCTGTTCCATCTGCTTTTGGGCCTGCTTGTCTATATTTTTCTTTGCTGCCCCGCCAGATGATTTCTGAGATTTATTCAGGTCTGCCTCCTGTTCTTTAGGTTCCGGCGGCTGCTCCTGCTGACCTTGATCCTGCCCGGAATCTTTATCCTGATCCGTACTCTTTTGTTGTCCCTCTTGTTTTTTCTGCTCCGGTTTGTTCTTGCCCTTATCCTGCTGGTTTTCTGTTTTATTTTGCTGATCTTTATTTTTTGGGTCTTTATTATCCTCAGATTCCTTGTCCTGATCTTTCTGGTCCTGATCTTTTTGGTCTTGATTCTTTTTCTCTTCTTCTGCTTTCTTTTTAACAAAATCAAGGTTTTCTTTTGCCTGGGCGTCTTCGGGAAACTCTTTTAAAAGAGTTTCATACCCTGTGATAGCCTCATCCAGCTTACCCATTCTGTAATACGTATTTGCCAGGTTAAACAAGGTCTTATTTTTCATATCTTTATTTTTCGTTTTAGCGGCCTGCAAAAAATTTTCCAGGGCTTGCTCATATTCATTATTTTTATATGCTGCCGCCCCTATATTATAATACAATTCAAGTTTTTCCGGATCTTCAAGCTGGGCATCGATAAAGTGTTTTTTTGCCTTTTCATAGGCCTGTTCATCATAGGCCCGGACACCCTCTTTGACACTTGAAGACACCATTTTTGCCGACACCGGTCTATCAGATAAAACAAGAAAACAAAGCCCGATGGCAATGCTTAGTGCTGTGAAAGCTTTTCTCTTTCTTTTTGAAGGCAGCGCCAGCTCGACAAGCAGTAAAACAAGGCAGGGAAATAAAAACCATTGATACCGGTTTTCCCATACTTTCTTTTTGCCTGACCTTAATGTTCTCTTCTCCATACCACCAAGGATTTTTTCCGTGTATATCACATCCAGATCCATGTCTCCGGCAACCGAGCGCACATATGTGCCTGCCGTAAGACTTGCTATTTTCTGCAGTCCTTTTTCATCCACACGGGAAAGAACAATGTTCCCGGACGCATCTTTTTTAAACCCGCCTTCATCATCCGGGACAGGTGCGCCGGAAAGATCACCAACCCCAATGGTAAAAATCTTGATTCCCAGGCCTGCCATTTTTTGTGCAGCGTCTTCTGCGCCTCCGGTTGTACTCTCACCATCGGTAATAATAATAATGGCTTTCTGTGTGTCTGATTCTACTTCAAACCCCTCGTAACTGGTCTGGATAGCTGCCTCCAGGTTGGTTCCCCCTACAGGAAGAAATCCGGGTTCAAGTGCGTTGAGGAAAATATGAAAAGCTTCATGATCCAGGGTAAGAGGGCATTGAAGAAACGCATTGCCGGAAAAGGCGACCAGTCCGGCCCGGTCTGATCTCATCATCCGAAGCAGATCCACTATTTCACGTTTTGCCCGCTCCAGGCGGTTGGGACTGATATCCTTTGCCAGCATACTTTTGGAGCAATCAAGGGCAATCATGATATCCACACCTTTTTCAGTGGTTTTCTCCCACCGGTAGCCCAACTGAGGGCCTGCCAGGGCAATAACTGCAAAAACAAATGCCGCAATAATTAATACCGCTTTAAACCATCTTCGTTTCTGACTGAACCCTGGTGAGATGGAAGGCAAAATACCCGCATCAGCAAAAGCCGTCATGATTTTTTTTCTTTTTGAAATCCCATAGGCCATAAGGACAAATACCCCGATAAGGGCCCAGAGCATGTTCAATATATACAGGTTGACAAATTTCATCTACGGCACCTTTAAAAAGCGGGTGTTGCTCAAGATTAAATACACCAGGAACAAAGAAAGGCCGGCAATAAGAAGCACCTGGTAAAACTCTTTATATTCAACCCATTTCTGGACATCCACCTTTGTTTTTTCAAGATTATTGATCATCTCGTAAATCTGTTCAAGGGACTTGGTATCCTTTGCCTCAAAAAAACCGGCGGAAGTTTTTTGTGCAATATCTTTGAGTGCCGAAAGATCCACATCCACTTTCTGGTAAACGTAGCGTTTTCCAAAAAGTCCATCCACCAGGAATGGGGCTTCTCCCTTTGTACCGACACCAATGGTGTATATTTTCACATTTCTGTCTGCTGCTATTTCAGCAGCATCCTGCCAGGAAAGCTCACCGGAATTGCTTTTCCCGTCTGTCAAAAGAATAATGATATTGGATTTGCTTTTAATATCTTCCAGGCGTTTTAAAGAAATGCCAATAGCATCCCCAATAGCTGTTCTCGGTCCTGCCGCCCCAATCTGAAGTTTATCCAGTACAAATGAAATGGTGTCGTAATCGCGGGTCAGTGGAAGCTGGGTAAAGGCATTGGATCCAAAGACCACCATTCCAATCCGGTCCCCTTCCCTTTTCAAAATAAAGTCCCGGACCACTGATTTTACAGCCTCAAGGCGATTAACAATTTTCCCATCTTTTTTAAAATCCAATGCCCGCATGGACTCTGACAAATCCAGGGCCAGGACAATATTGACTCCTTCCGTAGTAACATTCACTTTTTTATCCCCCCATTGGGGCCTTGCAAGTGCAATAATCAGGCAGACCAGCCCTAAAATTTTGAGAACTGGCAAAAGCTTTGAAAGCTTTAACATGAATGCTCCGGAATAATTTTCGACTCCCTTTAAAGACGACACTTTTATATGGCGGGTATGCTGCATTCTCACCTTTAAAAATAGAATCAAACCAACAACTAAAAAAAGCAGCAAAAATAAAGGAGAAGCAAACCGGAACATCACACATCTCCTTTCTGAATGTCATTTTCGGACTTGATGTGGGCTTCAACAAGGGTTACCAGATCCCGTACCGATTCGATATCTCTCTTTACCCGGGAGGATTCAGGTGCAGCCCCGGCATATTTAAAAGGATCACACCCCCTGTAAAACTCTATCATCCGGTTTTGAATTTTATCTCCTATCCCCAATTTCCGGATGCTGGATATAAATTCCTGGGATGTCATTTCAATGGCATGGGTTCCAAAACTGTCCCCCATATATTTTCTGAGCACCATGGTCAGATCAAAATAAAACATGCGCGGATCATCAGGCGGTATATTTAAGAGTGCATCCAGTGACTGAAGCGCAGCATCATATGGCGGCATGGGTTTGGGAAGCTCTGGCAACCCCGTATGCCGGTCATGTTTTTTACGCCATTTTTTAAACCAGACAAAGCCAAGAAGCAGGAGCAGGAATCCGCCAAGCACAGCCAGGGCAATCAGGATCAAACTGGGATCAATCCCCACCTGAACCGGCCCCCTTATGTCATGGATATCCTGCATCTAACGGTACCGCCTTTCCCTGTATTTAAAATACTGCAGCAGGGTATCTGATACAGATGCAGATGTGTCCAGCTCTATTACATCGCTTTTGGCCCGGGTAAAAATTTCCATTGTTTTCCGGTGCTCTTTCTGCCTGAAAGATAAAAAACCTTCACGCACTTTTTTATTGAACCCGTCAAAAATCATTTCCTGGCCGGTTTCAAAATCAGACAGGGTTACAAAGCCTGTTGACGGCAGGTTAAGCACACCTTTATCATAGATCTTCACCCCGATAATTTCATGGCGTCGCCGAACGGTTTTTAAGCTTTTCAGATATCCGTCGTCAAAAAAATCAGACAGCACAAATACAAAAGAGCGTTTTTTGGAAATTTTGGCCAGATAATCCAGGGCTGCGGAAATATTGGTTCCTTTTCCTTCCGGCACAAAGGTAAATATTTCTTTGATCACCCGCCAGATATGACCGGAACCCTTTTTAGGGGGAATATATTTTTCAACCTTATCCGTAAAAAAAAGCACACCCACTTTGTCGTTGTTTCGAATGGCATTAAACGCCAGTACAGATGCAACTTCTGCTGCCCGTTCAAGTTTAGGACCGGAGAATGTCCCGAAATTCAGCGAAGCACTCATGTCAATGAGGAGCATGACAATGCTCTCGCGCTCTTCTTTATATAATTTTATAAAAGGTCTTCCAAGGCGGGCAGATACTTTCCAATCCAGGCTTTTCACATCATCACCCGGGCAGTACTCCCTCACCTCTTCAAACTCGATGCCCGTGCCACGGAAAACAGACTTGTACTGGCCTGCCATGATGGAGTTAACCGTACGGCTGGATTTAATATGGATACGTTTAATTTTTTTAATGATATGTGCCGGAATCATGCAGTGCCGCTCCTTTTTAAGGCACCTCAACCGAATCAAACAGTGTCTGGATAATCGTCTCACATGAGATATCTTCTGCTTCTGCCTCGAAACTGAGAATTATCCTGTGGCGCAACACATCAGGACCCACCAGTTTTATATCCTGAGGCGTTACATATGCCCGGCCTGAAAGAAACGCACAGACCCGTGATGCCTTGGCCAGAAAAATGCTGGCTCTTGGCGATGCCCCGAATTCAATATATTCAGCAATATCCATTCCGTATTTCTCGGGATGGCGTGTGGCAAATATCAGATCGACAATATATTCTTTTAATTTTTCATCCACATAGATCTGATCTATCAACCCGGCCATGCTATTGAGATCTTCAGGGCTGATCACAGGGGTTATGGGCTCCGGAGCCTGGAAAGAATTTTTCTTTAATATTTCAAGCTCCTGAATTTTATCCGGATAATCAATCAAAACTTTGAGCATGAATCGATCCACCTGGGCCTCAGGCAAGGGATAAGTGCCCTCCTGCTCAATGGGGTTCTGAGTGGCCAATACCAGGAAAGGGGACGGCAGAAGATAGGTTTCATCCCCAATGGTTACCTGTTTTTCCTCCATAGCCTCAAGCAGTGCCGACTGGACCTTTGAAGGTGCCCGGTTGATTTCATCCGCCAGAATAATATTGTTGAATAATGGACCTTTTCTGGTTACAAAGTCGCCTGTTTTCGGGCGGTAAATTTCCGTTCCGGTCAGGTCTGCCGGAAGAAGATCCGGTGTAAACTGAATCCGCTTGAACTCGGCCTGAACTACAGAGGCCAGCGCCTTCACTGCGCTGGTTTTTGCAAGCCCCGGCACCCCTTCAATAAGGATGTGCCCACCGGTTAAAAGACCGGTTAACAAAGCATCCACCAATTTTTCCTGGCCCACAAGTTCTTTTGAAATTTCATTTCGAATGCTGCTGATTAAATGATGGCTTTCCTGAATTGCCGCTTTGATTTGTTCCATAATTATTATGCCTGTACCATTTAAATTACACCCCATTCAGGGCGACAATATCATACAACCGATTTTTGAATTTTTACTAATATATTACCGCGCAGACAAGTGTCAAGCATTCTGGATCCAGGACTGAATGATGTTCTTGTACATGTTGCTGCTGCAGATATCAACAAGACAGATATCAACACAGGGATCGCATGGTATTCAAAAAATAAATATGGCAGTGAAGATGCAAGCTGGTCAGGCCATCCGATTACTTTTCCACGGATTCAGGGCGCTGATGTATGCGGTGTAATCACTGCTGTGGGAAGAAAAATAAACGCCAATAGAATTGAAGAACTTGTGTCCAGGAATGAGGCCTGATAAACTTGCATCATGGTTAAAGTTGGAAAGCACTTTCTGAGTTTCAATTAACTATAAAAGCAAAGAGGTAATGCATGAAAATATGGGTGGATGCAGATGCATGCCCAGGTGTGGTTAAAAATATTTTATTTAAGGCCGCCGACAGAACCCGTGTGGAATTAACTCTGGTTGCCAATCACCCCATGAAAATACCCCAACGGAACTATATCTCATTTGTCCAGGTTTCCTCCGGATTTGATGAGGCAGACATCAGGATTCTTAAACTGCTTAGTAAAGGTGATTTGGTGATCACTGCTGATATCCCTTTAGCAAGCCAGGTTTTGAAAAAGGAGGGCTATGCCCTCAATCCCAGAGGGCATCTATATTCCAATGAATCAATCCAGGAAAAGCTGAGAATGAGGGAATTCAAGGAGAGTTTGAGGGAAAGCGGAATTGATACCGGGGGGCCGACGGCTATGAATCAAAAGAATACGAATAAATTTGCCACCCACTTAAACAAGTGGCTATCCAATATTTAAATGTAAATTCATGTTAAGAGATTAACTAAATGGCAACCTTGCGGTTATTTACCGATGGCAGTGTGAATCCCATTTCCAAAGTCGGATATGGGGCATATCTTGTGGTGCTACTTGAGGCACCATATTCACAAACATTTAAAGCTGATGTAAAAATAAAAAAATTTGAACAGACCAGCTCAACAAAACTGGAGATCCAGACCCTGAACTGGGCATTAACTTCAATTCAAAAACCAACCGGTAGAATTATTATTTATACTGATTCCCAGAACATTCTCAGCCTTCAGGCAAGGCGTGCAAGACTTGAGAGAAATGATTATTTGTCAAAGAAGAATAAACCTATTAAAAACCGTACACTATATCAGGAATTTTTCTATTTATCAGATCAACTGGACTGTGAGTTCAAAAAAGTTGAAGGCCATAAACCATCCCGCTTGAAAGATGAAGCAGAACTTTTTTTTACATTGGTAGACAAAGCATCAAGAAA
Source organism: Desulfobacteraceae bacterium (assembly GCA_033851995.1). Classification (GTDB taxonomy): domain Bacteria; phylum Desulfobacterota; class Desulfobacteria; order Desulfobacterales; family Desulfobacteraceae; genus Desulfobacula. The sequence goes on along the minus strand of JAWSVI010000010.1, from coordinate 38,554 downwards.
AGCCCTGAGAAATAATTGAAAAACACACTCAATGATGAATCGCAAGGATAGTTTTGGGTATTCATCCTGCCATAAAACGGCGCTTGTCCTGGCCATAGTCCTCACCTTGATTTACCAGGGTTTTATCTGCTATATTCTATACATCAAGCGTGGTATTTCAATAACGGATTAGTGCGCGAAATAGTATCCTGTTTATGTAAAAAAACATAAAGATATGAGGTTCAAATGAATCATGTCATACAGATGTTACAATCTCATCGGTCAATACGAAAATTTACTGATCAGACAATAGACGATGAGATGCTCCACCAGATTATCCGATGTGGTCAGGCCGCAGCCACTTCAAGCAATTTACAAGCGACAACGGTGATCAATGTTAAACAGGCCGAAACCAGAAAAGAAATTTCAAGAATAGCCGGTAATCAGGATCATGTCATATCAGCCGGTGCTTTTCTGGTGTTCTGCGCTGATCTGAACCGCTCACGTATAGCGTGTGAGTTGCAGGGCGGTACGTTTGTCAGTGGGATGACAGAGCATTTTATCATCGCGACTGTGGATGTTGCTCTATTTGCACAAAACTGTGCAGTTGCAGCCGAATCATTAGGGGTTGGAGTCTGTTATATTGGAGGGATTCGTAATGACCCCGAAAAAATATGTTCGATGCTGGAAATACCGGATCAGGTCTATCCTGTTTTCGGATTCTGTCTGGGATTCCCTGCTCAAGACCCTGAAATAAAACCGCGACTGCCCTTATCAGTGGTTTTGAAAGAGGAGCGGTATGATGATTCCAATGACAAAGCAGGTATTTTATCTTATGATAAAAAACTGCAGCAGTATTATCAAAATCGGACATCTGGTGCAAAACAAAGCTGCTGGACAACAGAAATGAAGACATTAGTGGGAAAAGAGTCCCGTCCACACATGAAAAATTTTATAGAGTCTTATGGATTTTCCATGAAATAATAGCTGGATCTTTTCGTATACATTCAGTTTTATCAATTAAACGTTTTAAGATTTGCCTGTTAGAATGTTCATGAATCCACTATAATTATAATAAGTTAAATCTAAATTATATTTGATATTTTGTGAATATTCATGGATAAAAATCAAATAGATGAATTTGTAAAACTCCTTCAAAGATACGAACTTTCTTTAGCGTCCTTTTATGAAACTCAACTGACCAGAAAGCCATACTTGCAAAATATAAAATTTGTTAGTCTATTCATTGAAAGACGGTTTTAATGTCATAGAATAATAATATGATTATCAGACATGAAAAACCATCAGACATTGACACGATTACCAAAGTAACAAAGGTAGCATTTAAGGATCATCCGTTCAGTCAACAAATTGAGCATTTTATCATTCGTGATCTGCGTGCCGCTGACGCTCTGACGATATCGCTTGTGACTGAAATTGATGGACAGGTTGTAGGTCACATTGCCTTTTCTCCCGTAACAATTTCTGATGGTACAACAAACTGGTACGGTCTTGGCCCAGTATCTGTATTGCCAGAATTTCAGGGATGCAGAATAGGCACCACAATGGTAAATAATGGATTAGGTCTGCTGAAGTCTATGAACGGTAAAGGCTGTGCGCTTATTGGTCTGCCTATCTATTATTATCGGTTTGGCTTTATAAATTATCCTCAGTTAATCCATGAAGGAGTTCCACAAGAAGTCTTTGTGGCAAAATCGTTGTTCGGAGGGGTACCAACGGGAACAGTTGAGTTCCACCAGGCCTTTAAACAGTTGTCATTAATTGAAAAAGACGCCATTGCTGATATTATTATCGATTTTGAAATTGCTGGTATAAAGGTTGATAAAGATAATGAAGCCATTGAAAGTGTATTAGAAAAAGGAATTTTGAGTGAAATGCCAGATGGCAAATTCATGTTGCGACCTTCGGCACTGGCGGAGTATGATTCATATTTTGGTAAAGTTGCACAATTCAGGGCCACAGAAATGAGTCGTGTACACAAAAATCCGATAATGAAAGCTATTAAATGTTGAAATGCATAAGGAAAATAAAATGAGGGATCTTATTTGTTACTGTTTTGAATTTACAGCTGATGATATCAGGAACGATTACAACGAAAATGGGAAATCATTGATTCTTGAGAGAATTGCTGAGGAGAAAAAAAGGAATGGTTGCGATTGTGCTAATAAAAATCCAAAAGTCAGATGATGCTTAGGTGACGTTCGCCGTGTTGTGAATGAAATTAAAGGTATCAAAATGTTATAGACTTTTACTTTGGAATGACATTTTAATAGTAATACGCCGTTTTTAAAATAGATAGCAATGATGGTATTAATGTCGTTGTATGCCCTTTATTAAAAGACGTTGACTTCTTTTTCCAGTTTTGAAGAGAATTTAGAATCGACCTGCGACACATTTTATTCAAAGTCAGTCGTATAATATTTCTTATTTTTATAGATTTAAAAATAAGGCAGTGGCAGTAGACTTTGTCTATTATCCTCTTCACAAATGCAAGAATTAAAAGCCCAGACTACTTATTAAAATTCCGGAATTTATATCAAATGCTCTAATGGGACACAATGTTTTAGGAAACCCTTCAAGTTGATTGCTCAAGAATCTTTTCAACTTCCTTTGCGATCTGAAATTCTTCATTAGTAGGAATCACCCAAACCTGTACAAGGCTTTCTATAGCATGTAGGCAGAATGGTTTTGATGATCTTGATTTGTTCTTTTCCGGGTCGATCTTTATACCGAAAAATGACAGGTTATCACAGGCTTTTGCCCTTACTATATTGTCATTTTCTCCAACACCGGCAGTAAAAATCACTGCATCAACATGACCCAGAACAGAAGCATAAGCACCGATATATTTTTTAATCTGGTAGGAAAACATCTCTACAGCAAGAGCTGCTTTTGTATTGCCCTTGTCCGATGCTTCATGGATATCGCGCATATCATTCAGGCCGCAGATCCCCTTAAAGCCACTTTTTTTATTTAGAACAGCATCCAACTCTTTTATGTCCATCCCTGTCTGCTCCATGAGATAGCCGATAATAGCCGGATCAATATCCCCTGTTCTGGTTCCCATCATGACACCGGCAAGGGGGGTCATCCCCATGGAGGTATCTATGCATTCCCCTTTTTCCACCGCACAGATCGAACATCCATTGCCAAGGTGAATAGTAATCAGGTTAATTGTGTCTGTTTTTTTCCCCATAAGCTTTGCTGCCTGCTGCGAAACATATTTGTGAGATGTCCCGTGAAACCCGTATCTACGGACTTTATATTTTTCATAATATTCATGGGGCAGCGCATAGAGAAATGCTTTGGGTGGGATGGAGTGATGGAACTGGGTGTCAAAAACTGCAACATTGGGAATACCCGGTAAAAGTTCTTCTGCTACTTGAATCCCCCTAAGATTCGGGGGATTGTGCAATGGCGCAAGGCAGATATTATCCTTAATCGCCTTTTTTACTTTATGATCGATCTGTATGGCAGAACGGAAGTTCTCCCCACCCTGAACAATCCGGTGACCGATGGCATGAATCTGGGAAACATCCTGAATAACACCGGTCTTTGAATCAACGATTTGATTTATGGCAAGGTACATACCAATGGTATGATTTTTTATTTCCAGTTCCTGGATTATTTTATTTTTCCGGTCCTGTAAAAAAACATTATGGGTAAGAATTCCTTTTTTTTCACCAATCCGCTCAATGATTCCACCGGCCATTGCTCTGCCGGTTTCCATATTAAAAAGCCGGTACTTTAAGGAAGAACTTCCTGCATTGATAACCAATATTTTCATAATCTAATAACTACGCCGGTCCTGTGAAGAGTTAAATCTTTCTTTATCCTTTTTGGGGACGCATATCCGCCTTATCGATTCCTGCAACTGGAACCGGTGCTGTCATAGCATCCCTGCGGAACGGTTCTCCCAGTTCCTGGTTTGTGAGGACTTCAATAAACGTTGTCTTTGACTCTTCCATCTGCGCCTTGATGGCAGCGCCCAGTTTTTCTTTCAGATCATCCATGGTGGTTGCCTGCACACCTTCAATGCCGCATGCTTTTGCTACCGCAGCATAGGAAACATTCTGGTTCAGTTCAGTTCCGACAAAATTATCATCGTACCAAAGGGTGGTGTTCCTCTTTTCCGCTCCCCACTGGTAGTTACGAAAAATAATCATGGTGATGGCAGGCCATTCTTCACGCCCGCATGCCGCCATTTCATTCATTGAAATACCAAAGGCTCCGTCACCGGCAAATCCGACAACCGGGGTGTTGGGTTGTGCTATTTTTGCACCGCAGATCGCTGGGAAACCATAACCACAGGGCCCGAACATTCCCGGGGCAAGATACTTACGACCGGATTCAAAAGTTGGATAGGCATTTCCGATGGCGCAGTTATTACCAATATCAGAAGATATAATCGCATCCTGGGGAAGGAGTTCCTTGATGACACGCCATGCCATGCGGGCAGTTATTTTTTCCGGTTCACGATTACGGGCACGTTCATTCCAGGTTGTACCCGGATCATCTTCTTCGTGGTCCATAAGAGCCAGTTCACTATCCCAGTCTGCCTTGGTTTTTTCTATTGCTGCTTTACGGGCTTCCCTGTCTTTGTCACCAGCTGTGGAAGAAAGTTTTCCCAAAATGGAGTTGGCAACCTTTTTGGCATCACCCACAATACCCACTGCAATGGGCTTGGTCAGACCAATACGGTCAGGATTGATATCAACCTGGATGATACTGGCCTTTGTCGGCCAATAGTCAATGCCATAGCCCGGAAGGGTTGAAAAAGGATTCAGCCTGGTGCCAAGGGCCAGTACGACATCAGCCTTGGAAATGAGTTCCATACCGGCTTTTGAACCATTATAACCCAGAGGACCTGCAAAAAGGGGGTGGCTTCCCGGGAAAGCATCATTGTGCTGGTAACCGCAGCATACAGCGGCATCCAGGCGTTCGGCCAGTTTGATTGAGTCCTGGATTGCACCGCCAATGACAACGCCGCCTCCGTTCAGGATAACAGGGAATTTGGCATCGGACAAAAGTCTGGCTGCCTTTGCAATGGCCTCGCTGCCGCCGGCCGGGCGTTCAAAGTCAACAATGGCTGGCAGTTCAATATCAATAACCTGGGTCCAGAAATCACGGGGGATATTGATCTGTGCAGGGGCAGAAGCACGTTTCGCCTGCATGATAACACGGTTTAAAACCTCGGCAACACGAGAGGGATGGAGCACTTCTTCCTGGTAAGCAACCATGTCCTCAAACAGGGCCATCTGCGGTACTTCCTGAAAACCGCCCTGCCCCATTGTCTTATTTGCTGCCTGGGGGGTTACCAGGAGCAGTGGGGTGTGATTCCAGTAAGCGGTTTTTACAGGTGTAACAAAGTTGGTGATCCCAGGGCCGTTCTGGGCAACCATCATGGACATTTTACCCGAAGCACGGGTAAAACCGTCCGCCATCATACCGGCATTGCCTTCATGCCCGCAATCCCAGAAAGCGATGCCTGCTTTGGGGAACAGGTCAGAAATCGGCATCATTGCCGAACCGATAATGCCAAATGCATGTTCAATTCCATGCATCTGGAGAACTTTTACAAAGGCTTCTTCCGTAGTCATTTTCATTTTATTTTCTCCATCATTAATTATTTTCTTCTAATTCCGATTTAAACTGACGGGTCATGAGCCGTTCGTAAAGCGAAGGCCAGAGCCGTGAAATAAGATAGCCCATTTTTCCAAAAAAAGTGAACACCATCATGGATTGATTTTTTTGGGCTCCAATCCGGATCTGGTGTGCAACAAATTCAGGGGTCTGCTGCCCCCCTATTCTTGTCTGCTCACGGGTGGTAATTTTCCCATCCCCCCCTAAAGCCCGTGTCTGTAGATTTGTCTTGATAAACCCGGGACAGACAATCATCACATGAACCCCTTTGTGCCGGAGTTCACAGCGAAGAGAGGTAAAAAAACCATGAAGGGCATGCTTGCTGGCAGCATAGCCGCAGCGCCCCAGCAAAGGAGAGACCCCTGCAACAGATTCGTTGACGATAATAGTCCCCTTTTGTGCGATCAGGCTGGACAGGGCTGCCTGGGTCATATAAAGAGATCCGAAAAAATTAACCGCCATGACCTGTTTGATCACTGATGCCTTGGTTTTTTCAAACAAACTGCGCTGGGTGATACCGGCATTGTTAAAAAGCAGATCAATGGCCTTGAATCTCTCCAGGCATGCTTTTACCGCAGCATGGCATGCATCTTCATCTGTCACATCACAGGTGACAGTTAATATAGGAAATCCCTGTTTTTCAAATTCTTCCAAGCGGGTCTCAAGCATGAAAGCGTCCATGTCCACCATCGCAATTTTTGCCCCGGCCCTGGCAAATTCCCAGGCCGTGGCAAGGCCGATGCCTGACGCGCCCCCTGTGATCAGAACCACTTTGTCTTTAAATGTCCTCTGAAGTTTTCCCTTCTTATCCCTTTTATTTCTTTTAGCCATGTGCTTCCTCGACCTTCAGTTTTTTGATTCGACTGAAAAAGAAGGCAGCAGAGAGTCCGGAAATAATATGCCAGATTCCCCACCACGCTACTAAAATGGCCATCCCACCCAAGCCGTCAAAGAAATTAAAGACCAGAACAAGACCAAGCGCGGAATTTTGGATCCCAACCTCAATACAGACAGCCCGGCAATCTCTTTCAGGAAGTCCAACCATTCTTCCGGACCAATAACCAATGTTTAATGCCAGGGCATTATGGAGTAAGACTGCAAACATCACCAACCCAACATAAGTCAAAAAATTCTGCCAGTTGGCAGCCAAGGCCCCGCAGACAATAATAATGAAAAAAACCAGGGAAAATATTTTAAATGGTTTTCGCACTTTTTCAGCGAGTGCGGGAAAATACCTGCCGATTGTCATCCCCAGAACCAGGGGAATTCCCAGGATCACAAACACCGTCATAAACACATCTGCTGGGTTCAGATGAACCTGCTTCATAATCGTATTGGTGGCGGGATTCATCGTTCCCCAAAAAGAGATATTCAGAGGCGTCATAACAATAGCGGCAACTGTTGAGACGGCTGTCATGCTGATGGAAACAGCCGTGTTCCCTTGAGACAGGTAAGTCATAATATTGGATAAATTCCCCCCCGGGCAGGCTGCCACCAGCATCATGCCAAGTGCGATGGAAGGATACGGTTTTAAAATAAAAACCAGAAGAAAAGTAAAGGCCGGCAGCAGCAAAAACTGGGCGACAAGCCCTATGGCCGGAGCCTTAGGGCTTGCTATTATTCGCTTAAAATCTTCCAGTTTCAATTCAAGGGCAACACCAAGCATCATCAGTCCTATGGCAGCGTTTATAATAGCAATCCCGGTTGGGTTGAAATTCAGTCGCACCTGATCCAGCGTGTTCGGGTCCAAGACTACAGGATCCATAATCGTTCCCCTTTAATTATATGTTAAAATTTAGGCTTTGTATGCACCTACATTGGCCAGGGCCATAGAGGCCGGACTGACAGTTGTGGGATCAGTCATTACATTGATACAACATACTTTACCTGAAGCAAAGGCCTCTTCCAGGGCTGGTTTTATATCCTTGGGATCTTCCACGAAAAACCCTTTCCCGCCAATGGCCTCAACCATCTTATGATAGTCCACCTTACCGATAAATGTCCCGCCTTCAATAGCATGACCGATACGGATTTCCTGGCTGTGCCGGATCATTCCCCATCCCAGATCATTTGAAATCACCACAACAATTGACAGGTTTTTACGGATAGCAGTTTCAAACTCCATAAAATTGAATCCCACAGACCCATCTCCGGTCATGAGGCAAACCCGTTTGTCCGGATTCAAGACTTTGGCAGCATTGGCATAGGGCAGGCCGACAGCCAGGGAACCAAAAATCCCGTAATCCAAGTATTTACCAGGCACTTTCAGGGTCCGGGTCATCCCAAGCCACGTGGTGGTATCTCCTCCATCTGCCACAACAATATCATCATCCCTGTCCATGAACTGGTTGACTTCCTGAGCCAGACGCATGGGATGAATTGGTATATTATCAGATTCCCAATCATTCCTGGCAGTGGCCTTGCCCTCTTCATGGGCAGCGTTCAACTTCTCAATCCAGGGGGTAAATTGCTCTGTCAGTGCTTTTGAATTGCCCCGCTTTTCCAATAATGCATTGCACTGGGTCAGAAAACCTTTGACGTCACTTACAATCGGCAGATCAACGGTCCGGTTCCGGCCGATCTCGTCAGGTTGAATATCTACCTGGGCAATCTTGGCTTCCGGGTTGAACACTTCCCCGAACAGGTAATAAAGAGAAACCCGTGTGCCCAGAATAATGACCAGATCGGTTTCAATGTAAGCAGCAAATCCGCCGCCTGGACGAATGGCCAGGGCGCCTTCAAAGCACAAGGGATGATTGTCTGACAAAATTCCCCTGCCGGACAGGGATGTAAAAAGAGGGATACCAGTTGACTCAACAAAGGTTTTCAGCTCTTGCTCCGCCTTGGACTGCCAGGCACCGGTACCGGCAATAATCAAAGGATTTTTGGCCCCTTCAATCATTCCCATAAGTTCAGCTGCCTTGGCCGGGTCAGCCGGGTTGGAAAAGGCCACCGTGTTAAGCTGGTGGACAGTTGCGGGATCCACAGGCGTGTTGAGAATATCAATGGGAAATTCAAGGTATACAGGCCCGGGCCTTCCACTCTCAGCTATCCTGAAGGCCATATCCACGTATTCATTAATCCGTTCAGCTTTCATGCAGACCAGGGCTTTTTTAACCATGGGTTTGATAACCTCTACCTGTGGCATGTCCTGAAGATCCAGCCTTTCCTTGTTGTCCAACCCTACGCAGCCTGCTACCAGGACCAGCGGAGTGTTTGAGAAATGAGCGGACGCTACGCCTGTAAGGGCATTTGTAAACCCGGGACCAGCAGTCACCATTGCCACTCCGGCCTTGCGGGTCATTTTGCCATAGGCCTCAGCCATAAACAGGGCAGATTGTTCATGCCGGGTATCAAAAATTTTAACTTCAGAGCCTTCCAGATGTTGATAAATCGGGGTGATATGCCCACCGCTCAAAGAAAAAATATAATCGATTTGTCTGTCAATCAAAGCTTTTGCGGCAATTTCTGCACCAGTAATTGTCTCCATTCCCACTCCTTTTCTTATATCTTTTAAGATTCTGTATAATTAAATTTGTTTTATTTTAAAGTTCCATGAGCTGCCCGCCGCAGATATTTAGAGCCTGGCCCGTTACATAACTTGAGGCATCTGAAGCCAGAAAAGCGGCCATGTCAGCCACCTCTGCAGGGGTACCGATCCTTCCAAGAGGAATGGTCTGGCACATTTTTTCTTCCTGTTCCTCCACAGTGGTGTTGAGGAACTGGGCTTCCAGGCCGAACCGCCATTTTTCAAGATCGGTCATGATCTGCCCCGGACAGATAGCATTGACTCGGATCTTAAATCCAGACAGTTCCCTGGCCATGACCTTGGTGAGCATGATGACACCGGCTTTGGACACGGCATAGGCCCCGTTAAATAAAGGCGGCACTTTACCGGCTCTGGATGCGGTATTGATAATGACGCCTCCTTTTTCAGACATCAGCGGCACAATGGCTTTAGAAACACGAAAAACCCCGTGGAGATTGACATCCACAGTCCTTACCCAGGAAGCTTCATCATACGTGTGGACCCCGTTGGGTACACCAAAAGTGGCACCAGCATTGTTACAGAGGATATCAACCTGACCAAATTTCTCTTTTACCGCCCCGGCCATTGCATCAACCAGATTGGTATTGGTTACATCCAGGTTGACGGCCAGGGTTTTCACCCCGAATTCCTCAGCAAGTTCTTTTGCAATCGTATCCATTTCAGACATGGACCCGGTTCCCACATCAGCATCAAAGTCCTGGGCATTTCCAAAATCTGCAATAATGATATGGGCGCCCATGGAAGCCATCTTTCTGGCAATGGCATATCCAATGCCTGTTTTTTTTCCTGAACCGGTAATCAATGCAATTTTATTCTCTAATGAATCCAAACTCCCTCCTTTAGATGACTGGGTCATTTTTTTATGATCCCCTGGATCATTTTTTCTACGCTATATTTATAGATATCCATGTGGGCCGCATTCTGCAGGGTAGTATGTTCGAGTTTTTTGAACTGGAGCAATCCATGAATGGTGCCCCAGAACATGATAGAAAATTTTTGAGGATCCTCTTCTGTAAAAAAACCGGTCTGATTACCTGCAGCAATGATTTCTTGGATAACAACCAGAATTTTGGTGCCTGACATGTCAATCTGCTGTTTCAAATCTTCCTTAAAAAATACTTTGGCGGAAGATAGAAAATAATTAATTATATTAAAATATTCTTTTTGAGTTTCAGTGAAATCGTAGTACGCCGATGCGATTTGTCGTAATTTATGGTCCGCCTCTATAGGTTTGGCTGCAATTTTTTGAATAATGGCAAATAAAAGCGCAAGCCCCTCCTCCTGGAGTGCAATAAAAATATCTTCCTTGTTTTTATAATAGAAATATATGGTACCGACTCCAAGTTCGGCCTCCTTGGAAATTTTATTGATAGAGATCTTTTCTATGCCATGGGAGAATAACAGTTTCCGGGCCGCATCCAGGATCTGATCCCGCCGCGCTTGCTTTTCCAGCTTCCTTCTTTCCTTTACACCCATGAAAACTTTCCTGTAAATATTGAGGCATATTTAATTTTCGAACGATATTCTATATATGATTTATATTCGAAAAATGCATATTGTCAATAAAAAAAATGTGCTTTTTTGAAATATGTTAAAAAAAAATCATAGCATTTTCTCAAAAAAGCCCACCAGAGAGGCATTTAAGTGGAATATATCAAAAAACAAACAAGTTACAGTAACTCAACTGGCAACATACAGCATTTCAAAAACGATTAGAGCGATGTGATGAACATAATATTTTTTTACAAAAAAGCCTGGAATGCTGCATCTTGAATTAACACTCACCATGTTGTTCCTGCTATTCTTTCGGGTAGAAACCTGTATTCAAATTCTTCTTCCCAGCTTGACAACCTTGAAAGCCTCATTTATTATTCATTTATCGAACAACGTTCGAAATTGTGTCTGAAAATTTCAAAAAGGACCTTTGAATAATGGGGAAATTTAAATTATATTGTGAATATGTCCATTGCTGTGGAAAAAGAACACTGGAATTGGGTGAAAAAGACACTGAAGAGATGGCACAAAAATGGCTTCAGGAACAAACTTCCAGGCGAAAACGCCCCCGGCTCCCCAAAAACGACCTGATCAGAACCTGCCCTGTTGTCCATTGTCCTGCAAAACTCCAGATTCCCAGATATGCTTATTGCAAGCAAAAAACTTAATTTTACTATCTTCACGAATAAAGAATTGACCATCGCCAAGTGACCCGTTATGATTATCGTCAAGATCCTTAATGCCTAATCAGATTAAAAGGCTCTTGAGTTCAACACACTCCTGGCTTTAAAAAGCTCCCCGCCAGGCAGCAAGAAGCATTTAAAGGAGAAAAAACGGTGATAAAGAAAAAGATCTGCATGCTGGGAGGATATGCCGTTGGAAAAACAAGTCTTGTGAAGAACTTTGTTCACAGCATTTTTTCAGAAAAATATCACATCACGCTCGGTGTCAAAATCGACAAAAAAAGTATCCTGGTCAATGATCAGGAAGTAACTCTAATGCTTTGGGACATCGCGGGCGAGGAAGAAAATTTTACCATACCACTGTCCTACTTGAAAGGATCTGACGGTTATATTTTAGTTATTGATGGAACCCGTAAAAAAACCTATGACCAGGCCATCGACATTCAAGCCCGTGTTCAGAAAAACATGGGAGATCTCCCTTTTGTTGTTGCCTTAAACAAATCAGACCTGGTTGATGAGTGGGAAATTAATCCGTCCACCTGCAGTGAAATGGAACAGCGCAAATGGATGGTAGTGGAAAGCAGTGCAAAGTCAGGAAAAGGTGTTGAAAAAGTGTTCGCTAATCTGGCTGAAAAAATATTTTCTGATACAGAATAAACCTATAAATCTATAATGGTGCCTGCACAGGCAAGTTCAATTTTTTCTCTGCGGTCCCTGGATCCTCTGGCAAGCGCCTCATCGATCCAACTTCGCTCCGACCACTCCCTGTTGGGATCATGATGGCCGATGAAGGTCTGTTTCACCCGGCACTGTAGCGCCATTTGCTCAACATCTTCAATGCAGCTATGCCCCCAGTCAATCCTCGGAACCGGTGTGGAGGAACCAATGCCGGAAAGGCCGTCATATTCTGATTGCAGATATTGGCCGTCGCGGTACATCGCATCCGCATCTTTTGCATGCTCAATAATCGATGCCTCGGCAGCCAGGCTTTCCTTCTGCTTTGGATCGTCCGGGTCATCGCCATGTCGAAGTTCATGATCGGTGCAGTATATGAACTTTTTTGAACCATGCTCTATTTTATACGCAAAGCAAGGAGCCGGATGGTATGCTTTTATAGGGGTAATGCATGTTTCCCCGAGTTTTATCGGCTGGTTTACATCATGGAAGCCCCAGCTTTTCTTTTTTTTAGAATATTCAGATAGGTTACAAATTTCCGTACCATTAAAACTGGCCGGCATGATACTGAAATTAATCGGGGTCTGCACTCCAATCACATCATCCTTCACAAATTCTGAAAAAATTCCCAGATAGCTGTCAAGGGAATATAAAAACTGGTGGTTGCCATATATATGAATATTGTTTCTCGGGTCAAAACAAATGGCTGCCTGGTCAAACCCCTCGGTATGATCATAGTGGGAATGGCTGCCGAAAATATACAGGTGCCGTTCTTTATCATTATTCCACTTTGACTGAAGATCCTGTGCGCAGTTTCTAAATCCGCTCCCACAGTCAAAAACAATATCATAGCCATCTGCTGTTTCGATATGAACACAGGTTGTCCAGCCACCATAAACTCGGGGAGGCTGAATGCGAAATCTTTTTTTATATTCAAGCAGGGTTTTCCTGTTTATTTCTCCCCCGAGATACTCCTCCAGGGTGCAGTCCAGGCGGTTATTTTTCGTGATGTGCTTTGAAAAATCGCTGAAAACCAATTTAAGAAGTTCGTACTCGATTGAATCCTGAAGTGCCGCAGTTTCATGTGTTGCCGGGAATGTAGAACCACTCCCCTGAATTCCATAAAATTGAATTCGCATATTTTCTATTTCACGCTCCACCTCATCCTCCTCCGACACAATAGCTGAACTTACAGATTAACCATGCTACCATCGCATGGTACAATTTTATGTACAAGATAAAAAAACAACTATATGAACAGATACTTAGACTTTACGGCAGGATGTGAAACAAATCCAGAAAAATTTTGAAAAAACGCTTAACTTAAATCTATTTTTTAGTCTTCACCAATTGCTCTGTATAAAGATTGGCAGTCGTTTTAACCACACCCTTAATGAAGTCATTAATACTTTCCGTATCTTTTGCAGGGTAATTTCGAAATGTAACCAGAATTCCGGCAAGGGATGCAATAAAAGCTCTTGAATACTCTCTGGCTTTTTTATCTTCGACACCGTGACGGATCAAAAGCTGCTGAAAAAGGTCGAAAAAGACTTTGGTTGCAGAATCAAACTTCCCCACAAAAGGAATTCCCAGATTTTCTTTGAGCATCAAATAAGTCATCATCTGGAAAGCAGATTCATTGTCAATTATATGTTTCACAAAATACAAAGCAAATTCTTCAATACTGATGGGTTTTTCTTTCAGGACCAGTTCTTTGAAACTTTTAGTTGCTGATGAAATTTCATGCAGGAATGTTTCATGGAAAAGCTCTTCCTGGCTTGGGAAATACCTGTATATGGTCGCAGGCGATATACCGGCTTCTTCAGCAACATCTCTCATGCCGACTTCGTAAAATGGTTTTCTTGCGAATAATGCTGAAGCAGATTCAATAACGATTTGTCTTCTAGCTTGTTTTTCTTTTTCTTTTAACTCTGCAAACCTTGATTCAACCACTTATACAAAACCTTTTTCCATATACATTTTAGCCAAAAATTATTTTATACTTAGCATTTGTAATATCATCTTACAAGGCAAAATATATAGAACTTTTTGCTCTGTTTCCAGCCCAATTATTGGATATACAGTAACTTACCCGGGCTTATACAGACGTTGACGAAAGTAATGGAAATTGATATAAGTAGCCTTTAATTTAGATGGATATTAAAAATTTATACTATGAAAGACACCGTTAACAGAGATGTATTTGATTTTGAGATCGGCTATTTGACCAAAAGCCCATGTCTTAACTGCGAGCACAAATCAGAACTTCCCAAATGTCATCCTGACTGCATGATTCTGGATAAAATTCAGACACGACTGGCAAGAGGTATTTCCTCCCAGGCCTCCTCTTACCGGAGCTAGAAAATTTTGACTTCACTTGTTTTTCCTGAGGGATCAACAGCTCTTGCAAAAAAGTATTTATCTCAAAACATTTTAGACTATCTTGAACACAAGAAGACGGGCAGTGGATTTACGTTAAAAAAAGCGATTGCCTCCGGAATAAAAAATCCGGACAGCGAGATTGGCCTCTACGCAGGAGATGCGCAATCTTACTATTTATTTGCCCCCCTTTTTACCCCCATTATCCAAGCGTACCACAACGGCTCAAGCCACGAAAGTATCACTCAAAATCTGACTTTTTCAGAATTTCCGGATCTTGATCCAGAAAAAAAGTATATCGTTTCATCAAGAATCCGGGTTGCAAGAAATCTTGAAGGGTTTAGTTTTCCCTGTCACATCACACTGGATCAACGCAGAAAAGTTGAAGAAAAAATTATAATGGCTCTCACATCTTTTGAGAATGATTTGAAAGGGGCTTATATATCTTTTGAACACCTTACCCCGGATAAAAGGAATAAACTTCAATCTTCAGGATTGCTTTTCAAAAAAGGGGACAGGTTCCAGGATGCAGCAGGAATAAACACTGATTTCCCCAAATGCAGGGGTGTGTTCCATACGCCTGATAAAAATATTTTAATCTGGGTAAATGAAGAAGATCATCTAAGGATCATATCTATGGATAGAGGATCTGATTTTTCAAAAACATTCAACCGCCTGGCATCTGTCTTGAAACGATTGAACCAGGTACTCGATTTTGCCTGGGACAAAAATCTGGGATATCTCTCTTCCTGCCCGACAAATATCGGGACTGCCATGCGGGCAGGTGTTCATATCCGTCTTAAAAAGCTTGGACAAAAAAAAGAAATGCTCACAAATTTAGTAAAAAAGCACAACCTCCAGATCCGGGGTACGGGAGGTGAAAAAACAAAAGTTAAAGATGCTGTGTTTGACATCAGCAACCGCCAGCGACTTGGGATATCGGAAACAGACATCCTAAAGACTCTACACACAGGTATCCTTGCCATCATCCAGGCTGAAAAAGGATTGCACTAATCCAAATCGGGGTATCGTATTTTTCTATAATAAGATTCTGAATTATAAATTGGGGCCAGAGGATTATGTCCTGTCACACGGTCTTTGACGGCCAACACCGTTGTTGGGGTATCAGAATGTTGAAAAAACAAGGTATCATGCCCAACGCACAACCCAAGCAGAATATTAAAATCCGCTTTTTCGTGATTCAGGGCTTTGGCCTGGAATACAGGGTTGCACATGGATTCATCCGTTCCCTTGCGGACTTTTTCATCATCACTTAAGCCAATCAGCTCCTTTGGTGTTTTCCCGGCTTTGCAGCAGACTGAAACCACTTCAAAACCATACCCCTGAATAATCTCTTCCACAACTTTTGCTTCCTTTGAAAGTCCGGTGCAAAACGCAAGACCGATCTTTTTGTAGGCCATTTTCAGTGCAAACTCACAGGTTTCAACAATCCTGGTCTTTGAAGGTTGAATGACATAGGGCTTTTGATCCCTGTTTGCGTAGCACTCTGCCTCCTGCAAAGAGGCATTCCTGGCGAATTCCCGAACGGTTTCATCTTCGTACGCCTTATTCGCTTTTGCCAGAAGTTCTTTTTGCGTGATAGTCGGACACCCTTTGGCGGCTTTTCCACCTTGAACCATACATGCTCTTCGTGGAATCTCAACATCGCACGAGGCACAGGTGATGGGGCGTGTTTTTTCTTTATTATTCATGTCTTAACCTTTAAAATTTCATATTTGACTTTAATACCGGATATCTATTATGATGCTCAAACATTCTTAAATCAAGCTGTACCATATTTTTTTTGCGGCAGGCTCTCTTTATTGTGCTATAGGGAATGAGATGATTTATCATAATCGGTTATCCCATATTATTTTTTTTGTTGCCGTCTTTCTTTTTTTCGGATGCTCTGCCCAGCCATCAAAACAGACTCTTCCTATAGCCCAAAAAGGGAACATCGACCTTCGGAACTGGAATTTTAAAACGGACGGTATCATAGAGCTTAGAGGGGAATGGTATTTTTTCTGGAACACTCTGCTTGATCCAAAAAAATTCAACCCACAAAAAAACGGCATTCAATCAAAATTTGATAGTCTCCCGACCAAATGGAACCCCTATAAAATAGACGGCAAAAAAATAGGTGCATTTGGGTATGCCACCTATGCCCTTACCCTTTCCCACCATAATGCCCAAAAACCTCTGGCATTTGTTCTCAAAGAGATGTCATCTGCTTACCGCTTTTATATCGATGGGGAACTGGTGGCTTCAAATGGAACGGTCGGCACATCTAAACCAATAGAAGTTCCTGAATATAAGCCCGTATTGGTCGAATATACCCCTTTGTCAAATAAAACAAATATCGTACTTCACATCTCTAATTTCAATCATAGGGAAGGCGGCCCTAGTAAGTCGATCAAAGTAGGTGACGTCACACATCTTAAAAAACAGAACACGACAAAACAAGTTATTAATCTGCTTCTGATTGGAAGCATTCTCATGATGGGACTGTATAACGTTAGTTTATATGTTTTAAGAACCCAGTGGATTGCCCCCTTTCATTTTGGTTTATTCTGCATCATTGTTACACTGCGCTCTGCCCTTACAAATCAGCGTTTTTTTCATATTCTTTGGCCAAATGTGAGCTGGGAACTATTGCTCAAGCTGGAGTATTTGAGTTTTTACCTTGCGGTCCCTGCTTTTACACTCTATATTGCCTCTCTTTTTCCAAAAGAAATTCCAAAAATATTCAAGATATTCATTTTTGTTTTTTCCATAATTTTTTCAGCTATTGTCATTGTTACGCCACCTGTTTTTTTTACCCATACCCTGAACATGTATCAGGCTTTCACTGTCCTGTCCGGACTTTATCTTATCCGTATTCTTTTTAAAGCCTATCAACTAAAGCGTGATGGAATCGTGGTTATTGCTACCGGATTTCTGATCCTTTTTACCACGGTAATTTATGATATTCTTGGTGCCAATGATATGGTTCAGGGTGATTACTCTGTTCACCTTGGACTTTTCATATTTTTATTCTCCCAATCCTATGTACTGGCAGGAATATTTGTAAAAACCATGCATCGTGTTGAAAAACAGAAGATGGAGATCGTTAATAGTCACCAGCAATTTAAAAACTCACGGATTGCCCTCATACTGGGTCTGGCAAAACTGGCAGAATACAGGGACGAAGACACGGGTGCTCACCTGGAACGTATACGCGAATACGCAAAGTCAATTGCCATTGCACTGTCTGAACAACCAAAATACAAACAGTATATAACAGAAGACTATATCAATGATATTTATCAGTCCTCTATCCTTCATGACATAGGAAAAGTAGGAATCCAGGATGCCATACTGCTCAAGCCCGGCAAATTAACTCCGGAAGAATTTGAAATCATAAAAAGCCATCCTGTCATTGGAGGAGACGCGCTGTCCTCAATTGAGTCCAGCAGTCAGGTTCGATCGTTTTTAACACTTGGAAGAGATATCGCCTATTACCATCACGAAAGATGGGATGGCTCAGGATATCCCACCGGTTTAAAGGGAAATGAAATACCATTATCCGCAAGGATAGTCGCTGTCGCCGATGTATACGATGCCCTGACATCAGAGCGCCCCTATAAGAAGGCATTTTCACATGAAAACGCCGTTAAAATAATCCTCAAGGACAGTGGGACTCATTTTGATCCAGATATTATAGAAGCATTTAAGAAATTAACGGATCAGTTTAAACAGATCCGGCAAAATCTCATTGATTAAAGCAAGCCTGATTTATTGTAAAACAGCTTTTTTTAAAAGCTTCTATTGACACATCCTCCGGCTTATGAAAGGTATTTTATCCATAAGCATTTCTTAGTTTTTGGTGTTGAACACAGTCTACAATTGGTTTCTATAATCCGGGGAGTTTAAAATTCTATGGATACAATCTCCAAGACCTTAAAGCAAAACGTTTCCATAATGAAGTCCAAGGTCACTAAATATGCTGTTTATGGGGCCTTGATCGCAGTCGCCGCCATTTTTCTGGCCACTATTTTATCGTGTTATTTTCAATTCGGTAAGATTACTCTGCCTAATTTAGTGGAAGCGCAAAAAACAAATGCAACACTCTGGTTTCTGGATGCCATGCCGTTCATATTTGCGTTTTGGGGGCAATACACCAGCTCTATCATGGCCTATGAAGCCAGCACTATGATTATTGACCAGACAGAAGATTTAAAAAACCTCACGGTTGCGCTGGAGTATAAAGCAGCACATGAGGCTACCCATGATGCAATTACAGCACTACCCAACCGCCTGCTGCTCATGGACCGGCTTGAGCAGGCAATTCAGGCAGCTCTTCGTCTTAAAACTTCCCTTGCACTTTTGATCCTTGATATTGATGATTTCAAAAAAATAAATGACACATTGGGCCATTACAGTGGTGACCGTCTTTTAAAACAAGTGGTTTCACGATTAGAAGGTGTTGTGAGAAAGTCTGACACATTAGCCAGGGTTGGCGGCGATGAGTTTGCAGTTTTAATGCAGACTGAAGCCAGTCAGGGAAATATCAACCGAATTGTTAAAAAAATTAAAAAAATTTTCATTGAACCCTTTACAATTGAGGGGTTATCCATAGAGGTACAGGCCAGTATAGGGATTGTTATTTTCCCGGATCACGGCAAAGAGCTGGAAACCATCATGCAGAAGGCAAGCGTTGCTTTATATGCGGCAAAACAGGACAGCTCAAAATTCACTGTTTACTCAAAACAACTGGATAAGAACAGCCCTCACCGCCTCACCATGATGGGTGAACTCCGGCAGGCCATTCAAAACGATGAACTGGTCCTGCATTATCAGCCTAAAATCAACCTGCTCACCCGAAAAATTATGGGAGCTGAAGCTCTGGTTCGCTGGGAACATCCAGAGCATGGTTTTATGCCTCCGGATGAATTCATCCCCATGGCGGAACGGACCGGTTTAATAAAACCGCTGTCCATCTGGGTTTTAAATGAGGCTTTAGGCCAGGCCGAAAAATGGCATGCACAAAACATGAAATTAAGCATTGCCATAAACCTCAGTCCGGTCACTTTTCTGGATACGGAGCTGCCCAATCTAATTATCGGAATGCTCTCCCTTTATGAAGTGCCTGCGGAATATGTCACATTTGAAATCACAGAAGGCTCTATGATAAAAGATCCGGCACTAGCCATGGAAATTATGAACCGGTTGGTTGAAACGGGAATCAAAATCTCCATTGATGATTTTGGCACAGGCTATTCGTCACTTGCCTATTTTAAAAATCTGCCTGCAAATGAAGTCAAAATAGACAAATCTTTTGTCTCAGATATGCTTGATAACGAACGGGATGCTGTGATCGTAAAAGCAATCATAGATCTTGGACACAATTTAAGTTTAAATGTGGTAGCAGAAGGGGTTGAAAACAAGGAAACTGCTATAGGGCTTAAAAAAATGGGGTGCGATGTCCTGCAGGGGTATTACATAAGCAGGCCAATAAGCAACGAAGATTTCTTAGCATGGCTGCCCTCTAAAAATCGAAAAAAAGAGCATACTCAAAAAAATACTGTTGAAGAGCCAGCCTTGGCATAATATATTTCAACACTTGTCTAAAATGCCTGCTGCCATAAAAAATAGAATCGAGAGATTTATAGCAGCAAATGCGAAAATTATCGTATGCTTTTTGTTTTGAATCATTACTACAGCAAAGACAGACAAAACAACAACTGCATTCACACCTGTTAAAACAGATAATATCCTGTTTGAAATTAATCCTGAGAGCAAAAAAGAAAATATGGCAAGACCGTATAGACTAACCCATATCAATGCCTGAAGTTTAATCTCGTTGTTCGAAAAGATTTTTGTAAAACAGGGAAAAACATTATCGGGCTTGATTTTTGACTGTCTTTTTTGATGTTTCAACAAAATTATAAAAAAATGCGGAATCTGCCACAGAACAAAGATGGACATAATTAAAAGAATTTCATTTGCCACCAATTCTTTTCCGGCAGCAGTCCATCCAATCAGCGGAGGCAGCATTCCACTGATGCTCCCAGGGATTATTGCCAGAAGGGATTTTTTTTTCAGCGGCGTATACATGCCATTATAAAAGATTACCGCGAAGATACCGACGACAAAAGGAATTATACCGCAGTAAATCAAAAGGCCTGAAAGGCCTCCTGAAATCAAGAAAAAGCTAAAAACGCCTGCATGGTTAATGGAAATTCTGCCTTGAGGCAGTACCCTGCAACGGGTTCTGTGAAAAGACCTGTCATAGGTTCTGTCCTGGATATTATTCCATGCCGCAGAACCGCATGCCAATAGAAACACGAAACTCCCTGTGACAAAAGCATTTGAGGAAAAATAATTTTTGGCCATTACATTACCAAATACGGCAGACAGGCTGATATAAACGCACAAATGCACTTTAAACAGTTCCAAATAATCAGGGAGCACCGATAATACCCCTCGTGATGCTGCATGGGACGAAATTATTTTATTACCATTCATCTTCCTCGCTTAACCACTCTTCATATTCTTCTTTTGGCACCACACGAACGACACCGGTCATGTCGGCATGACCGGTCCCGCAAAATTCAGTGCACTGAAAAAAATATTCACCTTCCTTTTCCGGAAAAAACCAAGCATAGGTCTGTATTCCGTTTACGGCATCCACTTTGACCCTGAATGCAGGGATAAATAAACTGTGGATCACATCGGCGGAGGTAATGTTTAATTTTATCGGAGTTCCTACCGGCACAACGATTTCATTTTCAGTCTCTTTGTCGTTTGGATAGTAAAACAACCATGAAAAAGACTGGCCTGTCACTTCAATTTCAAGCGCGCCTTCGGGCACATTGCGAAGACCGATATACGATCTCCAGCCGGAGATAAACATGGAGAGGGCAATAAACGTCGGCAGCACAATCCAAACCGTCTCCAGAAGCATGTTGCCACGGATATCAGCAGGATGAGGGTTTTTGCTCCTGCGATACCGGATCACAAACCAGATCATCACAAGGGTTATGGCAAAAAGAAAAACAAAGGAAAAGCCGATAATCAGGTAAAAAGACTGATCCACCAGGGTGACTGGATTAACAATATCATTCATATATCACCTCACCTGAATGCAACATCCCAGAATGTAAAACTGATCATGATGCCAAGAAAAAATACGGTTCCAAGAAAAGAATAGACCAATACCCTGTTTTCATATTTCATATGCATAAAAAACAAAAGGACAAAAGAACCTTTAACGGATGCAATAATTAAGGCAACCCAGACATTCATCTTTCCCAGATCAACATAAGATGCCCCTACAGTAATTGCTGTGAATGCGAACAGCACCAGAAGCACTTTGAAAAGCGTTTTATACTCAAGGATATGGACAGTAGGTTTGTTTTCCTGCATACAGATTCTCCTAAATCACCAGATAAAATAACGGAAAAACAAAAATCCAGATTAAATCCACCAAATGCCAGTACAGCCCTGAATTTTCGAGAATGGCGAACCGCTCTGGTTTAATCCTCCCGTTTATCACAAATACCAGCGCGATAAAGAGCAACGTCATCCCAATGATGATATGAAGGCCGTGCAAACCGGTTATCACATAGTATAGACCAAAGAAGATATTCTGCCCTACCGGCCCATCCACAAGTTTTTCCGAATTGGGATAAATCCCATGCTCAATCTTGTGGCCCCATTCAAAATATTTATTAACAAGAAACACCAGACCGCAGACAAGTGCGGCGCCAAGTCCTGCTACAGCCCATTTTTTCTGCTTTTTTTGTATAGCTGTAATGGAGGCTGCCACCGTAAAGCTGGAAACCAGGAGAATAAGAGTGTTGATGATTCCAAACACCCGATTGAGCTCTTTACCGCCTTCCACAAAATCACTGGTATATTGCGCAAAATAAACCGCATACAGCACAAAAAGTCCTCCAAACAGGATAATCTCTGTGTACAGAAACAGCCACATGCCCAGTTTTTTACCGGATTCATCTAAATGAGAAGACATTTACTCTCCTTTTGATTCCTTTGAATACCGTTCAACCACTCCGGTAAAATCATATGGATATTCCAGGACTTTCGGGTCTGTAACGAAATTATGGAGCGGTGGCGGTGATGGCGTCTGCCACTCCAGAGTTGTTCCGCCCCAAGGATCAGATGAGGCATCCATTTCTTTTCTCAGGGAAAGCATCAGGTTGATCATCATCAGAAAAATTCCAATGATCATAAATGCAGCTCCAAAACCGGCCAGAAAATTTCCGCTTTCATACTGGGGAAGGTAGTCATAGTAACGGCGGGGCATACCCTGCAATCCCACAATAAACATGGGAACATAGTGGAACATGAATCCACCGGTCACCAGAATAGCTCCGATATATGCTTTTTTAAAATCATACATCCGGCCAAACATCTTCGGCCACCAGTAATGAAGGGCTGCAAAAAATGCAAAACCGGTTCCTCCGAACATGGTGAAATGGAAATGGGCCACAACAAAATGGGTATCATGAACGTGAATGTCGGTTCCGGCCGCCCCAAGAACCAGACCTGTGAGTCCGCCAACAGAGAACAGGTAGATAAAGCACAGGGATAGAAATAGAGGCGGCGTCATCAGTATTGATCCTTTATACAGGGTCGAAACCCAGGAAAAAACCTTTATGGCAGATGGAATGGCCACCACAAATGTTAAAAGAGAAAACACAAAAATAGCAGTATCACTCATTCCACTGGTATACATATGATGTGCCCAGACAAGAGATCCTGCAACGGCGATACTCATGGAAGAAACTACAATGGCCTTATATCCGAATATGGATTTTCTCGCAAACACCGGGATAATTTCCGAGATCACACCCATGCCGGGCAGGATCATAATGTATACAGCAGGATGGGAATACATCCAGAACAGATGCTGGTATAAAATAGGATCTCCTCCTTTGGAGGGATCAAAAAGTCCCACCCCTAGATAACGCTCCAAAATAACCAAAAGCAGGGTGATGGATACCACGGGTGTTGCAAGGAGCTGCACCCAGGAGGTGGCGTACAGACTCCAGGTAAACAGGGGGATCTGCATCCATCCCATGTTGGGCTTGCGCATCCTGTGAATAGTGGTGATAAAATTCAATCCGGTCAGCATGGATGCCATTCCCAGGACAAATGCCGCAAACACGGCAGTGGAAACATTGGTTTGGGTTGATATGGAAAACGGAACATAAAATGTCCACCCGGTATCAGGAAATCCGTCTGAAAACAATGAGATAATAGCGATTATACCGCCTGCCATATAGAGGTACCAGGACAAAAGGTTCAACCTTGGGAAAAATACGTCATCCGTACCAATTTGCATAGGCAGGAAAAAATTGCCGAAAACAGCCGGCAGTGCAGGAATGATAAACAAAAATATCATTATAACACCATGCAGCGTAAACACGGAGTTGTACAATTCAGCACTGATGAAGGTTTCACCGGGAAACATGAGCTCCAGGCGGATCAGGCCTCCCAGTAGAATGGCCAGAAGAAACCAGAAAAGAATAGCAAACAGGTACATCAAACCAATTCTTTTGTGGTCGTAGGTAATCAGCCAGGAAAGCATACCTTTGAATTTTGCAGGTTCCGGGGTTTCAAAAAATGTTTTTGTTGCTTCCATAAACAGCCTCACTCATGATTGATACAGCCTGGTACTGGCTTATTCAAAAAATGCCATGTATCATGAGACAGTTGTGTCCTTTTTAGCCTGTCTCTTTTTTGAAGGATACACCAAAAAAAGAATAAACCCAGCCAATAGAACCAAAATGGCTGTCCCGGTTATCCTGAACAATTTGAATACATAGGTTTTATTCTGGGGATCATAATCAAAACAAAATGAGAGAACTCCCCTTTTGATTGAAAGGCCCGGTTCTCCCTTATTCGCTTCACTGAGCGCCATGCCAAGATCAAAGGGAAGAAAGTTGGGTCCGTAAAGATAACGGATGACCTTCCCATCTTTGGCCAAAACCACCAGAACAGAAGGGTGAATATAAAAATGCTTTTTTTTCTTAATAAAATAGTATCCCAGTGATTCTGTTAATTTCCGAATATTATCTGTGTCACCTGTCAGGTAATACCAGTTTTCAAGGGGGAACTTCCGTGTCAGCAGATTCGTGTAATTCCTTTTAGATGTGTGTGCATGGGTGTGGTCTTCATCATCGGCAAAGCTCAGGGTCACGATATTGAATTCCTCACCAGGAATCTGGTCTACAAAATTCAAAGCATTTGCAAGATCTGCCTGGAGAAAATTGCATATAGATGTGCACATAAAATAGACAGGAAGTACTACCACCGGTTTATCAAACACGGATTCGAATTTTACCGGACGGCCCATTGCATCCTTGAATATGGTATCCAAAGCGGCATATTCACCAAGCCGTTCTTCAACCTTGACCACCTGGCTCAACTCAGGTTCTTCTTTTTTTGCAGCCATGATCATTTTCTCGTGATCATGGCTGCCATGTGATTTCATATTCTCTTCAGAATCTTTGGTCTGCATTTCCTGCGCAGAAGATAAAACTGAACCATGCCCTTCGTGCATTGAGGCGGTATCGTTTGCCGCCCACATCGACGGAGCCCAGATGACTCCGAAAAAGATGAGCCCTGCAAGAAATTTAAACTGAAGCGTCGTTTTCATTATTTTATTTTTTTGTGTTCTCCAGTTGCAAAGTTGATATCATAAACAGTTCTGTAAGGATGGCGTGTTTTAAATGAATCTTTGCCTGCTCCGTAGGCCAGCATGATCCGGTACATGCCTTCCGGTTTAATTTCCTTGTCATATTTTTCCTCTGCCTTCAAGGGCAGAGTAAAGGAAATTGTGGTCATACCATCGTCTTCACTCCCGGAGGCATTTAGAACATTATTTGTCCCGCCGAGTTTCTCATCGCTTTTATGTCCTCTTTTCCGGTCTCCATAATGGTCTTCAACTTTATACTTACCATTTTTAACTGCGCCGATAATGATATCAGCTCCCTGCATGGCTTTTTCAGGATCAAAACCGATCCCCACCCAACCGGTTGTTTTTGCAGACAGTTGAACGTGGATTTGATCACCTTCAATGGCCCATGAAAATGTCATATTTTTAACTTCTAACGTATGCTGATAGTCCATGGCAAATGCGCCAAGCGGCATTGCCAGAAAAAGCAACGCCAGTATTGTTGACAACAGATATTTTTTCTTCATCTTAATTTACTCCCTATTATCCATATTGAAGTTCACCGCCTGAATATCCCAGGCCAATTGCAAGAAAAACAATCAATATATAAAAAAATGTTTTTTTATCCAGTTTCGGGTACTCAGGATCATCAGTAATTGCAATGGCCAGAAGAACAATCGTAAGGATTGATGCCAAAACCATTTTCAGAACAATCAAAAACTCCCATTCGCCGCCAAAGGTATGCTGCCAGTCAAGATATCCGGTAAAAACAGTCGGGAACACCCCCAACAGTCCCAGAATAATACAATGATACCCGGTTTTTGCCAGAATTCTGAACTTTGGCAAAAAAGAAACCAGCCTGAACACTGCCGCACCCATCACCATTCCCATTGGGATATGAGTGAGAGCGGGATGCAAAGGATGTGTGAACCCAATTTTGTTTAGAAACTCGAAAATTACTTCTGTCATGTGATCACCTTTGAATAAATTTAGTTTCTACTTAAAACTTGAAAGCAAATCCTGTGCCGATAATAGATCTTTTTTACTGATTTGCCCACTTTTTTTGTACTTAAAGATACGTTTAACGTCTGTTTTTAAAGAAAAACCACTATCAGATGGTTTATTTTTATAAATACGTTCTAGAAAGCTGCAAGTCAAGGAAATTACGGTTTTGCATCATGAAATAGCACAATGATCCTAAGTTAATTCGAACGCGCAAATTAAGGACAATATTCCCCAGAGATCAATGACTGCGTAAATAAGCCACCCAAAACAAAGTCAAGACACACAAGTTTACACATCTAAAAAAGTTAGCATTATAAAACTTTTTACTTGACAGCTTATTAAATAATGGTAATACTAATCCTAAAGTAAAATAACAAAGTACCTTTTGATTCCGGTGCTTGAAGTACCGGGGTTGATTAGCAGGACAGCAAGACCCTCCTTAAATTAACATTATTTTGCCTCTCAAAGGAGCAGGCGGTGGATGCAGGATTCGCCGCCTGTTTCTATTTTTAACAAATTTCAAAAGGGGTATCCCTGATTGGAGCTTAGAAGCCGGTTTCCTTCTGAATCATTTCAAGATCCGTGTTAAAAATACAATTGGTTTTAATCATGATACCCGTTCTCAGACTATATTTTTTCCAGTGCATTAATTTTTTTATCTGCTGGTAATTTCTTTATGGCCATCTCACTTTTCAGGGCTTCACTTTTAGTCATCTTCCTGCTGCATACCACCAGTTTAACCGGCCGCCGGCCTCTGGTATATTTAGCCCCCTTGCCTTCATTATGCACAAACAGCCTTGATTCAAGATTATTTGTAATGCCGCAATACAGGCTCTGATCTGCACACCTTAACATATACACCTGCCACTCCTGGTTCAAATCTTATCCTTTTTTTTCACGATGACATATTGAATTCGGATGCTTTCTGCACTTTGAACCTTCAGTGAAGCCGGACTCAACAACAGGTTTGTTTCAACACTTCCGGATTGTGAAAGGGTGTCCAGGGTGAGCGCTTGTGTAAAAAGAGTGGAAATCCCGGAAAGCGCCATAGCACCTCCGCTTACCCGGACCATTGAGGGAATTGCTTTTGCCTCCTTTAACACCAGTCCTTCAGGCAGTTTTCCGGTCCAGTGCGGCTGGATGGGTAGCTCTTTTTCCATTAAAGTATCAAGCGTAACATTCAGCTGGGAGGGTTCAATATTTTTAAGACGAATACCCGGAGGGAGCAATATATTATCGTTGGTAATCGGCAGACGATTTTCCCCGGCATTTGACTGAGATAAATCCAGCGTTACATTGATCTGCTCTGCAGTAATGGACTTCAGCAGGGGACGGGTTCCACTGATGAGGAGTTCCACATCAGATGCAGAGGAAGAAATAATTTCCATATTCTGATCAGGCATCATAAATTCCACAGGAACATTATACGTCGCAAGGGCTTCCATCCCTTTTGAAAAATTCATCCAGACCCCAGTAACACAAAAAAAGCAAACCAAAGCAACCAGGGCCAGTTCTATTTTTGGACGCCAGAATCCTTTTTGAGCAATGCCCTCGGATGCATGGGCATGTAACAGTTTTTCAAATGCCGAACGATCAGACACATCATATATATGATTATCTTGAAAAAGAGAAATTTTACCCCGCTCTTCGGAAACCACGATTACAAGAGCATCTGTTAGCTCTGTAACCCCCTGGGCTGCCCGGTGGCGGGTGCCGAATGAAGAGGGCAGATCCTGCCTTTTAGATAAAGGTAAAATAACCCCGGCCTGTGTAATCTGGTTTCCCTGAATAACAACAGCACCATCATGGAGAGGTGTGTTGGGCCAGAAAATACTGATCAGCATCTCTTTTGATAATGAGCCTTTTACCGGAACCCCCCCCTGGACAACATTATCCAGACCTTTTTTAAGTGGCAGGACAATCAGAGCCCCAATTTTCTGGGCAGCCATTTCATAAACACTGTCCGCGATAATATCAAGCGGTGTATGGAACTGATATTGCGGAATCCCCCAGAAAAAAGATTTGAAATCTTTGGTCTGCAGCACACTGGAAATCTCGTTTCTAAATATAATGATAATGATAAATGCGGCAATGGTAATCACCCCCTGCATGGCCCAGTTGGTGATGATCAACCCGAGAGGGACAGCCGCCCTGCTGACAGCCCATAAAATACAGACGCCCAGGAGTATTCGAATGACATTGGTTCCCCGGAACAGCACATAAAACCGAAACAGGATATAGGCATTCAAACTGATATCCAGAATATCCTGCCAGCGAAGCCCTGAAAATAAGTATAAGAACTGTTCCATTTTTAATTAATCTGCCACTGAAAATCTTAATATTTGCAAAAGTGTGCCGTCAATTGTTCGGATCTCCACCCGCCAGGGGCCTTTATCTGCATTACGGGTCTTGATGCTGCTGAAAGATGCCCATTTTGGCGGGGAAAGCGTTAATCGCATGGTAAAAATCAGTTTATCCTTTTTATACCATTTATGAAAAATAAAACTCTTTTCATTAACAGGATCAAAATTTGAGTAACAGAATACCTCGCCCTGTGAAATTGAGAATACAACTGCAGGATTCAATGGTCTGAAGTTCTCAATAGACGAACACATGACAGCGTTTTCCAATACCATTTCAGGAACATTTTGAATCGTTTTTGAATCGGCAAAAGAAGGCGGTGTAAGCACACCGAAAAAAATGGCGGCAAAAGTCTGAAAAAAAATGAACAAACTCAGGGAAACTTTATTCATGGGCCACACTATAACGGATGCCTCATTTTTTTCAAGGTAAAAAAAGCCATAAGATAGCATAAACACGTTAGGACGCTAACCTCAAAGTTTATACCGGGTTTTTGAATCAATGCACGCTCAATTTTGGGCTTGACTTGGTCTTCGTATTACCTTAAAGCTTTCATAAATACTATGAATAGAAACAAACTTTTGAATAGTAAAATTTATTTGATTGAAAATCACTGAATTTTATCAGAATCAAGGAGCATTTATGAAAACCAAAAAATATGTACTTTCAGAAAAGGACATGCCACGAAAATGGTACAATATCATGGGAGATCTGCCCACCCCTATGGAACCACCTCTGCATCCCGGAACCGGTCAGCCATGTGGCCCTGATGACCTTGCCCCTATTTTCCCAATGAACCTGATTGAACAGGAAGTGAGCACCGAGAGATGGATTGATATCCCGGAAGAAATTCTGGACAAATATGCCATTTGGCGCCCATCTCCCCTGTATCGGGCTACCGGCCTTGAAAAAGCGCTGGACACTCCGGCCAAAATCTATTTCAAAAATGAAGGTGTCAGCCCTGCCGGAAGCCATAAACCCAATACTGCACTTGCACAGGCCTACTATAATAAGCAGGCCGGAACAAAAAAGATTACCACAGAAACCGGTGCAGGACAGTGGGGAAGTGCACTTTCCATGTGCTGCTCCTTTTTTGGAATCGAGTGTAAAGTTTTTATGGTAAAAATCTCATACAACCAGAAACCATACCGCCGTCTGATGATGGAAACCTGGGGTGCCAACTGCATCCCAAGCCCAAGCACAGAAACCCAGTCTGGGAGGACTATTCTTAAAAAGGACCCGGACTGTCCGGGCAGCCTTGGCATGGCTATCAGTGAAGCGGTTGAAGCAGCGGTTACAACGGATAACACCAAATATGCCCTGGGCAGCGTACTGAACCATGTCATGATCCACCAGAGCATCATCGGGCTTGAAGCAAAAAAACAGATGGAAATGACCGGAGATTACCCGGACGTAATCATCGGCAGTGCCGGCGGCGGAAGTAATTTTGCCGGCCTGGCTGCGCCTTTTGCCCATGACAAAATCAATGGCAAAGACATTGACATTATAGCTGTTGAGCCAGCCTCCTGTCCCACCCTGACCCGTGGGCCTTTTGCCTATGATTTTGGAGATACCGTACAGATGACCCCGCTACTGCCCATGCATACTCTGGGACATAACTTTGTACCCGCTCCCATCCATGCAGGCGGACTCAGATATCACGGAATGGCTCCCATTGTAAGCCAGATGGTACTGGACGGCCTTGTTCGACCGGAAGCTGTAAAACAGATGGAAACGTTTAAAGCCGGCCTGACCTTTGCCCGTTCTGAAGGATATATCAGTGCACCGGAATGCAACCATGCCGTTGCCATGACCATAAAGGAAGCCTTGAAAGCCAAAGAAGAAGGCAAAGAAAAAACCATCCTCTTTAACTGGAGCGGCCATGGACTTGTGGACATGGGAGCATACGAATCTTATTTCAGAGGAAAACTCTCTGACTATGAGCTTCCTCAGGAAATGATTGATGTTGCTTTAAAAGATATTGAATCCCTGCCCAAACCCAAGCAGGCTAAATGATTTAGAGTCTTAAAATCTACCAACAGGAGCTTTGAAATTTTATCAAAGTTCCTGCTGGTTTGCTTATTTCACCTTTTACAATATATTTAATCACATGAGTCAAAACGACGAACCCCAAAAGAATAACGCCCTCCCGGACGAGCCGCCAAAAGAGGACATACGCTGCCCAAGACTGGGGCATCAGATAAATTTTTCCTATTGCCAAATAGAAAACAATGGCCTTCCATGCTTTAAAACTCTTGACTGCTGGTACAACCATTTTAATGTCCATGCCTATCTAAAAGAGAAGCTCACGCCTGAGGAATTTGAAAAAACTTTTGTAAAACAAGGGTCGCCCAAGCTTTTTTCCCTTCTGGATTTAATTGAACAGGCGAAAAAAAACAAGGATAAAGGAACACAGGATTGATCTACTTAAAACGCGCGGATATAATCCGGGAAGCATTCCCTGTCACTGATTTTTATCCGTTTAATCTAGAAATTCTCCAGAACTCAAAAACGATACCGTTTAACAAAGCCATTACCTTTTTTATTGGTGAAAACGGTTCGGGAAAATCAACACTGCTGAAAGCTATTGCTAATAAATGCGCCATTCATATCTGGAACAATGAATCATCTCTGAGATATGAGAAAAATCCCTATGAAGACAAACTATACAGTGCAATGAAAGTCCATTGGGAGAATGGCCCGGTGCCGGGATCTTATTTCAGTTCACAGATTTTTTCAGATTTTTCCAGAAACCTTGAAGAATGGGCCGTAAGCGATGCACAGATGCTTGATTATTTTGGCGGAAAATCCCTGATCACTCAGTCCCATGGACAATCACTGATGTCCTATTTCAAATCCAGGTATGAAATCAAGGGGCTGTACTTTCTCGATGAACCGGAAACCGCTCTTTCCCCCCTGTCACTCATCGAACTGTTAAACACCCTGACTGAGCTGGGCAACAAGGGGCATGCCCAGTTTATCATTGCCACCCACTCGCCTTTTCTGCTGGCGTGTCCGGACTGCACCATTTACAGTTTTGCAGAAGAAAAAATTTCTCCGGTCCAATACAGGGACACTGATTATTTTAAATTATATAAAGAATTTATGAACCACCCTGAATTGTTCATTAACGATCTGAAATAAAAACGACTTTAATTGTTTTTAGTTTGCTTTGGCCTGCTCCATGGCTTTTTTGAATCCTTCAAAAGAGCCTTTAATCGTTTTATCCGGCACAGCATAGGACAGCCTGAAAAACCCGGGCCCACCGAAACCGGTTCCCGGAACAGCAAGAATTTTATGTTCTTTTAAAATACCAACGAATTCAACATCGTTCTCTATCGGGCTTTTAGGAAACAGATAAAATGCCCCCTGCGGAATATCAAACTCAAAACCCGCAGCCTGAAGCCCCTCACAGAACATATCACGCCGTTTTCTGTAAATATCGATATCCACACTGATTCCCTGCAAGCGACCGATTACCTGTTGGAAAAGAGATGGGGCATTCACATACATCATGGTGTTGCTTACACCTGCTGCACCTGCTATCAAACCGGCATCTTCAGCATCCGGATGAACCGCCAGGTATCCGATCCGCTCCCCTGCAAGAGAGAGTTCCTTTGAATAGGATGTCAGCACAATCGTGTGGGGGTAAGCATCAAATACAGAGGGGACATCAACATTATAGACTATTTTTCGATACGGTTCATCAGACACAAGGTAAATCCGTTTCCCAAACTTCTTGCTGGCAGCCTCAAGCACATTTCCAAGCCCTGCAAGCTCTTCTTTTGTGTAAACCACCCCTGTGGGATTATTGGGGGAATTAATCAAAACCACCCGGGTGTTCTCGTCCATGGCAGCCGCAATCGCATCAAGGTCAAGGTGAAAATCCGGAAGAGACGCAACCGGTTTTAAATTGGCGCCTGCTATAAAAGCATACTGGTCATACCCCACAAAATAAGGTGCCGGAACAAGGATATCCTCACCAGGATTGAGCAACGCCCGAAGGGTATCATTCAACGCACCCGCCGCACCTACGGTCATGACAATCAGATCCGGGGTGAGGCTCATGTTAAATTCTTTATTCAGATGTTCAGCAACGGCTTGGCGCACCTGGGGATATCCGGTATTGGGCATA
Source organism: Desulfobacteraceae bacterium (assembly GCA_033851995.1). Lineage (GTDB taxonomy): Bacteria > Desulfobacterota > Desulfobacteria > Desulfobacterales > Desulfobacteraceae > Desulfobacula. The sequence continues at coordinate 5,945 of JAWSVI010000010.1, read as the reverse complement.
TACCCATGGGAAATATCTTTACTACTAATGAGTTCCAGTAAAGTCTCTTTCACCTGGTTCGGCGGAGGGACATCCGGATTTCCCAGAGAAAAATCAAACACATTATCGGCCCCGAATTTTTCTTTCATCTGAATGCCTTCTTCAAACATCTTCCTGATCATGGAAGCCGCTTCAACCATATTAACCATTTTATCCGCGATGGGCATTTAATTTTCCTTTCAAAATATTTTACATTCCAATTAAAATTGAAACACTATAATAAAAATATACCAAATGAATAAACCAAATTGCGCCTCAAATCAAGCGATAAGCTTAATCTGATCCTTGAAAATCTGTCCTTGCAGCCTCGTTTTTTTCCTAGGCTCAGATCTTTTTCAGATATGCAGTTTAACAACAGCAGAAGCAATAACTTTAGAATTGGGTAATTTTTCCCTGTTTTATTCAGTTGAAAAATTTAATCAAACTGATTATGGTGTACCTTACAATAATTTAACATTATAAACACAGCAACAAGGACCAGCATGGAGAATATGCTGTAAAAAGACATGAAAAACAGGCTCAATCTTCCTGAAAAATCCGATATAAAAGAAATCTTGAAACTTGACGGTACCCAATTGCCAAGTTTCCCCCAAGTGGCGGCAAAACTCATGGAAATATCCAAAGACAAAACCGCATCTTTAAAAGATCTGTCAAAAATTGTAGAAACAGATCCCGGTGTTTCCGTAAGAGTGCTTGAAATTGTCAATTCAGCAATGTATGGACTGAAAACCAAGGTAACGGCACTTTCAGAAGCGGTTGTCTATTTAGGCCTGGATGAGATAAAAAAATTATCCATTGGCATGACTGTTTTTGAAAAAATATTTAAATCCGGTAACAACAAACAATTTGACCGCCTTCTGTTCTGGCGGCACAGTATCAGTGTGGCTGTTCTCAGCATGGAACTTGCAAAAGAGACCGGATATCCGAACCCGGAGGAAGCCTATATTGCGGGTTTACTCCATGATGTGGGCAAAATCTTTCTGGATATACAGGGCAGAAAAGATTATGGAGAATTTATAGACACCCTTTCAAAATCATCGGATTTGGTAATTGAAAAAGAAAGAAGTATGATTGGACTGGGTCATGATGATATTGGAGCCTTTTTTGCCTCTCTCTGGAAACTGCCGGAAAATCTTGCGCTGGCCATAAAATATCATCACCAGCCTTTTGAACATCTTGATGTTGATCCTCAGGAAATGATGCTCATCTCCATTGTTTCTCTGGCAAATTTTTTGTGCTGGACCCAGGGAATCGGTTCTTTTGACTTTATTCGACCACCAATACTACCCCCTGAAGTTGAGAAAACAATTCCCCCGGAACGAATTAACGTTGTCAAATGTATCCAAAACATGAACAAGGAAGTAGAAGAAATTTCACAATTTTATCAATTTGTTTTCCCTTCAGCCGATAAACTCAAGGAAAACCTGCTATGGGCCAATCTTAAACTATCCAAAGCCAATACCCGCTATTACTACCATGACGGCCCCAAAATAGAATCAATTGACCAGGCAACTGATGAAGACCTTCCTTTTGATGTGAGCCTTGAACTTGGCAAACCCCTTGCTAAAGCAAAAACCATAAAAGAAGTCCTGGATATCGTCATGTACCAGGTGGGATGCATTTTTCAACCCCTTCACTGGTCCATCCTCCTGAAAAACCCAAAAACATCCGACATGATTTTTTCCGTTGTTGTTGGATCAAACAAAGAAAAGCTCCAGGGGGCAAAGCTGCCTAAAGGAGAAGGTATTGCCGGCCACATTATGGAAACCGGTGAATCCCTGATTGTGAAAGATGTATCAACCGACAAGCGGTTCAGTACTCGCGTAGACAAATATTCCGGATTCAAAACCCAGTCCATTATCGGCACTCCCCTTAAAACAGATGGCAAGGTATTCGGGGTGATAGAACTCATCAACCGCATTACTGATGAAAAGTTTTCCAGCAAAGACTTAAGTATCCTGTCCTCTATTGCTGAGTATGCTGCAATTGCTATTGAGCGTTCTTATTATAACCAGGCTTTGGCAACTCTTGCGACAAAAGACAGTTCAACCGGATTCAAAAACCGGAGAAGCTTTGAACGCGCGGTGAGCAACAGAGATGATGTTCTTAAAAAATTCAGTTCGGTATTTTCCATGCTGATCGTGGAAATTGAACAATTGGAAACACTTATCCAAAACGATGGGAATAAAGCTGTCGAAGAAATGATAAAAATGCTGGCCAATGTCCTGAACACAACAAAGCGCAGGGAAGATGAAATTTTCAGATATGGTGAAGAAACATTCATTCTCCTGTTGCCGCAAACCTATACGGATGGCGCGAAAAAAGCCAGACACAGAATCATCAGGGCATATTCCAATGAGGCTACCGAACAGGACATCATTCCTGCCAAGATATCTATCACGCCTTATACTGTAAATGCTTCCGATGCGGGCCAGCTTAATCAGATGGTAAAAAACCGTCTTGCAAAATCCAAAACCCAACCTGAAACTGATGAAACCGTTGATGAAATCCAGGACAACCTCCAGCCTCTCCTGGAAAAAGAAACCAGCCAAAAACCTGAGGACAGGGAAGAAAAGGCTGCTGCCGGTAGAAACGTCTCTCTTGGAGGAGAGTTCATCCGCCTGAAAACAAGGGAATCAGGACATATAAGGATCGAAAGACTTTCATTGACGTTTATAGGATTCAGAATTGCACGATCACACCGTATCCAGATCAATGATTTTCTGGATCTTCAGTTTACCCTGGATAATCTTAAAAAATCCCTGATTAAAAGGCGGGCCGTTGTCAGGGAAATCAAGGGCAATTATATCCATGCAGATTTTTACAATCCCCCGCCTTATGCCAAAGAGCTCGGATTTTATTTAATGAATTAGTTTCTAAAAACCAGCAAGTGTTATCTTTCTGTTGTTTTTAATGGCTTAACCATATGCCGGATTTTACCAGACTGAACTGCTTCAAAGAAATCTTCTCCCAGCAACCTGCTCTGATCCGCCGCATTTTTCCAATGAATCTTACGTTGCTGATCATTGCCTTTGAATGCATAAAAATCTTTTCGGTCCGGGATTTTGGAAAATGGAAGGGTGTGTATAAACTTTTGGGAAGGGGCGATCACCACCACATTTTCCATGTGAGATGCAGAAGGGTTTCGTTTTAAAGATTTATCAAACCACCCGGGTGTGATGGTTTCGTAAAAATGGGGAAACAGTACCAGGTTTTCGCGGTCCTCGGGCAAAAAAGGCAGATCCAAATGATAATCAAGAATCCCCCCATCCATAAATACTCCAGGGACCCCTTGTATATTTGAAACACCTGACATGGCCAAAGGAATAGAGCCTGAGGACAACAAGGCGGTCTTAAAATTCTGTGGAGTCAGGCTGTGGAGAACCAATGGGAATTCACTCATCCCTGAAAATGGAGGCAGCTTGCCCGGAGGATGAAATAAAGCCCGTTCAAGACAAAAGCCTAAAAATTTCCGCCTCAACAGGTTTAATCCAGCCGCAACCCCCAGCCCGGCACACTGGCCCAGATAGTGGTCACTTTTCAATAATCCCTTACACCGGTTGGATAAAAAATTAAGCCTCATAAAGGGATGATTCAGCATAAAGCTGAGTTCCTGATCGTCAATATATGCGTTGAGTATCTTTAGCGTGCCGCCGGTAATCTCCTCTTTAGAAGGTTTAAGTACATATTGCTGGTCTATATATTCTCTTTCAAGGGTTTCAATTGCAGCTAAAGGGTCGCTCTGACAAAAAGCAGCCATCCGGAATGCACCGATGGATGTTCCCAGAAGATAAAGTGATTTTTTACGCCCTTTGAGCATGGATATGAGCACTTTGTCAAGACCTGCCAGTACGAGAAATTTTGCAGACCCTGAAGCGCCGGCAAGCACTTTGACACGGGCAAGGTTTAACCCTTCTTCTCTTATGATTTTGATTGCCCTGGAACCCGCACGGATGGAGATATTTTCAAGCATGGTCACTCTTATCAAAAAACCAGGAATGGGTCAACTCACGACTCCGATCCAATCGAAAATCTTAAAATAAAACCCATCTCAAAAATTAGATTTTTATTCACGTTCAGGAATATTAAGCCTGTCTCATCAATAGCACACTAAAATTTCCGTAAAACTCTACACAAAAATCAGAGTCTTTCGCCTATGTTTTTACGAAATTATACCTCATTCATTTTTTTACATTTTAGGAAAATTTGTTCTTAAAATCACTGCAATCATTACTTTTTTTTCTTCTTTCCACAGGTTTTTCACTGGAAAAAAATTTTTTTTTTATTGGTGTTTTTTTAGCCTTGACAATGTTTTTTTTTTCTCATAAACATTGCTTAAAAGCTGCGTTAACTGTGTTAACAAAGAGAGGACTTGTGGAGACAACTTACCCATATAACAAATCGGTCGGACGAGGCCTGAAAATTGTTGAGCTCCTTTCAGAACAGGGAGCCTTAACAGACAAACAGATTGCAGCCACCTTAGACTACAATCTTCTGACGGTTCAGCAATTACTCTCTATCTATATTGAAGCCGGATACATTATATCCAACCCTGACGAGTCCTACGATCTTTCCATCAAAATTATTGACATCAGCAGAAAGTTCAAGCAGCGTTGTGAGGTAAAGGATATCGCTTACAATCATCTCAAATATCTTTCTGAAAAATATAATGAAACCGCTACACTGGGTGCAATTGAAGACACACATCTTACCTACATTGACAAAATCGACAGCATGGAACTTCTCAGATTTGTTCCCCAGTCAGAACAACGGATCACAGCACACCTTACCGCTCTTGGAAAGTCCATTCTGGCATACCTGCCGGAAAAAGACCTGCTGCGTTACTGTCATTTTGCCTCATGGAAAGCCTATACCTTGAAATCTGTTGATTCAAAAGAAAAATTATTACTCAGACTGGACCAGATAAGAAGACAGGGCTTTGCTATTTGTGATGAAGAATATTCAATAGGTCTTCGGAGCATAGCAGTTGCAATTCTGGATTCTTTTAATTATCCCAGATTCGCCATAGGATTATGGGGACCTACCAGCCGGTTGACGCCTGAAACACTCAGGGAAATGAAAGTCGATCTTATCGAAGCCAGTATTGAAATTTCAAAATACTATACTGTCCCATCAAACAACAAATCTTACCGCAAAATTGATACAAATTTTGTACCGATCCCCGAGCCTAAAAAAACCGCCAGCAAAAGAGGGTTTCTTGAGCGAGCCCTTGGCATGTTTTTATAACCCATCCTTAAATAGAAGACCATCTCAAAAATATCTTTAAAAAATATTACCATAGATGTTATAATTCTAGTTATCTACACTATTCCTAAATTAAAGAGGTCATTATGGATATTAAAATCAAATATTGTTCTGTCTGAAACTATAAACCCAGAGCTGCCGGTCTGGCAGAACTTTTAAAAGAAGAATTCAATGCTTCTGTTGAACTGATTCCAGGATCAAGCGGAGTGTATGATGTAATCGTAGAAAAGGTAACTCTTTTCTCAAAACATCAGGCCAATCGATTTCCTGATAATGATGAAATTATATCATTGATCAAATCCTGAAACTAAAAAAGGCTGCTTTCGTTGAAGCAGCCTTTTTTAGAAAAGGAAAAAAAGATGAAAAAACTAAATCTTTTTGTATGTAGTTATTAGTATAGCAATTCGTGTGCCAAACCCTAAAAACAGTACAAGTTTTTAATATAAATACCTGAAATAAAAGAGAAAATTTATTTTACATGCCAAAATATATATTTTTTCATGCTCGGCAACTGCCTGCTAAAAACCACTAAAAGTTCAAAATTTTGAACCCTGAAATGCCCAATTTTGTTAAACTACATTTAACAACCCGAAATTATGGCATAAAATTGAATCTTAGATTTGTTCAAAAAAATAAACCTG
>JAWSVI010000049.1:0-12481 GCA_033851995.1 Desulfobacteraceae bacterium | reverse complement strand
ACAACCAAAAAGCCGCAAAGGCCATGGCTTCCCAGCTTAAAAACTGGAAAACCAGTTGCAGCATCGCAAATTCTGCATGGGAAGGTTTAACAACATTAAGAAATGCCGCATTGAGCAAAAAACCTTTTCAAATTGCCATGTTTGATTCGACCATGCCGGATACAAGCGGGCTTGCGTTAAGTAAAAAAATCAGGGCCGATGAGGTGCTTAAAGACTTAGCCCTGATCATGACGGCCTCCACTTGTCAGCGAGGCGATGCAAAAAAATACAGGGAAAATGGTTTTGCAGCATACTTTTGTAAGCCTGTTCTCCAATCAGATCTTTACAACTGCCTGACCCAACTGGCCACCCATTTAAACGAGCCTGCCAAAAAACAAGACCTGATAACACGGCATAGTATCAACGAAGAAAAGCACAGTCGATTTTTAATTCTCCTGGCTGAAGACAATAGCATCAACCAGAGAGTCACCGCAGAGATGCTGGAGAAACAGGGTTTCAGGGCGGATATTGTAAAAAATGGAGTTCAAGCTGTCGCAGCACTGGAAAAAACAGACTACGATTTGGTACTCATGGACTGTCAAATGCCGGAAATGGATGGATATGAAGCCACAAAAATTATCCGTGATAAAACATCGCACGTAATTAATCATGAGACTCCCGTGATTGCCATAACCGCTAATGTAATGGCTGGAGACCGAAAAAAAATGCCTTGATGCCGGAATGAGCGATTATATTCCCAAGCCTGTTCGGCCCGAAATACTTTCGGAGGTTTTAAAAAAATGGCTTAGAAAAAAGGAAGATGCCCCCCAAATAGATTTCCATGTATTAATTGTGGATGACAACCCGATCAACAGAAAAGTGGTCGAGGAAATATGCAAACGCTTAAAATGGCTACCACACACGGCAAATGACGGCAGCCAAGCCGTAACAATGCTTGAAGAAAAAGAATACGATCTGGTACTCATGGATTGTCAAATGCCGGTCATGGATGGGTATGAAGCCACCCGGGAAATCCGGAAAAAGAACTCAAAAATAAAAAACCATGCCGTACCGATCATAGCTGTCACAGCAAACACCAATCCGGAAAACAAGGCAAAATGCATTGAAGCCGGAATGGACGATTTTATCTCGAAACCTATCAAGTTGGAAATTTTGGAACAACTCATCCAAAAACTTTTAAAAAAGAGCTTCATATGACTGATATTATACTTGAATCTGCCAGGGTTTGCAGGATTTGGGCTAAGTGGCATATTGATTCTTGAATCAGTTCTGTGCTATTAGAGAAAGCTGCAATTTGAATTTGCAGCTTTATTATTTTTATCCAACACGATTACTATGAAAGCCAGTTTATTTATGACAGATCCTGCCCAGTTGAATGCATTGTTGCTGAAGGTTGACCAACCGTTTGCAGCAATAGCCCAAAATGATGAAATCCAATTTTCAGCCAGAGAACTCCATACACTGTCCAGCGCACTTGATCCAAACGAAAATATTAAAGCTTTTATCCCGGCTATCTCCCCGGAAAGCCTTGGTGATGAACAGTTTAAAAAAAGACACGGCTTAAAATATGCTTATATTGCCGGCGCTATGGCCAATGGCATTACCTCTGCTGAGATGGTAAAAACCATGTCGAACAATGGAATGATTGGTTTCTTTGGTGCCGGTGGGCTTTCCATTGAAAAAATAGAAGAAAATATATTGGATCTGAAAGCGAATCTGGGAGACAAACCATTTGGTTTCAACCTTATCCACTCCCTTGGTGATCCTGCCCATGAAATGGCTACGGTTGAGCTATACCTCAAACATAATGTCAGGCTTGTCAGTGCAGCTGCTTTCATGCGCATGAGTCCGGCACTTATATATTACAGGATCAAAGGCATTCATCAAAATTCCCAGGGGGATATTGTAACACCCAATCAGGTTATTGCCAAAGTTTCCAGAATTGAAATTGCCAGCCAGTTCTTTTCTCCGCCTCCTGAAAAATTAGTCAATACACTTTTAGAAAAGCAACTCATCACCCGGGAAGAAGCGCGGCTTTCACAATATATTCCCATGGCGCAGGACCTGACCGCAGAGGCAGACTCAGGAGGGCATACAGATAACCGCCCTGCCCTGGCACTGCTGCCGACCATGATAGCGATAAAAAACGAATACATGCAAAAATTCCAATACAAAGAAAAACTATGTGTGGGGCTTGCAGGAGGGATTGCAACACCAGAGTCTGCTGCAGCTGCTTTTGGAATGGGAGCCGCCTATATACTGACTGGTTCCATCAATCAATCCTGTGTTGAGGCCGGAATTTGCGAAGATGTTAAAAAACTTCTCTGCCAGGCACAGCAGGCAGATGTCGCTATGGCCCCGTCTGCAGATATGTTCGAAATGGGATCAAAGGTCCAAGTTTTGAAACGGGGAACCATGTTCCCGGTCAGGGCTGAAAAACTTTATAAGTTCTATCAGGCACATGAAAGTTTCGATCAAATAGACGAAAAATCAAAACAAGAGATCCAGGAAAAACTTTTACAGGCAAATTTTGAAGATGCATGGATCTCCACAAGAAATTTTTTCAAAAAAACCGGCAACAAGAAAGAAATAGAACGAGCGGACGCCTCCCCCAAGCATAAGATGGCGCTTGTTTTCAGATCATATTTAGGACTCTCGTCAAAATGGGCTATCCAGGGTGTTTCTGAAAGAAAGCTGGATTACCAGATCTGGTGCGGGCCGTCCATTGGAGCTTTTAACCAGTGGGTAAAAGGAAGCTTTCTTGAAAATCACAAAAACAGAAAAACAGCAGAAGTGGCTTTAAACATCCTTCTGGGAGCATGCACCTGTATTCGAGCCTCAATTTTAAGAAGCCAGGGCATAGAAATTCCAGCTGGTTCCGGTGAATTTAACCCCATGGAAAAAGAAAAGATTTTGTCTTTGCTATAACCCCCTCTTTTTCAATGTAAAACTTTTGTCAAATCCGGTCAGATAAAATGATTCTACAGGGCTGACATAGTATATTGTGCGTAATTTTTTAATTTATTAAACTATTAAAATTATGCATAAAAATAAAAGCGCTGCTCAACACCCCATAGCTATTGTCGGAATGGGATGTATTTTCCCGAAATCCAGAAACCTTAAAGAATACTGGAATCTTCTGTTCAACGGTATAGATGCTGTCCAGGACATACCAGGCAGTACCCATTGGAAGTTAGAAGATTATTTTGACCAGGACCCGGACAAACCAGACCACACCTATTGCAGGCGCGGCGGTTTTCTGCCTGAGATTTCCTTTGATCCCCTCAGCTACGGTATCCCGCCAAACAATCTCGAAGCGACAGACACCTCACAACTGTTAGGGCTTGAAGTGGCCAAGATGGCACTTGAAGATGCTGGATACCTTCTGGACAATCCAGCTCTCCAGGAAAAAAAAGTCAATGTGATCCTTGGGGTAACCGGCACACAGGAATTGGTTATTCCTTTAGGCGCTCGCCTGGGGCATCCCATATGGAAAAAAGCACTTGAAGACTCTGGCCTGAAAAAAGAGAAGCAGGAAGAAGTACTTCAGCGCATACAGGAAGACTATGTTCAGTGGCAGGAAAATTCTTTTCCCGGCCTCCTTGGCAATGTGGTTGCCGGCAGAATTGCAAACCGCCTTAATCTTTCAGGTACAAACACTGTTACGGATGCGGCTTGTGCAAGCTCCCTCTCCGCTATTCATACCGCTGTAATGGAGTTGATAACAGGAAAGTGCGATATTTCCATTACCGGTGGAGCGGATGCTTTAAATGATATTTTCATGCACATGTGTTTTTCAAAAACCGGTGTGTTATCCCATTCCAGTGATGCAAAACCGTTTTCAAAAGATGCAGACGGAACCGTCCTGGGTGAAGGCCTTGGAATGCTGGTATTAAAACGCCTTGAAGATGCCCAAAAAGATAATGACAGGATATATGCTGTTATTAAAGGAATCGGCACTTCCAGCGATGGCAGGACGTCAGCCATCTATGCACCGGAAGCCTGCGGACAGATAATGGCGCTTCAAGAGGCCTATCATGAAGCAGATATCGATCCTTCCACAGTGGGGCTTATTGAAGCCCACGGCACAGGAACCCGTGTTGGGGACAAAGTAGAATTTGAGGCCTTGAAACAATACTTTGGCGACAGTTCTGAAAGGAACAAAACTGCCATCGGATCTGTTAAATCCATGATCGGCCACACCAAAGCAGCCGCAGGAGCCGCCGGTATCATCAAAACCGCCCTTGCTTTGTACAACAAAGTGCTCCCCCCAACCTTAAAAGCAAAAATTCCGGATCCTGAACTGGATATCAACAACTCCTCTTTTTATTTAAACTCAGAATCCAAACCATGGGTTTCCGATAAGGCCTCCCCAAGAAGATCCGGAATCAGTGCCTTTGGGTTTGGCGGCAGTAATTTCCACGCGGTCTTAGAAGAATATGCGCCCGAAAAAAATCATGTCTCCTGGGATGGAAGTATCCAGGTGCTGGCGTTCTCGTCGGAAAGCAAACAAAAAATCATAGAGCTGATCAAAGACTTTGAAACAACGGTCATGAGTGTGACAAATGACCAGCAAAAAGATCAGATACTTGCGTGGAAAGCATATGAATCCAGAAAAAGTTTTTCTGGTGACCATGATCTGAGACTGCTGCTTGTTCATAAAAAAGAAAATGATATCCAAAAGGATCTAAACGAAGCATTAAAAGTAATTGAGCAGGAAAAGTCTGTTTCGAATATTTATTTTGGATCCGGCCAACCAAAAGGAAAATTGGGATTTTTATTTCCCGGCCAGGGAAGCCAGTACAGCGGAATGGGAAAAGAACTTTTTGCATCATTTCCTGAAGCTCTGAAAACACTGGACAATGCCACACAAATTTATGCGTCACAAACCCGGAACTCTGAGACAAAAACACTACAGGACTATGTATTTCCTCCTCCGAACCACCTGCAAACCAAAACACAATCTGAAGAACAGCTTCGCCGGACCGATATTGCACAACCTGCGATTGGAGCTTTGTCCCTTGCTATGGTCAAGGTGTTGAAACGATTCGGCATCACCCCGGATATGACCTGCGGCCACAGTTTCGGAGAACTATCTGCCCTTTGCAGTGCAGGATGGATGGATGAAAAAACTTTTCTTGAACTGTCCACTGCCAGGGGAAAGCATATGGCTGCTGCCAGTCAGAAAGACGGCGACCCCGGAAGCATGCTGGCGGTTAAAGCCCCATTGAAAGATATTGAAGCGCTGATAAAAAACGAAAACCTGGACCTTATCCTGGCAAACAAAAATTCTTATGCCCAGGGGGTTTTATCAGGCCCAACGGATCAAATCAAAAAAGCAAAAAAAGCATGCAAGAAAAAAGGGTTTACTGCAGTTAAGCTTCCAGTTGCTGCCGCATTTCATTCCGAGTTTGTTGAAGATGCTGCGACTCCTTTTAAAAAAGATCTTTCTGTAAAAACATTTTCACCGACCCGGATTTCTGTCTTATCAAACACCACTGGCAAGACATACTCCAGAAAAAAGACCGAAATTAAAAACATACTTGGCAACCAGCTCATATCGCCTGTAAGTTTTGTGGACAACCTTGAACATATGTTTAAAAAAGGTGTGTCCACTTTCATAGAAGTGGGGCCCAAATCAGTACTCACAGGACTTGTCAAATCAGTTCTAAAAGAAAAAGATGTGAAAGGACTCTCCCTGGATGGATCTTCCGGGAAAAAATCCGGAATTGAAGATCTGGCCCATACGCTTAGCATGATGGCAGCAAACGGATTTAAAGTGGATCTGACAAAATGGGAGGATCCGGTTAAAAAACCAACACTGCTGAAGATGGTAGTACCTGTTTTTGGTGCAAACCCAAAACCCCAAAACAAGAATTCCCTGCCAAAATCAAAACCGGAACCAGAAAAAGTTTTGACGATAGAGCCTTTGAAGCAAGATGAAATTAAGCTCTCACCAGAACAAGACCTAAAAAATCACAGATCAGCCCACAAAGGATCTGCCATGACATACCCAAAACCTTCATCACTACAACAGGATACCCAAACCATGACAACGCCCGCACACGAAGCCATGAAAATGATTCAAAAAGGCCTTGAGGCCATGCAACAGCTTCAAACCCAGACTGCCCGGGCCCATGAAAAATTCCTCGAAACCCAGGCTCAAGCCAGCCAGACGCTTGCTGCTATGATGGACCAAACCCGTGGAATTACTTCTCCGCAAATAAACACGCATCCTGCACCTGAACACAAAATGCCGGATACGAATAAAATGGATCCTGCGGTGGTTAAAATCCCCCAGGAACAATATGAAGAACCTCCACAGCCTATTGAAACACCGAAACAGGAAATAAAAACACCTTCTCCTGCTGAAACAAAAGAAGATTCAACATCACCGGTTGAGGCCATTCTCTTTGATATTGTCAGCAACTTGACCGGTTTCCCGGTTGAAATGCTTGAAACGGAAATGGATATTGAATCTGACCTGGGTATCGATTCTATCAAAAAAGTTGAAATAATTTCAGAACTTGAAAAACAGATCCCATCATGTGAAGGCCTGACCTCAGATAATATTGGATCTGTCAGAACTTTAAAAGACATCTGTCTTGCCATTCAAAATCAAAATAATGCTTCAGAAGCCCTGGCATCTGTTGAGAAATCCACACAATCCTCACCCTCTGAGCCCTCGGGGAACAACAACCGTCAGTCCGTTTCCATGGTACTGATGGATACCATCAGTGAACTGACCGGTTTTCCAGTGGAGATGCTGGAACCATCAATGAACCTTGAATCCGATCTGGGAATTGATTCCATAAAAAGAGTGGAAATCCTGTCAAAACTTGAACAGCAATTGGATAACATTGAGACGATTTCATCCGATGATATGGCCAATTTAAAAACCATTGAGGAAATCATATCATACCTGGCCGGCGATGAGGCTCAAACCACAGCAGACGTTAAAAAAAAAACTCCAGAATCAGAAATAACGCCTGAAGGTGATGAAAAAAAGGAAAAATCTGATAAAAAACTCACCTGCCAGGTTGTTAAATTAAAGGAATACCCTACCAATCAGATCCGTTTTTACAATGGTGCTAAAATTGAGCTGCCTGCCGGGAAAAAAGTTTATATAACCCAGGACAGCTCAGACATTGCAGCCGCCTTTCAGGCCGAATTTAAAAATTCAGGCATTTCTGCAGACCTTATTGATATAACCCAAAATGAGATTCCTGATCTCACGGATGCTGCCGGGCTGGTTATTGTTCAAAATGTGATCGAATCCAAAGGCGTATTAGAGTCAGATAATTTTTTAAAATCTGCCTTTAAGTTAGTCAAAAGAAACGCCCAACACCTCAACAACTCAGGCAGAGAAAAAGGGGCTTTCCTGGCCACGGTGTCCTTTTTAGGTGGTGGATTTGGATTTGAAAATACAGCATTCCGTTCAGATCCGATTTACGGTGGTCTTGCAGGGCTGGCAAAAACGGCTGACATTGAATGGAAAAATGTATTGTGCAGAGCTCTGGATATGCCGGATGACAATGAAAAATGCCTGCAAAATGCAGAGGCTGCTGTCGCATTAATGATGACCCAGGGGGCTGTTGAAATGGGTCTGGATGGTGATTCGTGTAATATCCCCATCCTGATTAAGCAAAACATTGTTGATCAAAATTTTGATGACAAAAAAGATAACAAATCTCTTAATTTATCAAAAAACGATGTGATTATTATCAGTGGCGGAGCCAAAGGTGTAACAGCAGCATGCGCCATTGAACTCTCTAAAGATTTCTCACCCACAATCATATTAATCGGGCGATCTCCGGCACCGGAAGGTCTGGAGCCTTCCTGGGCAAATGGCATAAACAAACCAGCTGGTCTAAAAAAAGCAATTCTGGAAAATGAATTTAAAAATCAATTGCCCAAACCTGCAGATGTGGAGGCCAAATACAAGCAGATTATGTCCGGAAGGGAGATCAGTGAAAATATTAAACAGATGGAGCAATCCGGCTCAAGAGTAAAATACTTTTCTGCCGACATTAAAGATCAAACTGCTGTTGCAGGTATATTTAACAATGTGCGAAGAGAATTCGGTTCGATCAGTGCTGTTATTCATGGTGCGGGTGTACTTGAAGACAAATTGATTGTAGACAAACATTTTGACCAGTTCGTTCGCGTACTGGACACAAAAATTAAGGGACTGGATGCATTACTCAAAGCCTCTGAAAAAGATTCACTCAAATATTTTGTCCTTTTCTCTTCAGTAGCTGCCAGGAGCGGTAATCAGGGGCAATGCGATTATGCCATGGCCAATGAGGTGTTAAATAAAACCGCTCAGAAACTAACAAGAAAGAACACCGAGTGCAAATTCCTATCTGTTAACTGGGGCCCCTGGGAAGGTGGAATGGTTGATCTTTCACTTAAAAACGAGTTTCACAGGAGGGGAATAGATCTGATACCACTTCAAGCCGGAGCCAGGGAACTTATACGGCAGATGGCTGTTTCAAAAGAAAATGACCCGGAAGTGACAATAGGTGCACACCTTCTTGAAAAGAAAAAACTAAAAACACCAAAGTTGTCCAAGGCCTTGAGCATTGATTTAGGATTAAAGACTGCTCCGATTTTAGATTCCCACCGCATTGACGGGAAACCCGTAGTCCCTTTCGCGCTGCTTATGGAATGCCATGCCCATGCAGCTGAAAAAAATAATCCTGGGCTTTTTTTCGCCGGGATGGACAATATGCGCCTCCTTAAAGGTGTCAAAACCGAAAGCCAGGTAAACCTTCAGGTTAATTTGGGCAAATGCACTCCTGGTGAAAAAAATTTCCAAGCCCCGGGAAGCATAACCTCAAAAAATAATAATGGTGATCTGTTCACTCATTCCAGCTGTACATTAATACTTAAGGAACACCTGCCAAAACCGCCTGTGCTGTCAAAAGCTGCTTTCATGGAACTAAAGCCGTATCCGGTTTCTGCAAAAAAAGCATATCAGCAAATCCTTTTTCATGGGACAGCTCTGCAGGGGATAAAAAAGATTAATGGTTACTCAAAAAAAGGCATTGAAGTTATCACCTGCCTTGCTCCTGCTCCTGATCAATGGATGAATCCAGCCTTACATTCAAAATGGGTAATTGAACCCCTGATGCTGGATGCCGCATTTCAGGCAGCGATTCTATGGACCAATGAGCGTTTGGGCCAGGTATGCCTGCCCAGTTTTATTGCAAACTTAAGATTGTATGCATCATTTCAGAGCCTGTCCGGGGATATCAGAATTTTGTTTACGGTAAATGAAGAAACAAAAAATAAAATTAAAGGCTATTTTACCTTTTTGAATGAGGATAATGTTGTTGTAGCCAGTATTACCGGTTTTGAAGCAATCACTAACCCGTCTTTAAAAGATAAATTCAAAAACGATCCCCTTTTTTCCAGGGAATCCATTCTTGCCTTTGCCGAAGGCAATCCTTCTGAAGCCTTTGGGGAAAAATATACCCCCTTTAACAAAGACCGTCAAATTGCAAGACTTCCCAGGCCTCCCTACTTTTTTATGGACAGGGTATTAAGCGCAGATCATCCTCAATGGGAAATGACCCCTGGGGGATGGATTGAAGCCCAATATGACATACCCGAAAATGAGTGGTATTTTAAAGCAAACAGGAGCAAAACAATCCCTTATGCCATTCTTCTTGAAATTGCTCTCCAGCCCTGTGGCTGGCTTGCCGCCTATGCTGGCTCCGCCCTTGAAAGTGAGGACCGACTGTATTTCAGGAATTTAGGTGGAAAAGCAACCTTGCTGAAACCAATTTTAAATAATGCAGGTTCCTTAACCATGAGGAGCCGGATGAAAGAAGTATCAAAAGCCGGCGGAATGATTATCCAGGATTTCGATATCGAAGTTTTAAACAATGGAAATCCTGTTTACACAGGAACTACTAATTTTGGCTTTTTTACCCAAAAAGCACTGTCCAACCAGGTGGGAATAAGAGATAGCGAACTGGGAAGTTACCAACTACCTGAAAACGAGTTGAAAAATGCCCAACAGCATCGGTTCAAAAATGATGCCCCCATGCAGCCTGATGATCAAAAGCAGGATAAGAATACAGGGATGCCTTCAAAGGCTTTGAGGATGATTGATGAAATTGAAATAATGCATTTTGAGGGTGGCCTGCATAAGAAAGGCTATATTAAAGCGATCAAAAAAATCGATCCCTCAGAATGGTTTTTTAGTGCTCATTTTTATCAAGACCCTGTTTGCCCAGGATCGCTGGGGGTAGAGTCTTTTCTCCAGATGCTACGTTTTTTCCTTCTCAAAAAATTTAATGCGCCGCCAGAAGAATATGAGCCTCAAATCTCATTGGATACCAGCCATGAATGGATTTACCGTGGTCAAATTGTTCCTTCCAATAAAAACGTTGAAATCCATGCACATATAAAAGGCCATGCATCAAATAAAAATCGGCATGCGGTTACTGCTGATGGTGCTTTGGTCGTTGATGGGATCTGTATTTATGAAATGAAAAATTTCGGAGTTGAGTTTGAAAAAATACCGGGCAAAAAAATGACTCTCAAAAAAAGCACCCTTTCCGAAAAAAAATAAACTCACCGGACCCAAATATGAGTGCACAGACTTTTTCAAGGCATGCACTCATATTCAAGATTGTTGCTTCTTTGTCAAACATCCCTATATTTAAATAAATGTTCTTTTTAAATTATTTGTAGTAAAGCACTTATCTTCAATTATAGGGCTGACAAAAAAAATGGGTAGCAGCTTCAAAGACAAGCAAAGCCGGATTTACTTTTGGTGGGGGGTCGCTTTTTCAGCAGGTATGATGGCCTCTCCAGATACTTTTGTTCGTACAGGTAAATTTTTAGGTCAATCTGGATTTTTGGGACTTTTCCTTATTATTTTGTTTGCCGTATTTTATATCCTTATTTTAAAAACCGGGTCCGATCAATTTTCAACAAATTTTCAGAATCACTCTGATTTTGCAGCGATATTTGCTTTTTTGATAAAATTTATTGCACTCAATTTTATTGCAACAAGCTTGCTGGTAACATCCGGATTTGTATTTAATGAAGTATTTTTATATTGGTTCCCTAATTTTGGGTTTGCCTTTATACTGCTTGGAGTGCTTTTGGGCATTCAGTTTCTACCACAAAGAACAATAAGATTTATCCAAATAATTTTGGTATTTATACCGGTTACAATCCTCATAATTTTAAGTATCGCCGGCTTTTTAAATGCTCCAGCTCAAAATTACATATCTGAATATTGGGCCTTGGATGGAGTTGACATAAAACATACAAGCTTTTTCTTAACACCTCTCCTGTTTTTCATAGGATTCGATCTTGGCTTGAATCTATTCCCACAAAAAGATGAAACCGGTCAAATCTTTTCTCATCATGGAGCACTTTCAGCAATTTTGATTTTTGCCGTTTTGTTCAGTTTATGGGGATTTATTTACATGTATTTTCTTCCTAAAGAAAAACTATTCACCACAACGATTCCACATATAATTACAGCAAAGGAAATTCTTGGAACTTCAGGCAGGTATTTGATGGGCCTGATGATCATATCAGGTTCAATGGCTGCATTAAATGCTACATTTTTTTATCTTTCCAGGTGCTTTGCCTATCAAAAAGGCCAAACGAAGGCAGACCATAAACATGGAAAACTTACCATTATTATTTCAAGCATGATTATCGGGATAATGATGGCTGCAGGAATAGCAGGCGATGATAAAATTGATGTGTATGTCAAGGCAGTTTTAATATTATGGCTGATCTCTTATGGAGTAAGTCTTCTGTCATGCTCTTCCAACAAAATATCAAATCAAAATTTTAGTAATCGTTCTGTAAAAAATAAAAACAAGTTGCTTGGATTGCTATTAAGGATAAGCATACTTATCTTAATAGTAACTGATGAAAATTTTAATTTACTTATATATTTTTTATTTCCGGCTCTCATTATAATTTTCATAGTCAGTTTCGTAGTTTTATTGGCAAACAAACACAAACGAAATTTCTAATCATTTAAAGAAGGAGTTTATCATGAGACCATATCAAAAAAAAAAATTGTCGATAGTTTTCTTTATAGCCGGCCTGATAATTTTTCTTCTGGCAAGCAACTCTTCCGCAGGCGTCATGAAAATGAGCAAGGAAGAATTAAAAAGCCTTATGGAAAAAGATCAGAATATTTCAATAATTGATGTCCGGCGGGGCAAGGACTGGACTTCTTCAGAGTTCAAAATTCAAGGAGCCAAAAGGGTAGATCCTTCAAATTTTTCCTCATGGTCTACTGAATTCCCAAAAGATAACACGCTTGTACTCTATTGTGCATGACCGAACGAAGGCACCAGTGCCAGTCTGGCACGAAAATTAAGTTCAACCGGTTATAAAAATGTATATGCTCTTAAAGGTGGTTGGAGAGAATGGTTCCGAGCCAAGTTCCCTGTAGAAGACAAGTAGATATAAAACAAAAAAAGCCTGACCA
>JAWSVI010000009.1:0-120760 GCA_033851995.1 Desulfobacteraceae bacterium | reverse complement strand
CAGATCGGCCGGATTTGTAAAGGTGTTAACTGGATTTAGACTAATCAAAAGATTGAAATTATTACCACTTAAGCGTTTAACCGAATAAATATAATAGGTTTGTTAGAATGAATGTAAAAGAAATTTATAACGAAAAACTGGTTGCCCTGGATGAAGCAGCGTCTACCATTAAATCTGGAGATAGAATTATAATGTCCGGCGGGCCAAGTGCCCCTCGAGACCTTATGAATGCAATTAGCAAACGGTATAGAGAACTTGAAGGTGTTAATGTTTTTTCCTCCCTTCTACTTGACGATTTTGATCATCTTTCTTCAGAGTACATCGGACATATAAACCATCACTCTTTTTTTTTGGGCCCATATGAAAGGATGAATTTACATCAAGGCAATGTCAAAGCCAATCAGGTGCAATTTTCACGACTGCATTACCTCATCAGGGAAAATTTTTGTGCCAATGTGGCAATTCTTGAATGTTCACCTCCTGATAAATATGGATATATGAGTTTCGGACCTCTGGGTACAGCACTAAATAGTTATTTTATTGAAGGAGTCGATCGAATTATCATTCAAGTGAATCCTATGACACCCTATATATACGGAGATAAGGCTCACATCCACGTCAACAATGTTGATTGCATCTGTGAAAAAGAGCGAAAACTAAACGAGATAGTTCCCACAATTCCGGGAGAAAAGGAAAAAAGGATCGCGTCTTATATTGTCGATCATGTCCAGGATGGCTCCACTATTCAATTGGGAATTGGAAATATTGCAGATGCTGTTGGGATATCTCTGGAGGAAAAAAATGATCTTGGTGTGCATACAGAGATGTTGACGAATTCAATGGTGACATTAGCAAAAAAAGGAGTGATTACTTGTAAAAACAAAAATTTCCACCCTGACAGGATGGTTTGCGGTTTTGGGATTGGTACCCGGGAAATGTATGATTTTATACACCATAACCCCCTTATTGACATGAGATCAACTATCTATGTGAATGATCCTCAGAATATTGGGAAAAATGATAATTTTATTTCTGTCAACAGCACACTGTCTGTGGATCTAACAGGGCAAGTCTGCTCTGAAAGCATAGGGTTCAACTCTTATAGCGGCACAGGAGGGCAGCTTGACTTTGTTCGCGGTGCAAGGCTTTCAAAAGGAGGAAAATCGTTTATAGCATTATTGTCTACGGCCGAAACAAAAGCCGGAAAAATATCAAAAATAAAATGTTCTCTGGATCCAGGCACTATTGTTACAACTCCCAGGACTGACACCATGTATGTAGTAACTGAATACGGAATAGTAAACATTTGGGGGAAATCTGTCCCTGATCGGACAAAAGCAATGATTTCAATTGCCCATCCGAGTTTTAGAGACCAATTGACCGCTGAAGCCAGGGAGAATAATCTTATTTAACACTCTCTTAGTCTAGAATCTTTAGTCGACTATGATATATTAAAGCTTCTCCAGGGTATTTTCGGTCAATAAGTTTTTAAAAACAATATTGAAAATATTCTCGGTAAAAAGATCAACTTGAATCTCTTTGTCAAAAATCAGGCAGGGCAAGACAACGTGCTCAATACTTCCCAAAATAATTTGCATTAAAAACCATGGGGAAACATCTTCGATGATTTCCCCACTATTAATTGCCTCTTGGATTAACGATTTGATCAGTTGGCAATACTCTTTTACAGTAATATATGTCTCACTTTCATAGTATTCTTGAAAATTTCTTACCTCAATTAGAAGAATTTTGGCATGCACCCTATCTTTACTCCAATTGTCAATGGTTCTCCAGATCAATCTTCTGATCTTGTTTACAGCGCCTGTAATAGTAACCAAATCCGAATAAAATTGTTTGAGGGATTCCTTTTGATGTTCGGCCAGGATATAATGAAGTATTCCTCTTTTGTCTTTAAAATGCCTGTAGATAAGAGACTCGTTGACACCGGATACCTTTGAAATCTCTGCGGTTGTAATTGAACCAAAATTTTTAGTCTTTAAAAGTTCTTCAAGACCTATGGCCAGCTTGATTTTCCCTTTAGGGGTTGATTGAACTCTTTTAAAAAGAAAATGGTTTCTAAGCTTTTCTTTGGGAGGCATTGGATATTCCTATTTTTCATTAAAGTTTTCTTAATATTTCCAAAACATAAAAACTACGAAATAATTGGTAATACTTGCAAAATTTTGAAATTGTCAAGGGTTAACCCCAACAATCTCCAGTACGAACTTTATATCTAACACAACAATCATGCTTTCACACCTAAATTTTAATACATGCTAAAGAAAGAATAGAATCAAATCCGGCATCTTCCAGTCAACTCTCTGAAGAATTATCCAATTAAACAATATGTTCAATTGAGTGGTCGAATTTAACAAAATGTCAATATCGTAAACACACTCCACATAACAACCACAAACAAATTACACTTTTTTCCGAAAAAACTGAACACTAACTATCTGTAAACAAAATGAATATTTAGCGTATAGCTTTCTCAAAACCTGAAATGGCATACTAATTGCTCAACGGTATTAAACTGTTGGACCCCTTGGATGCGCTGTGCATGGCAGGAGGCTTTTATTTAAACAAAAAAGTAAGACAATTCAAAGGAGACCAGTATGACGAACTTTAAAAAATGTCGAAGTTTTAACTGCTTATTATTTTTGATTTTTTTGCCCCTTCTGTTCTTAATTCACTCGGCACAGGCAACTGAAAAGACCGTAGCGAAAGAGGATGTTCTGGAAGCACCCAAAAATTCAATCCTGGAAAAGGCAATATCCAAGTGTAAGGTATCAGGAAGTCTGCAAACGTATGTCAAAACACAAGATTCTTACTATACGCCTCTCGACCATGCTTTTCATGTGCGGGACGGCGCCAATTTCCGTGAAGATCAGAATTTCAGGACAAGGTTTAAGCTTAACCTTTCCTATGGACGCCCCAGTGAAGAATGGTTCGGATATGCTCAAATTGATTTAGATGTCAATGACCCGGATGAAGAGGACAACAATGGCAGTGATAATAACTTTGATCTGGATTCATTTTTCTTAATGTACCGCCCGTTTAAAATAAAGGGTGGAAGACCGATAGGTATTAAATTAGGCATCATTCCCATTAAAGCGACAGCAAACGCAGCCTATTCCCATTCTTTTGCCGGAGATATTGAAGGCGACTTCATTTTCTATACAGCAACAGGTCTTCCAGAAGTCCCTGGGATTGACATAGATTTTCACATCAGTAAGGATACAGGCTTTGGATACGCATTTGCAAATGGGGTCGATGATGCCTCTGAAATCACTACCCTGGTAAGCTCGGAATCAACCCAAAACCACGTAATCTGGGCAGAAGCAAAAAAATGGGGTTTTGGTTTCAATGGCGCCATTCAGTTCGTTGAAGGAGAATTCAATCCCAGCCGCGCACATTCTACCCCGGGTGGCAATACATTTTATTCCTATCAGGACAGCACAAAACATATCGTAGCCAACACATTGCTTTCATACCGTTTTGATATCGGCAACCTTGGATTCATGCCTGTCATTGGTTATGAGATGGTAAAAGGGGAACAGAATGCCATCAACGCACTTTTCAGCACGACCAGGGATGTTAAATGGGAAAATTATCAGGTTGGCTTGAATGTCTTTACAAATTTTTTTGATATGCCTGGCAAATTCGCCATTTTATACACTAAATCTGAAACAGATGATATTGATGATGGTCTAACTGAAAGTGTTTATCCCCTTGCCGGTCTTGATAATGACCTTCATGTGGAATACTGGCTAAAATTAAGAAAGAATATCAGGGCCGGCGTCTTTT
The DNA here is from genome assembly GCA_033851995.1 of Desulfobacteraceae bacterium. Lineage (GTDB taxonomy): Bacteria > Desulfobacterota > Desulfobacteria > Desulfobacterales > Desulfobacteraceae > Desulfobacula. The sequence goes on along the minus strand of JAWSVI010000009.1, from coordinate 116,953 downwards.
ACTATAAATTAAACTCAAAAGATGTTCATATCTCTTCGTCGGCGCCTGCAGCTTTGCAAGCTGCAGGACCATCAACATTTGAGTGGACTGACACCCAGTCATTTGGAATGTATGTCAGACTTTCGTTTTAAGATTTAATATGCAAAATTTTGAAACATGTATTTGTTAAGGAGAAAACGATGAAAAAATCTTTATTGAGATTCATTTGTATTATTGCCGCGTTATCCACAATAATCGGATCAAACGTGGCTGCCGAAGAAAAAGTATTTCCCTCGAAGCCCATAGAATTTGTTGTTGCCTCCCCTCCAGGCGGATCGGCCGATCAGCTCATGCGAATGATGAAAAATATTATGGAAAAGAGAAAACTGGTTACAGAGGCCCCCATCACAATTGTGAACAAGCCGGGTGGTGCCGGGCTTGTGGCAGCATCTTACCTTGATAAAAGGGAAGGTGACGGGCATCTAATGTTTATCGTAAACAATTTGATTTTTTTGAATGATCTTTATGGCAGGACAGACAAGAACTATGCTGAAAAAGTAACACCTTTGGCTACTTTAATAAGTGAATATTGCGCTGTTGGGGTTCGATCAGATTCTAAATTCAAGGCCCCTGCAGATTTAATTGCTGCATTAAAAAAAGACCCCAAATCAGTAATAATTGGCGTCCCGAATCAAGGTAGTGACCATCACCTTCATATGATCATGCTTGCCATGAAACTGGGCATTGACCCTAAAGAACTCAAAATAGTCCCCTACAATGGGGCTGGCACTATGATACCGGCTATTCTTGGTGGGCATGTGGATGTGATGGCTGTGGGTCCGGGGAGTATTTCTGAACTTGTAAGAGGCGGGAAACTTCGCTACCTGGCAATTGCTGCTCCTGAGAGATTAAAGGACGACACATCCGATGTGCCCACCTGGAAAGAGAATGGGATAGACCTTCTATTTCCCCGCTGGAAGGGTGTGATAGGTCCACCCAATATGCCTGCTAATTCGATTGCATGGTGGGAAAATAAGTTGGGGGAATTGACTAAAACACCTGAATGGCAAGCCATTTTGAAGGGGCAGGGGTGGGAAGATTTTTATATGAACCAACATGACACTGCTGAATATTTTAAACAAGACTATTTAAATCTAAAAGAGCTTGTTAAGTCTGCCGGCCTATCTAAAGAAAAGAAGTAAAGGAGCAACAGTTTCATGAATAGTAATCGACTAACAGGTTTGATAGCAATGTTTATCAGCGTTGTCTATCTATATTTTATTGGCATGATTGAAAAAAGTCCTTTCAGCGATTCCGTCGGACCAAAACTATTTCCTTTGTTGTGCGGTCTGGGAATGCTGGTGGCTGGCATATCGATTTTTTTAATTGATATATTCACAGACAGTCTCTCAGCTAAATCCGTTTCTTTCTCTCATAAAAAGGGCCACTTTTTAAAAAGCCCTTTGGTAGTCATAACAACAATTGGCTGCATATACGCACTGGTTTTTGAATCATTAGGTTATTTGATTTCCACAGCTCTGATGATTATGTGGATGATGACCTACCTTCAAAAAAAAAAATGGATAGTGAATACGATTTTTTCAGTCCTTTTCAGTCTGGGGAGTTATTTTATGTTTGTTAAAATTCTCAACCTGAGTTTCCCCTCTGGGATCCTGTCATTATAGGAGATTATTTTATGGAATCTGTTCTTCATTCTCTTCAACTTGGATTTGGGATGTGCATGACCCCGGAAAACCTTGCTTGGTTAACTCTCGGAGGTCTTTTGGGGACCATTATCGGCATGCTCCCCGGCCTTGGTCCGGTGACCGGAATCGCACTATTGATTCCGGTCACTTTCGGCATGGACCCTGGCACTGCTCTAATAACGCTCTGTGCAGTATTTTACGGAGCGATGTACGGTGGATCAAGAGCGTCCATTCTTTTGAACACACCGGGGGATGCCGCCGCCATCGCAGCCACATTTGACGGTTATCCCATGGCCCAAAACGGAAGGGCGGGGTCAGCACTGGCCATGTCCGCCATTGCTTCCTTTTTTGGCGGCATTTCTGCTGTATTTCTCATGACCCTGCTGGCACTTCCCATTTCCGGTTTTGCTGTTAAATTCGGCCCGCCGGAATATTTTGCATTGATGATCTTTGTCCTAACAGTAACTGTTTCAGTTAATGAAGGATCATTGCTCAAAAGTTTTATTGGACTTTTTTTTGGATTGATGGTGTGTACCGTCGGCCTGGATACCCAGACCGGAGTCCCCCGTTTTACTTTTGGGACCGAAGTCTTGCAGGATGGAATAGATTTTCTGCCGGTCATCATGGGAATATTTGCCCTATCCGAAGTTGTGGTCAATTTTGAAAAACTGACCCAGGCATCAACAAAACTCAAAGTGAAAATTGGTCGGGTATGGATCACGCGTGAAGATTGGAAACGATCCAAATGGCCGATTATCAGAGCCATTCCATTAGGCTTTTTTGTCGGAATTTTGCCCGGAGTAGGGTCGGCTATGGCTGCGTGGATGTCTTATATATTAGAACAAAAACTTTCAAGGCGCCCTGAAAAATTCGGGAAAGGTGCCATTGAAGGCCTGGCAGCTCCGGAAGCGGCAAACAATTCTGCTTCAGTGGGGGCCATGATTCCGATGTTGACCCTTGGCATTCCCGGTTCCGGTGCAACTGCTGTGATGCTTGGTGCCCTGATAATGCTTGGAGTCAAGCCAGGCCCCCTTTTATTTGTAGAAAGGCCAGAAATTGCCTGGGGCGTCATCATTAGTATGTATCTGGGAAACATCATACTGGCCATAATGAATATTCCTCTTGCAACTGTTCTTATAAGAATCCTGGCGATTCCTCGCCAGTACCTGATGCCAATAATTATTGGTCTAGCGTTCATAGGTACGTATTCCATCAATTACTCAATATTTGATTTTTACATTTTGATTTCATTCGGAGTTATTGGATACATGTTTCGAGCACTGAAAATGCCTCCTGGCCCACCTATCCTGGCCATCATTCTAGGTGGCATGCTCGAGCAGTCATTCCGGCAGTCATTGATAATCTCGGGTGGAAGTTTGTCAATTATGGTATCAAGCCCGATTTCATCAATATTTTTAGGACTGACTGTATTGACAATGTTTTACCCGTTTTATTCAAAATACCGAAAAAAAATAAACGCAACACCTGCAGAGAAATAAGCAGTTTGGTTTTCCGGTTAATGTCAAAAAATTAAGGAAAAAACAATGACATTTAAAAGGCCCTGGCATACGTATTACTCAAAAAATATACCCAGATCCATCGATTACCCTCGCATCACCATGTATGAATCTGTCATGCGGACGGTTCAAAAATATCCCAAAAGAATTGCATGGGATTTTATGGGAACCCTCTGTACCTATGAAAATTTTGCCGAACAGATTTCAACATGTGCCGAGGCGCTTGCCTCTCTCGGATTAAAAAAGGGAGGGACGATCACCATATCCATGCCCACCACCCCCCAGGGAATTATCTGTTTCTATGCAGCAAATAAACTTGGTGCCAGGGCCAGTATGATTCATCCACTTTCAACTGAATCGGAAATTGAATTTTATTTAAACCTTTCAGAATCGACTATCGCACTTACCCTTGATGCCTTTTATGACAAATTCAAAAGTGTAATTGAAAAAACCAGATGCAACACCCTGATTCTTGCCAGGATAGGAGACTATCTCTCTCCTCTGAAAAAATTAGGCTTCTGGCTGACCAAAGGCAGAAAGACACCGAAAATCCCCAAAGATGACCGGGTCAATTTTTGGAAAGATTTAATGGCAAACAATTACCCCGAAACAGTAAAAGCTAAGATGAAATCCGAAGAAACGGCTGTTATACTCTACAGCGGTGGAACAACCGGCATGCCAAAAGGAATCATGCTTTCCAACATGAATTTTATGGCTGAAGGAATGATGGTAGCTTCCTGGGCGGAAATGAATGACAATGACGCCATACTTGCGATTTTGCCCATTTTTCATGGATTTGGTTTGGGAGTTTGCGTAAATGCCGCGTTTATGGCTGGGGCAAAAAGTATTTTAGTGCCCCAGTTCACTCCGGAAATTGTTGCCGGGCTGATCAAGACCAAGAAGCCAAATTTCATAATCGGTGTCCCCACCCTGTACGCTGCACTGAATAAGAATAATGATTTTAAAAATGCGGATCTTTCCTGCCTTAAAGCGGCATTTTCCGGAGCAGACACGCTGCCGTTCACTGTTAAAAAGGAATTTGAAAAAATCGTACACTCTAAAGGCGGGAATGTTAAATTATTAGAAGGATATGGACTGACAGAGGCGGTAACTGCCATCATGGCCATGCCCCTGGACCATTTTCGGGAAGGCAGTGTAGGGATTCCTTTTCCGGATATGGATGCCAAAATTGTCTTCGAAAATACAATCCAGGAAGCCCCCGTTGGTGAAGATGGGGAGATCTGTATTTCGGGACCGGCTGTCATGCAGGGATATTTAAATCGACAAAAAGAAACCGATAAAACACTGAAACGGCATGATGATGGAAAAATTTGGCTTCACACCGGAGATATCGCCTCGCAGGATGAGGATGGATTTTTCTATTACAAACTGCGTCTAAAAAGAATGATTAAATCTTCGGGCATGAATGTCTACCCAGCCCAGGTTGAAGAAGTCCTTTTTAAGCATCCGGATGTGTCAGATGTATGCGTCATAGGTGTTCCGGACAAAGCTCAGGTAGAGTTGGTGAAGGCCTTTGTTGTCCTCAAATCAGGGGTAACTGAGGGCAAAGCTAAAATGAATGAGTTAATTGAGCATTGCAGAAAAGAATTGATCAAGTGGAGTTGCCCCAGAAGCATTGAATTTAGAAATGAACTTCCCACAACTCCTGTGGGGAAAGTTGCATTTAAAACCCTGCAGGACGAGGAAATTGAAAATCGCCGTCTAAATGGAAAATATACAGGCGAAAATAGCAACGAAAAAAATTAACCTCACAGGGAATTTAAATATGAACATAATTTTCAATTCAATCGGTAAAAAAATTTTTATTATTATTGTGTTTGCAGTCACAATTATTGCAGGCCTGGTCTTTCTCAGCTTGAACTGTTTTGACAAAATCAGCCGCATTGCCGGCATCACTCAAAGCGGCCTAAATTATGAAATTATGGTGAATCATGTATCCATGGGCTTTGACCGGTATGTTTCAAACAGCAGTGAAGACAACTACCAGAAAGTCTTAAAAATGGTAACGGAATTATCATATACAGACGGCCAAATAGGAAGCTTGTATAGACTTCTAAAAGAAGGCAATTCTATTGATCTGGCTGTTAAGATATATCGGGAAAAAACGGGTGATCCTCAACTTACCTATGACAAATCAATCGGCATAATCCAGATGCTAATGGGAACCCGGATTCTTGAAAAGCTTTCCATAGCGACTGACAGAGCACACAACGCCACAAAAGCCTGGAAAAGGCTTATAGAACAATACCATGAAAAAAAGGATGCGGAGGCAAGAAAAAAGATAGCTGCACAATTTGAGAGTATAGAAAAACAGATGCCGGAACTATTGAAAGCATTTCACAGTTCAATGGAAGAAGTGGCCAACTATTTTTCAGGGAAAATCATAAAAATTTTCATCATTATTTCTTTGGTGGCCATCACCCTTATCAGCACCATTGCCTTTTTAATTACCCGCTCCATAACAGGGCCGCTTCAACACACGGTAAAATTTGTTGAACTGGTTTCAAAAGGCAACTTCAAAGAAACCCTCAATATTAAAAGTAGTGACGAGCTTGGGAAAATGGCAAACACGATGAACAATATGAGCAGCAACCTGCGAGATATGATTAAAGAAATAATTCATGGTATTGAGCAGCTCAATATGTCTGCCGGCCATTTAACAAAAATTTCAGACAAGGTCTCAGGCACTGCATTGGATAATGACTGCAAAGCAAATACTGTATCTGTGGCGGCAGAAGAAATGAGTTCAAACATGAGCATTGTGGCAAAAAACATGGAAATATCAGCACTGAAAACGGACGCAGTTGTCGTAGCAGTTGAAGAAATGACCAACACAATAAATGAAATAGGAAAAAATAGTGAGGTTGCAAAAATGATCATTGACAAAGCCGAGACAAGATCAAAATCAGCCTCAGAACAAATGAACCAGCTTGGTCGGGTAGCTGGCGCCATAGGTAATGTAACGGAGGCCATATTAGATATATCAGAACAGACAAAGCTTCTATCTTTGAATGCAACCATTGAAGCGGCAAGGGCTGGAGAAGCGGGGAAGGGGTTCACTGTTGTTGCAAACGAAATAAAAGAGCTCGCCAAGCAAACTGATAACTCAACGCATGACATCAAAAAGCAGATAGAAGAGATTCAATCTTCTACCAAAGTATCGATGGAAGAAATAAATGAAATCGCAAGTGTAATCTCGAAAACAAGCTTGATAGTTGCCACCGTAGCCACTTCCGTCGAAGAACAGTCCATCGCGACGCGGGAAATCGCTCAGAATATTTCCATAGTTTCCGAAGGGACAAGTGATGTTAATAATAACATTGCAGAGAGTTCTGCTGTTGCAAATGAAATCACTCAATCGATTGAGGAAATCCATCAATCGACAGATGAAATGAAAAACAGTAGCAGCCAGGCAAAAGACCAGTCAAAAAGACTGTCCGAACTTGCGTCAAACCTAAACAAGATGATGAAACAATTTACAGTTTAAAATGCTGTATCTTTAAAGCTTTCATCAGAAAATATGTTCTTAAATCGAATTTCAAACCAGAGACTTTGAATTAATGGCTGATATAAGTTGATCGCCTCATATGCTATCCCTGCAAATAGCAAAAACTTAAACAAAGTTATATTTCTCTTTCATCCGCTCAGAAATTTCCCTTGTCATTTCAAAAACCCTGTCTGACTGATCATTTGTCAAAAGCACAGTTTCACAGGAAGGCAGGACCCAGGATGCCCTGGCCAGTTTTTCTTCATCGATCCCGCCTTTGGTAAAATATTGTATTCCCTTTTCCAATCTTTCCAAAAGGGTTGAAACACTTTCGTTTTCAAGCAGATCTGCCATAACCGGAACAATACCCCAGCCGATCATCCCTCCCTTATCAAGGAACTGGTCAAATTCTTTAGCATATAGGGCGGCTTTATCAGAAAATTGATACGCATCAAAATTTATTATATCCACTTCGGCTTCCGTCAAAAGGGTCCAGTCAATATTGGCACAGCAGTGCAGCCAGGAAAGGCCTGAAAAATTTTCAAACCCCTGCTGAAGCGTCTGGATAAGCTCATTTCGTGATCCGCTCCCTCCGGCTGAGGTAAAACTGACCAGTGACGGCTCCGGATGATCGCAGATCACTTCCACTCCCGGCAGCATCTCCCTGATCTTTTTTTCCATCCACCTGGAGCGCATATTAATCCCTTTAGTTAACATATCCCGGAGTGTTTCATGATGGATAACCGGACTTCCGTTCACCTGTTTGATGGAATCTCCTATGACTACAGGGCCTGGAATTTGAAAAGCCAGCCATTTAAGTGCAGAAGATTGCAGCTCTTTAACTTTTTCAAGCGTCCTGACAAAAGAAGGCGTTCTCTCCTGGGATACGGCAAAATGATCCAGAGTATCATTTTCAACACTCTCATAAAACGCAAGCACATCCTCTTCCCTTTCTTCGGGAGGAACCATATGGATCCGTTTTTTCTCACGATCGATTTCAACACATGGAATCCCTTCCAGCACCCACCGGATACTCATGGTCATGATGGGTATTCTCGGGGCCTCGGGGAAATTTTTAATGATGACATCAGTTGCATAATCAATATCCCGATAAGGAACGGCACCCATCATAGTTGCTGCAAATTCCGGCCTGTGCATTGCTTTTTCCATAAACACCATCCTTATTTTGATTTTTACGTTTTGATTTCATAGCTTCAAAAAGAGAATAGTTTACAGATATCAAATATCTTTTTTAAAAAACAGGGTAAAGTTACCCCCCCCCTTTTGTGTTGGAGTTTATTCATATAAACTTTTATAAAGTCCTGCATGGGCTTTTTCATGGGGTAAAATTTTTTCCAGGATCTCTATTAAACCATTTTTTTGATCTGTTTTAACCGCTATTTCAATATCCTTTACAGCTCCGGATTCGAGCTTCTCCAGCATTTTAAGTTTCCATTTGAGCGGCAGGATGCACTGGCAGAATGCCATGACTTTCCCCACCACTACCCATCGCCCCCGACTTGGAGATTTACCAAATGACTGTGCATAATATTTTCCAAACAAAACACCATGACCTGATTCATGTGCTGAAAATGTTCTGAAAATTTTTGATAATTGTTTGTCTTTTGCATACGACTTTGCAAGGTAAGCATAATAACCTTCACCCACATATTCCAGGCGGCAGAGTGTTCGAACTTTTTTTTGCATTTCTTTTTCCATTGTTTATCCTTTTTTCTGTAATTTTATATAGACCTGTTCAGGTCCGGTTCTCTATTCTGCGAATATGCCCATATACAATCCGCGCCAGATAAAGCAAAATAACTGTACTGATTGGACTGAAAGGGCAAAGCGCATAATACCCGAGAATAGAGGCATGATCTGCAGATGCCCATGGAATAAGGGTGAACAGGCCTAAACAGGCAAAAAGAATTGACACCATTTGCAGACTGATCTTTTTCTTATACGGGTTCTTCATGGGTACTCCTCATATTAAAATCCAAATTTGACATAATGCAGGACTCTATCAGCAGCGTGTAAACTGAATATTTCAAAAATTGTAAAAAAATATAACAGCGTGTAAAAACCTGAGTTGATTGCGCCCTGAAACATTTAGGTTGTCGGACCGAACTGGTTTGAGTTATAGTGGCTGCATGTTGAAAAAAACAATTCTATTTATTGATGATGACGAACGGATCCACGATCTTCTGAATGAATATTTCCGGAAAAACGGTTTTCAGACTTTGTCCGCCCTTAGTGGAATGCAGGGCATCACCATTTTAAATGACTCAGCATCCCATGTGGATATGGTGATCCTGGATATTATGCTCCCTGAAATGGATGGATTCGAGACCCTTAGACATATCAAAAAAACAAATGATGTCCCTGTAATTATGCTTACAGCAAAGGATGACGAAACCGACAGGATCGTCGGGCTTGAAATGGGGGCTGACGACTACCTGAATAAACCGTTCAATCCACGTGAACTTCTGGCGCGAATCAAGGCGGTTTTAAGACGGACTCAACCGGCCCCTTCTCAAATTATGACAGATAATGAACAACTGCAGTCTCTCGGGATAACAATGAATCCAGCAACTCGGACAGTGATACGCAAAGGAGAAGAAATTCACCTGTCCACAGTTGAATTTGATATCCTATACGCCCTGATGGGTTCACAAGGACGGGTAATCTCCAGGGATGAACTCATGACCCTTGCGCGGGGGCTAAATTTCGAAGCCTTTGACAGATCAATTGATGTCCATGTAAGCAGGATCAGGAAAAAAATAGAACCCGACCCCGGCAATCCCCGGATGCTCAAAACCATCTGGGGCAAAGGGTATATGTGGAGTGATTCTGCAGGAGCCTGATTCTTAAATGCGGGCGTTATAATTTCTCAACATCTACTACCCGATCAAGACACACTGAAAAAATGGTTTTATTATCTTCGCACTGCCAGGAGATATTTCCCTTATGATGCTCAATTATTTTTTTTGAAATAGCAAGCCCAAGGCCTGCCCCTCCTGTTTTCCTGTTCCTGGAAGGGTCTCCCCGGAAAAGAGGGTCAAACATTCTTTCTCCTATGTGAGATGGAATCCGGGGACCTGTATTGGCTACGGAACAAACCACCTGGTTTTGAAAAACCTTCAGGCCGAGGCAGATCTCTCCTTCAGGCGGGCAGGCATTGGCGGCATTGTCAATCAGGTTATTAAATACTTGTTTGATTTTCCCCTGATCTGCCTTGAAAACCGCCTTTTCCGAATGGATATCGATTGAAAAACGGAGGTTTTTCTTTTCCATAACAGGCTGGTACTGGCTGTAAATCTCACGAAGCAAATCTGAGGCATCCAACGGCTTGATATCCATTTTCACGCCGGGAAGATTCAAAACCGAATAATCTGATAACTGCCTCAGCAGGGTATCCATAAACGCAATCTCATACTCAATATTTTCAACATACCGGTTTAGATCATCTGAGGTTGCCTGCTCACCAGCAGCGGGTTTAATGAGCTCAGCATTGATACTCAGTCTTCCCAGGGGGGAGCGAAGTTCATGGGAAATATCCGCCAGGAGTTCTTTTCTGGACTCGACCATTATATCCACTGACCGGGCCATCTCAGAAAATGCAGAAAGCAGATCCCCAAGTTCATCATCCCCGCTGCCTACCTTGATATCCGGTTTTAAATTACCTGCCCCGATCTCATTTACAGCATGGGTTAACTGCCTCAAAGGCTTTGTAAAGCTCTTTGCCAGAGGATAGATAGCGACGATGAGCAGGCCGCAGAGGATAAAAAGGCCTGAAATGAAAATAAGCGTTCGCTTCGCCCGGGAAAATGTTTTGGTGATATGTATATAATACAGGCCGTTCGAACTTTTTACCGGCAGGGCATAAATCAGCGGTCTTTGGAAATGCGACGGCTGAACAAAGATCCCCTTTTCCCGGATATCAGCCAGCATCTTCTGGGTGATAACTACATCCAGGTCTGCATTCAATTTAGAGACTGCCTGGATGGACAAATCCCGGTCAAATAATGTAACCTTTGCACCATAGCTTTGGGCAGTATGGTCCAGGAACTCTGCCAGAGCCTGCCCTGATATACCTAAATCAATCCTGTCTTTTGTTATGGTTGCAATAAAAACAGCATGCTTTCTGAGCTGCTGGTGAAAGTCCCTGGACATGGGATAACCCAAGGTAAGAAAAAACAAAACCAGAGATGCCAGGCATGTGGTTATAATCAGAAAAATGAAATATCTGACCAGTTTTATATATGTACGGTTCATTTTTGACCTGCTAAATTCAATTTTTTGTTTACCAGTGTCCGGTAGGTGTTTTATCTGACCGGTTTTACCTGTTTGAGGCCTTGGCAAATGCACTGCGAATAGCTTCAACGCGTTTTTTATTCACCCCCAGATCAGAATACCCAATACGGGATGCTGAACGGACATGGATAACAGATGCATTATCTGAAAAGAAAAACTCCACATCATCAACAAACCCAAACAATTTAGAGGTGCATTCAGCATATATATAACTATTGGTTTGTTCTACAATCTTCGTTCTTTCTATGCCTGAGATAACCTGTTTTAGTATTTCCATGGCTTTTGCCTTTTCTCCGGTATAGGAAAACGGTTCAACAAAGCTCTTTGGTTCATCCGACTGGCTGGAAACACAGTTGGGGCTGCCCGGACAAGGGGAGAGCTGATTTCCTTCAACACCAAGCCCGGAAGGACGGGTCCCGGAACATCCGATAAAAAGCATTGCGGCCACTGCGATAATTATCCACACTTTATTTATTTTCAAAACTTAACTCCTTTTTAAACATGATATAAGCATACTGTTTTTGACATTCAGGGAAAGGATATATTATGAATATTAAACAAATTTTTCGGAAAATGTAAAAAAGTATTACAGGATATCCTTCCAGTGATACAAATTCCTCCTTGTTCATCATGGGAAAACAGTCTAAAATGCAAATCTAAATCTTCAAGAACGGATGCAGAAACGAAATAAAGGGGCGCGGATTGTGAAAAAAATTATCATTGTTCTGATTATCCTCATCCTGGCCGGAGTCTGCCAGGCAAACACCAAATCAATCGTTTCCACCCATTTTTCCCTGAGAGACACGCCCAAATACCAAAACGGGTTTACCCATTTTGACTACGTGAATCCGGATGCGCCCAAAGGTGGAACACTTACATTGTCAGGAATCGGCACATTTGATTCGTTTAACCGCTATGCCCAGCGGGGAGACTCTGCAGATGGCAGTGATCAGCTTTATGACACCCTGATGGTTGGATCGGACGATGAAATCGATGTTCTCTACCCTCTGATTGCTGAAAAAATCGAATATGCCAAAGATTTCACCTGGATTATCTTCTATATCAATAAAAAAGCCAGGTTCCAGGATCAAAAACCCATTACTGCCCATGATGTGGTTTTTTCATTCAACAAATTCATGACCCAGGGCGTACCATTTTTCAAAACCAAATATAAAAATGTGGATAACGTAGAAGCTCTGGATGATTACCGGGCTAAATTCACTCTGAAAGAACCGGAACTCAGCCTTCTGCATTCCCTTGCCACCCTGAATATCCTGCCCGAACATTACTGGAAAGATAAAGATTTTTCCCAGCCAACAACCGACGTTCCACTGGGAAGCTCAGCCTTTACCATTGATTCATACAAAATGGGGCAATATGTCATAGTTAAACGCCTGAAAGAATACTGGGCAGCGGACCTGCCGGTCAATAAAGGCCGCAATAATTTTGATTTTATCCGCTATGACTATTACAAAGATGCCATTGTTATGCTGGAAGCTTTTAAGGCAGGGGAATTTGATTTCAGGCAGGAAAATGTAGCAAAACAATGGGCCACCCTTTACAAGGGTAGTGACTTTGATAAAAAACTCATTATCAAAGAAGAGATCACCCATGAGATACCACAGCCCATGCAGGCTTTTGTGTTCAACGTTCAGAGAAACGTGTTCAAGGATGTCAGAGTGAGGGAAGCATTGGGCCTTCTCATGGATTTTGAATGGATGAACAAAGCCCTTTTTTTCAACCAGTACACCCGGTCCAGAAGCTATTTTACAAATACGGAATACGAGGCAGAAGGTCTGCCCACATCTGAAGAAATAAGCGTACTTGAGCCGGTAAAAGATAAAATCCCGGCACGTGTTTACACAGAGGTCTATCAGCCGCCAAAAACAGATGGCAGCGGCAACATCAGAAAACAGATGCGCAAAGCCATATCCATTCTAAAAACTGCCGGGTGGGAGCTTACCAACCGGAAGATGATTCACAAAGAAACAGGCAAACCCCTTGAGTTTGAACTGCTGTTGTGGAGCCCGACCATGGAGCGGGTGGCCATCCCGTATCAGAACAATTTAAAAAAGCTGGGCATCACCATGAATGTCCGGCGGGTGGACACCACCCAGTATATCAACCGGCTGCGCAGCAGGGATTTTGATATGACCTCCGGGGGGTATTCTGCCAATGCATTTCCATCATCGCACCTGAAAGTGGTCTGGCATTCAGACTATATTGACTCCACATGGAATACTGCCGGGGTAAAAGACCCTGCCATTGATTACCTGACAGAAAAAATCGATGAAAACCAGATGAACAAAACCGCCCTGATCAATTACGGAAGGGCTCTGGACCGGGTGCTGCAGTTTAATTTTTTTGTAGTTCCCCAGTGGTATCTGAGTAAATTCAGGATCGCTTACTGGAACAAATTTTCCAGGCCTGCCACCCGCCCCAAATATGCCATCGGCCTTGTGGATACCTGGTGGATTGATAAAGGCAAGGAAGCCGGACTGTCCAAAGGCAATGCGTCTAATTAGAGGATTTTATGGGCTCGTACATCATCCGAAGGCTGCTCCTGGTTATCCCCACCCTGCTGGCCATTGTTACGATTAATTTTTTTATTGTCCAGATTGCGCCCGGCGGCCCGGTGGACCAGTTGATTGCCCAGATGCAGGGGATAGATTCCGGCATCATGGAACAAGTAAGCGGGGCTGGCAAATCGGAAATAAAACAGGATGCACCCAAAAAAGAAAGCCAGTACAGGGGAGCCAAAGGCCTTGACCCCGAGGTCATTGCCCTGATTGAAAAGCGGTTCGGTTTTGATAAACCCATCCATGTCCGCTATTTTAAAATGCTCAAAGATTTCCTTTTGTTCGATTTTGGAGACAGCCTGTTCAAAGGCCGGTCAGTAGTTGAACTCATTATTGAGAGAATACCTGTCTCTGTTTCCCTTGGATTATGGAGCACGTTGATCATCTACCTGGTATGCATTCCTTTGGGAATTAAAAAAGCCATTACCCACTCCTCACAATTTGATATCTGGACCAGCACTGTTATCATCATCGGCAATGCCATCCCGGTTTTCTTATTTGCCATCCTGCTTATTATTCTGTTTGCCGGAGGAACGTATTTCAGCTGGTTTCCCCTTCGTGGCCTGGTGTCTGTGAATTTTGAGGAACTCTCTCTTGCAGGAAAAATAATTGATTATTTCTGGCACATGGCCCTGCCTATCACCGCACTTGTCATTGGTGGTTTTGCCACTTTAACCTTTTTGACTAAAAACTCGTTCCTGGATGAAATCAGCAAACAGTACGTGGTCACAGCAAGAGCCAAGGGTCTCACTGAGAACAGAATTCTTTACGGCCATGTGTTCCGCAATGCCATGATTATTGTCATTGCGGGTTTCCCTTCTGCTTTTATCGGGCTTTTTTTCACTGGTTCCATGCTCATTGAAGTAATCTTCTCTTTAGACGGCATGGGACTTTTGGGATTTCAGGCCACGCTGCAGCGCGATTATCCGGTCATGTTTTCCACCCTGTATATTTTTGCCCTCATGGGCCTGATCCTGTCTATTATTTCAGATATCACCTATACCATTGTTGACCCCAGAATTGATTTTGAAAAAAGGTGATGTGATACCCATGTTAAAAATGAGCACTCTAAAAATGACCCCGTTGAACAGGGAAAGATGGAACCGCTTTAAAGCCAACAAAAGAGGATATTACAGCCTCTGGATATTCGGCTTTTTATTTTTTCTTACGCTTTTTTCTGAATTAATTGCAAATGACAAACCCCTTTTCATTTATCATGATTCAAGCTTTTACTGCCCTTTAATTCAAGAATATGCAGAAACCCGCTTTGGAGGTGAATTTGATGCCCCTGCCGACTATTCAGACCCTTATGTAGTTGAGCTGATCAATAAAAACGGATGGATGATCAACCCGGTTATTCCTTTTTCATACAACACCATCAACTACAACCTGGGCGGGCCTGCACCGTCTCCGCCATCCAGGGATAACTGGCTGGGAACAGATGACCGGGGCAGGGATGTGGTGGCACGCCTGCTTTACGGGTTCAGAATATCGGTATTTTTCGGCCTGACACTGACCATATGTGCCTCTGCCATCGGCATTATTGCAGGAGCTGTTCAAGGATATTACGGTGGCCTTGTGGATATTTTAGGACAGCGGTTCATTGAAATATGGTCCAGTCTGCCGACTTTGTTTCTGCTCATTATTCTATCCAGTGTGGTTCAGCCCAATTTCTGGTGGCTGCTGGGCATTACCCTGCTCTTTGGGTGGATGTCCCTTGTAGGCGTTGTCCGGGCCGAATTTCTGCGGGGAAGGAACTTTGAGTACGTCACTGCTGCAAGGGCTTTGGGGCTGAGCAACGCTAAAATCATTTTCCGCCATGTGCTCCCCAATGCAATGGTGGCCTCCATCACTTTTATGCCGTTTATCCTTGGAGGTTCCATTACCACACTGACATCCCTTGATTTTCTGGGCTTTGGCCTGCCGGTAGGTTCCCCTTCTTTAGGTGAACTCCTGGCCCAGGGCAAAGCCAATATCCAGGCGCCCTGGCTTGGGCTCTCTGCCTTTTTTGTTTTATCAGTCATGCTCAGCCTGCTGGTCTTTATCGGAGAAGGGGTGCGGGACGCTTTTGACCCGCGCAAGGTGTATTAACCAATGAACCGTACTATCCTGAAAATAAAAGATTTAAGCATTTCCTTTAAAATGGGAAAAACACTCACACCGGTTGTTAAAAATGCAAGTCTTGAGCTTAAACAAAATGAAACCCTTGCCCTGGTAGGAGAAAGCGGCTCCGGCAAAACTGTTACCTCCATGTCCATCCTCAGGCTGCTCCCTAAATCGGCTGTTTACCCGTCAGGCAGCATTATATTTGAAGATAAGGACACCCTCACGGTTGAGGATAAAAAAATCAGACAAATCCGGGGAAATAACATCGGTGTGATATTCCAGCAGCCCATGACATCCCTTAACCCCCTGCACCGGATAGGAAAACAGCTCAAAGAATCCATCTATCTTCATCAGCCGTTAACCTCCAACAAAGAAGCCGATCAAAAAGCCCTGCTCTGGCTGGAAAAAGTGGGGCTCAAAAACCCGGAAAAAAGGCTTGCAGCTTTCCCCCATGAACTTTCCGGCGGAGAGCGCCAGCGGGTCATGATTGCCATGGCATTAATCAACCAGCCTGATATCCTGATTGCAGACGAACCCACAACCGCCCTTGATGTAACGGTTCAGGCCCAGATCCTTAAGCTGATAAAAGACCTTCAAAAAGAGCTGGGCATGGCCATCCTGTTTATCACCCATGACCTGGGGATAGTAAAACAGATTGCCGACAGGGTGGCTGTAATGAAAGACGGACAAATTGTTGAAACAGATGAACCCGGAAAAATTTTCAACAACCCTGCCCATCCATACACCAGACACCTGATCAATTCAGAGCCTGCCGGTGAACCAGACCCGCCGGACAACAACAGCAACACCCTTGTCCAGGTGGAAAATCTTAAAGTCTGGTTCCCCATACAAAAAGGCATCCTTCGAAGGACTGTAGACCATGTCAAAGCCGTGGATGACATATCCTTTACCATTAAAAAAGGACACACCCTGGGAATTGTAGGAGAAAGCGGGTCCGGCAAATCCACCACCGGATTTGCACTGCTTCAGCTCAACAACAGCAAAGGCAAAATTCTGTTTGGTGATCATAGCCTGAACGATTTAGATACCCGCCAGATAAGGGATTTAAGAAAACGGATGCAGATCATTTTCCAGGACCCGTTTGGAAGCCTGAATCCCAGAATGTCTGTTGCACAAATTATCGGTGAAGGCCTTGATATACATCTCCCCGGCATGTCTGAGCGTGAAAAGGAAAAACATATCATTTCGGTCATGGAGAAAGTTGGCCTGGAGCCGGATGCCCGCCAGCGCTATCCCAATGAGTTTTCAGGGGGCCAGCACCAGCGTATCGCCATTGCCCGGGCTTTGATCCTGAAACCTGAATTCATTGTCCTGGATGAGCCAACCTCTTCTTTGGACCGTTCTGTCCAGTTCCAGGTCCTGGAACTGCTCAAAACCCTTCAAAAAGAGTTTGGACTGACCTATATTTTTATCAGTCACGACCTGAAAGTGGTTAAATCCCTGTGCCACGATATCGTGGTAATGAAAGAGGGCGTAATTATAGAAGCCGGCGATTCAGAAAAAATATTTTCAAATCCAGAGCATGAATATACCCAGAAACTCATAGAAACGGCATTTCACTAAATATGAACGCTCCTGCCTACAGCTCGGTTACAGAACTTGCCTTATCCATTCGCAGTAAAAAAATATCATCCAGACAAGCCGTACAGGCCTGCCTGGATCGCATTGAAAAGATTAACCCGGTTTTAAATGCTGTTGTACAGATATCTAAAAAAGCAGCGATTAAAAAAGCCGACCTGTCAGATCAGGCGCTTGCAGCAGGACAGATTTTCGGGCCGCTTCATGGGGTCCCCATGACCCTTAAAGACTCATTTGATTCAAAGGATTTTATTTCCACCGGCGGCACCCTTGGGCGCAAAGCTTTTATTCCACCCGAAGATGCAACTGTTCTAAAACGCCTGAAACATGCCGGTGCCATTCTCATAGGCAAAACCAATACACCGGAGCTGACCCTTTCCTATAACACGGACAATTTAATTTACGGACAAACCAGCAACCCCTATGACACCCGTCTTTCTCCTGGTGGAAGCAGTGGGGGTGCCGCTGCTGTTGTGGCTGCCGGAGGATCATCGTTTGATATTGGGAGTGATTTCGGAGGCAGTTTAAGATATCCCGCCCACTGCTGCGGGATTGCAACCATAAAACCAACATCAGGCCGGGTTCCCCGCACCGGACATATCCTGCCATTTGGCGGTATGCTGGATGCGTTTCAGCAAATCGGCCCTTTTGCAAGATATGTCAAAGATTTAAAATTACTGCTTTCAGTCATCTGCGGTCCGGATGGCATTGATCCTGCCATTGTCCCAATGCCCTTTGGCGATCCGGACAACATTGAAATTAAAAACCTTCGGGTGGCTTTCCACACGGATAACGGTATCGTCTCCCCCCTTCCTGAAATACAGGATATTGTTTCTGATGCAGCCGAAGCAATGGAAAAAAAAGGTGCTGTAATCAATAAAACCAGACCTGGATCAATTGAACAGGCATTTGATATTGCAATGGGCCTGATAGCCTCTGATGGGGGAGCCTCCACCCGAAGGCTGTTAGAAAAAGCCGGCACAAAAACACATGGGTTGCCCTGGCTGGATACCGCCCAGCCGGCAGGTGCCGAAGATCTTGACAGGCTTTTCCTTAAATGGGATCAATTTAAAAGCACCATGCTATCCTTTTTTCAGGACTATGACATTATCTTAAGCCCTGTGAACGCCTTCTGTGCCCTGCACAATGATGATATTGCAGGCCATTTAGAGTCTTTCAGCTACACCATGGCGTATAATCTTACCGGATGGCCTGCCGCGGTTGTACGGGCTGGTTCTACCTCCAAAGGCCTTCCCATTGGGATTCAGGTCATTGCCCGACCCTGGCGGGAAGATATGGCGCTTGCTGTGGCACAGTTCATTGAAGACGAAATGGAAGGGTATCGCCATCCTGATAATCTGATTTGCTAATCTCTAAAAAAATCATTCTTTTCTGTATATGGAATAAATGCTTAAAATATGGTGCACCGGATTTATGGTAGAAAGATTAATATAAATCTACTATATTACCAGGCGAAATTAATTATACTTATATGAATTGAAAGTTATAAAAAAGATTAGATGAATTAAAGGGATATGGCTGAAGGATGACAAAACCCAATATTGTTCTGACAGGATTCATGGCAACAGGAAAAACAACTGTTGGCAAACTGCTTGCCAAAAATCTGGATTATGAATTCATTGACACGGACCAATTGATTGTTCAAAGAGCAGGGATGCCTGTTGCAGATATTTTCCAGAAACAGGGAGAGGACGTTTTCCGTAAAATGGAATCCGACCTTGCATTAGAATTAGGCGAAAAACAGGGACTGGTTATATCAACCGGCGGTGGCATGATGCTGAACCCGGCAAACGCGTCTGCTTTGAGTGCTAAAGGCCAGGTGTTCTGCCTGGTGGCCACGCCTGAAGAAATTTTTGACCGTGTTTCCAAAGACACACATGCAAAACGACCATTGCTTGAGGCTTCAGATCCCATGCACCAGGTAACAGAACTGTTAAAGCAGCGTGAAAAAGGATATGGAAGCTTTTCTCAGATGCGGACATCTGCAAAAACCCCGGATGAAGTCACATCAAACCTGATAGGTCTCATCAGAGCCAATCCTGACCTGAGGCTGTCTATAACAGCCTCTGATATACATTACGATTATATTGTCGGTGGCGGAATATTGCCCTTTGTCCGTCAGCTGGCAGGCATAAACGGGCCGGTTGCAGTAATTACCGACAACAATGTTGGCAAAAGATATGCAGAAAGCATAGGAGCAACTGATGCAGTTATTTCTATTGAACCCGGCCAGCAAAATAAAACATTGGCAACGGTTGAATTCGTCTGCGAGGAGCTTGTCAAAAAAGGGTTTGACCGCAGTACAACGATAATTGCATTGGGGGGATCTGTGATCAGTGGACTCGCCGGGTTTGTGGCTTCAGTATACATGCGTGGCGTGGATTTTGTTCAATGTCCAACAAGCCTTCTGGCGATGGCAGATACAAGTATTGGGGGTAAAGCCGGTATCAATCTGCCCCAGGGTAAAAATCTGATTGGTGCCTTCAAACAACCCAGAGCTGTTATTGCGGATATTGCAACTCTCCAGAGCCTTTCTTCAGAAGAGTTTTCATTTGGTATGGCAGAAGTTATCAAACACGGCCTGATAGGCGGAAAAGAACTGTTTGAAAATATAAAAAAAGATGATTGGAAATGGGGGGAAGGCCCATTTCAACCCGGCTCCCATACTGGCCTTCAAGACCTGGTGGCTCAAGCCATACAGGTAAAAATTAATATCGTTCAGGAAGATCCGTTTCAAAAAGGGCGCCGGGCGGTATTAAACCTTGGGCACACCTTTGCCCACGCAATTGAACAGGCAAGCGGTCATATGCTGCGGCATGGAGAAGCTGTTGCCATGGGCCTGGTTGCGGCTGCCAATTTATCCAATCGGCTGGGATATTGTCAAAAAAGTCTGCAGCAGGAAGTAGAAACCGTTTTAACTGCATGCGGACTACCTGTCAGAATACCAGCCGGAGTAGATACTGAAAAAATTGTAAAGGCCATTCGCAGGGATAAAAAAAGAACAGGAGAAAAGCTTCATTTTATCCTCATGCGTGATATCGGTGATGTTTTCATTGAAAAAGGGGTATCTCGGACAACGGTCACTGAAACCTTGGAAAACATCACTTTGAAAAAGTAATCGCTAATATAGGACAGACATTGCCTGCCGAAGTTTTCCGATGGGTATCTGTCCCGGGGCGGATGCACTTTTTCCGATTGCAAACGTAATATCAGAACCAAAAACACCACCCGCAATCCTGGAGACGACTCCTTCTTCCGCCATGGACATGGTCACAATCGGGATATCGAGCCTGCTCTTTCGGGCGGTTACAGTGGCATGCAAAAGCGTTAATACATCTTCATGGTCTTTGGGCATCGCAGCAAGCTTGGCAATATCTGCACCCAGCTCCTGTGCTTTTGCCAGCTTTTCTATAATAAAATCCTTTGGCGGTGTTTTTTCAAAATCATGGTAGGATAAAATAACCCTGGTTTCATATGCTTTGCCGGCATCTATAATGGAATCAATAAATGCCTTATCATTACATATCTCAATATCGACTATATCTACCAACCCGGTTTTCATTGATTCAATAATCAAGTTTAACCTGGACTCTTGAGAGATAGGCTGCATTCCCCCTTCTGATTCTATACGACAGGTAAAAATCAATGGGATCTGGTCAATTTTAACACGAAGCGCTTTTAATGCCTCAAGGCACGCATTAATATCATTAACACCAGTAAATCCATCTATTCTCCATTCCAGAAGATCCGGGTTAAGCAGAACCAATTCCTGTGCCTGATCATTCAGTTCGCCCATGTCCTTTGCAACAATCGGAAGGCAGACAAGAGGATTCTGACCTCCAATAGTTGTACTTCTCACTTTTACTTTTTTTGCACTTTGAAGTCTCATATTTCCATCCTCTTTCTATATTTTAACACTAAGGCAGTCACTAATTGTACAGTTCATTCTTATGAAACATTTCACCTGGAATTTGATACCCCAGGATAAAGCAAAACGCAATATGATAAATAAAAAGAGACTGCTCCCTTTTACAAATCTCTTCCCAGTTCTATGCCCAAATCCAGCGCTTTTTTGTTCATCTCCATAAAGTCTGAGGGAATCGTTTCCTCAAGCACCTTAATAATTGAATCCGGGGAAATGAGCCCGGTGATGCCCAGAAAGGCTCCCAGCATGCAGATATTAAACACAATGGGTTTGCCTATTTTGGACATCACTGATTCGTACATGGGCAAAGAAACGTGCTTGGCAGCTACTTTATTTTCAATCGTCACATACCTGGAATCCACCAGCAGAAGCCCTCCGGGTCTTATGATCGGTGAAAATTTATTGTAGCTTTCCTGGGTCAGGCTCACAAGGATATTGGGCTGATTTACCTTGGGAAAATAGATTTCACTGTCATCTATAATCACATCACTTCGGGTGGCCCCACCGCGGGCTGCCGCACCATAGCTCTGGGACTGGATTGCATGTTTCTTTTCAAATATGACTGCTGCTCTGGCAACAATAATAGCAGCCGTTATAACGCCTTGTCCTCCTGATCCGGAAAAGACAATCCTAGATCGTTCCATTATATTATTTCCTTTTCTTTAACGTTCTGACTTTCGGGCCCGTTCAATGACCTGGTCATAGGCTTCGCAGTATTCAGGTACATCCGGATTCTGGACAAAGATACCCCGCTGGATGAGTTCCGGATTTTTTTCAGACTTTTCAGATCCGATTTTAACGGTATTATTCTTATAAGATTCCATCATCTGAACAGCATCACCTTCCTTGTTTTTACGGCCGTAATAAGTGGGGCACTGAGTTAAGATTTCAACAACAGAAAACCCTTTATGGGTGATGGCTTTCTTCAGATAGTTTTTGGCTTCATTGGCATGGTAAACAGTTGATCTGGCTACAAACGTGGCTCCTGCACTTTTGGCCAGTTCAACTATATCGAACTCTCGATCAATAGTGGCAAAGGGTGCAGTAGTGGCTTTTTTGTTACAACCTGATAAAGGGGAGAACTGGCCGCCTGTCATCCCGTAAATACGATTGTTCATAACGATAGCAGTAATATCAATATTTCTTCTGGCAGCGTGTATAAAATGGTTGCCGCCTATGGCAAGGGCATCCCCGTCACCCATGGGAACAATGGTTTTCAACTCGGGTTTAGACAGTTTGACGCCCGTGGCAAAACTGAGGGCCCGCCCATGTATGGTATGCAAAGAATGAAAATCCACATACCCGGATATCCTTGAAGAGCACCCGATGCCCGAAGCCATGACAATCTCGTTTTTAGACAACCCCAGTTCGTGGACAGCTCTCAGCAGAGACCCTAATACGATGCCGTGACCGCAACCGGGACACCAGAGATGTGGAAAAAAACGTGCGCGGATATAATCTTTAAAATCAAATTCTTTCATATCAGACCCCCTTTCCCTGAATCATTCTAAAATGGGTTTTAATATCAGTGGGTGAAATCAGCTCTCCATCGGTTCGATTAATCAAAAAGACCTTGTTCGGGTTGTCAACGGCATTTTTCACCTGGAAGACCACCTGGCCCATGTTCATCTCAACCACCATTACAGCCTTGGCATTGCCACACTTTTCTCTGACCAAATCTTCAGGGAAGGGCCACAAGGTTTGCAGTTCAAGCACACCAATTTTAACCCCGCGGGTTCTCTGGTTTCTGGCCATGTGGATAGCAGATCTTGCAGAGGAACCATAGGAAATCAGGACAAATTCAGCACCCTCCATAAAGTGTTCTTTATACATCGAAATCTCATTGACATTGTTTTCAATCTTATCGATCAGGTGACGCAGTAAACCGGAAACCACCTTGGGGTCGTTTGAAGGAAACCCCCACATGTCATGGAAAAGCCCGGTCACATTATAGCGATGCTCACTTCCAAAATCGGACATGGGCAGCCTTCCGTCTTCTCGTGGAAGATACGGATGATAGTCAACGCCTTTTTTCACAGAGGTTCTCAGCCGCTCGACCACTGGAATTTCACCAGGACCGGGTATCTCCAATTTTTCCCTCATATGCCCGATAACTTCATCCAAAAGGATGATCACCGGGGTCCGGTAAGTCTCTGCTATATTAAATGCTGCAACGGTAATTTTGAACACATCCTGGTGATTGGAAGCAGTTAATGCAACAATGGAGTGATCACCATGAGTCCCCCACCTGGCCTGATTCACATCCCCCTGGCTGACATGGGTGGGGTTTCCAGTGGAAGGTCCCCCTCTCTGAACATTGGCAATAACACAGGGAATTTCCGCCATGCAGGCATAACCCAAAGCTTCCTGTTTCAATGAAAATCCAGGGCCTGATGTCGCTGTCATGACCTTGTGGCCTGTCAAAGAGGCACCTATAATTGCTCCCATGGAAGCAATCTCATCTTCCATCTGGATAAATTTACCTCCTTTTTGAGGCAGGCGGGCCGAAAGATGTTCTGCAATTTCTGTAGATGGTGTAATGGGATACCCGGCAAAAAAATCGACTCCTGCATAAATCGCCCCTTCCATACAGGCTTCGTTGCCCTGGATAAATTTAATCTTATTTTCTTTCATCATCCCCTTCCTTCATGATTTGAATTGCCAGATCCGGACACCGCAGTTCACACAATCTGCAGAAGATACAGTCCTCCGGTTTTACTGCAACGGCCTTGCCCTGCCGGTTCAACCCCAGCACATCTTTGGGACAAAAATGGACACATATGCCGCACCCTTTACACCATTCTTTGTCAATCGCATGCTTGACTTGCCTGTTCTTTGCCATAATACCTTTTTAATTTATTCAATTTTAAATATGGTGACACTTACCCTCAGTCTATTCTATTCTGCCAGGATGTTTCCGCCTGAAATACCAAATAGTTTTCCATTCAGAGGACAGACCCTAAATTTGAGAATTCACCGGTCCAGCGCCCTGGTGCCTTTATGTCAATGGAAAATGTATTGGGATATTAAATATTGGAAATATTCATAGGCATGCAGTATTCTTTATTTATAAATTTGTTGATTTTTCAATCAGCTTCATGTAATTTACTACACAATAGTATGAAGTTATGCTTAGTAGGATATATCATGAACTCACAAATGTCAACGACTTTAGCAAGTTCATTTGCAGCAGACTTTGTTGGCAGAATACTTTTGGAGGCACTATGAAAGCAGCTCTTGTCATTGATGATCTTAAAATGAAGGTCAAAGAAGTGGATATACCTGAACCCGATCAGGGGCAGGTCCGTATTAAAGTGGATCTTGCTGGAATCTGCGGATCGGACAATGCATTATTTAACGGCAAATGCAATGTACCGTTCCCAGTTATAGGAGGGCATGAGGCTGTAGGAAGAATTGACAAATTAGGCCGGGGTGTTGAACATCTCGCTGAAGGTCAGCGGGTGACCATTCACCCCAATTTTTATTGTGGGAAATGTGAGGCCTGCCAAAAGGGGCTCCCAAACATCTGCAAAAAAAAGATCCGGCTTGGCATAGATGCAAACGGTGTTTTTGCTGAATACGTTGTGGTAGAGGCCAAACAGGTTTATTTAATTCCGGACGACCTGCCTGATGACGAGGCAATATTCACAGAGCCGCTTGCTGTAATCGTTCATGCCATGAAAATATTCTCTCCTGAAAAGTCTGACCGGGTACTTATTTTTGGTGCCGGCGTTATGGGGCTGATCGCCACCCAAATGACCAGTCAACTGCAAGCTGAAGTCACTGTCTGTGACCTGGAGGAAAAAAGAATTCAGCTTGCCAGAAAACTCGGTGCGAGCAGAACTATAGGGCCTGAAGATTCCTCTGAATCTTTTTATGACCAGTTTGATGTGATTTATGAGACAAGCGGTGCACCGATAGCATTAGCCGAAGCTATTCGTTTTGCAGCTCCCGGTGGAAAAATCATTGTTTTGGGACTGCCAGGCAAAGAACATCCTCTGCCTGCAGAAATGATCGTACGAAAAGAACTGTCGATTAAAGGTTCAATGATTTATACTGATGAATTTTCAGCTTCGATAGAGTTGCTCCAAAACAAAAAACTCAACACAAAAGCATTGACTTCAGGAATGCTCAAATTAGAAGAAATCAATAATGCCTTGATCAATTTCCGCTCGCCGGACAGGGTTAAAACCCTGGTCAAAATTTAATTTCTCAATAACCGGAAGAATATATTATACAGCCCGATATTTGATTTTTTGATATCGGGCTATTCTTTTAAGTTACAGCAAAAACATATCATGTGCAATCCGGATTAAATTTCAGAACCTGGTTCATGCGGCCTGGAAGGCTTCGCCCCAGGATGCTTTCAAATTCAGAAACAGCCTTACATAATTTTTCAAGATCAATTCCGGTATGAATTCCCATGCTGTTAAACATATTAACTGCATCCTCAGTTGCAACATTCCCTGCAGCCCCTTTAATAAACGGACAGCCGCCAAGACCTCCGGCGCAGACATCAAAAATACGCACACCGGCCTCATATCCTGCAAACAGGTTTAGAAGCCCCATACCACGAGTATCATGGAGGTGAAGTGACGCACGAATATGGGGGAACTCTTTTTTAAATCGATGGACCACCTGCCGTATGGCAAGTGGCGTTGCCATCCCTGTAGAATCTGCCAGATTGATTTCTCTGACTCCAGTAGATGCTATTTTTTCCAACGCTGAAAAAATTTCACTCTCAGGGATACTGCCCTGATAGACACAGCCAAACGTGCACTGAAGTCCGGCACGGACATCAAGCCCGGAGGACAGTGCGCTGCGGATTAAACCCGTCATGGATTCCAGCGCTTCTGGTGCCGGCATTTTTGCATTTTTCATGCTGTGGGCATTGCTGACCGACACAGACATGCTGACATGGGGGACATTGCATTCAAGTGCCCTCTCAAGCCCTTTTTCATTTAAAATCAGCCCGGAAACAACCAGATCATCCTTCTGTTTTCCAGATGCCTTTTTTCCAACTGCTTTAATAAAATCCCCGGTATCTGCCATTTGAGGAACAATTTTCGGGTGAACAAATGACCCGACCTGAATTCTTTTAATTCCAGCCTGCCTGAGCAAATTAAAGCACCGAATTTTTTCTTCAAGAGAAAATATACGCGACTCCATCTGGAGCCCGTCCCGCAATGATTCATCCTCAAATAACAAGGGATAGTTGTCTGAATCCGACATAATTTGTTTTACCCTCTTAAAATCCCAGTAATTTGGGCAAACCGGTAACGGTAACCGGAAAAAAAGAAATGATGATCAACACGATTAATTCCACTAAAAAAAGCGGAATTATCTGGCGGGTTAATCGCCCAAGCCCTACATTGGCAACAGAATCGGCAACAAAAAGGCACAATCCCATTGGAGGTGTAATCAGCCCGATCATCAGGTTAAATACAACAATAATACCAAAATGAGTCGGATCTACTCCCATGCTCACCGCTATGGGGTGAAGGATCGGCACTAAAACCAGCATTGCAGCAATACCCTCAAGAAACAACCCCACAAAAAGGAACAACATCATGGAGGAAACAAGGAACATCCATTTTGCCGTCATAAAGGTAAGGGCAAAATCAGTAATGATGTTTGGCACCCTGTTATAGGTCAGCAGCCAGTTGGCTGCAGCTACCGTAGCCATCACGATCATAATCACTGAACTGTCTCTCATGGATTTTCCGAATATCCCGGGCAGTTCCGATAATTTAATTTCCCGAAATAAAAACAACCCCACACCTAATGCATAAGCCACTGCAAAACTGGCAGCTTCGGTCGGTGTAACAATCCCGATCAATATACTTCCCACAACAAAAATCGGCATCATCAATGGGATGATACCCTGGACAAGAACTTTGCCCCTGGATTCAACTATCTGCTCAGGTGCATTTTTTTCATATCCGCCGGCAAAAATCATCACATAAACAGACAGGAACATCGCCAGGAGTACGCCCGGAATAACACCGCCCAGAAACATTGCCGGAACAGAAACACCGGTAACGATCAAGGCATAAATTATAACGGGAATGCTTGGGGGTATAATTGGTCCGATAACAGAAGAGGCCGCAGTAATGGCTGCTGAAAAATCACGGGGATATCCTCTTTTTTCCATCTCCGGGATAAATACGCGGCCGATGGCTGAAGTATCCGCTACAGCAGATCCCGAGAGCCCGGCAAAAATAACCGATGCCCAGATATTTACCATGGCAAGGCCTGCGCGGAACCGTCCGACCAGGACATTGGTGAATGCAATAATTCTGCGTGTTATTCCCGATGCATTCATCAGATCACCAGCCAGGATGAAAAGCGGGATCGCCAAAAGGGGATATGAGCGCATCCCCCCGAACATCTGGGTTGCGACTATTCTGATATGATAGGGAAACTCTCCGGTCATCATAAAAAAATTGAGCGCGGCAACAATAGAAAATGCAACCGGTACGCCAATGATCAGACAAGCAACTAAAATCACATATACCATGGTTTCATTCTCCGTTAAATCTTAAGTTCAGGATTGCCTGAAATGCGCAAAGACAATTTGAGTATGGCAGCTATTGTCAAAAGGACACCACCCAGGATCATGGCAGATTGATATGTTGACATATGACCGATCAGGAGGATATCCTCCCATCCGGACATTTTTTTCAGATCCCTTGCCAGGTTTATGATTCCGGAGGCTTCAAGCCCGCCTCGTTTTTTTACGAACATCCACCCGGAATAGGTCAAAAGGGCACCATTTATTATCATGATCAAATCAACCAGCAGATAAAGTTTCCGGGTCAGGGCTTCTGACAAAAAACCGACCAGCAGTGTAAACCGGATGTGCCTGTCCCGCATATATGCCCAAGCCATTCCAAACATGACACCGAAGATGGCAATGAACACCGGAAGTTCTTCTCCAAATTCAAGAGATTTACCGATTGTATACCTGCGGATGGAGTTAAAAAAAACGATTGAAAAAAGACCAATCATACAAAACGATGCACCTGCGGCCGTAACTTTCGTAAAAATTCGCGCAATGCTCTGGACGATACTATTCATGGAATCCCCGACTATCAAGGTGTTTCAAATGCTCGGCATAACGACTAAAACCATTTAGTAGTTATATCGACAAGCCGGGATCAGGGAACCGCCCTGACCCCGGTCTTTAAAGATTTATTTAGATGCTTCGGTTACTGCTTTGTCCAGTTTCTCAATCCATTTTGCATCTTTACCCAGGATTTCAGCAAGCCATTTTTTAACGGCAGGCTGAGCCATTTCCTTAAACTGATTCAGTTCAGC
This sequence comes from Desulfobacteraceae bacterium, assembly GCA_033851995.1. Classification (GTDB taxonomy): domain Bacteria; phylum Desulfobacterota; class Desulfobacteria; order Desulfobacterales; family Desulfobacteraceae; genus Desulfobacula. Next base: position 88,379 of record JAWSVI010000009.1, on the reverse strand, counting down.
AGCTGTGGGAGAATATACCGTCATTCCCTCAGCAGACACTTTGCTTACACCGGCAGCCGTATTGAACTGTTGAATAGAACGCCCCATATTTCCGGCAATATAGGCTGCTTTTTTAATAACAGCCTGATCTTTTTTAGACAAGGACTGGAAAAACTCATCATTGATAAGAATAAAATCTGCAGCATACACATGTCCATCCAGAATCATGTATTTTTGCAGTTTGTGAAGTTTATTGTTATAAATAACCCCCACAGGATTTTCCTGCCCGTCAACCACTCCTGTAGCCAGTGCATTTGGAAGCTCTGACCAGGCAATCGGGGTTGGTTCTCCCCCAAGACCTTTAACCATTTCCACATACAAAGGAATGGGCTGCACTCTGAATTTCAGACCTTTCATATCAGCAGGAGTCTTAATCTCCCGAACATTGTTTGTAAAATTTCTAAAACCGGTTTCGCCATAGGCAAGAATATTCAATCCGGTTCTTTTAAGACAGTCTATGGCAAGCTCTTTTCCGAATTCGCCATCCAGAACTTTCCACGCAACTACAGGTGAGGCAAATGTATAGGGGATATTCAATACATCAGCAGGTTTGTAAACTGTTGACAAGGCACCGGAAACAATTGCCATATGAGCAGTTCCTTCCATGACCTGCTGAACCAGGCTGTTTTCGTCTCCCAGGGCTTTTGCAGGAAATAATTCCACATTGATGTTGGTTTCACCTTCCACAATATTTTTAAATATTTCCCCGGCAGCTCCTTTTTTGGAACTTTGCCATGTGGCAGGATCAACATGCCCCAGTTTAATAGTTGGCCCGGCCATGACGACCGTGGAAAATGCCAGAAAGGCTATAGCAGCACCTAAAACTAAGATTGAACGTAACATTTTTGCCTCCTTCAAAGGTTTTGGATTCAATTGATCCGTAAGTTATATTATTTCCATCATAACTTCCATCAAATTTCGCTAATCATGATGAAAAATTAGAAATTTATTCCTCATCTTTCCCCAAAAAGTTTCAATCAATTGGTTGAAACATGGGATACTTTTTTACCTGGAGAATAAATATCTAAAATATTCCAGTGCCCGGTTGTAGGAACCGGATTATTAATCATGGGCACATCCAGCACAACAGGCGCATTCATTTTTATGGCTTTTTCAAGGGCCGGTTTGAATTCTTCTGCTGTTTGTATTTTTATACCTTTTACTCCATATGCATTCGCAACGGCTGCATAATCTGGAGAAGTGGGTTCGCCGTCTTTTTCAAAAACAGTGCCATAAACCGTATTGTAATGGGCCTTTTCAAGACCGGCAATGGTGCCGAAAGCATTGTTGTTCATGATGACCCAGACAACAGCGATATTTTCGTGTCTTGCAGTGGCAAGCTGAGCTGGGTTCTGGCCGAATCCACCGTCACCGATCAGTGCAATGACCACCTTGTCTGGTTCAGCCAACTTGGCACCCATGGCTGCAGGCCCCCCAAATCCCATGGTGGCATAGCCTCCGGGGATCAGTATACTTCCTGGAGTGTATATTGGAAACTGCTGCCCCACTCCATTTTTATTCCAGCCCACATCCGTTGTAATGATAGCATCTCTTGGGATAACATCCCTGAGCTCTGCAAGGATACGTTCAGGCATCATGGGAAAAGCATCACTTTGTTCCATGTCCGTGTTAAGGGATTTAAACTCCTTCTGGTTCCTTGATATTTCTTGAGACAGCCCTTCTCTTTGAATACCATCAGGATATAATTCTTTTGCCACTTTTACAATAACCGTCAAGGCTTCTTTCAGATCAGCGACAACGCCAAGCTCAACCGGGTAGTTCCGCCCTATTTCACTGGGTTCAATATCAATCTGAATCATACGGGTACCTGACATGTCAAAGGTATATTCAGGATACCAGGAACTGCAGTCAGCCTCTTTGAAGCGGCTGCCAAGCCCCAGGATCAGATCGGCTTTTAAACAGGAATCATTAATGTATTGGGTTCCCCAGAACCCGGTCATACCAAGAATAAACGGATGATCATCGGGAAGAGCACTTTTCCCCATCAGACTGTGGGCAACAGGAAGACTAAGATGATCAACCAGCTCTTTCAACTCATCGGCTGCATCTGCCAGCAGAACGCCTCCGCCTGCATAAATAACCGGCCTTTCAGCATCAGTAATGCATTTCACTATTTTTCGCGCAGTTTCTTCACCAACTGAGGGCCGGGTAAGAGCCTTGGTATTTTGCATCTGACGGGTGAATAGATTTTCATCAATCTTCTCAGAAAAGATATCCATGGGCACATCCACTAAGACAGGTCCGGGCTGCCCATTCTCAGCCAACTGGAATGCCTTTTCAATAATTTCCGGAAAAAGTTCAGCCCGATCAACCCGCCAGGCTCTTTTGACAAAAGGCCGGTAAATTTCATACTGCGAGCCGTCCGAGTGGAGATTCACTTCCTGGTGGGGGTGTTTTCCAAAATAATGACCCGGCACGTCTCCGGCAATCACCACCATCGGGATACAGTCTAATGCTGCATTGGCAACCCCAGTGGCTGCATTGGTAAGGCCGGGGCCCAGATGACTGAGGACAACAGAGGCTTTTTTGGTAACCCTGGCATATCCATCTGCTGCGTGGGAAGCAACCTGTTCATGACGGACATTGATAAACTCAATACTGCTTTTTTCAAGTGCACTGAGAAAGGCGATATTTGTATGGCCGCACAGCCCGAAAATATGTTTGATGCCCCTATTCTCAAGATATTTTACCAACTGATGGGAAATAAAATCTTTCATGGAATACTCCTTATCCGTTTCGCTTTTTTATTTATTTTATGCAGCATTACCAGGTTTCAGTATTATAAAATTCTCCGTAAAGTTCTGAATCATCCGGTTTATCCTCTGGAATGGGACGGGCAACCCAGGTATAGTTCAAATAATGTTTGAGTGAAATGTTTTCGTTGGTAATATTCCCGGCCCATACCCCGCACCCCATGCTCGAAGTCATGGGCATTCCATTGGTAAAACTGCCGGCATTGGCTTTGGACTGTGGCTGGCGAACCATCATCCGGGAGACTGGTGCTGTCAGAGCCAGTTGGTGAATATGCTCATCATCAAAAGAATATATTCCGCAGGAATGACCCTTACCCTGAAGAGCGTAAATCCGGCGAACCATATCAAGGGCATTCTCAAAGCCTGAATATTTAAAGATTGACAATACCGTACCCAGCTTTTCTGTTGAAAACAGGTAATCTTTGCCTATATTCTCTTCCTTTACGATTAGAAATTTTTTACCGTCCGGGATAGTGAAGCCTGCTTTACCGGCAATCTTAGCCGCCGGGCATGCGATCGTATCTGCTGTGCGATGCCCATCCTGCCAGAGTGCAGGCTCAAGTTTTTCTTTTTCCTGTTCTGATACAAGGTAACCGCCTTCTTCCTGAAGCTGGGATAAAAATTTATCATAAATCGATGCTTCTACAATGATATTTCCGTCAGCTGAACATCCGGACCCGAAATCCGACATCTTACTGAGCATGGTGTTATGTGCAGCTTCCTTAATATCAGCAGTCTCATCTATCACCATGGTAGAGTTTCCCTGGCCAGCAGCGTATGCAGGTTTACCGGACATATGGGCGGATTTAGACATAGCAGGCCCGCCAGTGGCAACCGTTAAGTCGCACAATGCCATAAGTTCCTGGGCCAAAGGGATGGAAGGCCTTTCTGAGCAGACGTACAGATCTTCAGGAAGTCCAATCCTGCGCAAGGCTTCACGCATGACTTCCACAGTTTTGAGAGAGGTATTTTTGGCCCGTGGATGAGGTGAAAACACCACGGCATTTTTCGCTTTCAAGGCATAAATTCCCATACCCGGAGGGGTGAGCGCAGGGTTTGTTGTTGGAACCAGGGCAGCAATAACGCCTACAGGCTTGGCATATTTCAGCAAACCTTTTTCTGGAATTTCTTCTACAACCCCCATGCTCTTCTGACGAAGTGCATCTCTGAGTATTCCTTTGATTTTGAAGCGTTTATTGGGGCGTCCTTCACGGTCGCCGAGCCCGCTTTCATCTACACCCATCTGCGCCAGGCGGGTAAAGGTTTTTTCATTCGAAGTGGCCCAGCCAACAGCCTGAATAGCCCGATCAACAGTTTTCTGGTCCAGGTCCGCAATTTGCTCCTGGGCTGCCCGGGCTCTTTCTAATAATTCACGGGCATATATTTTTTCTTCTTCGGTAATTGGTCGTGCCATTTGGTAACCCCCTACGATTTGAACCAGGTGAGGTTCGTCAATATGTATTCATCAAAAAAATCTCATTTTTAGAACAACGTTCTGCTGAATAGGATATAAAAGGGTTTTTCGTTTGTCAAGAAAATAATTTATCCCCTGCACAACAGCAAAAAAAAAGCTTATTAGATCAAATAGTTATGATCAAATAAGCCTGCTTTAAATACCAGTTTTTTTTTAAAATAAAAGTGAGAAAATCCTCACTGATGAAGAATGAATTTTTATCTGTACAGTGACCCGCCTATTAATTCTGAAATCCGGGCAGTTGATTTTTTCAGGCCGTTTAACAGCTCTGGAATCCTCTCATCTGAAAATCGCTGTTCCGGTCCGACAACTGCAAGGCAGGCGTTTACCTGATTATCATGACTGAAAATAGGAGCAGCAATTGCTGCTATCTCAAGTTCCCTTTCTCCTTTGTTAATGGCATATCCTCGCTTTTTTATTGCGGCAAGTTCTGTCTTTATTTTTTTTTTATTGACCATGGTAAGCGGTGTGAACTTTTCCAGTGGTTCTGCTTCCAGAATCTCCTTATTTAATTCCGGTGTTCCATATGCCATCAGCACCCTTCCTGCAGCACTTGCATGCAGTTGCATTGTATCTCCTTCACTGATCGAAAACACCAGTCTTGAAGACCCGAACTCCCGTGCCAGACAAAAGCATGTTGTTCCTTCGAGGGCAAACAAAGCAACAGACTCCCCCGTGCTTCCTGCCAAATCCTTCATAATAGGACGTGCAATCGTAATCATCGAATTGGTTGCTTCATAAATTTTTCCAAGCGCCATCAGTTTAGGCCCGAGCCGATAGGTGGCCCAGGGCATTCTGACAAGAAAGCCAGAAAGAACGAGAGTCGCACACAAGCGGTGAATTCGGCTTTTGTACAGCCCGGATCTTTCACTGAGTTGTTGAAGAGAAAGTTCAGGTTCTCCCGTACTGAAATAGTTCAAAAGGCTCAACGCAGTTGCAAGACTGTCCACAATAGGTACGGATGATCCAGAGATTTTTTTACTTTTTTTGGATGCTTCAGATTTTTTCATAACGTATACGTCCCAATTATATCCTTTTTTTTCAAGGGTATAGTAATATCGGAATTTATAGCAATCAATCAAGCAATTAAAAATATTTTTATTTCTCAATTCAAATTTCTGTTGCCGAACATAAAAATCGCGGGGAAAAATATAGTTGACATATTATTCTATTCAGTGATACTTTATCCTAACAAATAGGACAAGATAAATATCTTCAAAAATATTAGCGGGAATTGTCTTTAACTTTATGTTGAGAAAATAACGAATTGGAAAAGGAATAAAAAAAATGTTACAAAAATTTTCTCTGGCACACCTGACTGTACTGCAGTGTTCACCCCCAGAAATGGTGACCATTGCTCAAAAGACCGGTTATTCCTATGTCAGCTTTAGAATGACCTCTGTAACTGACACTGAAAAAACATTTCCCCTGATGAATGACAAACAGTTGATGCAGGAAACAAAAAACAGTTTAAACGGAAGTGATGTAAGCGTACTTGATATTGAACTGGCCCGACTGGACCCGGATACTGAGCCGGAAACCTATCTCCCGTTTCTGGAAGCCGGTGCGGAACTTGGAGCCAGCTCAGTAATCACACAACTCCCGGACTATGACAGGCGCCGGGCAACGGATAAATTCGTACGCCTTTGTGAGCTTGCCAAACCTTTTAAACTGACCATTGATCTTGAATTTCCTTCATGGACCCAGGTTCCAAACCTTGAAACAGCAGCATCCATAATAAAAGAAGCCAAATGTTCAAATGCAGGTATTCTTGTTGACACTTTACACTTTGACCGATCCGGTTCCAGCCTGGAACTGCTAAAAAAACTTCCCAGGAAACTGTTCCATTTTATACACCTTTGTGATGCCCCTCTGATGATCCCAAACACTGCAGAAGGCCTGATTCACACCGCAAGGGAGGACAGGTATTTTCCCGGGCAGGGAGAAATTGATTTAAAATCGATACTTCGCAGTTTGCCGACAGTGCCTTATTCCCTCGAGATACCAAATGAACAACTGATGAACCGATTGGGGCCTGAAGAATTCTCCCGGCAAGCGATTCAGTCGGCTAAATATTTTTTTAAAACTATGAGTTGAGTATTATATGGAGTGGATGCTGTTAAAATTCGAAAGATATTCTTTACATCCCAAAATGTTTCTTGCCCCAGTCGCGCATCATCATCACTACATCCCTTAAGCCTTCTCCAACTTCTGTAAGCGAGTATTCCACCTTTGGGGGGACCTGGGCATATACTTTACGATTAATAATTCCATCACTTTCCAGTTCACGGAGTTGTTTGGTCAGCATACGCTGTGTGACTCCAGGCATGAGCTTCTTCAATTCTCCGAACCGGTAAGTTTTTTCAAGCAAATGGTATAAGATAACCCCTTTCCACTTTCCGCCGATCAGTTCCAAGGTCGCTTCTACCGGACATCCAAAGTTACAATTATATGTGTCGTGACGCATTCATCTTTTCCATTAGTATACTTTTTGATACTACGTGATTAAATAGTGCCTACTTGATATATTCGATGCTACGATTTATATTTTATGTTGTCAACAAAAAAGACTGTACAATTCATGATGAAAGTAAGCATTACAAACAACAGATACATAATGAAAACAGGAGATAAAAAAAATGAAAGCAATGGTTATTAATGAATACTGGAGATAAAAAAATGCAAAAAACCATTTTAATTACAGGGAGTACCGACGGGGTTGGAAAACTAACTTCAATAAAACTCGCAGGTGACGGCCATTCGGTTTATCTGCACGGTCGTTCCCCTGAAAAACTGGAATCAACAATTTCCGAAATAAAAAACATAACAAAGAACGAGAATGTTGGTGGTTTCATCGCCGATCTGTCTGAGCAGGATGCGGTTGAAAAAATGGCAGAACAGATTAACAAGGATTTGCCGAAAATTGATATCCTTATCAATAATGCCGGAATTTTTAAAAGCCCGGCATCCCATAACCAAAAAGGGATGGATATCCGGTTTGCGGTGAATTATCTGGCGCCTTATCTGCTTACCGAAAAGCTGACACCCTTGATAAAAAAAGGAGCCGATCCCCGGATAATAAACCTGAGTTCGGCAGCCCAGTCTTCAGTATCAGGTGACGCATTATGCGGCAGCGTGAATTTGTCTGATCAGGAAGCATATGCACAAAGCAAACTGGCGTTAACCATGTGGAGCTTCCACCTGGCTGAAAGACTGCCGGATGTTGCGGTCATTGCTGTCAACCCCGGCTCACTGCTTAATACCAAAATGGTGGCCGAGGCATATGGCCAATCCTGGTCGTCTGCCGACAAAGGGGCGGACATACTTTATGATCTGGCAGTATCAGAAAATTTTAAAAGGATCACGGGCAAATATTTTGATAATGATCAGGGAGCTTTTGCCCAGGCCCATCCTGATGCTTACAGTAAAATTAAAATAGATACACTCATCCAGGCAACCAAGAATCTGATTTAAACTGAGAGAAAGACAATGAAATATACAGGCCCTACATACCGACCGCCTTATGAAGCCAACAGCCTGCTGCTTCAGGTGACTGTCGGGTGCACACATAATAAATGCACTTTCTGCACCATGTACAAAGATACAAAATTTTCCATTGAGTCACTTGAGCAGGTTGAAGAAGACCTAAAAGAAGCCAGAGAACTTTATGGTGACGTTAAAAGAGTATTCCTGGTCAACGGAGATGCTTTTGTTTTATCTGCAAATCGTTTGAAACCAATTGCCAAATTGATCATTCAATATTTTCCCAATATTGAAGTAATCACCATGTATGCTTCCATAAACAACATCAAGAGCAAAACTGACCAGGAGCTTGAAGAGCTTCGTGATTTTAGGATTAACGACCTGTGGATCGGAACTGAAACCGGACACAAAGAAACTCTTGAATATATGAACAAAGGTTTCAGTCTAAAAGATTCCTATAAGCAACTTGAACGATTGAATAACGCGGGTATCAAACACATTGATATTTTAATCTTCGGTGGTGCAGGCAGGGGAAAAGGGATTGAAAATGCCATTGCCAACGCGAAATTGATCAATGCATCAAAACCCCTGGGAGTTTCACTCACAACCATGGGTACTTTTGGTGACAGCCAGTTGGCAGAAGATGTTGAAAAAGGAAAATTCGTTCCGGCTACAGAGCAGGAAGTTTTGGAAGAACAAAAAAAAATGATCGAACTGATAGATATTGAAACCATTTACCTGGGGATTCATGGTATAAATACGGTTACCTTTGATGCGCAGCTTCCAAAAGACAGGGAAAAGGCCATTAAACTTGTGGATAACACCATGGCAAAGATGGATGCTGACTTGTTAAACAGTGTGCCTGAACGCCATTCGATTTAAAGATCCATATAAAAGGGAAAATATTAAGCACCGTGCTGCAAGGCAATCTTCTCAAACATCAAGGCAATCCCTTCATTAAGTGTATAGATGGATTCAATGTCAAGATTATCATCAGAGCTCACATCAAAATAGATGTGAAGAGCCGATTCAAGCCCATCTTCAGGCTTCCAGTAGCAAACCATTATGGGAAAAAGGGGCAAGGGATACAAAACAATTGAAATATCTGAATCAATATGGCTGTCAATCTGTTTTCCGTCAAAGATTTCCAGCATATCTTTAAACAGACCCGTATAGGTATCGGCAACGCGCTTTATTGGTTTTTCACAACGCTGTTGGAAATGAGCATATCGGGAAGGCCCGCCGGATAATTCCCTGAAGGTTATCCAATTGCCTTGCGGAGATTTACCAGATCCGTTCAAAACATAGTTCAATGCCGGTACGACCATATATGCATTGATATGAACTTCAGAGGACAGGTTGCCCATGGTATCGACACTGAAATTTTTGCCAAAAATCTTCAGGGTCAATTTATTATCTTCAAAACTGGCCCCCAGGCGTTTTGCTGCTTCGGAAAGGTCAATCAAAGATATCTTCTGCTTTAACTCTTCAATGGCTTTTGCTTTATTTTCATCAATGGTATCGGGTTTCTCAACTGATCCACTATACTGTTCAACCACTTCTTTCTCCAGATAAGGGCATGCGTGTATCGGTTTTTTTTCTTTAAACACAGCCACTGCAAATGCCAGGCAGGTTTTTTCATTACATTCTTTACAGTTAGAACCATTCAACAACTTAAAGATTTCCATTGGATTATTGATATGTGACATTTAAAAACATTCCTTTTTTAGCTCTCATCTGATTGAACCATTTAAGTTTCAACAACAATCGTTTGTGTAAAAATAAAGCGGTATTTGAATTTTACAAGGAAAGTATATGCGGCTTTCCTCTTTTTATTATTTGTATCTTTCTTTTAATGAAACAAGAGAATATATTGAACTGAATTTAAAGAGGACAGCAGCATGACCCATACTCCCCAAATACAATCATCTTTACCTGGTTATCTGTTTGCGTTTGGTGCAACAGCAATCTGGTCTGGCAATTTCATCATTGCAAGAGGACTCCACGAAAGCATCCCCCCTGTGAGCCTTGCGTTTTACAGGTGGCTGGTCGCGGTTATTGTTTTTCTTCCATTTACACGGAAACATCTAATTGCAGAATGGCCGATTATTAAAGCACACCCGGTATATTTTTCAATGACCGCACTTCTTGGGGTTACAACATTCAACACCTTGATATATATTGCCGGTCATACCACAACTGCCATGAATCTTTCTTTGATTGCCATCACATTTCCCATTTTTATAATTCTCTTTTCCAGGATACTCTACAAAGAATATTTAAGTTTTAAAAAAGGAATAGGTATTGCCCTGGTGTTGATCGGGGTGGTCTTGCTCATTACAAAAGGGAATGTCCTGGCACTCTTGAATATTTCTTTTGCCATTGGAGATCTTTGGATGCTGACGGCATCCATTACATTTGCTGCATACAGCCTGTTTTTAAAAAACAAACCCAAAGGAATCAGTATCATTGCTTTGCAGTCATCCATATTTATACTGGGACTGATCTTTTTATGCCCCTTTTTTCTATGGGAACAAACAACCGTTCATCATTCGATATTAACAAAGGCCACCATTCCAGGAATCCTTTATATTGGTATATTCGCATCTCTTGGCGCCTTTGTTTTGTGGACTAAATCAGTTATTATCCTCGGGCCTAGTAAGGCTGGAATGATTTATTATACACTTCCATTATTTTGTGGGTTATTGGCCTCACTATTTTTGGGGGAGCGCATCAGCATGGTTTATTTTTACAGCATGTTGCTCATTTTTATTGGCATTGTAACAACAAATCATGGCTAAAAGAGATAAAAAAGCAGTTTAACTGAGTACCCGGAATACCTGGAAAGGATATATACTCATTACAATGAAACCAGAAAAAAATCATAAGCGTGTTGTGTTTTGCGATTTTGACGGCACCATAACGAGGCAGGAAACACTTGTCGTAATGCTGAACCGTTTTGCACCGGAAAAAATGAAAGAATTCGGGAAAAAAATTTTCCAAAAACAGATTTCCTTAAAAGAAGGAGTCAGAGGAGTTGTAGAATCCATTCCATCCAATCATTACAAAGATATGGTCCGGTTTATAGATGACAGGAAGATCAGGGAGGGTTTTGAGGAACTCCTGGTGTTTTTAAAAGATACGAACACACCATTTATCGTCATTTCAGGCGGATTGAAGGACTCTGTTGAACGGCGGCTGGAACGCTATATGGAATTTATTGACGGCATATATGCCCCGGGTATTGATACTTCAGGAGAATTCTTAAAAATAGTTTCTGCTTTTGAAGAAGACGAAGAACTGGTTGCCAAGGTTCGGGTGATGGAGTTATTTTCCTATCACCAATCCATTTGCATTGGGGATGGAGCAACAGACTATAAAATGGCCCTTCATTCAAATTTGGTGTTTGCCAGGGACAGGCTTGCTGATTTTTTAAATAAGAGGCAGGTCCGCTATGTGCCCTGGGAAAATTTTTTAGACATTAAAAAGCACCTGCATCAAACATGGCATGAATGAATTCTAAAGAAATAGAGGATAGCCCAAAACGCAATATGACTAATCAGGAGATGCCCCTTCTTTTATCCCCAAAAGTACGTTTGAATGGCTTTACATATTTTTGTTTTACTGTTAAAAGAGGGGCGCTATGAAAACAAAGATAATCCATATATATACCATACGATTCATAGCCATTATTGCTGCTGTTAATTCAGGATTACTGTTTTTCAGTTGCAGCCCATCCCATGTACTGAGCCAGATAGAACATGAGAACCAGGTATTCACATACATTGATTTTCAAAGAAACCACAAAGTTTATGAAATCTCCGATTCAACTGAAACCGGACTTGAAAAAACCATAAAAATCCTGGGTTTTGCCGGAGATAAATTTTTGATCGAAATCACTCCTGACAAAGAGCGTGTTTCCATGAAAATTATGGGCAGGGGATTTGATATCCGGCGATGTACAGACCATGTGCACACTGTTCTTGTCCGTGACCCGGACAGCCTTTTCTCTATCTCAGTATCAGGCGAGACCGGTATTAAGTATGACCTGAAAATCACCTGTCTTTAATTCTTTGAGTATTGCAATTTAAAAATAAGCCCTTATTTTCTGGTCTATAAACATCATATTTTTTAAAATTATTTAAAGGACATGATGTATGACTATTAAAATTTATCACTTTAAATACTAGGAGGCGATCATGAAAGCAACTGAATGTGTCCCTCAGAAAATATCAAAACTAATGCTTGGATCTTTATTACTGGCCGCAGCGCTTGGGCTGATTATTATCGGAATTACCCTTTTGCCGATATTCGGTTTCTTGCTTGCAATCCCGGTAATTGCATTGGCTGTTTATGTTTTCCGGCTTCACTTGAATGACCAGTGTGAGATTGTAACCTGACACTGAGCAGCCGTTAAAAGCGGCTAAAAAATTTCAAGACATTTTCCGGAATTCATCCATTGAGCGACCTCGAATGGCTTCGGCAATTTCAAATACATAGTCGTATATGTGCAGGCCTTTTGATGAAGCAATAATTTCGCCGTTCTCAACACCGATCTGTTCGGCGCAGTATTGCTTCATCATCTCAATTGCTGCCAGGTTTGCCGGGAATCCGCCGTACAGATCCCAGGATCTGAAATAGGGAAAAAAGTGCAGTTTGCCATCCTGGATACGGGTATCGATATGCCGCAGACAGGGCGGATCAACAAGTATCATATCGGATGGCTGGCCTACCTGCATGATCATCTGATTGTTGCGATGGCCTTTGTTTTTATATGTCCAGATCATCAATTCCATCTGGTTGACAAAAAACTTGCCGTTTTCCTCAACCAGAATATTTCTGTCTTCCCAGATTTCTTTTTCCTGCACCAGAATCTCAGTAAGTGTCTTATATTCATCCGGCAGATAGGCCACATCACATTTACAGATCCGCTGTCCGTACGTATAAGATTCACCCTCTTTTTCTTCCCCTGTCATTAAATAGGGAAGATAATCATCCAGATATCCTTCCTCCACAGGGTCTGGGAATCCAAGGACCGGGTTGACTTTTGGAAGAAGCGGAAGGCTTTCAGGATGTGTAATATGAATAGTGATAAAATCAAATTCAAGCCGCTTCTGGCCTTCAAAGGACCCCCTGTTGATGGTAAATGACCGTCCTTTTTCAACACATTTGTACAGCGTTTGAAACCAGGCATCTGAAAGGCTTGTAGCTTTGATAAACAGCGGCTCTAACATAAATTGCTCCTTCTCTTTTTTAGGTCCTCTTCTTCTAATTTCAGGACTTAGAAATATATACTTTAACAGGCAGTATGACAACCTTAAACTGACGTACTGAGGCAAACGGTAATTTAAAGCCCTGTCCAGAGTTAAATACTTGTTGTATACATCAAGCATTTAAACTGGACTCAAATTAGACAATCTTGCCCTCCTGAACCCTGATCTGCCCATCTACCATGACCAGGCTGACGTCTGATGCTTTAGCAGAATATACAACAGCAGAGTATGGATCAAACATTGGGGTAAGATGCGGTTTGTCCGTATCCACAAGAATAATATCTGCCTGTTTACCTTTTTCTATGGAACCCACCATATAATCCAACCCAATTGCCCTGGCCCCCATTATTGTTGCCATTTTAAGCGTTGTCCTGGCATCCATGGCACATGGATCCATCAGGGCGACTTTATGAAGCTTTGCTGCGGTGTCCATCTCTGAGAACAGGTCATGATCATTATTTGACGCCACACCGTCCGTTCCAAGAGCAACAGCCACACCGGAATCTATCAGTTTGGGAACGGGTGCAATCCCCGAGGCCAACTTCATGTTGGATTCCGGACAGTGAACAACACTGGCCCCGGATTTCTGTATTATTTCAATGTCCTTGTCATCAATCCATACCGAATGCACCATCAGGGTTTTCTCATCCAGGATACCGATGGAGTTCAAATATTCAACAATTGACTTTTCCCCTCTTTCCTGAATCATGCCTCCTTCATTTTGGGTTTCGGCCACATGGATCTGGAATAAAACACCTTCATCCATAGCAGTTCTTTTTGCAGAGACAAGGGTATCTTTGCAGCAGGTATAGGGAGAATGACAAAAAATAGATGGAGATAAAAGAGAAGTGGCCTTTTTAAATTCCCTGACAAATTCCTGCGCATTTAAGACACCCTGTTTTGGATCTGGCACACCAGGAGCGGGAAAATCAATCACCCCCTGCCCGACAACCGCGCGCATACCGGAGTCTATAACCGCCTTAGCAACAAAGCTTTCATGAAAATAGCCATCGCAACAGGTGGTTGTGCCGGACAAAAGCATCTCAATACACGAATGCCGGGACCATTTTTCAACAGACTCCGGGTTTACATGTTTTGCTTCTGCCGGGAAAATATGTTCATTAAGCCAGATATCAAGAGGCAGATCATCTGCAAGGCCTCTGAACATGGACATGGGCATGTGCGTATGTCCATTTATCAGGCCGGGTAGAATAATCTTATTTTTTGCGTTAATTCTTTCTGTCGCCTGCACCTGCAAAAATTCACCGGCAGGCCCACAGGTTTCTATTTTTCCATTTTTTATGAGGACACTTGCGTTTTCTACCACATCAAGGCTGTCTGCCATGGTCATCAAAAGTCCGTTTTCGATAATGATGTCGCAATCCATTTAACCGTTCCTTTGTAAAAGTAAATGTGCTGTTTTCAGATCTGTCTTTTTTAAATCAGATTTTAAGAATGGACAATAGTTATTTAATTATGATAATTTGAACCAAACTCATTTCATGAATCCCATTTAAGGAGATCGCAAAATGCCAGCAAAACTGGATATGGTAATCGTCGGGTCAGGCCCTGGAGGCCTTGCTGCAGGACTTATTGCTCAAAGACAGTCAAAATCCTTTATTATTCTCGAAAAAGGCAACATGACCATGCAGGGAATTATTGACACCTATCCAAAAGGCAAAAAAATGTATCCAACCATTCCTAAAAGCTATAAGGACCCTTTTCCTGTGCTGGAAGTAAAACCCCCGGATGAAAAAATTCCAGTGGAGGCCTACGTTGAACAAGCCCATTGCCTTGTGGCGGAAAATGATTTGATTGTCCATTATAATGAAGAATTCAAGGAAATTGAGGGGAATTACCCGAATTACATCGTCAAAACAGACAAAGGCACCTACCTGACAGAAAGCATTATCCTTGCTTTTGGAAGCAACATACCCAACGATCTGGGAATATACGGCGAGGCCAAAACCGTTGCAAGAAATATCGAGAACGGAGAAGATTACATCGGCATTAACGTCCTGGTGATCGGAGGGGGAAATGCTGCTGCAGATGTGGTGTCCTCTTTATCCAAAATAAAACGAGAAGCAAAGGACGATGCAACTTCTGTATATTGGGCGCACATAAAAGAGAAATTTGAAATCAATACGGATACGGCCAGGGATCTAGGTGAAGAAGTGCTTTTGGGAGGACACATCAAAATCCTTCAAAAAGCCATACCCAAAATCGGGGAAGTGGATGCCGACGGCATTGACCGGCTCTATATCCATCAAACATCATCGGCAGGAATCGGTAATGACTTATACCTGTACCAGGGGATGAGCTTTCCAATGAAAAACGTCATAGCCTGTATCGGAACCCATGGCCCGTCCGCTATTTTTGATGCATTGGATCTCCAGCAGATCACCTGTACCGGGGCCATTTGCAAAATCGCAAAAGAAGGAGAGCGGCTGCTCATGCTCACAGACCACCTGGAGACAAGCAAACCCGGCATCTATGCCATTGGCGGAGCCATCAGCCCATCCTATATGGAGATTGCTGCTGACGGGGTAATAAAAGAAAAAAAGCATTCCAACTTGATATATACAGCTGTTGTAGATGCTAAAAAAGTAATGGATAAAATCCTGGAATAACTTTCAGTTTCAATACTGCTCTGCGGGAAAGTACTTATCAATAAAGGACTTCAGTGCCTCCCCATACCCAGGGCTAAGACTGGAGTCGCTGTGTCCGGCCCCTTCGGCAATATAGAACCCGACAGACTCATGGACAAACGCCTGTTTCAATCTTTTCGCAAAAGAAAGCGGGAACCGCGTATCTTTTTCACCGTGAATAATCATGACCGGGACCTTTATATGCTCTGCTATCCGAGCTGGGCTATATTCATCAAGTGCCCCTTTATAAAAAAGGTTCAACCAGAATATAATCATGGGGCCGAACAGTTTCCCAAACCAGCGATTCACCCAGGTGTAAAGGCTAAGCAGTGCCTCCCGGTTATCAGCATATGATGCTTCAAGAAACAGCAGCTTTATTTTGGAGGGGTTCTGGTTCGCTGCAATAATGGCACCTGCTGATCCGGCTGAATGGCCGTAAAGCATTACCGGCTCATCCACCCATCTTAATACCGCCTCGATATCTTCTGAAAACCTTACGGCATTCATCATCTTTTTGGGGCTGGAGTTGCCATGATCCCTTGCACTGTGAATTACAGCGCTGAATCCCCACTGGGAAAAAATCCTGGCCCTGCCCACCATTCGATCCCGGTTTCTGCCCCACCCGTGGGCAAAAACGACAATACCCTTTGAATCACCTGGTGGATCAATACGCCATACCTCCAGAGAGCCGCCTTCGACAGTGGGTATAGTGGTATCAACAATGCTTCCCCAGTCCGGTATATCCTCTACAGGGTCCCTTGGAATCTGCTGGACAACATAAGTAAAAACAAGGCTGAGCAGCAGATAAAACACCACCAGCCCGCTCAAAATAAATAGTATGATTAACACAGGTTTTTAAATCCGTTTCTCTTTATTGTTTAAGTACGATCAATGCATCAACTGCAATCAATTCTTTATCCTTTAGAATGGCCGGATTAATATCAATCTCTTCAATTGCATCATTTTCAAGCCCCAGCTGTCCGATCTTAATTAAAATCTTGCTCAATGCCTTCCGGTCAACCGGGGGGCTTCCCCGGAACTGATCCAGAAGCTTTTGGGCCGTTATCTCCTTGATCATATCTTCAGCATCAAACTGACTTAAAGGGGCAACCCTGAAACTGACATCATTTAAAGCTTCTGTGTAAACGCCCCCAAGGCCGAACATGACACAGGGTCCGAACTGAGGGTCCCGGCTGAGCCCGATTACAAATTCTCTTCCACTGCTGATCATCTCCATGACCAGCACCCCATCCATTTCCAACCCTCTTAAGGTCAGATCGTCATAGGCAGCGGATGCTTCTGTCTCGTTTTTAATATCCAGCTTTACCATGCCCATTTCGGTTTTATGGATTAATTTATCTGAACAGCCTTTCATAACAACCGGGTAGCCAATATCTTTTGCAAGGGCTAAAACTTCCTTTCTGCTAATGGCAAGCCCCTGCTTTGCCACAGGGATTCCAATCTCTGCAATAACAGCTTTGGATTCATATTCAGACAATGCCTTTTGCTTATTTAGAACCGCCTTCTCAATAATCTGCTTCATAATTTCTCCCTGCATGAATTCGGGATTTATACCCAGTGATCACATAAAAAAAATATCTTTTAATATATTTTTGAATCTTTTCTCATCATGAAGATGTCTAAGCTGCTGAATCCCTATATAAATAGAGTAATTTCTATAGGCCGCTGCCTGGGCCCGGGCTTTACTCCTTCCGTCTGACTGATAGATCTCTTCTAAATACTCCAGGCGTTTTTGATCGATCCTGTCCTGAGATTCTTTAACAATCGGTTCATACAACGCCCATGCCCGGATGACCAGTTCAAGCCTGCTGGAAATCTGAAAGACCAGTTCTGTTAATTTTTTAAGCCGATCAATCTGTCCACTCTCCTGATCTACAATATGGAGAACTTCCACATTCACCTTGATTTCATGATAACGCAAAAGATCTTTTATATACTGACGTCGACT
Source organism: Desulfobacteraceae bacterium (assembly GCA_033851995.1). Lineage (GTDB taxonomy): Bacteria > Desulfobacterota > Desulfobacteria > Desulfobacterales > Desulfobacteraceae > Desulfobacula. Next base: position 70,719 of record JAWSVI010000009.1, on the reverse strand, counting down.
CTTAAAGTGATGATAAAAAGAGCCCTTGGTTTTATTTGTCTGTTGTGCCAGTTTATCTATGGAAAGCGCTCTTGGTCCTTTTTCTTCCAGGATTTTCAAGCCTTCTTTCAGCCAGATTTCTTTAGGTTTACTCTTGATATTTTACCTCTTAAATCATTTTTTCAACCATTTCTTAAACCATTTTCTTATTGACAGACAGCATTTGTTCCCATACCATACCGCATGGTATGTTTATATAATTACACATTATGCCCGTCAAGAATTATATTAAAAAAACATTTCAAAACCCCGGCGGAGGCCCTGCATGAAAAAAGAATATGAAGTTTTTGAACGAATCTTTAATCCCAGAACGCTTGCAGTAATCGGTGTATCAAAAGAAGGGTTTGGTTTTGGCAGGGGCATTTTGCTTTCACTTCAGGCAATCGGTTTTTCCGGAGAGCTTTATCCGGTAAACCCCAGCGGAGGAGAAGTTTCAGGGCTGAAGCTTTATTCCTCTGTAGAAGAGATCCCAGGCACTATAGACTTTGCCATTATTGCCGTACCAGCAAAACATGTTCCTGCTGCACTTGAATCCTGCCGGAAAAAGGGAGCTGCCGGTGCAGAAATTCTTTCTTCAGGCTTTGGCGAAGCAGGTACCCCTGAAGGTGATGAACTTGACCGACAGATCAGGGCCGTTGCAGCGAAAGGGATACGGATCATCGGGCCGAACTGTTTTGGTATTTACTGCCCTAAATCAGGTTTAACCATGCTCCCCGGTCCGGACCTTTCCCGTGAAACAGGGCATGTGGCCTTTCTATCCCAAAGCGGTGGGCTTTCTATTGATTTTGCTTATTTAGGCAAGTGGAGAGGTATCCGATTCTCCAAAATGTTAAGCTTTGGAAATGGCTGTGACCTGCGCGAGACTGAAATGCTGGAATATCTTCGCCATGACCCGGAAACAAAAATCATCTGCCTTTATATGGAAGGGGTAAAAGAAGGAAGAGACTTTATCCAGGTATTGCGCAAAACCGCTATGAAAAAGCCGGTTATTATCATGAAAGGGGGATTATCAGATTCCGGAAGCCGTGCTGTATCCAGCCATACAGCATCCATGGGCGGCAGCAAGAAAATCTGGGAATCGGTCTTACGGCAGTGCAATGTCCTTCAGGTCCACGACCTTCATGAAATGGCAGATGCTGCTTTGGCATTTTCCATGCTTCCGCTGCAGGAATACAAAGGAATGAGCGTAATCGGAGGCGGTGGCGCTCTCGGTATTAATGCGGCAGATCTGGCAGAGCCTTTGGGGCTCTCAGTCCCCCCTCTCAGCCAGGACCTTCAGGAAAAAATACGGCCGTTACTGCCTCAACCAGGTTCCAGCCCGACCAACCCTATTGATATTGCGAACCCCTTTGTTCCACCCCAGCCTTTAGAAAAGTCCATGATCCATGCATCAAAAGATAAAAACATTCACATCCATGTCATGATCCAGCTTTTAGATTCCTACAAATCTATGGCGACCAACTTAGGAGTTAAACATGTAAGAGATGTTGTTCCTGTAGACGGCCTGGTAGACGCATGTAAAAATGCTGTAATAGAAGGCGGCAAACCCGTGGTGATGATCCTGCCCAATTACAAACAGGAAATAGAAGCCCTGGGAGTTGAAGAGGTAATCCGGGAGGCCCGCGCAAAATTCCTTAAAGAGGGAATTCCAGTTTTCAAACGCCTGAAAGATGGACTGAAGGCGATTGCTGCTGTTTCTCAATACGAGATGCGAAGACAAGCCATTCTAAATTCATAGAAACCTAAACAAAAATCTGCTTGACACACTCAATTTATTATCTTAACATTTGAACAATTGTTCAAATGAAGAGGTGATAAATGGATGTCTGTTCAGAAAAATGTATTAACGAAGAGAAAGTAAAACAAACCATAAAAACTATGCCAGGCCAGGATGACACTGCCCGGATGGCAGACATATTCAAGGCCTTAAGCGACCCAACACGCCTGAAAATCGTTCTTAGCCTTTTAAAGCAGGAACACTGCGTCTGTGACATTGCTGTTATTTGCGGACAGACTGATTCCGCCATTTCCCACCAGCTTCGATTATTAAGAACCCAGAGAATAGTTAAAAACCGCAGAGAGGGTAAAATCATGTATTACTCCATTGATGATGCCCATGTGGTTTCTTTGATCAAAATGAGCCTGGACCATGTCCGGCACTGATTTATATAGGATTTTCAATGACTGTTATATATGAAATCTTAAAAGAATCCTGGCATATTTACCTGGATGTGGCCATATTCATGCTGTTTGGTTTTCTGGTTGCCGGAATTCTGTATGTATTTTTTAAAGCGGACCGGATCAAGCAGTATCTTGGCACAGGAAAAATCAAGCCGGTTATATTATCTGCCATATTCGGCATCCCCATTCCTTTATGCTCCTGCGGCGTGGTTCCTGTTGCAGCCGGTCTCAAAAAGCAGGGAGCCAATAACGGGGCAGCCCTGTCGTTCATGATTGCCACGCCTGAATCCGGTGTGGACTCCATTGCCGTATCCTGGGCCATGCTGGACCCGATCATGACTGTAATCCGACCGATAGCTGGATTTATCACTGCCATCTCCACCGGTATTGTCCAGAATTTTTTTGGCAGTCAGGAAACCAATCATCATCATGATCCTAAAAAAATGACTGGGGGCTGAGGCTGTTCTTCCGATTGCGGTGCAGTTGCACCCAAAGCCAATGAAACCCTTGCAGAAAGATTAATCAACGGACTGAAATATGCATTCGGAGAGCTATTGACTGATATCTCACGCCCTTTTATCATTGGTATTTTTATTGCCGGAATCATCACCTTCTTTTTCCCGGATGACCTGACGCTATGGGCCAATGATCATAGTTTTCTGTCCATGCTGATCATGCTGGCAGCCGGTATCCCAATGTATGTGTGTGCCACTTCATCCACTCCCATTGCAGCGGCCCTTATTTTAAAAGGACTCAACCCCGGTGCTGCCCTGGTATTTTTGCTGGCAGGCCCTGCCACCAACGCAGCAACCATGAATATTGTTAAAAACCTGTTCAATACACGGGCGCTTGTCATCTACTTGTCCATGATTTCGATATGCTCCATTATCATGGGATTTTTACTTGATTTCATCTACAAAATCTCAGGAATTACAGCCAGCGCTGTGGTGGGCCAGGCAGCAGAGATTTTTCCACCATGGGTTCAGCTTACTTCCGCTGCCATACTTGCTGGCCTGATCGTATTCAACACGATCTCAGGCCTTATACAGCCAGCAGGCCATGCCCACTCTCATTAACCTCAATCCAGCCCCTGAAAGCGAAACATCAGAGAACCCAGGTTCATCTAACCGGGTCTGAATGACCTATCTTTCCATGCTTGAAAAACTCAAATGTTTTTCAAGCCTAACTTTTTCTTGACATCGCAGATTTCATCTTTTATACTCCGCCCTCATAAGTTAGCTAAGACAAACTTTAGCGGTTTGAGGCGACAACTAAAAAGTTTCCAAAACAAAGGGAACAACCATGATAGGTGAGACATCAAAATTATGTTAAGAGCAAAATCAAAATTCAGGTTCATTATCGCCTTTTATATGATCCTGCCTGTGGCTATTTTTATAGTATTTTTCAAGGGAACACCCACCTTTCAGGACCCGGCATTTCAGGCGGCTCTCAGTGTCTGTGTGGCTGTTATAACCCTCATCACCATTTGTAACCCTGTGCTGCTCGGCCTGAGATGGCTGTTTTTAAATCAACTGGATCAAATTTCAGATACCTGCCATGAAATCAAATCAGGCAAATACCGCTATTTTTCACTTCCCAACCAGCCATCTGACGATGAGGATGAAAATGAACTTATTTTCCTGATGCGCAATATGAACTGGATGATTCATCAAATTGAAACCCGGGAGACTGAACTTGAGGCCAGGGTAGCTGAACGTACGATGGACCTGGAAAAAACCAATGCAAAACTGGTCACGGCTCGTGATGAAGCCAATGCCTCAGCTATTGCAAAAAGTCAGTTTCTGGCTACCATGAGCCATGAGATACGAACCCCCTTGAACGCTGTCATCGGCATGAGCGGACTGATTCTCAAAACAGCCCTGGACGAGCGTCAAAAAGAATATATGGAGATTATCAATTCCTCTTCAAAAACATTGGTTAAAATCATCAACGACATCCTGGATTTTTCTAAAATGGATGCCGGAAAGCTGAAAATTGAAAAAATCCCAGTAAACATCCGGGAACTGCTTGAAGAGATATGTGATGTTTTCAAACATGAAACAGCAGATAAATCCATCGAGCTTATCCTGGACATAGATCCAAAAGTTCCCAGAGTGATTCAGTCCGATCCCACTCGGCTGCGCCAGGTCTTGAGCAACCTGATTTCCAACGCTGTCAAGTTCACACTAAAAGGGGAGATCTGCCTTTGTGTTGAACAACAAAACAGGCCCGCCTCAAATGAATCAATACTTGTATTCAATGTTCGGGACACGGGTATCGGCATGGATAAAAAAACCCTTGGAACTCTTTTTCAGGCATTCACTCAAGCAGACGGATCCACATCCAGAAAATATGGGGGTACTGGACTCGGGCTTGCTATATGCAGAAAACTGGTTCTTCTCATGGGGGGCGATATCGATGTAAAGAGCCAACCGGAAAAAGGCAGCAGTTTTTCTTTTACAATAAAAAGTTCCGTGATTCAGCAGAATACTCCGGTGAAACGTATCAATCTTGCTGGTGCAAAGAATAAAACCGTCTTGCTCGCCATTAAAAATAAAAGCACCAATAGGATTATTCACCAATTCCTGGCTGATTTCGGTTTGAGCGTCTGTACAGTGAAAAGCCAGGATCTGTTTTGTGAAGCACCGGATAAAATAAAACAGACAGATAAAGCTGCGTTGGCGGTCGTGGATCTTGATAACCCCATGATTCAGGCCGGAAACTATAAAAAGAGATCCAAAGGCAATGAATTACCTGTCATAGGCATTGGCGCCTTCAATAAGGACAGGCGCTTGTACAAGCCGGACTGGGTAAGTAAATTTATTACCAAACCTGTGAAACAATCATTAATGTTTGACGCTGTTGTGGAAATGCTCAACTCCTGTGAAAAAAAGCCGGAAAACAACTCTTGCGATGCCGCAGCTCCTAAAAGTCAGGGCCAGCCGGGGAAAAAGCTTAATTCTTTTAATAATAATTTAAACTCAAAAAAGACCTTATCTGATCCAGATCCTGATTTCTTAAGGCAGGCAGTTGAAAAGGCTGATATTCTGAATGATATGCTGCAAAAAAACAGTCTAAAAGCAAAAACATATTCAAAAGAATTTGGTATCTTCCTTGAAGCTACCATGTATGCGCAGACCGCCATGAAACTGGAATCACAAATAAAGCGGTTTGATTTTGAAGCGGCACGCGCCACATTTGCAAATCTGAACAGATCACTTCGGACAGGTTTTACAGACCATTGTTCCAATTAAACAAAATTAAGAAGGATAAAAAAATGAATTCACATGAAAAAGACCGAATCCTTATTGTGGACGACACCCCTGCAAATATAGATGTCCTCGGGGCCATATTGTCTGATGAATTTGATATCTCTGTTGCGGTAAATGGTTCCATGGCGCTGGATATAGCGAAATCGGATTCTCCTCCAGACCTGATTCTTCTGGATATTATGATGCCTGAGATGGATGGGTATGAGGTGGCAAAACATTTGAAGTCCAGGCATTCAACTCAAAAAATCCCCATTATTTTCGTTACAGCAAAAATTGAAGATACAGATGAAGCCCTGGGCTTTCAGGTGGGGGCCGTGGATTATATCCGTAAACCAATTACACCGTCGGTCACTCTGGCAAGAATAAAGTCCCAACTGGAGCTTAAAAAATACAGAGACCACCTGGCGAACTTGGTAGAGGAGAAAACCAGCCAGATTCAGGATTCCCAAAAACAACTCTCTGTTATAACAGAAGATCTGGTGGATAAAAAAATAGCCGCCCATAAAAATCAGGTCTATTTCAAGGAGTTGTTCATGAACTCTCCTTATGGCATTATTCTGATTGGAAATGACAATAGGATTATCCGTTCCAATAATAGTTTCTCCAGCCTTTTAGGATATTCCATTGGAGAAATACTGAACAGAAAGTTTTCAGGTTTTTCTGATCAGAAAGAAGACAGTACGCTCCACAAAAACCTGATCCAGAAAGCTTTGAATGGTGAAACCCATTCCATGGAGATGCGATGTATCCACAAAAAAGGGTACCAGATTCCAATTTCCGCCCTGGCATATCCAGTTAAAGTCAACGGGCAGGTTCAGGGTGTTTTTGTTTTTTATGAAAACATTTCCCAGCGAAAATTATTTGAAGAAAAGCTCAAACATCAGGCCTACCATGATGCCCTGACCGGCATTCCCAACCGTTTGCTGTTCGGAGAACGGCTGGACTGTGCCATTGAAAAACAGAAAAGGGACCCTGATTTTCGTTTCTCGGTTTTGCTGGTGGACCTGGATCGTTTTAAAAGTGTTAATGACAGCCTGGGTCACCAGGCGGGAGATACCCTGCTGAAAGCGGTAACATCAAGGATACGAAAATGTCTGCGTACCAAAGATACCCTGGCCCGCCTGGGAGGTGATGAATTTGCTGTCCTGCTGCCCTATGTTGAAGATACAGAAACTGTATCTGATATTGCTTCGAGAATAAAGGATGCGTCAGAGGCCACATTTGTAATTCAAGACCATGAGGTCCATATCTCCGCCAGTATCGGCATTGTCATGGAGACAAATAAGTATGAAGATGCCAACCAATTGCTAAGGGATGCCGATCTGGCCATGTACAATGCAAAGGATTCCGGGAAAGCCCAATTTAAGTTTTTTGCACCCGGGATGCATGAGAGGCTTATGCAGTCTGTTACCATTGAAAAAGAGCTGAGGCTTGCCATTGAAAAACAGCATCTGGAGCTATTTTTTCAGCCGATCATCAATGTTAAAACAAGATCACCTGAAGGGTTTGAAGCATTGATCCGATGGCAGCATCCGCAAAAAGGATTGGTATTTCCGGATCATTTCATTCCCGTTGCAGAAGATACCGGTCTGATCATCCCCATGGGCGATTGGATCATTGAACAAGCCTGCCAGAACCTTGCCCGCTGGGAAGAGATTTTTGACCGGCCATTTTCCGTCCATATCAATATTTCAGTCAAACAGTTTCTCCACCCGGCTTTTTGTGAGCATTTATGCAATACCGTAAAGAAATTCAACCTGTCGCCGTCACACATCAAACTTGAGTTTACAGAGTCGCTGCTCATGGAGCACACCCGGTCGGCAGTGGATACGCTGACCTCTTTGAAAAAATTCGGATTTATCCTGTCCATTGATGATTTTGGCACAGGTTACTCTTCGCTTTCCTATCTGCAGCAGTTTCCAATTGATCAGATAAAAATTGACCGCTCCTTTGTCAGCTCCATGGAACAACGCGCTGACAGTTTCGAAATTGTAAAATCTGTTTTATCTCTTTCAAAAAGTTTGGGCCTGTCCACTGTTGCCGAAGGTGTGGAGACGGAAAGCCAGCTTGAAACCCTGTTTGATCTGGACTGCGAAAGCGCCCAGGGATATTATTTTGCCAAACCCATGAGAGCATCCCAGACCACAGCCTATCTTAAAAAAACAGACACATAAAGGGTGTCTGGAAAAAGGGAGGGGTTGCCCTCAAATGAGGGCAAACCGAAGTATATTAATGAGAATTTAACAATCGCATCACGTTATGAAGCTGTATTATTCCTCGCAGATTTCCAGAGTTGTTTTTCCCATGTAAGTTCCTTCCATTGAAACGGATTCACCCGGCTGGAGAAAATATTTTTTCCCAATAAGATCGGCAATATATTTTTCAATTGCATACCGGACTATGGTTGTTTTCAGAAATGCCCCGGTAAAAACAAACTGTATGCCGCTTTTAATTTTATGAATGAGAGAAGGCGGATGCATGATTACGCCTTCCGGTGTTCCGGTAAGAAACACCATATCCGAAGTGATCCCATCACCAGGGAGCCAGTGGGCGGACACATCTGAAAACGTGGGTTTTTGTGCTTGCTCAGCAAGGAATATTTGACTAACGATAGTATCGGGCTTCCAGATCATATCCGAGGCCGTGCCATTCTGTTTTAATTCTCCATTGCGATACAACTTTAAAATCACCTTGGACAGAAACCAGTCCCTGTCTTTAGGGATAACCATGTATGGCCCGGTTGGAAAGTAGCCTTTTTTGCTTTTTGCACGACTGAAACCTTCTCCGCTCTGCATATGGTCTAAATTTATGTTTCTCAGCAGTAAGGCCCGATCTGTAAAATCACCGCCTATAAAAAATCCATAAGGTGTCTCACCGGGTGGCATGCTCTGATGGATATCACTCAAAGGTCTTGCGCACACTTCAATTTCATAATCCAAAAGAATTTGTCCTCCAGTGCTGATTTTCTCCATGCGAGTTGGCCGGGTAGTTTTTAAAAATAAAAATGGTTCCTGTTCCGCACCCTCTTCTTTTGCGTGGTCTGCATAGTTGAAACCCAGAGCAACATGATGTTGACCTTTCCCCGCAGGGCTGAGCAGTTCAGAATAAAGATATTGCCGTGCGCGGGAAGTACGGTTTTTCAGAATCACGTTTTTTATCCCTTCATATTCCAGTTTTCGGTAAAGGTATGGAATGTCCGCATTAACTCCTGATAATTCACTGATATTCAAGGCTGTTATGGCTGTGCCGTTATCCTCAAGAACAGCCAAAATCTGAACTGTTTTCCCATGATTGATCCGGGCAAGCGTCAAGCCGTGGTCAATATCAATAATTTCCCCGGCCTGACAATGAAAGCCGATTAAAAGAAATAGTATAGCTAAATAAATTTTCATGAAAGTCTCCCTAAAATCGATAAAAAAATCCAAAACCGACGAAATACTGTTTTGCACTTCCCTGCTTTGTTATCGGGCTATCCGCAGCATCCCCCAAAAGCTTTCCAGCACTAAGGCGTGAAAAAAGGCCCACCCGGGGTGAGAAAAAGAAAAGTGTATTCGCAGTAAAACTGAAATCCCGGAAACCGTTTCCTGGATAATATTCTGGTAACCCACTGGCAGATGCATCTGCAGAATGAATACCAAAATAGGTCTGCATATAATTTTTGTCGGCAAATGTTGTTTCCAATTCAAATTCCAATCGCCATGGGATCTGTATAGGGAATGCATAGGACAATCCAAGAGTGGAGTAGGAACCCGTATGAATGCCTGATGCATCTTTATAAGCGGATAGCTTAATTTCCAGATGATCACCCGCAAAACACAGATCCGGATATTCATAAGCCAAAAATGCGCCTATATTAAAGGCGGTATCCAAATCCTCCATTACAGCAATCGCAGTATTGTCCACTTCACTGTCCCTGCCCATGTCTAATTCCGCTGCAATTCCGGATGTCCATTTTGGTCCGGAAAAAAAAGAGGCATGGGCAGATAAACCTTCGATTTCAATCCCTGTCGTGTGAATATCAAACCGGGAAACGATCATGGGAACAGTCCGGTAGTGATCACTTCCCTGATACTCGGGTGCAATTGCCGGCCCCAAAATAATAAAACTGTTGGTGCCTGATCCGGTCTCTGCTGCCCATGTCACTTGAAAGCAGACTGTGAGGAGGCATAAGGTATAGTATACCGAACGGTTCATTATACCAAGATACTGCTGCTTCATTTTCATTAATCTCCAAGAACAAACGGGTTTATTTGAGTTTGGCATTGAGTGCTTTTATTGTAGTGGTGTCATCATAAATTCCTGCGGACACATACCATTCGCCACCCTCAACAGGAACAGTAAACATTAGTTTCCTGTGGATCTTGTCCGTTCCCGGTCTTGGCCACCAATATTCAGTCCATACACCCATCTTATCGATGCCCTTGCAATTTTCTGGAATCACGGGGTTTCCGGTTTTATGGCACCTTATCTTCTCAATGGGCAGACCGATCAATTTATTGATGGGGTGAGATATCATTTCTTTGCAATTAAAAACAACAACATAGGAATCTTTCCATACAAATTCACCTTTGGGGTTACTAAATGCCTCTAAGCCTTCCTTTCCCAGTTGTTCAAGAACGGTGGCAGCATCAACCACTTTGACATACACTTCTTCTGTGGTTGCTCTGCCATCGGAAAGCGCATGACCTGTAAGGGCTGCAAATACAATTATAAACCATACGATAATTCGGACTGAAACTATTTTCATTTGTCTTCCTTCTTTTAGAGTTATTGTGTTTATTACGTGTTAAATATATTCACCGGCCGATCACAATCCTTTGGGGATCGACTTGTTCTCTTAGAATACGTAATTCCTTTTCGGTGGGTTCCGGCGTTTTGACAAGTTCTGTTGCGCAGAGCAATTCAAATCCGCAATTGGCCTGAACATCACTGAATGAATACCCTGGGTTTACTGAAACAACCCGCATGCGGCCGGAATCCTGTTCAAAATCCATCACTGACATGTCTGTTATAACCTGATGGGGTCCTGCATGCTCCGGCAGACCGGATTTTTTTCTGGAATCTTTTCCTGCAAGCCATCCCGGCGTTGTCAGAAAATCCAACTTTTCAACAAACCGCTTTTTGTTCTGAGGAGTCATGACCATCATTTTCCGACAAAAAGAAGCAAAATCATTTGCACCACCGCTTCCAGGCAGGCGGACTTTAGGGTCCTCCCAAGCTCCAATCAAGGTCGAATTCAGGTTTCCGTATTTGTCAATTTGGGCGCCGCCCAGAAAAGTGTAGTCCACAAAACCCCTGGCACAAAGGGACATGGTCGTGTTCATAGATCCAGCCATAGACGCATTGCAGAATGTTCTGGAATCTCCGACAGAAATGGGCATTTCCGGCAAGTCCGGATCAATTCCGCCTGCCTCAAAGATAATGATCAAATCCGGGGAGGATGTCCGCTGTGCCAGCATGGCTGCAGCGCATGGCGCACCGGTGCCCACGCCGACGATGGAGCCGTTTTCAAGCGCTCGTGCAGCAGTGATGATCATCATTTCCATTGAATTATAAACGGTCATTTGTCTTTTATCTCCGATTTGATTAATAATTCGAGATGTCTTAATTCCTGAAGCCGTTTCATCCCACCGTTAACCTGTATATAGTCAGAAAAATCTTCGCACCCGTAGATGTTTTTCTGAAGAAAAACTGCCAATTTTTCAGGATCGTTTTCTGCATCAAGCCAATCTTTCAAATGAACTTCATCGCTGAAATATTCATAAGGCATTGTGCCGGGATAAGCGCCGAAGGGCACTTCACAAACCGCATCCACAATAAAATAAGGGATATCAGTCCGGTGGGGTTTGCGTGTCATCGCCCTATGGGACACCAGGCGTTCGCAGGTTAGAATAAGGCGTTTGGACGCATGTGCCAGTTCGATGTCTGCCACGGCAATCCCCTCAAACAGCCCATTACCGTAAATGTCTGCCTCGTGGACATGGATGAAGGAAACATCCGGGCTTAATGCCGGCACCAGAACGATTTTTTTACCTGTGAAAGGACAATAGACATTCACAGCCCCGGAATGTTCAAAAGTCTGCGTACCCAGCATGCTTCTGATGGGAAGGAACGGAACCCCCATAGCAGCAGCCTGAAGACGAAGAGACAATGCATAGTTTGTCCACTCGCAGACTTCAACCTGACCACTTTCCATGTATTGCCTGGCGCTTTTCGAAAGGCCGCGGGCTTCCAGGCCGATGCCGTAGGCCATATCAATACGGTTGAAAACCTTTCCCGCTGACAAAATCTGCATATCATGGGTGGCGGTATGGCCGGCAAACCCCAGATTTTTTTTTCTTTGGCGGACAATTTCATGACAGACAGCTACAGGTGTCCGATTGGCACCAAAACCACCTATGCCTAAATAGTTTCCGTCCTGAACAAAAGTTTCAACCGCCTGCTTCAGCGTCATACGCTTATCGGTTTTGTTGCGGCTTTTTTTCATAAAAAAAGCACGTGCCGCATCCGGGTCCGGATCTGTGAACAAAGGACCTTTTCCCTTTTCCTGTATATCCATAACACAATCCTTTACACGTAATTATTTAAATATTTTTCAGTTTTTTCTGATGGGGCCTTACCATTTCCCTTGCCAATGTCTTGCGGATAGCGCTTCTGCCCGGCTCCTCTGCTGTCATCTTGAACATGAACTCATTCGTCTCAATAATCCGCTTGTCATTTTGGGGGAAATCGTAAAGCCCGTTATTTTTGAAATAGGTGTGGTCTGCCTGAAAAACAAACCGGTGGCGGCCCCAGATATCATCTCTAAATATTTTCATACCGCCGACTCCTATAAAAGTTGGCGGTTTCACATAACCGGTTCGATGGCAGGCCACAATATGTTTGGCAAACTGGGCAATCTTCTTGTCCAATTGCTCAGAATCCAGTGCTTCATCCGTGATGATATCCACGAGATTTGCTCCCTGCCACTGGGCATAAAGTTCAATAAAATCCTGAATATATGGAGTAGTCAAATATGAACCGGAAACCAAAAAACCAATCTGTTTGCCTGTAAGTGTTGGTGTGTGGTTATTGAAAAAGGCCCTGTCAAAAAAGCGTTTGAAACGAACTGAAAAAAACCGACGACTGATGGCTGCAGCAAAAATAATAATATCTGCATGACGGATTGTTTTCTCGTACAGATCGATTAATTCGTCTTTACCCTCAAAAATGCAATTATGATCGAATCCGCACTGCACACACCCAAGGCACCCGCCTTTTAAAAGCCCGGGCCGACTGATATCCACAACAGAAACTTCAGTTGAAAACGATGCTTTCAATCGGGTCACCATGGCTGCTGTATTCCCTTTTTTTTCAGTGGTGTCGGCGATGATCACAACTTTTCCAGTAACGGGTTCAGGATTTTCTTCAGAATCGGGCTGATACCTGAAACCGGAATGCTCAACATCGGCTGCCGGTCGATAATAGGGAGATTTCAGCATAACTGAGTCAAAAACAGTTCCGGCAAACTGATATAGGCGGTTTTGCTCGACCGTGTTTAAAAGATCATAGGAATCAGCGGAATATTCACCAGCGGAATTTAACCCTAAATCATGACATACGGCAGCCATATACCGGTGGGCGCAATGGTCGAAAAAGTGTATAGACGTTGTCAGAACGGCACTGAACTTACCTTTAAGTGAGGCCACTACATCCTTGTCATCATACAGCATTTCAATAAACTGCATCAATTGGGACGGTACGATACAGACATAAACCGGAGTGCTCCACAAAATAAGGTCTGCCTGGGCAATCCGCTCGATAATTTTGTTAAAAACTTTAGGATCTTTTCCAATGGCGCGGATGGATTTTGAAATATGGTGTATCTCAAAATCATGATGCTTGAATTTTTTTTCAATAAATCTGATGGACTGAAGTGTAACGCTCAGCTCTCCTTTGGGACTTCCATTCAATACTATCACTTTCATTTTATGCCTCTTTTCCTTCTAAACAAGGGGGAATTCCGATTTCTGAGCGGTCTCCGCTTTAACCTGTCCGATCGTTCCGCGTTTCATCCAGGTATAAAAGCTAACTGCACCTACAATGCCAAAAAAGATAAAGGTGCGCTTTCCAAGGCCGAAGCTCAGGAACAAAAAGATCAGGGTATTCAATCCAATTGCTATCCAGCAAATAACTTTCAGCAGCAATGGCGGGCATTGAAAAATTGATGCCTTTATCAGGTCAGGATAGCGTTGATGAAGAACCAGTCCTGTCATAGTGACGGAGGTTATGGAAAAGATCATTCCCAAATTCAAAATGGCGCCGTAAAAAGTAAGAGAAGGAACAATGATAAGGGAAACTACACTGACCAGATAATGGGTGGTCAGGGCCCAATGCGGTGTACCGAATCGCTCATTAACCGTTCCCATAAAGCCGGGCAGAAAACCTTCATTGGCCATTACCATCATCCCTCGGGACACGATGGCAAAAACGGTGTTGATGGTAGTCGCACAGGCGACCAATGCACCTCCCACGACAAAATAGGCCATCAGCGGACGACTCATGAACCCTTTAGCCACCAGGATCAGGGATTTGCCTTTCAACTGTGTCCAGTCTATTGTACCAATTGTCACTGTGTGAATAAGGATGTACATCGTAATCGCAATAAGCATGCCGGCAAACAGTGCTCTTGGAAGGGCTTTCCTCGCCTGAACCACTTCTCCACCGATATCTACCACAAAAAATCCCCCGGCACTGAAAGTAAACATCAGGCCCGCGGCAGACATCGTTCCCTTTAAACCATTTGGAAACAGATCAACAAAATGACTCTGCTGAACATGGGGTATGCCTTTCAAGATAAACAGTCCCAAGGCAGACATCAGGATAAAAAAGAGAATACTTTGTATCGCCGCTGCGGGTTTCACGCCTATCAGGTTGATGATATAGAAAACTGTAAACACTCCGATTCCTGCCCAGACGGGATCGACACCGGCCAATCCCTGAAAATAGAGACCGAATGCAAGTGCAAACAAAGGTTGGCCGCCGATCAACATGCAAACAGTCAAGGTGAGAATGCTGATTAAGGCAAGCGACGGGCTCAACATCTGTGTATACCTGTAACTTGCGCTGGTGGTGGGGGCAGCCGATGTAAGCATCATATACGGTACCAGGGCCAACAGGACGGGAATAGATGAAATCAACAGGGCAATGGGCAGAGAGGGGCCAGAAAAACTCGCGGCAACACCGGTTAGAGCGAAAAGCGTACCTCCAATATTCAAACCAACGCACATGGATAACAACCCAAAAAAATTAATGTTCTTTTTCAATTTTTTTTCTGAATACGAATGACTCATACGAATCTCCTTTAAATTGGGGGATTATGGTCTTCAGTAAGATCTGGGGATCTCGCTGATCCCAAGGATCTGCCTGGCTTGTCGGGGAGACGCTACTTCCCGGTTCAGCTCCCGTACCAGGCGTATTGCCCTTTTTACCAACTGGGCATTGTCTTTTACTTTTTCTCCTTTCCGAAAATAGATATTGTCTTCCATGCCCACACGGACATGTCCGCCCATGATCATGCTGAGGGATATCATGGGCAGTTCAAGCGCCCCGGTGCCGATGGACGAAAAAACCGAGTTCGGAGGAAGATTGTCTATTAATTGAAGCGCTGATGGCACTGAAGAAGGCGTGCTGTTGCCGTCCTGCCCGAAAACGAGCTGGCACCAGTATGGTGAAGAAATCAGGCCTTTTTCAATGAGATTATCCACAAACCACCAGCACTGACTGTTAAATATCTCCAGTTCCGGTTTAACATTGTTGGCTTTCATTGCCGCTGCAAACCGTTCGGTCTGGGTGTACCCGAGGCAGTCCACGTTTTCATGATACAAGGTCGCATTGTCCTTGAGCTGAAATCCGCTTTTCAGATATATTTGGCGCTGTGCCTCATCAAGATTTCTGGCATCAAAAGGCAGGCGGAGGTACAGATAAAACATTCCGACATCCAAAGATGCTACTTCCGGACGGCTTTCCTTAAAAAAGGCATCCAACTGCTCCAGGCTGTCCGCTTTGAATAAGCCGGAACCCGTGTTGTTAATAATTATATCAGGACACCGTTCACGGATTAGTTTGTTGACAAGATAAAAATCGCTGCCCTGGTCGGATGTCCGGGTGTAGTTTGTGGCTTCGCTGCGTGCATGGATATGAACCATGCTTGCGCCGGCCTCATAAGCAGCCATAGCTGCATCTGCCTGTTCCTCAGGTGTAACCGGCAAACCACTATGGGTTTCTTTTCCATGGAGCCCGCCTGTGATTGCGCAGGTAACAATGACAGGTGGCCATTTATTAGAATGTTCAAACCATTGGCGGTTATCGGTGAAATTCCAGCTGGCATCTTCTAAACTAAGGTTCATCAGGGTCTCCTTCCGGCTTATTCCATTTGGGTTGTCTGTAATTTTTTGCGTTTTATCTACATACTGCCCCTGGAAAATATTTGGTTACAAAATGCTTCTGCCAAGCACTATAACAATCCATCGAGCGGCAATTTATCACAACTATATTTAATATGTCAATAGTATTGTAATATTAAAATAGATTGATATATTAAAGCCCATAGGAATCTATCCCGAACAATTGACATAGACGAGTATCTTCGGTATCACCTATAGAAAATTCCAAGGGATGATTGGCTGACTTTATATGTACTTTGAGTCGAATCCTGACACAGGCAAACTAGGGAGAGTTGAAAAAACATACCAATGGACAAACAAGACCCTTCAGAACAGAAAAATAACCTTACAAATATCCGGCTAAAATGGATTTACAGCCTTTTTTTCTATGCATACCGAAGCATGACCAAAGCCGGAGACCAATTTCTTTCCTCGCTGAAACTGGGCAGGGCTCAGTTCAGAGTAATGTTTATCTTAGAGCAGAAACCTGGTTACACCATGGGAGAACTGCGCCAGGCTCTTGACATTAGCAACCAGGCGATCACCCGCGTTTTAAAACAACTTCTGGTTGAGGCCTACATCACACAGGAATTGTCTGTAAAAGACCGCCGTAAGAGGTATTTGAAACTCACCCCCAAAGGCAAAAAAGTGATTGATTCTGTGACACAAGTGCAACGTGAATGTTTTGATAAGGCCTTTGCCGAAGTGGGTGCAGAAAAATTCCGTGCATTTGAAAACACACTTTTTGCCATGCTCTCCGACTCAGAGCGTCAGTGGATGGAAATCGCCTGGGAAGATTCCGGATTTGTGTGGGATGAGCCCTTATAAAAATGAGATAAAAAAAACAAATCCAATTAGGATTCCACTAATTTATGACTGTCCTGACTGGTCAAATCCAATTCGTAGATATCTTTAAGCTGGTTGATTTTTTTCACTGTTTTTTCACCAAAAGGGGCTTTGCCCTCAAATGAGTGGAGCACGATTCCTTCAATCAGATTTCCAAGGGACATATCATGATATTCAGCAAGCCCCTTTAAAACTTTAAGCAATTTTTTTTCAATCCGGACGCCCGTCTGGACTCTCTCAATTTTACGGGAAGGGAGACCCGAAGGGGCTTCACTTTTGGTCATGTTCTTTCTCCTTGTAAATTAAAAACGACACAATGCTCAATATCATGAGCACCAATCCTGAAATTAAAAGCAGCTTTCCGTGTTCAAAGGTCTCCAGCAGAGCTCCAAAAAGAATCATGGCAAGGGGGATGCAAGAGTTACCGATGGAGCCTGCCGCAGCAAACACCCTGCCTGCAAACCGGTTATCTGTATTTTTTTGGAGCAGGGTTTTAAAACCGATACCGGCACTGATCATACAAATGCCAAATAAAAATATCATACACAGGTATAGTGCAACCTGCAGCGTTCTTCCACCGGAGAAGAACCATGATACAGCATATAATAAACCTATGCAGAAAACTGCGAAAAACAAAATTATTTTTTCTTTAGACTCAATATGTATGGCGCTGAGAACTGCCGCACCCAAAACCACTCCAAGCCCCAGTGCCGAGTGGAAGAACCCTAAAATTTCAGGACTGTTTCCAGATATTTTAACTGCAACAACAGGCATAATCACCTCTATGGAACCTACAAAAAAATGAATCAACGCCACCATGAACAGCAGGACAACCAGTGCCTGGTTCGAAAAGATATAACCATATCCCTTTTTAATATCTTCCAGGAGCCCTGTCGGTTTAGAAACATTTAGTTTCTGCCCTGATTTTTGGGGGACATGAATAAAACTTTCAAAAACAGCAGAAATAAGAAATGAAAAACCATTGAGTACAAACACCTTCAAATACCCTATCCATGAAATAAATATTCCGCCTAAAAAAGCCCCGGCAATGGTTGAAAAACCATTAACAAGCTGATGCTTTGCATTGGCGCTCCCAAGTTTTTTATCATCCACGATCATGGGAATAAGTGATGGGATGGTTGGATCAAAGAATGCAGCATTTATGGAGAGCACAACCTGTAAAGCTAAAACAATGTAAAAGTTCATTGCATCCAGATAAAAAAGGGCTGCAAACCCGATAATGATTATTCCTCTCAAGATATCTGTTGTGACAATGATTGCCTTACGGGAAAGGCGATCAATAAATGCCCCTGAGAAAAATCCCAGGATCAGGGAAGGAATCAGGGCGGCTGCCAGCACTGCTCCCATTTTTGCCGAAGAGCCTGTGGTTTCCAGCACCCAGAAAGAAAGGGCAATCATATGGAACTTATCTCCCACCTGGGAAACAAGCTGACCGGACAACAGCAATGAAAAGTTCTTATTGATCATTTTGGTTATATTTCCTTACATCTATCAAAAACGACATATTGTTACCAATGTACCAAAATCATGTCAATTGAATTTTTCACCACCGCCCATAAACTTACCGCTTATTTTTTCAATCCAGTCATGCTAAACTCAGGGCCATGATTAGGAACCTTAAATACAGGAATAAATTTTGACCCAGCCATCCAAAGCATTATCCCCTTTTTCAGTTTCTAATGTCCGCTTATTTATAGCGTTTAAAGTATTTTTCAACTCCCGATTTTACTATCCAGTATTTACTATTTTATTTCTGGATTTCGGACTGAGTGTGGCCCAGTTTTCTATTCTCAATGCCATATGGGCAGCCACCATTGTCCTCGCTGAAGTCCCATCCGGAGCTCTTGCAGATATCGTAGGCAGAAAACGCCTTTTGGTGTTTGCCACAGGCACCATGATTGTGGAAATCGGCATCATTGCGTTTATTCCAAGATTCGACCCCATGATCATCTTTATGGTGTTTATGGTCAACAGGGTTTTAAGCGGACTGGCAGAAGCGGCCGCCAGCGGTGCAGATGAAGCCATTGCATACGATTCCCTTGCAAAAGAAGGCAACCCGGATCAATGGGGAAGGGTCTTGGAAGTTATGACCCGGTTTCAGTCCATCGGTTTTATCATCGCCATGAGTGTCGGTGCTGCGATATATGACCCTGACCTGATGGAAAAGGTTTTCCAATTCCTGGGTGCAAAGATGGATTTAACGCAGCAGATTACCATGCGCTTCCCACTGTATCTCACCTTTGGATTGGCCATCTGTGCGTTTATCTCAACACTCAAAATGCATGATCCAGACACAAAAAAACATAAGGAGCAACCTCAAAAAGTCCGCCAGGCTTTCGCCTTGACGCTTAAAGCCGGCATCTGGATTTTAAAAACCCCGTTTGCACTGTCTGTCATCCTTTTCGGCATGATGTTTGACGGGATTATCAGGATGGTCATCACATTGGCCAGTCAGTATTACAGGATGATCGACCTGCCGGAATCTGTTTTTGGCCTTATTGGATCTCTTGTGGCCATGCTCGGATTTATTATTCCTAAAATTGCCAACAAAATTGCTTTAAACAAATCCCCTTCAAATGCTGTTTTAATCACAGCATGCTTTGCGTTTACAGGGCTTTTTACCATGAACCTGTTCTGGCCATACCTGGGAGTTATCCCGGCGTTAATCACCTTCAGCGCCATGTATTTTAATGGATTTTTTGTCAGCTATTATATCAATGAGACTGCTTCCTCCGAAACCAGGGCTACGGTATTAAGTTTTAAAGGGTTGGCCTATAATATTTCCTATGGCGTCCTCGGAATTTTATATGCATTAGTGCTGAAAGCAAAAAAAGAAGGCTTTGTATCAGATGACATAGAAAATATGGTATTTACAGATACCTTTTTTTGTTTTCCAGCAACCTTTACCATCTGGTTTGCATTGCTGATGGCCGTATACTTTTTTTGGCTCAAAAAAGGGCTGGTTAAAAAAAAGCCCAACTAAAAAAAATTTAATAATCGACTTTACCCCTTAATTTTTTGGTTTTACTCCGCCGGGTTTTGCTGTCCAGGCGTTTTAAAACCGCTGATCTTTTGGGACGGGTCTTTTTTCTTTTTTTCTTTGTCTTTATGGCTTTCCGGATAAGTCTTTGAAGGCGTGCCAAAGCATCTTCCCTGTTTTTATCCTGGGATCTGAAATTCTGCGCTTTAATTACCAGCACCCCCGCTTTGGAGATCCGGCTGTCTTTTAACGACAACAGTTTGTTTTTAACTGAATCCGGTAGACTTGAAGCATGAATATCAAAGCGCAGATGAATGGCTGTAGACACTTTATTCACATTCTGACCGCCTGCGCCCTGGGCCCGGATGGCCTGAAACTGAACCTGAGATTCCGGTATATAAATAGATTCGTTTATCTTGATCATTTTTAAATATATTCCTGATTATCGGGCATCGAAATGTTTAGCATTTTAAACCGACTGGGTGAATATTAAAATAACTATTATTTTTTC
Source organism: Desulfobacteraceae bacterium (assembly GCA_033851995.1). Classification (GTDB taxonomy): domain Bacteria; phylum Desulfobacterota; class Desulfobacteria; order Desulfobacterales; family Desulfobacteraceae; genus Desulfobacula. The sequence continues at coordinate 50,445 of JAWSVI010000009.1, read as the reverse complement.
TTGCCTGTTCGATCATTTACCCCTAAATTGTGAGAATTGTATTTTACATTTTTAATCAAAGGAAAATATTATGAAAAATCATACGATTTCAATCGGGTCTATTCTCTTGTTGGCCCTGGTATTATTTATTTCACCCGCACTTGCCAGTGACAATGTTCTTATCGGGATATCAAAAATTGTTTCACATCCAGCCCTTGATGCACTGGAACAAGGCGTTCAGGATGGTATAAAAGGAAGCTTCCCCAATGCAAAATTCGATCTCCAGAATGCAAATGGAGAGATGACAACTGCCGCCTCTATTGCCCAGAAATTCAAATCTGCGAAAGTAGATGTTGCGGTTGGTATTGCAACCCCGACCGCCCAGGCCCTTGCCAACAAAATCAAAGAGACCCCGGTAGTTTTCTGCGCCGTCACAGATCCCGCCGGAGCCGGCCTTGTCACCTCGATTAAAAAGGGTGAAAAAAACATCACCGGCACTTCAGACATGACTCCGGTCAGAGAACAAATCCAGTTACTGAACTCGGTTAAAAAAATCAAGCGCCTTGGCCATATATACAGCAGCAGTGAAGCCAATGCTGTAAGTCTTGCTGAAATCACCGAGATGGTCTGTAAAGATATGGGGATAGAATTTATTGAAGCAACCGTGACCAATTCTTCCGAAGTTAAACAGGCGGTTCTCTCCATTATCAAACGGGTAGATGGAATCTATCTGAGTAACGACAACACGGTTTTCTCGGCACTGGCAGCCATCACAAGCGTGGCCAGAAAGAATAAAGTCCCGGTAATGTCTGCAGACCCAAGTTCTGCTGAAACCAACGAGGTGCTTGCTGCATGGGGATTTGACTATTACAAGATGGGCGTAACCACCGGCAAAATTGTGGCCCGTATTTTAAACGGCGAGAAATGTGAAGACATACCCACGGTCTACATGACCGAACCATCTGATGTGGATCTCCTGGTTAATCTTGATTCGGCAAAACACCTGGGTCTTTCATTCCCGGAGCATATTGTCAAAAATGCCAATACCATAATCAAAGACGGAAAAGTCATCAAAAAATAATGACTTTTTACTTAAGTGTACCTGCAATTTTCAAAAAGGCGTATCTATGATTGAAGGAATTTTTGTTGAAGGTCTGATTTATTCAATCATGGCTTTGGGTGTTTTTTTTACCTTCAGGATACTGGACTTTCCCGATCTTACGGTTGATGGTTCATTTCCTATGGGGGCGGTCATCATGGCGGTGTGTATAACCAACAAGGTCAGCATTCCGACTGGCCTTGTCCTGTCATTTTCCGGTGGCGTTCTGGCCGGTTTAACAACCGCCACCATACACAACCGCTTAAAAGTACCGCACCTTCTGGCCGGTATTCTTACCATGACCATGCTCTATTCCATCAACATCCGGATACTGTCAGGCAAAGCCAATCTTCCGCTGCTCAAAGTCAACACCCTGTTCACCATGATTTCAGAGAAAGCAAACGGTCTGATACCAGAAGAGTACGCCTTTTTAATTGCATTTATTCTTATTGTGCTCATGATCAAAGTTGCCCTGGATCTCTTTTTCCATACGGATATGGGACTGACATTCGGGGCGCTTGGAAACAACCAGCAGATGGTGATCACCCAGGGGGTTAATCCAGCCACCATGAAACTCATTGGCGTAGGGCTTTCCAATGGAATGGTTGCCCTGTCAGGCGCGTTTGCAGCTCAATATCAAGGATTTGCCGACATAAATTTAGGACAGGGAATTGTAATCTCCGGGCTGGCATCTGTGATGCTGGGCGAATTTATCTTGAAATCAACCCGGATATCCGTCCTGACCCTGCGGGTTATTTTAGGAGCCATTCTTTTCAAAGCCATCATGTACCTGGGACGATATTACGGATATTACATCAACATGACGCCAAATGACCTTAAACTCATTACCGGCATCCTCATTATTGCTTCTTTGATGATAACCAACAGGAAAACCATATTAAAATAAGATCATGATTGAACTTCAAAATACCAGCAAGGTTTTTCACCCGGGAACGCCAAATGAAAACACGGTTATCAAAGGCATCAATCTGGAGGTAAAAAAAGGGGATTTTATAACCATCATCGGCAGCAACGGTGCTGGGAAAACCACTCTTTTCAACCTGATTTCAGGCAATATCACGCCCACCACGGGTAAAATTTTTTTAAGTCATAAAAATGTAACAAAGCAGCCTGAGTATAAAAGGGCTAAATATCTGGGCCGCATTTTTCAGGACCCCCTTCTTGGAACGGCATCACAGATGACCCTTGAAGACAATATGATGGTGGCATTTAAAAAAGGGTTTAAATGGCTCAAAATAAGCCTGAACAACAAAAAGAGAGAACTGTTCAGGCAAGAGCTTTCCAAACTTGAAATGGGTCTTGAACAGCGGATGGAAGAGAATGTGAGCCTTCTTTCAGGTGGACAAAGACAGGCCCTGACCCTTTTGATGACGGTACTGTCCGGCCCGGATATCATCCTGCTTGATGAGCACACCGCAGCCCTTGACCCCAGGAATGCCGCTATAGTGATGAAACTGACCCGACGGTTCATAAAAGAGCACGCCCTCACAGCAATGATGATCACCCATAACATGCAGCATGCAATTGAATATGGGAACCGCCTTATCATGATGGATGACGGTGAGATCATCATTGATATCGAGGGCGATGAGAAACAAAATCTTACCACGGAAAAACTGCTTGAAATGTTCAGCCAGATCCGGAAAAAAGAGCTCCAAAATGATGAAATGCTTCTTGCAAGATAGATTCTGCAATAACTTTTTAAAGTGTAGTGCTATCCTTTTTTTTCAAACGAATAAAGCTTTTCAATGATGTAATTAACATATTGATAGCATTTTTCTTCAGCAATTCCAGAGTCCCGGAATTTTTTATAATTCCCTGGAACTGAAAAATCAATATCCAGCAGGTCAAAGCAGTTTACATGCCCGTATTTTTCCATGAACTCTTTAACGAGCTGGGTGGATTGAAAGCGGGCTTTATTTCTTGCTGATTTTGCCTTTTCTTTATCGCTCAAGGATGTTCGATGGCGAAGTCCAAGGACGACTGCAGAACCAGCCACTGCTCCACACGTTGCTTTGTTCTCCCCGCTTATGCCGCCCATGAATGGGATCCCAGCCCACAGGAAATTCTCATCTTCCATGCCATATGCTTCCCACATAACTTGCAGGACAGCAGGGCCTCAGTGATATCCTTTTAACATATACCCCAGTGCCAGTTCCTTTGCCTGATCAAGCGGCAGCTTCATTTCCATTTGACCTCCTTTTCTTCTTTTATTTATTCAATTTTTATTTATCTTACGTTTCCGGCTTATCAAGACGGTTTTAACCATTTGCTCATAATTGCAGCAGTTTCTTCAGGTGCTTCATGCGGTGCTAAATGCCCGACACCCGGCAACTGGGTAAAAGTATCTTCAGGCCGCAGTGCCTGCCACTTATTCCACGCGCCAGGCAGGAGTGTATCGGTCAGTTCCCCCCGAATCCCCAAAACAGGAATCCGGATAGATTTCAATTTAGCCCATACATAGGGCATGGTGGCATATATATGCGCTTCCCATTCCCTGGGAAATGCCAGTCGGTATTTCCCGTCTTTATCCTGAGCCACGGCATATGCCCCAAAATCATCTAATACCTTTTCTGGAAACCTGGAGAACGCTCTTTTGGTCCGGTGAAAATCAACACATGCTTTGGGAGAGTCCCATTGATAAGGCCTGCCAAGGGCTTTGGCCACCATTGGAATGCGTTTTTTCAATCTCAAAGGTGTCAATGCAGAACTCAGCCATAAACGAGTTGTAAAAAATACGGGGTCAATGAGAATTAGATGACTGAACAAATCCGGCCTTTTGCTTGCTGCCAGCATGGTGGCAACTGCTCCAAGGGAATGACCGCACCCAATGACCGGCCCTTTACCGGTTGAATCTAAAAACGATATGAGATCATCCGCATAGGTTGTCCAGCGTATCCCTGGAAGCGGCCCGGCCATGCCCTCCCACGTGGGGCGAAGGCCCAAACCAAATACATTGAATTCCTTGCTCAGCTTATTGAGCATCTGATAATAGGTGCCAAACGGATACGCATTTGCATGGTAAAAATGAAAAGAAGGGCCGATTCCGCCAAATTCATACCAGTGAGAATTTCCGTCTTTGTTTTCCGTAGCGTATTTTTTCATAAGCAGTTTCAAAATTGAGATTAAAATCCATACCAGTATTTAAAGTTGTTGTAAACGAAATTCAGATACATAATCAAGACTATCGCATGTAAAAATATATTTTCACCCTTTTTAACAACAATGATTTATATTAAAAAAAACACTAAAACATTGTGAATATGTGATTATTTTTTGTAGTATAGATGCACTCAATATTTTATTTAACATCACTATTTTCCATATTATAGAAGGAAAACAATGCAATTTTTTAAAAAAAAGACATTAACCGGTTTAGCCAGAACCTGTGGCTGAGCAGCGAAAATTAGTCCGACAGATCTGTCGGATGCGCTAAAAGGGCTTACACCACCCTCAGACCCAAATCTTTTGGTGGGAATAGAAACGGCTGATGATGCTGCCGTTTATAAACTTTCTGATGGGATAGCCATGATAAATACGGTGGATTTTATTACCCCGCCAGTTGATGACCCATATTGGTTTGGCCAGATTGCTGCGGCCAATTCTATTTCAGATATATACTCAATGGGCGGGAAACCGCTTACTGCTTTGAATGTGGTTATGTTCCCCTCCCAAAAGCTTGATATGGGAATACTGCGTGACATTTTAAGAGGTGGTCATGATAAAGTTGTAGAAGCTGGTGCCTGCCTTGTTGGAGGTCATACGGTTGACGATGAAGAACCTAAATATGGCCTATGTGTCAATGGTATGGCTGACCCCAAAAAAGTAATCACCAATGCAGGTTCAAAACCGGGGGATGCATTGATTCTTACCAAACCCATAGGCTCTGGAGTACTGTTTAATGCTGTTCGCTCCGGCAAATTGCCATTTAAAGATCTTGAACGGGATGTTTTGCCAGCGATTGCTTCTTTGAACAATATTGCCATAACAACAGCACTTAAATTTGATGTGCATGCCTGTACTGATATCACAGGATTTGGCATTCTTGGCCATCTCCTTGAGATATCCCTTGGATGTGATGCCCGTGTGGTAGTTGATTTTAAGTCGCTGCCCGTCTATCCACATGCCATGGAAATGTATAAAAAAGGGGAAACAACCGGCAGCAACAAGGGTAATCGCCAGATGGTCAATACCCATAGTTTTGAGATACAAGCTTCTTTGTCAAAACAGGAAGAGGAGCTGCTGTTTGACCCGCAAACCTCAGGAGGATTGCTGCTGTCTGTTCCGGATCACCAAAGTAATGAACTTATAAAAGCCCTGAAAGTGTCAGGTGTAGCAGTCGCAGAAAAAATTGGTCATGTGTTTGCAGAAGCTGCGGGTATAATCGTTAAATAGATGTAAATCCGAATCGTCACTTACCTGCCGGACGGGTAAACAACCAGGGGCCTGAATCAGGAATGCTTTGGGCAGATTTCCATCCCATCACATTAAATCCTTTCAGGTTCCCCGGAGTTTTAATATTGTTCACCAGTGCGTATCTCATCAGCTCACCGCGAGCTTTTTTTGAATGCACTGCTGCATTTTTATAGGTTCCGTCAGGCTTTTTCTCTTTGAAAATCGGCAGAATAACGGGCCCATGAAGTTTTTTAAAGTCTAAGGCTTTCATATACTCCTGCGAAGCAACACTGACGATTGGTTCCCCGGGCATCAGCTCTTCATTTAATTTTGCAGTAAGGGTATCCCTCCAATATTCAGCTATATTTTTTTTCTTTCCAATGGCTAACTTCAGGCCCATTTCCAAACGATAGGCTTCTATAAGATCTAAAGGGCGCAGCAAACCATAAAGCCCGGATAAAATGCGAACCTTTTTTTGTGAAGCGTTTAATTGAACCTCTTTAAGACTTAAGGCATCAAAGCTCTTATAGAGTGGGCCGGAAAAACAAAATAAAGCCGGAAGCTTTTGCCGATTGGGGGCTCCCCACTGAATTGCATCCTTCTTTGTTTTAATGGCAAGTTTATCACTTAAACTCATCAACTCTGCCAGATGAGCAGTACTTAAGCCGGCAATTTTATCCGCAAGAATTTCAGACATCTCCATAAAGGTTGGTTGCGTTACCTTTATGGTATTGGGAACAGCGGCATCAAGATTCATTGTCTTTGTGGTATTCAAAAGTAAAAACATATACTCTCCAGATTGGCCGCTTTTGTGTCAGCCAATAATTTTATGCATAGGTGTTGTAAAAATTCTAAATTTTCAAGCTGTTTTTATATTCAAGCATCCGGGCAAATCCAAGGACTGCCTTTTCAATGACCTGGTTATGATTTTCAATAAACAGCGATCGTGCAAATGGCGAACTCATCCTCATCCATAATTTGGTGGGGAAAACATTCCAGACAAAATTGATCATGGTACCGTTATTGGACTCCCGGAAACGGCAAACCCCCTCTCCATGGAGATCACCCGTCGCATTGAAAGATAAAAATGAGTACGGATCAATATCTTTAATAATGGCATCAAAGCTGAAACTATAAGGAAGCGTTCCTTTCCAAACGGATTTTATGTGATTGCCAATTTTGAGATGATCAAATTGGCCCACAGGTTCAACGCTTTCCAGGGCATCACACCAAACCGGCCATTTTTTGTAATTTAACAGTTCATTCCAGGATTGCTCTAAAGGAGCACCAATATCCCAGCAATTATTAAAACTGTAATAATTTTTTTTATCTATGTAATCATTAAAAAAGTTTATCATAATACCGTTTTTTGTAATTTGTTTGAGAACAGATAATTTAAGGGCCTGAATTTCAGGACAGCTGCAGGCATAAGTACAAGGTCTCCGACCAGTGCGATGATAGATGCTGAAGCTATCAGGACACCCAAAGAAAAAACATGGCTGAAAGGTGAAAGCAGTAAACCTGAAGATGCGAAAAAAAGAACTGCTGTTGTGGAAACAAGTGCCCGGGCATTTTTTTGGTATGCACCTCTCAAGCACTCATGGATGCTGGAATTATTCCGGGGGACATTCATTTCTCTTTTTAATTGGGTCAGGTAATGTATGGAATCATCAACTGATAAACCAAAAGATATTACAGCTGCAAATATGGTCAATGGATCAAGCGGGATATGAAACCAGCCCATTATTCCGAATATAGTGATCAAAGGGAATAAATTGGGTATCAGGCTCAGGATTCCAAGCAAAATGGACCTAAGCTGGATCATCATCAAAATTGTAATAACGAAAAGGGCCAGCACAAGTGTTTTCACCTGGGAAGAAACCAGATCTGTTGTCTGGGAGCGCAGTAAGATCAACTGGCCGGATAAAGTGGCTTTGACTTTCTTTGCAAAAATCTGTACGGCTCCTTTTTTGACTTGAATGAGGATGTTCTCGACCTGGTCCGATGAATTATTTTGGATATGCACAATGAGCCTTAATTTTCCAGTTATGGGGTCATAATAGGATCTCAGCAGATTATCTTCCCGGCTTTGAGCCTGGATCTGTTCAAAGACTTTTTCCGGCCTGATCCCTCCTGCAGAAAATTTAAGTGCTGCCCTGAAAACAAGCGGTGTTAAGGATTCAACCCCCTGGACTCCGGGGATGGATTTAATGTTTTTTTCGTATTGGATAAGGTTGTACCAGAATGCTCTTGTTTCAAAATTGTCATTCAATGGTTGCAGTATAACTGAAAAAGAAGTGCCGGTGGATATGTTCTGTTCAATATACTCAAGATCTCTTGCTTCCCTGGTGTTTTTAATGGTTGAAGTGGTTAAATGTTTTACCATCTGAATTTCAGGGATTGCCCATGCCATGGTAATAATGAAGAAGCCTCCCAGACATAGGGATAACAGCGGATTCTTAAACCCTGCAATCAGATAGGTTTTAATAAACCGCTCCAGAAAATCTTCAAGTGCTTTAAGAAAAAAAATTTTTCTTAAATTGAAAAATTTTGGTAAAAAAAAGACAACCATTATCAGGGTTAAAAAAAAGGAAACCATCACCCCGACAGCAATTATAATCCCTGCCTGGCGAACCATTGGAACAGGGCTGATCACCAGGCTCAAAAAGCCTGCAGATGTAGTAAGGGCACACATAAAACAAGGGCGTAAAACAATTTTAACTGTCTCTAAAAGGGCCTGAGTTTTTGCTTGAGTTTTCAACAATTGGATATACGCTGAAACAATATGGAAAACCGTTGTGGTTGAAACAACAAGAATAAAACCAAAACTCAAACCTGTCGCAAGGTTCAGGTCAACACCTAAAACTCCCATAATCCCCAAAACCCAGACCAGGGAAGTTAAACTTGTCAGCATGACCATCGCAGCAGCCCAAGGGGTTTTAAAAATATAAAAAGCAATCAATATGCCGAACAATAATCCTATAGCTCCAAAGACAAGTGCGCTTTGCAGATTATACCGTTCAAATGCAGCACGCAGAACCGGAATACCTGCGGCGTAGCAGTCAGGCTGTTCAGGAAAATATCTTGCCAGGATCTGCTTCATGTGCTCAAGCTGTTTTTCCAATTGAAATCCGTTCAAATCTTCATTATTGATTCTGACAATAAATGAAAGGTTTTTCTTATCATATGAAATCAGCCGGTTAAATCCTGGAATTATTCGGTGTGCCCTGGCAAAATTTTTATCATCCCAAAAATCAAAATCGCCGATAATTTTACTCAAGTTTGATGATGCGATGGTTTCAAGGTTAATCACTCTTAAAACAGAATCTATTGATAAAAATTCCTGATGGATTTTATTTATCCTTTTTTTCAATTCCGGATCAGAAATTTCAAGCGTGTTTTTGACGACTAACATCACATAATCATCGGTTCCAAAGGCTTTGACAAATGCCAGGTAATCCCTGTGGTTTTCAGACGCATTCGTTGTAAAAGAAACACCAGAGGCATCAATTCTTACATAAGATGCAGGCAAAAGCAAAATTAGAGAGAGTAGCATAATACATCCCATAAAAAGGGACCTGTTTTGGACCAGGTTTCCTGAAATCCGCCTTGATGAAATATTAAGCATATGTAGGCTGCACAGGTAATTTTGAAGTTTTTTGATCATTCAGGCTTTTTTTTCAGCAGATTCAGATCCCCTGTCAATACAATCCCTTTGGCCAGTTTTCCAATGACTCTTATGGGTGATAAAGTTTTTTTTCTTTCTTCTATCATGATGGTATTCAGCTCTTTCCTATTTTTTGGCGGCTGGACCTGAGGACCTCGAGGGACCAGGAACAGGGCTTCAGACGGACAGGCTGGGACACAATTTCCGCAGCCAATACAGCGGTGGGTGTTCAGGCTGGGTTTTGGCCGGTCCTTTTTTGATGCTTTCTTTGAGAATTCTGCAAGGGTAAGTGCTTTAGTCTGGCAGTAGGGAATACATTTTCCACAGCCTATGCAGAGATCCGGATCTATGGATACTTTAAAATTTGATGCCCAGAAATCCAGGGGTCGTGGCAGCTCTTTCTGCAGGCTGAGCATTGAACAACAGCACCCGCAACAGGAACACAGAATTTCAATTTCCTGTGTATTACCCGGTTGCAGCACCAGCCCTTCTTTTTGATTTTCATGGATAATGTCCAGAGCTTCATTCCTGGAGATTTCTCGACCGACCTCCATTTCCAATAGTGTCTGGGCTGCCCCGCCCATGGCCATGCAGGTCTCAGTCCTGTCGGTCTGTTGACATGGCTCTCCCTGAAGGGCTTTTTTCTTCCGACAGATACAGGGCAGGATTACAAATGGGGCAGATGCCGTTTCAATGAGCGGGTTTATTTGATCAAATTCAGCCACAGGCAGTTGCGGTGTTATGCTCTTCCCGATTGGAATGGTTCTCATCTGTGGCAGCTTAGTGGACAAAAATGAAATTCCGTATCTTTTTTCTGAAGTATACGCCTTGAAATCCCGAATAAATTCTGGAGAAAGCCGCTCCAACTGCAGTTCATACATTCCCACCACTAAAGGTGTATTTGCATACAGTCGCTGCCCCTTTTCCCTTCGAAATTCCAGTCCGCCTTTTTTGAGCATGGACGTTAAATGCCGCTCCAGATCACGTGGTGATTCCACCAGGTGTGCGGCACGTTTAAAAATAACATCCAGAGATTGCCCTTCATGATTGAGGCAGGTTGCAATTTCAGCCTCTTCAGGGGTGAATATATGTTTAAGCAGCCTGATATCCGCACCGCTCCGGCTTGGGGGGAATCCCACAGGCTGACGGTCTAAATGCTGCTGGAGCTTAACATAGGGCATGTTGTCATTTCTGACAGCAGATGAATCTTCCATTCCATTTTAATAGATTTTTTGTTTCACTTCGTCAATGATAAAATTGTTTTGCCTACCTAACATTTACATTTAAAAATTACGTCTTATTTTAACTGTATATTTCCAAAATCAAGCACAGGATAATATTCAACAACTGAAAAGGAGATAAAACCTATGGAATCTAAAAAAACATGCCCGGAATGCAATGGAAATAAAATCATTGTTGGAAATTGTGAATGTAACCCTGAATGGAGAAGTATGGACCCCCAGGATGGAGTGGATGACTGCATCTGCGAACCAGACCATGACTGCCCGACCTGTAAAGGAATTGGTTATGTCCACTGAAAAATACAAGCGGCATAGGAAAATTTGACATGCTGGATACAGGAATCATAGATCACATTAAATTTGATAACCAGTTTGTCAAAAATCTTCCCGCAGATCCAGAAGCAGAAAACTTCAGGCGCCAGGTTCCCAAATCCTGCTTTTCGCGGGTAATACCCGCCCAAGTGGAGGCACCAGAGCTTATTGCCTATTCAAAGGAAGTCGCAAAAGATATGGGATTTTCTTCTGAATTTTGCAAATCAGAATATTTTACCCAGGTGTTTTCAGGAAACATACAGATGCCTGGAATGGACCCTTTTGCCATGTGTTACGGTGGACACCAGTTCGGCAACTGGGCAGGGCAGTTGGGAGATGGCCGGGCCATTAACCTCGGAGAAATCCTTTCACCTGTATCCGGGCGACAGGTATTACAGCTCAAAGGTGCGGGGCCCACCCCTTATTCCCGAACTGCTGACGGCCTGGCGGTTCTCAGGTCCTCCATACGCGAATTTCTGTGCTCTGAAGCCATGTTTCATTTGGGCGTCCCCACCACAAGGGCTCTCAGCATTGTCCTGACCGGAGAAAAAGTTGAACGGGACATGTTCTATGACGGGCATCCCAAACTTGAACCCGGCGCTATTGTATGCCGTACTGCACCATCCTTTATCCGATTCGGCAATTTTGAAATCCTTTCATCCCGTGATGAAACAAACCTGTTAAAGCAGCTTGCAGATCACACCATTGCAACGGATTTCCCTCACCTTGGAATGCCCTCCCGAGATGTTTATATTCAATGGTTTAAAGAAATATGCAAATCCACCTGCGAGATGATTATTCACTGGATGCGGGTGGGATTTGTCCATGGGGTGATGAATACGGACAACATGTCTATCCTTGGTCTGACCATTGATTACGGCCCCTATGGCTGGCTGGAAGATTACAACCCGGTCTGGACACCAAACACCACAGATGCCCGGATGAGGCGCTATTGTTTTGGAAATCAGCCAAAGATTGCCTTGTGGAACCTGGTCAAACTTGCCAACTCCATTTATCCGCTCATCAGTGAGGCAAAGCCATTGCAGGACATTTTAAATGATTATGAAACCATCTATCAAAGCCGCTTCAATGATATGATGTCTCAAAAGCTGGGACTGGAATCATATGAACATTTGAAAGATAAAGAATTGATAAAAGACCTGTTTGATCTTTTAAGCGTGGTTGAAACCGACATGACCATTTTCTTTCGCAATCTTGGTCTTATTGATGTTAAAGCCCGGAAAAACAATAATGAGCCCAGGGAGATTGCTGCAAAAACCAAAAAAGATCCAGTATGGTTTACCAGGCCATGGGCTGACAAATTGAAAGATGCATTTTACGATCCTGCACAAATTACCCCTGCATATCTGGACCAGTTAGACGCCTGGCTTGAAAGGTATGCGCGCTCGCTGGAATCAGAGGCTTTGCCGGAAAATCAGCGGCGAAAAAAAATGAACCGGGTCAATCCCAAATATGTTCTGAGAAATTACCTTGCCCAGCTTGCCATTGAAAAAGCAGAGCAAAAAGATTTTTCAATGGTTCATGAACTCATGGATGTTATGCGGCATCCTTATGACGATCAGCCCGGCAAAGAAGAATTTGCAAAAAAACGCCCGGACTGGGCAAAGACCAAGCCCGGGTGTTCCATGCTGTCATGCAGTTCCTGACCGCATGCTTATTTTCAATTTATTTTAATCCGTTTTGGACTAACCCCTTATGATTCTTGGTGTAATCATGTGGTGCTGAGGGCATATGGATTTTGGGTTCTGATATGCTGCTCCGGCAAAGGCCTTAAGATAATCCCTTAACCCATCCATTTTCACCACTTCATCCACCAGGCCGTATTTTGCGCAATAGGCTGGCCTTGAATTGTCGTGGTACTCTTGTGCCTGCTGATTCATCTTGTCAATAATGGGTTCAAGAGGGCGTCCGGCATCCTTTTCCTTGACAAGGCGCCGCGAATAACTTGCTGCCGCAGCCGTCTCGCCATGCATGACATAAATTTCAGTTGTACCGAGGCCGAGGGTAAAAGCATTGTGTCTGTTGGCGGTGGGACCGCCCATGACATAGTGAGCGGCAGCCGTGCCTTTCCTTAAAGTGACCAGTATCATGGGAACATCAGTCTGCTGGATGGAATAGATCAGGGATTGTCCCAAGCCGAGAAGTTCTGCTTTTTCAGCAATATCCCCGACATCAATTCCCGAGGTATCCTGGAACCAGACCACAGGTATCCTGTCCCGGCCGCAAAAGGTGACGAATTCATTCATCTTGATCAAACCCTGGCGATAGAGCTTGCCGCCAATCCCGCCATAATCTGCGTATTCCGGATAGTTTTCGCCCAGCCACCCCTGATTGTTGCCGATAACCCCCACAAGGAATCCATCCACCTTTACAAGGGCTGTATAAATCTCCGGGCCGTATTCAGGTTTATATTCCATGTGCTCGCTGCCGTCCACCAGTCTGGCCACAACTTCCCTGAAATCATACAGGCGCTTCTGGTTATGGGGAATAAGGTGATAAAGATCTGTTGCCGGAAATTTTGGTGCTTTTGGGTCTGCCACCCTGAAAAATTTGGGATGGTAGGCCGGCATGTCTTTCATATAGTCTTTGAGCCCGTCAAGCACCCCTTTTTCTTCCTCGTATACATACCTGAAAAAACCGGTTTCATCATGATGAATCTCCACGGACCCCGGTGGTTTAGCTTTGTACGCTTTTGCAGAGGCAATCAATTGTTCCGCGCCTTCCAGATCAAAATATCCCTTAGGTGACATACCGCTTAAAATGCCGCCTCCGCCAACAGCAATATTGCAATCTTTATGGGCAAACAAAATCGTAGGGCTGATCCCCTGATACCCCCCCCCGGCAGGATTGGTTCCATAGACACCTGCCAGAATGGGAATACCCATCTGCTCGAGTTCGGCATGGCGATAAAATGCCGTACCGCTTCCCCGTCTGTTTGCATAAAATTTTTCCTGCTCGCTTAATTTAACACCACTGCAGTTAACCAGCCAGACCAGTGGTATATTAAGGCGTTTGGAAAGATTGGTGGCTCTAAGGATATTCTCCGGCTGTCCAGGCAGCCACGCGCCTGCCATGACCTTATTATCAAATCCGGCCACCACGCACCATTTGCCGGATATTTTAGCCAAGCCGTCAATCACATTACTGGTGCCTTCTACATTATCCTCCGGGTTAAAAAGGGTATGCAGTGGCGTCCAACTGCCGGGATCGACCAGGTATTCCAGACGCTGCCATACCGTCATCACGCCTCGTGAGTTGATTTTTTCCGTAGGCAGGCCTGCATTTTTAACCTTTTCAATTTCATCATCAATACCGGCTTCAACCGCCTTGATATCTTCAACATTTTTTTTAGAGCCGGCAATTTGCCCCTTATTGAGCGCTGCCCCAAACTCAGCCATCTTTTCAAAGTATTGTCTCATTTCCAACTCCCGGTCAAAGTAGTTTATTATGTCCAGGCAGGCTATAAAAAAACCTGCCGATTATCATACTCCTGACAGCCCGGCAAACCTGAATCCGGGCAAAAGCCTGCTTGACATTAAACAATGCTTTAAGTATAGATCACACGTGTTTTGCTTTATAAAAATCCTTTCTTTTTTAAAGAAAGAATCCCATTTTTTTTGAAAAAAGGAGATACATATGACAACTGAAATCTTCAGCCCTATGCCCGGCAAAATCATAGAGGTTCTCGTAAGCAAAGGAGATAAAGTTATTGATGGGCAGGAATTGATGATTGTTGAAGCCATGAAAATGGAAAACCCCATCTGTGCAACAAGCGATGGGATTGTCAAAAAAATCGCTGCCGGCCTGGACGACCAGGTTGAAGAAGAACAGCTTCTTTTTGAAATAGAATAAGCTGAACCTATAATCATTTTCTCCCCTGCCCTTTCGGCCTCTCCTGAAAGGGCTTGTATTTTATACCTTTTGCTCATGCGCATGACATGGGTAATAATTTGATGTTTTTAACGCCTCAACCAGTTGATCTGCATTGTTAATTTTATCTTGAAAAACTGTATAGGCTTTGCCGATACTGTTTGGGCCGTGGGCATCTGATCCGCCAACCATTCTCCACCCCATCTTTTGGGCTGCATTTTCAGCCTTTTTATTTTCATCGTTTGACGCGCTGCCGTTCATGGTTTCAACGGCAATGATCTGTTTTAATGTAAGCAGATCTTCACCCAGCATTCCCCCGAACATATCCGGCTGAAAGGGATGTGCGGGTATGGCAATCCCACCATGATTAGCCACCCACTGAACAACCTGCTGCATGGGCATCTGGGACGGCATGTCCGTGCGGCTCATATTCACCCCAAACACCAGAAGATGCCCTTCTTTTGCTTTGTATTCCATCCCGCGGATAATGGGGAATCCAGTGTCAGTGCTGATGGCATCAAACGGCTGAGAAAGTTCAAACGAGTGGTGTTCCGTAATACAAATCGCATCCAGTCCTGCATTTATTGCACATGCTACAACTTCATCCGGCTGGATGATGGCATCACCGCCAAGAACCGAATGAATGTGCATATCAACCTTAAACATTTAGGTATTGAGTCCTGTTATATATTTAGACCGGATCAAGCTATGTGACAGGCTTTTTCCGTTTTCCCAAAACCATTTAGCGAATATTCCCGGCCTTTTTTCTTGACAAGCCTAACAAATCTTAGTGTATAATACAAGCAAATTGCAAAACAATATTTCGCTATGCAAAATAAAATTTTAAATTACTTCAGGAATACCACATGGCCGGGAAACAAAAAAAACCAAACTCCATTGAAAAAGCACTGGAGATAATGCTCAAATTCCAGGACATCAAACCATCCTGGGGCATCAGGGAACTGGCTGCCGAACTTAATTTCAGCCCAGCCACTGTCCAGCGAATTCTTCAAACCCTGAAATCCTATGAATTTGTGCGGCAGGACCCTGAAACCAGACAGTATTTTATTGGCAATGTCTTTTATCGATTCCTTGAAAATCTGAATAATTCCAATAACTTGACCAGGATCGGCCACAGGTTCATGGAAGACGTGGCTGCCAAAACACAGGAAACCGTCCATCTGAATATTATTGAAGGAAACCTTAGAATCTGCATTGATGTCATTGAGTCACCCAACGTACTCAAAGCCGGCATGCCCATTGGCAATCAGTCTCCGCTCTATGCCGGGGCTTCTGCCAAATGCCTCCTGGCATTTTCCACGGAAAAATTCCAGGATAATTATTTTCAAACCACCCATATAAGGCCAATGACAAAAAAAACCATTGTCATGGCAGACAAATTGTTCGAAGAGTTGTACAGAATAAAAGAAAAAGGCTACTCTTTAAGCCTTGGAGAAAGAACCCCGGGCATGGGATCTATCAGTGCTCCGGTATTTGATTATCAAGGCCGGATCATGGCAAGCCTGAGCCTGGCCATCCCTGAAGTCAGATTCAGGCAAAAAGAGCACCTGTCAAACTGCACCAGAACACTTGTCCAGGCCGCCCGGTCTTTTTCAAAAGCAATGGGGCTGGATATCGAAGCGTCATAACCACTTTAGGAGGGAAAATGGATTTTCAATTATCAAAAGAACTTCAAATGCTGCAAAAAGAAATCAGAAATTTTGCCAAAAAGCAGATCAAGCCATATGCGGATGAATGGGATGAAAAACATTACCTTCCTATAAAAGAAGTCATGCGCCCGATGGGAGAATTGGGCTTTTTTGGAACCGTTATCCCTGAAGAATACGGTGGAGAAGACATGGGATTCCTGGCTGCCATGATCGTTACAGAAGAAATTGCCAGGGTATCTTCTTCACTCCGGGTCCAGGTCAATATGCAGATGCTGGGATGCGGGTACACCATTTTCAGGTATGGTACAGAGGCTGCCAGGAAAAAATACATCCCCAAACTGTGCAGCGCAGAATATATCGGCGGCTTCGGCATTACAGAGCCGGATGCAGGATCAGATGTCATGGCCATGTCATCAACAGCAGAAGACAAAGGGGATCACTGGCTGCTCAACGGTTCTAAAACCTGGATTTCAAACGCCAATGTTGCAGATGTTCTCATCTGCTATGCATATACAGATAAATCAAAAGGATCAAAAGGGCTTTCAGCATTTGTCATTGAACCCCAAAATTTTGACGGCATCAAAACATCGGGCCTTGATAAATTAGGCTCCCATTCCTCCCCCACCGGCGAAGTGTTTTTAGACAATGTAAAAGTTCCCAAAGAGAATATACTTGGACAACCGGGAGATGGGGCCAAAATCGTATTTTCCTCACTTAGCCAGACACGCTTGTCTGCTGCTGCAGGTGGTGTGGGCCTTGCCCAGGCATGCCTGGATGAGGCCACAAAATATTGCAACGAGCGGGAACAGTTTGGTAAAAAAATTGGCCATTTCCAGATGAACCAGGATATGATCGCCCAGATGACATCCCAGGTAGAAGCCGCCCGCCTGGTTACTTACAAGGCAGCATGGGCAAAAGATCAGGGCAGGCTCAACAACGGACTGGATGTTGCCATGGCAAAATACCTGGCTGGTGAAGCTGCAACCTTATGCTCAAATTTTGCCATGAGGATCTTAGGGGCCTATGGATACTCAACAGAATATCCGGTGGCAAGATATTACAGGGATGCTCCAACTTATTCCATGGTTGAAGGATCAGCCAATATCTGTAAAATGATCATTGCAATGGACCAGTTAGGGTTTAAAAAAGCAAACAGATAATTTAAAAATTTGTCGTGGACATCTATCCTTTCACTCCTTTTGGGTGGATGTCCACATTAATTTATTCAGGAGACCGAAAATATGGACCCCAAAGAGTTGGCAAAAAAAACAGGCAAAACTGCAAACTTATACTTTTCCACGGTCAAAGATGAAGAAAAACCCTATAACCTGTGGAAATATTTTGATAAAGACCTTGCAAAAGAGATGTCCCTGTATATCACAGGCCAGATGTATTCAAGGGAGAAAATTCCACACACCACCCGCCAGTTGATAACGGTAGCCGCATTAACTGCCCTTTCAAAACCGGACGAGCTCAAACTCCATATTCATGCTGCACTGAATGTCGGCTGCAGCAAAGAGGAAGTTGCTGAAGTCATTTTCCAAACCAGTATTTACGCAGGTGTTCCTGCTGCCAACACCGCCTTAAGTACTCTTAAAACCGTATTGGAAGAACGGGAAGAAGCTTAAAGCCTCTCTTTTGAAAATTAATTTTCAGTAAAGCCCGAAAAAAAATAGGAGGCCCCTTCCCTTATCTATCCAAAACCGGGTGTGATTTCACCCCATATCCACCCGGGAAACACCGCCTGTCAACATAACCAAATCAGGTTCAAATTATAAATTTTTAGATGTTGCTTTTTTTTAAAACGTAACATAATCCTATATAAACAAATGAAGACTAGGAAAGGAACTGAATTTACTATAGTTGGCGTTTACATCTTATAAAAGGAGAATCAAAAGGCAAACCGGCACCATACAATCCTGACATATTTTTATCGCTGCATTGACTAATAAAACTGTAAATGGGAGCCCAAATGAATAAAAAACAATTAAAACCGAATTCATTAGCTGCACAGTTCAGGCGAGATTATTTCATTATATCAATCGTTTTGGTTTTATCTTTTTTTACGCTCCTGATCGGTGGCGCCACAATCACCCGAAATTACCTGGCCGGCCTGATCAAACATTCCACACAAGATCTGAACAGGGATGCACAAAAAAACCTGGAAGCATTGGGTGAAAAGATCATCCAGGCAAAGGCGCGTGATGTGGCCAGGCAGATCGAAATCTATTTCAGGATGAATCCGGAAATGAGTATCCGGCAAATGCGCCAGGACCCGTTCTTCCAATCCATTGCTTTGCAAAAAGTAGGGAACACCGGATACACGGCAATGTATGATGCCCCCTCCTGTATATTCCGGGTCCATCCCAACCCCAAAACGCTTGACAAAGATATGAGTTATCTGAAAAAAGAGTTGCCTTCCTGGTGGAAGATTGTTGGCGCAACCCTTGGAGGAGATGAGGTATCCGGATATTATGACTGGATCGATTCTGACGGTACAACCCGCAAAAAATACATGACAGTAACACCGGTTGGCACCCCACTCAAAGGGCAGACCATGATGGTGGCAGCTACGACCTATATTGATGAATTCTCAACACCTGTTAAAGATATGGAACTCAAGGCTGAAAAAATAATTCATCAGTATCAGCGCTATGTCTCCAGACAGGGGATCATTTTCGGTATTGTTTCATTTGTGGTTGCTTTGATTGCATTTTACGGTGTCTATTGGTTAGGAACCCGGGCATCATCCAGGTATATCCTTCCCATAATGCAACTGGCTGATATCACCAGGGATCTGGGCGAGGGCAAGTGGGAAATTTCCAGCAATGATCACTTGCTTCAAAGAAAAGATGAGATTGGAACATTGGCCCAGGCCTTAAACAGCATGTCGAATCAGCTCAAAGAACTTTTTCGAAACCTTAAAAAAAGGGTCATCGAGCTGAAGCAGGTCCAAAATGCCCTGAAAGAAAGCGAAGAACACTATCGCAACTTATTTGAAGGTGTCCCGGTAGGGCTGTACCAGTCATCGCCGGATGGTAAAGTTTTTGATGCCAACACAACAATGATAAAAATGCTAGGTTTTCCAGATCGAAAATCTTTTTTGAAAGGCACCACAAAGGATTTATATGTAAATCCCGGTGACCGCGACATATGGAAGGCACATATGGAACAAAGCGATGGTTCTATACCCTTTGAGACACAAATGCAAAAATACGACGGAACACAAATATGGGTGGAAAACCACTCCCGCATCGTCTGGGAGTCTGAAGACCAGATACTGTATTACGAAGGAAGCCTCATAGACACTACCGAACGGCGGAATGCAGAGGCGGCTTTGAGAGAAAGCGAGCTACGCCTCAGGGAAGCTCAGGAACTGGCCGGTCTTGGGTACTGGGAGTGGAATATTGAATCCGGAGATTTCATCTGGTCGAAAAAAATATACGAAATCCTCAGGGTTCGGCCCACTGAGTTCAACCCGAATTTAGATTCTGTGATGGCTTTATCACCCTGGCCGGAATACAAAAAACTTTATAGAGAATTACCACAAAGGGCCTGCGAAACAGAAGAAAGAAGAAAATTTGATCAGAAATTTCTTTGCCCGGATGGAAGCGAGGGATATTATCATTCCACTTTCAAGGGGAAATACAATAATAATGGCAATTTAGTATCCATCAGCGGTACGATGCTTGACATCACGGAAAGAAAAATTCAGGAAATGGAAATAAACTCACTTCGTAATTACCTGAGTAATATCATTAATTCCATGCCATCCATCCTGGTGGGTGTAAATAAAGAGGGCATAATCACACAATGGAACAGCAAAGCCAGTTATCTGACAGGCCTATCAGATAAAGATGTTGTTGGCAGGCCTATTGATAAAGCCATACCACAACTTTCTATTGACTTAAAAAAAGTGCATCAGGCCATCAAGACTCGAAAAGAGATCACTGACAACAAACGCTTTCGGATGGGAAAAGGAAAACCGATTTATGAAGATATGACCATTTACCCCCTGATTGCTAACGGGGTGGAAGGTGCCGTTATCCGGATAGACGATGTAACGGAAAAAACTCGACTGGAAGAAATGATGGTTCAAAGCGAAAAAATGCTCTCCGTAGGTGGACTGGCCGCTGGTATGGCCCATGAGATTAACAACCCCCTGGCCGGCATAACACAGACTGCTGAAGTTATGGCAAACCGGCTCACTCAATTGCAAATCCCGGCAAACCTGAGGGCCGCAGAAGAAGTCGGTACAACTATGGAGGCAATTGATGCTTTCATGGAAATCCGGGAGATCCCCAGTATGCTCGCGGCAATAAAAGAGTCAAGCAGGCGAATGGCTAAAATCGTTGATAACATGCTCAGTTTTGCAAGAAAAAGCGAAAGCCAGCCATCCTCTTATGCGCTTGATCTCTTGCTGGAAAAGATATTAGATCTGGCCGCTACTGATTATGACCTGAAAAAAGCCTATGATTTTAAAAAAATCAAACTTATTAAAAATTACGAACCAAACCTGCCTGCTGTGATTTGCGAAAGTGCTAAAATTCAGCAGGTGTTACTCAATATCCTGAAAAATGGTGCGCAGGCCATGCAGTCTGCAGACACCCAAAACCCATGCTTTACCTTTCGGACTTATTATACAGAAATACGGAATATGGTTTGTTTGGAGGTTGAGGATAACGGTCCGGGTATTGACAATGGCATCCGCAAAAGAATTTTTGAGCCCTTTTTCACTACAAAATCGGTAGGCGAAGGTACCGGCCTGGGGTTAAGCGTTTCTTACTTCATTATAACGGAAGTCCATAAAGGTGAAATAGATGTTGAATCCCAGGCAGGAGCCGGCGCGAAATTTATCATCCGGCTTCCAGCCGCTGGAAAAGATTAGCTGTATAATAATTTCCCATGCTTTCCTGTTTTTAATTTGATTTGAAGTCTGCGGATTTCTATTGTAGAATTGCGAAATTAACTCATAAAAATGAAATGGGCAGCGTATAAAATTTTATGGAACAACAATCTGGGATTGCGAAGGAGATAGAACAGCAAAACATTAAAATCCATCCATTAACACTACATTTCCATGATGAATTAAAAGACCTTGAGTCAGACTATCAAACCTACCACCATGAAAAATCGTTAATATTTCAAAGAATTGTCATTCTTATCTCTATTTTATTTTATGCTTTTTTTGGACTTCTTGATGCTTTTTTAATTCCTGAAAAAAAATATATTTTCTGGTTTATACGATATGCGGTTGTCTGCCCATTTGCGTTTGCTGTAATCTTGTTCTCTTTTTCAAAAAAATATAAAAAATATAAAAATATCGCCCTGTTTTCAATGTTCATCATTGGTGGTTTTGGAATTGATATAATGATTTTATTGGCAACTCCGCCAGCATCATACTCATATTATACAGGGCTTTTGCTTATATTGATTTTCCTTTTCACATTCAGCCACCTTCAATTTGTCTGGGCCTTTTTTGCATCCTGGCTCATGATTGCATTTTATGAAATTATTGCGATTGGATTGATCGCGACACCTGTTGCTGTTTTAGTAAATAATAATTTTTTCATAATTGGAGGAAATCTTTTTTGTATATTAGCTGGATACTCTATTGAGAGGTCATCACGGAAAAACTTTTATCTGGCAAGCATGCTTGATAAAGAAAAACAAATTGTTTTAGACAAGAATGAAGAGCTTAAAAAGAGGGTACAAAGTCAATCCAAAGCAGAAGGAGAACTCAGAAAAAAGAATTTAGAGATAGAAAAGATTATTCTTGAAAGAACAAAACAATTACAAAAAAGTGAAGAACTTTTTAAATTAATAACAGAAAATACCAGCGCTCTGGTATCAATACATGATTCGGATGCGAATTATATATTTGCAAGCCCGTCCCATAATCGGCTGGGATACAAGCCCGAAGAACTCATTGGTCAGTCTGGTTTTACAATGATGCAGGAGAAAGATATCGGGACATTGCTGGAAAAACTGGAGCAGGCAAAAACCGGAGATCTCTCAAAAGCAATTTTGAATTACACCCTTCAAGATAAAAATGGGAATAGGCACGAGTTCAGAGGCGCGTTTGATGCAATTTTCCAATCGGATGGTTCTCTGGAAAGAATTGTTTGTGTCTCAGAGGATATTACTGAACTGAAACAGGCAAATCAGCAAAGAGAAGAGGCATTATCAATAGCTGCAGAGGCAAAAAAAATGGCTCTGGTTGGTCAGGTTGCAGGAAAAATGGCCCATGATTTTAATAACATATTAAGTATAATTATGGGCAATGCGGAAATGTCTTTATTAGACTGCACAGATACTATAGCCAGACAAACCCTGGAACTCATTTTCGACCAAACTATTCGAGGGAAAAACCTTACAAATAATCTGGTTGCGTTTGCCAAAGACCAGGAACCAAAGCAGGAATACTTCCCAATCAACCAAAAAATTGAACTTGTATTGAGTTTGTTGAAAAAGGATCTTGAAGGAATAGATGTAATTTGTGAGTATGGTAACCGTATCCCCGATATTCTGGCAGATCCGGGCATGACCGAACATGCACTTGTAAATATACTCCAAAACGCAATCCATGCAATCAGCCTTACTGAAACTCCGGAAATCATCATCAAAACCTTTCATGAAAATGATAATATTTTTATTGAGATAAAAGATAATGGATGTGGGATTCCGCAAGAGTATATAGAAAAAATTTATGACCCTTCATTTACGCTTAAAGGGGGCAGGGACAAAGACAGATCTTATAAGAAGGGCATTAAAGGAACCGGATATGGCCTGGCAAATACAAAAAAATATATTGAGCGTCATAATGGGACCTTTTCAATTGAATCTGTATTCCAAAACCATACCATAGCAACTATTATTTTACCGGTCATAAAAATGGAATTAACAAAAAATGAAAAGTTGAATATCTCCAGAGAAAAAAAATATTCCGACAAACATATTCTTCTTGTAGAGGACGAGCAGGCGATATCAAATGTTCAATACCGGATTTTAACAAGTGATCCCTGCTGCCACAAAGTTGATATCGCAGATAAAGGCCAAGATGCCATCGAGCTTTTCAATAGAAATGCATATAATTTTGTCAGCCTTGACTACATTTTATCAGATAGCATTAACGGCATGGATGTCTACAGGCATATCAGGAATAAGAACAAAACAATCCCCATCCTATTTGTTTCCGGTAACATAGAATTTCTGGAATCTATCACTGAGCTGATGAAAAAAGATGCATATGTCAGCCATGTCTCAAAACCATGTAAAAATATTGACTATATTAACAACATCAACAAGCTGATTGGACAAATCAGTAACTGATCAAAAATCACTGCCGATAATTCATAAGGACATCAGCCCCCGGGTTGACCGAGAATCGTGTTCCAGACCCCATCCGGGCATCGGCGCTCAATAATATGAACATTTTTATGGGCAAGGGAATCCAACACCTTTTTGGCTTCTGAATTGAGCAGTCCGGACAGGATAAACCATTTTTTATCCAGAAGGGACGGGCTTTCAATCATATGCTGCATTACATCATAATGGATATTGGCCACCAGCAGGTCACAGGGGAGGGACATCATCTCTTCTCCCTTTGCCTGGAATGCAAGCACCTGATTTTGCAATTGATTCAAATGAATATTATTTAAGGTGGTTTTCACTGCCAGAAAATTAAAATCGCATGCCATTACACGTCTGCAGCCAAGAGCTGCCGCACCAAGTGCTAAAAGCCCGGTTCCGGTTCCAATATCCAGGACGGAAGATATTGAATATTTGGTGAACAACCGATGAATCAGATACAGGCAGTCTTCAGTGGTCTGGTGGCGTCCTGTCCCAAATACGACACCCGGATCAAGCAGAACAGGTTTTATATCGCTCTCACTGGAATCCTGAGCTTTCCAATCCTGAGCATTCCAGGGGGGACAGATGCACAAATCATTGACAAAATAAGGTTCGATCTTGTCTCCATGCCATTGCTCTCCTGTCATCTCATAGGTATCAATCAAGTTAATTGCTGTATTTTTTTTTTGAATCCCGGTAACCATGTCATCGCATGGGCTGGAAAAGAAAAGGAACGATACATCATCATCCACCCAGGTGCCTAAGAAATCTTCGTGAGCCTGAACCTGTTTTTCAATTTCCGGAAGCCCGTCAAAATAATAAATATATAACTGCTCGTACGGATTTTTCATATTTTATTAATTCTCTTTTTGTTGCTTCACTTCTTTTATTGCCGGCAGGAAAACATTAAATACTGTCCCCCGGCCCACAGCACTTTCAACTGTTGTAAATCCATCGTGATTATTTATTATCCCGTAAACCGATGCAAGGCCAAGCCCGCTACCGGTACCAATGGCCTTTGTGGTAAAAAACGGATCAAACACCCGCCTGAGATGTTTAGTTTCAATCCCTTTGCCCTGGTCCTTGACTGAGAATTGAACAAATCGTCCAGATACCACTTTATCCATACTCACCTGTTTTTTCTCAAGCAGGATATTATTGGTTTCAACACTGATTTCGCCATTTGACGGCATGGCTTCTGAAGCATTCAATAAAAGATTCATAACGACATGCTCCATTTGGGAACGATCGGCATGTATTTTCCATATTCCACGGGTATATTGTACGTTAATTACCAGATCTTTTCTGCTCTTCTGGAACATACTCAGGTTCATTCGGACCACTTCGTTGATGTTCAGCGGGCCCGGCGTATACTTGCCGCTTCTTGCAAATCCAAGCAGCTGCTTGACGGACTGAGATCCAGTATTTACAAGATCCAGTATTTTTCCGGCTTTAGCGCCATTGGGGTGATCCGGGGGAGATTGTCTTTGTATCAGGGAGGCATACCCTGTAATGGCCATGAAAAGGTTATTGAACTCATGGGCAATTCCACCGGCCAGTGTCCCCACTGCTTCTAATTTCTGGACATTTAAAATCCGGGTCTCGATTTCTTTTCTTTCTTCAGCCTGGTGAATCAATTGCCGGTTTGCCTGATTAAGTCTCTTTTGTTCTTCGCCCAACTTCATCTCAAGAGCATTGCTGTGATTTTCTGCTTGATCCAAATGATTAAACAAGCGGATTTTAAGCTTTGCAAACTCTTTTTTAAACTGCTGCATCCCTTCTATATCGTCCGCATGCGGCTTCAAATCAAATACTGCGGCATCCTCCTGAAAAGAAGCCGGATCTTCCACCTGATTCAATTGAGACAATTGGACATTTAACTCATCCAGAGATTTTAGATGGCGCTTCATATTTCGGTTAAAAAAGACCATTGCCGGGAAAAGGACTAAAAAGCCTGTCCCAAGCATCCAAAAAGTAAGACGCACCAGATGTTTTGCCATAGCCTTCCTGGAATACCCCACCCGGAGCGTGCCCAGGGACGTCCCTTTTCGAGACATGTCCCAAAATGCGTCTATAATCAGCTCGTTTTCAGCCGCTTTTTCCACCCCCTCCCAAATAACAGCTTCTTTGAGCAGGGATTTATAAATAACAAACCGGGTAGGGGCTGCTTTTTCTTCTTCATGGTGGAGAACTTCGTATAACGGCCGGGTGATTTCTTTTATAGTGGCTGTGTCAAATCCATGTTTACCCACCCGGTTTTCATTGTCTGAAACAATAACCTTCCCATCCGTATCTGTGAGAATAAAATAAAGAATTCCTGGGTCAGAATTTATCGCACCTGCAAAAAAGATTTCAAGATATCCGGTATCAGGTTCAGCCATCAGATCAGGCAACTTTTTCTTAAACCCGTATGTGGCATGGTATATTCGGTCAAATTCTTTGTTCAGCCACTGCTTTTTTTCAAAGCCCACAACAGCAGCGGTAAGTCCCAGAAAAATTATAAGGCTGATAAACCAAACTGTTATAATTATTTTATTTTTGAAACTATCGGATTTA
Source organism: Desulfobacteraceae bacterium (assembly GCA_033851995.1). GTDB lineage: Bacteria > Desulfobacterota > Desulfobacteria > Desulfobacterales > Desulfobacteraceae > Desulfobacula. The sequence continues at coordinate 24,261 of JAWSVI010000009.1, read as the reverse complement.
AACATGGGGATGATTTTCCAATCACTGCCTTAAAAAAAAGCCATGTGCCGGATAAACCATAAGGCCGGATAGACTGGGAATTAAATTTAAATTTGACAATTGCATAATAATAAAAAATAATCGTTTTTAATTAAAATTACAAGAAAGAGTTAATTTCCATGAAATTCAATGAACTCACGGTTCAATTTGACGCCCAAGACCTTGCTTTTGCAGAAGAGTTGATTTGTGATATTTTCTTCTCGTTCAATCTCAAGGGCGTAATATGCAACATCCCTTTGGACGAACCGGATGAAGGCTTTGGAACAAACACACTTCCAAAACCCGAAGAATACTCCATAACAGGTTTTCTACCTTTACTGGATTCTTCTGATATCATTATTGAAAAGTTGACACAAAAACTGGAAGCCCTGCACAAGTTCAATATCACAGTGAATATTGGCACCCGGATTGTAGATGAAAAAAATTGGGCGGATGCCTGGAAGGATTACTTTGAAGTCACAAAAATAACGAATCGGATTACCATAAAACCGGACTGGAAAGACCACTCACCCACAGCGAATGAACTGGTGATTCATCTTGATCCAGGCATGGCGTTTGGCACAGGCACCCATCCCACAACTGCCATGTGCATCCAGATGATAGAACATCACCTTAAACCCGGCGCATCTTTCCTGGATGTGGGCACGGGTTCCGGCATCCTGATGATTGCGGCCAAAAAACTGGGGGCCGGTTCCATGATGGGAATTGATACAGATGAGGTCGCCATACAGGTAACCGAACAGAACCTTGAAAAAAACAACATCCCGGGAAATGACTATTCCCTTGTCTGCACCACTTTAGACAAAACAGATAAAACCCCATACAGGATGATTGCCGCCAACATCATTGCCCAGGTCATTGTAGAAATACTGCCCCAGATTGTACTGCGGATGACAGATGAATCCGTGACCATACTTTCCGGAATAATCAAGGAACGGCTCCCTGATGTGACATCTGCTCTTAAGGTAAACCGCCTTCACGTCAAACAGGAACAATATACGGATGAGTGGGTAGCCCTTGCTGTAAAAAAAGACCCAGAGGGAGTATCCCGACCTTGACACCAGATACAACAACTGCATCAGCCGGCATGAATATTTCTCAAAATGAGGGGAACTGTGTATTATCCATTTCAGGCCGCCTGGATGCCGATGCTGCTTTATTTTTATTTAAAAAAGCACCTGAAAAACTTTCGGAACAAGGTTTAAAAGACAGCCTCATCCTTGACCTTTCAGGCCTGGATTATCTGGATACCGCCGGCGCTGTATTTCTTGAGCGCCTTGAACGCATGGCTCAAGATGCTGGTTTTTCTCAAATCCGGTTAGAAGGGCTTTCTCAGGAATATGCCCGGCTTATGGAGCTTGTAAAAAAAACAAAAAAATCAGATATTGAACAGGGCCAGCCAAAACCACTTTCATTTATTGAGAACAGAGGCCAGAGCCTTTCAGATTTTTTGTCCGACACCAAAGAGTTTATCACCTATATCGGAGAAATAACGTGGGCCCTGGGTGTCAGTCTCAGGCATCCCACCAGTATCCGTTGGGCAGACACCTTTTTAATTGCAGAACGATCCGGTGTGGATGCATTGGGTATTGTCGCCCTGATCAGCTTTATTGTGGGGCTGGTCATGGCGTTTCAGGCCGCTATCCCCATGCGGATGTTCGGTGCGGAACTCTATGTAGCCAATTTAATCGGAATTGCCATGGTCAGAGAGCTTGGCCCCCTGATGACCGCCATTGTCCTGGCAGGAAGGTCTGCCTCAGCGTTTGCTGCCGAAATCGGGACCATGCGGATCAACGAAGAGATTGATGCATTAACTGTCATGGGGCTTGACCCGGTTCGGTTTTTAATCGTTCCAAGGGTCATCGCCTCTACGGTAGTCACGCCTCTTTTGACTATATTTTCAAATCTGGTGGGTATTCTGGGCGGAGCACTGGTGATCACTTCCATGGGGTATCCTGTCATTGCCTATTACAACCAGATTGCCTCTTTTGTGACCTGGAATGATTTTGCAGGGGGGCTTGTAAAATGCTTTGTTTTCGGAATATTGATTGCTGCCACAGGATGCATTCGAGGATATCAGACCCAGAGTGGGCCTTCAGCAGTCGGGGTGAGCACCACACGCGCTGTGGTAACTGGAATCATCCTGATTGCAGTATTTGATGGTATTTTTTCAATTATTTATTATTATCTTGGAATATGAAACACGACCAGTGTGCCATAAAAGTTGAAAATCTTTTTGCCGGGTATGGCAATGTCCCGATTATTGAAAATGTTAATTTTGACGTATTCAAAGGGGAAATATTTGTCATTATCGGGGGATCGGGATGCGGAAAAAGCACGCTGTTAAAACACATGATCGGACTTTTACCTCCCATTTCAGGCAAAATTATGATCATGGGAGAAGATTTATCATCAGCCGATCATAAAGATAAAAACAGAATACTTCAAAATATTGGTGTGGCATTTCAGAGCGGCGCCCTGTTCGGGTCCATGAGTGTGATGGAAAATGTACAATTGCCGTTAAAGGAATTTACCCGACTGGACAAGATTTCCATAAGGGACATTGCCCATGTAAAACTTCAGCTGGTCGGGCTTGAGAAAAGCGCACACCTCATGCCCGGAGAGCTGTCCGGTGGAATGAAGAAAAGGGCCGCCCTTGCAAGGGCCATGGCACTTGACCCATCCATTATATTTCTGGATGAGCCGTCTGCAGGGCTTGACCCCATCACGTCTGCAGAGCTTGATGACCTGGTAAGGAATCTGGCATCCTCCCTTGGAATCACCTTTGTGATTGTCACCCACGAACTTGCAAGTATTGAAGCCATTTCCGACCGAATCATCATGCTTGAAAAACAGGCAAAAGGCATTGTGGCCACAGGCACACCAGAGCAGTTAAAGCAGGCAACAGACAATGAATATGTATACAACTTTTTCAACCGGACAAAAGCTGAAATCACATCATAAAATAAGGATATTTTAATTTCATAACAGGCACAAAGGGAAGATATGACCCAGAAAGCAAATTTTTTTAAACTCGGATTGTTCGTCATTATTGCATTCGGTCTTGGGGCAGCCTTTTTAATTATTTTTGGGGCAGGCGAATTTCTTAAAAAAGAACTTTTGGCTGAAACCTGCTTTAATGAATCCGTCCAGGGGCTGAGCATCGGCTCTGAAGTAAAATACAAAGGCATCAAAATAGGCACCGTCAAATCCATCCAGAGTGCTTCCCAGGTTTACCAGACCAAATCGGATTATGTTCTTGTCATCATATCTCTGGAAGACGGTATTTCATTAGGCCAGACCGGGGAAACCGCCAGGGATAGAATCCAGAATGCTGTAGATGACGGCCTGATTGCCCGGTTGTCTTTTAAAGGTCTTACAGGGGCGGCCTATCTTGAAACCGATTACTCTCCCCAAAAGCCTGACGACCTGCTCAAAATAAACTGGACGCCGGGACACATTTACATTCCTTCCCAGCAAAGCAGCATGAAACAGTTTGGGGATGCCATCAACCAGATCCTTGACAACCTTGCAGCCATCAACTTAAAAGGCATCACCCTTGACATCGAATCCCTTTTGAAAACCCTGGATCAAAAAGCAAATGATTTTGACATAGCAACCATTTCTACATTGGTCGCTTCTTTGATTCAGGAACTCAAAGACACCAACAAAAAAGTCAACACAGCCATGGCTTCGGCAAAGGTTCAGGGGCTGCTGGATGATGCCCGTGCCTCTTTTTCTCAGCTCAGGGGTGTGATAGAGACATCCAAAGACCCGTTTAACAAAGCCATTGAAGATTTTCAAAAAGCTGCCGGAAGCACAAAAAACATGACAGCAGGACTGGAAACCGAACTTGCTCCCAAGCTTGAAGGCTTATCCGCAAACCTTGACCGTCTTATGAAAAGTCTTTCTGACACTTCAAGCCTCATGGAAAATATTGTTTGGCTCAACTCTGACAAAATTGAACGGATTATTGAAAATCTTGAAACCACGTCTGAAAATTTAAAACAGATGAGCAAGGATCTTAAACGCTATCCGGGACGGCTGCTGTTCGAAGAACCGCCTCAAAAAGGCAATACGAAAAAAGAGGATGCCCAAAAAAAGAATACGGAGAAAAAAGAGTGAAGCGCATGATAAAACAAACCCCGCTTATCACACTGATACTGATGGTTTTCTGCATTTGGTTTTACAGTTGTTCAGGCCTTCAAAAACCGCCGGTGACCAAAAACTATTTTGATCTGGATATCCATGCCCCGGTTTCTGCTGCCGGCATTCTCCTCGCTCAGGGCAGCACACTCCTGGTCAAAGAATTTATCATTTCACCGGAATTCGACTCCCATGCTTTTGTTTACCGAATTTCAGAAAATGAATACACCACGGATTTTTACAATGAATTTGTTACCTATCCGGCCAGACTCATCAGTGACAAGATCAAAGAAACGCTTTATGCCTCCCCCTACTTTTCACCTTCTGTGACCCAAATCCCAAAAGACGTCTCCTACCGGCTGTCCGGGAAAATCACCCGTTTGTATGGGAACCTGCAGGATGAAAAAAAACCCGAAGCCGTTATAGAAATCCGCTTTTCTCTTGAAAGAAAAATTCAAAGAGAAGACGCGTTGGCATTTGAAAAGATTCATACCCAGACTTACACGGAAAGAAAAGCCCTGATCTCGACAGAGCCTGCACAGATTGCCGCAGGATGGAAAAAAGGGCTTAAAACCATTTTAGAATCATTTTTAAAAGATATTGAGCAGCAGATTCAAATCAAATCTTAGTCCTGCCATAACACATTCCCAATATTAATATAGGATAAAAAGGCCAATCAAACTACTTTCAAACGCATGAAAGGGCCTTTATATGATCCATAAAAAAGAAAGCTTTAGAAAAGAAAAACTTGATTCCTTACCAAAAAAAGAGCCCGCATTTGATCTTCCCACTCTGATCCAGACCCTGGAAATCGACACATCTTCTTCAGAATCTTTTATAGAGTCTTTGCCTTTTTCTTACAGAGACACATCGGCTGGTGCTGAAAACGAATTTCAGGCCGTAGTGATCGGGAACCGAAAAGATCTGGATCTGGCTGTCACGATTGAAGAATCCAATTATTATAAAAATCTTATCCGGAGGGCTGCCTCAGGCGACACCTCCCGGAAAAAACTGCTGGGCCTTGAAAAATATCTGGATGATAAAAAAAACCAGGTATGGGAAAATTCCTGGGTCAGATTTCCCCAAAAAGCATTAAATACCTATGCCAACCATATTTTCAGATCAGATCTTAAATCAGATAAAACCGATCCGAAATCCAATGCACGCAGTGATGCAGATCGTTTCTTTTTTACAAAAAACGAGGACGAATTCATCCGTATACCGGTGAGCTATTTATTAAAGCTTTCGCTTGCAGATGTACTGGGAGGGGCCTTAAATTTCCACCCGTTTATCCGGATCACCGGAGAAAAAATGATGGCCCATTTTTCCAATGACAACACTTCTCCGGAAATCTTTTCTTTTCATCCTGTCCGTGCGCTTTCATCTGAAAGTGTGGGCCGGGAACTGGCAAGGGAAACCCTTATCCGTTTCCTGTTTACCCAGTTGCTGGTGGCCTATGCTGAAAAAAAATTCCATTTAAAAGAACATGGTCAGAAAGTAAGAATCTTTTTTTCCGCATCCCCTCCCCTGATGCAAAAACAGTTAAACGAAAGTATCTCAGACACCTTTTACCGCTATCTGTTCATGAGCCCATGCCTTTCAGGATGGAGTAGGGGACAGGAAAAATTTGAATATATGAAACTGTGCCACAAGGTGCTTTCCAGGAGCCAGATCAACAGCCTTTCAAAACTTAAAGAAGCCGGCATCATCAATTCCAACCTGGTGGTCCTTCCCAACAGTTCCAATGTAAGTCTTGCGAACAACGGCACGCACATCAGCCTTGGAAGCAAAAAGCTTGGAAACCTTTTACAGGAGCCCAGCTCCCGGTTCAATTCTTTTCATGAAAAGCAAATAGGGGATCTGGTCATCAAAATCACTGAACATTTTCTCTGCCTTTTCCCCGGGACTTACAGTGCATCACCCTACCGACTGTGTTTTGAGGATTTCCATCCGGAAAAAATTCTGGGGTTTCTGCCCCACGAACTGGATTATACCCACCTGCGGATGATCTGGAGACGATGGAAAAAAAAAGCAAAAATCAGTATCCTGGGCCGCCCGGTTACACCATTCGGACCTTTGTGGCTGGATCGTCTGATCAGTCGAAGTTTTTTATTAAAAGGGGATTATATCCCTGATTTCAGACTTATCGACTATTTCATATCACTGATGAGCACGGACCAAAGTCCATCCCTGGACGGCAGACCGAATAATGGAGAACGGTTAAAGCAGGATCTGTCTCACATGGGAATTTTCAATGAAAAAATGCCCTTGTACCAGTTGGTCCGGCTGAGAGAATTTTCCCAGATGGGATACAGTGGATTTGAACACCGCTATTACAGTATTTTTAAAAATATCATGTCGGATATGGGTCAAGCCAGTGATCTTCAAAACCTGATCACATCCCTTGCATACCAATATATCCTGAGTGGAAAAATCACACATGCGAGCATACCCGACACCCCGGATATTGAAAGCGAAAGGCGCCAGATATTTTTTTGCAGTGCCATCAACCTGCCGACATTTTTTGTCAAAACCCGAACCACCAATATTTTTCTAAAACGCATCCTGGCTCAGATCGCAAAGACGCATCATAATAAAATGCGTAACAGCAGGAGATACCAAGGCTATACCCGGATTCGGATGGATGACTATAAAAGCGCCCTTATCAGCATGATAAAAAAAGACGGCAAAGAACTGATCCAAAGCCTGAACCTTTCCGGCATGCTTTCAGATCTTGAATTCAGGATAAAAGATCCCGAAAATCAATCTGCAGAAGGAAAACTGGTCAACGGAATTATGAAAACAGAAAAGAAAAAACACCCAATGAAGCTTAAGGGAGACCAGTTTAACAGAAAAGCAGAAGAATTCTACATTGAAGATCTGAGAGAAGAGCAAATCTCAGAAGGTTTTAAAGAACTGGAAAATGAATTTCATCAGATGGATCTCTGGGCCAATTTTCGCGATCCTTCCTATAAAGAAGCCATAAAAAGCATCCTGGGAGAAAAAGATCTTCTCAGCTTTTTTGAGCAGGCTCAAAAACAGTTTCAGGCCAACTGTATTAAACTCAAGGATCTAAAACGATTCATCCTTTATGTAAATCAAAAAAACAAAACTTTTGAAAAAAAATAATCAACCGGAAAAACCATGATCTCAACTGCCCATCAATACTCGAGTGCACATCAATACATTGACCGAAAGACTCAAACAGTAAAAACAGAAGACCTATTTTTTGACAGAACGATCCAGACCATCTATTCAAGCCTTCGGGAGAAAGCCCCGTTTGCCTTTAACCTTCTTTTATCTGCCCGGACCTCTGCGCTGCTGGGGTATATGAATTATGATTTTCCCCTGAAAAAACTCTCCGGATCCCCACAGCGCCTGCTTTCCCATCTAAAAATCAACACCACCGAAATACATGGTTCGTTAGAAGATTACGATACCTACCGCAAGATCTTTGAACGCAGGATCTGCTACTGGAAGTGCCGGCCAATGGAAGACAACATGGATATTATTGTCTCTCCTGCTGATTCCCGTTTACTGCCCGGCTCTTTCAGCAAAAAAACCGATTTATTTATTAAAGAAAAACTGTTCACTTACACCGAATTGATCGGCCCGGATAAAAACCAGTGGCTGAATATGTTCAAAAATGGGGATTATGCTGTTTTCAGGCTCACCCCGGACAAGTACCATTATAACCATTCCCCGGTGTCCGGCAGAGTGACGGACATCTATGAAATCAATGGTAAATTTCATTCCTGCAATCCAGGGGCGGTTGTTCAGTCAGTTACCCCCTATTCTAAAAACCGAAGGGTGGTCACCATTATTGATACGGATGTGGAAGGCGGGAGCAAAATCGGCCTTGTTGCCATGGTGGAAATTGTTGCGCTCATGATTGGCAAAATTGTACAGGCCTATTCAGATATCCGATATGACTTTCCAAAGAATATTAAAAAGGGCGATTTTATCCAAAAAGGTCAGCCCAAAAGCCTTTTCAGGCCCGGAAGTTCTACAACTATTATTATTTTTCAAAAAGACAAAATCCGGTTCTCAAATGATCTTCTGGAAAACTGCCGAAAGCAGAATGTTCAAAGCCGTTTTACATCCGGATTTGGGAAACCCATGGTGGAAACAGATATAAAAGTAAGAGAAAGTATAGGAATAAAAAATTAATGCTCCAGATCTTATCCAATCCCTTCATCTTTATAATTTTTATCGCCCTGTTAAATATCATGATGATTTTCTGGGGTTTTAAAACACTTCCCAACGAAAACTGGCAGTTTATGGCCGTTGTACCTAAGCAGAAAACCGCCCATGGGAAATGGAAAGGCCTGAACCTGACATACTACGGGTTTTTATGCGCCAACGCCTATACCTTTGCCGTTGTTGTATTTCTTATCCTGAGTGCATCGGTCAGCATACCATCCATAGGATTGTGCGCTTTGGTTGCATCCATTTTAGCCATCTGCCTACCGGCCTCAAAAATCATTGCCCGGATTGTTGAAAAAAAAAGCGGCACGTTAACCGTAGGAGGCGCTGTATTTGCTGGAACCATTTGTGCACCATGGGTGGTGCTGATCATCAATCACACCCTGGGGCAGTTAATTGGATTCCAGGTTTCCATCAGCGTGTTCCTTGCTGGCATCTCTGTGGCCTATGCATTTGGTGAAGGTCTTGGAAGGCTTGCCTGTATCAGCTTTGGATGCTGTTATGGCAAACCGCTAAGCCAGTGTTCCCCGTTAGTACAAAAACTTTTTTCAAAATTTTACCTGACCTTTAAAGGAGATACCAAAAAAATATCTTATGCATCAGGCCTTGCAGGCGAGAAAATTCTTCCCATCCAGATCATCACAGCTTCGCTGTATTGTGCCTCAGGACTTTTAGGTACCTGGCTGTTTCTAAACGGGTATTTTTTCCTTGCACTGCTGGAGTCCCTTCTGATCACACAGTTCTGGCGGTTCGCCTCAGAGTTTCTCCGGGCAGATTTCCGGGGCAGCCTCAAAATCACCCCTTACCAGCTCATGTCCCTGGTTACAGTGGCTTATGCTGCTGCAATCGCAGCTTTTTTCCCGGATGCTTCCCCGGCTCCTAACCTGCTGAACGGTCTCCAAAGCATCTGGACCCCCTGGATGATACTCTTCATCCAGGGGGTATGGATGGTCTCTTTTCTCCATACTGCCAGAAGTGAGGTTACCGGAGCTGAAATTTCTTTTCATGTTGAGGAAAGCAAGATTTAAAATGAAATGGATCATCTAACCTCCTGAAATTATTTCATTGACATCAAATAACCTTTCATTTTAAACAAGTATCCAGATAAAATTAAAAAACGCAAAAAAAGTCAAATTCAAGACATCCAATAAAAAAATCAAATGGGAAATGGTTATGCCATGTTCTATTTTTTAAGGCATGGCCTCGATAGGTTTTACCATGGAGACCAACAAAGAGATGCCGGCACAGTTTATGGAAAAGGCGGCCCTTGTGTCAGCCATGATCCATGAAACGACTGGTATGAATGAAGTATTTGAGAAAATCATTGATATCTGCCTGAAAAAGCCCCCCCGTGAAGACCTCATCAGGGCTAAGAGCACAGATACATCCAAACGGATTATCTGTGCACCAAACCTCGATGAAAAGGACTTTAAAACCTTTGAAAAACTGAGTTTAGACAATGGAATAAAACTGATAGATAGAGATCTTAGAAACCATGCGGGAGGTATTGACGTCGGGTTTACCATTGTTGATTACGGGATTGCAGAAACCGGCACGCTTGTTCTGAATTCAAACTCCGAAGACACAAGACTCGCCACCATGCTGTGTGAGATCCATGTTGCCCTGCTGCCCAAATCCAGGCTCAGACAAAGCGCACTTGCCATGTCTGAGGAACTCAGTGCCCTCACTAAAAACCCGTCGTCTTATACGGCCTTTATTACCGGTGCCAGCAGGACAGCAGATATTGAACGGGTTCTGGCGTTAGGTGTCCATGGCCCTCTGGAGCTGCATATCATGCTGGTGGAAGATTGATAATGAGAGAAGAAGAGAAATTTAAAGAATACAAAAACAGGGTTGATCATGCCCTTGGCAATAATTTTCTCCGGACAGCCATGGACAATTTTGCCGTTGCCTACCGCACTTCAAGAGAAAATGCATTTTCCGGAATGGATGTGGACAGTATCATAAGGGAAGTTGCAGCCATAAAGTCCAATGCGATAAAAAATTTAGCCCCGCTTTTTGAGCAGTTCAAATCAAACGCTCAGAAAAACGGGGTTCATGTTCATTTGGCGGAAACGGCTGACGATGCAAACCAGATCATTGCCGGAATTGCTGAAAAAAACGGCTCAAAAACAATTGCCAAATCCAAATCCATGACAGCAGAAGAAATTTACCTGAACCACTGCCTGGAAAATAAGGGCCTTGAGGTAACAGAGACAGATCTTGGAGAATGGATTGTCCAGCTCAGGCATGAAGGCCCTTCCCACATGGTGATGCCGGCTATTCATCTTTCCCGCTATCAGGTGGCAGATCTGTTTTCAGATGTCACCGGAGAAACCCAGGACTCGGAAATCGAAAAGCTTGTAAAGGTTGCCAGAAGAGAGCTTCGCGAAAAATATATTGAAGCGGATATGGGCATCACGGGTGCCAATTATGCGGTGGCCGACACCGGCACATTGGGTATTATCACCAATGAAGGAAATGCCAGACTGGTCACTACACTTCCAAAGGTCAGTGTATCACTGGTGGGGCTTGACAAGCTGCTGCCGTCCATCAGTGACGCCCTTTCCATTAACCGAATACTGCCCCGAAACGCCACCGGACAGGGGATTACTTCCTATGTCACATGGATCACAGGCCCGTCTGAATGCAAGACTGCAAAAACTGGAAAACGGGAAATGCATATTGTGTTTCTTGATAACGGAAGAACCCGAATTGCCAAAGACTCGACATTTGCCCAAGTACTGCAGTGCATCCGATGCGGGGCCTGTGCAAATGTCTGCCCGGTATACCGGATGGTTGGCGGCCACCAGATGGGGCATATCTATATCGGTGCCATAGGCTTGATCACCACCTATTTTTTCCATGGAAAAGAACATGCCCGGCACCTGGTTCAGAATTGTACCAATTGCGGTGCATGTAAAGCCGTATGTGCCGGCGGGATTGAACTGCCCAACCTGATCAAGGAAATCCATGCTAAAATTCAGGATGAAGATGGCCACCCCCTGAAAAGCCTGCTTCTGGCACGGGTTCTCAAAAGCCGCAAACTGTTTCATACACTGCTTCGAACTGCCAGTGTTGCACAAAAACCTGTGACAGGGGGGACGCCTTATTTAAGGCACCTTCCCATGATCCTTTCTAAAGAGCACAATTTCAGGGTACTTCCAAAAATTGCCAAAACTCCCTTCAGAGATACATTCAACGCCTTTTACAAACCCGTTAAAAAACCACGTTTTAAAATTGCACTGTTTTCAGGATGCCTCCAGGATTTTGTCTATCCGGAACAACTGGAAAGTGCCATGACGGTGTTTACAAAAGTAAAAACAAATGTTGAATTTCCTATGGAACAGTCCTGCTGCGGACTTCCGGCCCTGATGATGGGTGAAAAGGATGCAGCAGTAAGCGTAGCCCTCCAGAATATTAAAGCTTTTAAAAAAAGTGAAGCAGACTATATCGTGACCCTTTGTGCCTCATGTGCATCACACCTGAAAAACAGTGTACCGGGCCTGGCAGAAGGATATGCCAAAATTGATGCTTTCAATTTTGCACAAAAAGTTATGCCGTTCAGCCAATTTTTAAGCAGCGTTGCCGGGATGGATGATTTCATACCTTCACCTGACCGGAAGAAGATCGCATTCCATTCTCCATGTCACCTGTGCCGGGGACTTGGTATCAGGAATGAACCTCACCAAATCATTGAAGCATCCGGGCACCAGTATATAAAAACCAGCGAAGAAGAAACATGCTGTGGGTTTGGCGGCAGTTTTTCTGCTAATTTCCCCTCTGTCTCCAAAGAAATTTTAAAAAGAAAACTGAGAGATGTGAAACAATCCAATGCCGATCTTCTGGTCACAGAATGCCCGGGATGTGTTATGCAGCTAAGAGGAGGGGCTTTAAAACAGGAAAAAGAAATATCAGTCAAACATCTTTCAGAACTTTTATAACCTCATAAGTATAAGGCTTTATAATATGCTTCATGGCGAACTATTAGACAAATACCTGCCGGAATACACGTTTAGCGAATACCATGAGATTGACATCAACAGCTCAATTGAAACCGTATATAATACCTCTACGACCATAGATTTTTCTAAATCCCGCCTGATTCACCTGCTGTTTAAAATAAGGGGGCTGCCAACCAGAAAAATGGATTTGCAGGGATTTGTCTCTGATATGGGATTCACCCATCTTGGAGAAAATAAGCCTAACGAGTATCTGATTGGATTTTGGGCAAGAACAAAAATAGAACCCATCCCCAGCCATGAAGCATTCATACAAAATACCATTTCAGCAAGGATAAAGGCCGCCTGGAATTTCAAACTCGAAAAATCAGGTAAAAATAAAATACGGCTCAGCACCGAAACCCGGGTATTGTGCACCAGTTTTTTAACCAAAATAAGTTTTGGTTTGTATTGGCTCCTGATCAGATTTTTCAGTGGAGAAATCCGCAAAATAATGCTCCGGATGATAAAAAAAGCGGCAGAAAAAACAAAAAAAATCGTTTAACCCCCCGAATGGGTGATGTGGCCACAGTCGAAACGTGTTTTAATGTTTATAAAGCGATCAGGAAAACATGATAACAACCTAAAGAGGAATGGCTATGGCAACAATCAATGAATATACAACAGGTAAAATCTGCGAACAGTTGAAACTTGCATTTTCCTTAATGGATACAGCAAAAGGCTCATTAAAAGGCACTGATATCGGTGAAACCATGCTTGCCAATGTCAAAAAGATGATGCCAAAGAAAATAACCTTTGACAAAGCCATTGAGTTGATTGAAGCATCGGAGAACTATGCGATCAGTCCACGTGTGTGCCTTGCGGTTCATAAAGATGCCTTTATTGGAATATGGAGAAACATGAACTGAAATGTATTGAACGATGACTATTTGGCCTAATAGAATTCAAACGATTTGATTTCAGCTCAACCAGAAAATTTGAAACCATTATTTCACAGCAACGGCCGAATATTCCTGAGGGTTTCCTGGCCTGTTTTGAAAAAAATATTTAAAGTTCATTGAGCTTCCTTTTCTGCCCGGATTAAATGCCTGGCAAGACCCGCACCGATCATGGCCAGGGATTCAGGATCCAGATAAAATTCTGAATGTCTTTGAAACAATACCATGCACTGCGCGTCAAACTGGTTATCCCTGTCGTTGAACAGTACTAAAAGAGAAATTCTAGGCAGTACATCAATCTTCATTGACACATCATAAGACACGCCAATGTCCAGGTGACTGCCTCCCAGTTTTTTACCGGCCCGAATAAGCCCCTGGATGTTTCCGGAAAAATGTTTTAAAACGGCCATCTCGGTATCAGATGAAAAAAAATTACCATTCACGAAACTTGCATCCTTTTTAAAATCCTTGAAAGAGGCCCACCGGAGATCTTCATGGATCCGGTTCGGACATAAAAGGAGATATTTGGCAAGGATCACACAGAGGCCGTAATCAGGGCGGCTGCCTGACTCATCTTGAATTCCTTTTCCTGATACTTGGTAATTGTGGTTGATAAAGGGTATGCTTACACCGTTTCCTTTCAGTTCAACTTTGAGAATTTTTGCTGCTTCCTCAAAGTCACATTGGCTGATTTTCAGACAATAGTCATTATAATGGGTTTCAAATATTTCTGCACCTTTAAACATAGGCATCTCCTTTTACAGTGATTTTTCCTGTTGTTTTATTTTTAAGGATTCCCGGAAGATATTCCTTACCCTGGCATCAAATTCTTTATGAACAGGTGCCGGGAAAGCAATTTGTGTTTTGGCAATAACCCAGTTGGTACTGTCTTGGCGCTGCTTGTCATAGATATCCAGTCCATAGCAGTCTGCCAGATGGTTTTCCCGGGCATTGATGAAATAATCCAGATACCTTGCATTGTTCAGATGGCCCAAAGGGTCACAGTCCTGAAATCGGATCATTGTCTCAGAGAATGGCTCCCTGTTCATAATTTTCCTCCTCATATTCAAGCCTCAATGTTCTTCACTTCAGTATTGTATCAGGCAAAAAAAATTAAAGAATCACCCATTTGGGGGGTTTTATCTTAAATTATTTAGGATATGATGACTAAACACAAAAATAACAGAAGATAAAAAAGGCGATTGAGATGCTGACATCCTATTCTGACGTTCACTGTATGGTTTCAAATATTAATCGTCCCCACCCGGATGACGACAGCAGGAGTACAAAGGTTTGGTCCCTTTCCTTTAAGCCGGATCAGGACACAGCTTTTCTTTTTCCTTATATAAACGCAGCCAGGGACGATGCCCTCTGGTATGAACATCCCGGGCATATGAAATTTTTATTTGAGGGCTACCGCTGCGTGCTCTATCCTCACCTGGCCGCAGCCCATGAACGAGAGCGCGATTTATCCAATCCTTGATGGCAAAGGCCGGCTGGTCGATTCCGTGTCTTTGAAAATAGATACTGCCGGATTAAAGCACCGCATAAGGGAACAGGATGAACAGATCAGAATGCTGGAAGCACAACTTTCCCCTTTTGGTGAGAGCAGCCATGGACAAACGTCTTATTCATTTGAGACTCCTGACAACTTTGATACAGCCCTCACGGACAGGGAAATACAAATTCTGGAACTTATTGCCCAAGGATACACCAACAATGAAGTCAGCCATCATCTTTTTATCAGCCCCCATACAGTGAAAAGCCATGTAATAAATATATTTAATAAACTCAACGTCAGTGACCGGACCCAGGCCGCAGTAACAGGGGTACGGATGGGAATGATTTAGGGTTTCTTTTAAAGCCACTTTTACTGTTTTAAAAAAACAGGCATTTGAAATCCAATTATTCCCCGTAAAACATATTCCTTTACACAACGCAAAGCGCCTGATAGAAGTTATTGTCTTATGGAAATTTCAGGCATCACATTAGAAATACTATCTTTTTTATTTGTCGCGGCATTTACGGCGGGTTTTATAGACACGCTGGCTGGCGGGGGCGGACTCATTGCGCTTCCTGCACTTATCTTAAGCGGAATTCCCCCACTTGTTGCCCTTGGCACCAATAAACTGCAAGGGTCAACAGGCACATTAACTGCCACATTTGTCATGTTTAAAACCAAAAAGGTTCTCTGGCCGGATGTTAAATATCTCATGCTCTCTGCATTTATCGGCTCTTTAATGGGCACCGTGGCTGTCCAGTTTTTAGACACTGAAGTTTTAAATTTTATAATACCAGCAGTCCTGATCTGCATTGCCGTCTATTTTCTGATTTCCCCACAGCCACTGGTAAACAAAGGCAAACCCAAAATGTCTGCCAACATATATCAAAAGTCTATCATACCTTTGATCGGATGGTATGACGGGATGTTCGGCCCGGGCACAGGATCATTTTTTGCCCTGTCCGGGGTGTCTCTACGGGGACATGGCCTGATAGATGCCACTGCCATTGCCAAAACCCTCAATTTTTCCACCAACATTGCTTCTTTGTTTATCTTCCTGGTTGCCGGAAAAATTCTATGGGCTGCGGGTATCGTGATGATGGCGGGGCAATTTCTGGGTGCATGGGGCGGCTCAATATGCCTGTTTAAAATCAACCCCAAATATCTGCGGCTGATAGTCGTCGGCATGTGCTTAAGTATGCTTTGCAAATACGCATACTCCCTGTAAAACAATCTACTTTTGCCGAAGCATTGTAACGCTTTGACCGCCTATTCCCCAATTATCGGTATCCACTTCATCTATAACAACGACTGTTGTGGCAGGGTTTTTTCCAAGGACATCTTTGAGCAGGTTTGTCACCCCTTTGATCAATTGGGCTTTCTTTTCCGGAGTCACATCACCTTCCCTGGTGATTTTTATATTCACATACGGCATGGTTGTCTCCTTATTCGAATTCCTGACGGTCTCTTTTGATTCCCAGTTTCCGCATTCTTGAGGCAAAGGTTGAACGATTGATACCGGATATTTTGGCAGCCCAGGTAATATTCCAATTGTTTTTCTTCAGCAGTGATATCACATACTCTTTTTCCAGTTGCGGCCAGGACATGGACGTCAGATTGGCAATAAAATCATTTGCTCCATTCTGCCCTGCTGCTCCCGGATCTGCAAAGGGGTCGATATTTGCCCCCTGATTTCTGACATGAAGCGGGATATTCAGCAGTTCGATATATTCATCTTCTGCAGTTACCATGAGATAACGGATCAGGTTCTCAAGCTCCCTGATATTACCGGGCCAGGAATAGGAAGAAAGGGAATGCAGGGCTTCTAAAGCTATTTTCTTTTCCAGAACGCCTGCCTTGAGGGACTCTTTTTCCAGGAAATGATTAATCAAAAGCGGGATATCTTCGCGCCTGTCTCGAAGCGGAGGGAGATGAACCGGAAGAACAGACAGACGATAAAAAAGATCCTGTCGAAAAGAATTTTCTGCGATCATCTGTTTAATATCTTTATTGGTTGCAGCAACGATCCGGACATCGATATTTCTGGATTGGGTTTCGCCAAGAGGCTTTATTTCATTTTTCTGGAGAATCCGGAGCAGGCTGGCCTGTGTGCTCATGGGCATATCCCCGATTTCATCCAAAAAAACCGTACCGCCGTTGGCTGCTTCAAACAACCCCATCTTATCTTTGGATGCCCCGGTAAATGCACCTTTTTTGTAACCAAACAACTCACTTTCCAAAAGTGTTTCAGGAATGGCACTGCAGTTCTGGACCAGAAAGGGCTTGTTTTTGCGCACACTGGATTTATGAATCCTTTCTGCAATTAATTCTTTACCCGTACCGCTTTCACCAGTAATCAATACATGAAATTCAGTCTCAGCATAACTTTTCACCAGGTCAATGCATTTTTGAAAACTCGGGCTCTGCCCGACAATGACGGTTTCGTCTCTGTTTTCTTTTAAGGCGGTCTTCAGGGTCTGGGTTTTCTTTTTTTCTTTGGAATACAAAATAGCATTGCTCAACGCGATGGAGCAGATATCAACCAGGCTCTGCAATTGCTCCAGATAGCTTTTATCAAGGTTCAGGCGGCTTTTTTCAGGGGTTGTGTCAATTATCTGAACTGCCCCGTAAACCTTTTTTTCCCTGTAAAAAAGAGGAAAGCATAAAATCATACTGCTTTTGATATCAAATTCATCTTCCACTTCTTTATAGTGGCGCCGGTCACTTTTGGTTTCTGCTATGGTCATCTTCTGGTTTTCTATTACCCAGCCCACAATACTTGGATGACGGGCATCCAGCGAAACCCCTTTAATCTGGTCAGCTTCGGTGCCTGCAGCCTCTATACACTGGTAAATATTTTCTTTTTTAATCCATATTGATCCTCTTTGGACATTCTGAATCTTCAGCAGGGAATTGAGAAATTTTCTTTGCAGCGTATCAGGATTTAATTCCTTAAAAAGTTCAAAATCGGGTTGAGTCATGGTGCCGCCTCTGTTGCAAATAGTTAAATATAATAAATTTGATTAAATAAAAACACTACATGTGAAATAAGAATATACCGGCTGTCAACTTTAAACAAGTACAAAATTTATTTTTAAATATAATTAATAAATTCAAATAGATCAAGCAAAATTATTTATTCCTGGCACACAATATGTATTGATTAATTGTCAAGGGCGGCCTTTACGGCCATACGCAAATAAAAGAACAGGAGTTACCTAAAATGGACCAGAGAATTTTAATAGACAGTCTTGATACTGCCAGGTTTGCCTGCCCTGAGTGCAACCGTCAAAAAACCATGCAGCTTTCGGAATACAATATAAGAAAACGGATCACCAAGGTGAATTGCAAGTGCCGGTGCGGACATACCTACATGGTCACACTGGAAAAAATGGTCGAAACCATCCAGAAAACCCAACTGTTAGGAACCTTTATTTCAAAAGGGCAGATCAAATGCAGCGGAAAGATGATCATCAAGAAACTGAACAGCAAAGGCATCATGCTTAAAACCAATATCGAGCAGAATATTTTGCCCGGACTCAAGCTTTTCCTTGAATTTGTTTTAGATGATGCCAAACAATCCACTGTAAAAAAAGAGGTGGTGGTCAAGGCGAAAAACGGCAAATATCTGAGCGCGGAATTCACAACAGATGAACATTACGATAATTTGGGGCCTTATCTGTTTTTCAACAAATTGTATATTTAATAACTACATCAGAAAATAGGGATCAACATCTATAACCAGACGGATACCCGAGCGAGAAGCTGTTTTTGGATGATCCATCATAGTGGAAACCATTCGATTCAAAAGAGCGGAAGATGGACTTTTCAGCAAGATCTGCCACCTGAACATGGATGAAATTTTTCCGATTGCAGCTTCAATCGGTCCCAGGATCTGAACAGGATGCGTCTGATTCCCCTCTTCTTCCAAAAACGCTTGAAGCACTTCGGATACGCTCAAAGCAAACCGTTCCACCCTTGGTTTTTTGCCTCCTGAAATCTTAAGTTGAATCATTCTGGAAAACGGCGGATACATCAGCGCCTTTCTAAATGGGGCCTCGTTTTGGAAAAACTCTCTAAAATCCTGTTTTCTTGAGGCTTCAATAATAAAATGCTCCGGGTTATAGGTCTGCATAATAACTTTCCCCGGGGTGTCCCCCCGGCCTGCCCGGCCCGCCACCTGGGCCAGCAACTGAAATGTCCGTTCGCCGGCCCTGAAATCCGGCAGGTTCAAAGACAGGTCTGCGCACACCACTCCTACCAGCGTAATAGAAGGGAAGTCATGTCCTTTGGCCAGCATCTGGGTTCCCACCACAATATCCACATTCCGGTTCCGGATGTTTTTTAAAATTCTTACCGTAGCACCTTTGGCAGAAGTGGTGTCCTGATCCATCCTTGCAATCCGTGCATCAGGAAACAGGTCCTTCATTATGGTTTCCACCCGTTCCGTACCAAATCCCAGAGGTCTTATTTTTGATGATTTACACGACGGGCATCGAACATTCACATTTCTTTTGTCTCCGCAAAGGTGACACCGGTATTCGTTGTATCCTTTATGAAACGTCAGGGTAACATCACAATACCGGCAGTGCAGAGATTTGCCGCAATCCCGGCACACTGGGGATGTCGCATACCCTCGCCGGTTTAAAAATATCAGGGCCTGATTTCCTGAATCAAGGCACTTGCGGATCTGCAAGGCAAGTTTCGGGGTGATGATTCGATCAAATCCCTTGGCATCCTGATATTTTTTAAGATCCACAAGGGAAATTTCCGGTAAAGGGTATTGATTAACTCTTTTGTGCAGTTTTAATTCTTTAAAACGCCCCATTGACACATTCTGGTAGGACTGCACCGACGGGGTTGCCGATCCCAGTATCACAGGACAGTTATTCTGCTTGGCGCGCACCACTGCAAGGTCCCGCGCATTATACCGAAGACCTGTTTCCTGCTTGTACGATGAATCATGTTCTTCATCCACAATAATCAGGCCGATATTTTCAAAAGGTGCAAAAATGCATGACCGGGCACCAATGACAATATCCACTTTATTCAATGCAATTTTTCTCCACTGGTCAAGAAGCTCGCCTTTTGTCAATGATGAGTGAATGACTGCTATCTTATTACCGAAACGGGCTCTGAAACGCCTTTCAGTTTGTGAGATAAGGGAAATTTCCGGAACCAGAACGATTGCCCTTTTGTCATTTTTAACCACATCCTGCACCAGGCGCATATACACTTCTGTTTTGCCAGAGCCGGTGACCCCGGATAACAGGTAGGGGCTATAGCCTTTATCCATTTTAAGGAGCACCCGATCGACCACACCCGCCTGCTCCTGCGTAAGCATAGGCGGGGTATCCGGTTCCACAGGTTCCCCCAGCGGGTCCCTGAATACCTGGCGTTCTGTAATTTTGACATATCCGGCCTGTGCAAGTGGTTTAATTAAAGTCGAAGCCGTGGGCACATCTGCTTTCAGCCCGGTCAATGAGATTTCTTTTTTATCTTTGACGATGGAAAGTATTTTCAACCTTTTTTTTGACATCCGTATGGGAGTTGGCTCTCCTGTACCCGGAGTGATAAATTTTTCATTTTTGATTTTCACCCCATCCTTTTTCAGGACTGCAGAGACCATGATCAAATCTTTTTTTTCCATTTTCCGAACCAAAGCAGACACACCTGGATGTGCTTTTAAAAGCTGTTTCATAGGACAGCTTTTACGGCCTGCCACATATTCCAGAACCATTTCTTCCCCGGCAGAAAGAGACCCGTTCCCCAGTATTTTACGGCCCTTTTCTTCTACAAAGACACACAACACATCATGTCGGTCAAGCCCTGAAGGAAGTGCGGATTTTATCACCTCCCCCATCGGATGAATATAATACTCGGATATCCATTTAAAAAACCGAATCTGGGATTCAGGAAACAGTGAATGATCATCCAGGACATCCAGAATTTTCTTTGCTTTGAAACCCTTACACTGCTTTTTTTCACTGATAATGTATCCAGTTACCCGTCTTCGTCCAAACGGGACCAAGACTCTCATTCCGGGTGCACACATTTTTTTTAAATGCTCCGGCATGCTGTAAGTATAGGTATTCATAACAGGCAGGGTTACGGCAACGGTTATGTAAGGGGATTTAATCATTTGTTCTATTGTGCACAAATACTAATTTATTTCAATATAAGAGTTATTTTGGACCTAATTTGCTTGACGCGCAAAACGCTTTCTAATACTTTCAAAATATTATTTTATAAATTATGTAAATGACATAAAGGAGGCACCATGTCCGTATTTGTTGCAGATCACCCGCTGATCAAACACAAACTGGGGTTAATGCGCCAAAAAGACATCAGCACAAAAGACTTCAGGGACTTGTCCTCTGAAGTTGCACGCCTTTTAACCTACGAGGCAACCAAAGACCTGGCCACAGAAAAAAAAGTTATTGAAGGCTGGGCCGGTAAAGTTGAAATCGAGAAAATAAAAGGTAAAAAAATAACAATAGTTCCAATTTTGAGGGCAGGGTTAGGCATGATGGATGGGGTGTTTGATCTGATCCCTTCGGCAAAGGTAAGTGTAGTAGGGTTTTACAGGAATGAAGAAACCCTGCAGCCTGTGCAGTATTATGTAAAAACAGCCAGTGCCATGGAAGAGAGGATCGCCCTGATCCTGGACCCCATGCTGGCCACCGGCGGCACACTGCTGGCAACCATTGACCTGCTGAAAAAATCAGGGTGTAAAACCATTAAAGGGCTATTTCTGGTTGCAGCACCCGAGGGCATTGCAAAGGTAAAAGAAAAGCACCCGGATGTAGAAATCTATGTAGCCGGCGTAGATGAATGCCTGAATGATGTCGGCTATATTCTTCCAGGTCTGGGGGATGCCGGAGATAAGATTTTCGGCACAAAATAAAATTTAAAACTTAAATTAATGAGGTGAAAAGCAAACATGTCTGATTCCAACCCATCTTCAACTGAGTACAATTTCCAGGTAAAAGATTGTTTTTTAGGTGCGCAGATGCTTTTTGTAGCATTTGGCGCCCTGGTTCTCGTCCCGCTTCTGACCGGGCTCAACCCGAACGTTGCTCTTTTTACAGCCGGTCTCGGCACCCTGGTCTTCCAGATCATCACCAAAGGTAAAGTCCCGGTCTTTCTGGCCTCTTCGTTTGCCTTTATTGCTCCGATCATTTACGGGGTACAAACCTGGGGAATTCCCGGAACCATGTGCGGCCTTGCTGCTGCAGGCGTAGTGTATATTCTGCTGAGCTTCATGGTTCGGATAGGTGGAACAGGCATGATTCAACGCATCCTTCCTCCTGTTGTAACCGGTCCGGTTATTATGGTAATCGGACTGATCCTTGCTCCGGTTGCCGTATTCATGACCATGGGAAAAACCGGAGACGGTGCGGTGGTTCTTTTTAATCAGACCCAGGCCATGATCGTTGGCCTGAGCGCGCTGGCCACCACTATTTTAGTTTCCATCCTTGGAAAAGGGTTGTTTAAACTGATCCCGATTCTATGCGGAATTGCCGTGGGATACATTCTGTCCCTGTTTTTTGGATTTGTTGATTTTTCCGGCATTTCAAAAGCAGCCTGGTTTGCAATTCCCGCATTCGTCATGCCGGAATGGAACCTGCAGGCCATATTCTATATCGTACCCATTGCCATTGCCCCTGCCATTGAACACTTCGGAGATGTGGTTGCCATCAGCGGGGTTACAGGAAAAGATTACCTCAAAGAACCTGGTATTCAGAACACCATGCTCGGAGATGGTGTGGCCACCTCTATCGCCTCTTTTCTGGGCGGACCGCCAAACACCACATATTCTGAGGTCACCGGCGCTGTTGCCCTGACCAAGGTTTTTAACCCGGCCATCATGACCTGGGCCTCTATTGCTGCTATCCTTCTTGCTTTTGTGGGAAAACTGGGAGCAGTTCTCCAGACCATCCCCGGACCGGTCATGGGCGGCATAATGCTCCTTTTATTTGGTGCCATCATGGTCGTGGGCCTCAACACCCTGGTCCGCTCCGGCGATGATCTTTTAGAAGCCAGAAACCTTGCTATTGTTGCCCTGATCCTGATTTTCGGCATTGGCGGGATGAGCTTTTCTGCAGGCCAGTTTCAACTCCAGGGTATTGGGCTTGCCGGCATATTAGGCGTTTTTCTCAACCTGGTTCTTCCAAGAGGGAAAACATCATAGACGCTATTTATTTATAATTTTTACATCAAATAAAAACCCCTGAAAAAATTTATTTGCACTAATTTTTTCAGGGGTTTTGACTTTTTTTTGGGCTGAATTGTCAAACAGGCTCGATCAGCTTTTTTTTAACAGGCGATGATAACACAATCGAAGTTTTAGTCTCACCGAATTTACCCAGTTGCTCAACCATACTGTCCAATTGGGATATTGAGCTTGAAACAACTTTCAGCATCAGAGACTCATTCCCGCTTATATGGTGGCATTCAAGTATCTCTTTTTGCTTTTCAGCAAAGGAATAAATTTTTTGATACTTATCAGAATGGGTTGTTAGTGTGATAAATGCCATAATGTTATGGTCAAATATATTGGCGTTTATATCCGCATGGTATCCATTTATAATTTCAGATTCTTCCATTTTATAAACGCGTTCTGCCACAGCTGGAGATGACAACCCTACTCTCCTGCCGATTTCACTGAAAGTAGATCGTGCATTTAGCTGAAGTTCCCGGATAATTTTCATATTGATATTATCGAGCGGGCTTTCAATTTTAGCGTTCATTATTCAATATTCCTTAATTTATTAATGAGATCCAACCATTAAACTTAAAAGGTCTATTCTTTGCTTTTAATAAATCGTATATCATACTTATTACTATGAAACACTTAATAAAACCAATGCTAAACGGACTGTTAACAGGTTTATTTCTTCAATTGGCCTTAGGACCGGTATTTTTTTATATCCTTGGCATTACCATTGACAGCAATTACACAAACAGCCTTTTTGCCATTCTTGCAGTCACAATGGTTGATTATTTATATATTATTTTATCACTCATCGGTATTGGCAGATTACTCCAGAAAGATAAAATAAAAACGATTTTTGGAATAATCAGCTCGATAATACTCATATTGTTCGGTATGATGATTTTCTACAAAGGATTTGTATTTATCAATGACGCTGCCCAAATCAGTTCTATCAAATGGACTCCGATCAAAAGCTTTACAAGCTGTTTTATATTAACCATTTCCAGCCCATTAACCATTATCTTCTGGAGCAGCGTATTTTCTGCAAAGGCCATTGAAAAAAATTACAAAAGAAAAGAGCTGGTTATATTTGGAATCGGTACCGGTTTATCCACATTCCTTTTTTTAACATTGACCATGCTGATATTATCTCTTCTAAAATCAAACATACCAGATATGGTCGTACAAATCTTGAATTGTATTGTGGGCGTGCTTTTAATCTATTATGGAATAACACGAACACTAAAAACC
>JAWSVI010000073.1:0-604 GCA_033851995.1 Desulfobacteraceae bacterium | reverse complement strand
ACCCATTGGCCGTTACTATCGATGCCTCCGGCTGTAACAATATAGTGCACATGGGGATGCGGCCACAGCTTGCCGCCCCAGGTATGCAAAATACCGTAAAATCCGATGGTGGCACCCAGCCTTTTGGGGTCCTGTCCAAAGGTCACCAGTGTCTGGGAAGAACACTCAAATAACAGATCATACATCACCTGCCTGTTATACCTGCATAGGGGATTGAACACATGGGGCAGGGTAAAGACACTGTGATGATAGGATACCGGCAAAAGATCATTGATCCTGGCTTCAACCCATTTCTTTTGTGAGATGGTGTTGCAGCCTGGGCAGTGACGGTTCCTGCACGAATTATATCCTTTTTCCAGGTGACCGCAGGTATCACAGACCTGCCAGTGGCTGCCAAACTCAGGCCCCCGGCAGTGCTCGATATCGTACATCACCTTGTGCTGCCTTGGATGCAGGCGATGATTTGCCCTGAACTGTTCTCCGAATTTGCGGAAGATATCACCCACTGTCGGGCTTGCATCCGGTTTGTCGGGAAGTTGTGTATGTTTCTTTAGAGTTTTACTCATCATTTAAAATGGGTTTGTCTGCCTCCAGGCTTAATGTA
>JAWSVI010000008.1:0-60865 GCA_033851995.1 Desulfobacteraceae bacterium | reverse complement strand
CGCTGCAACGACGTGTTATCTTGATTTGCCTTTTATTCAAAAATTGGTTTCATAAAACTTCGTTCATAGCTAACAATGCACCGAGTTTTCTCTGCATATTCAAATGCCTTTTGACACTCTAAGTCTTGGGACATTTCTTCCCTGTACTTTTCATATGCGGCCAGACTTGGAAAACTAAAAAGAGCAACGGCAATATTGCTTGCTCCCTCATGAGGAAGAAAGTAACCATGATGATTTCCCCCAAGTTTATTCACTAACGGAATCCACATTTTAGAGTATTTTTCAAATTCTGTTAATTTATAGGGATCAATTACATACTTTAAATAACATGTGACCATGTTCACCTCTATTTTGCATTGTGAAGATAACGTTGGAGTTCAGGGGCCGCCGGAGCGAAGCGAAGGGGACAAGGTTTCCAGTAAATTTACTTACGAGTGACATTGTTTCAAAGTTGCCCCCAAATTTTAGGAAAGCCGCTCCTTGCGGTCCGCTGCAACGACTTGTTACATTTCAAAATTTTGAGCTCATCAATCCTTAGTTGAGGAAATAAGCATCTGTTTATAAAATTTTTTTGAATCACTGATTCTGTCAAAAGCATTGGTGACAGATAAAAATAATAACAATATGAAATTAAGAATTTTGATTATTTTTGTGGCTATCTCCAGCTTACCTTCTGCTTCTATAGGAACAAATATTATCAGGATGCCAACACCAATCATTATAATCGCGGAAATGATTTTCGAATAACTTACAGCTAAAACAAAAGAAGTCTGTTTCTTTTCTTTTACACATTTTCGCAAAAAGCGTCTAAGTCGGAGCGGGGCTTTAATTTTTTTTCTTTTTTTAAACACAATTCATTTATCGCGTATCTATTGGAATTGAAATGTAACGGGGGAGTTCAGGGGCCTCCGAGCGTAGCGAGGGAACAAGCGGCTTGCCGCTTGAGGTCCGCTGCAACGACTGGTTATAAGTCTATTAATCAAACCAATACCTTTTCATCAAATGCTTTTCCCCAAAGATAAACTTCTACTTTCTCTCGCATACCACTGGTCCAGAATGGATCAGATTGGTAAATTTCATGAACTGTATTCTTATCCTCAGCTTCTACGACCCAAAATGCTCCAACAGGATTTGAATCTGGTTCATCTCTTAAAGAACCTGCAACAAGAACGGAATTTCGCCTTTTATCTAACCAGTCGATATGAGCTTGAAGATTTTGTTCACGAATCGAAAAGGTGTCAGGTTTGTCAGTAAAGCGAACAACAAATAGCATAATTAATTATTCCTTTAAAATTTCGAAGACTTATAACGGTTGAGCTCAGGGGCCGCCGAGGCGAAGCCGAGGGGACTGGGGTTTAAGGCGAAGCCGCCCCCAGCGGTCCGTTGCAGCGAAGGGTTATGCATCTATTCTGCGTTGAGGTGAATGCCATATATTTGATACTCAGTGCCTTGAACTGCTATAGTAATTTTTAGAATACCGTTAGTTCCAAATTCACACTTGTCTGACAATTTAACTGAATAATTCATGGTATAAATAGTTGTATTACCTCTATAATCCAAAAATTCTGAATGTGTATAGGCCCCTCTCTCTACTGAGTGCATAAATTTAACCAGTTTTTTGAACTCATCGTCTGATTGTTCTTTAGAAATTTGAGCTTTGGCAACTGGTCCAAACAGATTGTATAGTGCTTCATAATCAGCACTGTTAAATGCTGCAACAAACTCATTCAATATTAATTTTCGTATTACTGGGGTTATAGTCTTAGGCAGTTCATGTTTAGCTGTTTTTTCATTTTGATTTACATTTTGAGTAGGTTTCTGCTTCATTCCAAACCATACGGTTGCTGTTAAATTAGCAATAAGTAAAAAAACAATTAAAACTTGCATGAACTTCATGTTTTAAACCTTTCAATTTTGTGTATGCATAACGGTGGAGTTCAGGGGCCGCCGAAGGCCTGAAAGGCCGAGGGGACAAGGAGCTACGCTCCTTGCGGTCCGCTGCAACGACTGGTTATGTCTCTGCAGTTTTTTTTACCAGGCCGAAAATTATAAAAACGACACCGCCAAAAATGAAAAGCCATCCAGTTTCCTCTGGCACATAGACCCCATACTCCCAATCCCAACCTTCATTTAAATATTCTACGCCTAAAGAAACAAAGAAAAGTCCAGTAAAGAGATATTCTGAGCGCGATTTCATAAAAGCCAAAAACTCTTCATAGGATAAATTTGATTTGTTTAGGAAAATTGAAAGTGGAACAAAAAAAACGATAAGATGAAAAGGCAAACCTACCATAAAAAACATAATCGCTCCGCCAATCCCACCTTTTACAAATGAGTACAAAAGAGCAGCAACAAATAGAGAAAACCAAATTATAGAAAGAACTCTATATTTTGTGATGTTTTTTGCGTCATTAGCAGTTTTTTCAGCCTGAGATTCTTGCGGCTTTTTATTCTTTTTAAGACTTTTTAAAACAGGGTCCAATAGGCTTGATAGAACTTTGCCTATAATCTGCATTAGTAGCCTAAAAAGCAAAAAGCAGAGAATCAATAAAATTGGGAACAATAAAAAAATTAAAATTTCCATATTTGGCTAACCAGTAATGTTAGAAAACATCTGAGACATAACGTTGGAGTTCAGGGGCCGCCGACCGCAGGGAGGGTACAAGGGTTCCACTAAACTTGATTAAGGGTGATATAGTTTAAAAGTTACAACAAATTTCAAAAAAGCCGCCCCTTGCGGTCCGCTGCAACGACTGGTTCTGTGTCTTGCTATGAACAACCTACTTTTTCCAAGATTGGATTTCCACAATATTCCCTTCTGGATCTCGGAAATAAACGAATGTAAGTTCTCCAATTCCAATAACTTCTCGTCTTGTTAATTGGCCTAAAGATTGAGCCCCATTTTCTAAAGCGTGATTGAAAGTTTGCTCAACATCTTGGACCTCAAATGCGATGTGGGTTATTCCATTATGGTTTGCCATGATTGGGTTCAGGTTTTTCATGTCCTTGTATGTAAAAATTTCAAGCGTAGGTCCGTTTTCACCGTGACCAGGCAGAAGAAGATGCACTCCCTCTAAAACCGTATCCTGAAGTCCAGTGGCGTTATCCAGCCATCTGCCCGAGAGCTTTCTTTCAGGGGGCTTAACAGTACAAGCAAATACTTTAATGTAAAAATCCGCTAATAATTTCCAATTTTTCGCAGCTATGTTTGTGTGGGCAAATCTCATATTTTATCCTTATGTAATGACACAGAACGTTGGAGTTCAGGGGCCACCGAGCGAAGCCGAGGGAACAAGAGGCTCGCCTCTTGTGGTCCGCTGCAACGACGGGCTATATTTCACCTTTCAGCAAACCCAGAACAGTTGTCGAAGCCATTTGTTTGAAAATGCGTTTGTACAGATTTTTGATTATTGAATTGATTTTATTCAGCCCTATTTTTTTGAAAGAATTTCAAATTAAATTGTTCAAATTTATTTCTAAATTTTGAGAGGACACCAGCTTTGTCTGCTTTTAGGAAAGGCACAAGTTGTTTTTTCTGTTTTTGATTTTAGAAATGCCGTCTTTCACTTGGGCACACAACTTAAAAAATACTTTCCAATTTCTGCATTTTCCTGGAAGGAAACCCCCATTATCCTTTTATAAATACTACTGAGATATAGCCTTTATTATATGTCGAAATAGAAATATAGTTCGTTTTGAGTTTTATATGGTATTTGATATAAAATATGAAAATTTTATTTTTATATTTGTTTAAAATTTAAGGAAATAATTGAAGATTGGTAAAAATATATATATCATAAAAATTATTATATTTAAAATATAAAATATTTCAATTGAGGAGGCGATTGTTATGGAACAAAAGCCAAAGCTTTTGGATCAGATGCGCAACCGATTGCGTGTTCTTCATTACAGTATTCATACGGAAACTTCTTATCTGGATTGGGTGAAGCGGTTTATTTTGTTTCATGGAAAACGCCATCCTGAGAGTATGGGGTCTCAGGATATTGAGGTGTTTCTTGATTATCTTGCTGTTGAAAAACAGGTGGCGGCAAGCACTCAGAACCAGGCGTTGAGCGCAATTTTGTTTTTGTTTAAAGAAGTGCTTCGGATTGACCCCGGGTGGATAAGTTCCAGTAAGCGTGCAAAGCGCCCCCAGAAAATCCCAACTGTATTTTCCCATGAAGAAATTAAGCGGATTTTTCTTCATTTGGATGGTGTTTGCTGGTTGATGGGGCATCTGTTATATGGGGCCGGTCTTAGGTTGATGGAATGCGTCCGTTTAAGGGTTAAGGATCTTGATTTTGATCACAACCAGATCATTGTTCGGAGTGGCAAGGGCGATAAGGACCGTCGGACTGTTTTTCCGGTAATTGTCAGGGATTTTTTCACGGTTCATCTGGAAAAAATTAAATTGATGCATGAAAAAGATGTGGCTGATGGTGTTGGATCGGTTTATTTGCCGCATGCTTTGGAAAGAAAGTATCCTGGCGCAGATTCTGAATGGCTGTGGTCATATGTTTTTCCGTCCCATAAGTTGTCGGAAGATCCTCGGTCTGGTGTAGTTCGGCGGCATCACATGGATGGTCAGGCTTTGCAGCGTAAGGTCAAAAAGGCCATTCGGCTGGCTGATATTCCCAAGCAGGGGAGTTGCCATACGCTTCGTCATAGTTTTGCCACTCATCTTCTGGAGGCTGGTTATGATATTCGGACCATTCAGGAGTTGTTAGGGCATAAGGATATTCGAACCACGATGGTTTATACTCATGTTTTAAACAAGGGGGGGCGTGGTGTGATAAGCCCTTCAGATATCCTGGGAACTTCATAGCTCCGCCTTTTCGCTTCCAGCCGGTCAGGGCTGGAAGCAAGTTATTCGCTTATCTATATAAGGAGTTTGAGGAAATTGCAATCCGGGAAAACCCCTATTTTTGAAAATAAATGCGATTTTTTCATTTTATTCTATCTCAAAAGCTCGTTCTCCATGGAGGGCATTGTCCAGTCCGGCAAGTTCTTCGTCATCATCGACTCTGAGGCCATTGGTTATTGTTTTGGTGATCATGACAACGATAAATGTTGCAGCAGCACTGAATGCAATGGTTCCGATGATGCTTAAAAACTGGGTCCAGACCTGTCCGGGGTTGCCGTAAAAAAGACCGGCTGCACCTTCTGTGATTGCAGGGGAGGCAAACAGGCCAGTGGCAATGGCGCCCCACATGCCGCAGAGGCCATGGATACCAAAGGCGTCGAGGGAGTCATCGTATCCGAGTTTGTGTTTGAGAATGGCAACGCCAAAGTAGCCGAGGATTCCGGATATTGCCCCTATGGCAAGGGCGCCGCCAAGAGTGACGAATCCGGCTGCCGGTGTGATGCCGACAAGTCCTGCAATGGCGCCTGAAGCCAGGCCCAGGAGTGTGGGTTTTTTATTGTGCTTCCATTCAATGAGCAGCCAGGCAATGCCGCCGATAGCTGCAGCGGTATTGGTTACAAGGAATGCAGAGGCTGCAAGGCCGTTTGCACCAAGGGCGCTTCCAGCGTTGAATCCAAACCACCCAAACCATAGCAGGCCGGCGCCAAGCGCGGTGAAAGTAACGGATGAAGGGATCATGGCTTCTTTGCCGTAGCCTTTTCTTTTGCCGACCATGAGGGCCAGGACCAGGCCGGATACACCTGCATTGATGTGGACAACATTTCCTCCGGCAAAATCCAGGGCGCCTATTTTGTGCATCCAGCCGCCGCCCCATGCCCAGTTGCAGACCGGTGCATAGACAAAGGTGATCCACAAGATGGTAAAGATGATCCAGGAGGAGAATTTCATTCTGTCAACAACAGACCCCAGGATGATGGCAACGCTGATGCAGGCAAAGGTCATCTGGAATACAACGAAAATAATAGTCGGGATGGTACCGGAGAGGGATTCGATGGTGATACCGCTTAGGAAAATATGTTTGAGGTTCCCGATGAAAAGGTTTGTGCTTTCTCCGAAGGCCAGGGAGTAGCCCCACCCAACCCAGACAATGCTGGCAAGGCAGTAGGCAACCAGGGTCATGGCAATGGTGTTTAGCAGGTTTTTGTATCTGGACATACCACCGTAAAACAAGGCAAGACCGGCCGGGGTCATCATCATGACCAGGGCTGTTGACATGGTTACCCAGGCGGTATCCCCTGTGTCAAGGGTGTCTGCTGCCAGGGCTTTTGTTGCAAATGAGAGTAAAAGTGTGATCCATAGGGCTACTTTTTTTGTTGGCATGTTAAGATTCCTTTTTAAAGCTATGTGTTTTCCTTTTTGTGTTAGTTTTGTTTCAGCAAGGGATGTGCCAGGGAAAGTTTGGTGTGTGGGTGTTTGGGTGGTAACCACCTGAAAACACTAATGAAATATTTTTTTTGAAGGATGATGGTTTTTATGTCATGGTCGTAGATAATTTCAATTTTGTAATTTTTTATTTAAGATATAATTACAATTTTGTGAGGTTGTTTTTGCTGTGAGTGGTTTTAAGAGAAAAATGGGCGAATGAATTGGGGTGAGGTGGATTGAAGGGTAAAAAAAGATTACATTTTTGTAAATTCAGGGTTGTGGATTGGCCGGGTTTTTTCAACCGTCAGGGTAACGGCCCCCCAGTTTTCATCCACAGTTCCGGTGAGCAGATATGGCCTGCCATAATCGAGCATATGGCAGAAACGGGCATAGGGTTCAGGGAAGAATACGGTTTCGACAATCCCGGTTTCGTCTTCAAAGGTCAGAAATTTCATGGGTTCACCATGCTTTGTTTTTACTACTTTGCCGGTAATGAGCCATCCGGCAAAGCAGATTTGTTTGCCTGAAAAACGGCTCAGTTGTTTTGCCTTAATGGTAGGGTGTTTCTGGGGGGTGGTTTTATACAAGGATATGGGGTGGCAGGTGCACAAAAAACCAAGAGTGGCAAACTCTTTTCTCAGTTTTTTTTTAAAGGTGTCTTTTGGAAGATCAGGCACAGGAATGGCTTCTGGGGGAGTATTGAACAGGGTTGGACTTTGATTTTGATGCCGGGTACGTTTTTGCCAGGAACTGAAGGACCAGAGAAGTTCGGCCCGGCTGATGCCGGTGTGCAGGCAGTCCAGGCTTCCGCTGTGAACCAGGGTGCGTAGTTCATCTTCCGGGGGGTGCACTCTGGTAAAAAAATCTTCAGGGTTTGAAAACGGTTTCTTACGGCGCTGTTCCAGTATGGTGTTTATTGTGCTCAGTGAAAGGTTTTTGATAGCAGTGAGGCCCACCTGGAGCGTGCCGGTGTTTCCGGTCCATTGGAGGTGGCTGGAATTAACGTCTGGGGGGAGAATGGAAATCCCTAAACGTTTTGCTTCGGATACATAGGCAAAGGTGGAATAAAATCCGCCCTGGTTGGTAATGACGGCTGCCATGAATTGTGCCGGGTAGTGTGTTTTCAGGTAGGCCGCCTGGAAAGAGACCCGGGCATAGGAAGCACTGTGGGGCTTGCAGAACGAGTATCCTGAAAAACTGGTAATCATGGACCAGATCCGGGTGATATCTTCCAGGGTCACGTTATTGG
Source organism: Desulfobacteraceae bacterium (assembly GCA_033851995.1). GTDB lineage: Bacteria > Desulfobacterota > Desulfobacteria > Desulfobacterales > Desulfobacteraceae > Desulfobacula. The sequence continues at coordinate 53,327 of JAWSVI010000008.1, read as the reverse complement.
TTCGGGCACCTTTTTTAAATTGCGTATAATAATCTGCCAGGGCCCGCTCCTTGTCCTTTTTGGACATCACTTTTCGCAGGCCGTCTGCAGCAGCATGGGAAAACCCTGCAATTTTGACAGCCACCCGGGAGACGTCTTCCTGGTAGACCATAATGCCGTAGGTTTCGTCGAGTACATCTTTTAAAAGGGGGTGGATGGGCTGCCAGGTGCCGGTGTGGAGGCGTTTGATGTATTCCTGGATAAATTCATTGGCTGCCGGCCGGATGATGGAGGAGTGGATGACCACATGGTTGAAATCCCCGACTTTGGATTTTTTCTGCAGCAGCCGGGTGGCCGGGCTTTCAATATAGAAGCACCCCATGGTGTTGCCCTGGGCCACGGTTTGCTGGGTATCGTAATCGTCTTCGGCATCCAGAGTGTCAAAATCGTTGAACTGGCCAGTGGATGTTTTAATGCTGGAAATGGTGTCCCGGATCACTCCGAGGCTCCGATTGCCCAGAAGGTCAATCTTGACCAGGCCTGCAGTTTCAGCGCTGTCTTTTTCCCACTGGATCAGGGGCACGCCTTTGGGGGCAGTCTGGATAGGAACGTAGGTGTCGATAGGGTCTGGTGTGATGACAACGCCCCCGGGATGGACTGAGAGATATCGGGGGGTGCCTGTGATGGCCTGGGCATAGGCCATAATTTGGGGCCAGGGCTGGGGAAAGTCCATGAAGCGGAATTCCGGCCGGTGCTTGATTCTCTCCAGGAGGTCATCTTCAGCCTCGTGGAGTTTCCAGAACCAGGGCAGGCGTTTGGAGACCTTACTGATCTCCGCTTCCGGCAGGCCGAAGACCTTTGCCACTTCCCGGACTGCCATCCTGGGCTGGAACAGGATATGGCTGGAAACCATGGCGCTGTGGCTGTCGAATTCTTTGAGAACCCAGTTTATGATGTCGTCGCGTTCATCCCAGGCAAAATCAATGTCAATATCCGGCGGATCCTGACGTTCCGGGTTGAGGAAACGTTCAAAATAGAGGTTGTATTTTATGGGGCACACATTGGTGATGCCCAGGCAGTAGGCCACAATGGATGCAGCACCTGATCCCCTGCCGCATATTCTGGAGGCCTGTTTGACAATGTTTTGCACCACCAGAAAATATTGGGAGAAATTTTTCTGGCGGATGATGGCCAGCTCATGGTCGATCCGGGCCAGAACCTTTCCAGACAGGCTTTTACCGTAACGGGTTTTAGCTCCTTCAAGGGTTTTTTTGCGCAGGAGATCGTCGGCCGGGAGGGGTGATTTTTCTTTTAAAGGGGGCATGACAGTGCCAAAGTCCGGGCCTGTAAATTCGATTTTTTCGGCTAAAACACGGGTGTTTTTAATGGCTTCAGGCTGGATGCAGAATGTTCGGGCATATGTTTCTGGGGATTCAAGTGATGCGGTTTTGGGTGCGGCATCTTCAGGCGTCAGGCGGCTGAGGCAGGTGTTGTTCTCAATGGCCCGGAGCATACGGTGGATAGGGGCATCTTCAGGAGTCAGGAAAAAACTGCCTGGTGTGGCCACCAGCGGGATGTTCAGGTGTCCGGCAGTTGTGCATAGCGCGTGGCTGGACAGTAGAGAGCGCCGGGGCAGGTGTGCAGCCAGGTCTACTTTTTTTTCGTGCCAGGGTTTTAGCAGATCATGGTTTTTGCTCAAGACCAGCAGGCCGAAGCTTAAGGGTGGCAGGGTTGTTTTCAGGCAGAACTTTTTGTTTCTGTGGCGCTGAGTGATCAACCGGGTCAGGTTGCTGTAGCCTGTTTGATTTTTAACCAGGCAGACGGCTCGGTGTTGGGTGTGTGGATCTGTTATCTCTGCTCCAATGACCGGTATGATTTCGTTATCTTTGCAGGCAGCAATGAAGTCCCACATACCGCACAGATTGTCAGTATCGGTCAGGGCAATTTTTTGGTAACCCATGGCTTTGGCATGGCGGCACAGGGCTTTGACAGATGAGGTTCCCCACATGAAAGAGTAGTGGGAACGGGTGCACAGGGCAATCATAATTACCCGCCTTCGGGCATGAGGTTCAGGCCGGTGCAGATGGAACCATGGCCGAATTTTTCCCGGATGCAGTCCAGGGCTCGGCTCAGCCCAGCCTGTTTTGTTGGAGGGGTGAACAGGTCTGCCTGGGTAAGCTCCGGGCAGAGGCTGTCGGCTGTCAGGCGAATGTGGCGGATGCGGACCCTCCGCTTCCAGGCATTGTTCAGCAGGGGCCTGGCCTGCTGGAACAGGTCTGTATCGCTGGATGCGGGCGGGGAAAATTTTGATGCGGCACGGTGCTGAACCCCGTCTGAATAGGATAGGATTAAGACTGTGGTCCTGGCTGCCAGTTTTTGGCGGCGGAGGATGTAACCGATGGTTTCACAAGCCCGGTACAGCCCTTTTTTGAGTTGGTCCAGATCGTTGGTGTCATTTTCAAATTCATGGTCTGCTTTTACCGATGATGGCAGGCCTCTTTTTGAACCGGCTGGAGCGTAAGGTCTGATTGGTTCCGGATCGATTCCCCTGAGCCGGTTAAATATCTTCGGAGCCCTCCTTTCAAAGGGGATTTCAAGCTGTTTTATGCTCAGGCTTCGCGCCTGGGCAATCTGAGAAAGGTTAAACTCATGAAGGGTATGGATATCATTTTTTTCAAGTCCGGGGAGCATGTGGATGGGCAGGGGGGCCAGGAATGCGGCTTCATCTCCAGGGGTGACAATGTATTCTCCAAGGGGTTTAACCATCCGGGTGGCAACTTTGGCCACCAGTTTGTTGGTTGCTACAGACCAGATGGGGTCGAGGTTGAAGGTTTTTTTAAAGGTCTTTTTCAGTTTAAAGGCCATGTCCACACTGGGGCCGAACAAACGGGAGGAGCCGGTAACATCCAGGTAGATATGGCCGTCAAGGCTTCCGGATTCGATCAAAGGGGTGAATGCAGTGGTTTCTTTGCACAGGGCTTTCATGATCTTTTCGTAGCGGTTGAAACTGGGGGGCAGGATTTTGATCTTTCGGTTGAGGCGTTTGGCCCGGGCCAGGGGCATACCTTTTTTTATGCCCTGGCGAAAGGCTTCTTCACTCATGTCATATACCACAGCCCGGGGGGCGCCTGAAGGGGCTATGATGAGGGGGTAGCCTGCCAGGGCCGGCTGAAGGTTGGTTTCTACTGCCACGGCAAAGTCGGCAATATTTAAATGAATAATGGCGCGTTCCATTTGATGATTGGCCTTGCTTGCTGGTCTGGGAACTGTATCAGGTCGGTTTGATCAGCCGGCGGATCAGGCCCAGTGCATTTTTCGGGGCCTGGCCCCGGACATGGTTATTAAAAAAGATGCCGCCGGATTCGGCGGTTGGTATCATAGCAGCTTTAATCCGTTCCGCCCAGTCATCCAGCTCCCGGTCTGAGTAATTATAGTCAAACTGTTTTTGCATATTCCCGCTTTTCCATCCTTTTGCATTTTGGCCATGAAAACGGACATAGAACAGTTCCGGGTTGGTGACGATGTCAAGGGCAGGGAACAGGCCGGGCAGGTTTGGTTCGTCTACGCATACCAGGGTGACGTTTCTGCGTTCCAGCTCGGAGAACACCCGGTCATTTGCCCAGGAATCATGGCGGAATTCAATGGCAACCGGAAGGCCGGAGAGTTCATCCAGCAGTGCTGCCAGGTAGTTCCGGCAGGAAATGGTCCGTTCAAAATACGGGGGAAGCTGGATCAGGATGCACAGCAGTTTGCCCGACTCCAGAAGGGGGGCAATGCCCTGGCAATAGAGCATGGCTTCTTTTTGCCAGGCATCCTGCCTGATCTCGTGGGTCATGGTCCGGGTCAGTTTGGCTGCAAACCTGAAATGCTCCGGAACCTTGGTACACATACGCTCAATGGATGGGGCTTTGGGCATCTGGTACCAGGTGTAGTTGAGTTCGGTTGTGTCAAAGGTCTGCATGTAAGCATCCAGCATATTGGATGAGTGGGTGCCTTCAGGGTAGAAACCGGCGTCGATCCATTCCCCGTAGGAATAGCCGCTGGTGCCGATGAAAAGTCTGCAGGGGGCTTTCATGGCTTTTTATATCTCCATCCCGGCAGGGCCCCGGATGATGCCGATCACTTTTCCCTGGACCATGACCTCGTCAAATGAGTATGTCTGGGCGGAGAAATCCGGGTTTTCCGGCCGCAGCTCGATGTGGTCCGGGCGCAGGAAAAAGCGCTTGACCGTCGCCTCTTCCTGATGAACCAGGGCCACGATGATCTCGTTGTTTTCTGCATACTGGCGGGGGGTGCAAATGGCAAAGTCCTGGTCCAGGATACCGGCATTTTTCATGGACATGCCTTTTATTTTTAATGCAAACAGGTTCTGGCCCGGGTACAGTTTTGAATCCAACAGGAGGCTGCCGTCCCATTCCTGCTGTGCATACATGGGCAGGCCTGCTGTGATGGTCCCGATTACCGGGATGCGTTTTTGCCTGTGGGCAGGATGAACATCGCCTGTGGTGTCCAGGATGTGGATTGTCCGGCTGTAACGGCCTTCTCTTTTTATGTGCGCTTTGTCCTCAAGTGCTTTCAGGGTCTGGGCGACAGCAGCATGGCTGATGGAAAGATCTCCTGCTGCCGTTCTCAGGCTGGGCGGGACTCCGTCAATTTTAATCTTTTGCTTCAGGTAGTCCAGTACCTTCTGCTGATTCGGTGTCAGGGTTTGTCTCATATCTTCCGGTCTTTTTGGGGTTACAGTTTGGTTCAGTGTAATGGGGTATTGAAAAAATGTCAATATAAATGTAAAGTATATGTAAATATAAGGTGCGCGCTAAAAAATTGAAAGAAGGTCCGGCGAGAATAAATACGGAGTGTTGCCATCCCCCCTGGCGGCACAATATTCCTTGAGTTTATCCCTGAAACTGATATTTTAACTGTATAAACTCGTATAAATGAATACTGAATAGGGAAATATGCAGAAGAAAAAAGATGCCGACCATTTTGAATTGTTGTTCAATATCAGCGAACTGGCCGATCTTGTCACAGGAAGTTCCGACCTTGAGGGCTTTCTTACCCGGTCTGTTGAGCTGGTATCCGGGCATTTCAGGGCTCCGGTCTGCTCCATTTACCTGTACAATGAAACATCAGACAGCCTGACCCTTAAAGCCACAAAGGGCCTTAAAACCAGTGCGGTCAACAAAATCCGCATGAAACCGGGAGAGGGTCTTGTGGGGCGTTCCTTTGAAGAATTGTCCATCATCCGGGAGGGGGATGCCACCAAAACCCCTGGGTTTAAATATTTTGCAGAAGCAGGCGAAGAGCGGTTTCATTCTTTTCTATGTGTTCCTATCCGGCGCGGCGTTGAAAAAATTGGGGTGCTGGCTGTGCAGCATCAGGATGTGGATTATTTTGATACCTCGGACGAGCGGGCCATCCGGGCCGTGGTCACCCAGCTTGCCGGTTCCATCGAAAACGCAAGGCTTTTGATTGAATTGTCCCAGACACGGGAGGGAGAGACGCCCAAAACCCCTCTTGTTTTTGTGAAAGGCCGTCCTGCCACCGGGGGATATGCTTTGGGAAAGGTTGTCGTGCTTAATGGAAAGCGCCGTTCCATTATTTATGATCCGGTTTTTGAAGAAGAGCGGTTTACAAAAAAAGATTTTTTACGGGCTGTTGAAAAAACAACCCTTGAGCTTAAAGACCTGCAAAAGGGTTTTGCCCAGCGCCTTCCGGAAAGTGCATCTTTGATTTTTACCGCCCATTTTATGATTTTAAAGGATAAAAATTTTATCGGCAAGATGGAGGCCCTTATTGATGAGGGAAAGACGCCCTGCAATGCTGTCAGGAAAGTTGCAGCCCGTTATATTTCTATTTTTTCATCCAGCCCCCATGCGTATATGCGGGAAAAAGCCCAGGATGTTGAAGACCTGTGCGTCAGGATTTTGAATAATTTCGGGAGTGCCAACGAAGAAGACCAGTATGAAAAGGGCAGTATTGCAGTTGCACGGCAAGTGTTTCCATCTGACATTCTCAAGTTTGTTTCTGCTGGAATCCGGGGGGTCATCCTTGCCAGCGGCGGGGTAACGTCCCATGTGACCATCCTGGCAAGATCTCTCCAGCTTCCCCTGATCATGGCAGAGGAATCAAAGCTCCTGATCCTTCCGGAAAATACCCGGGTGCTGATGGATGGAGAGCAGGGCAATATTTATATTAACCCTGAAAAAGAGACTTTGGATCTGTTTGAAACGCAGCTTAAAGTAAAAAAACTGTCCAGAACCAATCCGATAAAAAAGCAGACCCTGACAAAGGATAATGAAGAAGTTACCCTGCTGGCAAATATCAACCTGCTCAGCGAGGTGGGATTGGCCAGGCAGATGAATGCCCAGGGTGTGGGCCTGTACCGGACTGAATTTCCATTTCTGATTCGGGCCACGTTTCCCTCTGAAGCTGAACAGTACATCATTTATCAGAAACTGTTCAATGATATGAAAAATATGCCGGTCACATTGAGAACACTGGATGCCGGCGGTGAAAAAACCCTTGCCTACAGTGATTCTCCCAAAGAGGACAACCCGGAGCTGGGACTGCGTTCCATCCGATTTTCTTTGAAACACAAAGATATTTTTGAGTTTCAGATACGGGCCATGCTTCGGGCAGCGGCAGGGAAAGAAAATGTCCGGATCATGTTTCCTCTGATTTCCTCTGTGGACGAATTTCTTGAAGCAAAACAGATTGTATCAGGCTGCATGGACGCTTTGGATAAAGAGGGTATTGAATATAACCAGGATGTGGCCATTGGTATGATGATAGAGCTGCCCTCGGTTCTGGAGACCATTGATGAGTTCGCTCAAGAAGCGGATTTTTTTTCCATCGGCACCAATGATTTTATCCAGTATATGCTGGCGGCAGATAGGGCCAATAAAATGGTGGCTGATCATTATATCCCATATCACCCGGCCGTAAACCGGGGACTTGCCAGGATCAGTCGGGCAGCGCAAAAAAATGGCATTGATATTGCCGTGTGTGGAGAAATGGCCCATCAAAAAGAGTATATCCCATTTCTTTTGGGTATTGGAATTCGTACGCTGAGTGTTGACCCCCAGTTTTTGCCAAAAGTTCAGGGCACTATCATGAAAATGAACATGGCGGATGCCCGGGTCTATGCAGAAAAAATGATTGCTCAGACCACGGTCAAAGGTGCCGGACGCGTTCTTGAATCCTGGCAATGTGATTAAAAAATTTTTTCAGGCCTTGCAGAGTGCGGTATTATCCTTTCAGTTCATCCGGGATCATACACACGGGTATGGCTTCCATTTTATGCCGGTTGGCATTGTGAAAGCCCTGGTAGATGGAAATGACCTTTTTCTGGCGGTCCGTCAACGGCTCTCTACCAGGATCTGCCAGGTGCTCCATGGCCCACTCAAGCTCTGCATAGGTGGCGCCGATCTGGCTTTCATCGGTCCGGTTGTCCTCCCACAGTCCGTCTGTCGGGGCAGCATTGAGGATTTCTTCAATGATTCCCAGTTTCCGGCCCACGGCATACACCTGGGTTTTCATAAGATCGGCAATGGGTGAAAGATCCACCCCGCCATCTCCGTACTTGGTGTAAAATCCCACGCCGAAATCCTCAACTTTATTCCCGGTTCCAGCCACCAGCATTTTGTGATTGGAGGCAAAGGCGTAAAGGGTCAGCATGCGAAGCCTTGAGCGGGTGTTGGCCATGGTAAGATCATCCTGGATACCATTTGGAAAGTTTTCCTTGATCTGATCAAATATCGGTGAAAGCTCAATTTCAACACCTGTGACATTGTCAAAATTCTGTTTCAGCCAGGCAATATGTTCGGATGACCGGGAGATTTGATCCTCCGCCTGATAGATGGGCATGTTCAGGGCCAGAACCGGTTTGCACGTTCTGGCGCAAAGTGTGGAGGTGACAGCAGAATCAATACCGCCTGAAACACCTACTGTAAAGCCTTTCAGTGAGGAAATTTTAATATAGTGATCCAGCCACTGGACAATATGATCAATTACTTTTGAAGAATTCATATGTGGCAATCCTTTTGTGTTAAGATTTGATATGGTTTGGTCATGGCCCCAGATTCTATAGCTCCCCCGGAAGATTGTCAATTGAAGTGTGTCGGCGGGTGTATTCATAAAGAATGATGGATGCTGCTACACTGACATTCAGGCTCTGGGACCTGCCAAACTGGGGAATGGTCAGTTGTTTGATTTCCGGGAACAGGTCCGGTTCAAAGCTGAGGCCGTATTCTTCGTGCCCGAAAATGAATGCACTTTTTTCAGGCAGGCAGGCCTGGGTGATAGATTCACCCTTACCCGGTTCAAGGATGAAGGGGGTAAAGCCCTGTTCTATCAAGTGGGTGTAACAGGCTAAAAAGGTGTTGTGAAATACCGCCGGAACCCATTTGAATGCACCCATGCCTGGTGCCGGATCAAAATAATCAATTCCCACAAGATGGATTTCCCTTGCGCCAAATGCTTCTGCGCTTCTGAATATTTTTCCTATATTATAAGTGGGTTTGAGGTGATCGAGTACAATCGTGCACGAATGGATCCCCGGTTTTGCAAGCCGGTTCTTATTTCGTTGTCTCCGGAAACGTCTCCTGGCCATATCCCGTTCGGCCTTCATCATCATTCGTACTTTGTGCGGTCCCATTTTTTACTTCCTGTTCTCCAGTAATTATTTTTTTCTGGTCAGAAGTTTTACCATCATTGAACAGGATTTCAAGTATATTTCTCATATACTGCTCATCGGAAAGGCCAAATACAGCATCTTCCGGGAAAAGGACCAGGGATTTGAAATGGTCTGCCAGGTGTTTGAACACTTTGATCCGGGCTTCGGGCTCAAGTGTGTTTCTGCGGAGCAGGGCATCAAGGACAATCTGGGCAAGGTCTGGAGAAACCTTCTGGCGCATGCGTGCACACAGGTGGGGGAACGCCTTGAATGAATTGAATTTTCCAGACAGGATTTGTGTGAGTTCCGGCTGTGTGGTCCGGGTATGTCTCACCACAATGGTATTTGCTGCGATATCACCGAAGCGCTGGCTGTTTTTAGTGACAAAGCAGGTTATCCCTCCTATCATATAAGCAAATGGCAGGCCGTCAATGGCCCTCAGGAGATTTCGAACCACGATCTGACTGAAGGTCAGGTGCAGGCCCTGAACATCCATCACCCGGAGTTTGAGCAGCCTTTTTCCAAGGGTCTGGCCGTTCCAGAATCCTTCAAGGATGATGCTGTATGAAAAAGAGAGGAAAAAATAGGCCAGCCCGTATAAAGCATATGACAGGTCCTGGTTGATAAGACTGAATAACTGGACAATCTGGCCGACAATGGACAGGGTGGCAAAAATGCACATCCAGTCGATCACCCATGCTGAAAACCGGGTAACGGGCCCGGCCGTCAGAAGGGGAAACTTAATTCCTTCCGGGGTGGTGATGATCAACTTATGTGTGCCGGGCATATGCATGGTATTCAGGCCTTTTCCCTTTTAGATTTTCTTGTTTTGCCGGATATGGATAAAAAAATTATCAAAACGCTGAGTTGTGCAGCACCAAAAATGATTTTAGTTGAATAAGAGATAAAGGGTTCATGATACTGGGATAAAAAGGCCTCTATGAACCCTGCCCACAACAGCATCAGGCATACGCCGCCCATAAGGGTGAAAAGATCCGGCATGATTTGTCTGAAACGGGTTTTTAAGGATACCTGACGCAGTTTGTTTCCAATGCCGGTCAGGGCGCCTGCAAGGACAAGGCCTGCCTGAGCTGCCAGGATAATGGCCGGCAGCTCGATTGATCCGTGGGGCAGGAGCCAGGCCAGGAGAAATTTGGACTGCCCGGCCAGGATATAATCAGCAACTGTTGCCCCCAGGAAGACGCCATTTGAAAAAAGGATTAAAAGCGTTCCTATTCCCCAGGTGATGCCCAGGCTCAATGCCAGAAAAGCCACCCGGGTGTTGTTGGAAATAAGGTAGGAGGCAAAACTGGATTTCTTGCCGGCGATTTTATCTTTTTGGGCGGCCTCCTCTTTGGCCACCCGTTCTGCCGGGTCCTGCATCAGGTGGGAAAACGGCATCAAAGCCACTTTGGATTCGTCATCAAGGCCAATGGCGGCACCGCCGAACACGCTTCCTGCCATTATGACCGCCAGGGCCAGCCAGAATGCAGCTGCATGTTTTCTGAAAGTGGTGGGAAATGTGTTAAAAAACCAGTTGAAGAACCTGAACCGGTTTGGGTTCTTCCGGGGGGTGTGGATTAAAGAAAAAGCCCTGGCTACTATGGATTCAAGGTAGATCCGGACATCCTGCTGTGCAGAAAATTCTGACAGCCTGGCCAGGTCGGCACTGGATTGCTGGTACACATGGTGAAACCTCTCCAGTTCCGGAAGCCTCATTTTAAGTCCGGGGTCGTTGTCAAACCGGTCTAAAATTTCTTCCAGCTCAGACCAGGTCACCCTGCCTTGCGTGATGAATTTATTCAGGTCAAGAATCATAGAGCCTGCCTCTGCTTGATTTCAAGGTATCGGGAGATGATATTGAACGTCAGGTCCGGGAGAGCATGCTGGTAAAAGCAAATGCCCATCCTGTGAAGGGATTTTTCAAATCCCAGCAGAGAATGCCATTGGAGGTGTCCGCCAAGGTGATCGTAGATTTCATCCACAGACCGGACCTGGTCCGAAGAGAACAGGGGGCGGGCGGCTGACGGCTGGAGGGTATTCACCATGACCAGGTGCCTGCGGCTCAGGATATGGATATGGCTCAAAAGGCTGTCTGCCACTGCTGAATCATCCAGGCTCGTGAGCAGGATCAGCAGGGACCGTTTTCTTATTTTATTGCCCACAAAGGAGATCCACTCGTTGAAATCCGGGGTGACCTGTCGGGGCCTGAGGGTGAAAAGACCATCCCGGCAAAGGTTATAGTGGGTTTTTTTGCTTCCCGCAGGAATGAATCTTTCCATTTTGTCCGTGAACACTCCAAGGCCGAATTTGTCCCCCTGTCGCTGGGCAGCCAAGCCGGTTGACAGTGTTGCAGTAATATATTTTTCCAGGATGCTTTCTGTGGTTTTGCCGGATTTATCTGGGCAGGAACAAAAAACTGCTGCATTTCTGGCACTGAGTCTTGAGGCATCGATCATGACATATACATCCTGGGTTTTTTCAATCTGGAATATCTTGGTTACAGGCACACCCCTTCGGGCAGTGGCTTTCCAGTGAATGTCTTCATAAATATCTCCGGGCAGGTATTCCCTGAGCCGTTCAAACTCACGCCCCTTGCCAATGCTTTTCCTGGCATGTGCGCCATAAGCGCTTGATGTGAACAGGGCCGCCAGGTGTTTTTTTTCTCCGGACATGTCCGGGTACACATTGAGCATACACTGTATGGGTGTTCGGCGTTTGATATCCCAAAACCCCATTCGGGATCTAAGCTGCAGCCAAAAGTCTTCTATGAGATATTCCCCCTGCTGTGTGGCCGTGATGTCCCATTTTTCCTTAGTGGTTTCTTTCTTAAGGAAAATGGTTTTTTCCTGCAATGCTTTAAAGCTATTGCCGGGAAAGGCAATACCGATTTTTATTTTTTTAATAAAAGGAAGTTGATTTTTGATCCCAAGCTGTATGCAGGCCTGCCGGTTTTTTGACATTTTGATGACTTCCGGAAATTCAACAGCCAGACGCTTTGGCAGATTCATCGAGATGGACAGGTCCAGGAGCGCAGCGCCTGCAAGCACACAAATGACCAGGGAATATGCCAGTGTGCTCAGATTCAGGATAAGACCGGCTGCCGACACAAAAGCTGCCGTGAACCCGGTTATTAAAATAAGTCTGCTGCCTGGAGAAAATTTCATTCGCTTCCTTTTAACGAGCCCTTTTAGCGGGGCACTGCAACCTGGGTTAAAATCTGCTGAATCACTTCTTTTTCGCTCAGCCCTTCGATTTCATATTCAGGCCTCAGGATGATCCGGTGTTCCAGGCAGGGTCCTGCCATATATTTGATATCATCCGGAGTGACAAAATCCCGCTCATTGATGGCGGCACATGCCCGGCTGGCAAGGATCAAACCCTGGGTTCCCCTTGGCCCTGCTCCTGTCAGCACGGCTTCATGGGTCCGGGTATTTCTGACCACTTCTACACAATATTCCAGCAGTTCATCAGTAATCAGTACCTGTTCCAGTGTTTTCCTCAGTATTTGCAATGCTTTCTGATTGAGGACCTGCCGGACTTCTCCTTTCTGGAGGGTCTGCTCCGGTGAGTTTTCCCCGAGCATGCGGCGGGCCAGATCCAGCTCTTCTTCAAGTCCTGGAGTGTCCATGGTGATTTTCAGCAGGAACCGGTCTTTCTGGGCTTCAGGAAGGGGGTAGGTTCCTTCATATTCTATGGGATTCTGCGTGGCAAACACGGTGAAGTTTTCAGACAGATCAAAAGTCTCTGTGTCAATGGTGATACTTTTCTCCTGCATGGCCTGAAGCAGTGCGGACTGGGTCTTTGCAGGCGCCCGGTTGATCTCATCGGCCAGGAGAAATGTGGTGAAAGCAGGGCCTTTAACCAGGCTGAAACTGTTGGTTTTTAAGTTGAAAACATTGGTCCCGGTGATGTCGGCAGGCATCAGGTCCGGGGTGAATTGGATCCGTGAAAACTCGCACCCGAGAATCTGTGCCATTGTTCTGACCAGAAGGGTTTTGGCCACACCGGGCACCCCTTCCACAAGGGCATGATGCCCCGTGAAGATGGCAATCAGGGCCATGTCGACAACCGGCTCCTGGCCGATAATCACTTTGGAAATTTCTTCCTTGGTCCGCTGGAGAACATGTTTTAAGGCATTGGTGTCTGCTTTCATGATTTTTCCTTTTCTGAGAGAATATGGCATATCCGGATATATTCATCCATGATTTGACGAGGTCTTTGGATCATGGACAGGGATTGTTTTTTATTGTCAAAAGCGTCTGCCAGTGTGGATTGAATTTTCTCGTACTGGCGGGCAAATTTTTGGGAAGCCTGGTTGTCCAGGACAAATGTGCTTCTCCAGGCATCAACACATTGACTGATAAGATTGTTTTTGGGAATGTGCTGTTTTAAAAGACTTGTCAGTCCGGAAGTATGGTCTTTGGTCTGCAGTTTGTCGTTCCCTTCGCCGGTAAGCCGGTCAAGTTCGTTTTGTTCATCAGGGGGGACAAGGCAGGATGACTGTTTCCATACAAGCAGGCCTGCAAACAGTATGAAAAGGGTAATGGGGCCATAGAGCCTGTATTTTTTGATCAGGCTTGAAATGCCGGGCTGTTTTTGAACCCCGAGATGGTATTCATCAAACACGATTCTGGGTTTATCGCCCATCAGCCAGGCCAGAATCGGGCTGGTGCCCCCTTTTTTTAAAGATTCATTGCTGAATATATAGGAGTCGGCCAGCAGAACAATACTGCCTTTTTTAAATTGTTTTTCAATGATTACAGGCTCCTTGAACTGCAAGGAATACCGTGTTTTCCATCCGGGTGAAATTGTGTTGAACCACACACCCTGCTGCCAGGGTGTGGGCAACATCCTGTGTTTTGCCCGCATCTGTTCAGAAGGAAGGGCATATTGCTCTTTTTCTTTAATCTGTGTGCGTTTAACCTGGATGCCCAGTTTTTTAAAAAGATCCACCCGTTTTGCCTCCTGATCTGTATCCTGATTTATGTCCTGGGTATCAGGTTTATCTATTTTAGACGCGTCTTCTCTGGCCTCAGAATCCTGCTTGTCGTCATTTTCGGAGTCTTTTTTGCCGGTTTTACTTTGGGAATGTATACGGGGCGTCAGGCCAATGATCAGGCGGCAGCCTGAATTGGCAAGCCAGTCGATATTTTCGTATTCTTTTTGGGTGATATAAAGATGGCTTCCTGATCCAATACCCGGGGCAATCAGGCAGGTTAATTCCGGCTTGAGTATGGTGTTTGAAGGTGAGAAATTTCGCTCTGCTGAAAGGGTCTTGATTTGGCTGATTGATTCGAAAAGGGCTTTGGTCCCCAGCGGGTCGGCCCGGAATGAAGAATAGGGCGGATAAATATCTCCGCTTTTAAACCGGAGCACAAACAAATTGGCCATCAGCAGGCAGAACATTGCAGCCATGAAAAAGAAAAGCAGTGATATGGATTTATTTTTCTGCAAACTGCATCATCCTTTTTCGGGTGGATAAAAAATCATCGTATATTTCCCGGTTCACAGTATGCATCCCATACCACACCTGGTCAATTGTCCGGACAAGCCCGCTGAGATCATTCATTAAATGGTTTTTTGCCTGGGCTTTTAAAGACAGTTCCTCCAGATAATCCCTGTTGGATTTATGAGCGGCAATCCTTATGAAGTGATGGTCTGCAAGCTGCGCAAGGGTAGAAAGATACAATGCCCGGATGGCAAGCCTGAACTCTCCTTTTTCCACAAGATCTTTTGCCAGAGCCAGCCACTGATCTGAGGCAAGTTCATCTGCCATAGTGTTTTCATCACGGATATCCGGCATGGGTGTTTTTTCTTTTTTTTTGGTATTTTCTTTTTTCCGGGTGAATTTTTTTAAATGAAGAATAACGGCAAAGAGTAATATAACAATCAGAATAATCAGCCCAAGTGCCAGGTGACCTGGTTTAACAGTGCTTTGCGGTTTTTCGGCTTCAAGCGGTTTTTCATCTTTGCCAAAAAGCTCTTTCAGCCATTTGTATACTTTTTCAATCCAGTCAGCCAGGGCTTCTCCTGCTTTTTTTATCTGGGTGGCCGTCCATTTCAAGACTGTATAAAAAAAGCCGGTTCTTTCTTTTTGTTTGATCTCCTGCCGCGGCATTCGCCAGGTGTATTCCCTTTTGCTGGTGACCTCTTGAATGGCATCTTCAAGTGCCTGGGCACTAATTATCTGGGTGTCAATTTTTTTTGCCGGGTTTTCCATGGCTCTGCAGGGTGTGGATGGTAAGATGAAAAAGAGGGCAACAACCGATATCAGGGCCGTTTTTTTAAACCCGGCTTTTTCATTCTCAGATTGAACTGCATTGACACCTGAAATCAGGTCATCCCCTGTTTTTTGGACATTGAAATTATATTTTTGGATAACATACATGATTTTGATCAGAGGATCTATGCACAGGTGTGTGATGCAGGCTGCTGACAAGAGAAATGTGGTGTTGAACATATTGAATCCGCCCATGGTAAAAGTGGATTCATAGCCGAGCAGGGACTTGATCAAAAATGGAGCACTGTAGATGGTGACGGCAATGTTAAAAAAAACAAAAGGCCCGAAACCGGAGAAAATAAATAAAATCATATGGTTCAGAAAGGTATAATGTGTTGCGGCATTAAAGCTTTCTTTCATCCGGGCCCTGATCCCATTTGGGGAAGAAAGGTCATGCACCAGCACCATCTGGTACATGGCAAAGCACCAGGCAAAAGGTATGGTGACAATAAAGGCCACGGGAAGCACAATCAGGGCAGTTGCATGGATAACCGTCTGGGTGATGGTCAGGGTGATGATTTTTTGAAAAGAAAAAGAAGCAAGCCGATACCCTCCAAGATATGCATGGGTTTTTATACTGTACACGGCCTGCCATGTTTTCATCCATACAAACAGGCCAGCCATTCCAAGGGAGGCAGTCAGGCAGTATTCATGGGCAAATGCGTTTTTGCTCATGTCGTTAAAATAATAGAGCAGGCCCAGGATAAACGGCATGGTCCCCATATAGTAAAAAAACAGACCATTTACGCCCATTTTCCGGAGCAGGTAAAATGCCTGTTCAATGATATCCAGGGCAGAGAGATCTGTGTGTTTTTTAGTGCTCATAGATTTTGCCACAACTCCTTCCACAGGGTTCCTTCATGGAATGAATCCGGCAGTTTGAGCAGCGTTTGGCCAAAATTATAAAAAACAAACCATAAAAAAAACAGGGCTGTCAGAAACAGGCACACGCTTAAAAGAGATGAAAACCTTTTTTTTGAGGGAAGAGATGATGTGTTTTCGGACAGACAATTGGCGCAGAGGACTTTACTGCCGTGTTCTGTGATGCATTCTCTGCAAAAATACTGCCTGCACTCCGGGCAAAGTGCCACAGCTTCCCGCCCGGCATGGTTAAAACAGCGCTGTCTGGAAATGTCCGGCATCTATTTTCCTTGGTTCCCCTGGTTCTCCCGGCGCCACAGAAGGATAAGGCCTGCTGCTCCAAGAATAAAGAAAATAACTGACAGAAAAATGTTCACCCCGACAATAATGGGATAGTCAAACGGGTTGATATTGGTATAATATTTTGCCAGTTCCCACTGGTTGTTTGAGGCTTTAACCCATTTTTCCATATTTTGAGTCATGAAATAGAAAAACTCCACATATCCATACCCGATGGTGATGAACATGAAAACAAGGGAGGTGATGGAGATTCCTTTTGCCCATGATCCCAGGGTGGAAGATGCCTGCTTTACAATGGCAACGATATTCACCAGAAGGATGAGCAGAAATGCGATGCCGCCGATCAGATATAGAGCCGGAAAGCGAAACAGCAGGTTGCCGATGCCAAAAATACTGAATGCCATCAGGGATAAAAATAATGCCCGGTGCCAGCTCAGGGAAATCTGCTTTCTGGGCGCCGCGTTTCCATGCTTGAGTATGGCGCTTGGAGCCGCCTCTACTCTTTGCGATGCATTTTGGAGAGCTTCCGGTGCCAAGACCCCTTGGCGGGTTTCAATTTTCGGTACAATGGTATCTAAAAATTTTGTGGCTTTTTTCAGTGTGTTTACAGGCGTGAGTTTCTCTTTTTGTACTGAAGAATACATAAAACATCTGCACGAAGTGCCTTTGCGGAAAAACCAGATAAACATAAAAAGAAAAATCAGGCTGGAGGCAGCCCAGAAAATAAACATTGGGGATGACAGATTGCCTGCTTCAAAGGTCAAAAGCGTTAAAAAGATGCTCAGTCCCAAAAGGATACCTAAAAGGATGGTCTTGATGGAATTTGACCTTGTTTTAAGTATGTTGACGGCCTGGATATCTTTAAAATAAAATCGTTTGTAATTTTCTGAAATCCCAGTGGATTCCACCAGCAGAAGATGGTCATCTCCAAACCAGAGACAGTCGTTGCCTATAAATTTTTTGTGTTTTGATGGGAATTTTTTATATGTGCTGGATGGTTTGGACATAATTTATCCTTAAATCGTTTACTATACCAGATCGTTCATCAGATTAGATGGTTACCCGGATACTGACATGATGATAATTCCTGCCCATGCAGCAATCTGAGCACTGGAAAACAGAAATGCCAGGACAAACCGCCATTTTTTCCCCCTTGGTGTGATGCTGGTTTGAGATTTCCAGTACTTTATAACAAAGTATATGGAAAGCGGGGCAGTTACACAGGTGAAAAAGGAAAACACAAGGGACAGGGGCGGGAGAAGGCTGAGCCGGAGGGCCAGTCCGTCCGGCAGAAACCTGTGGGTCTCAAGATGCTGTTTGTTTTTTTCTTCATGCCCTTTTTCCATACATGAAAAGCAGATGTGACTGCCATCCATATCAATGTCGCAAAGGGCACATAAAAACCTGCCGCACGAGGCACAAGGCATCACTGCTTTTTTACTGGGATGGTAAAAGCATCCGGCATCATCTGACAGAACGATGGTTTCAGGCTCATCCCCTTTTTCGTGAACTCTTAATGCGGCATTGAAAATATCGGTCCGAATAAAGGTGCCACACTGAGAACATGGCGAAAATGATCTTGTATTGATCTGGGCCTTATCAATCGTGGTGTCGCAATTTTCACATCGTATCATAGCCGGCGACTATTCCTTTTGGGTTTATATTATTTTTTTATGACCCGTGTGGAGCAGATGCGGTCATGCAGAGATCTTTTTTCTTCATCAAAACCCGCCATGATATATCCGATATAGAAAATGATACCACTGAGAATTTCAGCAAAAGTCCGGCCCAGAGCCCTTAAATAGGACACTCTCTCGTTTTGTGGAGTGACGATTTTTAAACCGCAGAGCATTTTTCCCGGTGTTGCAGCATGCTTTCCTACAAACCATACCATATAAAAGACATAGAAACACATCTGGAGCAGTCCGCTGATGATAGCAGGCATCATGACCGCCTGAAAGTCCTGGGCGTTGTTTATGTCAGGGGGGAAGATGGTGTTGAATGCAAGGCCGATCAGAATGTTGACCACCCCCATGATCAGGCCGTCCACCATTTTTGCTGCAAAGCGGATCCAGAAACCCGCATATATCATCTGGCCCGTAGAGACCCCTTCTCTTATCTTCTGGAGAAAAATCGGTTTGCATCCGGCGCAGATCAGCGAATCCTGATATGCTACCAGTTCATCATCACCAAAGGCTTTTCCACATTCTGAGCACAGTTTTTTACCGGTTGATACAGTGCTCTGCTCTGCTGGTGCAGCCGGGCTGTCTGTTATTGTCTGGTTTGGTGCGATTTTTTCAAAGGCCTGCCAGTCTGTCATGGTTTTATTCCAGACAAGCGTTTGTGCAGCAATGGTTCCCGAGTTACAAAGGTTTTTGAATGTGGTTTCGTCTACCGGTCCTTTTTGTTCTTTCCCAACTGCGTAATACCAATCCATTTTCTGCCTCCTGTCTCTTTCCCCTGATCAGTTATGAATATCATGTTTCACGTCGGACACCGGTTGAATGATTTGCACAACTTAAACATTGCCGGTGGTCTAAATTGTTGATGGATCTTGACTGTTTGTCCTGAATATAAAAACTATTCTTACAAATCAAGTAAAATATGAAAATCAGGCAGGTTCAAAAATTGAATCAAAATCAGGGACTGTTGGCTGTTCCAGGTCAATTTTTCCCATTTGAACAATACGGTCCCTGTACCCGGATTTTATCATGTATGATGCGATTTGCTGGATGGAGTCATTCCCGATAAAGGGATCATCTTCGGGATATCGGTTATAGACAATCCCCATAAGTTCAATTCCTCTGGTTTTAAGTGCTTCAATGGATAACAGGGTATGGTTGATACTGCCCAGTTTTGATGAACTGACCAGTATGACGGGATAGGCATGGGTTTTGATATAGTCCACAATCATCATGGTTTGATTTAAAGGGACAAAAAGGCCGCCGGCCCCTTCGATCAATATGGTGGAATGGTTTTCTGCAAGTTTCCGGGTGGCTGAAAATATTTTTCCCGGGTCTATGGCCTGGCCTTCCATCTCAGCGGCCAGGTGGGGCGATGCGGCATATTTGAATACATAGGGGCATGTAAGGCCTGTCTGGTCTTCTTTTAACAGGGGGCTGCCCATTAGTTTTCGATGAAGCAGGATATCTTCCGCCATATCATCACACCCGGTCTGCACCATTTTCTGGGTGATCACCGGGATATTTTTTTGTATTAAATAGTTCGCCATAAGGCCTGTGGCAATGGTTTTGCCGATGTCCGTGTCAATGCCGGTGATAACGATCTGTTTCATAATCAATATTCTTCTTGAAGCTGCAGTGTCTTTGTGTTGTGGTTCTCCATGGAATCTGAAATCAGAACGGGGACCTCTTTAACATCTTCAAACAGGATGTCTGATGTGATGGAAAACCGGATTCGTGAGTTGTTTTTCGGCACAGATGGCGGCCGGATAGGAAAGGCCAGGAATCCTTTTTTGATCAGGGCATCGGATATGTCAACGGTTCGCTTGTTGCTTTTGGTGATCACCGGGACAATATGAGAATCTCCGGCAATGGTCAGGCCCTGCTTCATGAGCGCTGCCCGGAATTCTTTTGAGACCTGTTTGAGCCTGGTTCTCCTGTCATCAAATGCGGCCATCTGCTCAAGGAGAAAAAGGTTCCAGCTGACTGCCAGTGGCGGCAGTGCAGTTGAAAAAATCAGGGAGCGTGCTGAGTTAACCAGGTAGGATTTCAGGGTGGAATTGGTCATGATATATGCCCCGTGAGATGCCAGGGCTTTTCCCATGGTTCCTAAAAGAATATCCACCTGGTCTGCAAGGCCGGTCTCAAAACACAGACCCTGACCCTGTGCCCCATAAATGCCGACACTGTGGGCTTCATCTATATACAGCATGGCATTGTGTTTGCATTTTAGTTCAACCAGGGCTTCAATGTCGGCCCGGTCTCCGTCCATGCTGAAAAGAGATTCCGTGATGATCACGACATTTTTAAAATGCGGCCTCATTTTTTTAAGCAGTTCGGCCAGTGCCCGGGTATCATTGTGTTCGAAAACCTCACATCGGGCGTTGGACAGACGGATACCATCTATGATACTGGCATGATTCAGGCTGTCTGAAAAAATCAGATCATTTTTGCCTGCCAGGGCGGGTATGATGCCGAGATTGGCATGGTAGCCGCTGTTGAAAAGCAGTGCTGCGTCTAACCCGTACCACTGGCATAGCCGTGATTCAAGCGCTTCGTAAAGCTGCGAGTTCCCGGTCAGAAGCCGGGAGGAAGAAGATCCCAAACCGTATGAATTAACAAGCGTCGCGCTGTCTGACTGGTCTATGGAATTATAGAATGCTCGGCACAGTTCAATGTCGGTTGCAAGACCCAGGTAATCATTTGAGGTCAGATTCAGGCAGGGTGTTCCTTTGAAAAATATGGTCTTATCGGTCCTGGTGTCCACTTCCTTTAGAGCCCGCAACTGGTTAGACTGCTTGAGCTGCTTAAGCGTATCTGCATATGTATGGTAAGTGTTTTTCACGGTTTAATTTCCTGTGTCGCATATGACCTGTGTCATCTTCTGTGTTAAAGTGTCCAGCTCGTGGTCCTCTATGATGTAAGGGGGCATGGTGTATATGAGCCTGCCAAACGGCCTGATCCAGATGCCCTGCTCCACAAACTGCTGCTGGACGCGCTCCATGTCCACGGCTTCTTTCATCTCCACCACACCGATTGCTCCCAGCACCCGGACATCTTTAACCTGTTTGAATTTGCGGCATGGTTCAAGCCCGGATAAAAGTTTTGTTTCGATCCTTTTGATATTGGCTTTCCAGTCCCGGGACAGTAGAAGCTGAATGCTGCTTAAGGCGATGCTGCAGGCCAGCGGGTTCCCCATGTAGGTGGGGCCGTGCATGAGCACGCCGCTTTCCCCTTTGGAAATGGTCAGGCCAATGTGTTTGGTGGTCAGGGTGGCGGCAAGGGTGAGGTAGCCGCCGGTTAAGGCTTTACCAATGCACATGATATCCGGGCTGATACCGGCATGATCTGCTCCAAACAGCTCTCCTGTTCTGCCGAATCCTGTGGCAATTTCATCCAGGATCAACAAAAGGTCATATTCGTTACAGAGCGCCCTGAGTTTTTTAAGGTAAACAGGTGAATAAAACCGCATGCCCCCGGCTCCCTGGACAATGGGCTCAATGATGACGGCCGCACATGTCCGGTGATTTTTCCGGATCAGTGCTTCCATGTCCTCAATATATTTGTCGTCCCATTTTTCGCCATATTCACAGGTCGGTGCAGGTGCAAAATGGTGCTTGGGAAGGATATCATTAAATGTGTGATGCATGCCGGTCACTGGATCGCACACAGACATGGCGTAAAAGGTGTCTCCGTGATAACCGGAGCGAACTGTAATCAGGGTGTTTTTTTCAGGACAGCCTTTAGCGTGCCAGTACTGGAAGGCCATTTTTATGGCCACTTCCACGGAAACGGAGCCTGAATCACACAGGAAGATCCTGTCAAGACCGTCCGGGGTGATATCGATCAGCAGTTTGGAAAGATCAATGGCAGGGCCATGGGTAATACCGCCGAACATGACATGGGCCATTTTGTCGATCTGTTTTTTTGCGGCTGCATTGAGCACGGGATGGTTGTACCCGTGAATGGCTGCCCACCAGGAAGACATCCCGTCAAGAAGCTGTGTCCCATCCATGAGGGTGAGATGAACCCCGGAGGCAGACGCCACAGGATAGGTCTTCAGGGGTTTTGTCATGGAGGTGTAGGGGTGCCAGATATGTTCTTTATCAAAAGACTGGTACTTAGCTATGTTTTTATTCATTTTTGCTGCCAGGAGTTTTTGGTTAACCTTTAGTTTTGCATTTAGTTAACCAAAAATCACAGACAAGTCAATACCATTGCCACTCCACCCATCGTCGATCGAAAAGTTTTTGGCAAACATTTCAATAAAATTATCCTGCGATTGCCACCGGAAAAATAACCCTGTAGGATAGATTCAGTACTTAAAAACAATCAGGAGAAAATAAGCATGAATGTCATTATAGATCTGTGTGTTGTCCCCATGGGTGTGGGGGTGTCGGTATCAAAATATGTTGCAGCCTGCCACGAAGTAATTAAGGCAACCGGTCTTAAATCAAGCCTCCATGCATACGGCACCAACATTGAAGGAGATTGGGATGAGGTGTTTGATGTGGTAAAAAAATGTCATGAAAAAGTGCATGAAATGGGGGCACCAAGAATAACCACCACCATCAAGGCAGGCACCCGGACAGACAGGAAACAGACCATGGCGGACAAGATTGCAAGTGTAGAGCAAAAAATTTAGGCTTGAGACGCAGGCCTGGGTTTTCTTAACTGCCTTGTCTTTCACCTTCATTTTTGTATAGGACAGCTAAAATTTCATCTATGGCTTTTTCCGATTCCTGAGCAGCCAGTGTACAGCCTCCAGCGCCGGCATGTCCGCCACCGCCGAATCGTGAAAGGAGATTTCCGATGTTCACCTTGAGCTGCGGGTTGAAAATGCTCCGGCCGATGCTGATCTGGATGTTTTCTTTTGAAGGGGAGGAGTGGCGGATTTTTACACTGGCAATACTCTCCGGATACAGGCAATAGGTTAAAAAACGGTTCCCATCCGGGACAACTTCAAGCGATCTGAAATCAGTGATACTGATATTGTTCCGCACATGGGTGTGGGCTTTCAGGTGGCCTTCATATTCAGCATTTTCATCCATGACGGCACGGCATCTTTTTTTAACGGCTTTATCTTCAAGGATTTCTTCAATGGAACTCGTTCTTAAAGCCTCCACCAGCTTGTTCCAGTAGTCGATGTCTTCAAAATTTTTATTCTTTATCGTCATGGATAAAATAATATAGGGATATTTTTCAGGATACTGCACCTGATCCTGGTTTAGGATAGCACCGTCAATGATATCGGTATTTTCTACCAGGTCATCAAATCTGTTATCCAGAAGCCCTTTTTTTTGATAATACCGATAAACCACACCCGCAGCAGAGGGGGCAATTTCAAATGCACCATCAATTTCTTTATCCGGCTGGTTGGATACATGGTGGTCAAACCACAGGTCACATTCGGGGGAATAGGGCAGATTGGCCATGATATCCCCTTTGAGTATCCTGGCCTTTCCGGCCTGGATTTCATGGGGCTCGACCCAGTGGATATCCGCATGGATGTTGTTTGCCTCGGAAAGCAGCACAGCACATACAATGCCGTCAAAATCCGGCCTGGTAACTATTCTCATGGTGATCTCTTTTCAGGTTATAGTGGTTTAAAGTTGAAATCGTTTAATCGATCATGATCTCTGTATAAAATATAGATAAAGTAAAAACTCACAGTTTTCAAGGCAGAACTTTTTTCAAGACGTTTTTTCAGAGCTTTTATTCATGCACTGTAAAACAGTATTCTAGTTTATGTTGTTCACATCTTTTAATCTTGACCCATAGGGCTTTTTCTGATTTGATGATGCCCACTAATAAATTCAGTTTTGACTTTCATATTTTTTCTAAGAGATTAAAAAGTGGCAAAAATAGATATTGGTAAGGCGGAAAAAGATTTTTTTAAGCGGGGAAACCCTCTAAAGAAATTGTTGAATATTACACTTGATCTTTTTAAGGCAGATCAAGTGGGGGTGATGTTTGGCACCAACGCTTCCAATATCAAATTTCTTCCCACCAGTGAATGGGACAGGGGTGTCATGGATATGTTCAACGGCCAGGGCACCAAGGGAATGATTTTAAAATATTTCGGGACACAAATCGTCACTTTTAAAAAATTAAGCCCTGTTTATTTTTATAAAGATGGTGAAGATGGGGCCAGGGCTGATAATGACGGGGTTATTGCCTATATGCTCCGTAATTGTGCTGATTATTATAAACAGGGGATAAGCATCATTTTCAGCCCGGATATTTCCGCCAATATCTATAAAGTAAGTGATCAATATGCTGAAATTCCGTTTTACTCTTACAATGGGGATATTATTCATGAACCGGACATTAAAGTTCGAGTTGATCTCAATATAATCAAACATTTTCATTCAAAAAATTATATATCCGCCTATATTCCGGATTATGGCATTTTAGTCGTGAATACAGCAGATCCGGAACTGATGATCAGGGTGGGTGGGCGTTTTGTCAGGGAAGATGAACTTAAAGAAAAATTTGATACCCTTATTCAACTGGTTGAAATTGTATCGCTTGCCGCTTTAGGTCAGCTCAAAGGAAAAAGAGGCGCACAACTGCTTTGGAAAAAAGAAAAACTGTTGCGTCAGACCTCTCAGGAACTGGTTAAAAACGAGAAAAAATATCGTGATCTTTATGAAAACGCGCCAGTGGCCTATTTCAGCATGAACACGAATGGCATTCTGTTAAAATGCAACTACAACACATTGAAATTGACCGGCTATGAGAGAGAAGAACTGCTTGGTAAAAACATCCGGTATTTATATGTGAATGCCGATGGGAAAACCTCAACTCCGAATCAAATTCTGGAAATGCTTGAGAAGGGTCAATCGGCTAAGGATGTGGAAATAAAAATCCGAAACAAACAGAATCAGGATGTCTGGATCAGCATTTCCCTGGATTCTGTGCGGGATAAGGAAGGCAAAATTATCGAAGTCAGGGCCATGGCCATTGATATATCTGAGCGGAAATCTTTGGAAAAACAACTGCTGTATGCTCAGAAGATGGAAGCCATCGGAACGCTTGCAGGCGGAATTGCCCATGATTTTAACAATATCCTTTCCCCGATTTCAGGTTATTCAGAGATGCTTCTCATGGAGGCGGATGAAAAAGATTCCAAAAAGAAAGAGCACCTCCAGATTATTTATGATTGCGCTAAATATGCCAAAGGCCTGGTCAACCAGATGCTTACTTTTTCAAGGCAGAAAGACAATGAATTCAAACTGCTGCAACCCCACCTGTTTGTCCAGGATGCGCTTGCCCTTACAAAATCGTTTTTGCCTTCTACCATAGAGATAAAAAAACAGGTTAATACGGATTGCGGCTTGATCATGGTGGACCCCATCCAGGTGCATCAGGTGGTCATGAACCTTATTTCAAATGCCTATCATGCCATGGAGGAAAGCGGAGGGGTATTGGAAGTCTGCCTGGATGAAGTAAAAATTAAAGAAGACAATCAGATTTTTCCCCTGAACCAGGGGACGTATGTGTATCTGAAAATTGCTGATACCGGCCCTGGGATGCTGCCTGAAGTAATGGAGCGGATATTTGATCCTTTTTTTACCACCAAAGCCGAAGGCAAAGGTTCCGGAATAGGACTTTCAGTGGTTCACGGGATTGTTCAATCTCATAAGGGCTATATCAACGTCAAATCCGAGGAAGACCGCGGGACCTGTTTTGAGGTATATCTTCCTGTGTATGTCGGCGATATTCCCGCAGAAGAAACTGTAAAAAAAGAGCGGCTCATTGAAAGGGGAGATGAACATATCCTGCTGGTGGATGATGATAAAAAAGTGGCTTTCATGGTCCAGCATCTGCTTGAAAAACTGGGCTATGACGTGAGTTGTTATCTTGACAGTCCGGGCGCGCTCAAGGCGTTTGAAGCAGAAGCGGAAAAATTTGACCTGGTGATAACCGATTTGACCATGCCGGATTTGACCGGCTATCAGTTAGCAGAAGAAATTACCAAAATCCGGAAGAACATCCCCATCATTCTGTGCACCGGATTTGGCGAGCATATCAATAAAGAGCAATACAGTCTTCAAGGTATTAAAGGTTTTCTAAATAAGCCTGTCTCAGTAAAAAGTGTATCAAATTTGATCAGGGATATTCTGGATAACTAACTGATTTCCTGATGAATTTTTAACCCGAATGTATATTTGAAATGGCGATAACTGAACCTATAGATATCCGTACCCTTGAAAGTGACCTTTTCAGGAAAGGTGATCCGGTAAAAAAGTTGTTGAAACTGGCACTTGAAATTTTTGATGCCAGGCAGGTGGGCATTTTATATGGAACAAATCAGACAAAGGCAAAATTTTTGCCCCCCGCCTCATGGGACCGCGGGGTTATGGATCGATTCTATGCTGCAGGTATCCGGGGAATCTTCCTTAGGCTTTTTGGCAAGCGTGTGGTTACTGCCAAAAAATTGAGCCCGGTATTTTTTTATAAAGCTGACCATAAAGGCCAGTTTGTTGAAAATGAGGGGATGATCAGTCATGTGCTCCGCCATTATGGCGATTATTATAAAAAGGGCATCAGTGTGATTATCTGCCCGAACACTGAAAAATATGCGCAGGTGGGAACTCAAAATTATGAGACCATCCCGTATTTCAGTTATGACGGGAATCGTATTGATCAGCCCAGTGAAATTATTAAAGTGGATGTCCGGATTGTCAGGCAGTTTAAATCTTCTAATTCAGTCTTTGTGTATCTCCCGGACTACGGTATCCTGGTGATCAATACGGTCGGCCAGAGCCTGATAGATATGGATCGTAGCGGCTGCTTTGTCAGGGAGAAAACGCTTCGGGAGCGCTTGGATATACTGATCCAACTGGTTGAAAATTCGTCTTTGGCAAATCTTGGCCAGGTTGTTGGAAGAGAAAGAGCGAAGCTCTTACGGCGAAAAGAGATCCATCTTCGTAAAACAACTTCTGATCTGCTCAAAAATGAAAAACGATATCGTGAACTATACGAAAATGCGCCCATTGCATATTTTTCTCTAAGTCCTGAGGGCAGGATACTCAGGTATAATCAAAAGGCAGGAACTCTTTTAAACTATGATGAGAAAGGGATCCGCGGCCTGGATGCCCAGACGCTTTTTTGCGGGGCGTCAGGAGAAAAAGATATCGCCGGA
The DNA here is from genome assembly GCA_033851995.1 of Desulfobacteraceae bacterium. Taxonomy (GTDB): domain Bacteria; phylum Desulfobacterota; class Desulfobacteria; order Desulfobacterales; family Desulfobacteraceae; genus Desulfobacula. Next base: position 26,394 of record JAWSVI010000008.1, on the reverse strand, counting down.
AAGATTTTCAGCCTTTTGAAAAGGGGAAAAAAAATAAAAGATATGGAGTTGAAGATGCTCTCCGGCGATGGCAGGTGGGTGTGGATAAGCCTGTCTATGGATACCGTTAAAAATCTTTCCGGCAGGATTGTCGAACTGCGTGCCATGGTGATGGATATCTCTGCGCGCAAAATGCTTGAAAAACGATTGCTTAATGCCAAAAAAATGGAAGCCATGGGAACGCTGTCAGGCGGGATCGCCCATGATTTCAATAATGTGCTTTCACCCATTTCCGGTTATACGGAGATGCTCATGATGGAGGGAAATGAAAACGATCCTGACAGAAAATACCTGGGGGAGATGCTGGAGGCGGTCAATCATGCCAAAGAGCTGGTGAACCAGATTTTGATTTTCAGCAAACAAAAAAGACATGAAAAGAAAATATTGAATGCAGCCCGGGCAGTAAAAGAATCTTTGCTGCTTGTCCATTCTTTTCTTCCGGCAACCATAAAAGTTCAGGAAAATATTGATCCTGACTGTGGTAATATTCTGGCAGATCCAATGCAACTCAACCAGATGATCGTTCACCTGGTCACCAATGCATATCATGCCATGAAGAAAAAAGGGGGAACCCTTACGATTTCATTAAAATCATTCAATGATTCAAAACACAAGAAACTTCATACTTCAAAAGCCCAAAATTCTATATGCCTTATGGTTCAGGATACAGGTGTCGGGATTGATCCTGGTATCCTGGACAAAATATTTGATCCGTATTTTTCAACCAGAAAAGAGGGGCAGGGATCCGGGGTGGGGCTTTCTGTTGTTCTCGGCATAGTGGAAAGCCATGGCGGGCATATCAGGGTTGAAACTGAAGCGGGAAGGGGCACCAGTGTGTGCGTTTATCTGCCTGAGCCCAAAGAAGCGTTCAGCCAGGGGGACTCTTTGAATGATGTTGAGGTCCAAAAAGTTAGTGAGCAGGTCCTTTTAGTGGATGATGATAAAAAGGCAGCAATAGCGCAAATGCATATGCTTGAGAAACTGGGCTGTAAAGTAACCTGCTTCACAAATCCCAGGAATGCATTCCAAATATTTAAAAGCAATCCTGACCTCTTTGATCTGGTTTTGCTGGACCAGGGTATGCCTGAGTTAACCGGGATGGAGCTGGCCCTGAAAATAAGGGGTGTCCGTCCGGGAATGCCGGTTGTCTTGTGTGTCGATTCTGGTGAGAGTCTTGAGGAAGAACAGATTGAATCCGGATCTATTCGAGGGGTATTAAACAAACCCTTAAATCTCAACCGGCTGTCATATGCCTTGCGTCAGGCACTGGATCCAGATGCCGAATTTATATCTGAGAGATTATATCAAAAACTAACCGGCTGAATTTTTCCTGGGCGCCTCCGGCAGTTTTTAAAACGCTTTCCATAGTGGTTTGAGCCGGATTGTCCGGGTCATTGATGTTCGTGATCAGGGACAGGGCAAGAATTCTCATTCCCGCATGAACCCCGGCAATGGCTTCCATTATTGTTGAAAATCCAACAGCATCACTTCCAATGGTTTTTAAAAAACGTGTTTCGGCAGGTGTTTCAAGGCTTGGTCCCGGCAGACCGGCATAAACTCCTTTGCGGACAGGTATCTGCAGGCTGTCGGCTGTTTTAAGCGCAAGGTCCATAAGCATGGGATCATACACCTGGGTCATGTCCGGAAAGCGCAGCCCCCATGCATCATCATTGGGGCCGCTCAAGGGGTTTTGGCCGGTAAGGTTGATATGGTCGCAGATGACCATGATGTCGCCGGCATTAAATTCCCGGTTTATGCCGCCGGCGGCGTTACTTAAAATTAATGTTTTAATCCCCATCTCCTGCATGACCCGTATGGGAAAACAGACCTGTGTGGGAGAGTAGCCTTCGTAGAGATGGAATCTGCCCTGCATCATCATGACCTGGCGCCCTGATGCTGACCCGAAACGCAACAGGCCTTTATGGCTTTCCACAGTAGAAGTTGGGAAATGAGGAATCTTTTCATAGGTAAAAGTTTTGTCTGTATCAATAAGATCTTCAAGGGCCTCAGAGAGTCCTGTGCCTGTCAGAAAACCAATTTCAGGCGGTGTTTTTACGCTCTGCTGTAAAAAACGGGCGGTTTCCATCGCGGATGGACGATTGCTTCCCATAAAATCTCCTTCTAACTTTTAACCATGATGAAGAGTAAAATGTGAACGAGCCCTGAAAGAGCCATCAGGTATATGATGGCTCTTGAAAAGATTTTGTCAAATTCATATTTTGTATGGGTTTTAAAAAAATGGTGCAGGCCCATGTGCACAATGAAAAAAATATCCATGCCGATTTGAAACCAATGGCGGACGGTCGCAAACGGGTGAGCTAAAAACCACAATAACAATACCAATAAAGGAATATGAAGGATTGTAAACACGTAATAAGCGGTATCTTCTTTAAGGTTGGATAGGCCCGGAAATATTCGCCACTCATGACGTTTGACAGCATCCATTTCGTGGATTACTAAAAATGAAAATCCAATATAGAAAATTATATCAATTGTCATTGATTGCCCGTTCCCTTTGCTTTTAATGTCGCTTTTCAGTATGCAACGACTTTGATCAGTGATTAAAAAGGTTGATATCAGTATTTGAATTGGCTGTAAAGGGGTTTGGCTGATAGTCTCATAGGTGTTCGCTTTTCTTTTAACCTGAGATATATTATATGCATGACAATTGGCTTGTATATATTCAGACTATTAATACGAATCTATTAAAATGGATTAAGCAGTATGGATGAAGCGGTGGGGAAAAAACAGTTTTACTCGATTGAAGGGCAGCATGCATCAACCATAAAAATCAAACGTTCGATTTTTATCTGCGCCCTCAGCCATGTACAATCCATTGATGAGGCTAAACAGTTTATCTCAGGTGTGTCCAGAGAAAACAGAACCGCAACCCATAACTGCTGGGCATATATTTTAGGGGATCAGGGGGGGATTTTTCACAGCTCAGATGCTGGTGAACCTCCGGGAACAGCAGGTAAACCCATTTTAAATATGCTTAAAAAAAATGAAATGACGAAGGTTGCAGCGGTCGTCACCCGCCATTTTGGCGGTGTGAAACTGGGGGTTCGGGGATTAATGGAGGCTTATGGCGAATCTGTCCAGGCAACCATTGATAAACTGACACTCAGGAAAGTGGTGAAAAGCATCCGGCTGAAAATTGAAGTTTCCTATGAGTTTAATGAGACCCTTTTAAATCTGGTAAAGAAGTACCTGGTTCGCATCAACCATACCGGTTATGCTGAAAAAATAGACCACAGGATTGAGATTGCAAAAGAAAATGAAAAAGAAGCAGTTCAAATGCTGAAAGAGTACCAGGGTATGGGAAAATTAAAATTTGAACTATTGGATTGAAAAATTAAATATTGGTTATTACCATTTCCCAGCCCTTTTTCCCCCCTTCTCCACCCTCGGTATTCATCTCCATTATTCTGGCGCGGGACAGGTCATGACTTAGGATTAATTTTGCATACCTGCCATTAATTCGAGAGGATGTGACTATTTTTCCGGCAATATCTAAAATGGGCTTGGCAGGAGTTTTTTGGTTAATACGCTTGAGAGTGAATTTTTCTTTTAAACTGTTTTTGACGGCTTCGGAACATCGATCAATGGTTTGAATGTTTTTCTTCTGCTGTGTTTCTATAAGTGCTTTTTGATCCTTAAGTTCATGTATCTTGCTGTCTGCTTCATCCAGGCTTTTCTGGAACAATTCAATCCTGCTGTCTTCACCAGTGAGATTGCTGTCCCTCATCTGCTGCATCATGGCCAGGGTTCTTTGACTGGATTTTTCATAATTGGTCAGTTTCCCTTTTATATCAGCCAATTGTTTGTCAATTTTATCTTTGTCTATGGTATTTCTTTCCAGAAGGTTTTGGCGCTTTTCAATATCTTTGTCAATGTGGGCCAACTCCTTTTCTATGTACATGGAAGCTCCCACAGTTATGGTAGATGGTTTGGCCCGCTCTGATCCTACATTATAAACCTTTGCGCCACCTTTGGCACATACAGAAGAAGAAAATATCCTGCCCTGGGACATATCAAGGGTACCTTCGATAATCACATTGGTGTCGGCAATTTCTTTGACAACAATCATATCTCCCATGCAGGAGGCTTCTGTCCGGTGCATAAAACCGGCCTTGATATTCCCTTTGGCCTGGATGGAGGATTCAGTGATGCCGTTTTGAACAAAAACATCGCCTTCTGCTTTGACGATGCCGCCATCTATGGTGTTCGCTACCACATCAATGGCTTCTACCCGGAAACCGGCTTTAATGGAACCTGTAATAAAAACATTTTTATCAAATTTGATATGTCCGGTATTGTAATCCACATCCCCTTCGATAAAATAGGCGTCATTTACGGAAATTTCGCCATCCTGCTTAATTTTGGGATTCCCTTCCACGTCTGCAATAACTTTGAGTTTGTCTTCAGACATGCTGACGCCTTTTCCCAGAGTGAATTCCGTGTCCAGTGCATCGTTTTTTAATATGGTATCCCCATAAATATTGATACCGTCTTTGCCTTCTTTGGGTGGAATTTTTTCAGCCAGGATATCGCCTTTTTTGACAAAAGGAATATCTCCCCTGTCTTTAAAATCAATGGTTCCGTCTTTTGCCAGGCTCCCAGCCGTAAGGTAATCCTGTTCAAACATATACACGATTTTGGCATCGGTATCATCAACTGATTTAAGGCCTTTTGCCACCTCAAACGGTGTGTTGAGATATTGATCGTTTTTAATGAAATTGTCCAGGCTGTTTTCGTCTACAACCCCGTATATAATCCCGTTTTTTTCCAGGAGAGATTTAAAATCATCCAGAGGCATGCTTGAATCAAAGTCACTGGTTTTCTGGATATAGGCTTTCAGTGCATCATATTGTACAAGAATGACAATGACACTTTCCCGGATTTCTCTCATGTTTTCCATATCCAACTCAGAAGTGCCTGAATTGGGGTTGTTTTTTTGTGCACCATTCTGCCGGTTGTGATTCTCCAGTTTCTGTTTGTGGAGAACCAGATTCCTCTGGCGCTCGGAGAGCATACCTGCATCAACAAGGAGATCTCCCAGCATGATGCATTCCCCTATCTGGACCAGTCTTGTCTGTTCTTCCAGGGCCAGGTTCAGGTTACTCCGGGTTAAGAACTCAAACTCAAGGCATAAGGAACCAAACCGGATATCTTTTTGTGCTTTGGCAAAATTGAGGCAGATTTTTTTAAGATGGATAAGATCCGGTTGGGTGACGTAGCTTTTGGCCAGCATGATTTTGAGAACGTCTACCTGAGATGGGTTTTCAAATTTTGTCATCTCCCGTCCCAGTTTTTCATAATTATTTTTATTTAAATAGTTTAGAAACAAGGCAATCTTAGTGATAAGTGAGTTCCTTGTATTAAGCTCACTATTTTGTTTTGACTCAGCAACAGTATTTTCTGATGTCATATAACTATGTCTCCTTGGGGTGTTTTTATTATCGGGAGCAGTAAAGTGTCAAGAAAAAATTGTATTTATAAGCTGTTGGAAAAAAGGTGTTGACAATCAAAATAATTTTAGTATTATTAAATATAAATTAATTATACTTAAAATTTGGAAGATATGAAAACAAAATTAGGAGCCCTGCTTCGGGCCATCAGAAGTTCAAGAAATTTGACGATTAAAGATGTTGCAGCAAAAGCAGGCGTCAGCTCCAGCCTGCTTTCTCAGATTGAGAGGAACCGAATCTCACCATCTCTTGACACTCTCCTTCAGATCCTTGAGGTCTATGGCGTTTCTCCAGGACGCTTTTTCAAGGATTACGAAACCAGCTCAAGAGTAGAGATTGTGCGACAGGATCAAAGGAAGATATATCAGCGAAAAGGCTTTAAATACGAAACACTTTGCGGAGAGAGCCAGGCAAGGGGGAATCATTCATTTAATGCATTTTTCCTGGAACTTGAACCTGGTCAGCTTCGCGGGGATGATGGTGACGGTCACCTGGGCCGGGAACTTGGAATTATAATACAGGGCTCAGCCCAGCTCATTTACGGGCAGGATGTTTATGAATTAAACAAGGGGGATTCAGTGTCGTTTTTTTCACAGATTCCCCATGTGATTAAGAATACATCTGACGAGGTTTTTCAGGCCTACTGGGTGGTTACACCGGCAGATGGTGAAGATTATTTTGGAGACAGAACATCATAATATTGGGAGAGAAAAATGGGAAAAACCATTGCAGAGAAAATTTTTGAGGCGCATCTGGTAGATGAACCCTTTGGTGATGTCAGTGTTTTAAAGCTGGACAGGGTTTTTTGCCATGAAATTACCACTCCGACAGCTATTCAGGATCTGGTGGCAAGGGGTAAGGACCGTGTGTTTGATCCGGATAAAATTAAAGCCGTTATTGACCATGTCACGCCGGCAAAGGATTCAAAAACTGCCATGCAGGGGAAAATTTTAAGAGACTGGGCAATCCGTCATGGGATCAAGGATTTTTTTGATATCGGCCGCAACGGGGTTTGTCACGCTATTTTCCCGGAAAAAGGGTTTGTCCGTCCGGGGTTTACCATCATCATGGGAGACTCCCATACCTGTACGCATGGTGCATTTGGCGCTTTTGCAGCCGGTGTGGGCACCACTGATTTGGAAGTGGGGATTTTAAAAGGGGTCTGTACATTCAAAACGCCCCAGACCTATAAGATAGCGATCATTGGCAGCCTTAAAGCAGGCGTGTATGCCAAAGATATAATTTTAAAAGTGATACAGGAGCTGACCGTCAATGGCGCGACCAACATGGTGATTGAGTTTACCGGAAATGTGGTGGATGAAATGAACATGGATCAGCGCATGACCTTGTCCAACATGGCAGTAGAAGCTGGGGCAACCAGTGGTATCTGCCTGCCGGATATGACCACGGTTGAGTATCTCTGGGATTTTATAAAAGACGAGTATGAGAGCAAAGAGGCAGCTTTGGCGGATTTTTCAAAGTTTAAATCAGACCCGGATGCTGAATATGCGAAAACGAAAACCATAGATGTAAGTGAGCTTTGTCCCTTGAGCACCTTTGGATACAAACCCGATAATGTTAAGCCTGTATCTGAAATGAAAGGCACAAAAGTAGACCAGGTCTATATCGGATCATGCACAAATGGACGCCTGGAAGATTTGAGAATTGCCGCAAAAGTCCTGGAAGGACAGAAAATAAGCGAAGGCCTCAGGGGTATTGTTTCTCCTGCCACACCGGATATTTATTCTAAAGCCCTGGAAGAAGGGATCATTAAAGTTTTTATGGACGCAGGGTTTTGTGTGACCAATCCAACCTGCGGGGCCTGCCTGGGAATGAGCAATGGCGTGTTGGCCAACGGTGAGGTAGCAGCCGCAACCACAAACAGGAATTTTAACGGCCGCATGGGTAAAGGCGGCATGGTTCATCTCATGAGCCCTGCAACTGCCGCAGCCACTGCCATTAAAGGGGAAATCGTAAACTCCAATCTCTATGCGAATTAAGGAAAATCATCATGAAAGAATTTAAAGGAAAGGTATTGTTTCTGGATCGATCAGACATCAATACCGATGAAATTATCCCGGCCAAATATTTAACTGAAATTGAAAAGATTGCTATGAAACCCCATCTGCTGGAAGATTTAAAGATGGAGGGTTTTGACCCTATAACTGATATCGACGGGAAAGCCGTGGTTGTTACAAGAGACAATTTTGGTTGCGGATCGTCAAGAGAGCATGCCCCCTGGGCACTGGAAGTCAATGGCATCCATGTGGTTATTGCCCCCAGTTTTGCCCGGATATTCCGTCAGAACATGTACAATTGCGGCATGCTGGCCATTGAGCTGGACCCGGATGTTATCAGTAATATTTTTGCTGAGTTCAAGGCTGCGGACACACAAATATCAGTAGATGTGGAAGCCCTTGAGATTTCCATCCAGTCTGCAGATAAGAACAAAAAAATTCCTTTTGAAATATCCGGTTTTGATAAAGAGCTTATTCAGACCGGGGGATGGGTGGAATACGCCGACCAGAATTATTAGAACTCCGGGCTTACCTAATTCAGCGGACACGGATGTCCGCTGAAATTTAGGGAAAAACCGTCACCCGGCCATACATCGGCACAATTTGAAAAGCTCATGACCATACTTATGTCCGGCCGCCACTCCATTTCAGGCGGGTTTTCAAGACCTTGAAATAAGACTGCTCTTCAAAAGAGATCATCTTTATATCGTTTTTGCTTTTTTCAACAAAGATTTTGTCTCCCGAATCCATCTCAAACCCTTCCTGACCATCCAGAGTGAGAATCATATCTTCCGGGCTGCCTTCTAGAAGGATTTCAATTTTTGTTGTATCCGGAATGATCAACGGCCTGTTGGTAAGGGTAAACGGGCAGATAGGCGTCAGGATAATGGACGGCACATCCGGGTGAACCACAGGTCCTCCTGCCGCAAGGGAATAGGCTGTAGAACCGGTTGGCGTTCCAACGATTAAACCATCCGCCCTGTAAGTGGTCAGGTAGGTGGAATCCAGGTAAACGGCACACGAAGCCAGCCTGGATAAAGCACTTTTATTGATTACCGCATCATTGAGTACATCCACATCCACAATCTGGTCACCATTGCGGACCACCTTGATATTAACCCGGCTTCTTTTACGAATCAGATATTTGCCGCCCAGGATAAAGGCAAGAGCATTATCCAGCCCGTCTTCCATGGTTTCTGCAAGGAACCCCACTTCTCCAAATTTTACTCCCATCAAAGGAATATCTTTATCTTCTATGAAACGGGCCGCGCTTAGAAAGGTGCCGTCTCCCCCCAGAACAATCATGCACAACAGGTTGTCCGGGATGTCGCTTTTATTTCCTTTGTGGACATCAATTACAACACACTGGCTGCCCAGACGTTTTTCAAGTTCCCTGGCTTTTTCCTGGGCTCTGTGGTCATTTTTTATCACAAGCCCGATCTGTCTTTTATCCATTATCTACAATGTGTCTCCATTTTTTAACTTGGAAAGCTTAATGTATGAAAATCGCCATAAAGTCAAGCGTTAAAACCTAATGGGCCTGGGCCCAGTTCTCTCCGGAACCGAAATTTACCTTCAATGGAACCTTGAGCGGGTGAACATTTTCCATGACCTCTTTTGCCAGATCAATGAGGGTATCTTTCTCAGAATCAGGGCATTCAAAGATAATTTCATCATGGACCGAAAGCAGCATTTTTGTTTTAAGGTTTTTTTTCAGAAGTGCGGAAGCCATTTGGATCATGGCCAGCTTGATTAAATCGGCTGCACTGCCCTGTATAGGGGTATTGATGGCGGCCCGTCTTGCAAAATTGCGGATGTTGGCATTGGAGGAGCGTATATCATCCAGGCGCCTTTTTCTTCCGAAAATTGTGGACACTTCACAGGTCTTTTCTGTTTCTTCAATGGTGGAGTCGATAAAGTTTTTTACCCCTGAATATCTTTTAAAATAATTGTCTATATAGGCATTGGCCATTTTTCGGCTGATGGAAAGATCATTTGCCAGCCGATATCCGCTCATGCCGTATACAATGCCGAAATTGATTGCTTTGGCCTGGCTTCGAAGATCATCAGTTACAAATTCGGGCAGTACCTGGAAAATTTCAAGTGCCGTTCTGGTATGGATGTCTTCATCGTTGTTGAATGCATCCATGAGGATTTCATCTTCAGCGCAGTGGGCAAGGATTCGCAGTTCAATCTGGGAATAATCCGCTGAAATGAGCGTGTACCCTTCTTTGGGGATAAAGGCTTCCCGGATTTTTTTACCCTCCTTTTTTCGGATAGGGATATTCTGGAGGTTGGGGTTGGAGCTGCTCAAACGACCTGTCACGGTAATGGTCTGGTTAAACGAGGTGTGAATCCGGGAGGTCTCTTTATCCGCAAGTTTTTGAAGTGCATCCACATAGGTGGATGTCAATTTGCCAAGGGTCCGGTACCTTAAAAGCTTCTCCGGCAGTTCATGGGTCTGGGCAAGTTTAGTTAAAACTTCCACATCGGTGGAATACCCGGTTTTCTTTTTAGTCTTTTTTACAGCTTTCAGTTGAAGTTTTTCAAACAGGATGACGCCCAGCTGTTGAGAAGAGTTGATGTTAAATTCTTCTCCTGCCAGATTGTATATCTCTTTTTCAAGGGTGCCCAGCTCTATCTGGAAAATATTGGACAAGTGTTTGAGGGCATTTCTGTCCACCTTTATCCCTTCCATTTCCATATCCCCGAGCACCTTTATCAAGGGGATTTCTATCTGGTCCATCAACTCTTCAAGCCCCTGGTCTTTTATTCGTTTTTCCAGTTCAAGATAGGCCATAAAAGTAAGATCTGCATCTTCTGCAGCATAATTGACAGCCTGGGCAATGGGGATTTCATTGAATCCGACCTGGGCTTTGCCTTTGCCCACAACATCCTGGTAGGAAATGGTTTTATACCCGAAAAGATCCATGGCGATCCGGTCAAGGCTGTGGGTCCTGATGGCCGGGTTGAGAAGATGGGAGGCAATCATGGTGTCAAAGAAAATGCCTTGCATCTCTATGCCGTAACGGGCCAGGACAATATAATCGTATTTGATGTTCTGTCCTACTTTTTTGATCTCCGGATTTTCGAGTACGGGCTTGAAAATTCTCATGATCTCATCTTTTGACGGTTGTTCATTTTCATCCGGAAAGGTATGGCCTACTGGAATATAAAAGCCCTGGTTTTCCCGGAAGGAAAAAGAAAGCCCCACAAGATCCGCCTGGGTGGGATGCTTTGAGGTGGTTTCCGTATCAACGGCAAAAAGGCCTTTGTTTTCTAGGACATTGGCCAGTTTTTCCATCTCTTTGGTTTCCGTGATCAATTTGTAAATTTTTTCAGTTTTATCTGCTTTCTGGGCAAATTCCGTTGCCAGGGTTTTAAACTCAAATTCTCTGAACAGCTCAAAGGCTTTTTTTGTGTCGATTTCATCCAGGTGGAAAGATTCAATGTCATCTTTGACTGTTACGTTTGTGTCAATGGTGGCAAGATCACGGCTTAAAAACACAACATCTTTGCTGCCGGAAAGGTTCTCATGAAGTTTTTTCTTGGATTTAACCGCGTCCAGGTTTTCATACAGGTTCTCAACTGACCCGAATTCCGACACCAGCTTTATGGCTGTTTTTGGGCCAACACCTTTAACACCCGGAATATTGTCTGAAGTATCTCCGGCCAGCCCCAGGACATCAATAAACTGCTTTGGGGCAATGCCCATATCTTCTTTTACCTTGGTGATATTGGTGATGGTATCTTTCATCGGGTCCCACAGGATGCACTGATCTGTAATAAGCTGAATAAAATCCTTGTCCCCGGTCACCATGATCACATCAAAATCTTTTTCCAGGGCTATTTTTGAATACGTTCCCACAAGGTCATCTGCCTCATATCCTGTTTTTTCAACAATGGGAATATTGAATGCCCGGACAATCCGTTTGATATCCGGGATCTGTATAGAAAGCTCTTCGGGCATGGGCGGCCGGTTGGCCTTGTACTGGTCATACATCTTATGGCGGAATGTCGGCCCTTTTACATCAAAGAAAATGGCTGCATATTCAGGTGTGTGGTCTTTTAAGAGCTTGAGCAGAATGCGGGCAAAACCAAATGTGGCATTGGTGGGGTGGCCCTTTGATGTGGAAAGGCTTCTGATCGCATGGAAGGCGCGGTAGAGAAATGCGCTGCCATCAATGAGGAAAATTTTTTTAGGAGCTGGCATAGTTTATCCTTATGTTCAATATTGAATTTTTATCCAATTAAAGGCATATATACTATCTTTTGGATTAAAGGAGAAGTATATTTGTATGATGAAGGATTCAAAAGCAGATAAGACAATCGGAAAAAGAAAATCAAGGCGGCGCAGGAAAAAATCAAAGCACTGCCACTGCTGCAATAAGGAGTTTATGTTCTGTTGGACATGCCGGTGTGGCTTTGCCATGTGCCAGGAATGCATGTATGAAAACCAGTGGGGGATGACCTGCAACGGGATTACCTGGGAGTGCCCGGACTGCGGTGAGCAGAACGGTTATGGGAATCAGTAAAAAATTGTATAAAACAATGGGTCATTAAAATACTTGCAATCGGTCGGGGATTTACAATAAAACAATAATCAAACGCACAATCGACAGTTAAAATCCCAATACCCACAAGCCAATACCACAAGGAGGAAAAACCCATGGCAGCTAAAATCAAAGTCGGGACACTGATCTCCGGAGGCGGGACAAATCTTCAGGCCATTATTGATGCCTGCCTTGATAACAGCATTGATGCACAGATTGTATTTACCGGGTCAGACAACCCTGGTGTCAAAGGACTTGAGAGGGCCCAAAAGGCAGGGATTGAAACATTTGTAGTGGATTATTCAAGCATTATTCAATCCTGCAGGCAGGGCATATCAGATGCAGATCTTCCGGACGACTTCAACCTGGATGAAATTTTGTCCAAACAGCGTCTGATGAACAGCAGTGCAACGCCTGAACAGACTTCCTTTTTTTTGAAAACCCGAGCCATTGCTGAAAAAAGACTTTTGGATCATATCCTTTCCTATGATATGGACCTTCTCGTGCTTGCTGGTTTTATGCGGGTTTTAACCCCGTATTTCATTGACCGGATCAATACAGAACCGGGTAAATACAAAATTATGAATATCCACCCCGCACTGCTGCCGTCTTTTCCAGGAACAGACGGATATGGGGACACCTTTCGCTATGGATGCAAAATAGGCGGGTGTACGGTTCATTACATTGACTACGGTGAGGACACCGGCCCGATTATCGGGCAAAAGGCCTTTGAAATAGATGATGGAGATACCCTGGATGACATCAAGAAAAAAGGTCTTGAAAAAGAGTGGCAGCTTTATCCTGCCTGCATCCAGAAGTTTGCCGAATCCAGATAAATTCGCTTTTTCATAACTTAAGGTACCCGCTATGAGTCTTAATCTTCCAGCAGTAAATGGGTATTGGAAATCGTTTTTTAACGCCGTTGCCGTATTCCTGGCAGTCCTGTCATTGTTTCCCGGGTGTATCAGCCTTGTTAAAGGTGAATTTTACCTTAGTGCAGGTCAATACCACCAAGGGGAAGAGGTATTTAAAGAGGAAGTTCAAAAAAAGCCTGAAAAAGCAGAAAACTGGTATTATCTGGGGCGGTTTTTAATGGCGCAGGAAAAGTATAAAGCAGCTAACGCGTATTTGAGAAAGTCAGTGGAACTGGATCCTTACAAAGATAAATATTATTTCTGGCTGGGGGTGTCCTATGGTGGCCTTGACAAAAGTGATTTAGAAATCAAAAATTATAAGAAAGCCATCGCGTTGAACCCTGAACATATCCAGGCTCATACTTACCTGGGCCATAGCTGTTTTAGAAAAAAGCAATACGCCGATGCGCTTAAAAGCTATGGTCATGCACTGGCCCTGTCGGAAAATAACCCTTCTGCTGTTTACAATAAAGCTTTGATTTTATATCGCACCCAAAAACATGCTGCCTCTAAAAAAGAGTTTAAACGATATATTCAAAACTATACCTACAGCCCCAAGGTGATTCGCGCTGCATCCTATTTAAACAGAATGGGAGATTTTACTTACAGGATTCACCTGCTCAATAAAAAAAGAATGGTGTTGAAAAAAATTCAGTTTTTGCCTGACAACGGGAAATTGTCCGGGCAATCCCGCGAATCTCTTAAAACGGCTGCGTATATGTTGGAGAAAAATAAAGCTCTGGAACTGCATATCCTTGTTTATGAAAAAAATAATATTGCGCTTGCAAAGAAAAAGGCATTTCAGATTAAACAATACCTTAAAGAGTTTTTCCCACAGTTCGAGCCGGATCAGATTAAAATAAGTTTTTTCGGAGTTCCTGAAAAAATTCGTTATCCCAAAAAAGTCTATAACATAAACAGCAGTATCAATTTGTTTGCTACCCCGGGAGAAATAGTCCGGTAGTTATTTTTTTTGCCAGTTTTGTGACCAACCCATTTTCTGTTCGTATATGTATGTAAAGAGGATAATTTTGGGTGCATTTGATGAGATTGATATTGTTCAACAAGTAATAGATGGTGAAATAAACCAGTACGAAATACTTGTTAAAAAATACCAGGGGCCGGTTTACAGCTTTATGCTCAGATATACAGGCTCCAGTCCTATTGCCCAGGAACTTGTCCAGGAGGTATTTATGAAAGCCTATGACGGTCTGGAGCGTTTTGATACCGGCAGACGGTTTTTCCCCTGGCTGTATACGATTGCGCTTAATATTGCCAGGGACTGGGGACGAAAAAATGCAAGCCGCAGCCATGAAATCAATGGATTTGATGAGACACTTATATCATTTCAGGAAGAAAGCGGTCTGAAAAATGCCGGGCAGGAGAACAGGATTGAGCAGAAACAAAGAATGGGCTTGATACAAAAAGCTTTACAAAAGATCAGGCCTGAAAACAGGGAAGCGGTTATTTTAAGATACAGGTATGATCTATCCTTCAAGGAAATCGCCCAGGTTTTTGGTATCTCTTTGAGTGCATCTAAAATGAGGGTGCACAGAGGACTTAAACAGCTCAGGGAGGTGATTGGCGATGAATGAAAAAAAGCTGATCCGGGAACTGGCCAAACTGCCCGAAGCCCGGATGCCGAATGATTTTTCCCAAAAGATAATGAGCAGGATTGCTAAAGAGGAAAAATCTGCCCTCCAAAAAATAGTTCCAATGTTTTATCCTGCACTTGCTGCCGGCCTGGCCCTGGTGGTTTGTCTGGCTGTTTTTAATTTTAAAGCACGGGTGGACCGGGATGATTCTGCCATTTTCTTTGAAAAGGGCGTTGCACTGATATCCCAGGATAAATTTGAAGCATCCCTTCCTTTTTTTGAAAAAGCAGCCAGTTTAGATTCCGATAATGCTGAAACATTCTTTTTTCTTGGGGTGAACCATGGAAGACTGGGCCATTTTCAGGAAGAACAGGCCGCTTATTTAAGCGCTATTGAGCTCAACCCGGATCACCTGAAAGCCCACTATTTTCTTGGGCATTCTTATATGAGCCAGGAAAAATGGGGAAAAGCTGCGAGCGAATACGACAATGTGCTGAAAATCGATCCCGGGTTTGAGAATGCTTTTTTTAATAAAGGCCTGGCATTGAAAAAGTCCGGGAGAACCAAGGAAGCTGTCACAGCATGGAAAAATTACCTTGATGTCAAAAAAACAGGGGTTTGGGCTTTAAGAGCGGTGGCCCATCTTAATGCGCATGGAGATTTTTCATATCGTCCATTCAGGATGGGAAAACAGAAAATAATCATGGGCCCGTTCCGGAAGGACAAACCCGAGCCGGCGATTTCGCTTCCTGACGAGTCTCTGAGACGCCTTGGAAAATCCCTGAAGGCATCCACTGATATGGATCTGTTTGTGATGGTCTATATGAAAAAAAATCCTGAAACGGCACGGCTTAAAGCCTTGCGTATTAAAAATAAATTGCTGGAGCACTACCCGGAAATTAGGCCTGATCGGATCAAAATAAGCTGGTTTGGGCAGGAAGATAATGTGTCTGCCGGCTATGCATCATTTTCCCTGGAGCAGTCCATCCGCTTTTTAGGGGTCAAAAGTGATATTTTAGAAAAAGGAGTCAACTCATGAAAACCAAAGCATTTCAAATCTTTTGTCTGGTATTATTTTTTGTTTTTTCAATTTTTGTCTGCAATGGAGTGTTTGCAGCAGACAAAGATCCTTATGGAACAGACAACCAGGAAGAAACACAGGAATCTGCTTTTCAAAATCCCACCCAGGCCCAGCGGGCAATAAATCTTGCAGAGGCATATGCTGAGAAGCCGGATCCTGAACTTGAAGCCGCTTTGAATGAAGTTGAGAAAGCTGAGCAGGCTTTGGCAAAGGCCAAAGAAGATGAGGACGAGGACGAGATTGAAAAAATGGAAAAAGCGCTTGCAGAAAAACAAGAGGCGGCTGACAGCTATATGGCCGAGAATGCCGGCGTGACTGCCGAAGATATTGGGGATATGCGTGAAGAAGGCATGGGTTGGGGTGAGATTGCCCATGAACTTGGACTTCATCCATCTGTTCTGGGAATGGGCCATGCCAAAGCATATAAAGAAAAAGAGGCCCATGCCAGGGGATTTGGTCCGGGCGGAGAGGTCTCGGATAAGGAAATCAAAGACGCCACAGCCCGGAACTTTAAATCCGGTTTTTCAAAAGGCCATGGTGCAGGAGCAGACAAGGGCGATAAATCCAACAATGGCAACGGCTCTGGAAAAGATAAAGATAAATCTGATCCTGGCCAGTCTGGTTCTAATAAGTCCAATTCCAACAAAGGTGGAAATGGTAAAGGCGGTGGAAACGGCAATGGGAAAAAATAAGTGAGTCGCTGGTTCCTTTTATTTAGCTGATTTCAAAAGAGACCTGAGCCGGGAGCTGATTCAGGAACTCTGGGAGTAGCATCTGTCTTTCCCCAACAAGTAAAGACAGTTCTTGTCATGCGGCTGACCACGATCATGCGGACTCTTATTTTATGTATGATTGTCCTGTAATGTGATTTTTTAAGTGGGTAATCAGTTGATCAGCTTGAGCATAAGGGGAACGGCTGTCATGGTACCGATAGTGGAACCAAGATTGGTGAAGATTACCACGAGCAGGATCCGTGTTACATTGTTTCTCCAGAACCCCTTAACTGAAGTAATATCGTTTGGAATGGCTTCCAGATCTTTTACTTTCGGCTTTCGGGAAAAAGCTTCCACAAGGCCGGATACCCATCCTGCAGCTACCATGGGATTGAGCGATGTCAGGGGGGCTGCAATAATAGAGGAGGCAATGGTAAACGGATGCGCAAGGGCCAGGATAGCACCAATCCCTGCGAAAATACCGTTTGCTGCGATCCATATCCAGATCATGTCTGTTCCGGCACTTTTTCCTTCCATTAAAAAACCAGCCGCAAAAACTGCCACGATAGCGGCGGGGATCGCCCACTTTAAAATTTTGCCCAGGTTGCCTGCCGGCGGGATCTGGTTAAGTTCATCCAGGTCTATTGGTTTGTCACTGGCAAGATACCGCTTTATGCCCGGAGCATGTGCGGCCCCCACAACAGCTACTATTTTTTCTCCTGGTGCACTGCGGATTTTTTCGGCAAGAAATTGATCTCGTTCATCAATCAGGACTTTTTCAATAATGGGATGGGTTTTTTTAACATCTGAAAGCAGGGACTGAAGTATATCCTCCTGTTTCATTTTTTCTATATCGTCTTCTTCAATTTCATCAGAGGCTCCAAAAGAGAACACCATGGAAACCATAAGTTTGATCTTTTCCCAGAATCCCATACCCCTCCAGACCCTGGACAATGTGGTTTGAATTTCCCGGTCAGATGGAATGATTTGGGCGTCTATTTTTTCTGCAGAATCAATGGCATTAAGCATTTCCTGGCCAGGTTTGATACCGAATTTGTCTGCCATCTTTTTCTGGAAAGAGGCTAAAAGAAGGTTGATAAATAAAAGCAGGGCTTTTTTTTCTTTGATAACTTTTACAATGTCCATATTCCGCCATCTGTCCGCATCCTTGATGGAAGCAAGGCGGGTCTGGCATAATTCAACACAGACTGTGTCCGGGCTCTCGTCATGGATGGTCTTTTCAACAAGCTGTGCGCTTTGTTTTGAAACATGGGCTGTTCCGATAAGAATGATCTCTTTTCCCCAACAGGAAAGGCGGTCAATCATACTGTCTTTTGTCTCGTTATCTTGCGGATGTTCCATGAATTAATATGGCCCTTTTTAAACGGATTTAAATCAAACAAGCATTATAACCATTATCTGCTTCATGGCAACACCAAAAAAAACAGCGTGTCCAGTCGTGAGGAGGGGCAACATCGATAAGGGTTTTTTCATGTTGGCCTGGATTATAATTCAATATCCGGATAGAGTTTTTTTGCACATTCCGGGCAGATCCCATGTGTGAATCGTGCTTCTGAATGTGTTTTAATATAACTTTCAATCTGGTTCCAATAGCCTTTGTCATCCCTGATTTTTTTGCAGGCAGCACAAATCGGCAGCAGTCCGCTTAATATTTTGACTTTTTCTATTGCCTTTTTGAGTTTGTCTTTTTCTTGTTGCAGGATTTTTTCAGATTGTATCCGGCTGTCAATTTCACGGTTGAGACGCTTGATGATCTGATAGATGGTATGTACCATATAGAGCGTGAAAACAGACATAATGCCTAAAATAAATACGATGTAAAATTTCAGGATCGAGGCCCTTTTTAAAACAGCTGTTTTTGTTTCATTTTCTAATTTAATTTCAAATTTTGCCAATTGAACCCCGAGCTTACGTACAGTGGAAAAATTTTCATGAAGTGTAAAAATGGCTTCGCTGTGATTTTTTATCTGGAATTGGCCGGATGCTTTTAAATCCTGGTCACGGGTTTCCAGGAAGCGGTCCAGTAGGGCTTGAATCCTATGGGTACGGGCCTTTATCTCGTCCACGAGCGCTCTGGCCTCCGGGTGCTTTACTTTTTCGTCAAGTATGGTGATCTGCTCTTTCAGCGATTGGATTCTTTTTGGTAATTTTTCTTTATCCAGATTCCTGTTAAATACCATGTAAAGCATAAAATGTCCCTCTGCCCGTTTGACATAGCTGCAGACTTCTGTGGCTGCTGAGGCAATACTTCCAAAGTGCTTTTCTCCTTTTTCAAAGGATGTAATGATCTGCCGGCTGATATTCAGGGCGTAAATCCCGGTAGCAGCTATGATGAGTATGGATAGTAAAAATCCGCCAACAATCAGTTTGTATCTCATTTTATAACCGGCCTTTGTTTGTAAAAGCTTGAAAATATTCTTGCATAATTCAATATTGAGTGGCACATGTCAATGGGCATTTGGGATAATTTATAGATGAAATTTCAAGATGGAATAGATAAGCAAAATCTTGACCTGATAACTGACATTTGATATTCACTTACACATGAAATCCATCGACGAACAGATACTAAGGGCAACAAAAGAGATTATTGTAAAATTCATTGAAATGGGAAGGCTGTCTCCTTCTAATATTCACGAATCTTTCAAAAACATCTATGCCACTGTCAATGAAACAGTCAAAGAGCATGTGCCCGGCACACCTCCGCCAAATGACAAATCCATTGGAAAATAATTTTTTTTTCTTTAAAGCGTCAATCAGGCAGGGCCTTGAAAAAGGCTGGCATTCTTTTGTCTGGCTGTTGAAGATCATCCTGCCGGTATCATGTATAACGGCGACACTGGTTCATTTCGGTATTATTTATAAACTCGATTTTATTCTCACCCCGGCCATGACCTGGATAGGTCTGCCGCCTTCTGCCGCACTGGTTCTGGTGCTGGGGCTTTTTACCGGGATTTATGGTGTTGTGGGGGCACTTGCTGTGATGCCGTTTACCATGGAGCATATGATCCTGATCGCTATATTTTCTTTAATCTGCCACAATATTATCCAGGAGAGCATTGTCCAGGGTAATTCAGGGATCAATCCGGTTTTTGCAGGACTTTTCAGGCTGGTCATGGCCTTTGCTGTGACGTTTGTATGCGCAAAAATCCTTGGAGTAAATCCACACACAGGCATGATGGAGGCACAGGCACCGGCTTCACAGATGGATCAATCTGTTACTTTTCTGGAGATGATTTCTGCCTGGGGCTGGAAAACATTAAAACTGGTGATCCAGATTTTTTGTATTATCATGCCCTTGATGATCATTATGGAATTGGCAAAAGTCTTTCATGTGATCGACTGGGTTACCAAGATGATTTCACCCCTGCTCAGGTTTTTTGGCCTGGATCGCTCAACAGGTCTTTTATGGCTGACAGCCTGTGTGTTCGGGCTGGCATATGGCTCAGCAGTGATTGTTGAGGAAACCCGGTCAAATACATTCAGCCGGGAGGACCTAAAAAGGCTTCACCTGTCTATTGGAGTCAATCATGCCATGATAGAAGACCCTGCCTTGTTTCTACCCCTGGGGCTGCCAATTTTCTGGCTATGGGTGCCCAGGATCGTAGCCGCTCTACTGGCCGCATGGCTTTACTGGGCGTTCATATCTGTGAGGAGACGTTATGCTTAGTGAGATATCTATCAAAAATTTTGCAATAATAGATGACGTCCAAATTTCGTTTGAAAACGGTTTTTCCGTGCTGACAGGGGAAACAGGTGCAGGAAAATCTATTATCATTGAAGCGGTGAATCTTCTTTTGGGCTCAAGAGCTTCGGCAGACCTTGTTCGAGCCGGGTGTGATCAGGCAGAGCTCGAAGCTTTTTTCGATATAGATGAGAACTCCCATCCTGCAAAGGTTTTAAAGGAACAGGGTTCTGATCCCTCCGAGGGGTTGATGATCAGGCGCTTGATATCTGCTTCCGGTAAAAGCCAGGTGTTTGTAAATGCAAAGCGCTCGACACTTGATCTGCTTAAACAGGTGACACACAATCTTGCCGGGATCTCCAGCCAGCATGCTCACCAGGGGCTTTTAAAAGAAGAAAACCATTTGCATATCCTGGATGAGTTTGCCGGAACTCAATCCCTTAAAAATCAGATTGGGGAGTTGTACCGGACCATCATCCCGTTGAAAAAAGAGATCCGGGAGCTATCCCTGACCCTTGAGGAAAATAAAAAAGAACAGGATTTTTTAGAATTTCAGATCAACGAGATATTAGAGGCTGATATTCAGCCTGGAGAAGACGAGTTACTTGAAAAAAAAAGAAAATCTTTGCAGAACGCCTCCCAGATATTTGAAGCGGTGAACGGCGCCGTGCACGAGGTAAATGACAGGGAGGGTTCCCTTGTGGAACGGCTTTCATTTTTAAGGCAGAATCTGGAAAAATTTTCCAATGCGGATGAGCGGCTCGAGAAAATGGCCGAGCGGTTTTCCTCCACTTTGTTTGACTTGCAGGATATGGCAGACGAGCTGCGTGATTTTTCATCAACCATTGACCTGGATCCCGCGTCTCTGGATGAGATCGAGCAGCGTCTGGATATGATTTCTAAACTCAAGAGAAAATATGGTCCCACCCTTGATGAGGTCCTTGATACTTGTGAGCAGATGGAAAATAAACTTTTTGATACCACACGGGTTGAGGCAAGAATAAAGGCCTGTGAGGTTGAAATTCAGGGCTTTACAGGGGATATTGTAAAGACGTCTGAAAAATTATCAGGGTTGAGAAAAAAGGCGGCAGACACGCTTTGTGCGTCAGCCCATAAACAACTGGCCGGCCTTGAAATGGATAAAGCCAGATTCGCGGTGGCATTCTCAAAAATACCGGCTAAAACGGAAGATATTCAAACAGCCCAGGGGCATAAAATAGGACCAGATGGTGAGGACAAAGTCGGGTTTTTGCTAAGTCCGAACCCGGGAGAGGTATTAAAACCCCTTGTGAAAATAGCTTCCGGGGGCGAATTGTCCCGCATCGTGCTGGCTCTGAAAGCGGTGCTGTCAAATAATCAGTCCCTGGAAACATTGATTTTTGATGAAGTGGATGCTGGTATCGGGGGGGCAACATCTGAAAAAGTCGGCCTCAAGCTCAAACAGTTGTCCCTTAAACACCAGGTGATCTGTATCACTCATCTGGCACAGATTGCAAAATACGGAACCCATCAGTTCAGGATCTCTAAAAATGTTGATAAAGGCCGAACATATACCTCTCTTGTTCCATTGAATGCTGAAGATGAGAGGGTAAAGGAAATTGCCAGAATGATTGGCGGAACTGATATTACAGACGCCACACTTGCCCATGCCAGGGAACTTCTCAACAAAGCAGCATCTTGACAAATCAGCATAAGTGTTTAATTTAAGAAGCTTATAAAAAATTGAAATGTGAGGAAACGTTATGCCGATATATGAATTCAAATGTTCAAAGTGTGAAGAATTCTTTGAAATCATTGTAATGGGTTCAAAAGATGATGATACAGCAAAGTGCCCCAAATGTGACTCCAGGGAGTTTGAAAGAGTGGTGTCTAAAACCAATTTTAAAATGGGGAGTTCCGGCGGGAGTTCAGGTCAGTCTACAGGAGTTCAAACCCAGGAAAGACAATGCTCCGGGGGTTCCTGCAAAACCTACACCGTCCCAGGTGAAACAAAGTAGTTTCAAAAAACCGTACCGGGTTACCAATCTAAGTTTCTTGTGAATAGCAGTTGATGTAAAGCAGCCGAGTTAGGCAAAGGAGGTTTTTTTGACAGAGTATGCAAAATTGATTTTGGATGGAAAAGAGTTGACCCTGCCTTTGATTGAAGGATCAGAAGGTGAAAAGGCAATAGATATAAGGGCGTTGCGGCAGGAGACAGGATATATCACATTTGATCCTGGATTTGGAAGTACCGGAACCTGCCGAAGTTCAATCACATATATGGATGGGGAAGAAGGAATATTAAGGTACCGTGGCGTCCCTATTGAACAACTGGCGGAACATTCCACATTTGTGGAGACTGCTTTTCTCTTGATCACAGGGGAGCTTCCTAAAAGGGAAGAACTGATCCGGACCAGCGTGTATTTGAATGATTTTTCCACCCTTCATGAGAACATGAAGGCATTTTATCAGAACTATCCTTCCAAAGCCCATCCCATGGGGATTTTGTCGGCTATGGTAAATGCCATGAGAAGTTTCTATCCGGAACTCATCGATATTGATGAAGAGATGAATAAAACCTATCTGCGCCTGATTTCCAAAATCAGAACCATGGCAGCCATGGCCTATCGGATATCCATGGGTGAGAAAGTGGTGTATCCCAGACCGGACCTGTGTTACTGCGCCAATTTTTTAAACATGATGTTTGATAATGTTGTGGTCCCGTACCACATTGATGATGACCTGGTAAAAGCATTGAATGTCTTTTGGATCCTTCATGCAGACCATGAGCAGAATTGCTCCACAACTGCTGTCCGTGTGGTCGGCAGTGGAAAGGTTAACATTTATGCCACCATTTCAGCCGGTATTTCAGCCCTTTGGGGTCCCTTGCACGGTGGTGCCAATCAGGCTGTAGTCAATATGCTTCAGAAAATTCATGACGATGGCCTGACCATTGATGACTGTATTAAACGGGCAAAAGATAAGAATGATGAGTTCCGCCTGATGGGATTTGGTCACCGGGTTTATAAAACTTATGATCCCAGGGCAAAAATCATGAAAAAAATGGCTGATATTGTTTTGTCAAAAATGAAAAAAGAAGATCCCCTGCTGGATATTGCCAGACAACTTGAAGAAGTAGCCTTAAGTGACAATTATTTTATAGATAAAAACCTGTATCCCAATGTGGATTTTTACTCAGGTATTGTCCTGAGGGCTATGGGGATTCCCACCAATATGTTTACGGTCATGTTTGCCATTGGCCGCCTTCCCGGATGGATTGCCCAGTGGAAAGAGGATGTGGCAGATCCGGAAATGAAGATTTCACGTCCCCGGCAGATTTATACCGGCCGGCAGGTAACTGATTACATCCCCATCAGCAACAGGGGATAGGAAAGAAAAATGGCCCAGGTCATTGCCCACAGGGGCGCCAGGAGTATCGCACCTGAAAATACCCTGATCGCGGCAACAAAGGCCTGGCAGGCAGGTGCCGATCTTTGGGAGACAGATATTAATGTCACCAAAGACGGCCGCCTGGTTTTGTTCCACGATGAAACTCTTTTCCGATGCACGGATGCAGGTGTTAAATTTCCCTCGCGGCTGTCATATCTTTTAAGGGAATTTTCTTTTGACGACCTCCAGCATCTGAATGCAGGGTCTTATTATTCTCAAACCGATCCGTTTTTGCAGATTGCCGAGGGTAATGTTTCCCCCGAATCTATAGAAGAATTTGAGACGGCCGCTATTCCAAGCCTGGAGCAGGGTCTTGATTTGACTGCCAGGCTGAACTGGCAGGTGAACTTGGAGCTTAAAGACTATACCCAGGGGGCAACAGACTATTATATACCGGACATGACCCTCGAGATTATCGGTCAATCCAATATCAGGGCAGACCAGGTGGTGATATCTTCTTTTAATCATGACTGGCTTAACCGGGTAAGTAAAATGAATCCAGGAGTGTGTGTCCAGGCACTTGTGGGTGAAAATGATTCCGGGCCTCTTCAATTTGGTGAGTTTAATTTTGAAACTTACAATGTGAATGCTTCTCTTGTAGATGAAGACCTGATTCTTACACTTAAAGCCTTGGGGAAAAAAGTGAATCTTTTTACTGTAAATGATTCAAAAGATTTTCATCGGTTTGAAAAGCTGGGTGTGGATGGAATGTTTACTGATTTTCCGCAATTATTCAGCCGCAGACAACAGGCCTGAGAGCGGCTTTTGTCTGCATCCGTATTTTAAAGCCCCTTTTTCTCTTCCAAAAAAAATCAAATTTGGGTGTTTTGTTAAACCTCAGTTGTGATATGATGGACTTTCTTAAAAAAAAATCAAAAAATAACAAGGAGAAAATACAGATGAGAAAATTTCTTATAGTGTTATTCAGTGTATTTATAGTTGCAAGTTTTTCTTCCTGTGCAAGCCTTCAGAATAACCAGCAGCAGGGGACGGCCATCGGAGCAGGAACCGGTGCTGCCGTAGGCGCAATCCTGGGGCAGGCCATTGGCGGGGATACAGAAGGTACGCTTATCGGAGCCGGTATTGGTGCAGCCCTTGGTGGCATTGCAGGAAATCAGGTTGGCCGGTATATGGATCTTCAGGAACAGGAACTGGAAAATGCTCTTGCAGCCTCTGAGGCAGCAAGCATTCGAAGGGAGCAGGATATCCTTCGTGCGACATTCAAAGGTGAGGCCTACTTTGATTACGATTCGACCATTCTTAAACCAGGGGCGCAGACAGAACTTCAGCGTGTTGCAGGTGTTTTGAATAAATATCCCCAAACCATGATTGAAATTGGCGGCCATACGGATATCCGGGGTTCGGAAGAATACAACCAGAACCTGTCGGAAAGACGTGCGAAATCTGTTGAAACAGCCTTGATCCAATATGGAGTTATGCCCCAGCGGCTCAGAACTGTTGGTTATGGCGAATCCCGACCAATATCATCAGACCATGCAACCAACAGGCGGGTTGAAATTCTAATTATTCCGATTGAAAAGGGATAAAAGAAAATGAATATTCAGCCGGGAAAGACGATTGTTGGTTTTATCGGTTTGGGGGTTATGGGCCAGAGCATGGCGCGCCATATCCTGGATGCAGGATATGAACTTCACGTTTTTACCCGTACCCGATCGTCTGCATCCTCACTGTTAGAAAAAGGCGCATTATGGGAAGAATCTGTCGGGCTGCTGGCTCAAAAATCAGATGTTGTGATCACCATGGTGGGTTTCCCTGACGATGTGGAGCAGATTTATCTGGATGAAGAAGGCATTTTAAATCATACTTCTAAAGGCTCCCTGGTGATTGACATGACGACCTCAAGGCCGGACCTTGCGGCTGCCATTTATGATGAAGCGAGTCAAAAGGGTGTCCTTTCTCTTGATGCCCCGGTATCCGGCGGCGACCTTGGCGCCAGAAACGCAACGCTTTCCATTATGGTGGGAGGTGATAAGCAAGCCTTTGACATGGCCAAGCCGATTTTAAGCATTGTGGGGGAAAATATTGTTCTCCAGGGCGGTGCAGGTGCCGGCCAGTCAACCAAAATGGCAAACCAGATCGCTATTGCTGCAGGTATGATCGGGGTATGCGAAGCCATCGCCTATGCCGGGAAATCAGGCCTGGATCCGAAAACCGTACTTGAAAGCATTGGCCAGGGTGCCGCAGGCTCCTGGTCATTGAACAACCTGGGGCCACGGATGGTTAAAGGGGATTTCGATCCGGGGTTTTATATCAAGCATTTTATCAAAGATATGAATATTGCTACTGATTCATCTCGTCAGGTGGGCCAGGATACTCCTGGTCTGGACCTGGCCCTGTCCCTGTATAAAAAACTGGCCGCAAACGGGGATGAAAACCTGGGAACCCAGGCCTTGTTTAAGCTGTTTGAATAAGTTTGATGGAATTCCTGGCTGAGTATGGCTTCTGGGGCCTTTTCCTGTCCGCGTTTTTAGCTGCCACCATTCTTCCTTTAAGTTCAGAAGTGGTACTGGGTTTTTTGCTTGCAAATGGGGCAGAGCCTTTGCTCGGCATTGGCATTGCAAGCATAGGCAATATTCTGGGGGCTGTGGTAAATTATTGGATTGGCGCAGTCGGCAGCCAGGTGGCTTTTTCAAAATTATGGAAAATGTCTGATCATGAAATCGCCTCTGCCCGAAGGCGTTTTGAAAAATATGGGGTGTTCAGCCTTTTGTTTGCATGGGTGCCAGTCATTGGAGATCCGCTGACGGTGGCGGCTGGAATGTTGCGGATTCATTTCGCATTGTTCGTCATCCTGGTGGGTATTGGAAAAATTTTAAGGTATCTGGTTCTTTCCTGGGCAGTCCTGTCCATATAA
>JAWSVI010000007.1:276491-453670 GCA_033851995.1 Desulfobacteraceae bacterium | reverse complement strand
AAAATGACAGAACTGGTAATTAAAAAGTGGGGCAATAGCTTGGCAGCTCGAATACCAAAAGTAATCGCTGATATGATCCAGCTTGAAAAGGATCAGACTGTTACCATTGAGGCCAAAGAAGGCAGGATCATTATTACTCCAGTCCAGGGGAAAAAAGAATATGCTCTTGACGAGCTTTTAAGCCAATGTGATCCCAAGGCCGTCGCTTTAGATGCCGAGGATAAGGCATGGTTGAACGACAAGCCCGTAGGAAAAGAATGGTAATGGCCGAAAAATCCAAAAAAAAACAGTATATCCCTGCACGTGGGGATCTTATCTGGACAGACTTTGATCCAGCAGCCGGTCACGAACAAATGGGACATCGGCCAGCCCTTGTCCTTTCTCCCGCGGTTTTCAATAAAAAAATCCTGCTGGCTCTGGTGGTCCCGATCACAAGCCGGGTCCGGGGGCATGGTTTTGAAGTCGCTCTAACCGGAAAAAAAATTTCTGGTGTTGTCCTCTGTCATCAGGCCAAAACAATTGATTTTGTGGAAAGAGGTTTGACGTTTGCCGAAAAGGCCCCGAATTCAGTTGTAAGTGAAGCCTTGGCTAAAGTAAGGGCTATTGTAACAGAATAAAGGACCCAAAACGAGCATTTTGGGACGAAGACTACCTGTAAACAAGTTCCATTTTTCGCGCAAATGACAACCGCGGACTTTCCCTGTTCATCCGGTCTTTTTGAAAGACAAAAGCTCGCTCTTGAATTTTCGGTAAAACAAAGAACTGGCAAAAGAAGTAAACTCCCTTATTTACAGCCCTCTCGGAGATAAAGGATAGATATATCCGCCGCTCTTAGTTTACTCATTTAACCCTTTTGCTTATCAAGTATTTCCCTTGTTTTTTTAACCAAATCAAAAATAGAAAGGGGCTTGTCAAGGAATGCAGATACCTTGAGACCCATTGATTTCTCTTTTTCCAATTTATCGCTATAACCAGAACAGATAATTATAGGAATATCTGGGCGAATTTCCAATATTTTTTGGGAAAGTTCGCTGCCTATTAAATTGGGCATAGCCATATCTGTAATTATAAGATCAAAAATTTTTGGATCTTCTTTAAACTTGCATAATGCCTCAGAACTGTCGGTAAAACCAGTAACCTCATAACCATATTTTTTTAAAGAACTGATTCCCAATCGTACTATTGAATCCTCATCATCTATAAATAGGACATGTTCATTTCCAGTTTTAGTTATGCCTTTGGATGAGAGCTTTTCTTGAGAATCAACAATTTGATCTGTAATTGGTAGGAAAATTTTAAAAGTAGTTCCTGTTTCGGGGCTGCTATCAAATTTAATTCCGCCATTACAGCCTTTAACAATACCATAAACAACGGATAATCCTAAGCCTGTTCCCTTACCAATATCTTTAGTTGTTACATAGGGTTCAAATATTTTATCTTTTATTTTATCAGAGATACCAATACCATTGTCAGTGACGCTTAAGCATATGTATTCTCCTGGGGACAAATCTAAATTGGAAGGCGGGTTCTGTTGATTTAAATCAACAATGATAACACCGTTGTTTCCAGCAATTGCATGGTAGGCGTTAGTACAAAGATTCAAAATAATTTCATGGATTTCAGAACTATCGCATAATACAGCATCCTGACCATCGTAAAGATTGGTTGTCACATCAATGTTTGAAGGAATAGTGGATCGTAGCAATTTCAGTGTTTCTTTAATCACGGGTTGAAGAATCGTTGGCTTTAATTCTGGTTCTTTTTGTCTTGAAAAATGAAGAATGCGTTTAACCAAATCACTTGCGCGTTTAGCACCATCTAAAATATCAGTTAGACTTTTTTGTACAGGATGATCTATGGGTAATTCATTCTGTGATAATTGTGTAAATCCAATAATCGGATATAGAATATTATTAAAATCATGTGCAATACCTCCGGCAAGGTGTCCAATGGATTCCATTTTTTGAGCTTGAGCGAGCTGAACTCGGAGCTTCTCTCGTTCTGCTTCAGCTTGCCTACGCTCTGTGATGTCGACGATTGTCGTAATGAAGTGAAGTGGTTTGCAATCAGCATCACGTTGGATAGCGGTACTTACATCTGCCCAAATATGAGAACCGTTTTTATGAATGTACCGTTTGGTAAATCTTATTGAATCCTGTTCATTATTAAGCAGCGGAGCAATCCGTTTTGAAACTGCCTCAATTTCTTCTGGAGGCGTTAATTCCTGCCACGTCATATTCGACATTTCTTCCTGGGTGTAACCCAGCAACTCTGAAAATGCCTTGTTAACCTGGAGCTTACCATTTGGCAATGTGAGAGATTTTCCCACATTTGCAGACTCAAAAATATGCCTGAATTTATCTTCACTTTTTTGTAAAGCTTTCTCGTTTAACTTGCGTTTGGTTAAGTTCTCTTTTAGTTTTTGGGCTGTTTTATTAATACTGAGTCCTAATTTTCCAATTTCATCTTTAGTTTTGATAATTAAATGAATATTAAAATCATTCTGGGATATTTGTTCAAGGCTTTTCGAAATGTCATTCAGAGGTCTTAAAACAATATTAAAAATGGTAAAAACTAATATGATAATTATGATGCAGACAGCTAAAGATATAGATATAAATCTATGGACCATAGCCTTGATACTTTTATCGATATAATAATCAGTATGAATCGTTTCTACTTCACCGATAATTCGGTTATCGGTTATATGATCACTAAAAGAAACACTCTTTTTTTTAATAATTTTGTTTCCACCAAAGTCTTGCTTTTCCAGACGAATTTGCTCCCTGCCCATTGTGTCTCGAATTACGATCTTAACCAATTCTTTGTCTTCAAAAAAAGAATTGCATGTTTGGGCCAAGGAATTCGTTTCAAAATTCCACAATGTATATTTGATTGAATGAACTATTAGGTTTGTCGTGCGCTCTGCTTTGTTGTATAAATCAGTTCTTTGTTCTTTTAATTGGGCCTCAATTAGTAACAGTACGAAGATTGTAAAAGAAATCATTAAAACAGAAACAAGAGGTATTAAGAATTTGTATTTTAATTTCATTATTGCTTTATTATTTATTAAATCCTTTTATGAGAATAAAAGTTATTTATATCCACATTTCAGGCTCACTATTTTCTATTTATATATTCATCGATTGACTTTTTTACCGTACCGTCATCCCTAAATTTTTTGATTTTATTGTTGATTTCCGGCAAGAGTGTGATAATGGGAGATTTCTTTGATACAATCATCACAACTTTTTCAATGTATACAGGATTTTTTAGATCAATCAACTTGCCTTCATATCCTGAGGCTTTTAATTTTGCTAACACATCGTAATATGCCGATACATAGTAATCGCCATCACCATTCAAAACCATTTCAATACATTTTTTTGCATCCGAATTTTCTCTCATGGTATATTTCGTTCCCGGAACTCTTTGACTGAATGTTATATCATACCCAGCACCTTGTGGCTGTATACCTATTTTGGCAGATAAGTCTTTGATATTGTGAAAGGGAAATTCCTTCCCGGGTTTCACAAATACCTTAACCTCATCAATCGCATAATGTTCTGAATATTCACCAAATGGATCGACTCTATAGGCGGTCAATATTATATCCAACAAGCCGTCTTTAATCTCTTGAACATATCTTTTCCAAGGTCTTTCTTTTTCAATAATGATTTTAATCCCCAAGGGTTCAGCTATTTTTACAATTAAATCATAAGCAGGCCCTATACCATTGCCTTTTTTGTCCCTTCCGGCGTAAGGCGACCAATTTGCGGCAGCAGCAACTCTAATCTCCTTTATGGGCTGTGAATTATTTGAATAATTCTCCGTATCCTTATTTAAAGAGGGTTCTCCGGTCTTTTGTGATTCATATCTTATTGATTTAGTTTTTAGTTTTAAAGATGAAACAATAAGGTTGTTTGACACTTGTTGTTGTACAAAGGAAGCATTTCGTACATTTCGAATCTTGTCAGGGATTTCGAGATTGAACTTAGTTGCATCTGCCGCGAATGCCAAAACTATAAAACAGGGCAGTCCACTTAAAATGGAAAACGAAACTACAAGAATCAATCTTTTGATAATGATAGCGGCTTTGTAACAAATAATCAAACCGAACACCTCTTCCCTTGCTTGCCATAGAGGCCTGAATTGTTTAAAGATAATGCATAATAGATTATTCATTAATTTACAAATATCAAATTATTTTTTTTAAAAAAAAGCAATTGGTACAATAATTTGATAATCTTCGTGCATAATTCAAAAAACAATAAAAGTTTAAGTATACAGATGCTACCTTTGAGGTCAGATTTTTTCACCGAGGATTCATTGTCAAATACCATCGGAATACAATTTTTCTGTGGATTTTATCCACGTTATTTATAAGAACCCAAAAAGCTATCATTTCAAAGAAATGAGTAATTTAAAACCCCGGAATAATGGTATCATCCATGACGAGAAGAACCTTTAACACGGCGACAAATTCCAAAAGAAACGCTCAGGATTTTCAAACTGCCGGGTAGTGAGGACTACGCCCAAGGCAACTTCGTTTTTTGGAGCAATGATCACACCAGACTATCCCTGTTCATCCGGTCTTTTTGGAAGACAAAAGCTCGCTCTTGAATTTTCGGTAAAACAAAGAACTGGCAAAAGAAGTAAACTCCCTTATTGACAGCCCTATCGGAGATAAATGATAGACATATTGTTCTCCTTTAGGTAGCCGCCATATTATTAAAAAACTGCGTAATTCAGCCCACATTTTAGAGGAATAATCGTTCCGACATTGTAAAATAGTACAGATTTTTCAAATTGATTTCCTGCTTCTGGCGGCAGCTGCATTTGATGGATAAGCCAGCGGGTTTTCTATTCCACTCTGAGCAAGCATTGCAGGTGTCTATTTTTTTTAAAAGCCTGCGTTTCTGCTCGTCGTTTTGGCAATGTTGGATCTGATCCAGTGCCTGATCGGTATTTTTTCCCAAACACATACTCAACCTCAATATATAATATGAGAAATAGTTGGTTTATACTGACAATTTTTCCCATTTGAGAAGTCGGGCAATCACCATACCGACAATAAAACCGGCCGCAAGGTTTGATGCCAGGGTGATACCCAGAATCATTGTAGCCACAAAATAGTCTTTCCGGGTTTCAAGATCCATAATTGTCAATGTCAGCTGGGCACCGGCAAACACCAGGAGCACTCCCAGAATAGACATGGGGAGCAGATTAAAAAAACCGACTATGTTGTCTCCGAGAGCCAGTGCCAATACCAGAAAAATTATTCCAATCATAAGGTTTGACCCAGCTGTGCGAGCTCCGAACCGATAGTGGGCGGCCAAGCCACCTGCACCATGGCAAAGGGGCATTCCACCGAAGCAGAAGCTGAGGAAATTTGCAAGGGCCATGCTTATGCAGACATTACGGTTGGACACCTTTTGGGCTTTATCACCAAAATATTCTTTGGAAAGATCCGTATATGCCAGGACAGCGTTTCCCATTGTCATGGGGAGTTGGGGCAGCACCAGAACAAGAAGCGCAAAAGAAAAGTCGGCCTTTGCTGGGAAACCAAAGGGAAGAAGTTGGGGAAGATGAATTCCTATAGCGCCGTTTCCAAAATCCATTTCAACGCCAAGAAGTACTCCCATAATAAGACCTCCCGCTACCACAACCAGACCGGCGGGGAATTTTTTATTGTCAATCAGCAAAAATGTTACAAGTGCTCCGATCAGCCCAATGAGAATCCCGATGGGAAGAGGACCGATGGATTGAATCGAGAGATACGTCTCAGCTGCATTTTGCAAAGCTTGAAATTTTGAAGTTCCTAAAATAAACTTAATCCCACCGGAAATGAGCAGAGCTCCTGTGGACAACTGAACCCCGCGAATAGCTGATTTGGGTGTAAACTTTCTAATAACCTCAATGGCACCGGTTAACCCCACAATTAAAAGAAACACCCCCATCAAGAGTGACGACGCAAGGATCTGGGTAGGCTCCATTGCCGTTGCTATTGCATAGGCTCCTATGACCTTCATGGGCTGAACCGGGACTGTAACCTCAAAGAAAAATCCTGAAATGATAAAAAACACAGCTATGCTGAAGAAAAGTCCCACGGGGCTGAGTCCATTAACCAGAACCATTGCAATGGCAATCGGAAGTAATGCGCCAAGATCTCCCAAAGACCCTGATAGTTCCATCCGGTTAAATTTAAAACGATCAGACATAATACACTCCCCAAATTTATAGAATAAATGATTGATAAATTAGCTTTGCACACAGGACAAAAAGGATCACACTGAACATTATGCGGATGTTTTTACCCTTCATCCCCTTGCTCATGATCCGGGCACCGGCCTGGCCCCCGGCAAAGGCTGCCAGGGCTGCGGGCAGCAGAAAAATCCAATTGATTTGCGTTATAGACACATAGCCTATGAAGCCGGTGAATGAAGAAAAGCAGACAATAAAAGTAGAGGAAGCCGCTGCAATTTTGGTTGGCGTTTTTAGTACATAGATGAGCAGTGGAACGATAAATACTCCACCACCGATGCCAAGCAGTCCAGCCAAACCGCCGATAAAACCTCCGATTACGATACCGCCTATGATTTTTTTTGATATCTTGACATCAGTCTGACTCCCGGCTTTAGGAGGCGGCATGAGCATGCGGCATCCGGCCAGAAAAAGGACACCTGCCATGATAACCATAAAGGGTTTGATGTCCATTCGGATATTGAGATAGGAACCTAAGGGTGCTGCCAGTGCCGAGGAGATTATCAAGGGGATGGCAAGGGAAAAATCCACCATCTTTTCCCGGGAATAGGCATAGGCTGCTGAGGCAGCGGCAATGAGGTTCAAAAAAAGGGAAGCCGAGGCGGCATCCGATTTTGCAAACCCCAGCAGCACGAACATTGGGGAAAAGATCAGCCCGCCACCCAGGCCCACCATCGTCAGTACCAGAGAAATAATAAAAATGCCGAAGAATAGAAAAAGTGAAAGCTGCATGATTTTCTCCTGATAATTGGACTAACCGGCGTGTAGCACCACGGCGGAACTGTTAAACATGGCCCGGACCGGGTCTCCTTTTTTAAGTCCTACCTGCCGGCAGCTCTGGGTGGTGACAATAGCGCATAGTTCGGTGACATCGGATAGTCGAACCACATACTCGGTGTTAATCCTGCCAGAATTAACCTGGGTGATAACACCTTCGAAGGTGTTTTCGGCGGTGCAGGAAAGGGTCTCGCTTTCTATTTTTTGAAGAATAATCCAAGGGGCTTTAACTTCCGCTGTGACCAGTCTCCCTTTTTTAAACCCCAGTTGTGAGAGGCTGTGGGTGGTGATGACGGCGGTGATGGAAAAACCTTCAATAGCATTCATCTCAACCCGGGACAAAATGCTGCCCTGTTCAATTTCGATAATTTTCCCGAAAAAGGCATTGCGTGCACTGGTTTTACGATCGGATTCCTGTTCCATAAAAAGCTGTGTCAACCGCTGAATCTCTTTTTTTGAAAAGGAAACCATGGATTTTGTAAGGTTCGGTGTTGAATGACCCAATAGGTCTTGTACTGCAGGTAACGGCATGTTGCTTTGGAGCAATTCAGCCCCTCGGGCTTTTCGGATTAATTCAGGAGAGCCTAATCTTTTATCAAAATCACAGGACTCACTCCGTTCATAGAACTTGCGCCGCACAAACCCCGGATCTACTGAAAATTTGTTGTTAGTGGATTCTGCAAAGCCGGGGTCAGATAAAATGGTTTGAATTTCATCCACCAGGGTTTCCGGTATTGGTATTTTTCTCGATCCGGTTTTTTTACCTTTTAACACGACTTGTTTCCGGTCAAAATCTATATCCTGCAATGGTTCAAGCGATAGGATCTCATTGAGTTTGGCACCGGTATATCGGATAAGCAAGAAAATGAGCAATATCCGCTTTCTGGAAATCTGAATATCGGATCGGATAGAGTCTTCTACCCATTCACGGTAGGAGTCTTCCAACGTTTTAAGTTGAATCGTATCAAGGCACACCTCTTCGCTTTGTTCTGAGATAATGCTTGTTTGATCCATATTATCCGTATGAGAGTGTTTCATTGTTTGCCCTTATCTTAAATAGACATTATAAATATTATTTTCGTGTCTGACACTATAAATATATTATTCGTGTTTATCGGTCAAGTAGGATTACAATAAATTTTTGACGAATCGCCAATAAAATATGGATTTTTTAATTGAGGATATGGAGGCCTATATACCGAGCATCAAAAACTGAGCAATCATGGTATCTAACCGGACTATTTGAAGGGCAGCCCCCCACCAATAACAGATGTAAGTAACGCCATGTAAAAATCAAAATCCAGGAGTTCAAATTTTCACTTGCCATCCAGGCTGCGAGCAGGATAATCTCCAATTAAATTGATTTATTCAGAGAAGAGGATTTGAAAATGAGCTTGGAAATTTTGATAACCTATATAATTACAACATCGGTCATTCTAATAATACCTGGACCAACAATAATCTTGGTTATAAGCCAAGCAGTGACGCATGGACGAAAATCAGTTGTACCTCTGGTTGCAGGTGTTGTATTGGGTGACTTTACAGCGATGACACTATCACTTTTAGGGCTCGGTGCAATTATGAGTGCGTCAGCTACTCTATTCACTCTGTTTAAATGGATTGGGGCTATTTATCTGCTGTATTTGGGGATTAACCTGTTGAGGGCTAATCCAGAAAACACTTCTGTCAAAAATGAAAAGGAAAATGCTTCGGCTGGAACACTTTTTAAAAGTTCTTTTATTGTGACAGCACTCAACCCCAAAGGGATTGCTTTCTTTGTAGCTTTCCTGCCTCAATTTATCAGTCCCTCCCACCCAGCGTTTAGTCAAATCATTATTTTGGGCGTGACTTTTCTGTTTTTAGCTTTTCTTAATGCGGCTCTGTATGCTTATTTTGGAGGGCAATTACGGAAAACGATTAAAAAGAAAAGTGTGCGCAAATGGTTTAATCGGTGCGGAGGTACTGCGATGATAGGGGCAGGAATCTTTACAGCAGGAATGCAACGCACAACTTAATACATTAAACCCCTTACCCTTTAACGCCTGCCAGGATAGCAAAATCCTATATTAAGATGAATAAAGCAGGGGCGTTGACTTATGGTATTGAGGCGGACTAATTGAAGAGCATCGGCCATCACCAATACCTGATCAATGTACCGCTTTGTAAAAATCTAAATCCAGGTGTTTAAATTCACTATTGCCATCTATGCTACAGTCAGGATATTCTCCAACAAAACTTAACTCTTTGATTCAAAGGAATGCACCGGATTGAATATACATATCAGAAAAGCAGAAGTTGAAGATCTTCCTGTCATGCAGGGACTCGCAAGAAAAACAATTGATAAATGCTATCGATCATTCCTTGGGAACGAAGGCGTAGATTGGTTCATAAACAGTGGAGAATCAGACAAAGAACTTCAACATCATCTTGGCAACTGTGATGTCCTTTTGAAAGATGATACTATAGTCGCATTTTCCATATGTTTTGAGAATCTTATCCATGTGATGATGGTTGATGTCGATTTACACCGTTCCGGACTTGGTTCTATTTTACTTTCTCATTCAGAAAAAAAATTATCAAAAAAGGGCCATTCAACTATCAGGTTGGAAACGTTTGAAGGGAATAATCAGGCAATCAGTTTTTACAAAAAAAATAATTGGATTGTGACTAACAAACAAGAGGACAAGGACCACGGATTCATAAGAGTATTCTTTGAGAAAACTGCAAAGTAAATAATTTTATAGTCAGTTGATATCCTTGAACGAAATGAGTAATACAAAACCCCGCAATGATGGTATCATCGATCGTGGAGTCATCTATAGAAAGGATGTTCAATGCAAGAAACAATGTGGGGTAGACGGTTTCAATTTTTGGACTTCTAAAAGTCGAGTATATCTCGGGGATGTTTTGGAACATAGCTGTTCCCCATTATTTCAGGCGGATTCCATCGGTCTTATGCAGGGTAATGAGCCCTTGTTTGTAAAGACTGCCCACAGCCCGCTTAAATTCTTTTTTACTCATGGAAAATGCAGCTTGAATGTCTTCCGGGCGGCTTTTGTCATGGCAGGGACTGAATCCGCCACTGGCTTTTAAGACCTCCATGATTTTTAGGGCAGAGCCTTCTACAGATGCATACCCCGGCTGTTTCAAGGTCAGGTCCACCTTTTTGTCCTCCCGGATTCGGAGGACATATCCCCGGCATTGGTCACCGATGGACAGGTTTTCAAAGGTCTCATTTTTATAAAGCATGCCCTGGCAGGTTTGGTTGATAATGGCGGTATAGCCGATAGGGGTAATACTGTGGATGACAAGATCCACAGCTTTACCGGAAGCAAGGTCCTGGGTATCGCCGGGGCAGAATTCCGTCATCAGGGTGGACCCGTAGATCCTGTGGGAAGACTCATCCAGGCAAATCTTCACCAGATGGGTTTCACCAGGTTCCATCCTCCCCTGCTGTTCGCTTCGGGGAACCAGAAGGTCTTTTTCAAGCCCCCAGTCCATGAAGATACCAAAGGCAGCCGTGTCCTTAACTTTGAGGGCCACGATATCTCCCACTACACCAGCCGGTTCAAGGGTGGTGGCCACCGGTCTGTCCTCGGAGTCTGTGTGAACAAAGACCCGGATTTCCTCACCAACAGCAATGTCTTCCGGTACATATTTATTGGGCAGAAGCACCCGGTCTCTGCCAAAGCTTAAATAGACCCCATAGTCAGAAAAATTCTCCACGGGCAGATCATGGAACTGGCCGATCACAGCTTCGGAGTCCTGTGCCAGAAAGGGATGGGATTGCCTGGAAGAGGACCTTTTTTGGCTTCTTTTTAATGATTTTTCTGCAAGTTTCCAGGGCTTTGTTATTTTTGGCATGTGCTTTCCTTATGGTTTGCTGTGATTTTGAAGGCTCAAGTCTACCTTTAAAACACCAGGATTGCAACATGCTCTCCGCTTTCATTCCTGTTTTCTGAAATTGTAATGAAACTCTTTTTTATATTTCATTCAGTAACCTTACATGCTATCTTTTTTTCAACTCCCGGTAACAAGGATAAAGAGGAATATCTGAATGAAAGAAAAAGATCCGGACTCCCAAAAGCTTTCTGAACTGAACCTGCGCCTGGAATTAGCAGAGAAAAAACTTAAGGCTGAAAAAGCATTTTCCAGGTTTTTGATACAGCAGAGTGCTGCGGCCATTGTGACTATGGATACGGATTTTACGATAATTGATGCCAACGATACCTACCTGAAAACTGTAAAAAAGACTAAAAATGAAGTGATCGGTTCATTTTGCTATGAAATATCCCATGGAATTAATGTGCCGTGTTCAAGTGCATTTCCAGGTGTAAAATGTCCCATGGTGGAAACACTCAGAACCGGAAAAAACGTTCATGTGATTCATGATCACAAGCACTCTGACGGTCAGCCCATGTATTGTAATTTGACAACATATCCGATAACGGATGACGACGGTGAAATCGTAAAAGTTATTGAATTCTGGCGGGGGATTACAGATGAGTTTTCAAACCGCTGGGATGCACAGGTCGGGGAAATCAAATCGGATATCCGGAAACTGGTCCAGGAGGACAGGATGATTTCCATGGGTAAACTGGCAGCAAGCTGTGCCCACGAAATTAACAATCCCATCCAGGGCCTGTTAACATTCAGTCATTATATGCTGGAAGTTCTGGAGGAAGGCAAACCAAGTGCTGAAAATCTTGAAAACTTCAAGAGCCACCTTTCTCTTATGGCAACGGAATTGGAGCGGTGCGGAAATATTGTTTCCGGACTTCTCTCATTTTCACGGGAATCAAGCCTTGAATATAAGCAGGTAAATGTGAATGAGATCATGGAATCTGTCCTGTCCCTGACCCGTCACAAACTGGAACTGGGAAATATCAGCCTGGAAACCCGGATGTGTGAAGAACCTTTGATTTTGAAAGGTGATCTCAATCAACTCCAGCAGTGTCTTTTAAATTTGATCTTTAATGCAGTTGAGTCAATGCCTTCTAAAGGCTGTTTGACCGTAATTTCAGAACTGGAAAAAGAGCCGAAATCTGCCAGGATAGAAATTCGTGATACCGGATACGGCATTCCGGAAGAAAGCAGGGATAAGCTTTTTGATCCTTTCTTTACAACCAAGGACGCGGGAAAGGGAACCGGTCTGGGATTGTCTATTGTATATGGCGTTGTAAAAAATCATAAAGGAACCATAAAAGTTGACAGCAGGGTTGGCAAGGGAACTGTGTTCAAGCTAAAATTCCCGGCACTATAGCTTTTAACCTGTGTGACGGAGCAGGAAAATGGATGAAAAAATGAAAATTATGATTGTCGATGATGAGTTGATCGTTCGGGAGTCGCTTTTTCACTGGTTTAAAAAATACGGACACACTGTCGAAACAGCATCCTCCGGGGCAGAAGCACTGGAGAAATTAGAGCACAGCCCTTTTCAGCTTTTGTTTGCGGACATAAAGATGCCGGGGATGGATGGTCTGGAGCTTTTGGAAAAAGTTAAAAAAGAATATCCGGAGACCATGGTCGTCATTATAACTGCTTACGGTTCCATTGAGTCGGCAGTAAGTGCCATGCGAAACGGTGCCAGTGATTACCTGCTTAAACCTTTCAAGCCGGGCCAGCTTTCCCTGGCCATGGAAAGGATATTGTATCAAAAAAAGCTTACTTCCGAGTATCAATACCTCAAAGGGCATCTTGAAAAGATGACCCGGTTTGACAATATCATCGGGCAGTCGGCTCCAATGGAGGCCGTGTTTGAATTAATTCCTGAAGTTGCCCGGAATGACTCGTCTGTCCTTTTAACCGGTGAAACCGGGACCGGCAAGGAACTGGTGGCAAAAGCCATTCATGCCAAAAGTCCCAGGGCTCATTTGCCTTTTATTGCTATTAATTGTGGTTCCATACCGGATGCACTTTTGGAGAGTGAACTGTTCGGGCACCAGAAGGGGGCTTTTACAGGTGCTACACATTCCAGGAAAGGATTTCTGGAAGTGGTTTCCGGCGGCACTCTTTTTCTGGATGAAATCGGAGAAATTTCATCCAAAATGCAGGTTGACCTGCTTCGGGTTCTGGAAGAAAAAAAGATCACTTGTGTCGGGAGCAGGGAGCCGGTTGATATTGATTTCCGCCTTATATCCGCCACACGGCAGAATCTGGAAAACCAGATTACCGAGGGCAGATTCAGGGAGGATTTTTATTATCGAATTAATATTATCAGGATTGATATTCCCCCTTTAAGGAAACGAAAAGAAGATATCCCGCTTCTTGTTGAACATTTCCTGGAAAAATACTCTCATGAGACAACCAAGCAGGTTGACCGGGTGAAACCCGAGGTTATTCGGCTTTTTAAAAGCTATGACTGGCCTGGAAATGTGCGAGAACTGGAAAATTCAATCGAAAGAGCAGTTGTGCTGAGTAAATCCAGAACACTGGGCGTTGAAGATTTTTCTTTTCTCCAGTCTTTTCAGCAGCCTGCTTCAAGAGGGTTGTCACTGAAAGAGATGCAGAAAGCGCACATCCTCCGGGTTTTGGAGGAAAAGGATTGGAATATCACCCATGCTGCCAAAGCCCTGGAGATTAACCGTGTTACGCTGCATAAGATGATCAAGCGGGAAAATCTAAAAAGAAACCATTAAGTGCTTTATCGGGAAAAATTTTTTCATGAGCATGATAAAACAGTGCGTTGGTGTACTGCCTTTGGGCGGGGTCCCGGATCTTGCTCTTAAAATTATCGTTGCCAATATTTCCGCCTATTTAAAGCTGCCGGCAAAGGTTCTTCCTGCCATGGATGTCCCTTTGGCGGCTTTTAATAAAAGACGCCTGCAGTACGATGCAGGCATCCTGTTAAATGAAATTGAATCTATGCCTTTCAAAGACTGTGAGAAAGTCGTTGGCGTTTTGAATGAGGACCTTTTTGTCCCAATTTTTGCCTATGTTTACGGAGAGGCAAAGCAGGGTGGGGGTGTGGCCCTTGCATCCCTTTTCAGGCTCCGGAAAAACTCGGACGGTTCTTCTCCGCCGCCCTCTGTGTTTTACGAAAGAGCAGCAAAAGTTGCACTTCATGAGCTTGGGCATCTGTTCAAGCTGTTTCACTGTGAGGAAAAAAGCTGTCTTATGCATTTTTCAGGTGATATCAGGGATCTTGACAATATTTCTTTGTGCCTTTGCCGGTATTGTTCGGCTTTTTTCCCGGCATGATGTGTCAGCGTTCCACAGTTTTCTGGGTCCCAAGAAAATTTTCTGCCAGAACATCCCAGCCGATTTCAGGAAAACTGCCGTAAACGTCACTTAACGGTTTCCCGCCGGTGGCGGCAAGGTTTTTATATTCCGGTCCCATAAGTGATAGTAATTTCTGGCTTTCCTTTTCAGTCCACTGGATACTTTCTTTTCCGTAAAACAGTCCTTTAATGTTTCTTTTCGGCATGTCCGGCTCCAGGATATAAAGCCATCCCTCATAGTAAGGATCATCGTGGGTGATTTCCGGGTGCTCCCTGATCTTATAGTTCGTCGCCAGCACTGTCCCGGTTATGGGGGAGAGGACGGCGGCTTTTTGATCGTCTCTGCCGATAGTTAACGCCACCTGATCCTTTTTCAGGCCGGCACCAAGAGGTGGAAGCGAAAGATAGTTAAAGGCCCCAAAAAGTTTGACCACGAAATCATCAAACCCGACCTTGATTCTTCCGCCGTGTTCAAAGCGAGCCCAGCAATGACCCATATGATAATAATATCCATCTGCCATTCGGTAACCGGACGCCTGCTCATAAACAGGCCGGGCATTGAGTTCAGCAATGTCCATATCATCCAGCATCTGGTCATATGAACAGTGATAGCACTCGTAATTGTATGGGCAGATCTTCGGGGCATCAATCCGCCCGGTCAATGAATGGCGGCATGGCCGGGATGATCCCTGGTACTGCTCTCCCAACTGGTCTGCCCACTTGGAGCGCTGCCTGTCCGGTCCCACGGGTGTTCCGGAAGACATGCTTTTCTGCATACCTTTGTCAAACGGGCAGTTCCGGCAGTCATAGGCATTATCACATAAATGCAGATTCACAATACCGGCTTTCATCCATACGCATTCATTCTCTACTACCTGGAAACCTTTAACGCCTTTGTTTTTTTTGAGGGATTTCATTTTGCCGCTCCTTTTTTAATATGATCAATGTTGTGCATTTTTTCATATTGCAATTGCAATACGGATACCATGAAGTGTGAAAACAGGATGATTATGGCTATGTAGCTGAAAATAAAGAGGGTTTGAGTTAGTTGAAGACGAATACGGATAAAGTGGGCTTGTGTCTGGTGTGATTAAAATGGCTACACTTTTTTGAAGAGAGACATGAAAGCTGCAAATAGATGTGTAATATTAAACGGTTCAATGTTGTAGCTTTTCGCTACACCTGGTGTAGCTTTTTTATATTCATACATGAGTGTACTATGCCATAAAAGTCTGTTATTATAGATAAATACAAGCCGGGCACAACACAGCAGCCACTTTAAGAGATGCAGGTGCTTATCCATGAAAACGACACCCAGATTTTTTAGAATCAATATTGTTTCCAGGCTGATTATATTCATCGGCATGCCTTTGTTCTTAATTATTTCCTCCTGGGCCTATTTGAACATCAACTATCAAAGCGAAAAATTAATGAAGCATATCATTAAGGATACCGATGGGTTGACGGAAACCATACGGCTTGGAACCCATTATGCCATGACCTTGAACTCAAGGGATGATATCAACCAGATTATACAGAATATCGGTAAACAGCCCAATATTGAGAAAATCCATCTTTATAATAAAGAGGGTGAAGTCTCTTTCTCAAATATAAAGGATGAAGTGCGCCGGAAAATAAGGGTTAAAGATGAAGCCTGCAATATCTGCCACCAGTCGGACCCGCCGCTGATCGACATCAATCTGGATCAGAGGACCCGGATTTTTAATTCTTCTAAAGGATACCGCCTTCTTGGAGTCGTAACGCCTATTTATAATGAAAAGGGGTGTTCCACAGAAGAATGCCATTTTCATCCAAAAGACAATAAGGTGCTGGGCGCTCTTGATGTGGTGGTTTCTCTTGAGGCTTCAGATAAGATTATAAGGAATGCAAAGAATGCAATTATAGGTCTGGCTGTTTTAGGTTTTGTTGCGATGTCCGCTATAATTTTTCTGTTTGTCCATCGTTTTATCCATGTTCCGGTTCAAAAACTCATACAGGGCACTGTCAATATTGCCAATGGAGATTTTACAACCAAAGTGGATGCCGGGCAGGATGATGAAATGGGACAGCTTGCCAAAGCAATTAACCACATGGGGGATCAAATCAATATCCACCAGTCGGAATTGAATGAGCAGCGGGATGAGTACCGGACGCTTTTTGACGATGCCCCATGTATGATCAGCGTTCAGGATAGAAATTACAGGCTGCTCCGCTACAACCGCCAGTTTAAGGAAAGCTTCAATCCAAAGCTTGGGGATTTCTGTTATAAAGCTTATAAAGGCCTTGACTCAAAATGTGAAAACTGCCCGGTTGAAAAAACATTTGCAGATGGCAGATCCCATTATGGAGAGGCATCGGGCATGGCCAGTGACGGGACCATGAACTACTGGATTTTTATTACATCCCCCCTGAAAAAAAATGCAAAAGGAG
This sequence comes from Desulfobacteraceae bacterium, assembly GCA_033851995.1. GTDB lineage: Bacteria > Desulfobacterota > Desulfobacteria > Desulfobacterales > Desulfobacteraceae > Desulfobacula. The sequence goes on along the minus strand of JAWSVI010000007.1, from coordinate 436,979 downwards.
AAGTGGTATCTGCCATTGAGATGAGCCTGGATATCACCGAACGCAAGCAACTTGAAAAAAGGCTTGAAGCATCTGAAAAAAAATATCTCTCCATCTTTAATAATATCCCTAATCCCGTCTTTGTCCTGGATGATAAAACGCTTGAAATACTTGACTGCAACCAGCGGGTGCTAATGGTTTACGGATTCGGAAAGTCAGAGATCATAGGCAGATCATTCCTGGATTTTTTTATTGATGAAGATCAGCCGATCCTGCTCCGGCGAATGAAGACATCTTCAATTTTGAATCAGGTCAGGCAAAAAGACAAACAGGGCAAGACCCTGTATGTGGATATCTGGATTTCACCTTCGGAATACGAGGGTAAAAATGTCCTGCTGGTGGCCACCAGTGATATCACCAAACGGCTTGAAGCAGAACAGGAACTGATTCAGGCCGGCAAAATGGCCACTCTTGGAGAAATGTCCACCGGAATTGCTCACGAGTTGAATCAGCCCCTTTCTGTTATAAAAACAGCAAGTGATTTTATCTTAAAAAAAGTTTCCCAGAAAGCATTCATTGAAGAGTCGATTCTTGACAGGCTGCTCACAAAAATCAACAGCAATGTGGATCGCGCCTCTAAAATTATTGAGCATATGCGACATTTTGCAAGAAAATCAGACATCAACTTTGAACAGATTCATATCAATGACATACTGAAGCGGGCCCATGAGATTTTCAGCCAGCAGCTTAAGGTAAGGGGTATCGAAGTGGAATGGAACCTGGAGGAGGAACTTCCAGCGGTTACTGCCGATCCCGGCAGGATTGAGCAGGTTTTTATCAACCTTCTGGTAAATGCAAGGGATGCAATAGAAGAAAAAAGTGAGAAAACAGGTTCAAAAATCAACAATGAAAAGATTGTCATAGAAACCTTGTCACAGAACAAAAATGTAGTGGTTAAAATATCAGATACCGGTATTGGTATGCCCGATGACGTCCGGGAAAAAATTTTTGAACCGTTTTATACAACAAAAGAAGTTGGGAAAGGAACCGGCATCGGCCTTTCCATCAGTTATGGCATCATCAAGGAGTGCAAAGGGAATATCGAAGTCTCCTCAGGCCCGGAAAACGGCGGTGCAACCTTTACCATCCGCTTCCCCCATGCAAATGAAAACAACCATGGCCGCTTTACTTGATTTTTTTTGGGATTTTTATATGAAAACAGCTTCCCTTACCTTTTGCTGATTTTAAATTGATAAATCCTCCATGCTGATGGATGATGTTCTTGGATATAAAAAGCCCGAACCCGGTTCCTTTGCTCTGCTTGGATGAAAAAAACAGGTTGAACACTTTGTCCCTGGTTTTTTGATCCATGCCCATCCCGTTGTCCCGAATTTCAAATATCACATTTTCTGTGTCCTGCCTGACTATAAAATGGATGGTGTGATTTTTTTTGGCAGGGTCTTCTATGCATGCATCCACTGCATTGTCGAGAATATTGATCAGGGCGGAACGCAGGAAATCAGGATCAGCATCCATCTGTTCGGGCGCCTGTTCATAATCACGTATAATTTTTATGTTGTAGGGTATGGCCTTGGGCTCACTGGTATCTGCCACATCATCGGCAAGTGATGCAATCTCCAGGCGCTTGAGTTTTATTTCCCTTTCTTTGGAGTAATAGAGGATATCAAAGATCATTTTTTTGATGCGCTCAATGGTTAATTTCAGTATATCCAGTCCTTCCCCGAGCTGTTCCTGATCCTTTTTTTTTAATGCCGAGTCGACCAGATAAAAGCCACCGTCAAGTTTGGTTAATAACCCTTTTACACTGTGGGAGATTGAGCCGATCATTACCCCGAGAGATGACAGGTTGTCCCTTAGGATGCTTTTTTCACGGACCAGTTCTTCCAGGTTTGCCGTATACTGATTCAACTGCTGCCGTGTGAGAATTTTTTCATTGGCCCGTTTCAGGGCTATTTCCAGGGACTGGTTACTGATGGGCTTTGTGATAAAATCAATGGCCTCATATTTCAAGCTTTTTATGGCAATATCCGTATCCCCATGACCTGTTATCATGATGACCTGAGTATAATGGTTCTCATTTTTTATTTTTTTCAGGATTTCAATTCCATCCATTCCCGGCATCTTGATATCTGTAATGACGATCATGGGATTTTGTTCCCTGAACAACTCCAGGGCTTCAGGTCCGTTCTCTGCCTCAATTACGTCATATCCCAGATCGTTCAGCGCAATGGCAAGCACCTCCCGGATGTCCTCTTCGTCATCCACGAGAAGAATTTTACCGGGCTCTTTTATCTTTTCAGTTTTGTTTGTCATTAGCGTATCACCTTGCCGTTAGATCCCTGGTAGGGGATGGGTTAAAATATGGAGTCAATCATGTCAAACACCTGCTGGTCTTTGAAATCTGCCAGGCTTGATGCGCTGTTGGGACAGACTGCGGCGCAAGCCCCGCACCCCTGGCACATAATCGGGTCTACTGCCACCTTTTTTGTATCCGGATCAATAAAACGGGCATGATAGGGGCAGGCTTCGATACAGCGCTCACAGAGACTGCACAGGCTTTGGTGCACCGTTGCCACATTTGAAGATTTATTGAGGCGGCTGCTTCCAAGAATCCTTAATGCGCGTTGCGCTGAGGCTTGTGCGCTGGCAATTGTTTCAGTGATATTTCTGGGGGAATGGCATAGCCCGCAGGCAAAGACCCCTTCTTTTAATGCATCAACCGGCCGCCACTTGGCGTCTGCCTCTTCAAAGAAACCAAAGGTATCCTTCCGGACGCCGAAATGATCAGCAAGTTCATCCGGCAGTGCAGGGGAGATACCTGTGGCAAGTACCAGCAGATCCGGATGGATTTCAATGCGCTGGTTAAGTATTGGCTCTATGGCGCTTATGGCGACACGTGAGTCTTCTACTTCTACCTCCGGCTTGTTTTGCAGGTCGTATTGGATAAATATGATGTCTTTTTGCCGGGCCTGTGTGTAATAGGTTTCAAAAAAACCGTAGGCCATAATATCCCTGTAAAAGATATATATATCCATTTCTGGATTTTTTTCTTTTAAATTCAGGGCATGTTTTAAAGAAGAAATACAGCAGATCCTGGAACAGTAATTCTTTTTGGATGCCTCCCTTGAATCCACGCACTGGATCATGACAACCGTTTCCAGATTTGTGGGGTCCAAGGTGCCTTCTTTTAAACCCTCGTCCAGTTCTTTATGGGTGACGACAGCAGGGCTCTGGCCGTGCCCATAGGATGATGTTTTTGCTTCTGAGCCCCCTGTGGCAATAATGGCAGCTCCATGCTCAAATGTCTGCGGCGCGTCCGTTTCCATATTCTGGATGGTGGTGATAAAATGGCCTGGGTGCCCGAAAGAACTGATTACAGATGATTGGGTGTGGACATTGATCAGTGGGTTTTTTTCAATCTGTACCTGCATCTCTTTAAGAAATGCACTGACATCCTGACCATCAATTGTACGGGGAATCCACTTGAGGTTGCCGCCCGGTTTTTCGCTTTGCTCTATGAGATTCACCTCAAACCCATGATCAGCGATAGCTGCAGCAGCAGCCATGCCGGCGATACCTCCGCCTACAATCAGGGCTTTTTGAACAGACGGTATGGAAAACTGTTCTGGTGGGTCCATTCGTTTTACTTTTGATAGACCCCTTTTTATTTGAGCCTTCATGTGGGCTGTGATGTCCGGCCCATTGCTGCTTGCCGTATTGTTATGACTGAGTGTCCGGATATCCGTCACATGAATCAGGCTGGGATGGAGATTTATTTTTAATGCAAGTTCGCGGACTTTTTTTGTATAGGCATAGGGAAGGCAGGCGCCGATTATGATCCGGTTTGCGCTGGACGTTCGGGCAGTATCCACAAGATCGTCCCATCCACTGGCAGTGCAGGCGTTCTCTTTGAACACAACATCGCTTACAGCCGGATCTTTTATCAGGTCTTTTTTTAAAAGCGCCTCATCAAGATCTGGAAAACCGACCTGCGAACAGGCGCAGATCATTACCAGGACCTGCGGGAGTTCCCTTGACACATCCCTGTAAATTACAGGTTCATCCGACGGCTCGGCGGAAAGGCTTCCCCCTTTGGAATGAATGAACCGGGAAGCATCTAAGGCTGCCGAACCGGCCTGGATGACGGATTCACTGATGTCCGTCATGCCGGTAAATGATCCACCCAGGAATATGCCTTCCATGCTGGAACGGCTGGTGGAAAATGGCTGCGGCAGGCAAAACCCCCATGGATTCAGGTCAAGATCCAGCATCTTTGCCAGTTCACCCGAATCTGGCCGGGCTTTTTGGCCTGTGGACAAAACAATCATATCAAAGTGTTCTTCTTTCCTGTTCCCCTTTTCATCAAGATAGGAGATTCGGAGGCCGCCGGTTTTTAATTCTTCAACAACTGAATGAATACGGCTCCGTTCAAAACGGACATGGTATTTGTCTTCTGCTTCCTGCCGGTATTGATGAAATGTTTTTCCAAATGCACGCATATCCATATAGAAAATGGCTGTTTCAAGTCCTTGTTTATCATTGCCCCCATACTTTTCCACTGCCAGCCGGGCCTCCTTGACGGCATGCATGCAGCATACAGAGGAACAGAAATCCGCTTTGATCTGCAGGTCTCTTGAACCGACACACTGGAACCAGGCTATTTTTTTTATCTCTTCCTGGTCTGAACGGCGCTGGATTTTTCCCTGACAAGGTCCGGTACCGCTTAAAATCCGTTCAAATTCTCTTGAAGTAACCACATCAGGATAAATTCCGTATCCAAAAGTGTTTTTTGACTGCACAGGGTCAAAAGAGCCTGTGCCAGTGCTGATTATCAGGGCATGGGTCTGGATGTCCCTGGTTTCTGTTACATCCATGGCCTGGTAAATCTCAAGGATCTTCGGGGTGAATGTGCCTGGGTCAAAAGGTTTTAAAAGGTAGTCAAGAGCCCCGGCTTTCATTGCCTCAATAGCCGTTTCAACCGTGGCATAAGCGGTCATCATTACAATGGTAAGGCCGGGATGATCCTGCTGTGCCTGTTTCATCAGCTCGACCCCGTCCATTCCCGGCATTTTGATGTCCGTAAGCATCAGCTGGTAATCATTTTCTGAGAGCATCTTCAGTGCAGATGCCCCTGAGTCTGCCATGTTTACTGAAAAGCCTTCATCATCCAGCCACTCTTTCAATGAATCCCTTACAATCAGTTCATCGTCCACCACAAGGATATGAAAATCTTTGCGCCGCTCTTCCGGGAATTTTATCGCACCTGTGGGGCATGCCTTTAAACACTCTCCACACCGTGTGCAGTGGGTAAGATCCACCACATATGTATTGGGTATATTGTGGGGGACCGGCAGGTAAACCGCCTTTCTTGTACTCAAATTCATGTTAAATGCATCAGGTACTTCCACTGGGCAGACAGCCGCGCATTCTGCACAACCGATACAGAGGCCGGGATCAATGCAGCCGGGTGTCTGTTCAATGGTGGCGGTAAAATTTCCAGGTTCACCTTCAACTGCCGTCAGCTTTGCGCTCAGTATCGTTTGGATATTTTCATGGAACAGGCCTTTTCTCAGGCAGTATTGGGATGATGCATCCCGTTCAATTAATGGGAGCATTTTACACATGCCGCACCTGTCATTGGGAAACTGGTAATCCAGTTGACTTAAAATACCCCCGATGTGGGGTGCCTTATCAACAAGGGTTACCTGATAGCCTGATTCAGCAAGATCAAGCGCGCTCCGTATGCCGCTTATTCCAGCTCCAACCACCATGGCTGTGCCGATTTTTTTTCTCATCATTCCCCCTCATCCCGGATCAAAGGATGGTCCGTGTTTTTATGCCTTAATGTTATCCGCTGTGCCGTGCAATACCTACTACATCCTCGTATTCTTCAACCTCAAACACACTCAGCGGTATGGGTTCTTCCACCTGCCTGCCGGGTTCATACTCAAAGGCTTTCTGGACATTGTGTGCAGTGGTCCTGAACAGTTCCATGAGCGGGATATCGTTGGGGCATGCGTTGGAGCACTGGCCGCACCCTACGCATGTCAGTCCGATATGGGCCATTCGTGTAAGATGGAAAAAGATGGTATCCGTCGGCATTTTGATTTCTCCTTTATGCCGCGCCCACTTCAGATACTGGTAAGGATCATGGTCAAATACATCTGTTACAAAAACGCATTCCCGGCAATAACATACCGGGCAGGCCACCCGGCAGTTGTAGCAGTTCACACACCTGGAAAGGTATGAGGACAGTTTTTCAATACTGGATGTGGCCTGGGAAGTTTCTTCAAACATTTTATCGCGCAGGGAGATCCGCTCTGAAATTAATTTTTCAACAACCTGTTTTCGAGCGGAAGGCTCTGTTATTTTTTCAAGGGAAAGTGCTTCCAGGACATCTTCTCCTTTAGTTGTACCCGTCTCGACTGCTATCTGGTTTTTCCATTCCATGCCGTATAATCCAATGCGGATGTCGGCCTGTCCGGAGACCGGGTACTCACAAACCCTGCACGCCGGGGCCATGAGATCTTTTTCCGACTGTTTTTGATCCAGCACATGTTCGACAAATGCTTTGGTGGCTCCTATAGGGTCATCTTTGGAAAATGCAGCATAATCCTTATTGGTATATGCGCCCAGGCAGTCCAGACTGATCAGTACAATATCATCCAGGGTTCCCTGTTTGAGTTTTATCAGTTCGACAAAGGCCCGGATCTCGCACGGTCTCAACACCAGCCCGATGGTTTGTCCCGAAGGCTGCCGGGTCAGCCTGGAAGCAATTTTTGCAGCATTGACTGGGAAACTTGGCGCCAGAGGGTCTGCATGATTTAAGTGTTCAGGATCACTGATCAGGGTGGGCATAACATTATTGTTCATGGGCAGGTGCCCGGGCACCAGCAGGGCATCCATCTTGCCGGAAGAGAGCAGGGATTGAAGAAATGACTGTATACAAGAAAGAAGATCCGTATCCTTGACCTCCAGTTTAAAAAAAGTTGACATGTGATACCTCCGTAAGACTAAATGACCATTCCTGTTTTTGTTTCCACCGGGCCGAGAGCCTTTACCTGCTCCACGACCTGGTTAATGGTTTCGGAAAGTTGAATTCCGTCGCTGGCTCCAATCCAGGTCAGCCGCACCCTTTCTTCTTCAAATCCAAACTGGTCCAGGATGGTTTTTAATAATTTGACGCGTCGCCTGGCTTTGTAATTACCGTTGATATAGTGGCAGTCTCCCGGGTGGCACCCACTGATCAGAACACCATCTGCCCCTTCCAGGAGTGCCTTTATTATGTATTTGGGATCTACCATCCCAGTACACATCATGCGGATGATTTTAATATTTGGCGGATAGGACAGGCGTGAAGTGCCTGCCAGGTCTGCTGCCGTATAGGTGCACCAGTTGCAGAAAAAGCCGACAATAGTGGGTTCAAAGGTTTCCATATTGATATGCTCCTTTAATCATTCATGGTTTAACCGGCCAGTAATCCGGTAATTTCAGAAAATATCTGTTTGTCCGTAAAATGCTTTACTTTTGCAGCACCGCTCGGGCAATGCGCTGAGCAGCTGCCACATCCTTTGCATACTGCTTCATTTATTTCGCTGGTCTGGGTTCGTTCATTGAATTCTATGGCCGAGTACGGGCACAATTCTATGCACATCCGGCATCCGATACAGATATCCGGGTCAATGTATGAAATCATGGGTGCCACCGATACTTTGCCTGTGGCACTCAGGGCCATTGCTTCCGATGCTGCACCTTTTGCCTGGGCTACCGTGTCCGGAATATCTTTAGGCCCCTGGCAGGCCCCGGCAAGAAAGACACCGCTGGAAGCCGTGGAAACCGGTTCAAGCTTGGGGTGCTCTTCCAGGAAGAAACCATCCCCGCCGGTTGCAATGCCAAAGGTTCTGGCAACCTGAGCGATATCGGATCTGGGCTCCATGGCAGTACACAGGATCACCATGTCAACGGATATCTCCACCATGCTGTCAGACAGGGTGTCTTCTGCTGTGACGCAGAGCATGCCTTCTTTTTCTTCGATCCTGGCGGCTTTGCCCCGGATCATTTTTACCCCTTCATTCTGGACGCGTTTGTAAAATTCCTCATACCCTTTACCGAAACAGCGCATGTCAATGTAAAAATTGTAGACTTGTGTGTCGTGGCCGCATTTATCCTTGAGCAGGTGGGCATATTTGAGTGCATACATACAGCAGGTTCGTGAGCAATACTCATGATAGTTAATATCCCGGCTGCCGATGCAGTGCAGGATAGCAGCACTTTTCGGCGGATCAGTAAAATTAAGCGGATTTTTTACATCCCGTTTAAGCAGTTTCCCGCCTGTTGGCCCGGTTGCATTGGAAAGCCTTTCAAACTCAAGGTTTGTGAATACATTCGCCAGTCTGCCATACCCGTATTGCGTCATGGGGGATGGATCCAGAGGGTCAAATCCTGTGGCAACAATGATGGAACCAACATTAATAATTTCTTTTTCTTCGGGCATATCATGGTCAATGGCTTTTGCTTCACAGGCCTCGACACAGAGCTTGCACTCGCAGCAGCCACCGCAGTTTAAACAGCGGGAAGCCTCTTTGCGTGCTTCAGTTTCATCAAAGCCCGGGTTTGCTTCATCAAAATTTTTTGTTTTTTTGTCTAGGGCCAGGCGGCTTGTCGGTATTTCCGGAGCTTTTTTAAGTTCAGGGGGCAGGGGCTTCCAGTTGGTGCCGGAAGGTTTTTTCTTGCCGGGCTTTTTTTCGATGTTTTCAAGGGTGTCATTCTGGATATAGCAGTGGATAGCTTCAACCGCTTTGTGGGCGGATTTTATCGCTTTGATTGCCGCTGCCGGTTTGGTAATCGGATTCCCTGCAGCGAAAACACCCGGCAGGCTGGTTTGAAAGGTCTTGGGATCTACTTGTAGAAGATTTTTTTTCGTTAATTTGAGGCCTGGTATTTGTGTGGGTGCTGACTTGCGGGTGTCGATGTCCAGAAAAATACCAGAGAATCCCTGTTGTTGCAGATCATCTATGTCTATATCGGATCCAAATGCTGTTCCTGTTTTTACATGGATACCATGCCTGAGCAGGTAATTGATTTCATTATCAAGAACACTTGACGGCAGCCGGGAATCCGGGGTGTCAGCCCGGAGGATTCCACCCAGAACATCCAGTTCTTCAAAAATGGTGACCTGGTATCCTTTTAAACGCAGGTAATAGGCCACAGAGAGCCCGGAAGGTCCGGAGCCCACAACAGCGATTTTTTCCGGACAGTCTTTGATTTCAGGCACAGGAAAGCTTGAAAAATCAACCTGGTCTGCAGCAAACCGTTTCAGCTCCCGGATGGCAACCGGGATATCCACTTTTTTCCTGCGGCATACTTTTTCACAGGGAGCCGGGCAGATTCGGCCCAGGGTGCCCGGCAGGGGTATTTTCTGCATGATTAAACGGATTGCGTCCTCATATCTGCCCAGCCTGATCAGGCCTACATATCCCTGCACATTGGTTCCGGCCGGGCAGGTACGGATGCAGGGAGCCTGATCATATTTTTCAATGCAGTAAGTAATGGGTACTGCCTGGGGAAATGGACGATATACAGCCTTTCTGAGTTTGGTTCCCACATCCCATTCATTGGGGATAACAACAGGGCAGACTTTCTCACATTCACCGCATCCTGTGCAGTTGTCTTTGATAAATCTGGCTTTTTTACGAATCGTCACTTGAAAATTTCCGATAAAACCGTTGACCTCTTCCACCTCGCTGTAGGAAAGCAGCTCGATATTGGGCTCCTGCCCTACGGAAACCATCTTGGGGGTTCCGATGCATGCAGCACAGTCCAGGGTGGGGAAGGTCTTGTCGTACTGGAGCATGTGTCCGCCAATGGTGGGCTGCCGTTCCACAAGGTATGCCTTGAACCCTGCGCTTGCAATATCAAGGGATGCCTGCATCCCGGCAATGCCGCCACCCACCACCAGGGTGTTGGTGCACACCGGGAAGGTGGCCGGTGTCAAATCCTGCTGGTGGATGACGCGTGCAACACCCGCACCTGCAAGGATTTTTGCTTTTTGTGTGGCGGCATCTTCATTTTCAGTCACCCAGGAGACCTGCTCCCTTACGCTGACCATGTGAAAAGCCCGATAGGGATTCAGGCCTGCCCGTTCACAGGCGGTCCGGAAAGTTTTTTCATGCATCCGCGGTGAGCAGGAGGCCACGATTACCCGGGTAAGGCCATGGGCTCGAATATCTTTTTCAATCAGTTCCTGGCCCGGGTCGGAACACATGAACAGGTAATCCCTTGAAATTACTACATTGGGCAGTGTAGCAACATATTCAGCCACTTCCTTTACCCGGACGCGATAAGCGATATTGATGCCGCAATGGCAGATATAAAATCCGATTCGTTCACTCATGTATTATCTCCTGATTCATCCCTTTAAGGGGTTCTGACTCTTTTTTTAATGTCTGCATTTCTCCTGGCTGCATCTCATTTGGTACAGCAAGGGATTGCAATAAAAGCTCACTAAGATCTTGTACCTTTATCCGGTCTGCTGCTCCCATATTCAGGATGGCGTTATTTAGCATGTAGACACAAAATGGGCATGCGGTTGCGATAACCCGGGCACCAGTGGACAAGGCTTCTTCAATGCGGAAAAGGTTTAAGTGCTGCTCTTTGGACCTTTTCTGCCAGGCATGGCCGCCCCCGCCTCCGCAGCACAGGCTTTTCTCCCTGTTATTAGCCATTTCCACCAGGGTAAGTCCCGGAATCTGTTTTAAAATATTTCTGGGGGCTTCATAAATCCCGTTATGCCGTCCCAGGTAGCAGGGGTCATGATAGGTGACAATGATATCTGTTTTGTGAGCCGGGATGATCTGCTTTGATTGGAGAAGCCTGTCAAGAAGCTGGGTATAATGTTCAATTTTTATTTCATTGTTTAATCCGGGATAATTTTTCTGAAACGTGTTGTAACAATGGGGCGATGTGGTCAGGATCTTTTGAACGCCTTTTTCTAAAAAACTGCGGGTGTTTTTATCCCTTAATGTTTCAAAAAATCCTGTGTGGCCAAGTATGTCTGCAGGTTCACCACAGCACTGCTCCTCTTTGCCCAGAGTCCCAAAGGATACATTGGCGTATTGCAGCAGCCGGGGCAGGGCATTGGCGACTTGCTGGGGACTGGAGCTGCCTGATCTGTCCAGTGATTTATCTATTGGTCTGTAGAGCGTTCCATTGGTTGGCCCGTATGCTGTGGTGCAGCAGGTAAACAGGCAGTATTCCTGCCCTGAACCTGCAAAAGGAATGTCAAGGCCTCTGGACCACGCCATCCGGTTTTCATGGAGACCATTCCAGGGGTTATGATTTTGTGAGAGGCTTGACAGCGGTATTGCAGCCTGCTCTGGTATTTTTTCATTTTTGATGTTGAGCCGGCGTACGGTTTTGGTCACATCAATGAGGTCAATGCCCCGGGGACAGTTGGCAGTACAGGCGTTACATGTGGTACAGTTCCATACGGCCTGATCAATCGTCTGCCTGGTCCCGGAATCATTCATAATCCGGCGCATGACTTTTCGAGGGCTGTATGTGCCTGCAAGATTGACAGGGCAGACGCCGGAGCATGCTCCGCATTGCATGCATTCCAAAAATGTTTCCCCGACAGCGTCTTTCATGGTCTGGGAATCCACCAGGCTTTTTGCAGACGCTTTTTCCCGGACAGTTGATAGAAAAATGGCCAGCGGCCGGTAAAACATGTGAGACCATTTCCCGAACGGCACCTCTATTACCAGCATGGGGACGGCAATGGCCAGATGGATTACATATATGACATAGGTGCCCATGGGCCATCCGGCCAGGCGAACGATGTGCATGATGATACCGGTTAATGTCGTGAAAAAAAGGAGCACCAGGAACAGCCAGTCTGTGGGCTCTGAGAACCGATGGATTTTTTCTTTTTTTTTCCTGCGGCTGATAAACATGTCCACAGTCAGATAGAGCAGGGTTGCCGTTGCATAGTATCCGAATATGCTGGTGAAATGCCAGGAACTGTCATCCACCTGGAACCATCGGATACAGCCTATGATGAGGGTCATCATTGTCATATATCCGGTCACCAGGAAAAAGTGCTTGCGCCAGCGGGTTTTGTCTTCACTGCATTTGCGCCACTGTTTCTGGGTGGCAAAATGAAGGATAAAAGTCTTGGCCTCGCTGAAGTAGAGGCGGAGCGGAACAGTGGTATCGGCCATGATGAACCGGGCCATGCGGAACGCATTGGAAAGCAGGAAGGCTGAAAGAACCGCGGCCATTAAAAGATCACCGATCTCAATCCACAGCACCGGCGCAAAGGTGTTTACAGACACATGGTCCGTTATGATGGGACCATGGAAAAAAACGAATAAAAGTATAATGCCAAGGGCCACGGATGCCAAGGCACCTATTTCCCATGCTTCAGAAAGATAGAGCCGCCTGGCAAGCCCGGTCCAGTCATACTGGGTGGTGAGCCAGCGGCGGGCAGCCATCATGGTTTCTGCCGGTTCTGCACCCCTTGGGCAATCCTTATTGCATTCCCCGCAGTAATAACAGAGCCAGGGAACAGGCGAGGCCAGAAGTTTATGGCGCAATCCCAGTTGGATATACCTGTAAATTTTTCGTGGAAACGTGTCATTCCCGTTGGAAAGCGGGCATGAAGCACTACAGTTGCCGCACTGCATGCAGGTTTCCATATCTCTTGCCCCGAACCGGGATATCTCCTCGCATAACTCCGGGTCAACCCTGTTGTTGGTTCCATTTAGAGGCCTTTTAGTCGGTGTGTTCATTTTAATGGTTGCTCCTTGACAGGGTTTTATTTATCAGGCCCAGAACTTCTGCCGCTTCCGGCGGTTTTTCCAGGAACATTTCCGGGGAGACCATCTCCCGTCCAGACTGAATCCCTTTTGTTTTCAGGAAATGGGTAAAGGTCTGTTTATCAATGGAAGAGACCATAATGACCGGAATGCAGCAAAGCTCTTTGTCCTTTTTTAAACATTTGTACATCTGCATGCCGCTGTTTTCCGGCATGGGAACATCAATGATAATAAAAACAGGTTTTTGAGCCTTGGCTTTTTTTATGCCTTCGATTCCATTTTTTGCCACCAGGGGAATAAATCCACTGGTTTTCAAAAGGGTGGAGAAAAAAATTCTCATATCCGGATCGTCATCCACCACCAGAATTTTTGGCTTTTTTTTACGGCTATCCAATGGGGTCTCCTTATGGGCTGCGGCATCAACTTCTCTTTTATATGTTTTTGAATTCATATAATTGCAGAAAATATGCCATTTGATGATAGAGGGGAATTTTTTCTTTGATTACAGTTGTTTATAAGGGAATTGGATGATGCGGAGGTGTGCTTGGGTAAACATATGTTGCAACCAGTGCATCATATGTTTCTTGTGTTGCATTGAAACTATTTGAAATTTTTATGTTTTTACTGCAGATGCAACAGTTTTTAGATTTGCAACATATGTTGCAAGACTTGCTCAGGAAGGGTGGATATCAAATTGTTTCATTTTACGCCACAGGGTTGTGCGGTTTATTCCAAGGGCCTTTGCTGTCTTTTCCTTGTGCCAGTTATTCTGGCGCAGCGTGTAAAGGATTGTTTCCTGCTCCTGCGTGTTTCCTGGCCTTTCCTGGGTGTTATGGCCTGGCTGTTGATCCGTCTTTTTTTGGAGTGTTTCCATGATCCGGTTTTGAAAAGAAAGGGGCAGATGTTCCAGTTCTATAATGTTTTCCCTGCATACGATAAGGGCATGTTCAAGAATGTTTTGAAGCTCTCTTATATTTCCCGGATAGTCATAATTTAACAGCAGACTCATGGCGTCTTTTGAGATTTCATGTGACGAAATAGCCCTGGCACTGCATAGCTTTCTAACAATATGGCGGATGATCAGAGGGATATCATCCCGTCGTTTTGCCAGAGGCGGGAGTTCAAATCGCATGACATTAAGGCGGTAAAAAAGATCCTGCCTGAATTTTTTATTTTTAACCAGATTCTCAAGCCCCTGGTTGGTGGCCGATATGATTCGGACATCCACTTTTACGGTTTTTCGGCTGCCAAGGGGGTAGAATTCCCTGTCTTCCAGGACGCGCAGGAATTTGGCCTGCAGGGGAAGGGGAAGATCTCCAATCTCGTCAAGGAAAATGGTTCCCTTATCGGCCTCCTGGAAACGGCCGGGTTTATCTTTGGTTGCACCTGTGAAGGCACCTTTAATGTAACCGAAAAGTTCTGATTCAAGCAGGTTCTCAGGAAGGGCGGCGCAATTGACCTTGATCAGGGGCTTGCCTTTCCGGGGGCTGGCGGAATGGATAATCTTTGCCAGAAGGTCTTTTCCTGTACCGGTCGCACCTTCAATAAGGATAGTAGCATCAGTTTTTGCCACTACTTCTATGGTGCTGAAAATTTTTTGCATTAAAGGGTCTTTACCGATCATGCTGTGAAAGCTGTAACGGTTGTCGACCACCTGTTTGTACTGATGGGACAAGGTTAGATCCTGTATCGTAGCAATACACCCGATAATTTTCCCCTGATCACTGTGCAGGGGGATATAATTTGCTTTTACCGGCACCACTTCTCCCTGGGGTGTAATAATCCTGGACTTGCTGTTTGCGTGAGCCTCGCCAAGGGTCATGGCCTCTTTTAACAGATCGGTTTCTTTCTTGTTTTCATCTCCAAAAACAATGCCGCAGGGACGGCCCAGCAACTGCTGGCGGTCATAACCGGAAATCACTTCTGCCGCTGTATTGAAAAATGTAGTATATCCGCCCCGGTTCACAGTAAATATGCCTATATCAAGGTTATCCAGAATAGTTTTCAGGCTTCGCTCCTTGTAATTAACCTTGTTGATCAGGTCTGCTAAGGCAGCGTGGTCCTGGAGTACGGTGAGGCATCCCGCAACCCTGTTGCCGGGACCATACAGGGGAGCTGATAAACGCGTAATCAGGTGTCTGGTTTCTTTTTGGTCTTTGATTTCAATTGAAAACCCATTGTCTTCAAAGTTTGCATCTGTATGAAACGGGCACCCCGAATGGCAGTGAATGTCTGAAAATACTTCCCGGCAGTCTTTTCCCAGTACATCTGACTCCTTTATGCCGGTTATGGCCTGGACACTGAGGTTGAAAGCAGTAATCCTGCGCTGGTCATCAATAGTGAAGGCACCGATATTGATCTGGTCCAGCAAAGCCACCCATTGATCACATAGGATCGTTTGTTTCCTTAAGTCTCTGAAATAACAAATCATTCCTATTTTTAGACCTTCCTCTGTAAGGAGCGTAGCCGATATTTGAACCGGGATGGTGTTGCCGGATCCATCAAGGATGTGTGTTTCAAAAAATGAAATTCGGTTTTCCCAGGCATGCTGTTCGTCCAGGAGTTCCACATCAAGCCTTTCTTTCTGGTCTTCCGGGAAAATCTGGCTGAGCTTGACCTGGTGAACAACTTCTTTTTCATGCATCCCAAGCATTTCGGCCATGGCGGTATTTAAAGATATGATGAGTTCATTTTCATCGCAGGCAAGTGCACCGTCAATGGCACCCTGTATCAGGTGCTCATGAAATGGTTTTGATTGGGCAATTTGACCAGCGTTGCGGCTGTTTTGTGTAAGGAAATATTCTTTGTTTTGCCGGCGTGACAGATAGCGGTTCTGAGCACGTTTTAAAGCGATAAACAGGACATCATCGCTCAACGGTTTGGTGATATAATCAGAGGCATCCAGTTCAAGGGCGCGGGTTGCCTGTTTGATTTCCCCGAATGCTGTCAGAACAATCACCTCTATGTCCGGGTGCTTCTCTTTGAGTGTTTCAAGTACCTGGATGCCGTCCATTTTCGGCATGCGGATATCAGTGAGCACAATATGAGGCATGAATTTTTCACAGACCCTGATCCCTTCTTCTCCATCACAGGCAGTTGTCACCTCGAACCCGGCATCTTCCAGCACGACACTGGTGACTTCACGAATATCCTGTTCATCGTCAATGACAACAATTTTCCAGTCAATGGAATGGGTCTCCATATCAATCCGATCCTTTCAGCAAGGCAGGTGAATCATGAATACCGTATTCCCGGGCTCACTTTCCACGCTCACCCTGCCTTTATGATGTTCAATAATGCCAAAAACAGTTGAAAGCCCAAGACCTACGCCGTATCCTTCCTTTTTAGTTGTAAAAAACGGCTCAAAAATATGTGATAAGTCCTCTTTTTTTATTCCGGTTCCAGTATCCTTGACACGGATAATCACTTCGTTTTCATGGTTTGCATGGCTGCAGTCCAGGGTGAGTGTTCCCCCGTCCGGCATGGCATCCGCTGCATTAAAAACAATGTTGATCATACATTGCTGCAGTTGGTTTGCATCACCTTTTATCAAGGGCAGGTTGTTGTCAATCCGGGTGACTAATTCGATATTGCACAGCTCCATTTTGTGGCGGCTGAGCATGATACATTTATCCATCAGCTCTGTTATATTGACTTCGCCCATAGCCGGTTCTGATTTTCTGGAAAATGTTAAAAGGCTGGAAATAATATCTGAGCAGCGTTTTGTTTCTTTTTCCACCAGATCCAGATACCTTTGGAATTTTTCAATGGAGGCAGGCTCCGGCATGCCGCGTTTCAAAATCCGTATCATGAGACGGATATAATTGAGGACCCCGAACAACGGGTTGTTGATTTCATGGACCACACTGGCAGAAAGCCTTCCTAGTGACATCATCTTGTCCTGGTGTAAAATAGTTGCCTGGTCAGCCAGCTCTCTTTCCAGGCGGCGCAGTTTGCGTAAATCCCTGAAAAAACCCACCCACCCGCTCTTTACGTTCTCTTCCCACAGGGTTACGGCAGATACCTGGACCGGAACTTTGTTCCCTTCGTTATCAATCAATGTGGTCTCATAAAGGAACAGTTTTTCTTCACCGCCAAATTCCGGACCACCCATTTTTTCTTTCACCAAGTTGCCTTCACTGCGGGTGAACAGGTTGGAAAATTTTAATTTGCTCACCATTTCGCTTTTATCGTACCCAAGAATTTTTTCCATGCTCCGGTTAAACATAACTATTGTGTCCTTTTCATCACAGGCAACAATGCCGTCCATGGAATTTTCAATGAGGTTCTTCTGGAATGAATATGTTTTGATCAATTCCCTGGCGGTTTTTGCCTGTTCTTTTTCCAGGAAAAATGTATAGTCTTTGAGCGCTTTTTTTGATGAATACCGCTGCTTTGCCCTTTTTAAAGCAATCAGGAGCCCACTTTCATTTATGGGTTTAGTGATAAAATCAGATGCATCCAGCTGAAGTGCTTTGACAGCAAGTTCCATTTCTCCAAAAGCCGTAACCACTATGACTTCAATGTCCGGGTGCGTTTCTTTGATGGTTTTAAGCACCTGAATACCATCCATGCCGGGCATCCGGATGTCCGTAAGCACGATCTGGGGGCAGACGGTTTTACATAAAGATAATCCCAATTCGCCATTTTCAGCAGCAGATACTGAAAAACCGGCATCTTCCAGAACGATGGATGTCACATCCCGTATATCTTCTTCATCATCAATCAGGACTATTTTCCAGGTGAAGGGATTTTCCATGTCCATATTCCTCAAAAAAGGAGGATTTTCCTAATAAATTCAGCAGGAAAATTAATAAACGTACGATATAATATCTTTAGCATTTTTTAAAAATAATGTAAAATATCAGCACATAAATTAACTATAGATTGCTTGGATATTCAACAGATAATGGCATAGAGATTGCAGTGCTAATTAGAGAAAAAAGTGAAGATAAGAATACAGATCAAAAGGAATTAGAACAGTTCTAATAAAAAAAATACAACCATCTATTATCGGTAAATTTTTCAACCAAGAGGTGATAATATGGGAAAGACTTCTTTTGAAAAAGTAGTAAGGGAAACCTTTGCATCGGCTGATGTGGAGGTTGACGGCAAGAGAGCCTGGGATATAAAGGTGAAGGAAGAAGCCTTTTATAAAAGGCTGGCCGCAGGAGGTTCTCTGGCTCTGGGCGAGAGCTATGTGGACGGCTGGTGGGAATGCAAAAGCCTGGATCTTTTTTTTGAGCGCGTTTTAAGGTTCAGGGTGGATGAGCAGGCGAAACGATCACTCAAAACGTTATGGAACGCAATCAAAGCCTATCTTTTATCATCTCCTGGACGACTCCGGGCATTTGAAATCGGCAGGCGCCACTATGATATCGGCAATGAACTGTTTTCCCTGATGCTGGATAAATGGATGAACTACTCCTGTGGGTACTGGAAGGAGGCCGTGAATCTGGATGAAGCCCAGGAAGCCAAAATGGACCTGATCTGTCAAAAATTAGCACTTAAGCCCGGCATGACAGTTCTGGATATCGGATGCGGGTGGGGAGGGCTTGCTGCTTTCATGGCCAGACATTATGATGTTCAGGTTACCGGTATTACCGTTTCAACTGAACAGGTGAAACTGGCCCGGAAAAGATGTGAGGGGCTTAATGTAAGCATTATTCAGTCTGATTACCGGGATATGAGAGATACATTTGACCGTATTGTTTCGGTGGGCATGTTTGAACATGTAGGAGAAAGGCATTATCGGACATTTATGAAAGTTGTGCGCAGGTGCCTGGCTCCCCAGGGAATTTTTTTGCTGCATACCATTGCAGGCAACCGATCGGTAAGATTTTGCGATCCCTGGATTTCCCGGTATATCTTCCCCAACTCCATGCTGCCCTCCAGTCCCCAGATTTCAAGGGCATCGGAAGGCCTGCTTGTGCTGGAAGACTGGCATAGTTTTGGCCCGGATTACGATCCAACACTCATGGCCTGGTACAAGAATTTTGTGGAAAACTGGGATTATATTAAATCCAGCTATGATCGCCGTTTTTTCAGGATATGGTCCTATTATCTCCTGGCCTGTGCCGGTTCGTTCCGTGCCCGCAGAAATCAGTTGTGGCAGATTGTCTTTTCGCGAGATGGACTGCTTCCAAAATATGAAAGTATCCGCTGATGAAGTTTTTAGTGCATTGAATTTTAAAATAATTGAATCCATTCATACAAAGGAGTAAATCATGCTGCTGAAAAGTTACACCAAGCGAATTGTTCGCGTAGAGTGCAATCCAAGCTTTGAGTCAGTGCACTGCATTGCCCATCTGGAGCAAAATATAGAGAAAGTTCTGCCATACCTTAATGCATCTCTTGGCGGATTTGAATATTTGAAAGACCCTCCTGCGGTAACATTTAAGGCCAGCGGTAAGTTGATCACGGTACAGGGTGAGCAGATTGCGGTGAATGCGCTCAAAAATGAAAAAGAAGCGGACAAGATTATTGAATGGTTAAAGTCAGAAATAAATGAGGCGTGGACCAATCGTGATCAAATTACACCTTCCTATAAAGGCCAGGCAAAACCAAATATGATTGATATACTGAAACTCTTGCCTAAAACCAATTGCAAGGCCTGTGGCCAAGCGACTTGTATGGTGTTTGCAACCATGCTGGCTTCAGGCGCGAAAAGCCCGGAGGATTGCCCGGAAATGGAAAATGAGTTTTTGCAGAAACTCAAAACATATCTTGATCAGTTCCAGTTTGAATAGTCTGTTTTGTTTGCGGATTCTGTTACTTTTACCTTAAAAGCGATCAGACAATTTAAAACAGGTCTTTAAGGGCAGTCTGATGCGTATTTCTACCCAGCTGTTCCGGAATTTAAGTAAATTCCCCAAACCGGCAGAAGAGGTTCATGCGGCCTTTAAGGCTGTTATTGGCGACGCTGCCTGTAATGGGTGCAAGAAATGTACAAAAAAATGCCAGATAGATGCCATCTTTGCAACTGAAATTCCGGCAAAGAAAAAGACCTTTAATCTAAGGTTTCAACCTTCTTCCTGGGCAATTTTTTTCTGATGAGGCCGGATCATCTCCCTTGCCAGTGATTTTCGGATGGCGGCTTTGCCTTCAGGTGTACTCGTCATCTCAAACATGAATTTATTGGTTTCAATAATCCGCTGATCATCTTGAGGGAAATCATAGATACCATTTTCTTTATAATAGCGGTGATCTGCCTGAAAAACAAACCTGTGGCGTCCCCAAACGTCATCCCTGAAAATTTTCATGCCACCGATACCCAGGAAAGTGGCGGGTTTGACATATCCTGACCGGGCAAATGCCAGCAATCGCCCGGCAAAGTTTGTGATTTGATTGTCAATGGATTCTGAGTCCTGCACTTCATCCGTTATAATATCCACCAGGTTTGCACCCTGCCACTCAGTGTAGGCTTCAAACATTTCCCGGATATTCTCGTTCTGCGCCAGGGGGCCGGATACTATAAATCCAACCTGCTTTCCAGTAATTGTGGGCGTGTGGTTGTTGAAAAAGGCCCTGTCAAAAAATTGCTTGAACAATGCTGAAAAAAAGCGTTCACGGATCTGCCCGGCAAAAACAATGATATCCGCTGTTTTGATTCGGCTATTGTAGATATCAATGAATTCATCCTTTCCAGTATAGATGCATTCATGATCAAAACCACACTGAACACACCCAATACACCCGCCTTTTATATTCATTTCTTTGAGCGAAATCACATCAATATTTTTATCAAAGCAGCTTCTAAAGCGGGAAACCATTTTGGAGATATTGTCCTGATCGTTCTGCCTGTCTGTTATCAGCACAATTTTCTTGTCAGATTTTTTATTTAGAAGTTGGTTATGCTCAACTGCTCCAGGAGTGTAAGAAAAAGGATTGACTGTATTTTGGAAATATTTTTTTGAATAGGGGGTGCCTTCGGTGGTGTTTTTTATGAACTCTTCTGCAAAGAGAAGAAGTCTGCCGCGCTCTGCCTTATCTAAAAGGTCATAGGAATCCGCTGAAAAACCCCCAGTGAAATTCATCTCCAGGTCGTCGCAAACAGCTGAGAGGTAATGGTGAGCACAGTGGTCATAAAAATGGATGGATGTGGTGAGAACCGCTGTAAATTTATTTTTAAATACATCTTGGACATCCCTTTCCCGAATGAGTTCAATGAACCGTATCAGTTGAGAGGGCACCAGAAAAACATAAACAGGGGTGCTCCACAATATCAGGTCGGCAGATGCGATTTTTTCTATAACACCATCAAATTTTTCTCTCTTTTTTTCGAGGCTGTTAATTGATTGGGAAATATGAATGATATCAAAGTTAACATCCTTAATTTTTTTCTCAAGAAATCTTACAGATTGAAGGGTGGCGCTGAGATCACCTTTGGGACTGCCGTTGAGTACAATAATATTCATGATATCTTATCCCTTTGCAATTATAATTTATTTGATGTGTCACTACCTTAGGGGCATGCACTCTTAAAAGATACCTTTCGGAAGGAGGAGGGTCAACTCAAATAAACTATCCGGGGTTGATTTAATTTTTAAAAAAAGTGTAATACACTTAAGGAACTGGATTAAAGCAAAGGGGATGACAAATGGTTGAAAGGCATATTCTGGCTACATCAAAAGAGTTTAAGAAAACCTGGAAAGAAAAAGGGCCGTTCAAGTATGCTTTGACCAGCAATGAGTTCCCGCCGGTTTTGCTGGAGCCTGAAGAGTGGATATTTTCTGATGATATCACGCTGCTTTTAAAGTCTTTGATGGGGTTTGATGAAAGAAAAATGAAGTTCGTTAAAGCACCTTTCAATCCGGAAAATAAAAAGATTCTTCGCCCGGATGAATTATGCCCCTGGAAAATAAATCATTTCCCTGAAGAGTGGAATGTCTGCAAGTGTGTGTGTTTTGTACCCGAAGGCCACCTTACACAGGAAGTCGTCAAAACTTTAAAAGAGGGAGACGGTGATGCTGGTGCAAAACAGATTGAAACGGCATTTTTTGAATGCCTGTCAACAGAGATAGAAATTATAGGGTATTTGCTTTTAAAACCTGAAGGCTCATCAAAATATGCTGCTGTACGCACTTATCTTGAAAATTGGGAAAATGATGAGAAAGAGGCTGGACTGTTTTAAAGGTTATATTTCGCCTTTTAGAATAAGATTTCCCAGTAATTTTTTATAGTTAATCCCGGCGGCCTGAAACCCCTTGGTTCCATATTTCATGTTACCCTCCAGGACATAAAATTTATTTTTATACTCAATGATATCAATTCCCACATCATCCCATCTGCATAAGGAGGCTGTTTTTAGTGCAAGGTCTAAGGCCGGTTGCGGCAAAGGTTCAAAACTGATACTGCCTCCCTGGGAAAGATTTGTTTTGAAATTGCCCAGTGAGGCAATCCGCCAATAGGCCAGGCGGATTTCAGAACCAATGATGATAACGCGCATATCCTTTTCTATGGGCATGTATTCCTGGATATAAGCCGGGCTTTTCAGGTTCAGGAAAGATAAAAGCTCATCTTCTGAACGGATAAGATGGACCCCTTGTCCTTTTGCAGACCCCCTGGGAACTTTCCCAATAAATGGGAAGGAAAAAGAATCAAGGATTTTCGATTTTTGTTTTTTACCATAAAAAATTTTTGTTTTGGGGTGAGGGAGACCAAGCAGGTTAAAAATTGCGGTCTGTTTTATTTTATCCAGGGCAAATTTATAGGTGTGGTAGCTGGGGAAGGTCTTTTTTCCCATGGCATTGAAAAGATCCGCATAAAAAGCAGTGGGGTAATAGATTTTTTTAACTTTTTTTATTCGTTGTCGATCTTCCGGAGGATACTCATCAAAATTGGGTTTGAACCCAAGGGTTTTTATCCCTTTTGTTTTTTTTAGCCGGGCCCCGATGGCTATGGGCAGATGGTTCACATTCCAACCCTTTTATTTAACCCAGGATTTAATTTGGGTGGTTTTAGGAGGAAATGTACAAAAGGTTGTCGCACCGGAAAGATCCATCTCTTGTTTCAGTTTTTTGGGTTCAAGGGTTTTTTGCAGGCTGGAAATGATAACCGGGACTTTGTCTTCCGGGTAAAGTCCGCGGACTTCCCTGGCAAGGTCAAGTCCTGTCATATTATTTAAAAACAAATCGCAGATAATGGCGCGGGGAGCATTGGCCACAATGGTTTCAAATGCATCCTGAGCGCGAAGGAATGTGAGGCTTGAAAAACCACAGGAGTAGATAAGCTTACTGTATACATTGAGGACAGATTCTGACAGGCTGATGACGATAAATTCTTCCCTGTTCTGGGCTGTTTTTTCTTCTTTCAGATCCTTATATTTTTTTGCAGTAGAGCGAAGTTTTCTATTCTCCAGGATATTTATGAACGTATCAAGAACAGCTTCTGGAGCACTCCTGGCAAGATAATTGGATGCTATATATGAAAATGTATCAGAAATCATTAAATATTCGATAAGATTTTTTGCTCTGGCATCCAAGATTGTTTGCGCCAGAGTTTCTCCTGTTTTGGTCCCTGATTCAATTTTTGTTTTGATTTCCGCACAGACTAGATCCGACAGGTTTTTGTCCAGGGCTTTTATTGCTGCCATACGGACAAACATGGCGGGTTCGGAAACCCCTTGAATAATGGAGGCCGCAGATTCGAGCTCAGGGAAAGAAGCAAGGGCATTGTATGCGGCAAATTTAATAGCATTGTCAGTTTTTTTGTTGTTGATAATGCTGAAAAGATCGTTTACGGCATTGTGGGGAATGGCTCTTGCCGTGATCTGAAGCAGATTGAGAGTCAGATCATCGTTCTCAGTATCCAGATGGCTTGAAAGCAGCTTTGAAGCGGACAGACTATCTCCCGAAAAATGTTTGATTGCCTGAAAACGTTCCTGGTGGCTCTCAGCCGTCAATGATTCAACACTCTTCAGGGGTACCTGTTCTTCTTCTTTTAGTTCTTCAATTTTTTGTGTTGATTCTTCCTGGGTTTGAGTCTTTAAAACCTCTATTGCATCCAATATATCCTGGTCGCATTTTTCTGTCCGGGATGCCTGCTCAAGCTTTTGACAGGAATGTGGTGTGCCGATTCTCTCCAAAGCTTTCACCGTTTCCCGTTTTAACAGAGCGTCATCATAAAAAATGAATTCTGCAATGTCGTCTGTGAGGGCATTAATCTGAAGTTTCCCTGCTGCCCGAATAATTTTATTTAAAACGGTTTTCTCTGTTTCATTGCTGAGGATATGTCGAATCAGGGGAACCGCACTCGATATGGTTGGCTTTTCAGCGTGATCAAGCAGAATCTGGATGAATGTATAGTTTAAATGGGACCGGTCTATGATCAACTGCGTCAATCTGGAATAAATTTGAGGGTCCTGGTTTTCTTTCCGGCTTAAAAAGTCAAGAAGTTCAAAAGCGATTTTGTCCGGGGCAAGGGCAAGAATCTGGAGTGTTTCTTCTTTTTCACTGTCATGGCGCTGCGCCAACTGTTCTATGATGGTTTTGGCCTGGCCTGTTTTCCCGGTTTTGATACATTTTTTCAAACGGGGAATATAATCATCCATATGCATTTCTCCAAGTGATTGCTATCGATACCCCTTGGGGTTGTTTTTTTGCCATTTCCAGGTGTCGTTGCACATATCTTCAAGATTTTTTTCTGCCTGCCAGCCAAGTTCAGCTTTAGCTTTAGAAGGGTCTGCCCAGCAGGCCGCAATATCCCCTGGTCTCCTGGCAACGGTTTTATAGGGTATGTCTTGCCCCGAAGCTTTTTGAAAACCGTTAACCATATCAAGAACAGAATACCCCTGGCCTGTGCCCAGATTGTAGATAACCACTCCAGGATTGGAAAATAATTTTGGGAGGGTTTTAATATGGCCTACAGCCAGATCCACCACATGGATGAAATCTCTAACCCCTGTACCGTCCTTTGTCTCATAGTCGCTGCCGAAAACGCTTAATTCTGAAAGTCGGCCTACGGCTACCTGGGAAATGTACGGAACAAGGTTGTTTGGAATATCAAATGGGTCTTCTCCTATCCTGCCGCTTTTGTGGGCTCCTACAGGGTTAAAATATCTTAGAAGTGCAATGTTCCAGCTACTGTCCGATACATGGAGGTCCTGAAGGATTTCTTCAATCATCAGTTTTGTCCTGCCATAAGGATTTGTTGCAGATAATGGAAAATCCTCTTTAATAGGGAGGGACGCAGGATCACCGTATACGGTTGCAGAGGATGAAAAAACAATATTTTTCACATTATGATCTGCCATAACTTCCAGCAGGTTTAATGTGCCAGTGATATTATTATGAAAGTATTTCAATGGGATAGAAACTGATTCTCCAACGGCTTTCAGGCCTGCAAAATGGATAACTGCATCAATTTGATGATCTGAAAAAATTTTTACGATTTCATTTTTATCCAAAAGATCGGTTTCGTAAAATTCAAGATTTTTTCCTGTGATTTCGTTTACCCGGACCAGAGATTCCCGGCTGCTGTTGGACAGGTTATCCAGAACAACGACTTCATAATCAGCATTCAAGAGCTCAACGCAGGTGTGGCTGCCAATATAGCCGGCACCACCAGTCACTAGAATTTTCATAGATAGTCCTTATAGTTTTTGAGTCCAATGGATTGTCTTTTTGCTGTTTTTGAAAAAAGATCAGAGCACATACTACATTTTTTGCATTCCTTTGTACAGGGTGTTACCTGTTTAAAAAAAACCGGATCAAGCATTTTATTTTCAATATAATACAGATCGGACAGCCAGTGCGTGGCATCCATCAATTCCAGCAGGTTGCCCTCAAACGATTTTTTAATATAGGCAGTGATACATTGGGTTAGAAAGTTGATCCCCAGGGTCCGTCCGCAAAGTTTAATAGAGTCAGCAATTCCTTTGTATTCGTCTACATCTTCAGGCCGGATAAAAGGGGATTTAAAAAAATGCCAGGGAGAATCATGAAAATAAGTATGGCACCCGACACTCTGGTTTGTCATAAAGTCAGCAGTGGGGGAAGGGGTCAAATTTAAATACGAAATCTGGGAATCATGTGCCAACTTGAACGGGCAATGATAAATACAGCCTTCATTTGCAAGCAGTTCGATGGTTAAGGATTTGTATCTTGTTTTAACCTTTTGGGCCATATCAGACAGCGAGTTCAGATCCCTGTTCAAAGCTCTATCCAGAATTAGTTTTCCTGGATATTTAAAGCCTGCCTTTTCAATAAGCTCCATAAATACAAAAGCTTTCTGGGCTGTGTCCAGCATACAGTTAATGCCCGGAACAGCTTCCAGGCGGGATATGACCTCTCTTTCAGTTCCCGCCAGTGCATTTAAAAAGTAGGCATCAGAAAAAACGATCCCGGTAAGATTGACATTTTCAGCCAAAATTTCAAGCTTGTCTATGGACTGGTTTAAAAATTTTGTATCTCGATAAAGCCCGGGGTTGATGAAACGTGAATTGAGCAAAACATATTTTTTGACATCACCAAGTTTTTTCAGACCTTTGGTAAGTTCGGAAAGCTCGACTTTTTTAAACCGCATTCTTGCATCCAGAACAGGTCCCTGATGGAGAGAAAAATAGACAGATTCAATATTCTGAATTTCATTTTTCAGAAAATTTGTGTATTTTTCATCAGGTATAAAAGGAATTGATAATTTCATACGGAATATTTTACATTAACCATTCAAATTAAAGCAATAGGCAATGGAATAAATAAAAAACAACAGGTTATTTCATTAAATCATTCCCTGGGACATTGACATGCCCCGGGTGTGTGGTTAAAATTAGTGTATTCAGGTAAAAAAGTTCCTGAAATATAAATAAATGAATAAGGAGAGTTACACAATGATTGAGTTGACAGATCCTGCTAAAACGCAGATCGATGACTATTTCCAAGGCAGGGAACCCACCCCTATCAGAATCTTTCTCAATTCAGGCGGCTGAGGCGGCCCATCACTTGCCATGGCTCTGGATGAGCCAAAAGATTCCGATGACAACTTTGAAGTTAAAGGCCTGAAATTTGTTGTTGATAAAGAATTTATGGGACAAGCAGAAAATATAAAAATCGATTTCACCGGTATGGGATTCGCCCTTGATTCCAATCTGGATCTGGGTGGAGGCGGCTGCGGAAGCTGTGGTTCAGGCGGCGGCTGTGGAGACTAACGCAAAAATATAAGCACGAATAATATTCTGTGTAATGATATTTTCGTGCTAGTAATAATACTGTTTTAGCTTTTCAATGGTTTTGAGATCAGCCTTCAACGGGTTAACCGGTTTTGGAGGCTGATCTATTTTATGCGACTTTGAAAACACAGTATCCTTTATGCTGAGATTGTAGGCTGTGATCATAAGGGATTCAAGGTTGATCACATCTTCAATGTTATATGCCAAAAGAGTTTCGAGCGCTTTTTCATTCTTGTTTCGCATATATTCATGCCATAAAAGAACTGCAAAATAACCATCCACGCCATCCAATTCTTCCCTGTCTATCCCCAATGCTTTTTCACATTTTTTTAATCCCCCTTTAAACCCCAGATGCCCCAGGATATATCTCAGGTCGATCTGGGCATGGGGAAGCTTTATGTTAAAATATTCTTCAATGAAAGGAATATCAAAACTTCTCCCATTATAAGTGATCAGGATTTTATATTTATGGATTTCATCCAGAAAATCCGGCAGGTTTTTTCCAAGGACAAAATACCGGACATCTTTGCCGTTGTATAAAGCAATCGTTGTAATGTGGGCAGAGGCATCCAGTCCAGTTGTTTCAATATCCAGATAGGCGCAGGTGTCTCTGAATTCAGGAAACAGCCTGAAATGCTGATTAGCAGGAAGCAGGGCTTCGAAAAAAACCGGGTTTCCTTTTTCAAGATGATGGTTTGATTCTCTTGCGAATGATTTTATGGTGTCCAGCTTTGCCGGAGAAAGCCCCAATTTTGGAAAACGATCTTCATTTTTCCAGTTTAATATATTGGCCTGCCATATTTTTTGTTCTGTTGCAGGACCGATCCCAGGTATATGAAGAAATGTGTTTATCAGCATAATAATTTCCTATTTATTAAAGTTATGGCCTTTATATCCCGAATGTAGAAAATAGATCAATATGAATTAACAAAAGAGGGTTGCCTTGACCGAAATCCATCATCATGGTAGCGTTAAAAACGGTAACAACTCTATGTATCAGGATGCCATCATGAAAAAATTTTCGCTTTGCTTGATATTGTTTTTTATAGCAGTGTGCCTTTTAATTACCCTGGCAGGCTGCGGAGACGAGGGAAAAAATCAGAGTGAAATAGCCGTTGGCAACTGGACCCTGTTTAAGAACAGGGCATATACGCTTCTTATTACCAATCCCAAAGGAGAGTGGAATTCTTCGGTGAGAATGACCGATGTAACCTCCAAGGTGGTTAAATCCAAAGGCAATGCAAGCGGCTTGTGGCATATCGAAGCCGGGCAGATGATTTTTACAGTGACAGAATCTGATATCGAAGATGTCTGGGAGAAAAATGCAACCCTGTTTTTTGACATTGTAGAATTGACTGAAACCGTGATGCATCTGAAAAATGAAGATGGGAACAGCTCAATCTGGAAGCAGACCAGCCGTCAAGAAGCTTCAAAAGTCCAGGAACCACTTAATCCTATTGTTTCCATGGGTCCTATTGCCGTCAACCTGAATAAGAACCGTTCCAACGATAAAGACCGGTATCTGTGCTTGAATTTAAATTTGATCATAAAAGAGTTAATGCCGGAAGAAGCGGCTCCTCCACTTCATCCCAAGGCTCGTGAGGCTGCAATGATTTTTTTAAGCTCCCTGGTGTTTAATGATGTTAAAGATTTTGACAGAATAAAAGAACAGAACAAGCAACTGCTTAAAGTTATAAATCCTTATATGGAGGGGGTTGTTCAGGACATTGAAGTTGGGCATGTGATTATTGCAACAGATATAGATAAAGTGGAAGAGTTCATGATCGAACACACCCTTGTTGAAGAACCCGTACCCGAAGAAGGGGAGGAGGGGGCTGAAAATGACAAAAAATCATAACCCGGTCAAGTTAGTCCCGGGACTTTGTTACAATCAGTATGCCTTTTTCAATTGAGACAGTGGCCACATCTTCTTTAAATACATTGCTTATTCCCAGTGAAGATCCCATTGGGATTTCTTTATCTTCAAGCGGGTACTCCAAACCCTTCAAAGTAACTCCATGAACCGTTTCTGTGACAGGAATGATGGATAAAAGTTCGCCTGGCCTCCCATCAATCCGTATCGAATTAACAACCGCATGAATTTCATTGTTCTGGTTGATAATTCGGGCCGGAATGTTTTTTTGAGCCAGTTTTTTTAAAAGAAAGATATTGGCAAGCGTATGGTCAATCCGTGTGCCGGTAACCCCTAAAAGTGTAATATCTGTTGCTCCGTTATCCACTGCCCAGTTTACGCATAGCTCTGAGTCGGTGTGATTTTTTTTTGAAGGGAAAGATAAAATTTCGACCTGTTTATCTTTGAAAAATTGTTTGTCCTGTTTTTTGATGGAGTCAAAATCCCCCATCATTACATGGGGGGTGATCCTGAGCGCCCGAAGATGCCTTGCCCCACCATCCGCGCATATGATCAACCCGGAAGATTCGATGGTACGGGTAATTCTTTTTGTATATTCCAAGTCTCCGCTGGCAACGATTACACATTTCATAATCGAATCCATACCATGAAAACACTCCAGTGAAAACAATTGAATTTGTTTTCAAATCTTGACTATTTAGCCGCTAACTTATATTTTCCCTGGAAATGAAAGATTTTAAGATCATAAATAAATATATTTTCAAAGAACTGTTGTATCCATTCTGCATCAGCCTGTTTTTTCTGACGTTTGTTTTCCTGATGACCCGGATTCCTGAAATCACCAACATGGTGGTCAATTACAATGCGGATATTTTTTCTGTAGGGATGATGCTGGTATATACCATGCCTCGGTTTTTGGAATTCACCATTCCCATGTCAGTGATGATTTCCATCCTTCTGACATTTATGCGCATGTCCCAGGAGAATGAGATAGTGGCCCTTAAAGGTGCCGGGATATCTTTATACAAACTTTTGCCACCGGTGTTGATCTTCTGCATGGCCGGGCTCATTCTGACCATGTGGGTGACCGTTTTTGGCGTGTCCTGGGGGAAGCTGGCTTTAAAAAAGAAAACCATAGAAATTGCAAGATCCAGCATGGATGCCGCGCTCCAGGAAAGACAGTTTAATTCAGAGCTGGAAGATATCATGATCTACGTTTCCCATGTAGAGATGAAGACCAAAGCCCTCAAAGATGTATTTATAGAGGACAGGAGGACAAAAGGGATTGTCAGTATTTCCATTGCCCCGGAAGGCAAACTTGTTCGCCAGGAGAGTGGTCAGGTATATACCATTCGACTTTACAATGGTGTGATCAACCAGGTGGATCTCGATGACAAATCAGTGAGCAATATCCGGTTCGGCAATTATGATATCAATATTGACCTGGCCGCCATGAATAAAAAAAATAAGAAAATATCTAAAGCGTTGGATGAGCGAAATATAGTTGATTTGATAAGGTTTATACGCTCAGGCGTAAAAAATAAAGCGCATTTAAGTTCAGCTCTTATGGAACTGCATGAAAAATTCTCCATTCCATTTGCCTGCATTTCGCTGGGGCTTTTAGCATTTCCACTGGGAATTCAATCTGCTTCATTAAGGCGATCATCCAGCTTTGGCCTGGGGATTTTCTTTCTTTTGATGTATTATTTTCTTCTTGCTGCCGGGTGGTCTGCAGGAGAAACAGGGGATTATCCGCCAATACTGGGCATGTGGCTGCCCAATGTTATCATGGGGGGCATCGCTGTGTTTTTTCTGGTCCGGAATGCAAAAGAAAAACCAGTCCCAATCCCTGATTTTGTTAAACTGTTTGGTACAATCATTCAAAAACAACGGGCCAAAAAGGCATAAAACATGTCGTGTCTTCATAAATACTGGTTAAAAGAGTTTTCCAAATTTTTCTGCATCATCCAGATAATGGTTCTGGTACTCTTCATCCTTATTGACTATCTATCCCGGCTGGACAAGTTTTTAAATGCCGACATATCTTTGGTCGGTGCATTGGGGTATGTCCTGTTGAAAGTTCCGTTCATGTTTGTTCAATTAACACCCGCCAGCATCCTTCTTTCCACGATTGTTGTGTTTGCCCTCATGAACCGGAATAATGAACTTCTGGCCATTCGATCAAGCGGGATCAGTATTTATTTTCTTATCAAACCAGCGCTCCTGGCAGGTGGAGTTCTTGCCTTATTAATGATTTTTTTAGGCGAAACCTTTGTCCCGGTTTCCATGTCCAAAGCCAATCATATAAAAAATCATGTGATTAAAAAACGGCAGAATTATCTTTCAATACGTCAGGATATATGGATAAAGTCAGATGATAATCTGGTGCACATCAATTTTTTTAATCCTGTATCCAAGACAATTTCCGGGGTGACCATTACCCGTTTGAACAAGGAATTTGGTATCCAGTCAAGAATTGATGCTGCCAAAGGGTATTATGAAAGTGGCAAATGGCGGTTTGAGGATATAATAGAACAGGTCCATAAAGAAGAGTCAATGGATTACAAGGTTAACCTGTTTGATGAAAAAGTGATTCCACTTGCTTTTGAACCCGGGGATTTAGGAGAAATCTCAAAAAAATCCAATGAGATGAGTCTTTTTGAATTGATGAGATATGTGCAAAAGGTTGAAAAAGAAGGGTATGATTCAAGGGTATACCGGGTGGATTTAAATGGAAAGATAGCCTTCCCGTTTATCTGTATTATCATGGTTCTGACCGGTGCCGCCACAGGCATGAAGCCGTTTGTAAAAGAAAATATGCCCATAGGTATCGCCATTGGTGTTGTTATTGCGTTCATGTATTGGATTTCCTATGGATTTTGTCTTTCTTTGGGATATGGGGAGATCCTTCCGCCTGTTATCAGTGCCTGGACCACAAATTTGTTTTTTCTGGGTTTTGGGGTGCTGTATCTGGTGAATACGGAATAGACGCATGATTTTTTTTTATAATATTGCAGCATATATTTTATTTGTTTTAGCCTTGCCGTTTCTTCCTTTATTATGGTTGTTTTCAGCTAAAAGAAGAGCCAACCTGATTCAGAGGTTTGGCTTTAACACTGGTTTTGAAAATATGCCTGCGGCTGAAAATAGAATTTGGGTGCACGCACTTTCCGTTGGAGAAGTGATTTCAGCCGTTCCTTTTGTTGAAGCACTAAAAAAAAAATATCCAAAGCTGGACATTGTACTTACAACTTCAACAAAAACCGGTTTTGATATGGCCGATCAATTATTGTTCAAAAAAGAAAACCCTCTTGCAGATCATCTGGGATATTTCCCTTTTGATTTG
Organism: Desulfobacteraceae bacterium; assembly: GCA_033851995.1. Classification (GTDB taxonomy): domain Bacteria; phylum Desulfobacterota; class Desulfobacteria; order Desulfobacterales; family Desulfobacteraceae; genus Desulfobacula. The sequence goes on along the minus strand of JAWSVI010000007.1, from coordinate 404,778 downwards.
AGATACTGCATAAAAAGGGTGCAGAGAATGATCCGGCCGAATGCTATCGTTATTGTTGAGACAGATTTGTGGCCAAATTTTTTAGATGAAATGGGGAAAGAAAAAATTCAGGTTGTGCTGGTAAATGCAAGGATGTCCAGTCGGTCATTAAACGGTTTTCTGATGTTCAAAAGTGTTGCATCCATGTTCTTCTCGCAGTTGACAGCAATTATGGCACAATCTGCACTGGACAAAGACAGATTTGAGAATCTGGGGATAGAAAAAAATAAAATTATGGTAAGTGGGAATATCAAGTTTGACCAGCCCGTTCCCCAGATGACTGAAAATGACATCGAAATCCTTAAAAGAAGAATTGGAATAGAGAAAAATTCTAAAGTGATAGTTGGTGGAAGTACGCATGAGGGAGAAGAAAAAATCCTATTGTCTGTTTATAAAAAGTTAAAAGAAAATTTTTCTGAATTAATAATGATCCTTGCACCAAGAGATCCGAAAAGAGCAATAGACCTCCAATCTCTGTGCAAATCCTATGATATATCCTCACAATTGTATTCAAATATAGCAGGATCAGGTCCAGTAGAGTCAGACCCGCCAAAATTTGATCTGCCTGTTGAAAAAGTTGATGTGGTACTGGTGGATCAAATGGGTGTTCTTTCAAGACTGTATTCCCTATGCGATGTCGCCTTTATCGGGGGATCAATGGTGCCGGAGGGAGGGCACAATCCACTTGAGGCAGCAGCTTTTGCTAAACCCATATTTTTTGGTAAAGATATGTCGGATTTTATTGAGATTTCAGAGATGCTCCTGGAAAATGGAGGGGCAAAACAGTTGGCAGGCAAAGCAGATGTCCAACAGATTCTTTCTTATTGGCTCAATGCAGATGAAGAATTTGAACGTATGGGCAAGAAGTCCGAGCAAGTTTTTTTAAACAACAGCGGAGCAGTTCAATGTATTTTAGGACAGATAGAGCAGTTGAAAATAGTTAGATGATAAGCTCCTTGCATCAGGCCGGGGAAAATGGATTTTTATTATAAGAGATATCAAATGATATTGGATAAAATTCAGACAAGAATTGAGTTGGCTTTTGACCGGACTAAGAAACCAGAGCCGTTTTCGTTCGAGTGGTTTCTGAGATACTTGTCTGTTCTTTATAGCGCTGTTGTGAATGTCCGTTTTTTTCTCTATGAGAAAAAAATTTTAAAACAAAAATCCCTGCCTTGTTTTGTTATTTCCATCGGAAACATTGTAGTCGGTGGTACCGGTAAAACACCAATGGTAATTTATCTTGCAAGGACTTTAAAAACACTGGGTAAAACTCCTGTTGTGATCAGCCGGGGATATAAAGGCCGCTATAAATCAGAGACCCTGGTTGTCTCAGACGGCAGGAGCCTTTTAACAACTGCTGAAGCGTGCGGGGATGAGCCGTACATGCTGGCTCAAAAATTAGACCTTCCCGTGGTGGTGGGAAAAGATCGCTTTAAGGCAGGTCAACGAGCCATACAGGAATTTAACCCGGACATTATTATTCTGGATGATGGGTTTCAGCACTTGAACCTCAAAAGGGATCTGGACCTGTTACTGTTTGATTATAAAGAGCCCATGGGTAATGGACAGCTCCTTCCCGCAGGCCGTTTAAGGGAGACGGTTTTAACGGCAAAAAAAAGGGGACACGGTATTGTTTTGACAAGATGCACTGAAACAGGGGCACCCAAAAAGAATCATCCCATTCATACCCTTTCCGCCAGTTTTAAAGGTATTCCCTGTTTTCAAACGGCCCATGTGCCATATATAGGCTTTCTTTCAAGCAGTAAAAAAGAACATTTTGAGTCAGAAATAGGAACTGAATACCTCAAAGGCAGGCGCGCACTGCTTTTTTCAGGTATTGCTAAAAACAGTTCTTTTTATCAGAGTATGGATGAATGCAGTGTAAATATCGTGTATCACTTTGAATTTCAAGACCACTACAGCTATAAGGCATCTGACTTTGAGGCGATAAACAAAAAGGCTGTTGAGCTGGGTGCCGATATTATTCTCACAACAGAAAAGGACTGGGTAAAGGCAGATCCTGATGTTAAGTGGGAAAAAGAGGTTGCCGTTATTGGAATAAGGATCGAATTTGAATTGACTGATGCTTTTCAGGAATTTTTAAAAAAAAGAATTAAATTGATCTCCCCAGATACGGATTGATTTTATTGCTCATGATCTTAATAAAATATCCTGCTTCGGCATCGCTGAAGCTGCTGTAAGCACCATAAAATAGGCAAAAAGTGTCTGGTATTGTGATCCGAAAATATTCCAGCCCGCCAACCCAATAACCAAAAAAACTACAGGCCAGGTAATAAGACCGTTGCGCCAGCCTGATATTTTATTTTTTAACTGCACCCGGATGCTGTTTACAAATAACCATAAAAAACTAATCAGCCCTATAATTCCGCTAGCAGACATCAATTGAAGAAAAAGATTGTGAGCATGTGCAGCTTCCGGTACATGAACATTCATGCTGGAGGATTGCATAAAGGGTTCAATTGCCCCCGATGCAAATTTATGTTTATAATAATCCTGCCATGCTGAAACAGAAACGCCTACAACAGGATGGTCAAGCCACATATACCAGGTCACCTTCCAAATGTTGACTCTGGCGTAGAAACTATCAAGATTATAAGAAGGGCCAAATTTTATAAAAACACCAATTAAAACGCCCATTAGAATCGCAAAGAAAGATAACCATTTCCAAGGCACTTTTTTACTGATTAAATAAATTAGACTTGATAAAATTCCCGCGATACTTGCTATTTCTACAGTACGGATGTGAACATGAAAAATCTGCAGCATCGCAATCCCTGTAAGAATGGCAATGGCAATTTTTATTTTTCTTGTCAGCCTGGAATCCAGCAAAAACCAGGCAAAGAAAAACGGTCCGGCATATGCCGCAAGACTTGCTATTCGGCTGGCTTCTTTTAATTTATAAGAATACCGGATCAAATCGTTTCCAAAGATATCGTGTCCGATTGCATAGGCCATAATGGTATTGGCCAGGCCCCACAGAATTCCGGCGCCAAGTCCGATTAAAAGAGAGGTTATAATTGAACGCCTGTGTGAAATATCCAATAAGGCCGCAAAATAAATGAAATAGCGAATTAAGACGATGTCATGTGCCCACCCTTTGCTTCCTGCCCCGTTCCAGGCAAGGCTGATCATTACACTCCCAAACCAGAAAAGCCAGGGCAGAACAAGGGGGTGTTTTAACAGGCGGGGCCATGGATTTTCCTTTGCAATTATGGAGCGAATTATCCAGGAAAGGCCAACCAGAGCGATCATCGATTCAAAGCCCGCATTGCCGATAATAAGGCCAGTGGGCACCATGGCACCCATAACCACACAAAAACTATCTATACGAGATGTCCATTTCAAACGATTGTTTTCCAACATATGAATCCTATTTGTCTTTTTTTAAAAATGCTGCAATCCTCTTTGCTGCATTTCCATCTCCGTAGGGACTATAACAATTTGACATTTTTCTATATTTCTTTTTGTCGGTAATCAAAATTTCAATATGTTTTAAAATTTTGGCTTTATCAGTTCCCACAAGTATAATTGTACCAGCCTCAACAGCTTCAGGCCGCTCTGTTTCTTCCCGCATCACCAGGGTCGGTTTTCCGATTGACGGTGCTTCTTCCTGTATTCCACCACTGTCAGTTAAAATAATATAAGAACGGCTCATCAAATACACAAAAGATTCGTAGTCAAGCGGCTCAATCCGGTAGACATTGGGGATATTGGATAAGATTTGATTTACAGGTCTTCGGACATTTGGATTTAGATGAACAGGATAAACAATATCAAGTTCCGGATGAAGGGCAGCAATTTCTTTAATGGCCTCACAAATATTTAAAAATCCTGTTCCGAAATTTTCTCTTCTGTGCCCGGTTACAAGAATTAACTTTCGTCCGTTGTCCAGGTTTTCAGCGGGGTAGCCAAAATCTTCGATATAACGCCTGATTCTGTTTTCCAATGCCATATCTGATTTTATCTGGTCCACAACCATCATTAATGTGTCAATAACGGTATTCCCGGTCACAATAATATTTTCTTCTCTGATATTTTCTGCAATAAGATTTTCTTTATTCAAAATCGTGGGGGCAAAATGGTATTTTGCTATTCTTGTTGCACATTGCCTGTTTATTTCTTCGGGATAGGGAGCATAAATATTATTTGTGCGTAACCCGGCTTCAACATGCCCCACGTCAATTTGTTGGTAGAAAGCTGCAAGAGAGGCTGTGAATGTGGTGGTTGTATCACCGTGAACCAATACAATATCCGGCTTGTAATTTTTAAATATTTTTTTCAGCCCTTGTAAGACCAATGTCGTAACGTCATAAAGATCCTGATCTTTGGTCATAACGTTTAAATCATAATCAGGGACGATATCAAATATACTTAAAATTTGATCCAGAATCTCTCTATGCTGTGCGGTTACACAAACACGGGTTTCAAAAGCTGACGGATCAGATTTTAACTGTTTTACTAAAGGTGCCATCTTAATGGCTTCCGGCCTGGTTCCAAATACCAGCAAAATTTTTGTCATATTATTTTTTTATACGAGTTTATTGTTTGTTGAGCAATATTGGACCATGCAAATTGATTTTTCACCATATTTTGTGAAACTTTGCCTAAAGATCGCAGATTTTCTGAAATTAATTGATCTATCTTCTGGGCAAGATCTTTGCTGTCGGCAGGGTTGCACAGATATCCGTTTTCACCGATTTTTATCAATTCAGGGATGCCGCCCACTCGGGTACCCACCAGAGGTAATCCCACAGACATGGCTTCCAGGCCGCTGATACTTGTTGCCTCCATTAGAGACGGCAAAATTGAAAAATCAGCAGCACTATAATATGGGATGATTTGATCATGTGATTTGCTTCCAAGCATAAAAAATCGGTTTTTAAATTTTTGTTCCAGCAGATTTTCAATAGAATCACGCTCCGGGCCATCCCCGATAAACAATAATTTTAATTTAGGATTTGTTATATGTTTTGTCGCCTCAGCAAGGTGAATTACTCCATTTTTTTCTACCAGGCGGCGCGTCAGAATCCCAACAATATCATCATCCATTATTCCCAATTGTTTGCGTATTTTATTTCTGTCGTCATCCACATATTTATATTTTTGATCATCCACACCGTTGGAAATAAAACATTTTGGGGCTCGAATCGGGAAAGGGATTTCCAGCAATTCTTTGCTGGGTGCCAGGAAAAGGTCCGGTTTTTTAAAACTCCTTTTCAATAGCGCCATCCGTCGCAGGCCTCCTTTACGGATACGTTTGAGATACCCGGAAGTATGATTGGTATACACCATTGGAATCTCTTTTACGTGATACCCTTCTAATGGAGCCATTCCATGCAAGTGAATGATAGCCGGTTGAATTTCTGGTAGCAAGCTGTGAATATAGCGATTCAATTGCCAACCGTATAAAGGAGCAACCCATTTCAATTGCAGCCTGTAAATTTTTATGTTCTCTATTTCAGATTTATCAGCCTTTTGTGATGGAAGTTTACGGGTGATGACTGAAACCGAATGTCCATGGTTGCACATGGCTTTGGCAAGTTCAAAAACATGGGCCGAAATCCCACCTACAGTTGGGGGAAAGTCAAGTGAAACCATCAAAATATTCATAAATGTCCTCTGTTAATCACTATGTCGCATTGCTTTGAGGCTGAAAAACTGAAAAAACATATTGTCGGCAAAAAATCGGTTGTCAGTTATTATTGGTCCACCTGAAAAACAAACGGAATTCAAAATAAAATTTCAAATTTTATAGGTCATCGGTTTGCTTTTTGTCAAGGAAAATAAAGGCTTGTCAACAAAGCTCAAACGCTACCGAGGTGCTGTCATTAATTCTTTGTACAGCATAAGTGTTTTTTCACACATCAGTTTGGTTGTAAAATTATGATTCACCCATTCTTTGGCTTGTCTGCCCAAACGTTCCAGGTTGTTTGGGTCAGCAAGCGCTTTTTTAAGAACAGATACCAGGGCATCAACATCTGTTGGGGGGAAAAGCCAGCCGGTTTTATCAGGGATAACGGTTCCCAGGCTTCCTCCATGAGAAGTCGCCACAACGGGAACTCCCATGGCCTGGGATTCAACAGCGGTCCTGCCGAATGATTCGGGATGGATTGAAGCACTAATGGTCAAATCACTGAGTAAAAACGCTGCCGGCATATCATTGCAATGGCCTGCAAAAATTACACGATCTTCAAGGTTATTTTGGGCAACCTGTGCTTTTAAATGAGCAGCATAAGCAGGCTTTTCTTTTTCATCACCGACAAGAACAGCCGTCCACGAAAGATGTTTGATTTTTTCTAACGCGGATAGAAACAGATCATGCCCTTTTAATTGGGTAAAACGGCCGGGAAGCATTATAAACGGGCCTGTTTTTTTTTCAAGACCCCATTTTTTTTTAAGCTTGGAAATTCTTGCCTGTTCCACACACTCCGGATTAAATACGGAGGCATCGAAACCACGATTAATGAGTTTTATATGATCTTCGATAACATCGTATTTTTCACAGATATGCTCCCTGATCTGTTCTGAAACAGCAATAATTCTTTCTCCCTTTGTCATTACAGCAGAATAGGCGTTTATTGAGTAAAAACCGTGGAATGTGGTGATGACACGGGGGCGCATTTTTTTATTTATGGTTTTTGCTGCAACTAAGCCAACCCAGGCAGGGAGTCTGGATCGAAGGTGCAGAATATCTACCTTTTCTTCAAGAAAAAATTTCCTTAGTTTTGGAATGCACAAAAGAGCCTTGGGGTTCTTCTCGCCCACCGGGAGCTTTATATGCTCGGAACCATTTTTGATGAGTTCTTCAACCATGGGGCCTCCATTTGAAGCAACAATGGAACGGTGCCCCTTGTTTACAAGAAAAGCACCCATTTCCAAGGTGCCCCTCTCAACCCCGCCGGTTATTAATTCCGGCAGCATCTGTACTATTGTATACTTTCCGGCCACCATCTTTTTACAATCTCCGTAGCACATCTTTTGGCTTCGTTCAAACCTGAATGGTTTGGCAAACACCCATTATTTTTAAATGTTTCAAAAGAGGTTATTTTATTGCTTTTTTCCAGCAGTTCAATGCCTCGTGCAATCTTGTTTTGTTTGTTTTTCCATTTCACCGACAAAATTCCAACACGGCAGCCCGCACTCAAGGCTTCATAAACCATTGAAACGGAATCTGCACTCACCCACGTGAATTGGGCTTTTGCGTATTGTTCCTCAATCCATCCTCGGGGTGTCTTCTCAAAAGGCATGAATTCCATGCAGGGCATCTCTTTATCCAGCCCTTCAAGGGTCGGAATCAATTTTAAGGGTGTCCGGGGAGAGGTGGAAACCGTCCAGAAAACATCGGTTTGAGATTTTAAAATATACCTGATCTGAGAAATGATTTTTTCATTATCCCAAACATGAGTTTTCTTGTCCACACCGCCAATAACGATAAGTCCCTGGCCTGGATCATGTATCTGTCTGTCCAATGCAGTGTTCGGCGGACCTGTTGTAACAAAAACATTGTCGGCTTTTCGGGGAGAATCATGTTCGGGAATAAAACACAGATCCATATGCCTGGTGAGGGGCCAGCCCGGTGTCATGCAGGTTACAACACGACTGTTTTCTTTTTGTCTTCTCAACAGCATGGGGATGTGGGTATGTGTGCCTGTTCCTATTATAATATCAGCTCCGCAGGTTCCGGTTGATTTTTTTTTCCTGAGAAAGCAGGTAACAAAAGCGGCCCAGTCAATAAAAGAATCCCAGAACCTGTAGTCCGGCAAAAAAACATCTTCAACATCAACGAGAGTGATTTCGGATAGTGCGTGAATAATGCCTTGGGTCTGCTTTACATGCCCGGCTCTTGTGTCCCAGAACGCTACTATTTTTAAAGGTTTTTTATCCAAAAATGGCTCCCACAGGTCATAATCATTCCCTTTGAATATTATCTTGGAATAAGGCTATATGGTTTGCTTTTCCAGCGATTGTGGACCCAAAAATATTGTTCGGGGCATTGTCTGACCATCTCTTCAACTGCAGATACATAGTTCTGGGTATTGGTTTCAATATCCTTTATCGGGCATCCTGTATGTTGAAGAGGCACTTCGGGTAAAAAATGCAGGATATACTTTTCTTTTTTTCTTATCATAAACATCGGGATAACCGTGGCTTTTGTCCTTAAAACAACTTTGGCCAATCCATTTTTTGTACAGGCCGGCCTGCCGAAAAAGTTTGAAACAACCCCGTTATACCACCCGGCATTCTGGTCGAACAACGTTGCAACAATACCGCCATTTAGCAAAATGGGGTCCAGTGTCCTTGCTACGCCCCCCATTGAAATCATTTTAGCTCCAAAGCGCTGACGTGTTTCCTTCATGAATCTTTCCAGTGGAGGGAAATCGAATTTACGATATATTGCGCACGGATGGTCCATACCTATTTTGGGTACGGCTGCCGGAAGAAGTTCGAAATTCCCCAAATGGCAGGTTAAAAGCAGAGTACCCCTGCCTTTTTTTTGCGCATTCTCAAAATGCCTGTAACCTTCAACCTCAACATATTTGAAAAATTCATCCCTGGGTTTCCGATAAGACCAGATGAGTTCAAATAGAATGCTTGCTGTATTCTTAAAAACGCCTACTGCAAGCCTTTGAATCTGTGAGGGAGTATATTGATCAGGATATGAAAGTGTAATATTTTCGAGGGTGATATTTCTATGACGTTTATCTATCTTAAACCAGAGAAGCCCCAATACATCTGAAAAAAACCTTAAAACAGCCCTTGGGAGCAGTCCTAATAAAGTTATCGATAGTTTTATCAATTTGTATATGTGATCATCCTTCATAGTTTTTCCAGTTTTTTGTACCGGTTAATCAATAGATTTAACAACAGACTTCTTATACCTGTAATGGTCTTTAAATTCAAGGGCGGCAAAATTTCGCTCCTTGACCGCAAAGTCTTTGCCGTGCTATCACGTTTGCACAGGTTTGTACGGCTTTTTTTAGTACGGTAGATACCGGAAAATGACATTGAGATAACCTAAAATTTTCAGGATATTTGGATAATAATGATATTTTTAGATGAGGCGAACCTAATCAGCAGGGGCCAGTTGAGGTCTTGTTATCAGCACCCTGAAAATATGGACCGTATAATTAAAATCCCGGCTGGAGACAAAAAAGAGTGCTTAGCGGCCAATATCAGCGAGTTGAAGGGATATCATTCTCTGATGTTGAAACATACTGACCTGTTTTGCGTGAGCCATTGTTATGGTTTTATCAGGACCAATCTGGGCCGGGGCTTGGAATGTGACTGCATTCGTGATGAAAGTGGGCGTATCTCAAAAACATTATGGGATATCGTTATTTTCGAAGATGATCCTGATATTGATTATATCATCAAAGTGATTGAAAATTTTTGTGATTACTTGATTTCAGAAAAGATATTTCTATTTGATCTCAACTTGAAAAATGTTGCTTTAAGGCAGTTGAGTGACGGCTCTTATCAACCAACTGCCATAGATCTTAAAGGTGTATATGATAACCATGAACTCATACCGGTTTCCAGTTATTTTGAATTTTTGGGCAGAAAGAAACTCAAGCGAAGATGTTCCCAGCTTATTGACCGTATTCCGTATTTTCGAGAAATAAGAATGGAATTTCAGAAATCAAGTAAATGACTAATAAGGCAGCCGTTCCAGTTTGACCTGGTGCAGGCGGTAAATCCGGATGATGTTTCGGCCCATGGCATCAATGGTGTGATTTTTTCTGACTAATTTCCGGGCAGTTTGGATGCGTTTTGTGGCTGCATCTTTCATCTGGAGGGTTTGGAGAATTTTTTCTTCAAGGTCCTTACTATCTGAGGCCTTAAAGAGCAGTCCGGTTTTTTCATTGTCAATGATATCTACTATGCCGCCGCTGTCTGATCCTATTACAGGGCACTCGCAGAGCATAGCCTCCAAAAGTACCTGGGGCACTCCTTCAAATGGAATCCCTTTAATATTTATGGATGGCAGAACTTTGCATTCCAGAGCCCTGTAGTAAGGCCAGACGTCTTCTTTGAAACCAGTGAAATGGACAAGGTTTTCGATTTGAAGTTTTTGGGCCAGGGATTTCAGGTGCCTGAGATACTCGTCTGTTCCATCACCCACAAGGGCCACATGAAATCCCGGGAGTCTATGGCGGATGTTTTTGAATGCGTGCAGCAGGGTGTCAATACCCTTGTCTTTGGACACCCGCCCCACAAATCCGATAAATTTGGTGTCCCCATCAAGGCCAAGTTCGGAAATCAGGGCAGCTCGTGCAATATCTTTTTCCATGAGTATTTCAGGTTCGATAATACCGCTGGGCATGGAAAAGACCTGCATATCCTTGAGCTTGAAGACTTTTTTTAAATGCTTTGTGGTGTAGTCGGCTGTGGTGAAAATATAGTGGCACAGTTTTTTATACAGTTTCCTGTTATACCAGGAATTTTTGACATGGGCACTGATATGCCGGGATAAAATCCTGCAGGGTACTTTGGTTTTTTTTGCTGCATAAAGGGCAAGTTTGGAATCCTTCTTTCCATGGGTGTTTATAATATCGGGTTTTTCATTGGAGAGGATGTTTTTTAAAAAATTATAGTCTTTCACAATGGAGAGGCGTTTAAAGTTCACCGGATACGTTTTAAATCCATATTCTTTTGCTTTTGTAAACAGGGGAGTATCTTTAGGGGCGACAATAATAACGGTATGGCCGTTTTCTTTCATCCAGACCGATTCATTATATACTCTTTTTTCAAGGCCGCCCCATCCGGTATGGCAGGTTGTGTGAACTATTTTGTATATGGATCTCATGTTATCGAGACTCTAATTAAGTGCCTTTAATTAAAGCCTGCTTTCAATCCTTTCAATATCTTCGGGAAGATCAATTTCAGGGGAATCATAGGGGGTGATTACTACCTTGATTTTATATCCGAATTCCAAAACCCTCAACTGTTCAAGTTTTTCAACATGCTCACAGGTGCCCGTGGGAAGTGTGACCAGTTTATCCAGAAAGCTTTTTTTATAGGCATAAAATCCCAAGTGTTTGTAGAAATCAGCCGTTGTTTCCGCATCCCTTGGATAAGGAATCTGAGCCCGTGAAAAGTACATGGCAAAGCCATTGTTGTCAAAGGTGACTTTAACATCCTTTGGGTCAGTGATTTCCCGCTCGTCCTGGATTTTAAACGCCAGTGTGGACATGGCCAGGTTTTGATCATCGGCAAACGGAGCGATCAGCTCATCAATGGTAATGGGGTTGAACACAGGCTGATCTCCCTGGATGTTCACTATAATGTCATCATCTGAAAGGCCCATCATCACAGCGGTCTCGGCCACCCGGTCTGTGCCGGATCGGCAGTTTTCTGATGTCATGACCGCTTCACCGCCAAAAGACTGAACCGCATTGATAATGCGCTCGTCATCTGTGGCTACAATGGCCCGGGTGACGGCTTTTGACTTCTGGGCCTGTTCATACACCCGCTGGATCATGGATTTGCCTTTAATAAGGGCCAGGGGTTTTCCTTCAAGCCTGCTGGAACCGTAGCGGGATGGTATAATTGCAATGGTCATGTCAGGCTCTTTTACATTTTAAGGAACAGGGATTTTGCCTTGTCCCGGGTCATGATATTTTTCCAGTCTTCACCCAGGCAGTTCTCCCAGAGAGGATCAAGACCCAGCGCCACGGTGATCATCTTTTCAAGCTGTTCTTCATCCAGGTCTTTAACCAGGCCTTTGGGCAGCTCAATCCCGCATCGTTCCATCATGACCCTGAACTCTTTAACCCCTTCCGGATAAAACTCTTCCAGCTGGTCAAATACAATACAGCACCCAATGCCGTGATGGGTGCCAAGGACATAGGAAAGCCCGTAAGAAAGCGCATGGCACGCACCCACCTGAGAGTAAGCAATGCTCATGCCCCCAAAAAAGGAGGCCATCATCATTTTGTCATCCCTGTCCGGGTGATCTCCCAGAAATACCTGGCGGCAAAGATCCAGGGATTTTTCACCATATGCTTTGGAAAACTCATTCAAATATGTGCCCTGGAGGGATTCAACACAATGAATGTAACAGTCCATGCCTGTATAAAAATGCTGGTCATTTGGAACATCTTTAATCAGTTCGGGGTCCAGTACCACCTGGTCAAATACGGTGTAGTCGGAATTGAGGCCCAGTTTTTTTTCAGGCCCGGTCAGTACTGTTGTGCGTGAAACCTCCGCGCCAGTTCCGGAAAGTGTGGGAACTGCGGCATGATATACCGCCGGATTTTTGATCAGATCCCATCCCTGGTAAAGAGTGGAAGATCCTTCATTGGTCAGCATCAGGGAAACCGCCTTGGAAAGATCCATGCTGCTGCCGCCGCCAATGCCGGTCACGGCGCAGGGCAGGGTGGCTGAAAAGGCTTTGACCTTCAAGGTCAGATCATCCACATAAGAGGTTTTGGGCTCATCATCCACATTCACCCATAAAAGCATGTCCTGATCATGCAGGGGGATTCTTTTTTCAAGATCCTTGCCTTTGAATACATCATCCACAACAAAAACAGCCCAGTCATTTTTACTTTTACGCTGGTTTTCGATAATTTCATCAAGCTGTGCAAAACAGCCCCGTCCAAATATGATGTTTGGAACCACTTTAAAGTTTCTGAACATTTTTTATATCCTTTACCTGCTTACCCTTTAAAAGATTTCATTATAGCTTGAATTCGTTTTTCTATATCGTCCTGTGTCCACGAAAGCATAATTTGCATAGAGATGGTCCGCTTCATGATATTGTCTGATGCTTCAAGCACCATGTTCTTATAGTCCGGCAGGTTGTCTGCCAGTTCAGCCGGCAGTTTTGCCGAGCGTTTCATCTCTTTTAAATGGTGCCATTTTTTATAGTAGTGCCAGTTGTTGTTATACCAGTAGATGGCACCGGCTCCGTTTTCATTCATTGCTGCAGCAATCTGTTTTGTCCGGTCTTCTGTGGGCATGAAAAAACTTAGAAAAGTAGCCGAATCCCCTTTTGCATCCGGTACATACCGGAAGGTAACATCTCCAATATCGGCCATGGCATTTTTAATAGCGTATTTATTTTTTCTCTGAGTTTCCAGGATCTTATCCAGTTTGTTTAACTGGGCAAGTCCGACAGCCGCATTGAGTTCACTGATCCGGTAGTTGGTCCCGATAATCGGATGGTCATCCGCTCCCCGGTCCGCACCTCCCAGGTGGTCGTGGCCATGGTCGGCAAACTGGTCGGCTTTTTCATAAACGTCTTTGCTGTCCGTGATAATACCGCCGCCCTCTCCGCATGTCACCGTTTTTACCGCATCAAAGGAAAAGCATCCTGCAAGCCCGAATGTCCCAATGGCCTTGCCTGAATAGCTTGCCCCAAGAGACTGACAGGCATCCTCCAGAAGGATCAGCCCTTTTTTATCACAGACCGTTTTTATTTCATCAATCCGCGCCATCGAACCGCACATATGAACAGGGACAACAGCTTTTGTTTTAGGTGTGATCACATCTTCAAGTTTGTCCGGGTCCAGGCACAGCGTTTCATCAATCTCTCCAAAAACCGGGATGGCACCAGCATTCAGGATGGCTTCAAAGGTTGCAACAAATGTAAAAGGGGGTACAATAACTTCATCCCCCGCCCCAATCCCGCAAGCAGCCAGGGAAATGCACAGTGCGGCTGTCCCGCTGGAACACAGATGACTGTAAGAACTCCCGGTGATTTGCGCCAGCTTTTTTTCAAATTCAAGGGCCTTGAAATGTCCATTCCTGGCTGCATCAAACCCATATCTGAAAAGAACGCCTGTTTCCAGAACATCGCCGACTTCTTTTCTTTCTTCATCACCAAAAATTTCAAACCCAGGCATGTTCTCCTCCTTTATGATCAGGTTGCCGGTTAAATACAGTTAGATCTAAAATGTGTTTAAGCTTTGGATAAGTATCATAATAAACAGCCAAGTTTCAAGATCTGGCCAAATAAATTGACTTTAAAATCCCAGGTATTAATATGAAGAAAGCATTATTTTAGATTTAATATTACTTATGGATATGCAGATATATTATGAAAAATAAACGAGAAGATAAATATCAGGGGTTTGAGCAGGGCCCTATCAGACCCCCCAGTGAAGCTTACAGCCTTTTGATCCGCCTTACTCGAAATTGTCCCTGGAATCGGTGCACATTCTGTCGGGTATATAAAAAAAGTGATTTTTCCCTTCGCTCAAAAGAGAACATCATAAAAGATATCGATCTTATCCACACCTATATCAGCCGGATAAAAGAGATCGTAAAACCTGGGGGACTTGCAGATAACGAGGTGATCGACAGCCTGTACAGCAGCTTTGAGGAAAAAGACCGGGTGGCGTTTAATGCTGCCATGAACTGGTATGCTTCCGGCACAGAGGCAATTTTTCTCCAGGATGCCAATTCCCTTATTATGAAGCCGGATGATCTGGTGGAGGTGCTGGAGTATATTAAAACCTGTTTCCCAGAGGCCAAACGCATCACGTCGTATGCCAGAAGCCACACCATTGTCAGGATTAAGCAGGAGGATTTGAAGCGGATTTCAGATGCAGGGCTTAACCGTATCCACATAGGGATGGAGTCCGGATCAGACACCGTCTTGAAAAAGATCAATAAAGGCGCCACAAAAGCCACGCATATCAAGGCCGGTTTAAAAGTAAAAGAAGCCGGTATGGAACTGTCTGAATATGTTATGCCAGGGCTTGGCGGAATTGATTACTCCATAGAGCATGCCATGGAAACCGCGTCTGCCTTGAACAGTATCAACCCGGATTTTATCCGTATTCGTACCCTGGCTGTAACAGACGGTACTGCCCTGGCGGTGGAAGCCAGAAGAGGGGAATTTGAAAAGCCTACAGATGCCATGATGGCCAAAGAGCTTCGCCTGTTTCTGGAAACTCTTGACGGGATAGATTCTTATATTAAGAGTGACCATATCCTGAATTTGTTTGAGACCATTAACGGTAAACTGCCTGAGGACAAGGAAAAGCTTATCAGTATAATCGATCGGTTCTTCAAGCTTGAACCGGAAAAAAGGGTGCTGTATCAGATCGGAAGGCGTATGGGATTTTTCAGAGGGCCGGATGATCTGGAAACAAGCCCGCACCTGGACAGGGTGAAAATGGCATGTGAGCAGTACGGTGTAACCCCGGAAAATGTGGATACGGTTATTGATGAATTAATGAAACGTTTTGTCTGAAAGTCAGTCTATTTATATTCATATCCCGTTTTGCACTAAAAAGTGTATCTATTGTGATTTTTACTCGGAGATTGACCTTGAGCAGATCCCGGAGTATATCCAGTGCCTTTTTAAAGAAATGGATATGCGTAAAACCATCGGCTCAAAAATTATTGGGGTAGATACCTTTGATATAGACACCATCTACTTTGGCGGCGGGACACCTTCTCTGATTCCTGCAAAAGATGTTGAATCCCTTCTCCAAGGCATAGAAAAAAGGTTCAGCCTTGTGCCGGGTGTGGAAATAACCCTGGAGGTTAACCCCGGCACCACTGGTCAGGGATATTTTAAAGATTTGAGATCAGCAGGCGTTAACCGTTTGAGCATCGGGGCACAATCCTTTATCCCGAAAAAGCTTTCCTTCTTAAAAAGAATCCACACGGTCGAACAAAGCCTGGCTGCAATTAATCATGCCCAAAAGGCCGGATTTGACGACATTGGCCTGGACATGATCTACGGGCTGCCATTTGAAGATGAAAAATCCTGGCTGAACGATTTACAAAGGGCCATAGAGATCGGACCGTCTCATTTGTCCTGTTACATGCTTACCATTGAACCTGGAACTCCATTAGAGAAACAAGTCAGAGACAAGCGGATAGATCCGATAAACAGTTCAATACTTTCCCGCTTGTTTAAACTGACTGCTGAAACCTTAAACCATGCCGGGTATGAACATTATGAGATTTCCAATTTTGCAAAGAAACCTCAAAACCGGTCACGACATAATTCCAAATACTGGGACATGACCCCATACCTTGGCTTTGGGGCTGCAGCACACTCCTATGACAGCCGCAGCCGGTTCTGGAACCACAGAAATATTAAAACGTATATAAAGGATGTGCAATCCGGGCGGATGCCGGTGCAAGAGTTGGAAAATCTAAGCCAGGATCAAAAAATGCTGGAGATGGTCATGCTGCGGCTTAGAACATCAGAAGGACTGAATCTTGAGGCTTTTGAAAAATGTTTTGGACAGTCTTTTGAAAGCTGTTTTAAAATTATTATTGATCAGATTTGCTCAGAATCTTTGGGCACCATAGATACAAAACACTTTGTTCTCAACCTGGAAGGTAAGGCCCGTCTGAACAGCATCGTGGAGGCATTTGCCGAAAAAATCCTTTAGGATTTTTTGCGGAGCTGACGCGTGTCCCCCACCCGGATGGTCAGGTTGATGGAATCAAAATATTCGATCAATGGGATGACATATTTCCTGGATGCTTTTACCATATCTTTAAACTGGGGCGTGGTGATGGACTCATTGGCTTTTAAAAATTGGGTCAGCTCGTCTGCCAGGACATCCATCCGCTTCGCATCAAAGTACAGGTCGTCTTTGGTTTTGATGATGGATTTTTCATCAATCAGCATATGAAGCACATCTGTTGCGTTCTTTTTGTCCAAATCCAGATCTGCGCAGACTGTTCTGAAAAACGGGGGGGTCAGGCCGGAAGACTGATATATTTTTCTGATTTTCTCTTTGACTTCGCTCTGGTCCACCTGGAGAGCTACTGTATGGGCAGCCATTTTAATGATGTTTTTATCCAGAATAATCAGGTTTTCTTTTGCAAGCTTTGTAAAAAGGATATTAAAGAATTTGGCATCATCAATATATTGAAATTTGGATTTCAGCTCCTGGGTGGGCATGCCTTCTTTTAACGGATTTTTTTCATGATAGGCCTCAAGCTGGGATACCAGTTTTTCTTTAAACTCATCAAAAAAACTTCCAATTACATAAATCTGTTTTTCTTTGTCCGTCTGGACCACTTCCTGTTTTGCCAGCATTTTCTGGAGTGTGGCTGCAAGTTTTTTATCCGGTATATTGGTCATGACCCGAAGCTGGGAAAAGGAAACCCCCTGATAGCCCTTTAAAGACAGGAAAAAGGAGATGGTCTGTTCCATATCATCCAGCAGCAGGTTTTCCAGGCCCTGGATAACGGTCTTATCTCCCAGTTTGTGTTTCTGGGAAGCCGGGTTTAATATGGTACCTCCGCCAATGGTCCTGACAGGAGAATAGCTTCTGATGACATAACGGTCATCCTTGATGCAGCACACCGGTGATTCAAGTCGGAACTGTACGCAGGCCTCGTCTCCGGGAAGCAGTTCGTTTCGGTCCAGAAGAATCATATAACCCAATATTTCACTGGTTCCGGAATGAAAGCGGACCCGTGTTCGAGCTTTAGCGGGTTTTGCATTGGATTTTAGATAATGAAAATGGGCATCCACCATATAGCTTTCGATCAGGGTCTCAGGGGTGGATAAAATATCCCCCCGGCTTACTGACTCTTTATCCAGGCCCTGGAAATTAATGGCTGTCCGCGTGCCTGAGCCAGCAGTCTCAACACCCTGGCTGTGTACCTGTATACCCCTGACTTTGGATGTAATCTGTTTGGGATATACCATGATATCATTCCCAACATTAATCGATCCTGATGTCAGGGTTCCGGTAATGACCGTCCCAAATCCTTTCATAGAAAAAACACGGTCAACAGGCAATCGGAATATAGAGGAAAATTTTCTTTCAGGCAGGCTCATACAGATTTGCTCAAGGGTGGAAACAAAGTCATCAATACCTTCATGGGTAACAGAGGATACTGGAATAATCGGTTTTTCTTCCAGAAAAGTTCCCTGGACAAAGTCATTGATATCCTCCATGGCAAGCTCCAGAAGATCTTCATCCACCATATCGGTTTTGGTCAGGGCAATCATCCCGTGTTCAATTCCCATGAGATTGCAGATCTCCATATGCTCCCGGGTCTGGGGCATCACACCCTCATCCGCAGCAATAACCATGGTGACTACATCTATACCACTGGACCCTGCAACCATGTTTTTTACAAATTTTTCATGACCAGGCATGTCCACAATTCCCACATGCTGACCATTGGGAAGATCAAGGGAGGCAAACCCTAACTCAATGGTGATGCCTCTTTCTTTTTCTTCTTTCAGTCGGTCGGTTTCAATTCCGGTCAATGCCTTGACAAGGCTTGTTTTTCCATGGTCAATGTGGCCTGCTGTCCCTAAGATGATATTTTTTTCCACTGTCTTAAAAACCTTTTGGTTCTATTTTTATTTTTTTGTCCTGAAAAGCTGCATGCCATAGGCCAGAGCCACCAGAATGATTCCAGCACCTACACCATGAAAGATTCCCCATTCCGGGCGGAACATCCGTATGATAACAATTCCAAACACCATTCCCAGGATCAGCCGGACAACAAATATTAATAACGCATTCATACAACATCCTTTTAAACAAATAATTTATAGCCATGAATAATAGTCAAACAACCCTTCAAGGTCAATGTAAAATATAGTATCAACAGGTGCATCAGGACATGATGACTCTTTTTAAAATCAAGTTTGCCGGTGCTGCCTGGTAAAAAACTATTGAAAAAAAGTTAATGTTTTGATAATTAGATACAGTTTTTTTGAGGTGGGTGTAGCTCAGTTGGTAGAGCACTAGGTTGTGGCCCTGGTTGCCGCGGGTTCAAATCCCGTCACTCACCCCATCTTTTTTCAAAAATTTAAACCCGGACTCAACCCATTGAGCTTCGGGTTTTTTTGACTCCGGGAAATCTCTTTCCCTTTTATATTTGTAATCAAGGAGGCGGTTAAATGATTTTATTCAAAAGAGTTTTGGGCCTGTGCGTTTTATTTGTCCTCATGGTGTTGCCGATGAGTATGGTATTGCCGGGAAGTGCGATGTCACAAAATCTGGAAGACGGATTGTATGCACAGTTTGATACTACCAAAGGGCAGATTACTGCCAAACTTTATTACAAAAAGGTGCCTGCAACTGTAATTAATTTTGCCGGCCTGGCAGAGGGAACAATCCCTTCGGATAAAGCCGTCTCAAAAAAATATTATAACGGCCTGATCTTTCACCGGGTAATTAAAGATTTTATGATTCAGGGCGGTGATCCAACAGGAACCGGCAGGGGCGGGCCTGGTTATAAATTTCCGGATGAGATTGTTTTTGAACTCAAGCATGATTCTGCCGGTATCCTTTCCATGGCCAATGCAGGGGCAAACACAAACGGCAGCCAGTTTTTTATCACACATAAACCCACCCCGTGGCTGGATGGAAAGCACACGGTATTCGGGAAGGTCATCAAAGGCCAGGATGTGGTAGATAAAATTGAAAAAGGGGATAAAATAAATTCGCTTAGTATCCTGCGGGTTGGAAAAGACGCCCAGATATTTAAAACCGATAAAGCTGCTTTTGACAAAGCGGTTAAAAATATATTTTCCCGAAGTAAAAAATAGAGAAACACCCCTGGATTTAAAGAAGGGGCATATAAACCATGTCTTTGAGTATCACTCCCTGGCGATATCGAAGGTAAACGGTTGGGCGCTTAACTGACCATTTGTGCGGGTTGGGCAGGACTGCTGTCATCAGCGCTGCTTCAGCCCTGCTCAGGTTTTTTGCATTTTTCCCAAAATATTTTTGGGCGGCGGCCTCTGCTCCTGTAACAGCAGTTCCCCAGTCCACAGTATTTAAATACATTTCAAGTATTCGCTGTTTATCCCACATCAATTCAATTAAAATCGTGTAATAGATCTCAGCAGCTTTGCGAAGCCCGCTTCTGCTGGAGAGCAGGAAAACACTCCTGGCCGTCTGCATGCTGATGGTGCTGGCCCCCCTTATTTTTCTGGTTTTAAAAAAGGTTTTAACAGCATGCCTGATTTCTTTAATATCAAACCCGCTGTGCGATAAAAACCGCTGGTCTTCCGCTGCAAGAACAGCACGTCGAAGGTGGGGAGATATACTTTTGATATTTATAAACCGATAGGCCGGCTTCTTTTTGGGGTCTTTTTTGATGATGGATTCTCCCCATTCCCATGCTACGTTCGGTGTTAACGGCGGATTAATATACCTCAATGAGAATACCTGGACCAGGGAAAATAAAAACAGTATGAAAATGATTTTCAGTGCTGTTTTCCATATTCGCGAAACGAATTTTCGAGTTTTGGATTTTCTTTTCATTTCACCTCTGGTTTCTACTTTTAATGGGCAGTGTTGTCAATTGTAAATCCAGCCTTATTTTTAAAGAAAGCGTTTATGTGAAAACCACCCTACCTGTCACCTAAAATGGAGGTGCGAATCATGGCACAAATATTTAAGACAACAGAGAATCAGGCAAAACAAGTCCTGAACATAGAGATAGACGATCCGGAATTTGATTTTCTTCAGGCCAAACAGATTGCCAAAGACAAAGCATTTGAAATCTGCGACTATCCCATGATCCTTTCGTGGAAAAACGCAAAAACCGGAGAGTCATACCCTGACTACGAGTGCGGGGTTACAGATAAACCGTTCTGGATTCGCTACGCAGAAGGCCGCGGGGCAAATCTTACCATTGATTTTAACCATGGCGAATACATATTCATGGTGCTAAAAATGTAAGGTTGCCGCTTTGTAACGGATCAGGTTATTGTATAATTTTATTTAAGCTGGAAGTGCTTTGAAACTTTTGTTATTTTTATATATGGTATTCAAATCGTTATAAAAAAGGACATGGCATATGACCTGGAAAGACCGGTATGAAGAACTCCATAAAAAGAACCAAAGACTTGAAATTGAGTTTGAACTATTTCGCTCCCTTGTGGAAAACAGCCTGGATCTGATTTACAGGACAGATATAGGAGGGGTTATTACCTACATTTCACCTTCTGTCTTTCGTATGTCAGGATATACTGTTGAGGAAGCTATTGGAATGAATATGGCCCAGGAGGTCTATCGTTTTCCCGAAGAAAGAGAAAAATTTCTGGAGCAGCTTCGAGAAGAGGGCCATGTTGAGGATTTTGAGGCGCAGTTGAAAAGGAAGGATGGAAGTTCCTGGTGGGCTTCAACAAATGCCCGGTTTTATAAAGATGCAGATGGCAACATCCTTGGTGTTGAAGGGATTACGCGTGATATATCCAGTCTGAAAGAAACCAATCAGGCATTGCATGAGAGTGAGACGCTGTTTCGTCTTGCGTTCCATATATCTCCGGACTCAGTTAACCTGAATCGAATTTCAGATGGAATGTATATTAAAATCAATCAAGGCTTTACTGAAATGACGGGCTATACGCCCGAAGATATCAGAGACAAAACTTCCATAGAAATAAAAATATGGGATGATATCAGGGATCGGGAACGATTGATAAAGGGGTTGAAGAAAACAGGGTATGTGAAAAATCTTGAAGCCCGGTTTATTAAAAAAAACGGTGAGACGTTAGTCGGCCTGATGTCTGCAAGGCGTTTAAGCCTTCATGGCGAAGATGTGTTGCTGTCAATTACAAGAGATATCAGCGATCTGAAGCAGGCCCAGGAAATAATGATTCAGTCTGAAAAAATGTTGTCTGTCGGAGGGCTTTCTGCCGGAATGGCCCATGAAATTAATAACCCCCTGGCCGGAATGGTACAAAATTCAGAGATGATCCTAAGACGCCTCACAGATACTAAATTGCCGTCAAATAAAAAAACAGCGGAAGAATTGGGTCTGAATATGGATGCCATTAAGACCTATATGGAAAAAAGAGACATCCTGAAAATGGCCCATTCGGTTAAACAATCCGGCGGGCGGATAGCAAATATAGTCGAGAATATGCTCAGTTTTGCTCGAAGTGAAGATAATAGAGAATCATCCTATTCAATTCCGGAAATTCTTGATAGAACCATTGAACTGGCTAAGACAGATTTTGATTTAAAAAAACAGTATGATTTCAGGAAAATAAACATTATACGAACATATGAAAAGGGCTTGCCTTTAATCTCTTGTGAACCAAATAAATTGCAGCAAGTTTTTTTAAATATTCTGAACAACGGTGCATATGCCATGCAGCAAGCCGATACGGAAAATCCAACATTTATATTGAAAATCTCATTTGATACTGAATCGCAAAAGCTCTGCATCGAAATGGAAGATAATGGCCCGGGGATGGACGGTGGGGTCGAAAAGAGGATTTTTGAACCTTTTTTTACAACAAAACCTGTAGGAGTTGGAACCGGTCTCGGTTTAAGTGTCTCTTACTTTATTATTACTGAAAATCACAGGGGTGAAATTAAAGTTGATTCGGAAAAAGGCAAAGGGTGTAAATTTATAATCCACCTTCCCAGACTTAAAACACCCCCTCAATAAAAAAAGTTATGCCATCCCACTCAGCCAATCTATGAGTTTACCATTGTTGAATCTTCCTGAGTAGCCATTGCATAACAGGATTTTTTGTGGTATTAGAATTCAACTTCAAAACACCTGTGCGCCCGTAGCTCAGCTGGATAGAGCGCTGGACTTCGAATCCATAGGTCGGGGGTTCGAATCCCTCCGGGCGTGCCAATAACTATTTGAAATTACAAAATAAAATTAAAAAAGATTGTGTTTTTCGGTGGTGCGCAATTGGTGCGTCTTAAATAAGACTACTCAGCCTGCCCCTTTTTATTTTTTATCCTCTTCAGTTTCGCTATCAGGTAGATTGATGAGTTTAAATAGAATCTCACCAACAGCAGGGTCTCGTAGTAACTCTGTTAAAGCATCTTCTAAAGCCTCCCTGTCATGGCACTGAACCTTATTTTTTCCGAATTGTATTGTGCAAGGATAACCAGAGGAATCCTGGTTCCAAAGAGCTAATTGCGTGTGGCTGTTGTCAGATGCTTTTGGGTTTTTCGCTCCTATTGCCGTATATTTTTTTCTTTTAAAAAAGCTAGAAAACGCTGCAACATCATCTATACGTTCATAAAATATACAGACCTTTATAGACAATTTTCCTTTGGTACTATGCTCTAACTGACTATTAAGATCTTTAAAGACCTCTTTAATTTCTGCCTTATTCTTTTCTGCTTGCCGTGCTTCATTTAATCCAATTTCTAACGCTTGAGAAAAATTAACCATCTTATTCAACCCTTTCAATAGTCCCTATTATTGGGAAATGATCAAAAAGTTCTTTTGAGTTTAAAACCAATTCTCTATACATTGGAATATCCAATACTTGAGTGAATGTTTCATTTAAATGCCATTTTGAATCTCCTAAGAAGCACGAGGAAAATATCATTTGATCAAAAGTTTTCCATCTTGAGATCGGGTCCGATTTATAAAAATAGGTACCCCCATTCTCGATTGTTATTTCTACTTTGTGTGTATATGGGTCATCATGACCTAACTTTCTCCAAAAGGGGTTATATAGCAAATGTTTTTTTTTTTTTGCTAAGTGTCTATCTCTCGTCGCCATAAGGTGCTCAGATAGTGAATGATCAAAAGGTTCATCATTGTAGTCTCCGAGCAAAATTAGTGCAGTATTATTATCGTAAAGCTCTATTAATTCTTCTACAGCTTCCCTTAATTTTATTCCAAAATGAGCTCTCTCTGGAGCGCCTTGGCTCATGTGTAACCGACTAGGCCAATGTGATAAAAAGACATGTAGTGGGATTTCATGGCCTCGCGCGAGAAAATCCAATCTTTGTGCAATTTTATATGTTTTTCCTCCCTTTTTTGAAGTGATGTGCAATTCATCTCTTAATATCATTTTATCAGTCTTAAAAAGTACACAAGTATCAAAATATGCTCTTCCAGCTTTTTGATAACCATTGAATATTTGATAACCGTTTAAGTTACAATTTGAGGAAATATCATTTATATCATTTTCATTAACCTCACACAGGGCTATAAAATCTACACCCATATCATGGATGAAAAGGTTTATTAAAGATTGGGCTTGTTCCTTTTGTCTTTTATTAGCTCTGTTTTTACCAGTTGGAGAAAGGCTTGTATTCCACCATAAAAAAGATAGTTTCATTTTTTTAAGACCTTATAGCGCAAAAATTTCCAATACATTATATCTTAGGAGCCGAACCTTTTTTTACGTCCATATCTAAAATTTTACCCCTCATTTTTGCCATAATTTGAGCAGAATCAAAAGTATCTTCATCAACTATTTGGCAATACCGATCAAAAGCTTTATCCGTATGATGACCAGAAAATTTCATAGCTCGTTCTTTACCGAGTTCTTTGGCGATAGCGGTTGTTGTTGAATGCCGGGTGCCACCATAAAGATCTAAATCATATATTCCCAGGTCTGCGCAAGCCTTTTTCCATTGTTTGTATAAATAATTTTCGCTTAAAGGCGTGTCGGGTTTTTTACCGCTTTTAGCAGTGTGTCTGAAAAAAATAGTTTCAGGTGTCGCCGGAAATTGTTTTTTGAGGGTTTGAAATTCTTCAATATGGTAATCAAGCATTCTAATGCGGATTACTTTAGGAGTTTTCTTTCTTTTTGATTTGGTTGGCCTCCAAAAGGTGAGAACACCATACTCAAGATCTATATCCCCTTCTTTGAGTCGAGGAAGATCCCCAGGGCGAAGATTGTTATATGCGCAGAGTATATCAATTGCCAACCAGAGTTTTGGATTTTTTTCATAAGTGCGTTCCTTGAATCGGTCAACGATCTTTTCACGGGTCTCAATATCAATAATTTTTCTAAAGCCAAGCTCAAATTCAATCTTTGGCATTTTGGGCAGATCAACAAGTGTTAAAATTTCCTCTTCTTCGTAAAGGTAGTTATAATAAAAATCTCTAAGCTGGGAACAATAATTGGCTCTTGTTTTTTCAGAAATGTTTTCCAGGGAATGTAAGAAGTGGTTTAAATCCCTTTTTTTGATGTGCTTCACGTTGATATCATCGAAATAATCAGCAGCTCTGTTGATATAGCGTTCTACAGCTCTAAAAGTTTTAAGATTTTGTTTTTTTTTATATTCAAGATACGCTTTAGCCTGATTAGCAAAACTTAAGGGTTTGCTTGCTAAATGGTCACGAGGGTCAAATTTCCCTTCATCTGTGTCAAACCGTAAACTTGTCAAAAAACGGGCGGCTTTATCATACGCAGAAAATCTTTTGTTAATATCCTTTCCAAATTTCACATAAAATTGTCCTGTTGCCTGTTCGTTTTTATGCTTTTTACAAAAAAGACCATTTCGCCGTTCATTGTGGGCAAAACTTCCATTACATATTTTACACTTTTGGCGAGAGAAAATATTACCTTTCATACAAAGACCTCCAATGATGTGATTGGAGAAATTGTTAGTATGTCGGCTAAGAAATGTCAATTAAATCGCCAATTATTTAGAAAGGAACTTCATCAAAAACACCAATAAAATTCAGATACCGGCCGATTTCCACTTCATCCTCAAAGAGAAAGGTAGAATACCTTTTGTGGAGCTGGTTTCTGATGAATTTACCTTTTTTAGATTTTAGTTTCTTTTTACGGATCATGTGACGGATAAGCTTTACGGTTTCACGATCGGTCAATGAAATTATCCAGGGGACTGCATCGGGGCAGTTTTTTGATTTTCCCCAGCAGCGTCCGATTGACTCACCTGGTGGAATATCTAAAGGCTCATCTTTAGAAAAATATTTAGAAATGTAGCAGGTGGCATGTTTGGGGTTTTCAATCCGGCGATATGATTTTTTATTAATGGCGACCACCAGGGCGTTTTCATTATCGGTGCCGGTGATCTCAACCCAGCGTATTAATATCTGGCAACAGATAGAAACCCAGTTCTTATGCTGCTTGGGAGACATGCCGCCAAAAAGAACATGAAAATGGGATATGATTTCACCTATGTTTTTACCGGATTTTCTATCCTGCCACTCTCTTTTCCAGATCAAGTGAAGGCCGAATTTATCTTTTACATATTTGGTCAATCGCTTGAGGCAATAATAAGAAAACTCCGCACGCTCAGTGATGGATTTGTTCACCATGACATCATCGGCAAAAGTAAGATCTATCCAGAGAGAAAGGTCTTCGATTCTGGCAGCGCGTTTTCTTAAGCGAATAGAGGATTTTTTAGACATGCCCTTAATCTGTCCACGCTTAGAAACATTATTCGAGGAAGATTTATTATGCGGGGTAGGGTAAATCCGTTTTTCATAAAATTCAGGAGTTTCATGTTTTTGATAAATCAAACTTTCTTTTTTTTGCTGCCTTTTTCTGCATGTTAAAATAGGAACGTCATGAGATATTTCATATTTTAAATTTTCAGCTTTGGCAGCAGGCTTTATACTTTCAGGATCGACAAACTCAGTATAAAGCGGGAAAACGTGTAACTGATATGGGGTTCCAGGTAAATTTAGGTCATCACAAAAACTATCCGTTTCTGATATGGCACTTATACAAGCGGGTGCCATATCTCCTTCGCTAACGCTCAGTTGATCTTGTTTGTAGTCAGACATGAAAAAATTTTCCTTAAAAAACCGTCCCTGCCGGTGCGGCCAGGTGCGGCCGCTCGGGGGCGAGCCGCGAGCGCTCCTGTCCTCCCGTTAGGCCGAAAAGATAGTTGATACGTGTGCCAGCTACCGCGAACGTTCCCGAGGTATGCGACAGGATGATTTTTTTTATTTGTAAAGAGGGATGAGGGGTCACTCTGCGCGAATGCTGAGGTTTGACCAGGGGATACTTTATCCGGCAATTCCGTCAAGTCGGCAACCACTAAAATGATCGGGTCTACCGAACGCAAGAGTTCAAGATTCGTGAATAAGGATATACAGCGGAGTTCATTACATCGGTTTGCGTTAAAAGCCTTTAAAGGATTGCAGACCGGGGCCGCTCTCAATAACAGCTTAGTCATAAAGTGCGCCCTGGTTCACCTGGGATCTGTTAAAAGCATCATTGCAGTATTCGGCATAACATCGGTTAAGGTACTCAGAATAGCCGATAGAACCTTTTAAAAAAGCAACCTCAACCGGGCTTAAAGACTTCTTGCCATGCTTCATGTAATATCGAACCAAATAAGATTTAAGTTCTTTAGGGTCCATAATTTTCATCCTCAATAAAACAGTAAAGTTGGGTTCCTTGACGTTTGACAGGTAAATCAAGCTCCTTTAACGGCATGATAGAAAAGGTCAGAGGGTGTACAACCGTGACACCTTTTGAAGACGCGGTATGAGCAAGGTGAACCCAGCGCCCAGGGGGAAAGCTTGGTTTTTGGGGTGCCGGGGGCTGAGCAGATCCCGATGCCAGCAAGGCAGGGGGAGGGGAAGAAACTTTTGCCGGATTGGCCGCAATGGCATCCCCAGGGCCAAGATTGTTTTTTGCATAATTTAAAATAGAAACTGACAGTCCGATCATGATCAAAACAAATACAAGGATCTTGGCAGCAGGCCGTTTAGTTTTGACAACCTCTTCTTGATTCATGGATTTATAGGTGCTGTAGACTCGTTTGTCTGGCCGGACAACAATCGGCACCTGGTTGGTTTTAACCCCATCGGAAAATTCATTGTATTTGAACTCACCCATTAAAGATAATGTTCGGGGTTTTGCCCTGGTTTCAGTCTCAAATAAGCAGGAGATCCCTTTGGATATTTTAGAGACATGCTGAGTATCGCAGAAGATAGAAAATCCCATGTGCCTATGCTTTTCAAAAAAGAAATAGATATCTCTAACCCACTTCGCCCTTCCCAATTCTTTACCGTCAAAATAGCGCTGGGATTCTTCAATCAGGTAAATGACAGCACCGTATTTTTCTGACAGGGCTTTTTGATAATCATAGGAAAAGAACCAACGGACTTTTTCCTGCAGGAATTCAAAATAGAACTGGTCGATCACATCGTCCATGTCTTCAACACCGTATTGAGATACATTTTCAGCCCATTTAGTCCTGGCAAGCTGCATGCATCGCTCAGACATTAAGGTTTCGATATCCAGGTGATCGAGTTTCAGCCCTTCAATATTCGATATCAGAACCTTGTCATGGTGTTCGGGTTTCATTTCGAAAAGCTCAGTTTCTTTGTTCCATTGGCAGAACAGATCAACAAAGCTTTTGATCATCAGATAGGTTTTGCCGGAGCCGGGAACCCCGGTATTGATTTTCATTACCATGCTTTACCTCCTGAAAAATCCGAGAACAAACCGGAAAGAAAGAGCAGACACCAGGACAGCAAAACACTCCTGGAATCTTAATTGATCGGCAAGCCAGCCACCGATACCAGTAAAAGAGACAATGGTGCCTGTCCAGGCATCCCCCATGTTTGAAGAAATGAACGCAAAAAGCTTCTCCTGGATAAGCAGCCAGCCTTTATACAGTGCGATGGGAACGAGTGTAAAAATTAGAGCCACCAGGAGGGCTTTTAGAGCAATGAATTTTATAACATCAGCGGTGGCGGTTTTAATCCATCCTACAATTCTGGAAATATCAAAAACAGGTATCATGTTACCCCCTTACAATCATGATTAATGAGCCGAGCGAGCAGAAGGCAAAAAGCAAGTTACCAAAAGCAGCAAGGCCGGGTTGAAGATCTATAAGATCCAGTTGATGGATACCCAAGCCGGGTAAGGAAAGTGTCATAGAAGATGTGGACGAAGTGGATTCAAATCCAGAATTGTTAAACGCAGTAATTAAAGGATTGGAATTAAAAAAAGATGTGAAAAAAGATTCTTCTGAAAGTTCCCCTGGGGAGTCGTAATCCTCACCTTCTGTAATATCACCTGAAATGCCGGAATAGTAATCTGACACAGAAAGATTTTCAAAGTTGTTCTGAGCCGTTTCTGCTTCTGCTTCATCCTGCATTTTTGCAACTTCATCTTGGGTATTTCCTTGGCTGCTGGCAGCAATGTTTCTATCCATGTTTTGAATGGCCCGGGTCAATTCCTTCATGTAGTCCCCCTGGCGGGAAGTATTGGAGGCAATTTTGCCGGTATTGTCCATGATACCGCGAAGGGCTTCGTTGTCTGTTTCTGATCCGGTGCTTATGGTTCCATTTTCAAAAGCAGGATCATTTGAAGCCGGGGCATCACCTGTTGGAGCTGATGAAGTGAAAGGGGCTTGCTGAATATCTTCTTGTGAATCTTTATCTGACATCCCTTCGGAAGTACCAACAGGAGTATCTTGAGGGTCTTTCCAGGTGCCGTTAAATTCTAAATAACTTGTAAGATTTTCGTTATAATCCGCACCAATACAAAAGGAATCTCCACGGTCTGTTTCGTAACATTCTCTAACTCTTTCACCGGATGATGAACCATCAATTGTTTGATAGGAGGTTAAACGTACAGAATAAGGTTCTGTATCATTGGGATACATATCAATATCATCCGGAATACCATCACCGTCACTATCCTGGTTGAAATAATTACAGAGATCCCCAGGTCCATTAGGTATGAGATAACAGAAGTTCCACCAAACAGAAGCTCCAGAAATATCATATAAGCTTGATAGATAATATTCGGGAGTACCATCATCATTGCAATCTTTATCGGCAACAATTCCGTAAGGCGAATCATCTCTTAATCGTGCAGCACCTGAAAGACCTTCGGAGGCAGCAGCGGCATATACAGCAGCTACACCCTCATCTATTGTTTCAAAATAACCAAGAAAACCTGAATATGAAGAACCGTCCAATGAAGCATAAGAAAGACTTGCAAAAAGAATTGGAATCAAAAATCCAATCAGAAAATAGAGTATTTTTTTCATTTGATCACCTTTGAGAAGAAAAAAAGGGCAGGTGAATTAATCACCCACCCTTGAATGTTCAGGAAGAAAAATGTTGGCCGCAAGGGTTAACGGCCCAGGAGGCCAATACCCTTTCTAATACCCCAAAATGCAACCAGGGCGGTGATAAGGAATGTTGCAATAGCAATGTAATCGGTGGTGTCAACGGTTACACCGGTAAGGTCAATGGCAGCCTGTGCCGGTTGTGAGGTCATAAGGCTTCCAGTTACAGCAGCAATACCAGCAGCAACAGCAACTTTTACAGCGACAACGGATTTTTTAACTTTGTTAAATGTTTTTTTGATAAAATTCATAATGTACCTACCTTTCTTTTTGATTAAATGTTTCGCATCACCCCGTACCAAAAAAGACCGGGGATAATGCATCCTGCAAGACCCATAAGACCCTGCATCATAATGATTTCTGTAATAACGGCTTCCATAATTCTTCCTAAAATCTTAAGCCCTTTGTATGAGCTTCATTATTGCAACCGGAATGAAAGCGAGCAGTCCTCCAGCAGATACCAAGCTGAAAAAAAAGTTGAACATGTCCGCGCCTTCAACACCGGAGATAAACTCAATGATGTATAATGAGTTACCGTCAATCATAGGACTTCCAACAGAGTAATGGCCTGGCCGGATGCATTGTTGTTAGACCAGTGATTGATTCTGCACTTAAGTTTTACATTGGCATTTGCCTTGTGCTGTCTGGTCAGATCCATGTCTTTGATTTTGACCATATCTGCATCACCATCATGGATCTGCATGACACTGATAACCTGGTGGGGTTTAAAATCCTGGCCGGGTTGAGGTTGCTTAACTTTTGAAACGACGAGTTGACCGGTTACGATTCCAATCATGATTGTTTTCCTCCTTAAGTTTTGGATTGATATTAAAAGCGCCGGAATAGAGCGCAGGTTAAACGTATTGATATGATAGAATAATTTGGTAAGGCCTTGAGAGGCTTGACACTTGGGGTATGAATGGTACAATTGGCTCATAAAATTAGCCTTTCACGGGGTTATTTTTTATTTAAAGGTCGGTAGTTGCAGCTACCGGCCTTTTTTTGAGCTTAAGTTTTAACTTTTATTTGTCATTGCAAATCTTTTTTAAAAAAAGTAAGGTCAAAACAGCACAAAATTTGATTTGTTTATAGGA
This sequence comes from Desulfobacteraceae bacterium, assembly GCA_033851995.1. GTDB lineage: Bacteria > Desulfobacterota > Desulfobacteria > Desulfobacterales > Desulfobacteraceae > Desulfobacula. Next base: position 373,868 of record JAWSVI010000007.1, on the reverse strand, counting down.
ATTAAACTAAAATTTAGGCTATGTCAATACTAAAATTTAGTTTTTCGCTTAAAATTTAGTATTTATTTTATTCGTGGGTCTAAAATTTATGGCAAATGCTAAAGACTTTTCCGCACAAACCCTACAGCAAAGGGCAGCTTGGTTGCTTTCCCAATTAGATGGTTCTGTAATAGAAATTGCTAAAAATCTTGGAGTCAATAAAAATACCATTTTTGCCTATAAAAAATGTAAAGGTGATTTGAAAGGTATTGTTCTTGAAAACCTTGTCACTAAATATAAAGTAAATCCAAACTGGTTGTTATCAGGTGAAGGGGAAGTCTTCGAGAGTGAGAAATCCAATGAAGAATCAAAGATAGTTCCTTTAGACCCGGCCATTCAAATTTTGCACGAAGCTCTTGAGGAAACAGGGGTTGAAATCAACGAAAAGCAAAAACAAGCCTGTCTTAAAATCCTTCGAGAGGAACTCGATAAATCAGATACTAAAACCAAAGAAGATATCAAAAAATACCTTAAAGCTTTTGGTGAATGAAAAACAACCTCAAAGACAAATTCAAACAGGCCCTGAAAGAAAATGCTAACCCTGATCCAGTAGAATTGGAAAAACAAAGCTTACCAAGATCTATTTTCATAATCCCAAGTATTGCCTTTATTGTCATTCTTTTTGCTACATATCTAATAAATCCATATGCAGGTATCGACTTTCAAGGGAAAATAGAATCACCGAAAGCCGGTTCTGAAACTGAGAAAGAGGTTAAAGTAATAGGAGAGACAAAAAACATTGAACCAGGTCAATATATCTGGCTGGCAGTAGATAAGCCGGGAATCGGGCTATGCTGGCCTAAAACGCATATAGCCTCAAATACAAAATTCAGTACGACAATTTTAGAAGAAGGTCCCAAAGAGACATTTTTCATTTCTTTGTATGTTTTGAATGAAAATTTTCATAACCAATGGAAAGACTGGCAAAATCGTAAAATATTTGGTGGCGTTCATTTGCCACCTGAATCTAAACGAATTGATTCTATTGAACTAATTTTAAAAGATTAATACTGGCATTAACATAACTATGACATGGAGCTGAGCATTTTTTTGAAAAAGACATTACTTATTATAATAATTTTTATTCTGACTATGGTGTCAAACATTCAAGCCCAATCTATAAACAAACCAAATGTGAAATATGAGCAAATAGAGTTGTACAATTTGGTTTTGGATAGCGCTATCAAGCAAAGTTGGAATGAAAATGGCCCTTATGAATATTTTGATAAATCGCTTGAAGCTGTAATTCTTTTAGATATTGATAAAGATGGCATTACTAAAGCGATTACCTTTGAACAACGATCAGGGAATAAAAAATTTGACACATTGGTGATTAAAACAGTCAGTAATGCAAATCCACTGCCACCTTTGCCAAGGAAATATGAAAATTATAAAGTAGGTCTCATATTCACACCATATGGGTTAAAATGATATGTTAAAATGGTGCACAAATGGTGCGACCATATAAAAAAGCCTAATGATTTCAAGTATGGAGAGGGGTTCGAATCCCTCCGGGCGTGCCACTAACCATTTGTCTTGTTTTAGTTCAAGGAAGTAATTGTTTCCTGATTGATTTTTTCATCTTTGGGGCGGAACTGCATTATATTTTTATGGTGTGGAAATGACGCCGGTTTCTTCATTAACAGTGCAGGTGAATTCTTTTCTGCCGCTAAAAGTCCCGTCAACTGTCCCCCCTGTGTGATAAAGGGTGACATTGACAATGGTGGCATTAAGGTTTGCTCCCTGATCGCTCCCCCCTCCGATTCGTGCTTCTACACCTGGAGATAGAACAAATATTGGCGTTCTTGCATTCCCCGTAGTGTCCAGATCTCCAACAGCACCCCCAGCACCACTGCTAAAATTAGGTTTGGTGTAATCAACGTCCTCTTTAATCATGGCAGCATTGACGATACTGTCCACAAGATTCCTGGCATCTGAAACGGCGGCAGCATCCAACGCTTTTGCCCTTATCGGCATGTAGTTTGAAAAAGCAATGGATGATAAAATGCTGAGAATAGCGACGATTAGCATTAACTCCACAAATGTAAATCCTCTGGCATCCTGCCAGGATTTTTTGCTGATTTTTTGAAATAGTATCATCAGATAATTCCCTTAGTTGTTAGTAACACTATTTTTTTTATCTGAATTTTGTCTGTGGTTGTACTCAATCCAGCGTTGTGCCCTATATATGGTTAAGTTTTTTTCTTCTGGATATTGAATGTTGCTAAACCCAATAAATCCGTCTTTGGTTTTCCAGATATATAAACGATTCCCGTCAAATGAAAGTAGAAACTTCTCATCTTTGCTGAGTTCCTTTTCTACAATTTGGATCGGCGCTTCTTCTTTCTTAGTTGTTTCAGGCGCTTTTTTTATGGTCCCTGTAGATGATGTTGCCAGTTTCTCTTGGGGTGTATCAGGTTTTGTCTTGGAACTTTTCTGGACCGAACTTTGTTTTTCAGATTTTTTTTGGAGTTCTGGCTTGTTGGCAGAGGCTATTAAATCATCTTTTGTTGATAATGAATCTTTTCCTGATTTTAATCTGAAATCCGGTCCCATTGAGGCAAAATAACGTTCACCTTGAACGCTTTTCTTTAATAGGTAGGTGCCTTTTTGTGGATAGTATTTCCATGGAATTGAAGTAATAAAAGGTTTATCAGGGATAAATTGGGGGTAAAGTTTTATAAGTTGATCAGGGTAGCTGCCGTTTAGTTTATGAAAATGATTGATAGCAGATGCCATAATAAGTAACCCGGCAGCATTTTCTTCTTTTGCTAATTTTGTAATGCGTAAAAATTTTTCTTTATTATGGATTTCAAGATCTTTACTCTGCTTTTTCTTTTGAAATAAATAAAAGCCACCACCGGCAACTGCTAAGATGATCAAGAATATAATTATATTTTTTGCTTTCATAAAGCCTCCGTTATTCAATAATCAAATAAAAAGCAAAAAACATACCAAATACCACCTTGTTCTATTTTGATATTATTTGATGCTGGTCTCGCAGTGAAGTCAGACTTTAACGGCTAACGTCTATTGTAAAGTGGGAGTATGGAAAGTGACAATTTCTGTATAAAATTGACGTAGATTGAAAAAATTTACCGGGAATTCGGTAACTCGCCTCATATGATTTAAGCCAATTGAGTTTTTCCTCTCAACTTTTTATGATCTTCCACTTTGTGTTAAACAAACTATAAGGGGTTAACAAATAAATGAAAACCCGCCTCCAAATCATTTTATTTTATAACCTTAGTATATTTAATTGTACGGGAAAAGTATTTTTTTCTTGAGTGGCCGATTAAACACAGCTCATTCAGTGCGAAATTGCATTGTGCCGCTGTTTTATGGCAGTTCCAGGTAAAGGTGTTTGCCTCTTGGGGGGCTATAAGAAATTAATGATGGAATATGAATGAAATTTGAAACGTCCCCATAATATACAGCATTCGCCTGATTTGCGAAATAATATATTATTGTCAAACTGAAGAATTTCCGCTACATTACCAAAAACTGAATAATACAAGTTGCTTATTTGGCTGTTTGTATCAAAAATCTAATAAAAATTATGGATTCTCTATTTTTTAGCATTCGGGCAAATCAGTTTGTCAGTGTTCATCTTCAGATTTTGGTTACTGCTCGGTAAAAGTGTAAATAATTTTAAGGGTCCATCCGGTCCATTTCGTGTCAAAAATATTGGGTGAGACAGAGCCGAAAGGATAGCACCAATGTATAAACTGATAGGAGAAAATAACCGGGTGAATTACGGTTGTATAGACGAACCCATTGAGTGGAATTATGAAAAATTTAGACTCCTGGATTTTTTTAATAAAGAGATCAGAGGAATTAAAAAGAAAGTTGCCTACCATCAATTTAATTATGTGGGGATCACTGCCGGAGATTATATAGTCGGGTTTGCAACAGTGGATTTGGGCTATTTATATAATGTATTTGCTTTTATATATCAGAGCGGAACGGGCATTTTATTCGAGTGTGATGATAAATGCCCGGGATGGTCAAAAAAGATGAGTTTTCCCAGAAACCCCGACAATTACCTGACCACATTCAACGCGGGAAAAACATCTCTTCGTGTGGAGAAAAGCCATGAAAGAGGTGTGTTAAATATAGCATGCAATTTTAAAGACCGCCTGGAAGTTAAGGGCTCATTTGAATACTCAATCAAATCTCATGAGCCATTAAGGGTTCTTAACCCCAGTTTGCCCACCCGTTTTACGTTCACAGAAAAATGTTCTCCATTAACAACGAAAGATTTTAAACTTTCTCTGGGCGGCAAACCACTGACATATGAAACAGATAAGGTTGTAGCCGTGTACGACTGGTCCGGGGGATATCTGCGCAGAGAAACCAACTGGTACTGGACTGCTTTTGGTGCGATTCTTCCGGATAATACATCTGTCGGTGCAAATTTTGCCGCGCTTACAAATGAGACCTATTTTAGTGAAAATGCCTTTTGGATTAATAATAAAAGGAGCAGGGTGACAAGGGTTCTATATGACTTTGATGAACAAAAACCATATGAGAAATGGCATGTTTATGATGAAGCAGGTACTGTAGACTTAATATTTACACCAGAAGGGGAGCGCAACGACCGAATGAACGGCGGACCGTTTGTGAAAATGCTTTTCCGTCAGTTTGTAGGGGCGTTTGACGGTTTTTTCAGGCCGGAAGGTTGTGAGAAAGTTTCGTTCAAATCTGTGAAAGGGTTTTGCGAAATTCATCGATCGCTTTGGTAATCAGTGTATAAAATGAAAAAGGTGGTTATGGATCCGGATGAAATACAAAAAGAGTACCTTCGCCTTCAAAAAGAGAATAAAGCCTTTAAAGCCCAGAACAGGCTCTTTGAAATCCTTCTGGAGATGACCCGTTCCAGCGATGATCAGCATATGGTTGGCGCTGCCATGAAAAAAGCTCTTGAAATGGCAGCAGAACTTTGCGGGGCTCAAAAGGGAAGTCTTTTTCTTTTGAATGAAAAAGGAGAGATAACAGACTGTCTGCTCACAAGGGAAAAAGTTTCAAGTAAAAAAACAAAGCGCCTGGTAGGAATTGTGTTGAATGAAGGCCTTGCCGGGTGGGTAAAAAAACATCGCAGGGTCGGACTGATAAAAGACACAGAAACAGACTCCCGATGGGTCTCCTTAGCGGACCAACCCTATGCGGTGCGTTCAGCCCTGGCACTCCCTATTCGAAGGCGTGATGCATTGTATGGCATACTGACCCTCATGCATGAGCGCCCTGATCATTTTGAAAAAGAAAAGATTCCTGCGCTTCAGATGATGGCGGACCAGATGACCCTGGCTCTGGAGAATGCACAGCTTTATGGACGCCTTGATGACTCTTACCGTTCCCTGGAAAAAGCAAAACAATCCATTGAAAAGTATACCCGAATATTAAACAGGGATCTGAAAAAAGGACAACAGATCCAGAAAGAGTTCCTGCCAAATGTCCTCCCTGAAATAGAAGGCTATCGGATTGAAACTTTTTTTCAACCTGCGCTTCAATTGTCCGGCGATTTTTATGATATGTTCAGACTGCCGAATGAAAGATTTGGTATAGTCATTGCTGATGTGAGCGACAAAGGTGTGGGGGCGGCATTACTCATGGCGCTTGTCCGTAGTCTGGTCCGGATTTTTTCAGGAACGTTTACATCCGAAAATATAGACGGCGGCAGGACTACCGTAATGATCCCCAAGGATATTGAGCATATTCTTTTTGCAGCGACCCTTGCCAATCAGTATATTGCCAGAGAACACAGTGATGACGGCATGTTTGTAACTCTTTTTTTCGCAGTTCTGGAGCCCGAAGACAGGCGGCTCAGTTATGTTAACTGTGGGCATGAACCGGTTCTGGTTATAGATAAAAGCGGAATAAAAGAACGCTTAAATCCTGTTGGGCCTGCCCTGGGAGTGTTTGAAGATATTACATACCCTGTAGAGACCATTCAAATGAAATCCAATGATATTCTCCTGGGATTTACAGATGGAATAACCGAGGCAAGGTCTGCAATGAATACGCTTTACTCCAGGAACCGGCTTGAGCATTCCATAGAAAAGGCCCTGGGAAAACCTGCAGGAGATTTTTTAGAAATTATCAAAAAGGAGTTGTTTGATTTTATAGGTAAGGCCCCTCAAGTGGATGACATAACAATATTTGCCTTTCAGAAAATATAGAGGGAATAAAATCCTACAAATTTCTTGACATTTATTTGATCTGGAATTACAACATGTTAAATGACTTTGGTTAATCTTGTTAACATGAATATTATTAATTGGCAATATGGAAAGCATGTTGGGATCAAGTTGCTGGATTTAAAGTTTCTTTCCAATTTGTTTGCCTGATGTTTTTAAAATAGTGGTTTTAATTGTTTTTTTTCAAAATTTCATAAGGTTATGGACCTGTTGCGAAATTTTCTGTATGATAGAGCGAATTTATCATCTCAGCAGAAATTTTTTAACTATTAATATCAAAAAAGGTTGGTATCAGTGGTAAAAGAAAGAAAGAAAAAAACTCCCAAAAAACAAAGTCCCGTCCGAAACAAAATCATGTCAAAAGCCAGAACACTTTTCGGCAGAAAAGGTTACCATAATACAACAGTAAGGGATATCGCTGCTGCATACGGGTGTGAACCGGCCAATATTTATAATTTTTTTCCAAGTAAGGAAGGAATTCTATTTGAAATATTGAGTCAGGAAATGGAAGCTATCATCACGTGTCTTAATGGGATTAGAGAGGATGAAACTACTGACCCGGCGCTTCAGTTGAAGACTATTTTTGAATGTCACGGCAAGGTGACACTTGGGAAAATGCGGACCTCAAAAGTATTATTTGATGCCAGTTTGAGAAGTCTGAACAAAAAACACCAGCGGGTAATTATTGATAAAAGAAATGAATACGATGAAACCCTCAGGCTTGTTATCCAGAGAGGAATTGATTCAGGAGTGTTCGAGCAGACCGATGTAAAAATGGCCTCTTTTGCCATTGCGTCAATCATTGCAAGGGCAAGAATATGGTATAAACCCGGTGGACCCATGTCTGTTGAAGAAATAATCGATACCCTGTATTTATTTGCTCTGAAAGCCCTGGGTTACAAGAGCTGAAGATGGTATTGGCCCCGTAAAGGGGAACAAATAGTTGTGAAATGTAAAAAAAGGCCTTTTGGGCCTTTTTTGCATAGGGGGGATGGTGAATATGATTCAAAAAAATTTGGAGATTTTTTGAAGATGAAAATAAGTAAAATTATTACAGGAGAGAGATAAACGCTATGATGACAGCAAAAGAATATGAAGCGAGTTTGAGAGAATTAAACCTTGTCGTATATCAGTTTGGAAAAAGGGTGGAAAATGTTGTGGATGATCCAATCATCCGGCCATCCATGAATGCCGTTGCCATGACCTATGAACTGGCTGCCAACCCTGAATATGAAGAGCTGATGATCGCAACTTCCCATATTACCGGAAAGAAAATAAATCGGTTTTGCCACATCCACCAGAGCACGGAAGACCTGGTAAAAAAGACGGATATGGGGCGCCTTCTAGGTGGAATTACAGGTAGCTGTTTTCAGCGCTGTGTTGGTATGGACTCTCTGAATGCCTTGTCTATTACTACGTATGATATAGACCAGAAACACGGAACGGAATATAATAAAAGATTTTTGAAATATCTTGAATATGTTCAGGAAAAAGACCTGGTGTGTGACGGTGCAATGACAGATCCTAAGGGAGACAGGGGACTGCCGCCTCATAAGCAGCCTGATCCGGATATGTTCCTGCATGTGGTTGAAGAAAAGGCTGACGGTATTGTTGTTCGCGGGGCTAAAGCCCATCAGACCGGTGCTGTGAATTCCCATGAAATTATAATCATGCCGACTATTTCCATGCGTGAGGCTGATGCAGAGTATGCAATTTCTTTTGCACTTCCCAGTGATACAGAAGGCATTACCTACATCATGGGCCGTCAGTCATGCGATACCAGAAAGCTTGAAAAAGGAAATATAGATTGCGGTAATGCAATGTTCGGCGGACATGAAGCCCTGGTGGTTTTTGATGATGTATTTGTGCCCTGGGACAGGGTGTTCATGTATAAAGAGTATGAATTTGCCGGTGCACTGGTTGAGCAGTTTGCGTCCTACCATCGACAGAGTTATGCATGTAAAGCCGGTGTTGGTGATGTCATGATCGGTGCGTCACAAACCATTGCCGAATACAATGGTGTCCAGAAAGCCTCTCATATCAAAGATAAAATTATTGAAATGAATCATCTGAACGAAACCCTGTACTGTGGTTCTGTTACATGTGCATGTAAAGGAACAGCCCAGCCCAGTGGGACTTATCTTGTCAATACCCTTCTGGCAAATGTCTGCAAGCAGAATGTCACCCGATTCCCCTATGAAATAGCCCGGCTGGCGCAGGATATCGCAGGTGGCCTGATGGTAACTCTTCCTTCTGAAGATGATTTCAATTCAGATGAAGTGGGTAAATGGCTGGATAAATATTTTAAGGGTAATAATGCGGTTCCTACAGAAGATAGAAGACGAATACTCCGACTGATTGAAAATATCTGCTTTGGTACTGCCGCCGTAGGCTATTTGACAGAATCTATGCATGGAGCAGGTTCTCCCCAGGCCCAGCGCATCATGATTTCCCGATTGGTTGATATGGCCCAGAAACAGGGCTATGCCAAAAAACTGGCAGGGATCAAATTTGATGATTGCGGTGCCTGCCAGGATAACTGCAAACGAAGCTGATTTTGGTTCATAAATTGGGTGAAATTTTTTCGGGGAAAATCGTAAAAAAGAGTTTGAAAAAAAAATAAAAAGGATTTAACCTTCCCGAATGTTTAAATTTTGTGAGTTTTATATGAATTGAATTAAGTCCAAAACTTAGTAAAACAAAAAGTGATTTAAGGAGAATGTAAAGAAAATGGCGCAACAACTAGCAGACTTGAGAGATATAGAATTTGTTCTCTGGGAACAGCTTGAGAATGAAGAAACAGTCAAACATGAAAAGTATGAAGAGTTCAATAAAAAGACATGTGATCTGATTATCAAAGAAGCCAGGAACCTGGCTATTAAAGAAATTCTTCCCACAATGGCCATTGGTGATGAGGAAGGGGTTAAACTCAAAGACGGCGTGGTAACTGTGCCCGAAGAGTTCCATCGACCTTTTGACCTTCTCAAAGAAGGCGAATGGCCTGGTTTGAGAGTTCCTCCCGAGATGGGCGGCCAGGGCGCACCTCAATGCGTCGGGGTGGCTTGTGGTGAATACTTTATGGCAGCGAACTGGGCTGTCAACTGTTATGCCCATATGGGGAATGGTACTGCCTGGATGGTCCAGACATTTGGAACAGATGAGCAGAAAGAAAAATATGTTAAAAAGATTACTGCAGCAGATTGGGGCGGAACCATGCTGCTGACAGAATCTGATGCCGGATCGGATGTTGGTGCATTGACTACGACGGCAATCAAAAATGATGACGGTAGCTATTCCATTACCGGTAACAAGATTTTTATCACCAATGGTGAGCATAATCTGTGTGAAAATATTATTCATCCGGTACTTGCCAGAATCGAAGGCGACCCTGCGGGAACCAAAGGTATCTCTATTTTTCTTGTGCCCAAATATTTTGTAAATGATGACGGCAGCCTGGGAGACAGGAATGATATCTGGTGTACGGGTACGGAAGAGAAACATGGTATTCATGGATCTGCTACCTGCACCATGACGATGGGTGCAAAAGGTGATTGCAAAGGATGGCTCCTGGGTAAAGAAAAAGACGGTATGAAGATCATGTTTATGATGATGAATGAAGCCCGTCTGAATACCGGCCACCAGGGACTTGCCTATGGCAGTGCTGCTTATCTTCTGGCCTTGAATTATGCCAAAGAAAGAATCCAGGGTCGTGATTTGAAAGATTTTGCCAACCGTGAAGCAAAAGGCGTTGCCATTATCAATCATCCGGATGTGCGCCGTAACCTTCTTAAAATGAAATCTTATGTTTCAGGCATGAGAAGTTTTTTCTACTGGTCCACCATGATCGGTGAAAAAAATGAATACCTGTCTGACAAACATGACCCAGCGGAAGGTGCATACTTTGACCTGATGACTCCGATTGTTAAAGAGTATCTGTCTAAAATCGGCCATGACATCTGCATCGAATCCATGCAGGTTCTCGGCGGTGCCGGTTACACAAAAGACTACTTGGCAGAACAATATGCCCGTGACTGTAAAATTGCCACGATTTACGAAGGTACATCAGGCATTCAGGCGCAGGACCTGGTCGGCAGAAAAATGAGTGCTATGAAAGGACAGGTTTTTGCCAGATTTATCGGTGACATCATGGCAACGGTTGGCAAAGCCAAAGAAATTGAAGGGCTTGCGCAGCTGGCCGAAGCGGTTGAAGCAGAAGCCAATGAACTGGCTAAAGCTGCCGGAGCACTGGGTAAAAAAATGGGTGCAGGCGATATAAAAGGTGCTTTTGCTCATTCACTGCCGTTCCTCCATTCCATGGGAGATACCATTGTGGCCTGGATGCTTCTCTGGCGTGCAACTACAGCTACAGAAAAATTGGCAGGTAAATGCAAGAAAAAAGATATTGCATTTTACAATGGTGAAATTAAAACTGCTGAATTTTTTATCCAGACAGAAGTGCCTGTCACCATGGGTAAAATCGCTTCTATCATTGCCGGCTCAAATGCTGCCATTGATATAGAAGATTCTGGTTTTGGCGGATTGTAAGCTGATACGTTAAACAGACGGTTTTAGAGATATTCAAAGCGCCCGGTGTTAGTTTGCCGGGCGCTTTCTGTTTTTGTAAGCTTCAACTACAATCGGGATGAATTCAGTCAGATCTTCAATAATACATACATCGGCAACTTGCAGAATCGGTGCATCCGGGTCGCTGTTGATGGCAATGATGAATCGCGAATCCCTGATTCCTTCAAGGTGCTGGGTGGAACCGGAAATGCCGCAGGCAATATAGAGTTTGGGGGCCACAATGGTTCCTGTGGCACCAACCTGCTGACTGTATTTCACCCAGCCGTAGTCGCAGATCGGCCGTGATGCGCCTGTTGCTGCCCTGGGGAAAATATCTGCAAGCTGTTCTATGAATTGATAATTTTCTTCTTCTTCTATGCCCCTGCCGCCGGCAACAATCACCTCTGCCTTGGCAAGATTTGAACCTTGGGAAGGCGAGGGCAGGCTCCCTATATATGTCATTTTCGCCTGAGGTGTATCTATAATAATGTGAGAAACATCAGCTGTTGAGTTTTTTTCCGGTTGAACAGGTTTGAATGCGCCAGGCGCAAGGGTGAGGATGGCAAGAGGGGCATCGATCTCCATCCGGGCCTGGATTTTCCCACCATACATACTTCGGAGAAATAAAAGGCTGCCTTCTTTTTCTTTCACATCTTCAACCGCAGTCATGCATGTTCCGCCCAGGCCGAGTGAAATTGCCGGGGCATAGTCCATACCAGATGTGTTGTGGGGTGCGATAATATAATTGAAGGTGTTTTTGCTGAACAGTTTTAGAAGTGTCTTTTTGAATATCGGGCCTTGGTAGTTTCTGGTCCCAGGGACATCAGCAGCAATAACCGGGCATCCGGAACGGAAACTGATCTCTTCGGCCCCTTCTCTTGTATTTTCCCCTATCAGATAAAAACAGATGTCTGTATTATCAGAACCGGAATTGCTGCTATCCGCCAGTTTTTGTGCAAAAGCGAACAATTCCCAGGTTGCTGTTGTGATTTTTTTCCCATCATGGCCTGCTATGATTGCTATTTTTTGAGTCATTTTCTACCTGCCCTTTATTATAATAAAGATCTTGAAGCCAGGATTTTCAGCAACTGGTCTGCCTTATTTTCGATATTTCCTTCTATAAAAAGTCCCTGGGCCTCTTTTATCGGTAGAATAATATCGTTGAGTTTCGGGGTGTGCACAGGCATATCAAGTGTCTCTGATTGGATGATGTCAAAAGTTTTCTTTTTTGCCCGCAATACCTTTGAGAGAGCAGGGTATCTGGGAGAATTGATTCCTGTCTGGATAGTGAGCACACATGGCAGGGTGATATCGAATTGGTCTCTTTCACCACCCTCTATTTCCCGTTCAATGGTGATGCTTTTTTTATCTTCGCTAATGTTTTGTCTGATGGTCGCTGTGGCACAGGGTAAGTCCATTATCTGGGCAATCATAGGGCCTGTCTGGGCATTCATTTCATCTTCAGACATGATGCCGGTAAGGATGAGGTCATATTTTTTATCTTTGGCATAGGCTGATATCCAAGAAGCGGTAACAGCGGGGGGACGGTAGCCGTCGGTTTTGTCGATAATGTGGATGGCCTCGTCTGCTCCCATACCAAGTGCCCTTCTCAGAACATCAGCAGTGCGATCAGGACCGACAGTGATCACATCAATATGGGCATCTTCAAATTTTTCTTTAATCAGGATAGCTTCTTCAATGGCGTAGTTGTCATAAGGGTTTATTTCGAATCGTGAACTGTCAGAATAGTGGACCCACTTGCCGGATTCATCTATTTTGATATCTGTTCCGGATTCCAAAACTTGCTTTATACATACTAAAATTTTCATTTTTATCCTGTTGATAATTTTCAAAGTTTATTTAACGTTAAACGCCAAGTCTGACTTGTCTTAACGCCAAATCAACCAATTGTTTAAAATTCTAATTATCATATGCGAATATGCTTAATTTAAATCCTCTCGGGATAGGTGTCAAGAGAAATAGAGCAAACGTTCGTTTTTCTCTTGACACTTTAATTGCCCATCTGTAAGGTTGTTTAAACGAAAAATTACGTTGGCAAGCAGTTTCCAGAAAATATAGAAAAACCCTCATTTTTTAAAGGAGATAGCACATGATTACACTAATAGCAAAAATTAAAGCTAAACAGGGTAGTGAAGCAGACCTTGAGGCGGCATTGAGCGCACTGGTTGAAAAAGTTGGAGCAGAAGAGGGTACATTGGAGTATGTTCTGAACAAATCTTTGAGTGACCCCTGCCAATTTGTGGTGTTTGAGGTCTATAAAGACAAAGAGGCTCTCGATTATCACGGTACTACTGATTATTTTGCAGCAGCCATGAAAGAAACAGGCGCCTATGTTGCAGAGAAACCACAGATCGAAATGTACAAGGAAATTAACCGGGCAAAAAGCTGAAGATGAGTGAAGTTTATTTGACTCGGCACGGGCCGGTGGATTTGACAGGTGATAAAACTCTTTTGACATATAGATAATAAAGGTGATGTATATAAAATGTCTGTGGCTAAACAGATCTTAAAAGCATATAACGCGGGATAATTTGATCACATGAAATATAGCGAATTTGATAAAATTATTCCTGATCCCAAGATGGATATCTGCCGGGATGCTTACCTGGAAAACAAAGATAAAATTCAGGTTAAAAAAGAAAAGCTTGTGGTCAAAAATCTGGGAAAAATTTTTGATGCCACTCTGGAAATAGGTATTCTCAAAGGGTTTCAGGCCATGACCATGCGTGATTTAAGCCGGGTATCCGGTTTGAGCATGGGGGGATTATATTCATATTTTCCCAGTAAGGAAGAAATTTTAACCGTATATCTGGGACAGGGACGCAAGATCATCCGGCGGGTGCTTGAGAGGTTTATTGAAGAAGAAAACGATCCCATTGAAAAATTGAGGATCGCAATTCAGGTGCATCTGTTCCTAACTGAAAAAATGAATGAATGGTTTTATTTTTCCTATATGGAAGCCAGAAATTTAAGTCCGGAAGAGCGTGAAAGATCGGTTCAAAGCGAGCTGTATACGGAAAAAATGTTTGAGGACATCCTGGTGGCCGGTCGTGAGGAAGGGGTGTTCAATGAGGCAGACTACACCATGTGTGCCAGTGTGATAAAGGCCATGCTGCAGGACTGGTATTTGAAAAGAGGTAAGCATGCCCGGCGTAAAATTCATGTGGATCAGTATGCGGATTTTATTATGGATTTTGTTTCCCCTTTTTTGAATGCAGATATGGACGATTAATCAGGTAAAAGAAATCAATAAAACTGGATTGTTCATTACAATCGGGTTTAAGAGGAGTCAGGAAAATGAAAAATATTTTTTCTTTAGAGAATAGAATTGCAGTTATAACAGGTGCAAGTAGAGGGATTGGCGAAGCCATTGCCCATACATTTGCTGAAAATGGCGCCCATTGTATTCTGGTCAGCAGGAAGATTGACGGACTGGAAGGTGTTGTTGCCGATATCAAGGAAAAGGGCGGAAGTGCGGAAGCCATGGCCTGCAATGTAGGGGATATGGACCAGATCGATACGTTGGTTGGAAATATCAAAGAGAAGTTCGGGAAGCTGGATGTTATAGTAAATAATGCAGCAACCAACCCGTATTTTGGAAATATGGACGGTATTGATGTGCCAAGATGGGATAAAACTTTTGATGTAAACCTTAAGGGACCATTCTTTCTTATCCAGCGTTCCATTGATCTGCTTGCTGCATCCGGTAAGGCATCTGTCATTAATGTCAGTTCCATTAATGGCAAACGTCCGGCTCCCATGCAGGGGGTATATTCGATAACCAAAGCTGCCCTGATATCCATGTCTAAAGGTCTGGCAAAAGAGTTGGGTTATAAAAATATCAGGGTCAATGCATTGCTTCCCGGCCTGACGAAAACCAAGTTTTCTGCAGCACTTATGGAAAGTGAAGAAATTTTAAACGAAGTATATAAAAGCATTCCTTTGGGAAGACATGCTGTTCCGGATGAAATGGCAGGAGCAGCATTGTACCTTGCATCTGATGCTTCCAGTTTTACAACTGGTACCTGCTTGACATGTGATGGAGGGGTGCTGGCATAACATTTAAATAAATCGTTTTTTAATGTGAAAACAATCGGCTGATTTTGATCAATTTTATATAAATCAGGCCAGGAGTTTTGCTGATTGTGAAAAACGAACGTACGTTTTTTTTAATTGACAGGTTGTATTCGTTCATGTACTTTTATCCCTTGGTATTAATACAATTTTCATTGATTTTGGTTAATGCTGTTAATTTGTTTTGCCCGAAGGGCTAAACAAATAATTTGTTATATACGGTGTGGCCGTCCTCGCAAAAAAAATATTTTTAAATGGGGGCGGAGCTCCAAAAATATTGGTTTAAAAAAGTATAGTTAGATAAATTTTTAATTTAAGGAGAAATTGATATGAGTAGAGAGGTTGTAATTGTTGAAGGTGTGCGTACCGCATTCGGACGCTTAGGTGGATCTTTGAAGGATATGTTCGCCTCCCAGATCGGGGGGGTTGCCCTTCAAGGTCTTCTGGATAAAACCAAAATTCATGAAAAAACTCATGTGGACAGTGTGTTTATGGGTTCCGCCCTTCATTGTTCCCATTCTTTGAATCCGGCTCGTCATACCATGCTGAGAACAGACCTGCCCGATACGACTTCTGCATCTTATGTTGAAATGCAGTGCGGCAGTGCCATTGATTCTATTAATCATGCTGCGTGGAAAATTCTTGCAAATCAGGCGGATGTTGTTATTGCAGGCGGTTTTGAAGCCTATAGCCAAATGCCGTTTAAATTCCCATCTTGCACCCCCCCGCACAAACTGACTCCTCCCATGCCCATTATGCAGCAGAATTCTCCCAATCCCGAAGGGCAGATCGGAATGGGCCTGACTGCAGAAAATCTCCAAGAGATGTATGATGTCTCCAGAGAAGCTCAGGATGAGTTCGCATACAACAGCCAGATGCGTGCCAAAGCTGCCGTGGATGCTGGCTATTTCAAAGATGAGATCATCCCGGTTACTTTCCCGGCTACAAGAAAGACTCCTGAAAGAGTGTTTGATGTTGATGAACATCCCCGTTCTCAGACAACTCTTGAAGGCCTGGCAAAACTCCGTCCGGTATTTAAAAAAGACGGCACGGTTACTGCGGGTAACTCTTCCGGACAGAATGACGGTGCTGCATACGTCCTTATGATGTCTGCTGAAAAAGCCAAAGAATTGGGCTACACACCAATGGCCAAATGGCTGTCAGGTTCCGATTACGGATGTGACCCCAAAATAATGGGTATCGGCCCTGCTTATGCTATGCCGCAAGCTATTCAGCGCGCGGGTCTGAAATTGTCCGACATGGATGTTATGGAATGTAACGAGGCATTTGCCGTACAGAATCTGGCTGTAGCAAAAGAAATTGAAAACCAGACAGGCGAAAAAGTTGATATGGAAAAATGGAATCCCTACGGAGGTGCTATTGCTTTTGGTCATCCCAACGGAGCTTCCGGAGCAAGAATCTGTATGTTCGCCATGCGTCATATGATCCGTAACAGTGGACGCTATGCGATATTCGGATCCTGTTGTGGTGGTGGACTGGGTGTAGCAACTGTAATAGAAAATCTTCAACTTTAATATTAAATAAAAGGAGAAAGTAAAAAATGAATATTGATGACATTAAAAATATAGCAATCATCGGTGCTGGAAATATGGGTCACCAGATCAGCCTTCACTGCGCAATCAAAGGTTTCACTGTGAAATGCTCTGACATCAGCCAGGATATGTTGGACAAAGCTGATGCATTTGTTGATAAATATCTCCCCGGCCGTGTTGCCAAAGGCAAAATGACTGAAGAAGAAGCCAAGGCTGTCCGTGAAAGAATAAGCTTTACAAACAGCCTGGAAGAATGCGTAAAGGATGCTGACTACGTTATCGAAGCAGCCATTGAAGTCCTGGATATCAAAAGCAAACTTTTTGCAGATCTTGACAAATTTGCTCCCAAGCATGCGATTCTTGCCACGAACAGTTCTTTTATAGTGTCTTCAAGAATTGCGGATTTTACCAGTCGTCCTGACAAAGTATGCAATCTGCATTTTTTCAACCCGGCACTGGTAATGAAACTTGTTGAAGTTGTTCAGGGACCGCACGTGTCTGATGAAACTGCCCAGATTTCCATGGACTTGTGCAAGAAATTGGATAAGGTGCCTGTTCATGTTAAAAAAGAAGTCCCTGGTTTCCTGTTAAATCGGATTTTCAAAGTTATTACGGATGAAGCGCTGTGGATGCTGGAAATGGGCGTTGCTTCTGTGGAAGACATTGATAAAGCCTGTGTGTTTGGTGCTGGGCACCCCATGGGGCCGTTTACTCTTAATGATCTGACCGGTATTGATCTGGCCTACACCATGGGTGTTGAAAACTTTAGAGAAAGTGGAGATCCTGCAGACTTGCCTAAACCAAGCGTTGTAGAGCATTATGTGAAAGGCGAGTACGGCCAGAAGAGCGGCAAAGGCTGGTACGATTATAGCAAAAAATAAGCATCCAGAAGGAGATATTATCAGTGGATCTTAAAACTGTAATTTACACCAAGGAAGACGGCATTGCATGGGCACAGATCAACAGGCCGGATAAACTCAATGCCTTGAATTCAGAGGTTTTTGGTGATATCGGCAAAGTGGCTGAAGATGTTGCCATGGATGACGATGTGCGCGTCCTGGTTATTACCGGTGGTGATAAAGTGTTTGCTGCAGGTGCTGATATCGATCA
The DNA here is from genome assembly GCA_033851995.1 of Desulfobacteraceae bacterium. Taxonomy (GTDB): domain Bacteria; phylum Desulfobacterota; class Desulfobacteria; order Desulfobacterales; family Desulfobacteraceae; genus Desulfobacula. The sequence goes on along the minus strand of JAWSVI010000007.1, from coordinate 356,311 downwards.
GATGTCAACCGGCGATATTGCAGACTCTTATAAATTTACTGACGGGATTATTCCGGCTACTGAACGCCTGGCCGATCTTGGAAAACCAACCATTGCAATGATGTCTGGTTATGCTCTTGGTGGCGGGTTGGAAGTGGCTCTGTGCTGCGATTTCAGGATTGCTGCGGATAATTTGGTTGTAGGACTGCCTGAAATTACCCTGGGTATTATACCTGGTGGTGGCGGAACTCAAAGACTGCCGCGTCTTATCAACTACTCTGTTGCCGCTGAAATGATTATGACTGGGGCCATGGTTAAAGCTGACCGTGCACTGGAAGTAGGGATCGTTAACCGTGTGGTTTCTCCAGATACGCTTAAGGATGAAGTCACTAAATTTGCCAAACTGCTCATGTCCAGGCCTCCGATAGCTCTCCGAGCTGCCAAAGTTGCCATGCGTAAAGGTCTCAATGTGTCTTTGAAAGACGGCATCTGTATCGAACAGGATCTGTTCGGCATGCTTTTTGGGACTGCAGATCAAAAAGAAGGAATGGCCGCATTCCTTGAAAAACGTAAGCCCAATTTCACTGGTAAATAAATCAGTGTGATTATTCATAATAATTCCCTGGTAGAAATATTTTTTTCTGCCAGGGAATTCCTTTCTGCTCCTTTTCTCTACTGCTAATACATTAATATTATAATCAATTTTATTTTTGTGCGTTGCTATTAAAAAACGAACGTACGTTATTTTTTTATTGACAGAACAAAATTGCTCCTGTAATTTTATAATCATGGATTATAAACAATTTAAAAAAATGATGACGCGTTCATGGCAGGAAATATTTTTAGAAATAATTGCTGAGAACCGCGAAAGTATTCGGATAAAAAAAGAAAAAACCGTTATAAAAAACCTGGATAAAATTTTTAAAGCCGCACTAAAGATCAGTAATAAAAAAGGATTTCAGGCCATGAGCATGAGGGATTTGCGGCAGGAAACCGGGATCAGTCTTGGGGCTTTGTATGCTTATTTTACCAGCAAAGATGATCTTCTGACCATGCTTCAAAGCCAGGGCAGGGAAATAGCCAGCCGGATCATCGATGAAGAAATTTTAAAATATGACAATCCACTGGATAAAATAAAAGCGTTGATCAGAACCCACGTCTTTTTAAGTGAAATTATGCAGCCTTGGTTTTATTTCTCTTTTATGGAAGCCAAAAATTTAAACAGGAAAGAGAAAGAAAAAGCCATAGAAGGGGATCTTGCCACTGAAACACTTTTGGAGTCCATCCTTGAACAGGGACAGCAGCAGGGGGCTTTTGTTGAGCGGGATGTTGTTTTGACAGCCGAGATGATCAAGGCATTATTTGCCAACTGGTATCTAAAACGATCAAAGTTCCGGACCCGCGGAGTATCTGTGGACAAGTATGCTGATTTTGTTATTGAGTTTGTTGAGGATTATCTGGGAGTGGAAACGGACGTTTCTACAGGCTTGAAAGAAAAAGTTTGAAAAAGATAGATGAAATAAAATCTGTTTTAATTTTAATAAGGAGAAAGTGAATGCGCACAAAACAAGAATACCTTGAAAAACTGAAAACAATGAACAATAACCTCTACCTTGATGGTGAATTGATTCCCAGGGATCATGAATCTCTTATTGATGCTGCAAATGTTATCGGCGCAACATTTGATCTGGCCCAGGACCCTGAGCTTCAGGACATCACTACCGCTAAAAGTCATTTGACTGGCGAAACCATCAACCGCTTCACCCATATTCATCAAAATACCGATGATCTGCATAAAAAACAGGATATGACCCGTATGTACTGCCAGAAAGTCAGCCAGTGTATTGGTCGCTGCATGGGCGTTGATGCGATGAATGCCATCAACTGTGTTTCCTTTGAAGCAGATAAAATTAATAAAGGCGAAACCCAGTATCATCAGAATTTTCTCAAATGGCTTGAGTGGGTACAGAAAGAAGATCTGGTGGGCTCCTGTGCCCAAACAGATGTAAAAGGTCAGCGTATGCTGCGCCCGGCAGAACAGCCAGATCCGGACCAGTACCTGCATGTAATTGAAAGAAATGACAAAGGCATTGTGGTTCGAGGATGCAAGGTTCATATCACGTTCGCTTCGGTTGCAGACGAAATTCTGGTTCTGCCCACACGTGCTCTTGGAAAAGATGAAGGTGACTATGCTGTGGCATTTGCCATTGAAGCAGATCACCCGGATGTTAAACAGGTCTTGTCTCCGCATAACATGAGAAAACGCGGAGAAGATTTCCAGCGAGGGTTTGATTGGGCTTTCGTTGATTCCTATGTCATTTTTGATGATGTATTTGTTCCCTGGGAAAGGGTATTCCTTTGTGGTGAATATCAGCACGGCGGTATCTGCGCCCTGCTGTTCGCATTGTTCCACAGACATTCCTATTCAGGATGTAAACCGGCTGTTGGTGATATGCTGATTGGAATGGCTGCTCTGGCTGCCGAAGTCAATGGTATTGAGAAGGCTCCTCATGTCAGGGAAAAGATCTCTGAATTGATCACCATTGCTGAGCTGGGATATGCTGCCGGTTATACAGCATCAGATAAAGGTGAAGCCAAAGTTTATATTCCAGGCGTAGGTAAAATGCCATATGGTCCGGGTGCCTGCATTCCTGATTCAATTTATGCCAATGTCGGTCGCTGCATTACCGGAGAAGCTGTATTTAAAGAACAGCAGATTCTGTGTGAAATTGCAGGCGGTATGCCAGCCACTTTTCCGCATGAAGGTGATTTCAAGAATCCGGAAACCAGTGAACTGCTTAAAAAATATGTGACCAGATGCGAGAGCATGTCTGTGGAAGAGCAGATTAAATTCTGGATGATTTTTTACGATTACACCAACTCCGGTGCAAGTGGTGCTATTTCTTACGGCGCGATGCACGGTGGTGGATCTCCGATTATGGAACAGATCGCCATTTACGGCCAGTATGATATTGAAAATTGTAAAAATATCGTTAAAGAGATTGCCGGAATGGAACTCAAAGATAAGAAAAAGAAATAAATTTTTTCTGCTGATAGCTGTGAAAATTTAGAAAATGCACAAAGCCCCTGTGAAATTGTTTCAACTTTACAGGGGCTTTGTATTTAAAAAGAATTATAAATTCTCTGAGCGTGGTGTTTATTTTTTTTCCGTGAATGTGGCGCTGCCGCAGGCACCGAAATCCACATCACCTTTACAGGTGTTTCCATCCACTATTCCTGAATAAGTGACAAGGGTTCCGGAAGCGCCCGCACTCATGGTGAGTGTGCCGGCAAGAATTAAGGCCATAAGGAAAATTTTGAAAATTATTATTTGATCAGATTTGCTGTATAAATTTTATTGAGATAGTTATTCTTTTTTTTATCGGAATCATTATGTTTTACAATCCGCGTGGATAAATAGGAATGTTATTAGTAAATTCAGGTCCATTAAATGTTTATAAATTTAGCAATTAAGCATGTCAACTGTTTAAATGATGTGAGTGGTTTTTGTTTGGGGGATGCTGATATTAATGCAGAAGTGAAATGGGGTGGTTGGGTTTAAAATAAGAAAAGCTTATTAAATTGGAAGGCTAAAGTTTTTTGCCGGTAAAATTTCCTTTTGTGTATTCTCCGAATACAACTTTCCCTTCAATTTGATTGGCAGAGACCTGACCGTTATATGTGATACTGATGCCTCCAGCTTCAAAAAAAATTTCAAATCGGTTTCCCTGGATTTTCCCCTGGAGATCTGATTCTCCAAAAGTGCCTATATAACGTCCTGAAAGAAGGCCGTTGTTTTGTTTTAATATGAATTGAGGGCTGCCTTGGCCATTTCCCGTGACCACTTTCAGTCTCCATGTTCCTGTCATATCCATATTTTTCGAATTGGTTGTTAGTGCCATACCAAAAGTAATGAAAAGAATCATCAAAGTTAACTTTATTTTGATCATAACCTCCCTCCTTATATAAAAAATATTAACTGCATTAACCAATATTGATAAAATTACTTATAAATTGAATAGATTAGACCTGTCAATATCTTAAATTATTTTTCCATTTGCCTCAGTGGGAGTTAAAATGTTTTTTGAGTCTGAAAGATGCTTGTTTCATCCGTTAAGACAAAATGGATGTTTTTGAAAATTTGCTTTGGATGGATTTAAAATAACTGTTAAATGAATGTGTTGACAGCTCTACAAGGTTAATATAATTGATTTTTAATCAACACATTACGTCTGTGAGAGAGCTGAAAAAAGAAACCCAAAAAAAAGACCGGGTTTGATATCTGGTATTAAGAATAAAGGAAAATACCATGGCATTGACTGATGAAGCATCCCGCATTCGAAAAGGCGAAGAACTGCCTTTTGAAAAAGTAGACTCTTTTATTCGTGATGAGATTAAAGGCATTGACGGGCAAATGACTATCAGCCAGTTTCCCGGCGGCCATTCAAATCTAACCTATCTTGTCCATGCTGGAGAAAAGCAGATGGTGCTCAGGTGTCCGCCACATGGCACTAAAGCCAAAAGTGCCCATGATATGGGCCGGGAATATAAAATACTCAGTGCACTTAAAAATGTTTACCCTTATTGCCCTAAACCGCTTGTCTATACTGAGGATTTAAGTATTCTGGGCAGCCCTTTTTATCTGATGGAACGCATCAACGGCATTATCATTCGGCAAAGCATCCCCCAAGAATTGCAGATGACACCGGAAAATACAAGCCGTCTGTTTGAAACCATTCTTAAAGTTCAGTATGAACTGCATGCCATTGATTATGAAAAAATCGGCTTAGGGAACTTTGGAAAGCCTGAAGGATATGTCAAAAGGCAGGTAGAGGGGTGGAGTGGTAGATATCGGGCTGCCAAAACTCCTGGATCACTGGATGCTGAAGATGTCATGTCCTGGTTGGTGGATAATATGCCGAAGGATACAGGAAGAGGGGCTATTATTCATAATGATTTTAAATTTGATAATGTTATTCTGGATCCTGTGAATCCATTTGAAGTGATTGGGGTCCTGGACTGGGAGATGACAACGATTGGAGATCCACTGATGGATCTTGGTTGTTCTTTGGGATATTGGGTTGAGGCTGGAGACCCGGATATCCTGAACAAATGGCGGGATGTGCCTTCAAATGCCAAGGGAGCCCTTACGCGCAAAGAAATGCTGCAGCAATACGAGAACCTTTCCGGGCGAAAGATATCGAATTTCAGTTTTTATCATGCCTTTGGAGTGTTTCGCCTGGCAGTCATTGTTCAGCAGATTTATTACCGCTATTTTAACGGGCAGACACAGGATAAACGTTTCGAGTCCTGGAACCTGAGGGTGAACGCATTAATTGACCTTGCCCAAAGAGTGATCAATGGTGAGATTTGATCAAATAAGTTATTCAATTTTAAGGATATATCCTAACTGAATTCTTGTGATTTTTCAATCCAGTTGTCTGGCAATGTATCAATATGAGCCACAATTTTTTCAATGGCACGGGTTTGCCGCCCTATGACTGAAGCGGTTTTTTCCTGAGCAGCAATCAGTTGGTTTTGACTGGTCACAAGGGTCTCCACCTGCCTGGATAAGCTCTCAATGGTTGCCAGAAGTAATGACGATATGTTGTGGTCATCACTTTGAACCGCAGTCTGGGTCGCAGGATACGGTTGTGCGGGATACGGCTGGGCGGGCTGGGCCGCATTGTTGTTATAATATCCATTATAATACTGATAATGTTGGTTTGCCGAATGATATTCATGGTCTTGTGATTTTCTGGTTATCCCCGTTCGTTGGTTTCTTGCAGTGCTGCTGCGAAGACTTTGTAAGAAATCGTTCATGCTATAGGTTTCCTCCTAAGCGCTGTATATAAAATTTTGATATAAATCTGTTCGTAAATTTTCTGCAAAATCTTTGAAGAATTTTTAAAGAATAAAGCTATTTTCGTGCCAACCTGGAATGGGATTTTAAAAAAAAGTTGAACATGCTGTTTTTATAGTATTTATTGGAAAATAGTTAGCAAATGCTTGAAAGAGAGTTTCCATGGATATGAATTTTTTTTCATACTTTTAATACAAAAATTTACCAATTTCAGAGGGGGAACAGGGTATGGATATTTAAAGCAGGTGTTCCACGTCTTTATGCTTTAAGAAAAAGTTTTCATACTGGTTTTAAAAGGCGAATTGTTTTGTTTTTTCAATGACTTCTAAAGCATTTTTTCTATGGGGTTCGGAGAACCTTGAGGTGAGGGCACATTTTAGCATCCGGTTGTTCAGGGCTTTATTATTTGCCGCCATAATTCCAAGGCCTGCCAGAGCCCAGTCTAATTTTTTAATTCCCATCTGTTTGAAATTAATGTCAATTATCTTTGCCGCGGTTTGGGGGATCTTCACATCTTTTTCTTTCAGAATGATGGTATCTGTTTTAAGGGTTTTGAAAATTTCTTTTTTGCGTGCCACTCCTTCATTGCTCAATGCAGCAACGAGAGTAGGGCTGGTTATGCCGGTATACCTGATTTTTTCCGGAGAAATCATGATTTCGCTTACAGACTGTCCCCTCAGGACAGTGATATTGTAATCATTTTTTAAAGAGACGTGCATGCCTGCACAAAGCCCGGCATGACACAGGAGTTCACCGGCAGTAACAATTCTCATTCCTGCGCTGCCAAGGATGACCACCTCCTGCCTGGAATAGTCCTCAACTTCAACCTGTTTTTTAATGCATACGGGTTTAAATAAATCTTTCTTTTCGCCGGCAAGCTCACGATAGCGCTGTCCGTATTCCGGGCGGAGATTTTTTTTGACCGGACCGCCTGCTTTGGGCAATGCATCAATAATCCCATTAATCGTTTTTGGCGTGATACGGTTCTTTTTTGTGTATCTACCGGTGCACATGCCTAAAGTTTCAATAATCGAAAAGCCTTTATGCTTAATGGCACTGCCAAGTTTCTGGTGAAGCTCGGGGTCAAAGCCGGAGCATCGGTCAATGTATGTAGCACCGGCACTTTTGGCTATGGCACAGATATCCAGAGGAATCTCGGCCTGATTCAGGAAATCTGAACCGGTTATGGCATCTGTCGGTGTTGTTGCTGAATACTGGCCGCCAGTCATTCCAAAATTGAAATTGTTGAGAATAATAAGGGTCAAATCAAGGTTTCGCCGGCAGGCCGCTAATACATGAGCCCCACCAATACCCAGGCCACCGTCCCCCATGGTGACAATCACGTTTAACTCAGGTCGTGCAAGCTTGATACCTGCTGCATAGGTAAGAGCCCGGCCATGGGTTCCATGAAGGGCGTGAACGTTGAAAAATGTGTCAAATAATCCTGAACAGCCAATGTCGGTTACAATAACAATCTGGTCTGCACAAAGATTTAAGACCTGGAAGGCTTTATCAAGTCCTGTGGTGATCTTATCATGAGTACAACCAGGACAATACACCGGAGGCCTTTTTTTATTGAGGAAATCAACCATTTTCAATGACCTCCATGATTTTAGAGGGTGGGATTAAAAGTCCGTTCATCCGGCCGTAGAATTCTATTTTTTTATCGCAAAGAACCCGCTGAATTTCATGAATATACTGGCCCATATTCATTTCAATAACCACGATACGTTTAAAACTTGTTGCTGTTTTTTTTAGAAGATCTTCCGGTACAGGCCATAAAGTCTTGAGACAGATAGTAGAGACTTGTTTCCCTTTTTCCTTGAGTTGAGCCCGTGCATCGTCTACAGCCCGGGACGTAATACCGTAACTGATAATGAGCGTATCGGAATCGGGTATAATATTTTTTTCAAATAGTGTGATCCTATTTTGGGCCTTGTATATTTTATCCTGGAGGCGCCTTTGAGTGGAGGCGATAATGTCCGGATCAATGGTGATATATCCGTCTGGCCCGTGGGTGGATGAGGTTTGCCTTACAAGGATATCCCCACCAATGGGAAGAAAAGGCGGCGCACTGTCTCTGGATGCTTTAAACGGGAGAAACTTCTCCCCTGAAAATTTGGTTCTCTCTACAATCGGGGGGAGGGGGGCAGACTCAATGTCCACACTCTCTTTTGTCAGTCCGATTTCTTTATTGGATGCAATAAAAACAGGGCACCTGAACTCTTCTGCAAAATTGAAAGCATGAACAGCCAGGACATAACAGTCCAGGGCATCTTTGGGGCACAGTACAATTACCGGTACTCCGCCGGTGTTGCCCCATCTTAAAAACTGGATGTCGCCATCGGCTCCACGGGTTGCTGATCCGGTCGAGGGGCCAAGGCGCTGAACATCAACAATAACCATAGGGATTTCGCTTCCAATGGCAAAAGAAATCTGCTCACTGTACAGGCTGATGCCTGGGCCGCTGGTTGCTGTTAATGCTTTTTTTCCGGCCATTGATGCACCGATGCAATACCCCATGGATGCAATTTCATCCTCTCCCTGAAGGCAGATACCTCCTCTTGTGGGAAGAAGATTGAGCATGCTGTTAAAAATAGTTGTTGCAGGTGTGATGGGGTACCCGGCAAAAAAATCACACCCGGCAGCAATAGCGCCCCTTGCAAGTGCTTCATTTCCTTCCATAAAAGACAGGGCCATTTTCCCTCCCAAGTTTAGAGATCAAGCCAAAAAAATAATGGTATGAATTATGTGTAACGAATATAATCCAGCATTTTATCATAGAAAAATAAGCTTTGCACTGTCTTTAAGATATCCTGATTTTTAATTGATTTTATACTTACTCTGGGGTATTGATGGCTTTCATGAATAAGACAATAAAAAGCAAAGTTAACTATGAGATTATTAGAAAAATATGGATAACGAATCAATATTAAATGAATGCAGTGATCCAACACAAAGTATCACCATTGAACTTCCCTGCGCCATGGCTGAAAGAGTGATAAAACTGGCAGAAGAAAAAGAAACACCCCTTTCTAATATTCTGATTGAAGCGCTGGATAATTTTTTAAGAACCCAGGGGTAGGTTTAATTTTCTGTTTCCTGCCCCTTAGCTTTGAAGGTAGGCTATGGCGATATTAGTTTTTATATCCGGATGAAGCTGGTTTTTTACGGCACATCCGCTTATAACTTTAATGATGGGCTTGATGTATTTTTCCGGAAACTGCTGATTGACGTGAAGTGTAATATTCAATTCTTCTATGAGTTTTTGACCTTCTTTACGGGATACATCCAGGTGAAGGTGCATTCCTTCAGTATCAATTTTTCTAAAATCACAAAAGGATTTCGCATAAATTCCTGAACAGGCAGCCAGGCCGGATAGAAAAACAGCAAAAGGCTCTGGTGCAGTCCCATCTCCTCCCTCGTCCTTAGGCTGATCCGTTTTTACCTCAAACCCGTTGAATGCCACATTTGCTTTTCTATTTCCAGGGAAAGTGACTTTAAATTCATTCATTTTTTTTCTCCATTAGTTGTTCAATTCAAGCCATTCAAACCAGACAGGGTAGTTGTTTTTATACCAGATCAGGATATTTTTCAGGGTCTCTTGTTCTGTTTTTGAAATGGTGGCTTCCGGAATTTTTGAAAAGTGAAGTACAACTTTTTCTCCATAATGTTCCAGTGCATCCGTACAAAGAGTTTGCAGCTCATTTCTAATTCTTCCGGAATCCGAGATTTTGACTGCCCTGGTCATGAAATCTTCCCCTTTTAGAAAACGGTTGAGGAGGGGAGAAAAAACCAGTTTGCTCTCTTCGAGGCTTTCAAGCAATCTCAATGCAAAGGTTATTTTTTTGTCCGCAGTTTTGCTGGACATTCGTACCGTAACAGAATAGGTGCCTTCGGAAATCTGGGTTACGCCCGGGCAGCCCGAATAGGGGTCCGGCAGCATATACCCGGATGTGGCAAGGGCCTGCCATTTTTTTTCTGAAAAAACATCATCGGCGGAGATGGTTCTTTTCTTCAGGGGAATACCTGCATTACGGGCCAGGTAAATACTTTGGCGGTAAGTTTCTATCAGATCATCACTGATCTCTTCTTGGAAAAATTCATTTTTCAGGAGGCGGTCAAAATCTTCTGCATCCGGGTCCAGCTTCATGCTGGCGGCATCTTTTTCAAAATCCAGTGCAAATTTGGAGGATAAAACCGCCAGGGATACATCCACATCAAGTATGGTGGCAAGACTGCCTGCCTGAATGGCTTCTGCTGACGCTGCGTAACCATCAACCAGGAACAGGTGAGTTTGTCCGTCCTCGTCCTCCCAGGATTTAACTGCAAACGTTGGAGTATATGTTCCTGAATCGGTAAAAGGTGCAATTCCTGTCGGCATTGCCCAGTTTTCGTCAACAAGGTGCACACCCTGCTCCTGCCATTGTTCCCAGATTTTACCAATGCGGGGTTTCCTACTTTCGCCACGGAGGGTCCATACATGAATATTTGAAGGCTGGATGCCTGGATAGGTTTTTTTAATGGCCTCTACAACTTTTTGTCTGGGGGTGAAATAATTCAGCAGCAGGGAGTCTTGTTCCGCAGTTTCCACAACTTGTTTGGGCAGAACAAGCGTACCGACATATCCTTCATACTGGTCTGTGATGGCCAGGGGCTGATCAAACAGGTGAAGAATAGTTAAGGGGCCTGTTTCTTCCCCTTTTGCAAACCTGGATGTGTTTTCCAGAGTGTCAATGGCGGCACCCCAGACTGTAATTCCTTTTCTCGCAATTGCCCGCTTAAAGTCTTCCCATGCATACGCTTTGTCATTGATCATTCTCAGCACGCTGTTTTCAAGAAATTTAGCTACCTGAGGCCTTGCATAGACTCTTCCAAAGCCCAGCAGGGGGTTTGCGCCCATCTCTTCTGTTTCTCCGGCTTTGGGCATAAGGCCTTCACCCAGGCATACCATGATGGCATGGTTTTCCGGCAAAGTTCTGGAGAGATACCAGAGGCTTTCGCTCATGGTATAGGCTGAAATGGCATCGGCATCTTTTTTAACAAGATTAAGCTCCTGTTTTTCAAGACCGGCACCTTCACCAAAACGTCCGAATAATTTTGTCCCCAGGGCGGTGACTGCAGAAGTCATGGCCAGCATTCTTTCCGTTCTGTCGTCGGTAAAGGAAATAGAATCGTTTAATTCGTCTTTATGATGGCCTTTGATCCATTCAATATTCACATCTTCAAGCCACAAATGAAGTCTTCCGAGAATCGGGCGGGTATCAAATGCCCATTGAGAAATCAGGTTTTTTTTCTTCAGGGTTTTGGTGTCCATATTTTATATTCCATTTTTGATTGAATTTTTGATAGTTTATCAATCTTTATCAAAATTCGACAAAAATGTTTATAAAAAAATAAACTCCTGCATTTACGCCCCGGTATATTCAATTACCAAAAGGCTGATGTCATCATCGATCTGGCGGTCAGCCCGCAAAGCTTTTTGATCGGCCATGACACCTTTAACAATTTGATCTGCAGGGCAGGCAGTCCTTTTCATTAAAGAATTGTAAAAATGGTCTTTGTTTTCGGCAGCGCCTTTTTCACCAAAATAATCTGTGAGGCCGTCTGTATATAGAATGATTTTATCTCCTGATTTTAACTGGGTATCATATTGAGATAAAGGAGGCTCCTGACCCAGTCCGATAATTGTTCCGTGTCGGTCCAACACCTCAAATTTGTTTTTTGGCCCTATAATCACCGGGGGGACATGTCCTGCACAGCCATAAGATGCATGGCCTGTTTTTACATTGAGTTGGACATAGGCAATGGTGAAATAGCAGTCAAATCTTTCAAAGGGAAACTCTTCTTCCAGAAGATTTAATATCTTTTCAGGAGAAAATGGTGCACCCTGCTCCAGGCCCTGGACATGAAGCTGATCTAAAAACTGTTTTACGGTTACTGCAATCATTGCCCCGGAAACACCATGCCCGCAGACATCAAGCATATATGCACTGACATGGGAATCATTTTCCCTGTAGATATTAAAAATATCTCCTCCAACCGTGAGGCAGGGCTCAAAAAACCAGTCTGCTCTTATGGAGGGGATGTCCGGAACGTTTTTTGGCAACAGGTTTTTTTGGACCTCGCCGGCTTTTTCCAGGTCAATATCAATCTGCTTTTGTTTTTTTTCCAGCTCAATTTTAGAGATTTCAATACGAGTGACATCATACACAAAAACCAGGACCATTTTCTGATCCTGAAATGTGACTGGTCTGGAAGTGAATTCCAGGTATTTTTGGACCGGAAGTCCGTCTATATGAAAAATGCGGTCGAAAAATTGCTTTTCCATGGGCTCCTGGCTGGTTAATGTCTGCAAAAGTGATTGTTTTATCAGGCAGAACCTGCAGGCAGAGGTTTCTCCGCACGGTTTTTTTTCATTGAACGTATTGATACAACCCGAAGCCGCACCAAAGGTTGCATCCACCAGGTTTGGGCCGCTGGGGCCGAGCTGGCCGAATAATCTTAAAAAACTGTCGTTAAACTGGTGAATCCGAAGATTTTCATCAGCAATGAAAACAGCCGTATCGATGTTCTGCAATAATATATTTAAAAACTTATTAGAAAGTTTAAGTTCATCTATGTTAATCATCTTCAGGTTTCCTTTTTCCAAAAGGATAAAATCAGTATTCAGTTCCTGTTTTTGTTAATCATTATCACAACCTTTAATAGATAACATTGATATAAATCAACAAAAGTCACCCCTTTGACGACTGTATTTTTATGTTTTTATCCTCTATGAAGAGGAAGTATGTTGATTTTTTTTTATCAGGCAGGGATACGGCAATGGTTTTTGGAAGGCATAAAAGTACTTGAAAACTTATTCGGCAAGTGCAATAAACGTTAAAATCACTTGATTTTATTTCCCCTTAACCTGAATAAGGAGATTGCATGTACCTTTCTGAGAGGAAACGCGCCCAGGTCAGAAAATGTATGGAAAATTGCCGCTTAGATCCAACGAAAAACAAACAGGAACAGCCCAAAGGGGTTCACGATACGCCTGAAGTCCGAAAAGTTTCCCAGATATTGTTTGATGCCAGAGACGGCAGAGAGGTGTTCACCCCTTTTTAGAAGATCAGGTTTTAATCAAGATATTTGTCCACGATTTTATCATAAAGCCCTTCTTTTTTAATATCTCGAAGGGTTTTGGATAAGGTGTTAAGAAATTCAGTCTTGTTTTTTACATTCGATGCTTTTTTGCTTAACGCAAAAAAAACACCCTTTTTAGTCAATGGCCGGGGCAAATGAACCACCTGATTTACAAGTCCCAGTCGTTTAAGCTCTAATTTTGTACTTGCGTAGTTGGAAACAAAGGCATCAATCCTGTCGGTCGCAATCATTTTAATTAAACGTTCCCGGAAATCCACTTCCTGTATCCTGATTTTTTTATCAAGAACTGCCTTGTCGAATTCATCACTAATGGCAAAACCCCTGTTTTTACCGATAAGCTTTCCATACAGATTTTGAATTGAATCGAACGCAAATTCGTTTCCTTTTTTTACAAAGACATAATGGGTACTGTCATGCATGGGGTCTTTGGAGTATAAAACCACAGATTCCCTTTGCCTGGTATGGTATAAAAGGAGAATTCCATCCCGCTGTCCTTTTTTAATGTAGGAAAATGAGCGTTTGAATGGGAACGGTTCAAGCTGAAAAGTGAATCCCATCCGCCTGGCGATTTCCTGCAAGGCTTCATAATCGATCCCTTTAACCTGCCCATCTTCTGCATATGCCCAGGGCGCAGTGTTCTTTGTGACCACCAGTTTCAAAGGCTCTTTGTGCAGCCATTTATTTTCTGCGCAAAAGGCAGATGTACTCAAAAAATACGCTAAAAATATACAAAAGGCTGTAACGCCTGATAATTTTTTAATAAACATAATTTGCTCGAGTTTTAGTGATTTCAGATAGTGTAGCAAAGAAGCGGGCGTCATTACAATGTGAATTTAAAATTTCACATTGTAATGTAAGTAAATCATAATATCTTCGGCATGTTTTTGATCACTAAAAAAAATGGCGGCTTATAGCAACAATACCTACCCCTACTAACATGGACATAAAGACATTGCCTGTTTTATAGGTGCATCCAGCAGTGCAAAACGCTGCGAATCCTCCCCAGAATCCCGATGCGGCAATACCTGGTGCGATAAGTGACAAAAGAAGTGTTCCGGGGAGTGCATCCATAAAGACTTTAAAGCGGCCGGAGGACGGCAGACGCTCTGCAAGCAGGAGGCCCCCGATCCTTAACGCGTAGGTTACCAGGGCAGAGCAGATGATGACAAGGATCACCGTTGTGTTGTTATTCATTATTTGCAATTTGTTCATTCTCCTGTCCAGCAGATAATGCTGCAATCATAGCCCCTCCGACACCACCGATCAAAACATACCATTTCCCCGAAAGCAGGTGTTCTGCTGAAATGGCGAACACAGCAGCTGCCAGCCAGGGAATTATGTTCTTTTTCCCCTGCCACAGGCTGAAAGCCAGGGCTGTAAATACAGCAATAAAAGCAAAATCAAGGGCATAGGCCTCCGGGTTGCTGATGGCTGCTCCAAGCCTGTGCCCTAAAAGGGTTCCCCCGCACCACGCAGACAAGACACATACTCCACCGCCGAAAAGGTAATATGTGGTTGCCTTTCCTTTACGGTGTGCGGCCATTGTTACTGCCCAGTTTTCATCCGCCACAAGATGCATCATTGTAAATTTATGCCACAGACTTTTCTCCAGGAAAATGGGCCTGAGGGATGCGCCGATCAGTAGATATCTTAAATTAATCACCAGCACAGCCATGGTGATTTCCAGAACCGGCAATGGTGGATTCCACATATCAACCATGACAAACTGAGCAGACCCGGCAAAAACGGAAAGATTCATGAACAAGAGTTCTGTCCATAACAGCATTTTCTGTGCAGCAAGCACGCCCAGGACACTCCCATATGCGGCTACGCTTGCTGCTACCGGTAAATTTGCAATAAATCCTGAAGTGAAATTTTTTTCCATTTTATAACTTTAAATCCTTTTGGGTAACACCTGAGCATTTCAATTTCAAAGCATTCTTATTTTAGCAGTTGTATTATAAAAATACAGGCACAAAAAAATAAAATTACAAGCATAACAGTTTTTATTTTTTCAAAATGCCGGACTCTTAATTTAATTGCTTTTTTCTATAAATAAGGGCATGAATATTCGTTATGAAACCTAATAATTCTGCTTTGGATTTCAAGGGAATTGCCTTTTTAATCATTCTCTGTGCCAGCTGGGGATTTAATCAGGTGGTTATCAAAGTGACCATTGAAAATATCCCGCCGGTACTGCAGGCAGGAGTGCGCTCCATAGGGGCAGCCATCCTTGTGCTGTTGTGGATGAAGATTCGCAGATTACCTGTTCTTGAAAAGGATCGCACGTTATGGTGGGGCATAATTGCAGGGGTTTTGTTTTCTGCTGAATTTATATTCATCTACTGGGGGCTTGAGTATACAACCGCCTCGAGGGCAACTATTTTTTTAAATACAGCCCCGTTTTCAGTTGCCCTGGGGGCCCAGATGTTTATTCCAGGCGAAAAAATAAGCAGGGTGAGGGTTCTGGGCCTTGTCCTGGCATTTGTCGGGGTCATTGTTGCGTTCAATGAATCACTCAACCTTCCTGCAAGGCAGACCCTTATCGGTGATATCATGCTGATTACTGCTGCCATTTTCTGGGGCGCAACAACCGTGGTCATCAAGGCAGGGCCACTTGCCTCCATCGCACCGATAAAAACATTATTATATCAGCTTTCGGTTTCTGCACTCATTCTTCCCATCGCTTCTGTCGCTCTCGGGGAGCCCGGCATCCATGATTTAACTGTGCTGAATATCGCCTGCATTTCCTACCAGGTGGTATGGATTGCTTTTATTACCTATCTCACCTGGTTCTGGTTGATCAGTAACTATGCCGTATCAAGAATGTCATCATTTACTTTTTTAACGCCTATTTTCGGTGTGATAGCAGGTGGCCTGCTCCTAAATGAACAGATGACCATACATCTTTTAACTTCACTGGCCCTGGTTGGGACAGGGATATATCTTGTCAACCGGGACTGAAAATAAAAATAGCGCTTAGGAAGTCCAGGTGATGCTTACCGGCCTTTTTTGAGCCATAAGCCAGATACCGTCTCCTTTGGAAATCGTCTCATCTGTTTTCGGGTTCACAATAATTTTGCCGTCAGTCGTCTGCATGGCAAAGGTCAGGTAATTGTATTTTTCCTTTAAAGAATTATGAAGCGTCCACCATGGAATTTTTTGGACTGAATCCGGGGTAACGATATAATATATCTCTTCATCTGCATCGTTTCTTAATAGTGTCTGTAAAGGGATATGAACTTTATCCTGCATGGCCTGGACCATCATCTCGGCAGTCATCTGCATGATAACCTGAAAATCGCCCGGTACGCTGGAAAAAGTATCCAGGGACTGGGTTGATTTACAGCGGACTGTAATTTCGCAAGTCTCCTTTTTCAGCTTAAGGGCATTGATAAGTGCAAACAGGGTTTCTTCATCACTTCCGGTATGGATGACAATCCGTTTTGCTGCTTTGGTATTGGCTTTTTTAAGTGCAAAAAGGGTGTCCGGGCGACCTTTAACAAAAAATACATTTTCCAGATTCGGAAACGGATGCCGTGCAATATCTGCTACAAGGACAACCTCCTGGCTGGCATATGTTTCATCTTTCTGAATTTCTTCTATCAGTTGTTCGGTTTCCTCTGTTAAACCCACCAGCAATATGTGGTCATTGTTTGTATATTCTTTTTCTCCATGCATTTTTTTATCTCTCCTTTCAATCAACGATGAGGCAACATGTGTAATAAATGCAGCACCAATTCCAATTCCCATGGTAATGGGCAGCAGGACTGCCACAATTTTTCCCGCATTTGAAAGTGGAAAAAGGTCTCCATATCCAACAGTGGTACTGGTGACAATGCTCCACCATAAAGCCTGGTCAAGATGTGCCAGGCCGGAGTCGGGCGGTTCCACCAGCGTGATGGAAACACTCGAAATTAATAAAAGGGCCAGGTAAGCAAAAACAAGGGAGACCCCTTTTCGTTTAAATCCTGCCCGGAGAATGTTTTTAATAAAATAAAGCAATCCGGATACCTCCACTTATAAAGTTCTTTTGGCTGAACGTTTTTTTGGAGGTTGTTTTTTTCTCATGCTGTTATCCTCCTTGGTTTTGTCATGTCCGGTTTTAATTCGATGATTTTATGAAAGAAAAGCGATGAACCAGGCAATCAATTTATTCAGAATTGACGGGGGCTTCGTTTGTCCAGGTGAATCAACCTGATCAATTTGAGCCTGTAGACGCCGGGCTCTTTGGGCAGGCTCGGGGTGGCTGGACAAAAAAGAATGATTTTTTCCAAGCCGGTCCAGTTTTTTTAACGCGGAAACTGCCGCATTGGTATCTAAGCCGTTTTTTTGTAAGAAAGAAATGCCGTAATCGTCAGCCTCCCGCTCTTCCGCCTGTGAGAACTGGGCATTTAAAAGCGCCTGAACAAAACCGCCTAATGCAGATCTGGCAATATCACCTGCAGCATTTTCCTGGGAGGCAATTCCTTTTCGAACCGAACTTGCGGCATATGCCAGCATAATTTTTTTCTTGATGTGTTTTTTGACCACGTGGCCCATTTCATGGCCAACGACAAAAAAAAGTTCTTCATCATTCATCATATCCATCAATCCGCTGTATATTCTTATGGTTCCGTCCGCCATGGCGAACGCATTCACCCGGGATGAAAGATAGACTTTGAAATCAAATTGGTAACTGTCAGAATTATATCGGCTCCCAACAAGCCTTAAAAGTCGTTTCCCATATGAATTTTCAGGGCTTGCAATCTGGTTTTTTGTATCAGATTGCTTTGAGGCCTTTGCTGCGAGTATTTTGACATCACGGTCACTGAGCGTAACAGCCTTGAGCGCATCTATGCCTGCTTCGATTGCAAGCTGTGGGTTGGTATCCTCGCAACCGAAAAAAATAAAACAGCAGAACAAAGATGTGATGATAAATTTGATCATTACTCAATTTTTTAACAAAATAAAAAATGAAACTCAAATCAATAATTGTATTTTGGGAGACAGTAGGAAATGAAATTTAAAAAGCCAAAAATTATAACTTTTTTTTCATAAAATTTGAGTTTTTGGCTTGACTCATTTTATTTTGTAGGGTATTTTTGTTGCAAATGTTGCATTCGTTTTAAAAATAAAGGTGAGGGAAAATGAGATATAAATGAAAAATTATTTAACCATACCGAAAGCTGCGAAAATATGTTCTGTTGATCGCTCTACCATGCACAGGTGGGTAACCTCCGGGAAAATTAATGCATACAGCACCCCTGGCGGCCATAAACGTATCCAGATTAAAGATTTAAAAAAATTTTTTAAAGACAACCAGATGCCAATAGAGTTGGATGATTTTGAGAAGGAATCAAAAAAGATCCTCATTGTTGACGATGATATTGTTATCCAAAAATTTTTAAAAAAACTATTAAGTGGACCACTGATGGAGATTGAAACCGTATCTGATGGTTTTGCCGCTGGAATCAAATTAGTGACATTTAAGCCGCATCTCATTATTCTTGACCTGTCAATGCCTACCATGGATGGTTTTGAAGTCTGCAGAAACATAAAAGAGAACCATCTAACGAAACATATTAACGTATTGATTTTTACGGGCCACGAATCAAAAGAAAATGAAAAAGAGGCATTGTCACTGGGAGCAGATGGATTTTTAACAAAAAACTGTACAAAAGAGAAAATAATAGAAGTTGTTGAAAACCTGTTAAAAAAACGGGGATAAAATATCAGGAGAAGGGGATCATGATAGATTTAAATAAAATGTCAATCCTAGTGGTGGATGACATGAAAAGCATGCGATTAACGATCCGGAAAATGCTGAGGCATCTGGAGCTGGGGAAAAATCTAAAAGCAGCAGGAGATTGCAAAGAAGCACTCACGATATTGAAAAGTTATCCCATTGATCTGATGATTCTGGACTGGCGTTTGCCCAATATGAGTGGATCGGAATTTTTGGACTACATCAGGAAAGATGAGGCATTAAAACTTTTGCCGGTAATCATGGTGACTGCTGAAGCAGAAAGGGATATTGTGATGGAAGTTGCTGAAATCCAAGTTGACGGTTATCTTCTGAAGCCATTGACCCTTGAGGCACTGGATAAAAAAATCAGATATGTTGTTGAAAAGGCAAATAATCCGGATGAGGCTACTATCCACTTTCGAAAGGCAAAAGAACATGAAGATGCCGGCGATTTTCATGAAGCAATCAACCAGATCATGCTTGCACTGGAGTATAAACCAAAGGCTTCCCGGCTGCTTAGGATGTTAGGTACGCTTCACCTTAAAATCGGCGAGCATTCTGCTGCAGAAAAAGTTTTTCAAAAAGCAGTAAAGGCAAATAACCAGGATGCAGTGACACGGCACGCTTTAGGGGAGATGTATCATGCCAGGGGAGAGCTTTTAAAAGCTGCCCGCTATCATCAGGAGGTCTTGTCTTTAACGATAAAATATCTGGAAAAATCCATTGGGCTGGGCGAAAAACTGCTCAAGCAGGGGCAAAAAGCTGCTGCCGTAAATCTGTTTTCAAAAGGTATTTCCAGAATCAACCGGAACATGCAGATAAAGGAACGGGTCATTGATCTTTGTATGGAAAATAGTGAATATGAATATGCAAAGGAATTACTGGAGGGTTTGGTAAAAGAATATCCGTCAAAATATGATCTGGTCCTTAAATCAGGACATGTTTACAGAGCATTAGACGAAGTGGATAAGGCCCTTGATCAGTTTTTGATAGTTGATAAGTACCAGGGGCATCTTATTGAACCCAAACTGGAAATCGCAAAAATATTCATTGAAAAAGATCAGATTTATAAAGCAGATAATTATTTGAGCAAAGTGCTGCAAAAAGATCCTTCAAACGTGGAAGCACAATCACTCAGGAATCAGATGTAACGGACGGCTATCTATATTTTTTTTGATCAATACTTTGACATGAACTTCCGGCAGACTTATCTTTTCGTTACTATCGGACAAGGCAGGTTTAACGGCTTTATTTTTTTTGATGACTTAAATGAAATAAAGTATTATTTCTGATGGAGGTTCTATGAAAAATATTTATATAAAAGACGTAATGACTCCGATCTCTGATTATGCAACCATAAAAGAAGACCAGACATTGTATGACGCTTTTCATATTATTGAATCTGGGGCAGCAAAAGAAAAACAGGTTCACCGGGATCTTTTAGTTGTGGACAGCAATGGTGATTTTAAAGGAAAAGTCACCATGGTTGATATTTTCAGAGCACTTGAACCCAATTATAAAAAACTTAACACTAATTATACAGATGGGACCCTTACAAAAGAAAATGTCCTTAAAGCGATTATTGATTTTAATCTTTGGCAGGAACCCATGAAGGATTTGTGTGAACGCGGACTAGATGTCAAAATATCCGATATTATGCATATTCCGGAGCCCCATGAATATGTCCAGGAATCCGATTCCATGGAAAAGGCACTCCATGAATATGTTATGGGAATTCACCAGCCCTTGATCGTTCAAAACGCGGGTGAGGTAACCGGCATCCTTCGATTTGAAGACCTTTACCATGTTGTAAAGGAACACATGCTTTCCTGCACAGCCTGATTCTGGATCAAAAAGGCCTGTGCCTGGTCCAGCATATTTTTGTCAGAATGATGTGAGTTGCAATTCCCACGAAAGATAGCTTACCTTTTCGGTTCAGTTAGGCTTTCAATGTCCGTCTTGAGTGGGTTCATCGTCATACCGCTGCTTAAAAGTTTTCTCAAAGAATCGGAAAAATTTTCAAAATGTTCAGCGCTGCAACAGTTCAAAACCTTTTGTGCCAACATATCATACTGGACTTCAGCTAAAAGCCCTCGTCTTTTTTTCAGGGTTTCAACTTCTTTTGGCAGGCCGGTTTCTTGATATATTTTTAAAATCTCTTCCAGTTCAGATCGGGTTAACACACAATCTTTTCGGTGCAGAGTGTTCAGCAACCTTCTCCCTTTGCCGTTTCGGGCAAATTCAACAGCCTTGTCAAACAAATTTTTAGCCTCCGTATAAATGCAGCTTAAAACCCAATATCCTTAATTAAACTATATCTCTGAATAGCGCAATCAGGTATTGTGTTTCTGATAATTAAGAAGAGAATCCCTAAGTTTTTTGTTACTTGAGATATAATGGTTGATTTGCCGCAGTCATTAATTTTTTGAATTAATTTTATTGGTTTCGAAAGGCGTTTGTTTTTTCGTTTTGTCTTTGTCTGTCACCTGACAGGCATCCCTCATTCAGGTGGATATCCCCATTTTAGGGAGGATATAGGTTTGAAGCAGAATGTAAATTCCAACGACAATACCGACAATAATTATTTCCTGCATAAATAACCTCTTTTTTTGCTCGGCAGTTAAATAACGACTACCACCATGAGAAAAACGTGACAGCCTCAAAAGTGGGAGCGTGCCGCACCCCAGGGATGCGGCTCAACAAGGATTACAGGTCAACCCATGCATCAGCTTCATTGCCGCAGTTGGTGCATGTACCTGTTCCTTTAACCTTTTGGGGTTCTTTCAAAGTTTTCTTTTTTTTCTCAGCTTCTTCCACTTCAACCCACTGGCAGGTGACTTCCATTTCCGCTTCGTTCCCGCAGTTTTCACAAGTGCAGACCTGTTTGTATTTTTTTTCAGTCATGGGCGTGCTCCTTTGAATGGTATTGGTTTATTATTATTCTCTATAATAATACTTAAACCTTGAGTTGACCAGCATAAATTTTCTTTGAGTCTTTTTATATATTAGAAATATAGGCAATCCAGCAAATTCTTGGTTGGTTAAATTTGTTTTCGGATACCAGGAGGATTAAATGAATTTTGAAAGGACATATAGAAGGCTGTATGGCATCTTTCTATAATCTTGTTAAACTTGTTTGGGTCCGGGTTAACCAGAAGTCAAGTTTCATGGCTTTGAAATTGCTCTTGGCTTTTTCCAGGTATCTGCGCGCCTCATCTATCCGGCCGACATCAGTGTACATATCTCCTAATAATAAATATCCCTGGGAAAAATACGGTCTTAGTTTCATTTTTTTAAAGGTATTTATTCCTTCCAGAATATATTTTTCTCCGACTTCCAGGTCTGTCAGACCCATTTTTCCAATGGTCCGCCCCAAGTATATTAAGGACAGGCTTTCATCAAATTTAGCATGCTGCTGCCTTGCCATGTTTAGGGCTTTTTCAAGAGATTGACGGGACAGGCTAAGGTCAGTTGATTCAAAATAATGAGCACCCGAAACGGCGTACATTAGGGGTTTCGCAAGTTCGATTCCAGAGTTTTTATAAAAATGAAACGCTTGTTCAAAATAGGCATCAGCCGCAGTAAAGTCCCCCTGGTAGGAACAAGATAAACCCAAGAGGCTGAGTGTCCAACCCTTTACAGAGATAAAATTAATCTCGTCAAAATGCGTTAATGAGCTGTGCAGGTATTTTTTGGCTAGGTTAAAGTCAGCAAAGTTGTGAAAAAACAAACCGTAATAAAATTCAGAAAAACCCAAGGTTATCTGACTGTTAGATTCACGGGCGACCTGAAGTGTTTTTTTGCACCAGGCCATTGCCTGTTCAAATTGTCCTATCAAACTTAAGCACGAGCCGGCTCCCCCTCCGAGCCAACAGTACGCAATGTATGGATGTCCAAAAAATTCTGTTGTACGGTCGGCTTTTTCAAGTAACTCAGCAACCTGAAGGTCGATTTTAATTGCCTTGTCATGAGATCCAACCAAGGCATAAGAGAGATGGAGACCAGGCGCGGTTTCGGCCATTAAATCCACATCTTGAATTTTTTTGGCCAACTCAAAGGATTTCTCGGAATAATATAATGCCTCCTGGGCATGCCCGTGGTAAGAGTGGTATTTGGCCCTTATAGAATGCCATTTTGCCAGCATCCGATCGTCACCCAGGTTTGCATAGATTTTTTCAGCACGGCTGATCATGGGTAAGCATCTGGTCAAATAACCCAGGTACGCCATGGGTGCGTATGCCATTTCAATCACTTCCAGCTGGTCTTTTATATTGTTCGGTGTTTCATCCATCCGGCAAAGGACATCCAGGGCTTCCTGATAATAATTAAAGGATTCGTGTGCGGCATGGCTATTGATGGCCTTTATTCCAGCCTGCTTAAGGTAATAGGCGGCTTTGTCCTGGTTGTCGCTTTTGGAATAATGATACGCAAGCATTTCAAAAAACTCTTCCTCCCGATCTGAATATATCCGTTCAATAGCTTGGCCGATCTGTTCATGTATCTCTTTGCGCCGTTTAACCAGCAGACTGTTGTAGGCTACCTCTTGGGTCAGGGCGTGTTTGAAAATGTATTCCAAATCCGGAAAAAGTTGCTTTTCATAAATAAATTCCAGACTCTGAAGATTGAGTAAACACTTTTTCAGTTCATCATGCATGCCGGTGATAGACTTTATTAGCCTGAACGCAAAGTCTCGACCAATCACACTCGCGATCTGCATGGTCTGCTTCAGGTTGTCCTCAAGGCGGTCCATGCGGGCGGCAATTATGCCCTGTATGGTCTGCGGAACCTGTAGATCCATGTCTTTAACGGCTAATTCAAAGCGCCCGGCCTGGTTTTTTATGGAGTCCGTTTCGAGCAGGGTCTGGGTCAGTTCCTCCATGAAAAGTGGATTGCCCTCAGCCCGACCAAGAATTATTTTTTTGAGTTTCGGGGTCATTTCGCCTTCGCCCAAAACCGCTTGGATCAGTTCGATGCTGGGTTTTTGCTCAAGTAGATCTAAACCGATTTTGCTATAATAGGTCTTGCTGCCCCACTGGTGAGTGTATTCGGGCCTGTACAACAGGAGTAACAGAATAGGGGAGTAGGCCATAAGATCAATGAAATAAGCGATAAAAGCTTCTGATGATTTATCCATCCAGTGCAGATCTTCAATTACCAGAATCAGGGTCTTGACCTGGCTGAGGCTGATAAACAGGTCGTGGAGAGCTTCGAAAGTCCGTTCTCTTTTTACTCCGGATTCAAGTTTGGCCCATGATGTGTTGTCCACCTGGACTGAAAACAGTTCCTGGAGTGGGGCCAGGCAATGGTCTAATTTTTTGTCCAATTCGTCGATCCCGGCAGCCAGTTTTTTCTTTACCAGGAACTCTCTTTCGCCTTCTTCCAGATCAAAATAGTGGCGTAAGATCCCCAGCAGGGGGAGAAACGGCATCTGGCTGCCAAATTGCAGGCAGTTGCCTTCCAGGTAGATCACCTCACTCCCAAGCCGCTGCCGGAACTCCATGAGTAGGCGGGACTTGCCCACCCCGGCCTCACCCACAATCCCGACGATCTGGCCATGTCCTCTGAGCGCCTTTTCAAAAGAAGATATGAGTGCGCCCATGGAGTGTTTACGGCCTACGAATTTGGTCAAACCCTTATCCATTGATGCTTCGAACCGGGTTCCGATGTCAGAGGGATGCAATAACTGATATGTCTCTTGTGGTTCTTTTTTACCCTTAACTTCCACTGGATCCAAGGATTTGAATTCAAAATATTCCCTGGCCAGACGATGTGTGCTTGCGGAAGCCAGCACGCTTCCCGGAGCTGCCAGGTTCTCCATGCGTGAAGCCAGGTTTGTAGTGTCACCCATGGCAGTGTAGTCCATGCGTAGATCATCACCAATGGTTCCTACAATAACAGGCCCGGAATTTAAACCGATGCGTATCTGAAAAGCCTGATTGGTATCGCGTTCAATCCGTGCTCCGTAGTCTTTAAGTAAATTTTGCAGGGACAGAGCTGCCTGACAGGCTCTCCTGGCATGATCTTCATGAGCGATAGGTGCACCAAACAAGGCCATTACGCCATCTCCTGTGAATTGGTTTACCGTGCCTTCATATTTATGGATTTCGTCTATCAGGATTTTAAAGCAATCATCCATTATCTGGTGGACTTCCTCGGAGTCAATATTTTCGGAAAAGGATGTAAAATTGGCCACGTCGGCAAATAGAACTGTAACCAGTTTCCGTTCTCCTTCGATACTGCCACGTATATTCAGAATTTTATTTGCCAAATGTTTTGGAGTATAGGACTGGGGTATTTTGTAATTTGTCGATGGATTTTCTTTGTGCCCTCTTAAATCATAACCACACTCCCCGCAGTATATAAAATTGGATGGATTTATGAACTCACAGGAAGGACATTCTTTTTTCAATCTTGAACCGCATTGCCCGCAAAATTTTATCCCTTCAGGGTTTTGGACCTGACATTCGGGGCATTTCATTTGATACACCTTCCTTGATACAATTTTTTTGTAAAAACATGGTGTTTCTAAAAGAATTTTGAATTCAATGAACGTGCCGGGCAAAAAATAGAAATTTTAAAAAGCTTATCAAAATAAATAATGGAGTTCAAATTTAATTTTACAAATAGAAAGAGGAGTTTGTTTTGAGGATGTTGTTGTCTGTTTCATGAAAAGATTCTGCACAAATGGTTCAAAAAATTAGGTGTTGATTTGCTGGGCCTTGATACCCGGCAAATTGAAGATCTAAGAAAGGAAAAGGTTTTGTTTGATTTGGAGGTATTACATATGAGAGATTCAATCAAAAAAGCGATTGGCGAACTGTTCTGGATTTGATCAATTCAGAATTCAAAACCTCTTTTTTTTGTCTAAGTCAAAATGCAGTCATTGTTTCTCATGTTTGATTGCAAGTTTCTTGGTTGATAAAGAACCACCCGAAATATTCCCTGACAAACAAAAAAGGTTTTCAGCAGAATTTGCTGAAAACCTTTATCTTTTTAGTGGCTGGGTGATAAGGATTCGAACCTTAATTGACGGAGTCAGAGTCCGTAGTCCTGCCGTTGGACGATCACCCAACAAATTTATGAAGGCTCTTATACAACAAGACGGGGTTTGAGTCAAGAAATATCTTCGAAGAAACATGCGGGCCGGGGTTTGTTAAACCAGGCAGACTTGTGGTATATTGCTTAACAGGAGTTCATTGTTTTTCCATAATAACCATAAAATAGCGGGAGGGGAAAATGGCTGTTACAGTTTTGATCAAAAGAAAAGTTACTTCTGAAAATGTAAGCCTGCTGGAAGAGTTATACAGGGAAATGAGAAGCTCAGCACTGCGCCGGGAAGGATATATCGGGGCAGAAACCATGAAACGGGTGGATGTCGAGGGTGAAATGCTTGTCATCAGCAAATGGCGTGATATTGATGACTGGTCTAAATGGCTGGTCAGCAAAGAGCGGATGGCATACCAGGAACGCATAGATGCCCTGACCAGTGCCAGCACCAAGTTTGAAATTTACACCCACTGATTACAGGGAAAGTGATTCCAGGGGGGAGATATAGTTTGGATGAGAGAATCAGGGCGCTTGAAAGTCAGTTGGCGCTACTACCTTCATTTGCAATCGCATTTTCCGGCGGGGTGGACAGTACGTTTCTTTTAGCTGTGGCAAAAAAAGCAGCCAAAAACAAGGTGCTGGCCATCAGTGTGGATTCACAGTTTGTGCCGCAAAAAGAAATTGAGCTTGCAAAACAACTGGCAAAGGATTTTAGGGTAGAACATTTTTGTCTGAAAGTGGATATTCTTTCAAATAAAGATGTACTCCAGAACACATCCCAGCGGTGCTATTTTTGCAAAAAAGAAATTTTTTCACACATTGAGAAATTTGCGCGGGAAAAAGGGATTGATACTTTGCTGCATGGCATAAATACTGACGATTTAAAAGATTTTCGTCCGGGGTTAAAAGCAGCAGAGGAATTGGGCTTTTTAACACCGCTTGCGGATGCCGGGTTTTCTAAATCAGATATAAGGGAGTTGTCCAGGCAGATGGATCTTGTGACCTGGGATAAACCTTCACAGTCCTGCCTGGTTACCCGGATTCCCTATCATGATGTCATCAATGTTGAAAAATTAATCAGGATTGAAAAAGCGGAAAAGATACTTCATGATTTGGGTTTTGAACAGGTTCGGGTTCGCACTCATGGTGAAATGGCGAGAGTTGAAGTTGACGCCCGACTAATAGACCGGGTGATGGAGAGGTGGATGCGGCAGGCTTTATCCCGGGCGTTCAGGGATATCGGCTTTAAGACAATCTGTATTGATATTGACGGGTATAAAACCGGGAAGATGAATAATGAAATACTCACAGGCCAAAGCGGGACGGATATTTGTCATCCGTCTTGAAGACGGAGACATTGTACACGAAATCATTGAATCTTTTGCAGAAGAACAGGGCATCCAGGCAGCATCCTTGATGGTACTTGGCGGGGCAGATGCCGGGAGCAAAATTGTGGCAGGCCCTGAGGAGGGTCGATCTGAACAGATTGTCCCCATGCTGCATGAACTGGATAATGTTCATGAAGTCACCGGTACAGGCACCATTTTTCCGGATGAGGCAGGAAAACCCACACTTCACATGCACATGGCCTGCGGCAGAAAAGGAAAGGCTGTTGCCGGGTGCATCCGGAGCGGGGTCAGGGTCTGGCACGTTATGGAGGTGATTCTTTATGAGCTGGTCGGCAGCTCAGGAATAAGAAAAAAGGATGAAACCACCGGGTTTGATCTTTTAATTCCTTGAATTAATCCTTTGAGGCATGTGATTAAAAAAGCTGCACTCGGAATATGATTATTTCAAATGCAGCTTCTTTTATAATCTAATCAGGTATGATCAAATCGGGCCTGATTGAATCAGGCTATCTTTTCTGAATTTCAAGGTCATTGAAAAAATATCCAATTTCAAAGGCTGCTGTTTCAGGAGCATCAGAGCCATGGACAACATTTTTTTCAATGTCTGTGGCATAGTCTTTTCTGATGGTGCCTTCATCAGCTTCTTTAAAATTGGTAGCACCCATAAGTTTTCTGTTGCGGGCAATGACATCCTCACCTTCAAGCACCATCACAACAATGGGGCCGGAGGTCATGAAATCAGTCAGGCTGTCAAAAAAAGGGCGTTCTTTATGAACCGCATAAAAACCCTGTGCCTGGGTTTTTGTCAGTTGGATCATTTTCATGGCGGCAATTTTAATGCCGTCTGTTTCAAAGCGTTTGATGACTTCTCCGATTACGTTTTTGGCTACCCCGTCGGGTTTTATTATTGATAACGTTCTTTCCACAATCCATATCCTTTCAGTTGCTGTAATAAATATTATTTAGAAAACGGTCTTGAAAATTATCACAAAAGCATATTATAGTCAATCTAACGCAAACAGCCTAATTAAAACACAACAATACACTAAAGCAGGTCTGAAAATATTCCATGAACATTCTGAAAATTGCGGTTACCGGCTCGGCAGGGTCCGGCAAAAGCCTTGTGTGCAGTCGGTTTGATGAAATTGGGTGTGTGACATTGGATTGTGACGTGATAGCGAGACAGGTGGTGGAGCCCGGACAGAAGGGTTTTGAAAAAATCGTCGCGCTGTTTGGCAGGCAGGTGGTTATGGAAGATGGTAACCTGGATCGAGCTGCTTTGCGAAAGATTATTGTGCATGATGATGATCTGCGAAAAAAAATGGAGCGAATTCTGCACCCTCAGATTCTTGATGAGATGATTTTTCAGATGGAGAATGCAGACTATACAGGGAAAAAAAAAGCAGTGGCTGTTGAAGTTCCTCTGCTTTTTGAGACAGGGATGGAACAGTATTTTGATGTCAGTATTGCTGTGGTTTCAGGTTTGCCTGAACTGGTTCAGAGGATTTCCAGTCGGGACAGTGTGACAAAAGAAGATGCAAAAAGAATGCTGGATTTGCAGATGTCTCAGGATGAAAAAACAGCCCGGGCGGATTTTGTGCTGAAAAACAGTGGATCGCAATCGGAACTCTTTGATATGGTTGATAATCTCTTTGATAAAATACAAAAGAATTCTTGACAATATAAAGTTTTTGCCTTAATAGAGTATTCTTATTATAATAACTTCAAACTATCTGGTTGTTTTCCAGCCGTTTTTTTGGCCTCCAGACTTCATAAAGGTGCACTCCAAAACAACTAACAAGCTTTAGTCTTTAAAAAATAATTTCAAAAAAATTTGGGAGAATGAATGAACCTCGTAGAATTAAATAAGATGAAAATTAGCGAGCTGACCAAGCTTGCCAAGGAGTATAAGATCCAGGGGATCGGAGGCCTTAAAAAGCAGGAGTTGATTTTTTCTCTTCTGCAGGCAAACATTGAAGAAAGTGGTCAGATCTACGGAGAGGGAACCCTTGAAATACTTCCGGACGGGTTTGGTTTTTTGAGAGCACCTGGTTACAATTACCTTCCCGGCCCTGATGATATTTATGTGTCCCCTTCTCAGATTCGCAGGTTCAATTTGAGAACCGGAGATACTATTTCCGGACAGGTTCGTCAGCCCAAGGACTCAGAACGCTATTTTGCATTGCTTAAAGTAGAAGCTGTAAATTTTCAAAATCCTGAACTGGCCGCGGAAACCATTCTCTTTGATAATCTGCTCCCCCTGTATCCTGAGCGAAAGATGGAGCTTGAGGCAGAATCTGACAATTATTCCATGCGTGTGATTGATTTAATGTCTCCCATAGGATTCGGTCAGCGTGGTTTGATTGTCTCTCCGCCAAAAGCAGGGAAAACAATGCTGCTGCAGAACATTGCCAACAGTATGGTGAAAGCGCATCCGGAAATCGTTCCCATGATTGTTTTGATTGATGAACGGCCGGAAGAAGTAACGGATATGGCAAGGAATGTCGATGCTGAAGTTGTCAGCTCAACCTTTGATGAGCCATCTGAACGTCATGTCCAGGTGGCGGAAATGGTGATTGAAAAAGCCAAGAGGATTGTTGAGCAGGGGCATGATGT
Source organism: Desulfobacteraceae bacterium (assembly GCA_033851995.1). Classification (GTDB taxonomy): domain Bacteria; phylum Desulfobacterota; class Desulfobacteria; order Desulfobacterales; family Desulfobacteraceae; genus Desulfobacula. The sequence goes on along the minus strand of JAWSVI010000007.1, from coordinate 326,580 downwards.
GGTGATCCTTTTGGATAGCATCACCCGTCTGGCACGGGCATATAACTCTGTTATGCCGCCTTCCGGTAAAATTTTATCCGGTGGTGTGGATTCAAATGCCCTCGACCGGCCTAAACGATTTTTCGGTGCAGCCAGGAATATTGAGGATGGAGGCAGTCTGACCATTATTGCAACCGCGCTTGTGGATACCGGAAGCCGGATGGACGAAGTTATTTTTGAAGAATTTAAAGGTACGGGTAACATGGAATTGGTGTTGGACAGAAAACTGGCAGATAAAAGAATTTATCCGGCCATTGACATGAATAAATCCGGTACCAGAAAAGAGGAATTGCTGCTTGATCCAATGGTTTTGAACCGTGTTTGGATTTTGAGAAAATTACTCTCAAATTTAAATTCTGTGGACAGCATGCAATTTTTACTTGAAAAAATGGAAGGAACAAAGGATAATAAAGAGTTTCTTGATTTGATGAATTCATAAGAGAGAGAAATGAATTTTAATGATTGCCTGGAATAAGGCAGGTTTAAGGAGTTTTAGGGGAAAATGAAAAAAGACATACATCCGAAATACACTCGATCCAGTGCATCTTGTGCATGCGGCGCATCGTTTGAAGTTGGCTCAACCAGAGAGAATATTAAAGTAGAAATCTGTTCCCAGTGCCATCCGTTTTTTACCGGAAAGCAAAAGCTGGTTGACTCTGCTGGAAGAATTGATCGCTTCAAAAAGAAATATGCAGGCTTTGACGCTTCAAAACTGATTTAGCACTTTTAAAAAAATCTGTTATCAAAAAGGGGTCCTGAACAAGAGAACCCCTTTTGAGTTTTTAAAATATGTTTGAAAAATTAAAAGGCATTGAAGAAAGATTCATAAAACTGGAGCAGCTCTTAAGTGATCCAGCCGTCATCAGTGATCAGAAAAAATACCAGGAATATTTAAAAGAACATGGCGAACTGAACAAGATTGTTCCTGTATTCAGGGCATATGAAGGCTTTCTCGGTGAACTGAATGAAGCAAAAGAGCTTTTGAAAGATGATGATCCGGATATGCGGGCAATGGCTAAAGAAGAAATTCCTGAGCTTGAATCCAAAATTGAAGATCATAAATCCCAGCTCAATGTGCTATTGATGCCGAAAGATCCAAGGGACAGCAAAAATGTTCTTCTGGAGATCCGTGCGGGTACGGGTGGTGAAGAGGCCGGCTTGTTTGCAGGTGATCTGTTCCGCATGTATTCCAGGTATGCTGAAACCAAGCACTGGACCATGGAAATCATGGAGAAAAATGATTCAAGCTCCGGTGGCTTCAAAGAAGTGGTCTCTCTTGTAAAAGGGAAGGGTGCTTACAGCAGTTTCAAGTACGAAAGCGGTACTCACAGGGTCCAGCGCGTGCCAGAAACAGAAGCCCAGGGGAGGGTTCATACCTCAGCGGTTACCGTTGCAGTCCTTCCGGAAGCAGAAGATATTGATATCGATATCAATCCGGCTGATCTGAAGATTGATGTATTCCGATCATCAGGTCCTGGCGGCCAGTCTGTCAACACAACAGATTCGGCAGTCAGGATAACCCATTTGCCCACTGGTGTCGTGGCCACCTGCCAGGATGAAAAATCACAGCACAAGAATAAGGCAAAGGCCATGGGTGTGCTTAAAGCCCGTATTCTGGATGCCAAAGTCAGGGAAGAGGAAGACAAGCGGGCAGCCGAAAGAAAAGGTCAGGTCGGTTCCGGAGACAGGAGCGGACGAATCCGGACCTATAATTTCCCCCAGGGCAGGATGACCGACCACAGGATAGGCTTGACGCTCTATAAGCTGGACAGCATCATGGAAGGCCATATCCAGGAAATTATCGATGAATTAAAAACATATTACCAGGCACAGGCATTGAAGGAAATTGGCTGACTGGACCATCATCAAGATCCTTTCCTGGACTGAATCTTATTTTAAAAATCACGCCATTGACAGCCCCAGGCTGGCTGCTGAGATGCTTCTGGCAAGCAGTCTTGATATTGAGCGCCTGGATCTGTATCTTCAGCATGACCGCCCATTGGAAAAACAGGAACTTGAAGGCTTTAAGACCTTAATTAAACGAAGAATCCAGAACGAACCTGTGGCATATATCACGGGAGAAAAAGGATTTTACGAATCTGAATTTAAAGTGGGCAGGGGTGTGTTGATTCCAAGGCCGGATACGGAAACTCTTGTTGAAGCTGCTCTGGATATTGTAAAAGAGACGCCTTCTGAAAGCTATCCCAAAAACATTCTTGAGCTCGGGGTCGGCTCCGGTGCTGTTGTTGTCTCTCTTGCAAAAGTGTTCCCGGATCACCATTATTTTGCCAATGATATTTCAAAAAAGGCTCTGGGGATTGCAAAGAAAAACTCTGAAACAATCGTGCAGGATCGTGTGCGTTTGTTTTGTGGATCATGGCTTGATGCGATAAAAGTCTTTCCGATATTTGATTTGATCGTTTCCAATCCACCTTATATTCCAACCGGAGATATTCCCGGGCTTCAAGCAGAAATTTCTGTATTTGAACCGGTGACGGCCCTTGACGGCGGAGCGGATGGGTTGGACTGTTATCGGAAAATATTTGAAACCGCCCATAGGAACCTTGTTCCGGGAGGGTGCCTGCTTCTTGAAATCGGCTTTGATCAGAAAGAAGGATTGCGGGAAATTTTCGAGCAGCATTCCGGCTATGGATCAATTGAGTTTATTCAGGATCTTGCGGGACATAACCGAGTGGCTAAAATCAAAAAAATCAATTGAAAAATCATCCTTCTTCTGATATATAAAATAGGATTTTTTTAGACTATAAAACTCACATCCAGGGACTGGAAAATCAGGTGCTTTTAACAAAGTCGAATTTTCGGGAAGATCTGGGTGGTGGAAAAAACCATTAATTAAATTTGGAGAACAAATGGCTTACATTACAATTAGAGAACTTCTGGAAGCAGGTGTTCATTTCGGACATCAGACAAAACGTTGGAACCCAAAGATGAAAAAGTATATCTTTGGCGCAAGAAACGGGATTTATATTATTGACCTTCAGCAAACAGTTAAACTATTTAAAGAAGCGCATGACTTCATCAAAGGCATAGCAGCAAATGGTCAGGATATCCTGTTTGTCGGAACGAAAAAACAGGCTTCAGAAGCAATTTACGAAGAAGCCAACCGAGCTGAGCAGTTTTATGTACAAAATAGATGGCTTGGCGGGATGCTGACCAACTTTCAAACCATTAAAAACAATATCACCCGTTACCATTTTCTTAAATCCATTGAAAATGATGGCTCTCTTGAAAATTATCCCAAGAAAGAGCAGTCAAAAATGCTCAAGGAAAAAGATAAGCTTGAATTTGCCATTGGCGGTATCAGCAATATGAAAAGGCTGCCGGGCGCTATTTTTATCGTAGATCCTAAAAATGAAGCCATTGCGGTAAAAGAAGGCAAAAGGCTGGGAATTCCTATTGTTGCAGTTGTTGATACAAACTGTGATCCGGATGATATCGATTATGTTATTTCCGGTAATGATGATGCGATCCGTTCTATCCGTCTGTTTGCTTCCCGCATTGCAGATGCCTGTATTGAGGGCCGTCAGATTTATGAAGAAAAACAAAGTGCAGAAGCCGATAAGGGTGGAGCTGAAGGCCAGGAAGACAGTGGCGAAGCAAAAGTGGCGATTGAAGTCGTATCCGATGGAACCGATGGCCCTGTCGTTGAAAAGATTAAAAGAAAAACCACACCGGTAGAAGAAACTACAGAAGAAGTGACTGAGTAAAGATAAGGAGTAATATAAAATCATGGAAATTTCCGCAGCAATGGTAAAAGAGCTCCGTCAGGCAACGGGCTCTGGAATAATGGATTGTAAAAAAGTACTGGCAGAAGCAGAAGGTGATATTGATAAAGCGATTGAGCTTTTGAGGAAAAAAGGGTTGGCCAAAGCAGCCAAACGAGCAGGGCGATCTACCTCTGAAGGCGTTATCTATTCATACATTCATACCGGTGCCAAATTAGGCGTTCTGGTAGAAATTAACTGTGAATCTGATTTTGTCGCTAAAACAGATGACTTTCAGGCTTTTTGCAAAAATATTGCCATGCATGTTGCCGCAGCAAATCCTGCCGGCCTGAATCCTGAAGATGTTGATTCTGCAATTGTTGAAAAAGAAAGAGAAATCTATAAAGCACAGATGCTGGAAGAAGGTAAACCTGAAAATATTATCGATAAAATCGTTGATGGTAAAGTTGAAAAATTTTACAAAGATGTTTGCCTGATGAGCCAGCAGTATGTAAAAGATCCCCAGCAGACCATTTCTGAACTGCTGAAAGAAACCATTGGTAAAATTGGTGAAAATATCCAGATTAGAAGATTTGCACGTTTCCAGATAGGAGAATAGAATCTTGAACGAATCACCGGAGTTTAAGCGGGTTTTAATCAAGTTGAGCGGAGAAGCCCTGATGGGAAATCAGGGCTTTGGTATTACTCCAGAAATGATTCAATATGTTGCAGCGGAGATCGCCAAGGTGCATCGCCTGGATGTCCAGGTTTCCGTTGTTGTGGGCGGTGGTAATATTTTCCGGGGTGTTGCCGGCAGTTCTGCCGGTATGGACCGGACGTCTGCCGACAATATGGGAATGCTGGCAACGGTCATCAATTCTCTGGCACTTTGTGATGCCCTGGAAAAGAATGATGTTGCCACCCGTGTGCAGTCAGCCATACCCATGGATCGTATAGCTGAGCCCTTTATTCGGCGAAAAGCGATCCGGCATCTTGAAAAGGGCCGTGTGGTGATTTTTGCTGCCGGTACAGGCAACCCTTATTTTACAACAGATACAGCAGCTGTACTTCGGGCTCATGAGACCCGTGCCCAGATTCTATTTAAAGCCACTAAGGTTGACGGGGTGTATGATAAAGATCCAATGGTTCATGAGAATGCCGTCAGGTTTGATGAGCTGTCATATATGAAGGTGATAGAACAGCACCTTCAGGTAATGGACATGACAGCTATCTCACTTGCAATGGAGCATGGTCTTCCTTTACAGGTATTTGATCTTCACCAGGAGGATAATATTTTTAAGGCTGTTATGGGCCAGAATAATATCGGTACCCGGATTTATAACAAATAGTTAACCCTTATTGAGGACAGATTGTTATGATTGATGAAGTGATTCAGGAAAACAAAGACAGAATGGCTAAATCTGAAGCTGCTTTCCAGAAGGAATTGTCTAAAGTAAGAACAGGCAGAGCATCACAGGCAATTCTTGATGGAGTCAAAGTTGACTATTATGGTACCCAGACCCCACTGCCCCAGATGGCAACAGTATCTATACCTGAAAGCCGTCTAATTACAGTGAAACCTTGGGATGTAAGTGTGATCAATGAAGTTGAAAAAGCAATATTAAAGGCAAATCTCGGCCTGACACCGTCCAATGACGGCAAGTTGATCCGGATATCCATTCCGCCTCTGACCGAGGAAAGAAGAAAAGAGATTGTAAAAACAGTGGCCAGGACTTGTGAAGATTATAAGGTTGCTGTCAGAAATATCCGCAGGGATTCCAATGAGATGCTTAAAGAGCTTCAAAAGGAAGGGGAAATTTCTGAGGATGATTGTTTTAAAGGGCAAAAACAGGTCCAGGATTCAACTGATCAATACATTAAAAAGTTAGACGAAATATTTGCTGAAAAAGAAAAGGAAATTCTTGAAGTCTAACTCAAAAAGTGGTGTGATGCTTAACCCGGAAACAATTCCAGTCCATGTTGGTATCATCATGGATGGTAATGGCCGGTGGGCAAAAAAAAAATTAATGAACCGGGTAAAGGGCCATGAAAAGGGCTCTCAGACTGTTCGCACCATTGTTAGAGCCAGTGCAGAAATCGGTATAAAAGTTCTGACCCTGTATGCATTTTCGACTGAGAACTGGGCGCGGCCTAAAGCTGAAGTCAAAGCCCTGATGATGCTTCTTAAAAAATTTATTGTTGCAGAACGCGATGAGTTGTCGGAAAATAATATTCGGTTGAATATCATTGGGCAGAAAGAGAGGCTGCCTGCAGATGTTCAAAAAGAGATGAACACGACTCTTGATCTGACCCGGAATAATACACGGATGGTGCTGAATCTGGCTTTAAGTTACGGTTCACGCGAAGAAATCACAACGGCTGTAAAAAATATTGCCCAAAAGATTGATTCCAAAGAGATAACCTCTGAAGATATTACCCATGATCTGATTTCAAACTCCCTCTACACCGGCGGTATGCCTGACCCAGATCTTATCATCCGTACAAGCGGGGAATATCGGTTAAGTAATTTTTTAATGTGGCAGGCAGCATATTCGGAAATTTATATTTCAGAAACATTGTGGCCGGATTTTTCAAAAGATGAATACTTAGAGATTTTAAAAAACTACCAGGAAAGGGACCGACGATTCGGTAAAGTGGCATGCAGCACCTCAAACGATGGCTAACTGCACTTGTTCTTATCCCAATAATTTTATGGATTTTGTTCAAGGGCAATGTAGTGTTACTGGCAGTGCTTGTTTCTGTTGTGGCTATCCTTGCCATGAGAGAATATCTCAGGATTATTTTTGGTAACGATCAGGATCCTGTTTCAAACACGATAAAGATTATTACCTATTCTGTTTCCCTGGGGCTTGTTTTTGGTTCATGCCTTGGGTCGTGGGAAATACTTTTTTTAATCCTTACGGTAAATTTTATGGCGCTGTCTGTGTTTGTACTTTCCCGATTTGCAACCAATCCAGCCATATTTGACCGGATAGCAAAACAGGTTTTAGGCATTGTCTATATCCCCGTCCCTTTGTCTTTGCTGATTTTCCTGAAAGGGCTGGAAGGGGGAACTCTATGGATTCTCTGGCTTTTGCTTGTTACATTCGCCAGTGATACCGGTGCGTTTTACAGTGGAACCTATTTTGGCAAACGACCATTATCTCCAACCATCAGCCCTAATAAAACTGTCGAAGGATCTTTGGGGGGCATTGCCACTTCCATGGTCGTGGGTTTTGTCTTCTGTATTTTATTTTTTAAAGACCTTTCCCTGGCGTTTCGGGTAATCCCCTGTGCATTGATGATAGCAGGGGCAGATCAGATTGGAGATCTGTTTGAATCGGCCATGAAAAGGGCCTCTAAAGTAAAGGATTCCGGGCGGATTCTTCCCGGCCATGGTGGGATGCTTGACCGGATAGACGGGGTGCTCCTGGCTATTCCGGTGATGTATATCTACCTGGTGTTTATCCTATGAAACAACTCTCCATTTTAGGTGCCACCGGTTCCATCGGCACCAGCGCCCTTGATATCATTCGGATGCATCCGGATCGTTTTAATGTCCTTGTCCTGACTGCAGCACAGAACATGGTTCTTTTTGCCCGCCAGATAGAAGAATTTGAACCGGAACTGGTTTGTGTAATTGATGAAGATCATGCATTGAAACTGTCCAGGTGCCTGTCTGGTAACTGCAAACCCCAGATCGTTTTTGGGGAAAACGGGTACGTGGAGGCGGCCTCCTACAGTAAAAGCGATACAGTTCTTCTGGCTATGGTAGGGGCTGCAGGGCTTAAACCGGCTCTTGCCGCCATTGAAGCCAAAAAACATATTGCGCTTGCCAATAAAGAAACCCTGGTCATGGCAGGGGAAATTGTCATGGGCCTTGCTCAAAAAAATGGGGTTGAGATCCTGCCGGTGGACAGTGAACACAGCGCTATTTATCAGTGTTTAAAATCCAACCGGGAAAAAGATCTTAAAACCATATTTTTAACTGCATCCGGTGGGCCTTTCAGACAAAAACCTCTTGAAAATTTTAAAGATATCACCCTGAAAGATGCGTTAAATCATCCCACCTGGGATATGGGCAACAAAATCACCATTGATTCTGCCACCCTCATGAATAAGGGGCTTGAAATTATCGAGGCGGTTCATCTTTTTGATGTTCCTCCGGAAAAAATTGAAGTCCTTGTCCATCCCCAGAGCATTGTTCATTCCATGGTGGGATACAATGATGGCAGTATTCTGGCCCATCTTGGTCAACCGGATATGAAAGCGGCTATTTCATACGGTCTGTCAGAACCCGAGCGGCTGGATCTCCAGATGGAATTCCCGGATTTTGCCAAATTGGGATCATTAAAATTTGAAGCTCCGGACACAAAAAAATTTCCTTCCCTTTTATATGCATTTGAAGCCTGTCGGCAAAAGGGGACCCTTCCTGCTGTGATGAATGCAGCCAATGAGGAGGCTGTAGGCGCTTTTCTTGAAAAACGGATTGGTTTCCTCGATATTTTCAGGTTGGTTTCCATAGCAATGGAACAACATACACGGATTGACAATCCCGATCTATTGAGTATTATTGAGTCAGATTGTTGGGCACGTGAAAAAGTGCAGTCTTTGATATAAAGCGAGGTTTTATGGGGCATTCTGCTATAGCCTTTATTATTGTAATCGGCATTCTTGTTTTTATCCACGAATTCGGACATTTTATCGTGGCAAGACTTTGCCGGGTTGGTGTTGATGTTTTTTCCCTGGGTTTTGGTCCCAAGTTGATCCAAAAAACATATGGGAGAACACAGTATTGTATTTCAGCCATCCCACTTGGGGGGTATGTCAAAATGGTTGGCGAAGAACCTGGGTCTGAAATCGATCCGAATGATGTAGGGGTATCATTTACCCATAAAAAATTGTGGCAAAAAGCCCTTATTGTTGCTGCCGGTCCTTTTTTTAATTTTTTCCTGGCCATATTTATCTTTTATATATTGTATCAGTTTGCCGGTATTTATCTTCCCAAGCCTGTGGTTGGCGAAGTGGTCAAAGAAACCCCTGCATTCTCTGCCGGGCTTAAGGCAAAAGATATCATCCGGGAGATCAACCAGACAGAAATTGAATCCTTTGAAGATATTTCTAAAATTATAGCTTCCAGCAATGGCAAAGAGTTGCAGATGGTTATTGAACGGGATGGTACAAATATTGGGATTTTAATCACACCTGAGCTGAAACCGTCTAAAAATGTTTTTGGCGAAGATATTGAAAAATATGTGATCGGTATTGTTGGGGCAGGGGAGTCTCTTCATAAAACTTTAAACCCCTGGCAGGCAATCTCGTTGTCTGTTAGAGATACCTATGGACTGGTGGAACTCACCATCGTGTCTGTGGGTAAAATGATTTCCGGAAGTGTATCTGCAAATAATCTGGGCGGCCCTTTGATGATTGCCCAGATGGCCGGTGAACAGGCAAAGGCCGGCATGATGAATTTTGCCTGGTTTATTGCGCTTCTTTCAGTGAACCTGGGGATTATCAATTTGTTTCCGATACCCGTTCTGGATGGAGGGCATCTGTTGTTTTTTTCAATCGAAGCTGTCACAGGAAAAGCGGTCAGTGATAAATTGCGTGAGAAACTGATTCAATTCGGCGCAGCCGTGCTTGTGGCCCTCATGGTTTTTGTTTTTTATAATGACATCGTAAGAATGGTCAGTGGATAGTAAAAACAGGCGGGTAATAAAATTAGGTGGATAATATGATTTCCTGTATTGAGATAGCGCTCAAAAAAGAGCTCAGGGATGCGGATGCTTCTTCCCTGATAAAAAAAGCGGATTCCTATTTTGGAATCGACATTGAACACGCACGAAGCGTGAATATCGTGACCATCGAATCAGATCTGGACCAGGGACAACTGGAAAAGATCAAAAATGAAATACTCACCAACCCGGTAACCCAGGTGTCCAGTCTCTCTCCGCTTGATATTGATTTTGACTGGTGTATCTGGATCGGTTACCGGCCCGGGGTAAAAGATAACCCTGGAGCAACAGCAGTGGAAGCCATAAAGGATCATCTGGGTAAAAATTTTGGCCCGGATGAAGGCGTTTACACCTCCAAAAGATACTGCCTGAAAGGCAAAGATCTGACGCGCGAGGATGCGGAAAAAATGGCCTCTGAATTGCTTTCCAACAGCATTATCCAGCAGTTCAAAGTGTTTGCTATTGATGATTGGGATAAAGAGATTGGTGCAGATGTAAAACCAGCAAAGGTTATTCTGGATCATGTGCCTTGTTTTGAAGTGGTCAGCATTGATTCGGATGAACAGCTTGCAAAAATATCTGACGAGAGAAACCTGGCGTTGAATACCAGGGACATCCCGGTAATCCGGGAATATTTCCTGGCTCCCAATGTGTTGGCTTCACGAAAAGAGGTAGGGCTTGAAAAGCCAACGGACGTAGAACTGGAATATATTTCCCAGGCCAGGAGTGACCATTGCAATCACAACACCTTTCAGGGAATTTTTAAATATAAGGATGCTTCAACCGGAGAGATTGTGATTGAAAACTCTTTGTTCAATACTTATATCAAACAGCCCACTCTCCAATTGAAAGAGCAAAAAGACTGGGTGGTGTCTGTTCTGTGGGACAATGCCGGCGTGGGAACATTTGATGCTGAAAATAATTATGTGGTGACCGGTGAAACCCATAATTCTCCTTCCAATATGGAAGCCTACGGTGGAGCAATCACCGGTATTGTCGGTGTATACCGCGACCCCATGGGCACTGGACTTGGTTCAAAATTGTTTATGGGCAGTTTTGGATACTGTGTGGGTAATATTCATTATAACGGCCCGCTTAAGCCGCCGCTGCACCCAAGACGACTTCTGGACGGAGTGATTGAGGGTGTAAAAGATGGTGGTAATAAAAGCGGAGTCCCCACCACATTCGGCCAAACCCTATTTAACCCGGGCTATATGGGAAAAAGCCTGGTCTTTGTTACGGCCCTGGGCATTATGCCCAGCCAGGTTAAAGGTGAACCCAGCCATGAAAAGAAAACGTCTCCCGGTGAGCTGATCATCATGAGTGGCGGCCGTGTTGGAAAAGATGGTATTCATGGCGTAACCGCCTCTTCTGAGAGCTATTCTGAAAACACACCTGCAGGCCACGTCCAGATCGGCGACCCCTACACCCAGAAAAAAATGCACGATTTTCTCCTGATCTGCCGTGATGAGGGATTGATTCCCTTTATTACAGATAACGGCGGAGGTGGTCTGTCGTCTTCCGTGGGCGAGTCCGCAATGATATCCAATGGCTGTGAAGTATGGCTGGACAAAGTGCCGTTAAAGTATGAAGGCCTGGATATGTGGGAAATCTGGATATCTGAATCCCAGGAAAGAATGACCATTTCAGTGAAACCGGAGAACCTTGATCGTTTTATGGAACTCTCCGATGAGCATGAAGTGGAAAGTACCGTGATCGGTAAATATACGGATTCCGGCAAACTGCATATTAAATATAAAGATGAAACCTGTGCTTATGTGGATATGGATCTCTTAGACAAAGGGTTTCCATCCTGGCAGTTTGATGCTGTCTGGACACCGCCTGAAATGCGCGGTCTTACAGAGCCGGTCATCAGCACACCTTCAGATTTCAACAGCCTGCTGCTTTCCATGCTGGAGAGGCCCAATGTCTGTTCCAAAGAATGGATTATGCGCCAGTATGATCATGAAGTTCAAGGCGGCTCGGTGATAAAACCGCTTGTGGGTGTTAACCACAACATTCCTTCTGATGCAGCAGTCACCCGTCCGGTACTGGGATCTCCCAAAGGACTGGCATTCTCACAGAGCCTTTTGCCTTGGTATTCCAAGATAGATGCGTATCATATGATGACCTGCACCATTGATGAGGCAGTCCGGCGCCTGATATCAGTCGGAGGCAATTTTGACCATATCGGCGGTCTGGATAATTTCTGCTGGCCAAACATCCAGTTCGATGAAAAGAAAAATCCGGATGGAAAATTTAAGGCGGCCCAGCTGGTAAGGGCATGCCGTGCACTTAAAGAGGCTTGTGAGAACTATGAGATACCTCTTTTGAGCGGTAAAGACAGCATGTATGTTGACGGACACCTTGAAGGGGCCTTTGGAGAAAGAATAAAAATTTCTGCCCTTGAGACAGTTCAGTTCTCTGCCACATCCGTGATTGATAACGTAATGAAGTGTATCTCCATGGAACCTAAAATGGCCGGAGATCTGGTATATGTTCTTGGAACGACTGCCAACGAACTGGGTGCCTCTGAATTTTATGAGATGTTCCACCGCACGGGCCTGAATGTTCCCCAGGTGGATTTTGATAGAAATAAAGTGCTTTATAAAGCGTTGCAGAGTGCTATAGATGATGAACTGGTTGCATCCTGTCACGCAGTTTCAAGGGGCGGACTTGGAGTTCACCTGCCCTATATACTCATGGGCGGGGGCCTGGGGCTTGAACTGGATCTGTCTGCCGCTCCCCTGGATGAAAGCTGCGGAAATCTGAGCGATGAGATTCTTCTTTTTTCTGAGTCTGCCGGACGATTTGTTGTGACGGTCTCAAAAGAAAACCAGGCAGAATTTGAACAGCGGCTTGGCAGCATGGCATATGGATGTATTGGAACGGTAACAGGTGCTCATGATCATTTGAAAATTTCAGGGCTGAATAAAACTGCTCTGGTGGATCTGTCCGCTCAACAACTTGACAATGCATTTAACAAGGCATTTGGAGACATGATATGAAAAAGGTTAACGCACTGGTATTAACCGGATTCGGATTGAACTGCGACAATGAAACTGCTTTTGTATTTGAACGTGCAGGGGCTGTTGCCAACAGGGTACATATTAACGCATTGGTTTCAGGCAAGGTTAAGCTGGAAGATTTCCATATCCTTGCCTTTGGTGGCGGGTTTTCCTGGGGCGATGACCATGGTGCCGGTGTGATCCAGGCATTGAAATTAAAAAACCATATCGGCAGAGACCTGCTGAATTTTGTGGATGACAAAAAACTGGTCATTGGTATCTGCAATGGATTTCAGGCACTGGTAAATTTAGGCCTTCTTCCCGGCCTCGATAGTGATTATACACGGCGATCTGTTTCTGTAACCTATAATGACTGTGGCAATTTCAGGGATCAGTGGGTTCATCTGGCTGCCAACGATAAGAGCCCATGTGTTTTCACCAAAGGAATTGATATGGCTGATTTTCCTGTCCGTCATGGAGAAGGAAAATTTATTGCAGATCAGGATGTGGTGGATACGCTGGTTGAGAATAACCAGGTGGTCTTTCAGTATGCCGATAAAAAAGGTAACCCAGCCAATAGTGAGTTCCCGTTAAATCCCAATGGGTCTTTGAATGATATTGCAGGGATATGTGATCCCTCCGGCCGGATTTTTGGCCTGATGCCCCATCCGGAAGCCTATAATCATGTCACCAATCACCCGGACTGGACGAGGAAAGCACAGGAACTGAAACGAAAGGGTGAATCAGTTGACCCGGAAATGACCATTGGTATCCAGCTGTTTCAAAACGGTGTGGACTATATCCAGGAGACGCTCTTTTAAAAAAAGGCTTAAAAATAAGTGCTGGGAACCATTGTAAATTGTTTGGCCATTATTGGCGGCAGTCTTTTAGGCCTGTGTTTTAAAAACGGCATTCCTGATAAATACAACCAGACCGTTATGCACGCCATTGCATTATCTGTTGTTCTTGTTGGCATTAAAATGGCCCTGGGATGCGATGATATCCTGGTGATAATTATCAGCCTGGTCATCGGCGCACTCATTGGGGAATGGGTGGGGATTGAAAATTACCTTGAACGCCTTGCCCAGTTTCTTGGAAGCAAATTCTCAAAAAATTCTGGTACGTTTTCAACAGGGTTTGTGACTGCATCCCTCCTCTTCTGCGTTGGATCAATGGCGGTTGTCGGGTCTCTTGAAAGCGGTTTTAGAGGAAATCACACCATTTTGTTTGCCAAATCAACAATAGATGGAATCACCAGCGTTGTTTTAAGCTCCTCTCTGGGTCTGGGGGTTTTGTTCTCAGTCCTGCCGGTTTTGTTATACCAGGGGAGCATAACTATTCTGGCTGGAGTTTTAAAACCTTTTTTAATTCCTGAAGTGGTCAGCCAGATGTCTGCAACAGGTGGGCTGCTGATCGTGGCAATTGGCCTGAATCTGCTGCGAGAGAAAAAAATAAAGGTGGGCAACATGCTGCCGGCAATTTTTATTCCCCTTGTCTATTACTTTTTTAAAACGTTGTTTTAAATTCCGGAAGGATTTTGACGCGGCCTGTCAAATTTAACGATCTGGTGATGATATTTCTTGGTTGAAGTGAAATATAGCAGGCTCGTTTTATCTCTAATGAATGACCCTGCACTGGAAGAGATATTTTTCATATTTGTGCTTCAACAAAGCAATTAACGCATGGCTTTTTTCTTTTTGCGGGAATTTTTTTCCCAGTTTGGGCAGAGGCTCCCGGCTTACTTTTTTAATATTCCTTAAATTGTTGTCTTTCAGGCTCATGGTTTTTCCTTTTGTTCATGTTTTAATGAATAGAAATGCATAAACCATACCGAAGGCATTTTGAAATATCACATGCTTTTTATTATCTGCCCTAAAAGTTTAATTCCTTCATCAACTTTCGGGCTCCATTTTATACCACAATTGAGCCTGAGGCAGTTGTGATATCGCTCAGAAGATGAGCAGATAGTTCCCGGAAGGATCGAAATTTTCTTTTGATAGGCCTGCTTGTACACTTCCAGGGTGTCAATGTTCTGGTTTAAGGATATCCAAAGGCACATACCGCCTTTGGGAAATGAAATCCGGGTATCTGAAGGGAAATATTTGGCAACGGCAATGGCGATGGCAGACACTTGATTTTTCAGTTTGTTTCTGAACTGACGCAGATGGCGGTCAAAGGCCCCGGATTTTAAAAATTCGGCAACAAGGGCCTGATTGATGCTGAAATTTGAGATAGTGGTGTTGAGTTTCAGGCGGATCATGGGGACTTTGAATTTTCCGGGAATGGTCCAGCCACATCGCAGGCCTGGGGCAATTGCTTTGGAAAAGGATGAACAGTACAGTACCATACCCTCCTTATCCATACTTTTAAAAGTAGAGGGGCGCTTGTCCCCATAAAAGAGGTCTCCGTAGATATCATCTTCAATGACAGGGGTATTATATTTTAAAGCAGTTTTAAGAATAGCCTTTTTGTTTTTTCTTGATATTACCGACCCCAGTGGATTGTGAAAGTTAGAGTTCAAAAGACAGGCCTTTATATCATTGGAAGCAAGTGCCTTTTCAAACACATCTGGATCCATTCCATCATCAGGACATCCCGGGATTTCAACTACAAACATATTTAGATCTTCAATAAGCTGTAAAAAACAGTGGAAAACAGGAGACTCAACCAGAATAGCATCGCCGGGATTCGCAACGGAACGCAGGCATAGGGACACCGCATCCAGGCATCCATTGGTGGTGATAATGTCCTGGTAACTCACAGAGCATCCCAGTTCCAGCATGCGTTTGGAAATGGCTTTTCTTAATTTAATATTGCCTTCATATGCGTCATAGCTGTTTAAATGTTTTTGCAGGTCATCCGCAGGAAAGGATTTCATAATTCGGGAAAGCTGTTTTAAGGGCATCAGCTCTCTGGAGGGGATGGCAGCACCAAGCTTGAGAATATCCTCAGATTGAAGGTCGCTGATAATGGCCTGGGCCATATCGTTTATAACGACACGCCTGGGTTCGGAACTCATTTTTTGTCGGGCAGGTATTTTTAATGGGCTGTTGTTCAGCGCTTTTACATAAAACCCTGATTTTTCTTTTGCCTCTACCCGTCCTCTTTTTTCCAGTTCAATATAAGCCTGATGTACTGTGGAAACACTCAAGCCTGACTGTATGTGAAGTTTTCTTAAAGAAGGCAGTTTTTCTCCTGGAGAAAAAACACCCTTTAAAATGCCGGTTTGAATTTCATCTGCAAGGGCAACATACCTGAAATTGGATGATGATGTGGTCATGATAAAAATCTGTTATGATTATTTTTTTAATAAACTGTATCTGTTATTATCGCGGTTTTAATATATACTCCTGAAAAAATCAACACAAAAGACGGGTGTTATCATGCGAAATACAATGCTTTATATTATCACTGTTGTTGTCTGGGGCTCTACATGGCTTGCTATCAAATACCAGCTGGGTCCGGTAGACCCAATGATATCGGTTATATATCGGTTTGGTCTTGCAGCCACCATGCTGATCCTTTTTTGCGCCTTTAGAGGTCTGCATCTGAAATTTTCTTTAAAAGAACATTGTTTGATGGCACTTTTGGGAATCCTGCTGTTTTCTGTGAATTACTGGCTCATTTATGTTGCAGAGATCTATATTACCAGCGGTCTTATGGCGGTACTTTTTTCTTCAATAGTTTTTTTAAATATTGCCAATGGATTTATTTTTCTTGGTGCACCCATGGATAAAAAAATGTTTGTCGGTGCCATGATCGGCATCATCGGAATTGCCATGATTTTTATGCCTGAAATCCAGTCGTTTGATTTGACCGATAAAGGGGTATTCGGGATTTTTATCGGCCTTGCAAGTGTTTTCTTGGCTTCACTGGGGAATATCACCTCAGCCTTTAACAGCAGGAAAAATATTCCCATTATTCAGGCCAATGCCTTTGGCATGGCATATGGTACGCTTTTCCTGGCAGTTGTCGCCCTGGCGTCCGGGAGAGAGTTTTCTTTTGTTTTGTCCATTCCCTACGTAAGTTCTTTATTTTATCTTGCGGTGTTTGGTTCGATTGTCGGTTTTGGGTGTTATCTGAGTCTGATTGATTCCCTCGGACATGATAAAGCAGCATATGCCATTATGCTGGTTCCACTGGTCGCCCTGGTCCTATCTTCTTTTTTTGAAGATTATACCTGGAGTTATACTGCCGTTGCAGGGATGGTATTGGTTCTGGGAGGTAATTTCCTTGCTTTGAGACGGCCCAAACCAGCGCTTGGATAATTCACGGGAATCATAATAAAACTTTTAATGATCGGTGCCGTTCATAGAAATATTCCATGTATCATCCCCACCTGAAGAAGATGTGTTAAATCGAAAATGTAAATACCATTGAGCACAGATGTGATGAACTGTTTACAAAGCTTTCTGTAAATTTACTACGGAAATGTACTGTAATCTAACTGAACTATTGAAGGTTGTCTGGAATAGCTATTTTAAGTGTATATGTCAAAATATGGAATAAATAGAGGCTTATAGATATTGAATCGGGAGAAGGTGTGTTTCATCAGGCGTTAATGATTATGCATTTTGATATGGTCGAAAAAAATATTGACAAATAAACATTTTTAATGTTGTATTTATACAACATTTTTAAAAAATAGCGTATTTTTAAATATTTTTGGAGTTTTACTACATATGCAAAACATACTTTCCACGATACAAACCTCGAAATCAAGCCTTCGGAAATCAGAAAAAAAAGTTGCAGAGTATGTTCTCAAACATCCTGAAAAGGTAATCAAGAGTTCAATTACAAGTCTTGCTGAAAAGGCTGACACAAGTGAACCAACTGTTATTAGATTTTGCAGACAGATTGAATTGAGCGGTTTCATGGATCTTAAGTTGAAGATAGCGCAATGCATGCCACAGGCAAGACAGAGCCTGGAAAATGTCGACTTTGATGATTCCGTCCCTGAAGTTGTAAACAAGATTTTTCATTCTGCCCAGGAAACTATGAGCAGCACGTATCGGCATCTGAATATGGAAGATATTGAAGAAGCAGTTGATATCTTGTCAAAAGCAGAACGGATAGAATTCTATGGCGCTGGTGGGTCAGGCGTATTAGCATGTGATGCCCAGCATAAATTCTTCAGGCTTGGAATCCCCTGTATTGCCTATGTTGATCCTCATATGCAATCCATGTCTGCTGCCCTGCTGTGCGAACGTCATGTGGTAATTGTTTTTTCACACAGCGGTGCCACAACAGACACAATTGAAAGTGCTAGGATTGCAAGTTCAAGCGGGGCAAAGGTCATCGGAATCCAGGGCGAAGAAAAAACACCTTTGTCCAAATACTGCAATATTGTTCTGGCCTCCAACTCCGAGGAAGTCGCCCTGCGGCTGGCTCCCATGACATCCCGGCTTGCACAGCTTGCCATTGTAGATGCCCTGATGGTCGCGGTGGCTCTCAAGGGCGGAGGACGGGTTAACCGGAATCTTGAAAAGGTAAAACAGTCATTAATCGGTAAACGGTATTAAGAAAGGCCCATTGGATAATTAAAAAAAAATGTATAACCCCAGGTCTGAATCGGCAGAATGCCGTAGACATATTAACTAACTTAAATTGGAGGAAAAGCGATGAAGAAATTTTGGCTGACAATGACATCAGTGCTTTTGGCACTCGTTTTGATTAACGGAAGCGTATTTGCAGGCGACTCTAAAGATGCGCTTGATAAAATCGTTAAAAGCGGAAAACTCGTTGTGGCAACAGAACTTGGAACTCACCCTTGGGCTTATAAGGATCCAAAAACTGGAAAAATTACAGGATTCACAGTCGAACTGGCCCAGATGTTTGCAGACGACCTTGGTGTCGAGCTGGAAATCAAAACATACGAATGGGCAGGCATTATTCCATCCCTGCTTACAGGAAAAGTAGATATGCTGGCCGCATGCCTGACCAGGACAGTCCCCAGATCTGCAAAATTAATGTATGCTGAACCATATGTAAATATGCCCGGCCAGGTACTGGTTCGAAAAGGTGAATTCAAAGATCTGGACTCCATTAATACTAAAAAAGTGGTCCTGACCGCCACCACAGGTTCGGTTTGGGAACAGATTGCAGAAAAACGTTTGCCTAAATCCACCATCAGGACCAATGCCACCAACGCAGACAATGCCATTGCCCTTCAAACCAGACGTGCAGACGGCTACTTGAACGACAAACTGCAGCTTGTTGCAGCAATGAATAAATATCCAGGCCAGTTTGAACTGATCGAACAGCCGCTTGCATGGGACTCTTTCGCTTTTGCAATTCGATATGATTCATTCAAATTGTGGAACACAGTAAACCTCTATATGCGCCTGATTAAAATGGATGGACGCTATGGTGAGCTGTTTAAAAAATATCTTGGCTACGAGTGGGTACCTACCTCGGAAACAGGAAGCTAAACATCTATTCAAAATGAGATAAACCGCAGAGGCTTCAAGTCGGGGAAATCCGATTGAAGCCTCCCGTTTAACAGAGAATTTAAGGTCAAAATGAAATATGGATTTTAGCTGGCACATAATAAAAGACTGGTGGCCCAATATACTCCATGCGCTTGGTATAACAATCATTGTATTTATCGTGGCCGGGATACTGTCGATTTTTCTTGGGTTGACATTAGGGGCACTCAGCACATCCAATAAGAAGTTTGTAACGGCTGGTGTGAGGACCTATATTTCAATCTTCCGGAATACACCGCTGTTGGTGCAGTTGTTTTTTCTGTTTTACGGCCTGCCTGCCGTGGGAATAAGAATGTCACCTTTTACCACTGGAATTTTGGGAATTGCATTGAATGAAGGCGCATTTATGGCTGAAATTTTTCGGGGAAATATCCAGTCGATTGATCGTGGCGACTGGGAAGCTGCAAGAACTCTCGCGCTCACGAGATTTCAAATCCTATATTATGTCATTCTGCCCCAGGCTATCAGGGATTCAATACCAGCTGTCACCGGTCAGTTGTCCATCATAATCAAAGACACTTCATTGCTTTCCTTGATCATGATTGTTGATTTAACCCGTGTGTCCAATCAGATATATACCCGACTGTTTGATTTGACCGGGTTCAGTGTCGCACTGATACTTTATATCCTCATGAATATATTGATGACAAGTGCCTCAAAATTAGCCGAAAAACGGTTTCAGATAAGGAGATAACAATGAACGAGTATCAGGTTATATTCAATTTCCTTGGTGCCGGGCTGCTGGAAGTTCTGGGTCTTATTCCAATCTGTATCATTTTTTCTTTGATACTTGGTGCAGGCATCGGGATAATCCAGACACTGAGGATACCGGTAATTTATCATGGCATCTCCTGTTACCTCATTTTCATGAGGGGGGTGCCTCCCCTGCTGCTGCTTTTAATCATTTTCTTTGTTGCCGGTTTTGACAGCGCCAGGGTTTCAGCAATTTTTATGCTGAGTTTTTATCATGCCGCATATATTGCGGAAATATTCCGGGGAGGCATACAGTCACTGCCCCGCGGACAGTTTGAAGCCTCAGACTCTATCGCTCTTCGGTTTCATCAGAAAATGACATATGTCATAATTCCCCAGGTCCTGCGGACTATCCTTCCGGCACTTACAGGGCAGTATATTATCCTTATCAAAGATACCGCACTGGTATCGGCAATCGGTGTTATGGAAATCCTGTACAATGCCCGTCAGGCAATGCAGGTGGTTTACAGGCCGCTGCTGGTCTATTTTCTGGTGGCATTGCTTTTTTATATTCTGTGCTTTTCCCTGGAGTGTCTCTCCTCATATTTTGAAAAGCGCCTTATGCTAGAGAAAGGGCTCAATCAATGAAAACCATTGTTGAATTCGATAAAGTGACAAAACGTTTTGGAGACCACGTGGTTATAGACAGTCTGTCTGTTCCCTTTTACGAAGGGCAAACGCATGTGATTTGCGGCCGGAGCGGGGCCGGGAAAAGTACACTTATCCGCTGCATTAACCGTCTGGAATCTATTGAAGAAGGAACCATCCGATTCAAAGGCGAGGCTGTGAATAAAAACAATGTCAGGGAAATCCGAAAACGGGTAGCCATGGTCTTCCAGAATTTCAATCTTTTCCCTCATTTAAAGGTTATTGATAACCTGACCCTGGGACCGATGAAGGCTCTGGGTGTTTCCAGAGCGGAGGCAGAGGAACAGTCCATCGCATACCTGAAACAAGTGGACCTGGGAGATAAAATTGATAACTACCCATATCAATTATCAGGGGGGCAGAAACAGCGGGTGGCAATTGTCAGGTCTCTAATGATGAAACCGGACCTGCTTCTTTTTGATGAGCCTACATCTGCCCTGGACCCTGAAATGATCAGCGAAGTGCTCGAGGTAATGAAACAACTTTCCAGGGAGGGGCGAAGTATGATTGTCGTCACCCATGAAATGGGGTTTGCACGTGAAGCGGCAGACTCGATATCGTTTATGAGTGATGGAAAACTGGTTGAAACTCAACCACCTGAAGTATTTTTTAACAATCCTGAGCAGGAGAATACACGACTATTTCTCAGTCAGATTATCTAACAGAAAGTATAAAATATTATAGAAGCCAGAAAATTAGGAGTATGGAAAAAAATGAAAGGATATCGTTTGCTGATACCCGGTCCGGTGGAGGTTACACCCGAAGTTTTGGAACCCATGAGCAGCCCAATGGAACCCCATTATGGCGAGGATTGGACCAAGTACTATAATGAAACGCTTGGATTAACTCAAAAAATCTTCCGGACAGAGGGGGATATCTTTCTAATACCGGGTACAGGAAGTGCTGCAGTCGAAAGTTGCCTGAGTACGGCCATTGGTGGAGGTGGCAATGCCCTTATCATCAATAACGGATTTTTTGGAGACCGGATGGAGGCGATCATTCGTTCCTATTCCGACCAGGTAGAAGTGATAAAATATCCCATAGGTACTCCTGTAGATGTGGAACAGGTGGAAAAGATCCTTGCCGGGGGCCAGCATGACCTGCTCGGAATGACGCATTGCGAAACATCGATTGGGATACTCAATCCCATAAAGGAAATTGGTTCTGTATGCCGCAAATATGGCGTGCTCTTTATGGTTGATGCCGTATCGTCCCTTGGGGTTGAAAAACTGGAAATGGATAAGTGGCATATCGGACTCTGCGCTTCTGCCTCACAAAAAGGCCTGGAATCCCCTCCCGGACTGGGGATTGTTGCCGTAGGGAAATCAGCATGGGAAGCTTTGGAAAAATTCAAGAGTCCAGGGTGGTACCTTAACCTGAAACTGTGGCGTCAATATGCTGACGACTGGGCTGACTGGCATCCTTTTCCCATAACAATGGCTGTCAATAATGTTAAGGCCTTTCGTGTAGGCCTGGAGCGGATACTTGATGAGGGGCTCAGCAAGAGAGAAACACGGCATGAAGAGGTCAGCGCATATCTGCGTAGAGCCCTTGAGAATATAGGATTTAAAATGAGCATCCCTGATATATATACCGCCCATGGATTGACTGCTATAGATGCCCATTCAAAAGTGCCAGTGGGATCACTGCTGCAACACGTCAAAGAGAAAAATAAGCTGTTGATGGCCGGAAGTCTTGGAGAACTCAAGGGAAAAATTTTCCGAATTGGTCACATGGGTCCGTCAGCAACCACAAAAATTGCAGACACGGCAGTTGAAGCACTAAAAGAAGCTTTGGACGAGCTGAATTAAAGGAAAATGTATTAATGTCCATTGTTAAATATTAATTTAAGAGGAAATTGTCATGTTGAAAGTTGTGATTACCGACTTTGAATATCCGCATGTTGATAAAGAAAAAGAGCTGGTTGAAGCTGCAGGAGCCGAATTTGTGGCAGGTCAGGCAAAAACAGAAGAGGAGTTGATTGCCCTTACCCATAATGCCGATGTTGTTATCAATCAGTATGCGCTTTTAACACCCAGGGTCATCTCTGCCATGAAAAACTGCCGGGCCATTGTCCGGTATGGGATTGGGCTTGATACTGTTGATATTCCAAGCGCTACAAAGATGGGCATCATGGTCTGTAATGTTCCTACCTATGGACTTCACGAAGTGTCGGATCATACCATTGCCATGCTCCTTGGAGGCGTCCGTAAGCTTGGCGCCATGAATCAGTCCGTTAAAAAAGGGGTCTGGGACTGCAACCTGGCACGCCCCATCAGCCGAATATATGGTAAGACCCTGGGGCTGGTCGGATTTGGAAATATTCCCCGGATGGTAGCAAGAAAACTTAAACCCTGGAACCTGAATATCCTCATTTATGATCCCTATATTGATGATAGTGTTCTCTCTGAGATCGGTGGAGTTAAAAGAGCGGATTTTAATGATCTGCTTGCAGACTCGGATTATATCTCCTGCCATGTCCCCTTGACAGAAGAGACACACCATATGTTCGGGTATGAGCAGTTTTGTAAAATGAAGCCCGACTCTTATTTTATCAATACATCCCGGGGTCCTGCTGTGGATGAGCAGGGTTTGAAAACTGCATTAGATGAAGCCCGTATCCAGGGTGCCGCCGTTGATGTTCTGGAAACAGAGCCTGCGGCCATTGATAATCCCCTGTTTGGATATGATAATATCGTCATTACTCCTCACATGGCCTGGTATTCGGAAGAAGCAGGCAGTGACCTGCAGCGCATGACTGCAGAGGAGGCTGTCCGGGTTCTTAAAGAGAAACCGCCTTTATCATGTGTGAACCTGGATGAACTGACGTGAAACCCTTGAAATTTGATGCCATTTTAAGAGCAATATTTTGGAGAAGCGTATGATAGATCTCGTTACGTTTGGAGAAGGATTGATAAGACTGACTCCGGATAACAATAAGAGAGTGGAGCAAGCCGGAACTTTTACCCCTCATGTGGGAGGAGCAGAGTTGAATGTGGCCGTTGGCGCTGCACGCCTGGGGCTGAAAACGTCCTATGTTTCAAAACTTCCGGATAACCCTTTGGGCAGAATGATTAGAAACAAGGCCCGTGAGCATGGAGTGGAAACAAAAGATATCTGCTGGAGCGATGACGGGCGAGCCGGACTTTATTTTCTGGAACTCGGGGCAACGCCAAGGAATACATCCGTTTTATATGATCGTTCCCACTCGGTCTTCAGTTCAATCCAGCCGGGGGACCTGGACTGGGAAAATATTTTATCTTCTGCAAAATGCCTTCTTATCACGGGAATTACGCCTGCTGTAAGTGCTTCAGCAGCTGATGCGACCCGCGAAGCCATAAAAAAAGCCAGGGAAATGAACTGCCTGGTATGTATGGACCTCAATTACCGGGCAAAATTGTGGTCTGTTGAAGAAGCAAGGCAAACCCTTGGGGCAATGGTTTCCGATATTGATATTCTCGTCACCACATCCGGTGACACCGCGACTGTATTAGGGATCACAGCAGAGAATGATGAACTGCTGGCAGAAGATCTGGAACAGCGTTTTGGGTTCAAGATTGTCGCCATTTCACACCGGGAGGGAAATACAGTATGGAAAAACCGCTGGAGCGGGCTGGTCCGGGCACAGGGAAAAACAATTACTTCCCGGACCTATGAGGTTGATATCGTTGACCAGGTAGGCAGGGGAGATGCTTTTACCGCAGGATTCCTTGCCGGTTACCTGCCTGGAGAAGATATTTCCCAAGGTCTAGATTACGGGGTCGCGTTCTCCGCATTAAAACACTCCATACCAGGAGATTTGAATTGGTGTGATATCACTGACGTAGAGGCATTGCTGGCAGGTCCTGCACCTGGTGTAAGCAGGTAAGACGCTTTGGCACAGTGAAGAAACACTTATCCCATTTAAAAATTGCCAAATAGATAAAAGGAAAGGAAAAGGATGTCTGCAAAAAAGATAATTATGGATCAGCTCACTCGTTCATGTCTGGTTCCCGTCATCCGTACAGACGATAAAAATAAAGCCATGGTCATTGCTGAATCGATCTTTAACGGAGGACTGCCCACCATAGAGTTGACCATGACCGTACCGGGTGTACTGGATGCCATTGCGGAATTACGCAAATTGTTTGGAAATAAGGCCATTGTTGGTGCGGGTTCCGTATTGGATGCTGAAACGGCCAGAATGGCAATTTTAGCCGGCTCACAATTTATTGTTGCACCAACGGTTGACATAGAAACCATCAAGATGTGTCGTCGATATTCAAAACCGGTTATACCGGGTGCCATGACGCCAACGGAAATATTAAAGGCCTGGGAAAATGGAAGCGATGTCGTGAAAGTTTTTCCGGCAGATTTAATTGGCGGCCCTGGCTTCATAAAGGCTGTAAAAGGTCCTCTTCCGCATGTTGAACTGATGCCGTCCGGAGGGGTTACACTGGAAACCACAGCAGATTACCTTAAAGCGGGTGCCAAAGTTTTATCTGTAGGTGGCGGACTGATTTCTAAAGAAATTCTGCGAACAAAAGACTATAAACAACTAACTCAAAAAACAGAAGCGTTTTTGAAAATTATCCATTCGGTTCGTGCTGAACAGGATACCGTTAAAAATTAATAACAGGGGAGCTGGTTGTGAAAGCAATTTCATATTTGGATGTTGACAAAGTTAAGACAATTGAAACCCTGGAGCCGTCCTGTCAACCTGGGTTTGCAAAAATCCGGGTCCATTCCGCCGGTATATGCGGGACTGACATGGCCATTGCCGCTGGAAAGCATCCGCGCGCCAAAGCACCGCTGATAATGGGTCACGAATTTGCCGGAGAAGTTACAGAAATATCAGCCAGAGAGGGTGAAAAAAACCATATTGCCATTGGGGATCGTGTCACTGCTTATCCGTTGTTGTGTTGCGGAACCTGTCTGGCATGCCGGAACGGCACCCCCCATGTCTGCTCGACTCTAAGGCTTATCGGCATTGACTGTGACGGGGCTTTTGCAGAGTATATCTGTGTTCCCTTAGAACTGGTTGTAAAACTTCCGGATGATATGAGTTACGCTGCAGGTGCCCTTGTTGAGCCGCTTGCCGTAGGTATACATGCCGTAGAAATGGCTGGTGATGCGCCCATGGAGAATGCTGTGGTCCTCGGTGCAGGACCCATAGGCCTGATGGTGGCTTACGCCCTTTCGTTAAAAAATGTTGAAGGCATTATCGTTGCTGATATCAATCCATCCAGACTTGAGCGGGCCAGGCAAATGGGTTTTCAAACGGTTAACAGCGCCTCTGAGGACCTGCTTGTAATTGTTAACAAGGCCACTGACGGCGAAGGTACCGCAGTTTTGTTTGAATGTGCAGGGTCAGAATCTGCAGCAGGCCAGATGTGCGAGCTCGTCCGGAGTAGGGGTACTATCGTAATGACAGGGGTGCATAAAGCCCCTCATGCTGTGGATTTGCGAACCCTGAACTTTCGGGAAATTACGATGGTGGGAGCGCGTGTCTATACCCTCAAGGATTATGAGGAAGCGGTCAGGGCTGCAAGAAAACTGCCTGCTGAGATTATCATCTCTCATTCACTGGATATTGACGACTCAATCCAGGGGTTTGAATTTATGAAAAATCCCGATGGTGTATGCAAGGTGATCTTTTCGATCTGATTTTTTCAGGTGGTTCCAGAGATATCCATTGGGGTAGAAACTAAAATAATGAGCAAGACGGCTCAATAGGGATAAGAGGGTAAGGTATGTCAGTATTCAGTTTGGACGGAAAACGGGCTTTGGTTACGGGGGGAACAAAAGGAATCGGATATGCCATTGCCGAGGCAATGGCCCGGGCCGGAGCAGAAGTCGTACTTGTGGCCAGGTCAGAACAGGCATTAAAGCAAGCAATTGATCAGCTTAGTGACAAGGGATTCAAGGCCTGGGGATTTTCTCATGACATGTCGGATATAGACGGCATTGAAGGACTTTATAAAAAAATCCTGGCCGATGCCGGTACGGTTGATATCCTGGTGAACAATGCAGGTGGAACCCGCAGGGGCCCTGCCGAGACAATTTCAAGTGAAGAGTGGGATTTTGTTCTGGATTTGAATGCAAAATCTGTATTTACCATGTGCCAGGTATTTGCCCGGGAACGGATCCAGGTTGGAAAACCTGGAAAAATTGTCAACATCGCATCCCTGATGAGTGAAACCGTTCGAGAGAACAATGCACCCTACGCAGCCTCAAAAGGTGCAATCAAACAGTTGACCAAGGCATTGGCAGTTGACTGGGCCCGTTACAATATCAATGTGAACTGTTTTGGCCCCGGATATATCCGCACTGAGCTGACCCGTGCGTTGTGGGAAGATACAGAGTTTGATACCTGGATAAAAAATAGAACCCCCATGGGGAGATGGGGGGTACCTGAAGATTTGGCACCGACCGCAGTTTTCCTTGCTTCTCCAGCTTCTGATTTTATTACGGGTCAGATATTTTTTGTGGACGGTGGGTTATTAAGCACCATATAGTTTACGGATATACTTTTTCCAAATTGTTAAAATAATGAATACCCTGTCCGTGTGACGTGGGGATGCTGAAAATCAGCGCCCCACTTCACGCCCCTTACCCTGCGTTAAAAGTGATAAGACTTCTTTGCGGTCTGAGTTGAAATAATCGCCCTTTATTCCTAATTTAATAGCAGCCATGGCTGACGCGTAAGCCATGCCTTTCTGAATGTTTTTTTCAAGATATCCGCACAGAAAACCTGCAGTAAAACTGTCTCCTGCTCCGAGCCTGTCGACAACCTCCACATCATAGGCACTGCTGTGGTATGTTTTTTCACCGTCATATGCGATGCCGCCTTCATTGCCTAAGGTGACAATACATATTTTGGGTGAATATTTTTTATATATTGCTTCAACGATGTTTTGGGCGGATCCATCATGACCGAACAGGTCACGGGCGTCCTCGCGGGTAACAAAGATCAAATCAGAGAGTTCCATGAAAGGCTCAAGTGCCTGGGCAGCCTTTTTTTCCGGCCAGAGCCCTTTTCGATAATTCACATCAAAAGATGTCGTAACACCAGCCTGGCGGGCGGAGTTCATTATGTCCAGCAAGGTGTTTGTGCAGTTCTCTGACAAAGCCGGGAAAATACCAGTCCCGTGAAAAACGCTGGTATCCAAAAGAAACTCTTTATCAATCTCTTTGGTTGTAATCTTCGAAACAGCCGCATCTTTTCGATCATAAATAACATTTATTTTCCTTGGTTTCGCGCCATACTCCACAAAAAAAGTCTCATTGCGTGAGTTTTCCTCCCATATCAAGCGCGAAACATCAACATTATATCCGCGAATATCACGGGCAATTCTCTGACCCAAGGCATTGTCACACAATTTTGAAATCCATGCGCAATGCATTCCCATCCGTGACAATGCCACCATGGTGTTGGATTCAGTTCCTGCTGTGTGCACCTGAAAATGTGGTGCAGTTTCCAATCTTTCTCCCTGTGGAACCGAAAGTCTGAGCATTGTCGACCCAATGGTAGTAACATCAAATTGTTTATTTTTATTCATTTTAATTCTAATTATCTCTGTTATTAATCATTCTTGAAACAGCTATTACCAAACTGCCCCGTCAGTTTTGGATTGTACCATACTGGTGCTTATTGAACAGAAGTTTTTTGCTATTAGAGTGGTAATTTTTTGTTTTCTTTTTAGATTTTTTTAGATGGCAACCGGTAGATGAGAGACATCGTTATCTGATTTACCTGTAACCATTAAAACCAAATCATTAACATAAGTCTTCATTTGCTCCGCCTGAGAATTAAGCTCTTCTGCTGCAGATGAAGATTTTTCAGAATTGGACGTATTCTGCTGAACAATCCTGTCCATACCGGATATGGCATTGTTCACCTGTTCAATACCTTTTGACTGTTCTTTAGAGGCCCGGGCAATTTCCGCGACAAGCTGGCCGATTTTTGTTGTACTTTGGGTGACTTTCTCAAAGGCTTCATTGGTTGTGGAAGAGATCATGGACCCATCATTTATTTTTGCTCTGGTTCCCTCAAGTAACTGGGTCGTATCTCTGGCTGCATCAGCAGCACGCATGGCAAGATTTCGCACCTCATCGGCCACGACTGCAAACCCGGCTCCTGCCTCACCGGCTCGTGCAGCTTCCACAGCAGTGTTCAGTGCCAGAAGATTTGTTTGAAAAGCAATTTCGTCAATTGTTTTGATTATCTTGGAGGTTTCTTCGCTTGCTTTTGAAATATCTTCCATTGAGCGTGTCAGTTGGGCCATAGCAGTATTTGCATCATGAACCACCAGATTTGCCTGGCTCATTAACTGGTCTGCCTCAGCTGCATTTTCTGTGTTTTTTCTGGTCATAGACGAAATTTGTTCAATGGAGGATGAGGTCTCCATAATTGATCCGGCCTGTTCCTGAGTTCCCTGTGCAAGAGAGTTTCCAGTGCTGGAAATTTCATCGGAAGCTGATTTTACCTGCTTTGCTCTCTCCGAAAGCCCGTCAATGATTTTATATAATGGTCTGGTAATGTTCCGGGAGAGAAACCCCCCTATAAAAACAGCCAGAATGATAGCTGAAATGACAAATACAATTTGTATGAACTGCCACTTTTTTATATTTGAACTGTTTGATTTCATTGTAGCGTTTAAATTTTGTGTCAGGTGGTTCCCCTTTTTTATCAGGCCGCTCTCAATACTGGTCATCATATTGAGAATGATCTGGCTCTGACTATTCAGCTTTGATGAGGCTTTCAACTCTTCTTTTTTAATGGTTATAATCTGTTCAAAAAATGTTGAGAGTTTTTTGAAATGAATGACGACCTCTTCTGTTGTTCCATCATCCGGCAACTCTACTATTTCACTGTTGATATAACCTTTTAAAAGCATTATTTCCTTGGAGGCCCTGTTTAGGGATTCCAGGTCCAGGGAACTGAAAATATCCTTTACAAGAACAAACTGCCGGTTTGTGTTTGACTGGACAGACATGGCTGCACGAACGGAGGAAATTGACATTTCCGATACCATCATTAACTCGTCCATCATGTCATTGATGCCGTTTTTTGCAAAAATTTTATCAAGATTCATGTCTGTGTTTTTTGTGTTCGATTTTTTCCAGAGCAGATTTCCAAAACCTTTTTTAAGGGATTGGGTCTCTTTTTCAATCGAGGTTATGGACTCATCTATAGAAGCATTGACAGATTGTATGGTAAGTTCCTTTATGGTTTCAAGGGCCTGAATACACTTTGCCATCAAGGTGTTGAGCTCAGTTGATGCTGAGATCTGATTTTTTTTATATCCCGCCAGTATTTGGGTGGCATGAAAAATGTCTTTTATCTCCTTGGTATACTTGGAGATATCGCTTTTAATTTGTATAAGCTTTGAGTTTATTTTTTTTATTTCGTCATGGGAGTCTGCATCTTCTATTTGTTTGATCATGTTCCGGATGGGTATCAGGTGATGAATCAGATTGTTTTGCGTATTTACATTTTTAGTTACATTTTGGGCAGTTATATCGATAGTATTATTGATTTTACTCAGAGAGAATATTCCAAGTCCTCCGGACAATCCGGTTAAAAGGGCACACAGAAGAAATCCACCAATGAGCATAGCTCTTAAAGAGATATTTGACGAAAAGGGCATTTTAAATTTCCTCGGATAATATGATTTTTCAATAGTTGAATATTTTAAAGTGCATAGTACAAGAGCATTTTTTTGTAAAGTTTAACAAATAGTTATCCAACTCTCAACATCAATAGACTAAACGCTTGTATTTTTATATTTGTATGAGAGTCTTGATTATTTGAAAAATAAGTGTTTTAAAATTTATACACACTTATTCATAAAGGAGGAAGATATGGCGCAAAAAGCGTTTCAGGACTATTACCCAGATGACCTGAGCCATTGTTATGGATGCGGCAAACTCAACGAACATGGACACCAGATTAAAAGTTATTGGGATGGAGAAGAAAGTGTCGCGGCTTTTTTGCCGGATGAACGCTATACTGCTATTCCGGGTTTTGTATACGGAGGTTTAATCGCTTCGCTGGTGGACTGTCACAGTACTGGAACCGCTTCTGCAGCATTTTATCGCAAAGAAGGTCGGGAAATGGATACCCAGCCGGCAATACGATTTGTCACTGCCTCTTTGAAAGTGGACTATCTGGCGCCGACCCCCCTGGGATCAGAACTTGAAATCCGGGGCAGGGTGGTAGAAATTACAGAAAAAAAAGTTATTGTTGAAACAATTGTGAGTGCAAATAATACTCCCTGTGCAAAAGGAACCGTCGTGGCTGTCCTCATGCCGGATACCATGTTAAAATAATTAAAACCCTGCAGGTCGATAATCCTGCAGGGTTTTAATTTCATAGGGTTTAAGAGGCCATTATGGCTATCTTAGTGATATGCCGCCTAATTTGGTTTCAAGGTATTCGTCAATCCCTTCAAAGGCTCCTTCTCTGCCGATTCCGCTTTCCTTCATCCCTCCGAATGGGGCGGACGCAGCAGTGGGATTGATATCATTAATGCCGATGATGCCGAAGTTCAAGCCTTCAAAGAGCTTCATGGCTTTTGACAGGGAACCGGTATATACATAGGCAGCCAGACCGTAATCGGTATCGTTGGCCCGGGTCAGGAGTTCTTCTTCATCTTCATAGGTGATGACGGGTGCCACCGGCCCAAAGGTTTCTTCCCTGTAGATCAGCATATCTTCAGTCACATTGTCCAGTATGGTTGGGGAATAAAAATGACCCTTGTCCAGGCCGTTATCTACCAGCCTGTTTCCACCAATTACCAGGTTTGCTCCTTTTCTAACTGCATCTTGAACCTGGTTGTCCACTTTATCCACGGCTGCGGCATTCACCAGGGGGCCAACCGACACGCCTGGTGTTATACCGGAACCTGCTTGCATTTTAGAGACCTTGCTTTTCAGTTCTGTTAAAAAATCGTCTTTCATGCTGCTGTGAACAAAAATTCGATTCGGACAGATGCATGCCTGGCCGGTATTCAGGAATTTAACCAGGGATAACCCTTTGGCAGCGATAACAGGATTGGCATCCTTGCACACAATAAATGGGGCATGGCCTCCCAGTTCCAGGGACACCCGTTTCATCTGTTCTGCTGCACACCGGGCAAGCAGTTTGCCCACTGGAGTGGAACCGGTGAACGTCAGTTTGGCAATCCGTTTGTCAGTGACAAAAATATCTCCGATAGGCCTTGGATCTTTTGCCGTGACCAGATTGACAACACCAGCAGGCAGGCCAGCTCTTTCAAGAAGTTTCATGATTTCAACTGCACAAAGAGGGGTGTCTTCAGCAGGCTTTATAACAATGGTGCACCCGGCTGCCAGTGCAGGCGCAATTTTTCTGGTGATCATTGAAACCGGATAGTTCCAGGGAGTTACTGCCGCAACAACGCCAACAGGCTGTTTTAAAACCAGGAATCGCTGGTCGGATCTTGCGGAAGGAATGGTCCTGCCGTAAACTCTTTTGGCCTCTTCTGCAAACCAGAGCAGGAAATCAGCCCCGTATTTGACTTCATTTCGAGCGGCCTGTATGGGTTTTCCCTGTTCCTGTGTCATGGTCTGCGCCAGGTGTTCCAGGTTTTCCATCATCAGCCTGTGGACATCAGAAAGGAATGAAGATTTTTGATAAGCGGTTTGGATCGACCAGGATTTAAATGCCTCATGTGCTGCATCAACTGCCAGGCGGGCTTCTTTTTCTCCTCCATCCGGCACTGTTCCGATCTCACTGCCGTCAGCAGGGTTAAATACTTTGAATTCTTTATTGTTTTCCGCAGATATCCACTCACCGTTAATAAACATGCCGATTCCCCCTGTTCGTGAATGATTTTAAATAATTGTCATCATTAATTTTAAGTATCCTATTTATAGCTTGATTTTAAAAAAGGGCAAAGCAATAAATTTTAAATTATTGATACCGGTTGCATATCTTAATTGATATATGCTAATTAGATTCGGTATGAAACAGTATGTAATAGATGGATTGCGGCTTCAGGATTATGAAAAACTCAAAACGTATCTGGATGAGAGCCTGAAGTCCTCCCCGCTTGGCGGGATTTACTGGCTTGAACTTGATGATGAATTGTTGACACCCACTCAAAAGAGTCATACCGGGTGTTACCCCCATGTGTTTGCGTTGATGCTGGAAGAAACTTACCTGGCATGTGAATTCCTGGTAAGAATTGAAAAAAATATAAAATGTGATTGTATGGGTTATGCGACAAAGGAGCAGCGGAACTGGCTTATGGACCAGGCCGATGCCATCCTTGAAAAGCTTGATATCGGCATTTAACCCACATCTGGGATATTTCTATGCTTAAACTCATTCCACTTGGAGGCCTTGGTGAAATTGGCCTGAATATGATGGTGGTTGAATATGACGATGTCATGTTCATCATTGATGCTGGTTTAATGTTCCCCGAAGATTATATGCTTGGGGTAGATATTGTTATCCCGGCAATGGACTATATTAGGGAGAACCGTGAGAAAATAGAGGGAATCATTCTCACCCATGCCCATGAAGACCATATCGGTGCATTGCCGTATCTCTTAAAGGAGATACGAATTCCTGTCTATGGCACTCCCTTTACCCTGGAAATCGTCAGGAACAAACTGATTGAATTTGAGCTCAACAAATACGTGGATTTAAACCTGGTGAACCCAGGTGAAACGCTTTCTATAGATCCATTTGAAATAGAATTTATTCGGGTCAGCCACAGCACGGTGGACGGCGTTGGGCTTGCAATTGATACACCGGAAGGCATGATCGTCCATACCGGAGATTTCAGGATCAGCCATAACGCGGACAAAATGAAAAATACGGATATTTCCAGTTTTGCCAGGGCTGGGGAAAAAGGGGTTCTGGCCTTGATGTCTGATTCTACAAATGTAGAAGTCAAAGGTTACACCATGAGCGAGCAGGAGGTGGCCAGAAACCTTGATAAGATTATCACAGCTGCTGACGGCAGGGTGATTGTTGCTTTGTTTTCCTCAAATGTGTTCCGGATACAGCAGGTCATTGATATTGCCATCCAGAATAACCGCAAAGTGATTTTTAACGGCCGGAGCATGGAACAGATTGTTGCAGTCGCCAAAAAATTGGGCCATATCCAGTGCCCCCCCAATACCATATTAGATATCAAGCAGATCAATACCATTCGTGATAATGAAGTGGCGATCATTACCACCGGCAGCCAGGGGGAGCCCATGTCTGCTCTCGTCCGAATGGCATCCGGTACGCATAAGCATATCAAGATAAAAAAGGATGACTGTGTTATCCTTTCCTCCAAATATATACCGGGAAATGAAAAAGCCATTGCCAATATTATCAATAAGCTTTACCGACGCGGGGCCGATGTGATTTATTCAAAGATTGCACAGATCCATGCCTCTGGTCATGCCCACCAGGAAGAGCTTAAACTGATGCTTAATTTGACAAAACCTGAATATTTTATCCCCATTCATGGAGAATACCGGCACCTGGTGGTCCATGCGCGGCTCGCGGAAAAACTTGGCATGTCCAGGGATCATGTTATTGTTGCTGAAGACGGAAAAGTGATTGCCTTTGATAAGGATGGCGGAAGGATCGACAGCCAGGTCCATACCGGGAGAATCCTGATTGACGGAAAAGGGATCGGTGATGTGGGGCGAAGTGTTCTCAAAGAACGGCGCGAACTTTCCGAAGGCGGCCTTGTTGTTGTCACTATGATCATTGACGAGGAAACCGGGGTCGTTCTTTATGGGCCGGAACTGATATCCAAGGGGTTTG
The DNA here is from genome assembly GCA_033851995.1 of Desulfobacteraceae bacterium. Classification (GTDB taxonomy): domain Bacteria; phylum Desulfobacterota; class Desulfobacteria; order Desulfobacterales; family Desulfobacteraceae; genus Desulfobacula. The sequence goes on along the minus strand of JAWSVI010000007.1, from coordinate 292,407 downwards.
TTTTTGATTCTGCAACCGGCTACCTCGTGGACGATGCCCAGTGTGTGATCCTTGAAATCGTTGAAGAAATGGAGGTTGGTCTTGAGTCCAGGGTCGAACTGATGAGAAAGAAACTGCAGCGCGCCTTAAAACAGTATTTTGCCTTTGCCATCAATAGAAGACCCCTGATAGTGCCAATTATTATCGAAGTATGAAAAAAGAATTGTATGGCATACTTTTATTTTTTCTTATTGTCCTGACCGCTGTCAGCCTGTTTACCTATAATTCAGCAGACCCCTGTGTGGGAAATTCATTTTTCTCCATTCCTGATCAAATTCATAACTCTTTTGGCCTTTTAGGAGCCCATATTGCAGGGCTGTTTATATTCCTGTTCGGCCTGGGGGCTTTTTGGGTCCCTGTGATCTTTTGTTTTTCCGGTGTGTGGATTCTAAAAGAACGCACCCCCAGAATTATCGGTATGACCCTTTTGGGCGGTCTGTTTTTGATGATCGGAACCGGCGGAATTTTTTTCCTTTTTAAAGATGCCTATCCCATGCTGGGGACGACCATTTCTTCCGGTGGAGTTATTGGGATTTCTTTTACTTCTTTTTTATTAAAATATGCCAACATTACCGGATGTATTATTCTCCTGGTTTTTTTTCTAATGATCGGATTTATTCTTGCTACGGGAGTTTCTCTCGTAACATTGGGACAGTTTTTTCAAACCCGGACTGCAAAACTTATTTTCATCATGAAGGCTGATTTTGAAGAGGGGGTTGTTTTTATAAAAGAGCGGTATGTCATCTGGCAGGAAAGGCGTGAAGAAAGAAAAAAGCAGATTGATATCACCCCGGTTGCCAGAGATGAAGATGCACTGATAAAACTTCCTGAAGCAACCCTGAGTGAGGAAATGGAAGCTTCAAATAAGAAACCGGTAAATGATAAAAAGATACCGGTTGAAACGAATGGAAGTTTTGAACCCCACATAGTCGAACCAAAAGAAGATGACAGTGATTTTGTTCCAAATCTGGATTTTGGTGATATACGCGAAAACATTGAATTTAATCTGCCTAAAATATCCTTTTTAGCTGAAAAAAAGAAAGTTCAGCGAAATATTGACACAGACCTTTTGAAAGAGAAAAGCCGCATCCTGGAAAGCAAACTGAATGATTTCAACGTATTTGGTGAGGTGGTGGAGATTCTTCCCGGTCCTGTGATCACTACGTTTGAGTACAAACCAGCGCCCGGAATAAAAATCAGCAAAATTGCAGGCCTTTCCGATGACCTGGCCCTGGCCTTAAGTGCAATCAGTATACGTATTGTAGCCCCTATCCCGGGAAGGGATGTGGTGGGTATTGAAATTCCCAATGAAGAGCGGGATATCGTTAATTTAAGAGAACTGATTTCCTCAAAGGATTTTGCAACCTCTCCATCTTTGTTAACCCTGGGTCTGGGTAAAGACCTTTTGGGAAAACCCATGGTGACAAAGATGGATTCCATGCCGCATCTTTTGATTGCGGGAGCCACAGGAACCGGGAAAAGTGTGGGCCTCAATTCAATGATCATCAGCCTGCTCTACAAAGGCGGGCCAGATGAGATCAAGATGATCATGATTGATCCAAAAAGAATAGAGCTTTCTGTTTATAATGATATTCCCCACCTGATATCTCCTGTGGTCACGGACATGAAAAAAGCCACCAACGCATTATTCTGGGCGGTCCGTGAGATGGAGCGCCGCTATGAACTTCTGGAACAGACCGGTCTGAGAAATATTGTCCAGTATAACAATATGGTGGATATCAAAAAGAATGAAATCTCCATCGACACAGAGGATGAAGAGAAAGAAACCTTTGTAAAACTGCCCTATATTGTAGTGATTGTAGATGAATTGGCAGACCTGATGATGGTGGCATCCAAAGATGTGGAATTTGCCCTGACCCGTCTGGCCCAGATGGCTCGGGCAGCAGGTATTCACCTTATCATTGCTACCCAGCGGCCGTCGGTTGATGTACTCACCGGAAGCATTAAGGCCAATTTTCCCACCCGCATATCTTTTCAGGTTTCCTCCAAGGTGGATGCCCGGACTATTTTTGACGGTGGCGGATCTGAGAGCCTTCTTGGAAATGGGGATATGCTTTTTTGTCCTCCCGGAGCCGGGCGTCTGGTTCGCATCCAGGGTGCTTTTATCTCTGAAGATGAGATCTCAAAAGTGACTTCATTTTTGAAGGCCCAGCAGCCCCCGGACTATATTGAAGAGATCACTGTGGGCAGTGCTGACGATGGAGAGAAGGAATTTGATGAATCTGATTATGATGAGAAATATGACGAGGCTGTAGCGCTGGTAACCAAAAGCCGCCAGGCATCGATTTCATTTGTACAGAGACGGCTTCGGATTGGATATAACCGGGCAGCGCGCTTGGTTGAAATGATGGAACACGAGGGAATAGTCGGGCCGCAGATGGGCTCCAAACCCAGGGAGATACTGGTAAGAAGTTATGACGACGATTAATTTTGAACTGTGGGAAAGTATCAAAGGCTTTATGGACAGGGAAGAAGCCATCCGCCTGTATGAGGTTTCTCATGAAGCATCAAAAACAGGGCCCATTATTGAAATAGGCAGCTACTGCGGTAAATCAGCCTATATTATTGGTTCGGCCTGCAAGGAAAATAACGCTATCTTATATTCTGTTGACCACCATAAAGGTTCTGAAGAGCAGCAAAAGGGCGAGGAATACTTTGACCCGGACCTTTATGATTCAAAATGGGCCAGGGTGAATACATTTCCATTTTTCCAGGAAACCCTATCAAAAACAGGCCTTGAACAGACGGTTGTTCCCATTGTTTCCTCTTCTGCAGTTGCAGGCAGGAGCTGGTCGACATCGCTGTCCATGCTTTTTATTGACGGTGGCCACTCCTTTGAGGCGGCTCATACCGATTATCTCACCTGGGCACCACATATTAAGGCCGGAGGATTTCTGGTTATCCATGATATTTTTTTAGATCCCAATGAAGGTGGCCAGGCCCCAAGGCAGGTGTATGAGATTGCCCTGGAATCCGGAGAGTATGAACCTCTGTCGCTGACCAAGACTCTCGGAGTTCTTATAAAGAAAGCTTAAATTTTTGTTAAAGACGGAACTCCTCTCCACAGTGATCGCAGGTAGATACCGCGGTCAGCTGTTTGCAATGAACACATTTGTCCATAAGATATTTTTCTGTTCCCTGCATTCGCTCACAATGGGGGCAGTGCCAGTTTTTTTTGGTTGGCATGGTTTTGTGGCAGTAGGGGCATCGAATTGGAAATTTTCTGAAAACCAGGAACATGATGGCAGTGATAAGAAAAAACGGCCCCATGAGTTTGAATTGAGGGGTGGATGCAAACTGATCAAATTCGGAAGAAACTGAAAGAACCACATATAGTAAAAAGGCAATAGTGGTCACTGCAAGGAATTTGAATCTGAAATGAAAATTAGCGGTTTCTAAATGTTTGTCATCCATGTGTGTTTCCTCCTGATGATTAAAAAATGCATATACCTATACTGTTCCTGTAAACTCTATACCAAGTTTACCCTGTAGCTTTTCTGTCATCCTGAAGATTTCTTTTAGAAGTGTCTGGTCCAGGCTTGACAGATTTTTAGGATTTATAAAATTATCCGGCAGCTTTTTTTCATCCATTATAGAAGTGATCTGGTTTAAAAACCGAAGGCGCATCATGAAATTATAGGCCCGGACAATATCCGTATGCTCTTTTTTGGTCAGTGCATGGCGAATGTAAAGGCGAAACAGCCGGGTAAGCGTATTGGTCTGTTGGATACCGTTTTTCAGCGCATACACCCGTGTGAAATCGATAAGGGGAAGCATGGCTATTTTTATATCCAGATTGCCTTTTTGAACCCCTTTTGTTTCCAGAATAAAATTGCCGAACCGGGTAAGAGGGGGTTTGAAATAAAGGGTATTTTCGGTAAGGTTTCTTAAAAAACCCGACCATCCGCCAATGGAACTTAAAAGATAGTTTTTAAGTTCATCTGCCAGGGCTATCTCTCCCCATGTCCCTCTAAAGTCAAAGAATATACTTGAGTGCAGGAGGTTTTCAGGGTTGGATGTACGGATCCAGGCATTGAAATATTCTTTCCATTTGGACAAGGGCTGGCACCATTTTGGGTTTTTTGCCATGTTGTTTCCATCGCAGTACCTGTAACCAGCCATGTCGAGCTGATCACAGACCAGGGCAGCAAACGCATCAAAATATTGTTTTGCCTCATCAGGTTTGTCGCAATCTTCAAATATGATGGCATTGTCCTGGTCAGATATCAGGGTCTGTTCTTCGCGGCCTTCTGATCCCATGGTTAAAAATACAAATTTACATGGGGGCGGTCCTATTTTATCAAGGGAAAATGAGATGATCCTGTCAATGATGGCATCTGAAAATGTGCTGATCAGGCGGGTGATATATTCCGGGCTGGCCCCGTTTTTTATTGGGTCAAGCAGCATCTTTTCTAATTTTGAATGAATGTTTTCAAGGTCCTGGATATTTGTTGCAGACTTGACGGTTTTTATCAGGAGATAGGTGGCATTTGCCTGTGCTGATATAAGATCCCTTTGTCGGATAATGCCAGTGATATGCCCAAGCTGGCCATGAACAGCCAAATGGCGCCGGTCATTTTTTACCATTGATAAAAATGCCTCAAACACCTGGCAGTCTGCTGATATGCTGGTTACCGGCGATGACATGATACCGGAGACAGGCCCGGACAGATCCATATCTCCTGCAATGGCTTTTTCCCTTAAATCTGCATCTGTCAATATGCCTTCTATTGTGGCCTTGTCTTTTTTAACCAGGATAGCACTGGTGTTGTTTTTACTCATTTTTTTGGCAGCGTCCTGAATGCTGGTTTCCATGGTACATGAGATAAGGCTTGGCTGGAACACACTCCAGATGGGACGGTTGAAAAAGGGAAGGCTGAATTCTCGATCTTTTATCTGTCGGGCTATAATACCGGCAAAGGGTTTGCTTAGCATACACTTGCCGAAAATCGCGGCAAAATAGTCCTGAAATAGAGAATGATCCTGGCAGGCTTTCAAAAACAGGTCAGCTTTTAATGTGATAAAAGTACAGTCCTCAATCAGTTTCAGGGTTCTGGTTGAAACCCCTTCATTGTATAAAATTGAAAGGCCTCCAAAATTTTCTCCGGGCTTGAGGGTGCCGCCCAGAATTTTTTCGCTGTTGACCTGGTAATAATATTCAGCACTGCCTTTGGAAAGGATATACAACTTTTCGACCTGTGTGATATCCTGCTCCAGAATAATTTGGCCCCGGTTGAATTTTTCATATGAAAATTCATTGATTAATTTATCTTCCACTTCTTTGGGAAGAACATCAAAGGGAGGAATTTGAGTGTTTTTTTCATTCATGATTTTGAACGTGTATACGTTTTTTCTCCAGATAAAAATTTGTCTTTTGAAATCTCGGTGTACACAATGTGGTCAAGACCAAAAATCTTTGCGATTATAAAGCCGGGAAATACATTTGATCGCCTGTTAAAATACTCTACTTCATTGTTGTAGCGTTTTTTGACAACGAAAAGATAATCCTGGACAGCACTGAACTCTTTTTTTAAATCAGATAATTCCTGGACGGGTGATGGCCCTTTTCCCGGTTTCAACGAGGTGAAAATTGTAATCAGTTGTTGCGAAAGCGCGCTTTGCGAAATTTCAAATTCTTTTACCAGGTGTTTTTCGGCAGGTGGTTCATGAGAAATAAACTGGTTTAATACGGCATCGGCTTTCAGGGCAGAGTTGCCAAGTTGAACAGCTAAATCCTTTTGATCAGTTTTACTTATTGTTTCAATTAGTTTGGGCAAAAGGTCCTGCCTTTTTTGGCAGGCATCGGTCAGGAGGGATTTGGAAGATTGGATCCTGGCCTGGGACCTTGATAAACTTGTGTAACCTCCAACAATGACACAGAACAATATGATAGCCATAAGAATTGAGCATAGTCCGGTTAATTTTATCAAGGGATGCATAATACGATTGTCCTCCTTTTTGATGATGATAGTTAATCCAGTACCATTTAATATGTGATATGATCAACACTATTCTTACTTCTATTGGTGAACTAGTATTTCAACCGCGCATAGTACGTCCTTTGAGATGATTTTATGGCATCATTCAGTGTCAGGATACCATTGCTGTTTAAGATAGGGAGCAGCTTTAAAAAAATCTGTGCAGTGGCAATGGTGTCTCCCAGTGCGGTATGCCGCCCGATGATATCAACCCCCAGCCGTTTTGCAATATTTTCAAGGTCATGATGCTCATGAGCCGGATGCAGCACTGCAGATAAAAGCAGGGTATCCAGAACAGGGTTTAAAAATTTAATGTTAGTTTCTTTTTCTTTTACTTTGAACATTTTCATGTCAAACGCGATATTATGGCCTACCAGCACAGTATTTGAGGTGAATTGCTTAAAAGCAGGCAATACCGTTTTTATATCATTTTTTCCCTGTACCATTTCATAACTGATTCCATGGATTTTATAGGATTCTATGGGGATGTTTCTTTTAGGGTCCACAAGCTCCTCAAATATATCCTGATAGACAATTTTATTGTTTACAATCCTTACAGCTGCGATGGATACAATTTCATCCCCTCTGTCCGGATTCAGGCCGGTAGTTTCCGTATCAAAAACCGTATAGGTAATATCCTTTAATACGGTGTTCATCAGATCGATATTTTCCTCTTCCTTTTTGAACAGATTGAAATCATAAAATTCAGGGCGGCTGCCTGTTATAATCGGTGCCCGTTCTTTTCCTTTTATAGAAGCTTTCAAAGCAGCACTGGCTATGATGTGGATCTGAGAGCATTCACTGGGCGTCTCACATATGATTTTATAAGCAGCATTATTTTGTTTCAGGATATAAGAAAAACTGGGAAGGGTGTCCATCCGGGAGTGCAGGACAGATTGAACAAGAGATTTTATCAGGGGGGTGCTCTGCCAGGAAATTTTAAATATAACCTGTTCTCCTTTTTTTTCTGTAAAAATGAAAAACCGTTTGTCATGACAGAGTTCTGAAAGATTTTTGATTAAAAATATCAATGCGGCCGTAAACGAATAATTGTCAGCCAGCATTTTTTCATTTTTCGGAATTTTTTCACTATTTGAATTCTGATCAGTATTTTTATCAGTATTTTTATCAGTGTTTAGTTCAACTTTTATATCGTGAAGTTCTGATAGTTTGTCTTTAAGGCTTATAAGAAAATCAGACAGAATAAGGGTCGTTAATGGTACTTTGTTCAGCATGGAATCCAGAACAATGTCTGAGAGCAGTTCGTACTGCTTCATCATATGCCCGGGAGTCTGTGTTGCCAGTTCTCTTTCAAAGGCTGTCAAATGGTCATACACTGTATCATATTGATGAATTTCGTCGCTGATATCTGTTATGGCCAGAATGAAACCGGTCATATCTTTATCCTGGTCCAGCACGGGGATGGTTTCAACACTGATAATATGGCCAGTGTATATTGGCGTGATAAAATAGGATGCGGCGCTGTTTGCATCATTTTCCAGCCGATCTTTGATTTCTTCAATGGCGTGGGAAATGCGGTTTTTATCAATCAGGTGGTAGACAGATCGGCCAAGGCCGATAAAATGTTCCGCTGTTGTTGAGTCGCTGGGCGGTAGAAACATATTTTTTGCCAAGGTGTTAAACAGCAGTATCCGTCCGTTTTTATTGCAGATGAAAACACCCTGGGGAAGCTCAGACATGATAGCTGCCAGAAGATTTCTTTCTTTTTCAGTCTCTTTTCTTGCGGAAAGAATCTGTCCTGTAATATCCTTATTCAGGTTTTCAAACATATCTGCAAAATTATTAATTACGGCAGACAGATCTTTGATATCCCTGCTGCCCCCAATATCAACCCTGTGGGAAGGATTCGAGGCATAAATAACAGCCGCTTCTGAGCTGATTTTTTTTAAGGGTTTGATATAGGAGGCATAGATAATTTCTAAAGTGGTATACATCACGATAAAACAGATGAATAAAATACAGAAAAAGTATTCGGAATGTTCAAGCAAAATGGATTTGACCGCCCGGATCTGATCCGGATTTAGTTCCTGCCAGAAGAAAAACAAGATACAGCAAATGACAATCAAAGTTGCCATAAAGGTAGCAAAAATTAATTTCCAGAATCGAATGATCTGCTTCATCATAGAGGCAAAAAGACTTCCGGGTAAACTTCATTACCCGGAAGTCTTCTTTTTAGATGCTAAATATATTTAAAGTAATTATTATCCCCACCATCCCCAGCCAAAGCTGGCAACAAAAAGGACGCAGAACAAAAGTGTTGCTATCAGGTATTTATCTTCTAATGCCATGATATATTCTCCTTTTTTTAATATTTATAAATAACTAATCTGCTTCCTTTGTAACATCCATGGTTTCAACGTCTGCCCGGCGAATTTGTTCTTCAGATGTTGTGGACATTTCTGCTTTAAAGCACAGAGCCCACATCATCACGATACCCAGAATCCACCATACAATCTGCCATGACCAGATTGCGGGGAATCCGCAGAAAGAAAAGGCAGAGTTACCAATGAGAACACCAGGTCCAAGGGCCATCAGATACCATAACGGAACGATGATTTTCATCCTGGAACGCCATACTTTACCGCTTTCAGACGGACCATCAATAGAATCGAGCCATTCACGGACTTCTTTCTGGCGTGCAATGGTCTCTTCTGAGTCTTTGATGCCCAGTCCGCGGCAAAGGTAAGCTACGGCAAGACCGGTGAAAATACCCCAGAAGGCAGTATGCATACTTAATGGATATTTGTAGATATAATAGGTGATAAAGCAGGCTGCAATCGCAGCAAGCAGACCCAGTACCGTACCGACGCTGGGATATTTGAATCCCCAGTGAACGCCAAGCAGGCAAAGGTACATAATGGTACCAAACGCGGTGGCAAACCCACCGATCATAACAATGGCATCTGAACTGGTTAGAGATACAACAACCGCTGCACCAGCAAGGATGGTTGCAAAAATACGGTTGGTCCAGATCTGTTCAGCATGGGAGCCGCCCTGTTTCCTGACATATCTCCACCATACATCCCTTTGGATAATGGTACCGCCGGTTCCGATATAAGGGGCTGCAGTTGAATGGATCGCTGCAATGGCGCCCAGAAATACGAGGCCAAGAACAGGACCTGGTAGAAATTTTGTCATGAGCATGGGAACAACGTCACCGTCAACTTTAGGTGCAAGCTCGCCTGCTGCCATAAGGATTCGAGCACCGATTCCCTGGAAAGCAGTGAAGAAGAAAAGTGCCAGGCCGACAATGAAGGTAGACATAAACACCTGCTGCCATGCAAGGGGTTTCGGAGAAGCAATACCAAAGTTCCACAAGGTGAATGCCGGTGATGACTGGATACCCATGAGGGCAAACATGTAGGTTAAGATCATCACCGCAGTCCAGCCGCCGGTTCCAAGTCCGAAGTGGATCAGGCCGGGGACCTCCATGTATTTGGTTTCAATACTCTGCATGGAGGCAACAAAGCCGGACCATCCGCCAATGACATCAGACGTGATAACATAGAAGCCCAGCAGGGTGATACCACCAACCAGGAGGCAGAATTGGAGCACGCCAACCCATGTGGATGCTTTCAGACCACCGGTAACAACATAGAACCATACAATGAAGGCCATGAAAATCAGACCGAAAGTCTGGGGAACGCCGGCAACCCAGTAGAACAGCTTTGCAGCCGCAATGAGCTGGAGGCCGGAGTAAAAAATTGAATAAAGAAAAGCTGCCAGAACAGTCAGCCAGCGAACAGCCTCGTTATTGTAGTAGTAAGCAAACATGTCACCGGGTGTAATGAACCCGTACCGTTTACCCATGAGCCAGTTTCTTTTGGCGAAAAAAGCACCAGTGATGGGAATGGTTAAGACATAGAATGATGCATACGCATATACGAGGCCTGCTTTCCAGATCAGGCCTGGGTGGCCAACAAATGTCCAGCCGGAAAACGATGCCGCGGTCGCCGCCATTAGGAAGGCGATAAATGGGATAGAACGCCCTGCAATTCCGTAACCGGATGCGGTCTTTTCAGTGAAAAAGCCTCTTAAGCCCCACCAGAAGCAATATATTATATATAATCCTAATAGGATATATACCCACATCTTTGGATCCATAGTTAATCTCCTCTTGTTTCATTTATGGTAAATTTGATCGGATCTACTTCTTGATTATCGTTTGTATGGATAATCAGGGCATACTTCACCACCCCCTTTCCCATGATATTGTTCTTTTTAAGTTATATTGATCCATGTGTCTTGCTTTCAGGCCTTCTTCCCATACCCTATTTTTCCAAGGGAGTCTTCAATTTCTCCCAGGGTTGTATAATCGTCAATAGTTGCAGGAACCTTATATTCCTTTTGATCGGCAATCGACCGCATGGTGCCTCGAAGAATCTTACCAGACCTTGTTTTCGGCAACCGTTTAACCACTGTCGCAGTTTTGAACGCAGCAACCGGACCGATTTTGGTTCTCACCAGGCCGATAACCTCTTTGACAACGTCTGCTTCGTCCCTGTCCACACCAGCATTGAGGACCATCATGCCCAATGGTATCTGGCCCTTTAATTTGTCTCCAACGCCCATGACTGCACATTCTGCTACATCCGGATGTTCGGCAATGACTTCTTCCATGGCACCAGTGGACAGCCTGTGGCCGGCCACATTAATGATGTCATCTGTTCTGGCCATAACAAAGACATAACCGTCTTCATCAATGAAACCGGCATCAGCTGTTTCATAGTATCCCGGGAAGGTTCTTAAGTAGGAATCCAGGTATCGCTGGTCATTCTGCCACAAGGTTGGCAGAGTGCCCGGAGGCAGCGGAAGTTTGGCGACAATAGCACCGATATCCCCAGCGCCAATGGGATTGCCGTCATCATCCAGTACCGCCATGTTCCATCCCGGAGCCGGTTTAGTGGGAGAGCCCGGTTTGACATCAAAATTGTGGAGTCCCATGCAGTTGGCTGCAATGGCCCAGCCGGTTTCGGTCTGCCACCAGTGGTCAATTACCGGAACCTTAAGAGCATTTTCCGCCCAGGTAAGGGTATCCGGATCAAGCCGTTCCCCGGCAAGGAACAGATAGTTGAAATCCGACAGATCAAAGTCGTTCATCATTTGAGCAGTGGGATCTTCCCTTTTAATTGCGCGGAAAGCTGTTGGCGCAGTGAAAAGGGTGTTGACCTTGTGCTCGGATATGATTCGCCAGAATACGGATGCATCCGGTGTTCCTACAGGTTTCCCTTCAAAAACAATGGTGGTGCAGCCTTTCAAAAGCGGGCCGTAGACAATATAAGAATGGCCTACCACCCAGCCGATATCGGATGCTGCCCAGTAGACATCTCCCTGGTTAACACCGTATATGGCACTCATGGTCCATTTCAGTGCGACCATGTGACCGCCGTTATCTCTTACCACACCTTTAGGCTGGCCTGTGGTTCCGGAGGTGTAAAGGATATACAACGGATCTGTTGCTTTTACGGCAACGCAGTCTCTTGGAGCTGCTTTTGCCATTTCATCATCCCAGTCATAATCACGGCCATCTACCATTTTGGCTGTGGCCTGCGGCCGCTGGAAAATAACGCAGGCATCCGGTTTTGAATCGGACAGTTCAATGGCTTCATCCAGAAGCGGTTTATATTCAATGACTTTTGTGATTTCAATCCCGCAGGATGCGGACACAATGACTTTAGGTTTAGCATCATTGATTCTTGTTGCCAGCTCATTGGCGGCAAACCCACCGAATACAACAGAGTGAACTGCACCGATTCTGGCACATGCCAGCATGGCAAAGACCGCTTCGGGTATCATTGGCATGTAAATAATGACTCTATCTCCTTTTCCAACGCCTTTAGAGGCCAGGACACCTGCAAATTTTGCAGTCTGTTCCTTGAGTTGAGAAAAGGTATACTTTTTGATGGTCTTGGTGACCGGGCTGTCATAAATAATGGCAGCCTGGTCACCGAAGCCGTTCTCCACATGGAGATCAACGGCGTTGTAGCAGGTGTTTGTCTCACCTCCTGTGAACCATCTATAAAAGGGCGTCTTGGAATCATCCAGAACTTTATCCCATTTTTTATACCAGTGGCAGTCTTCAGCAACGGGGCCCCAGAAACCTTCCGGGTCCTCAATGGATTGCGCGTAAGCCTGGTCATACGGATTGGACATGCAATAATCCTCCTGAATTCTTAAAGAACGTGAACGTTATTTTTGAACCATAGTCCTGATTTCTTCAACAACTTCCGGGTTAGCCAGTGTCATGACGTTGCCCACATCGCCTTTGTTGGAGATGGCGCCAAGAACCCTTCTCATAATCTTACCAGAGCGGGTTTTCGGCATATCTGGTACCAGCCATACTTTTCTGCACTTAGCGATTTTACCGATCTGATCACAGACCGCATTGTTGATTTTCTGGGCCAGTTCTTCTGTGGGCTCAACCCCTGTTTTAAGTGCGACATAGAGATCTGGTTCTTTACCTTTAATCTCATGCGCCACCGGTACAACTGCAGCTTCTGCAACTTCCTCACAAACCATTGCGGCAGATTCAATTTCTTTGGTCCCAAGCCTGTGGCCGGACACATTAATAACATCATCTATCCTGCCAAGGATTCTGTAATATCCATCTTCGGATTTCGTGGCAGCATCTCCTGCAAGATAAGGCCAGTCTTTCCAATCTTTGCTGTTGGGATCTTTATTATACTCTGCAAAGTATGTGTCAACAAACCTCTCTCTGTTGCCCCATACTGTCATTAGCATGCCTGGCCACGGATTCTGGATGCAGATGTTACCGGCAATACCTGGTTGGACTTCATTGCCCTCATCATCCAGGATGATGGGATGAATACCCGGAACTGCAGGGCCTGCGCTGCCTGGTTTCATAGGACCTAAAGCAGGAACGGTGCTGCATAGGAATCCACCGGTTTCAGTCTGCCACCAGGTGTCAACTATAATGGCCTCGCCTTTACCGACGGCAGATTCGTACCATTTCCATACTTCCGGCTCAATTGGTTCCCCAACTGTGGTCATATGTTTGAAATGATAATTGTATTTAGCAGGTTCATCCGGTCCCAGTTTTCTTAAGGCGCGGATGGCGGTAGGTGCTGTATGGAAAATATTGACATCCAGTTCCTGAGCAATTCTCCATGAACGCCCGGCATCCGGATAGGTGGGTACACCTTCATAGATAACAGTGGAAGCACACAGTGCAAGCGGTCCGTATACAATGAATGAATGACCGGTTATCCAGCCGATATCCGCCATGCACCAGTAAACATCTTCAGGATGAATATCCTGGATATATTTACTCATGGCCGTAACATAGGATAAATATCCGCCGGTACCGTGTTGGCATCCCTTTGGTTTGCCAGTGGTCCCGCTGGTGTACATTAAAAACAGTGGGTCTTCAGAAAGCATTTGTTCCGGTTCAACCCGTGCGCCATAGAAATTTTTAAGTTCATCATTTACAAAATAGTCACGACCGTCAACCATTGGGGTGTCAGAGGAGTATTTGCCAGGATAGCGTTGCCATACCAGGACTTTATCAACAATCTGGGAATCTTCGTCTTCTGCTGCAAGTTTTACTGCTTCATCTGCATTTACTTTGTGATTTAAAAGCCCGCCGGCACGATAGTATGCATCCATGGTAATCAGGACGCGGGAGTTTGAATCAACAATTCTGTCTGCGCACGCACTGGCAGAAAAACCACCAAACACAACAGAATGGATAACACCCAGTCTTGCGCATGCCAGCATGGTGATGGGCAGCTCTGCAGACATGGGCATGTGGATAGTGACCCTGTCTCCTCTTTTTAATCCGGCAAAATCCCGTAACAATGCTGCGAATTCATTAACACGCACATAAAGTTCCTGATAAGTGATATGGTCTACTCTTTCTTCTTCAAGTTCCGGAACAAAATGGATGGCTGTTTTATTTTTATTGTCTTTCAGGTGACGGTCAATGCAGTTGTAACTTGCGTTGAGAAGTCCGCCTTTAAACCATTTGTAGCAGGGAGCATCGCTTGAGTCCAATACTTCATCCCAGTATTTATACCAGGTGAGAAGCTCAGCATATTCTGTAAAGTAATCCGGGAAATTATCCAGGCTGAACCTGTCAAATATTTCCTCGTCATTAAGGTTGGCCTGAGCAATAAATTTTGTGGATGGATGATAATAGTCTTCCTCTTTCCAATGGACTGCTATTTGGGCCTCAGTGGTTTCGACAACGTCTTTTTTGCTCATAGATCATCTCCTTGAAATTAATGCTTATGGTTGCAAGTAGTTAAAATTATTACTAAAACGATAGTAACTTTTACCACCTCCTTTTTAAGTACTAAAAACCGGTAATAAAAATATATTCAAATAAAAACTAATAATTCTTTAAGGCTACGCGCACGGGCGTATATGGGTCTTCAAGCGTCAGCTCAAGTACAGGGAACGTACCAGATGAAGTGAAAAATCGTAGTCATTTCGTGAACCCGATTTATTATATATATAAATAGCATTAGTAAGAACTCGTTGCTAAGTCAATAAAAAAATGTACTTTTTAAAAGAAAAATTTTCTTAAATAATTAAGTGAGTTTTACTCAATTTTTTTATTGTTTTGTTTAATATGCTGAAAATATAAGGAATATGCTGGCTTGGTTCGTCGTTAATTTAAAGAAGCAATTATAAATAATAAAAAAGACTGTTTTTTGATTTTATCTATCCCAAGTGAAAAGATATCTAAATAGATATGAATTTATAAAGTGAAGCAGAACAGAAAATATCGTTTGATTGCCAATGGCTTTCGCCATGCATGAACAATAGATTTTTATTGCATGATAAATTTGTTTAGGCATATACTGAAGGGCGCTTTTATGAAAGAGAAGTATTTAATTAAGAAAGGATAAAATATGAAGAAACCTATTGATAATTTCTGGAATCTTAAGCTTGAATCACTAAAAGGAAATCTTGAAAATAATGATTTTGAGGTGTTTATTGCCCAGAATGCGGAACAGGCAAAAGAAATTGCACTGAATGATATTATTCCTGAGCTTGCACCGAAAAGCGTTTCCTGGGGGGGATCTGTTTCATTTGTATCAACCGGACTTTTCCATGCATTGAAAGATAACCCGGATATGGAAGTTCTTAATACATTTGACCAGAGCCTTTCGAGGGAAGATATGCTGGAATTGAGACGCAGAGCACTTCTGGTAGACCTGTTCATTACCGGAACCAATGCAGTAACTGAAGCAGGCCATCTGGTTAATCTGGATATGATTGGGAACCGGGTTGCGGCCATGATGTGGGGGCCTAAAAATGTATTACTGGTTATTGGCAGAAATAAAATATGCGGTGACCTGGAAGATGCAATGATCCGGATTAAAAGCTATGCAGCCCCTGTTAACTGCATGAATCTTGATAAAAAAACGCCGTGTTACACCACAGGAGTCTGCCAGGACTGCAGCAGTCCTGACCGGATATGCAATTATTGGACAATTACAGAAAAATGTTTCCAGAAAAAACGAATAAAAATCATTCTTGTGAATGAAGATATGGGGTTCTAACAGGCGCAGAAAATCCGGATTTATAGCAAAACGGATTCCGGAAAAGTAAATTGGAAAAGTATAATCGAAGGAATTAGTTTTTCCCTTTTGGGAAAAAAGTATCTGTTTTACCGGTAAAGTAATAGGCTGCAAGCCCTGTCCATTCGTGCAATACGCTTTTGATAAGGTTCAGGTTTCCGGAGAAATTCAGATTCATTCGAAAGAGATTTTCCCGATCGCTCTGATGGTCTACCGGGTAAGGGATGATATGCCAGCCGGCTTTGGAAAAGACCCCGTAAGAACGGGGCATGTGACAGGCTGAGGTAACCAGTATCCACTTTTCTCCAG
>JAWSVI010000007.1:92871-276450 GCA_033851995.1 Desulfobacteraceae bacterium | reverse complement strand
TCCAGCCAAAGGTTTTTATGATATTTTCTGCTCCGCCAAGCATTATGATTCCATCAATGGGTTCTGAAATATTTTCAGGTGCTGAAAACCTTTTTTCAAGGGGGTAAATTAACCACTCACCTACTGGGGTTATTGTAACTAAAATCATGAATGCAGTGATGAAGTTTAAAAGAATAATCGCTTTTTTATAGGCCTTAAACCATAAAAGAAAGCAGGCACAAACCACGATAAATACCAAAAGAAGATCAGGAGATAAAAAAATCCATATTATTTTAGAGAGATAAAAAAAAGAAAGTTCCATTACAAAAATTTAATCCTCAATCAATATCTTACTTCAAATGAATTGTATTTTTCTTTGATTTCGATGGTTTCTGTGTGGACATTGTCCACTCTTGATGCGGGAGGTCCCTGTCTGCACCAGACTATCATTTTTTCAAGGATCTCAGGCTTCCCCTGGAGCAGGGCATGAACCGTTCTGTCCGGCATATTTTTTACCCATCCTTTTACGCCAAGTTTTTCTGCAGCATCCCGTGTACTGGCCCTGTAAAATACGCCCTGTACCATACCTTCAACTATAATTTGAATCTGAATTAAATTTTTCATTCCCTTTTCTCCTTTTTTCGCTTTGTTCAAAGATGCCTTTTTGACTGCATATGTGCCGAATTTTTCCGATATGGAATCAACGGCAAAATCGACAGATTCCCATTGTTTTTTCTTGGGATTGTCATCGGGCAGTAGACTGAGTTGGACCGGAGCGTCTTTCCCCTTAAGGGAAGAGACTCCAACCCCTGCCAGCCTGATTTTCTTATTCAATCGAATTTTTCCGAACAGGGAAAGTGCCTGGTCGAAAATAGCAGACGAGGAACAAACAGGTTCATCCAGTTTCCTGCTCCGGGTGATTTGTGAAAAATCAGAGAATTTTAATTTAATAAATATATTGCTGCATGTCAGTTCTTTCTTTCTTAAAGTTGCTCCAACGACCTGGGCCCGGTCCAGAAGGATCTGCTTGATGCTCTCAAAATCTGAAATGTCGTTGGCCAGTGTGGTTTCACTTGAGATGGATTTGCGAATAGAGCGGGTATCTACCCGGGATGAATCTATCCCGTTGGAAAGATCAAGAAGGCGGCCACCCATCTTCCCAAACTTTTTTGTGAGTACAGGCAAGGAAAACTGCCTGATGTCTCCCAAAGTTTTTATTTGAAGATTCTCCATCTGTTTCAAAGCTGTTTTTCCGATTCCCGGAACTTTTTTGATGGGCAGGCCGGTTATAAATCTTTCCACCTGCTCTTCCAAGATTATAGTGAGGCCGTCAGGTTTGTTCATATCAGAAGCAATTTTTGATAAAAATTTTACCGGTGCTATACCAATGGAGCATGTCAGGCCAAGTTGCGTGTATATCCTTTTTTTAATCTTTTCGGCAATATCTTCCGGTGATCCGTAGAGTCGTTTAAGGCCTTTGATATCAATGTAGGCTTCGTCAATGGATACCGGTTCTACAAGAGGAGAGATGCTCGAAAGAATATTCATGATTTTATTGGAATCGCTTTTGTATTTTTCTCTGTTCCCGGAAACAATGATAAGGTTTTTGCACCTCTGTCTGGCCATAAATACCGGCATGGCAGAATGGATTCCGAATTTTCTTGCTTCATAGCTTGCCGTCGAGACCACACTTCGTTTGGAATGTCCGGATACCACAATGGGTTTATTTCTTAGTTCTGGATGGTCTCGTTGTTCTACAGAGGCAAAAAAGGCATCCATGTCAATGTGCAAGATCATTTTTCTGCATCTCCAGCACATATTTGTGGAGCAGTTCATGCTGCTCCAGAGAACAGTTCTCAAAAATGCAGTGGCAGACGTTGTTATCATCAATTTTCAGGATTCTCAGTTCTGCAGAGAAAGAAGTGTCTCCGGTGTAGTCCGGGATATCTAAAGAAAAACTTATGAGACCGAAATCAAGCGGTGTAAAGCCCTGATTGAAAAATGCAAGCCCACCGGCACTGATGTTGATGAGCATCAGGTTTTTCCCCTTGAATTCAATCTCAAAGCTTTTGCCGTCTTTAAAATCATAGCGGAAGGACTCCCGGTTGTTATTAGGATCAGATGCAACTATTTCAGTTTCGGTTTTCTTTTTTTTCCAGAACAAATTCAACCCTCCTGTTTTGAGCCCTGTTTTCATCCGTATTGTTCGGGACAATCGGCATGACTTCGCCATATCCTGTAGCAGTGAGGCGTTGGGGGGCGATGCCTTTTTCTATGAGGTATTTGAGGACCGTAGTGGCACGGACCGCAGACAGTTCCCAGTTTGATGGGAAAATGCTGGTGGAAATGGGAATATTATCCGTATGCCCTTTTATATTGATATTATACTCAGGATAGTCGTACAGGATCTGGATGATTTCATTGAAAATGCTGACAGCCGTTGTGTTCAATCCGGCAGAACCTGAGTTGAAAAGGGCTTTACCTTTTATACTGACAATAATTTTTCCATCCAGAATTCGCGTGGAAATATTTTCGTTCTGGCGGCTGGACCTGGCAAATTTGGTGAGATTTTCAAACAGGGTTTTTTCCCGGGAGTGCAGCCCGGTAATATCTTCTATCGTGATTTGGGTGTCGGCTGTTTCCGGTATCTCCATCAATTCCATTAAACCGATCAGGTTCTCATCCGCTTCTATTTGAACCTTAATGGTCTCAACTGCATGCCTGAATTTTTCTTTTTCAAAAAATGCAAGGGTATATAAAAGAACAAAAAATACCAGAAGAATGGTCATTAAATCGGCATAGGTGACCAGCCATGTGGCATCATCATCGTAAGTAATAAAATTGCTGTTATAAGTATTGTCTCTCATTTTTTCTTTTTCAGGTTCATTTTTGCCATAGGTTTTCTAAGGCGAGAGGAAATAAAACTGGACAGTTTTTCATATATGATAACCGGGTTGTTGTTTTTAATAATGGAAATAGCGCCTTCTCTTTGAATTTCCAGATTTATAATTTCCGTCACTGTCCTGCTTCGAAGTTTTCCGGCGATGGGAAGGAAAAATAAAGTGGATAACAGCGAGCCGTAAAAGGTGGTCAGCAGGGCGACTGCCATGGCAGGGCCTATGTTTGCGGGGTCCTGAAGCCTGCTCAGCATTTGAACAAGCCCAATCAAAGTGCCCAGCATGCCGAAAGCAGGAGCATAAATTCCCATTTTTCGAAATACATCCTGGACAATAAAATGACGCATTTGAAGAGACTGTATTTCTGTTGTCAGTGCAGCCCGAATAACTTCTTCGCTGGACCCGTCCGCAAGAAGGCCGCAGGCTTTTTTAAGAAACAGGGAGTCTGTTTTTGTTTTACCAAGTTCCAGAAGTCCCTGGCGGCGACTGATATGACTCAGAGTAATCATGGTGGCAACCGCATCGTTGGGGTCCTCCTTGTCTTTAGTAAAGACGAAATAGGCAGCTTTGAATGCAGCAATCACATCTGTGAACTGGAACGTAATAAGGGTGGTGGCAATTGTTCCGCCAAAGACAATCATTAATCCCTGGATGTTGACAAAATTGTATAGGTCGCCACCCAGGTAGATGGCGCTGATGATTAACGAAAGGCCGGAAATGATTCCGATAAAAGATGCAATATCCATATCAAATAATTTTTACCTCGCCTGCTTAAGCATAATGTCCTTAACTATATACGCATAGCCTGATTTTGCCCATGCTATATGATATCAAATTGCGGGTCAAGGTTTAGAGGACATCAAAAAGAAATCTTTTTGATGAGGAGAAATATTCGTAAAGTATTTTCTACTAATTGGCGAAATTTATAGAAAATGAAGAATGACGTCCGGGAAAAGACCCGAAAACATTTGTTGGCAGTGTATTCAGTGTGATTTTAGGGTTTTGTAAAAAAGTGGATTTATTTAAAAAAAATCCTTGATTTTTTAATTCAAAGTCAATAATACTCTACAAAAGCCTCAAAGAGTAGGGCTCAGCAGTTTCGTTCTAAAGGGAAGACCCATCTGTTAGAGTGGCAAGACCTGAAGTTTGAAACTATTTTTATTCATTTATTTTAAGGAGAAAGTCACAATGGCAAATGGGATTGTAAAATGGTTCAACGATTCAAAAGGTTATGGTTTTATTGAGCAGGAAGATGGACCGGATGTATTCGTTCATCATTCAGGCATCAATGCAACCGGCTTCAAATCCCTTAATGAAGGCGACAAAGTCACTTTTGATGTAGAAGACGGACAAAAAGGACCTGCTGCGGTCAATGTAACGGTTCAATAGAACGCTAAAGGGTTTTCTTTGAGGCCTTGTTTTAAGGAGAACCCTTTTTTTATAATTTTTAGTTTTATAGCTTCTCTGATTTATTTTTCTTAAATTTCTATTTTCGTCATTTTTCGCGAAAACATACCCGTGTTTCGCAATTTTTCGCTGTGACTGAAAACAGCTGCCCTGTCGCAGTGGTTTATAAACACGATTATACCCCGATCCTGCTCTGAATTTTCTTGCACTAAACATGATGTAGTGGTAGGTTTATTAATTTTGTTAGAAGGGTGTTTTTAATAAAAAATGGATTGGGAACAGATAATGACAGCTAAGGTAAAAACCGTTCTTACTTTTGTGATGACTGCACTGTTTGTTATGTTGATTCTTGCTTGCAGCGAACCAAAAGAAGCGAAAGCACCGGCATTTTTAATTAAAACACCGGCCATGGCAATCACCAGTTTTGATTTTTCCGAGGAACTGGATCTCAAGCGTGCAGCTTACCCTTATAATATTGATGAAAACCCGGCAGAATACAATGAGATGGTTATCCATCTGGTTAAGATCCTTTCAGAGGAGATAGTTCTCCTGAGTGCAGCCGAGGAAAAAGGGGTAGTGGTCAGTGATGAAGAACTTAATCTTGCTGAAGCGGAGTTTAAAAAAGATTATCCCGGAGACAGCTTTGATCAAATGCTCTTAAAAAATGCCCTTTCTTATTCATTCTGGAAAAAGCGTTTTAAGAGAAATATGATTATGGAAAAATTAGTAGATCAGGAGCTTAAAGAAAAAATAGAAATCACATCCCAGGATATTGTCGATTTTTACGAAGATTTGAAAGCAAAGGAAATTTTGGGGCCTGAAAATAGCGCTGAATTTGAAAGCAGCGTTGAATCTGAAAATAAGGCTGGCAAGGAAACTGAACTGGTTGCCCGTTTGAGGATGCAAAAAACCCAGGATATGTATGATGAATGGATCCAGAATCTTTGGACCCAATATCCGGTTGAAATTAATAAAAATGGACTGAAAACCTTTTTGATTGCACTTGAAAACACTGAAGGAAGTGAAAATGAAACGAAAAACTGAAACAATTGTTTTTTTTCTTCTAATCATTGGTCTTGGCTTTTACGGGTCGGTATCTGCGGAAGTTGTGGATAGAATTGTTGCTATTGTGGATGCGGATATTGTTACCCAGGTACAATTAAACAGGGGAATAGCTCCGTATATCGAACAGATCGAAAACTCCGGTTATGACGATGAAAAGAAAAAAGAGATGATTGAAGATGTGACCAAAAAGGTTCTTAACAGCCTGATTGAAAAATCTTTAACCGAGCAGGAAGCGAAAAAATATCGAATTACTATTTCAGAAGCCGAGTTGGACGGAGCCGTCAACAATGTAAAAGAGAATCGCTCTCTGAATGATGAGGAGCTTGAGGCTGCCCTGGCAAAAGAGGGAATGACCCTTGAGCAATACAGGAAAGACCTTGGAAATCAGATCCTCCGTGCCCGTTTGATTAATCACGAAGTCAAATCAAAGGTGGTGGTCAGCAAAGCCTCAATTGAAAAATATTATGAAGAAAATAAAGACAAATACGTTGGTGTTAAAAAATATCATATCCGGAATATCCTGATGGGAAATTTTGATAAGGCAAGCGAAATTAAAAAGATGCTGGATGAAAACCAGGATTTTGTTCAGCTTGCCAAAACCCACTCAATAGCACCCAACGCACAGGATGGCGGAGATCTTGGTTTGTTTGACATCTCCAATTTCCCAGAGAGCATAAAAAACGCAATTGCTGAATTGGAAAAAGGGGATCATACTCAGGTGATTTCAACAGCAAGGGGATTCCAGATTTTTTACGTGCAGGATATTGTAATGGACGGCGGCAAGACAAAGGAGCAGGCCTATGATGAAATTCACGGGATATTGTACAAAGAACAGGTGGAGAGAAAATTCAAAGGCTGGCTTGAGTCTTTAAAGAAAAAGGCTCACATCAAAATTATGCTTTGATTCCATTTTTTGTTTTACTGAACAAGGAAAAAGACCATGCACAATGAGCAGATTAAAATTTTAACCACCAGTTTGAAACGATTGCTGAGGCGGGGAGCCATCAAGCAGCTAAGAAACATCATCAGCAAGACCCATATGGCTGATATGGCACTTGCATTCAAAGAATTGTCCCCGGGGAATCGGGCAAAATTTTTCAAACTGATGGAGGATCCCGAACAGATTGGTCTTCTTTTTTCCTTGATAGATGAAAGCCTTTTCCTGGAATTTGTAAAAAATGTAGAATTTGACAAGCTGGTTGAAATTTTTGACCATATGCCATCCGATGATGCAGCTGCTCTCCTTAATCTTCTAGATGAAGAACTGTCCGATCAGATCCTTGCCAAAATGCAGAAAGAAGAATCTGACAATGTAGAGCAACTGATGAGCTACGGGGAAGATACAGCCGGCTCTCTGATGGTCACTGATTTTATTGCGCTGGAAGAAGGTGTGGTTGCAAGAGAGGTTATTGAATCATTGCAGAATCAATATCTGGATGTTGAAATGCCTTTTTACATTTATGTGGTGGACTCATATGGCAAGCTTGTCGGTGTCAGTTCCCTGAGGCAGCTGGTGGTTGTCCCCCCTGAGAAGCCCTTGAAAGATTTTATGGCAACCGATCTGGTCATCGTTAAACCTTATACAGACAGGGAAGAGGTTGCAAAGCTGGTGTCCCGCTATGATTATCTGGCCGTACCCGTTGTGGATGATGATAATCGTATTGTGGGAATTGTAACCGTCGATGATGTTATCGATATCCTTCATGAAGCAGCCACTGAGGATATCTTAAAAATGGCGGGTGTGGGTGAAGAATACATTGAAACTCAGACCGTTCTCAGAGGAACAAGAACCCGTCTCCCATGGCTTTTTGCAAGTTTTCTGGGCGGCGTGGCAGCCTTTTTTATTATTGGCGGATTTGAAGAAGATCTGGCAAAATTTACCAGTCTTGCTGCATTTATTCCGGTCATCATGGGAATGGGGGGAAATATAGGCACTCAGAGCTCCACCATTGTTGTCCGCGGAATCGCCACCGGCAGGATTGATCTGGGAGATTTTACTAAAGTTGTGTTAAAAGAGTTATCCGTCGGTCTCATCCTTGGTCTTATTTATGGCCTTTTTATTGGGATTATTGCCAGCCTGACGTTTGCTGCAGAACCTTTTTCCATGGCTCTGTCAATTTCTGTCGGACTTGCAATTATATCCTCCATGTCCATAGCTGCCCTGGTGGGCTCGATGGTTCCCCTGGTTCTTGAGCGGCTCAGCATTGACCCGGCAGTTGCTTCCGGACCGTTCGTCACCACATCCATAGATATTGTCAGTGTCTATTGCTATTTTATGATTGCCGGCAAGCTTTTGGTGATTTAGGGCTCTGTTTGATGCCGGGCTTCAGCACAGATGCCATACTTCTCAGAAAAATAGAGTATGGTGATCATGATTTTATCATCAGTTTTCTGACCCGTTCCATGGGTAAAATTTCCGTGATTGCAAAAAATGCAAAACAGAGTGTGAAACGATTTTCAGGCGCACTGGATCTTTTTTCCCTTAATCATATTCAATGTGCTTTTCCCAAGAAAAAAAAAGATGCCTTGATTATTCTTACACAGGCAGAACTTGAAAACGGATTTGCAAATATACGCTGTGATGTATTTAAAACAGCATATGCCGGATTTTGGTCAGAACTGGTTTATTTCTGGCTGGAGGAGGAAAAAAAAGCAGAGGATGTATATAATCTGCTTAAATTTTCTCTTGATGCCTTGGACAGTGGACATGTTGAAAAAGAGGTGCTGCACCTTCTTTTTCAGATTCGTTTTATCAGTATGTCCGGTTTTTCTCCCAATATAGAAAACTGTGACGGGTGCAAGACTCCCATTGACCGGATCAATCAAAAATATATCCGGTTTGATTTTAAAGAAGGCAGAATTATTTGTGATAAATGTGCGCCTGCCCCATTAAATTATAACGGGCCAAATCATAGAGAGCTAAATTATAACGGGATTGATTATGGCCGACACGATTATCATAGTTCAGATTATAGTATGGCAGTTTCAAAAGGTACTTTAAAACAGTTGTTCTGGATTAATACCACTGATGTTGACAGGGCAGAGCGGATAAAGTTTTCAAGCTTTGCCATTAAAGAAGGCCGGATGCTGATGGAGGCATTCATCCCGTTTCATCTTGGGCGGGATTTTAACAGTTTGAAATTTTTGAACAGGTTGAGACAGGACATATGAATTTAGAGCCCAAACTTCAACACAATACAGTTCATGCAAGTGTACCATGCCGCCTGGATTTCGGGGGGACACTGGATATCAGCAGCATCTATCTGTCCCTGATTCACCATGACCCGTCCAGTTTTAATATTGCACTGGATTTAAGGACCCATGTTACACTTTCATCCTGGCAGGAAGGGCAGATTAAGGTCTCTTCCAAAGGATTTGAAGATGCAGTGTTCGAGCATGGTAAAGAACCTTTTAATCATCCCATGGGCCTGATGTTTGCTACGGCAAAATTTTTTGATGTTCATGGTGTTCATATCCATATCGAATCCACATCTCCTCCCAGAAGCGCTTTGGGGGGCTCATCTTCGGCTTCCATGGCCATTATCTCTGCATTACACTCTATTATGGGAAAAGCAATAGACCCGGAGGAAATTGCCTGGCTGGCTCATTATATAGAAGCCAGTGTGGCTGGAGTCCCCTGCGGGATGCAGGACCAGTTGGCTGCTGCTTTTGGCGGAGTGAACCAGTGGACCTGGAAAATGGGCCGTATTTCCCCTGAATTTGAGCGGCATGTTATTGTTGAACAGGAGAAGGATATCGATCTGATGAATGAAAATATCCTTATTGCTTATTGTGGGATTCCCCATGTTTCCAAAGATATTAACGGCCAATGGGTAAGATCATTTAAAGCTGGTGAAACCCGGCACATTTTTAAAAAAATATGTGATTTGACAAAGAAATTTTCTTTGGCAATAAAAGAGAAGGAATTCAGGCAGGCCGCAGTTCTTATGAATCAGGAGACTCAATTGAGATGCGAAATGACACCTGATGTGCTTGACATTACCGGGAAAAAGTTGTTTGAAAAGGCTATAAAGTTTGATTGTGGAGCACGATTTACTGGTGCCGGGGGAGGGGGTTGCCTGTGGGCAATCGGCGAAAGATCTGATATCGAAAAATTAAAACCCCGCTGGCAGGACATTCTCGGTTCGGTCAGGGATGCAAAAATTCTTGATGCAAAAATAGAAAATAAAGGTATTATCATACATTAACCATAACGCTTTAATAAGAAAAGTGGAGAAAAATGAATTTTCAAGATGTTATTTTAAAGCTGAATAATTTCTGGGCTCAAAAGGGTTGCGTTCTTATACAATCCATTGACATGGAAGTGGGTGCAGGGACTTTTCACCCGACAACACTGCTTAGGGCCTTGGGGCCTGAACCATGGAAAGTAGCTTATGTACAGCCTTCACGACGTCCGACAGACGGCAGGTATGGGGAAAACCCCAATCGGCTTCAGCACTATTACCAATATCAGGTCATTTTAAAACCTTCGCCACCTGATGTGCAGCAGTTGTACCTGGAATCCATGAAGGTTCTTGGGGTAGACCCGCTTGAACATGATATCCGTTTTGTGGAAGATGACTGGGAATCCCCCACTTTAGGAGCCTCCGGGCTTGGCTGGGAAGTCTGGCTGGATGGTATGGAGGTGACGCAGTTCACCTATTTTCAGGTTACAGGAAGTGTTGAGGTAAAACCGGTATCTGTTGAACTGACTTACGGCCTTGAGCGGATATGCATGTACCTGCAGGGAGTAGATTCCGTGTTTGATCTCAAGTGGAATGATGAGATTACCTATCGGGATGTGTATCACCAGCAGGAGGTAGAGCAATCCACCTACAATTTTGAAATTGCAGATATTGATTTACTGTTTGACCTGTTTAAAAAATATGAGACCGAAGCCCATAGAATTATAAAGGAAGGGCTTGTGATTCCTGCCTATGAATATTGCCTGAAATGTTCCCACACTTTTAACCTTCTGGATGCCAGAGGGGCTATCAGTGTGACGGAGCGTACAGGATATATCAAGCGGATAAGGGATATCGCCCGCATGTGCTCTAAAGCATATATCGAGCAGAGAGAGGAGATGGGACATCCGCTATTGAAAAGGGGAGGAAAGAATTAAAATGAATACGCTCTTAATTGAAATCGGCTCAGAAGAGATTCCTGCAGGATACATTGTCCCTGCGCTAAATGCATTCTCCAAAACCATCCTTTCATCTCTTGACAAGGCCAGGATTGATCACGGGGAGGCCTCAACCCTTGGAACCCCGAGACGTCTGGTCTTGATGGTCAAAGATGTGGCTGGCATGCAGAATCCTAAGACATCTACCATTACCGGGCCTCCGGAAAAAGTGGGTTTTGATGCAGACGGCAAGCCTACCATTGCAGCTCAGAAATTCGCAGATAAGGCCGGGTTGAGTATCGACCAGATTGTTGTGGAAGATACGCCAAAGGGAAGGTATCTTACTGCAGTCGTGGAGGAAACATGTGAGGCAGCTCTATCCATTCTTGAAGGCATTCTTGAAAAAGCCATTCTTTCCATACCGTTTCCTAAAAGCATGAGATGGGGAGATCTGTCCATCAGTTTTGCACGCCCAATTATTTCACTGACAGGGCTTCTGGGAGATACCCCGCTTAATTTTACAGTGGGGAATATCCAATCTTCCAACACAATTTTTGGTCATCAGTTCATGTTTCCCGGAGAGTTTAAGGTTACTTCTGCAGAGGCCTATATCGAGACAGCTGAATCAGCAGGTATTGTCCCGGATATTGAAAAAAGAAAAGCCATGCTGGTGGAAGCGATTGAAGCCTGTTCAAAAGAATATGGTGCAAAAATACTGAAAGATGAAGCACTTGTGGATCTGGTGACAAATCTTGTTGAATATCCCTACCCTGTGGTTGGAACATTTGATGAAGATTTTCTTGAGGTGCCGGATGAAGTTTTGATCACAGCCATGAGAGAACACCAGAAATATTTTGCCCTGGGTAATGAAGACGGCAAGCTTAAAAATCTTTTTATTGCTGTAAACAATACAAAAGCCAACGATATGAAGCTTGTGGCCAAAGGCCATGAAAAAGTGCTTCGGGCAAGGCTCTCCGATGCAAAATTCTTTTATGAAGTTGACCTGCAGTCTACTTTGGATGAATTCGCTCAAAAACTTAAGCAGGTAACATTCCAAGAGAAACTCGGCTCTGTATATGAAAAAACACAGCGGATATCAGATCTTGGGTCATTTCTTGTTGAGGCGTCTTCTTATGAAGATAAAGATGCCCTGCTGACAAATGTGAACCGTGCTGCCCAAATCTGCAAGGCAGACCTGGTAAGCCAGGTGGTGATTGAATTTACAAAACTCCAGGGTGTGATTGGACGGGTGTATGCAAAGAAAGCAGGGGAAAATAATGATGTTGCCCTCGCGATTGAGCAGCACTACCGCCCGGTGTATTCCGGCGGCAAACTTCCGGAGAATTCAACGGCATCTCTTCTGGCAATAGCAGATAAACTGGACACCATCTGCGGATGTTTTTCTGTTGACCTGATTCCTACGGGTGGAGCAGATCCCTATGCTCTGAGGCGCCAGGGAATCGGTATTATCCAGATTATGCTGGGGGAAAATCTGGTGTTTTCCGTTTCATCCATGATTGAAAAGGGTTTGAATGCCTATATTCAGGATGCTGAACAAAAAGCTGAAACTGCATCAAAAATTAAAGAGTTTTTAAAAAATAGAATGGTTAATATCCTTGTGGATTCAGGCTTTTCAAAAGAAGCAGTCCATTCAGCTTTATGGGCATCTTTTGATAATATCCCGGACGTTCTCCTGAGGGTAAAAGCCCTGGATGCATTGAGAAAAGAACCGAATTTTGAACCGCTTTCTATTACCTTTAAACGGGTGGAAAATATTATAAAAAAATCCGGTCAGGCCTCAAAGATGCCACCTGATGAAAGCTTGTTTGAAGATGCCTCAGAATCGGCATTGTTCAATGAGGTGAATGCCGTTAAAACAGGTGTCGATGAATTGATCCGGAACGGGGAGTATGATAAGGCATTAACCCGTATTGCAACACTTCGGCCTATCGTGGACACATTTTTTGACGATGTCATGGTTATGGCGGAAGATGAGAAAATCAGAAAGAACAGAATTGCCCTTCTTTCTGCTGTGTCAGGCCTGTTTAAAAATATTGCAGATTTTTCTAAAATATAGGCCTCCAAAAATATATAAATCAGATGATAGAACCCGAATATTGGGAAAGGAATAAATAATGGCAGGATATGATCCTGAAAAGGATAAAAAGCTAAAAGAGTGGAAAAATGAAGAGACCGGATTGTTGATTTCAATCCAGCAATATGGTGAGGGGGAGCCTAAGGTTCAATTGGGACCCAGAATTCTTAAAAAGAAAGACGGGTCAGACCGGGCACCTTCAAAGGCCGGGCGGTTGTCTGTTGAAGATATCATGTGGCTGTATGACATTATTGATGAGGTAAAGGATGAATTATCCGACCTGGTCGGACCTGAATAATCCATCTATTGTTCCTCCCCTGGGAGCAAGATCTGCACCTGATATCGGGCCTGTGGCCGTGATGGTGAGTTGTGATCCGGACCTCAGGTTTTTAAAATCCCGGAATGCCGTATCAAAGACCATTCCATTTTTTATCAGTACCCTCATGGAGTTCTCTGAGCCCCATGGGGGTATTTCTATGGCCGGGCCTTTTATCGGAGCGCCTTATGCAGCAATGCTGCTTGATTCCCTTATTGCCAAAGGCGCAAATCAGGTTGTTGTGCTGGGGTGGTGCGGTGCCCTTGATGATACTTTGGCTGTGGGGGATATTATTGTTCCATCTGAGGCTATTGTGGATGAAGGCACTTCTCGAAACTATAAAAAACTTGAGGAAACATTTCCGGTATCCCGCCCTGATAGATCTCTTACGGATAAACTATGGGGGTATTTAAAATCAGAGGATATCCAGGCTGAAAAAGAAGTGATCTGGACCACCGATGCCATTTACAGGGAAACACAAAAAAAAGTGGCATACTTTAATGGGATGGGTGCCCGGGCCGTTGAAATGGAATGCTCAGCACTTTTCAGTGTGGCTGAATACAGAAAAATTAAACTTGCGGCAGCTTTAGTTGTCTCGGATTCGGTCGCATCCAGAGACTGGGAACCGGGGTTTCGGAAAAAAAGATTTAAACAGGCAAGACAGAAAGCATGTAAATCCGTGGTGGATTTTGCAAAGATTATAAGTGAACATGAATGATAAAATTTTAAAAGAAGCCCGAGCGCTTCAAAAAGAGTTAACCCTTCACAGTCACCGGTATCATGTTCTGGATGATCCCGTTATTTCCGATTATGAATATGACATGATGCTCAAACGGCTGATCGAGATTGAGAACCAACACCCTGAGATCTCCACCCCTGATTCACCCACCAGACGGATTGGGGCCAGACCCCTTGATGCTTTTGAGCAGGCCGATCATTCCATGCCCATGCTCAGCCTTGATAATGCGTTTGATGACCAGGATGTTCTGGATTTTCATAAACGAAATGCAAAAAATCTTAACCGGGAAGATATTTTATATACCATTGAGCCCAAACTGGACGGGGTGGCAGTTGAACTGGTTTACGAAAATGGCATCTTAATCCAGGCCACCACACGCGGTGATGGAATCACAGGAGAGGTGATTACTGAAAATGTTCGAACCATCCGATCTGTGCCGTTAAAACTTCTGGGAGAAATTCAAAAGGTTCCGGCTCTGCTGGAAGTCCGGGGAGAGGTGATAATTTCCCTGTCTGATTTTGAGCAACTGAATCACCAGCGTCTTGAAAAAGGTGAAAATGCCTTTGCCAACCCCAGAAATGCTGCAGCAGGTTCTTTGCGTCAGCTGGACTCTAAAATCACTGCAGGAAGACCACTGGATATTTTTGTATATGGGATCGGGCAGACACAGGGCATTGAATTTGATTCCCAGGCGGGAATGCTTGAATCGCTCAAAACATTTGGATTTCCTGTCAATCCCCACATACAGGCTGCATTGGATGTTGAAGCTGTCCTTGATGCCTACAAAAATCTTGAGAGCATCAGATCAGATCTTGCCTATGAAATTGACGGTATGGTGATCAAAGTGGATGATATTGGCCTTCAGCAGGAACTTGGAGCAAAAATCAAAAGCCCACGATGGGCCATTGCATATAAATTTGCTGCCATGGAAAAGGCGACCACCATAAAGGATATCATTGTCCAGGTGGGACGAACCGGAACACTGACCCCTGTGGCCATGCTTGAAGCTGTTAACATCGGCGGGGTGATGGTCTCAAGAGCTACGCTGCATAATGAAGATGAAATTAAAAGAAAAGATATCCGTATTGGGGATAAGGTTTTTGTAAAACGTGCAGGGGATGTGATCCCCAAGGTGGTCAAGGTCATTGAGTCCGAAAGGACTGGAACGGAAATTGAGTTTAAGATGCCGGAGAATTGTCCGGTTTGTGAGAGCAGGATTGAAAAATTCAGGCTTGCCAATGCTGTTATCAATAAGTGTGTCAATGTTTCCTGCCAGGCACAGCTCAAAGAGCGGATTCGACATTTTGTGTCGAAAAAGGCCTTTAATATTGAGGGGTTGGGTAAAAAGATTGTTGTCCAGCTGGTTGATGAAGGCATGCTCAATTCTTTTGCTGATGTTTTCAGGCTGGAAGCGGCAAAACTGTCAGAGCTGGAACGCATGGGGGATAAATCTGCAGATAACCTTATTTTAGCAGTTGAAGCATCCAAGCATATTTCATTAAAGCGGTTTTTATATGCTTTAGGCATTGATCATACAGGGGAAAGTGCTGCACAACTTATTGCAGATGAGTTCTGTTCCCTGGAAGATATTATGGCTGCCGGGCAGGACGATTTGGAGCAGATAAACGGAATTGGTCCGGAAACCGCCTCTGCCGTGGTTCAATTTTTTTCAAATTCTGTGAACCGGGAGATGGTAAACACTATAATTTCAGGTGGTGTGGAATTAAGTCATAAAGCCAGAGATATTTCAAAAGAATCAGATCATCCTTTTTTTGAAAAACGCATTGTTTTAACCGGGACGCTTGAATCCATGGCTCGGAGTGCTGCCAAAAAACAGCTCGAGGCTCTTGGAGCAAAGGTCACATCCAGCATCAGTAAAAAAACAGATTTTCTTGTTGCCGGGGCAAAAGCGGGCAGCAAGCTTGATAAAGCAAAATCATTGGGGGTTAAAATCCTGGATGAGACTGATTTTGCAGTGATGTTAAAAGAGTTGATATGATTTCTAAAAGTTAAAGATTTATCCTATCCTTTTTTTATCCTTTCCTTGACAAATCATATTTCCTTATTCTATAGGACCTAGTCAGTTATGGAGTTAAATTTCTAACTAAATTTTAATGAAAGGATTACGGGATGAAACCAATGTATGTGAAACTTGTCGGGATAATATTGTTTTTGATTGCTCCAGTTATGATTCATGCTCAAGACTCGTGTAGTAAAGAAGATGTTATACAGGCTGTTGAACAAGCTGTCCGAATCCTTGAAAAAGAAGGACCTGCAGGATTGGAAAAAGTGGGTGCAATAAAATTCTGCGGCAACAATTATGTTTTTGTAAATGATCTTAAAGGAAAAACGTTAATGCATGCCAAACGGGCTCTGGTTGGAAAAGTCCTTATTGCCCTTAAAGACGACAAAGGAAAACGGTTTTTTGCTGATTTTAGCGAAGTTGCCAAATCAAGCCAGAAGACTGAAGGCGGAAGCACTTTTTATAACGGAAGCGGCTGGGTGGATTATCGATGGCCAAAACCGGGCAGCAAAACATTTTCTCCCAAAACTTCATATATTAAAGGGTGCCTGATGGGAACTCAAAGTGTTTATGTTGGCGCAGGAATTTATCTCGAATAAAGGGCCTTCGGTAATATACATCTGATCGTTAGTGGTATTTCATTATCGCAGTGTAACCGTTAAAAAGAGAGCCCGGAAATGATAAATTACAAAGCAGCACCACTTTGGATGAAAACTGCTACGGGATCCGTAGCTATTCTGGCACTTTTTGCTTTTTGCGTCTTGTTTTGCATTTTGAAGATGAACACTATTGTGGAAACGGTGTCACTTTACGATGATGTCAATGAGCTGGCTGAGAGCCTTTATATCGCCCAGGGTTATCAAGATACTTACCTGTTAAAGTCTACTGATCAAGAAGCCGAAGCCTTCCGTGAGACCATTCAGAGAATCCGAAGCAGCATGGCTGAGTTAGGCCCCCGAATTGGTGATTCGTCTTTGTTGGAATATCTGCAAAGCATAGAAGTTAACATTGGAAAGTATGCTCAATCTTTTGAGCAGGTCGTTAACAATACTAACGAGATTTCAAAGCTGAAAGAAGTGATGTCCCGGGGATATGATTCGATAACCACTATATTGAATCAGGGCGTCAAGATTCCTTTTGATGAGAAAAAAAATATGGCGTTGATTACAGGTGAAGAGCTTGATGCATATGATCAGGAACTATTGTCTGTAACAGAGAAATTCTTCACGTTAATGATATCCATCAGACTTAAAGAAAATAATTTTTTTCGCACAGGAGAAAAGATTTACACCGAGCAGGTTAAGCAGGGATTGATAACTGCAGCTGAAACCTTTGATGAATGGTCTTATATTGTAGAGACCCTGGAAGATCAGAAAATAAAATCCTATCCAGGAGAGATCCGTCAGGGTTTGGCTGATTACAGTGCGGATAATTTTTTGGAGGTCGTTGATTTCTGGACTGAAAATCAAGCAATTACCTCGGACATGGACAGTCAAAAAAATGAAAACCTGGCTTTAATTGGAGAGGTTAAATCAAAAACGGCAAAATTGGTTAAAACTGGTCAAAAGCTTGCGATAAGCTCCATGGCCCTCTTGCTTGGACTTGGTTTGATTTTTGGAATTGGCATATCAATTTTTACCGGATACCAAACCAGTAAACCAATCAAGCATATCGCATCTATGTTGAAGGATATTGCTGAAGGCGAAGGGGATTTGACAAAGCGGCTGCAGCTTGATCGTTCGGATGAACTGGGTGAGCAAGCCAAGTGGTTTAATGTCTTTGTTGAAAAAATTAAGCAAATGGTTTCCGAGATTGCTGAGATTACACAGAAGCTGACTTATTCTTCCGGGAACCTGTCCGAGTGTGCGGGCAGGATGTCCCAGGGCACAGGTCAGATGAAGCATCGTTCGAACACAGCTACCGTGGCGACAGAAGATATGAGCGGGGCTGTTCGATCTGTTGCCAGTACCATTACACAGGCATCCAGTAATATAAGTTCAATTGCTCAGTCTGCTGAGGAAATGAATGCTGCTATACGGGAAATTGCAAAGAATGCTGAAAAGGGGAGTCAGATCGCATCCCAGACAGTTTCCAGAACACATGAGGCTTCAGAGGAGATTAATCAGTTGGGTGAGGCTGCCGAACAGATAGGAAGGGTGACTGAGGCAATATCTGAAATTTCGGAGCAAACCAATCTTTTAGCCCTGAATGCAACCATTGAGGCTGCCCGGGCCGGAAACAATGGAAAAGGTTTTGCGGTTGTAGCAAACGAGATTAAGCAGTTGGCCCAACAGACTGCCACAGCAACAGATCAGATTAAAAGCAGGGTTGACAATATCCAGGAAGCAACGAGAAAATCAGTTGTAAAGATTTCAGAGATTACCGAAATTATTCATGAAGTCAATGATATTATTCAAATTATATCAGAGGCGATAGATGAGCAGGCGACAGGGACAAGACAAATTGCTGACAATGTTTCTCAAGCGTCTGAAGGATTTCATGAGATCAGCAGCCATATCACTCAAAGTGCAGCTACTGCAGAAAATTTATCGGATGATATCAGCCAGGTGGATCAAGGGGCGGAGCAAATTTCAGTTGATGGGCTTGAAGTGGATCAAAACGCACATGATTTACAGGAACTATCCAATCAGCTTAAAACTTTAGTGAACCGATTTGTCATATCATGAGCAGATACACAATTTAATTTACAGGCTCGAATAAATATCAGCTTTAAATTTAATTTTCTTCGGATAAAGTTTGTGAAAATAATATGGCGCCTCCTGCCTCTTTTACATGGACCTGTCGGCTGAAACCAGCGTGTCTATATATTTGCATTGCCCGTTGGTTATTTTCCTGGACCTCAAGGATAATCTTGCAGCAGTTAAGATCATTTGCTTTTTTGTGGACGGCTTCTAACAGCATTTTTCCTATTTTTTGTCCCCTGAATTCAGGAATCAGGTAAAAGTCACTGATGTGGATCATGGCTTTTGCATGAAATGTTGAAAATTCTTTAAAACAGGTGGCTATTCCAACTGCCTTATTTTCTTTAAAGGCCAAGAAAATAATGGTGGTCGGGTGTTCTGATAAACCCGGTATCAACTCTTTTGCCACTTCAGGGGAAAGTGACTGGCCATTCCCCATTGGATCAGCAGCATAAAGGTTTGATAACTCCAGAACAGCTTGTGAATGAAGGGTTAAATCCAGGTTGGCTTCAATAATTTTCGTTTCTTCCATAACCAACTCCTGTGAGTGAACAAAAGATTTGAGTTAATAAGCGGTTTTTTATAAATGCAGGGGCAGTCTCTTGTTATCAATTTCAATGGTTGTTTTGGTATAGGTTAATTTATTGATAATTTTTCCGTTTTTCAGATGGAGAACATCAAGGCCTTTTCTCATTTCAGTCTGGTTTTCAAATCCGGGCTCGGTTGACGGCCATTCCAGAACCCATCGATACAATACTTTTTGCTGGGTTTCATCAATAAAGGTTTCTTCTTCAAGGAACCTGAAATTTCCGTGATTGTCAAACCAGTTCTGCCAGGCTTTTCTTATGGCTTTCGAACCTTTAACATAGGCGCCGGTCCAGTTTTCAAAAAAAGCGTCTTCATGGAACAATACCATCACCTTATCCAGATCATGTTTGTCCCATGCAAGGCTCCATTCTTTTAGTATTGATTTGATTTCTTTTCGTGACAGCCTCATTATTTCACCTA
The DNA here is from genome assembly GCA_033851995.1 of Desulfobacteraceae bacterium. GTDB lineage: Bacteria > Desulfobacterota > Desulfobacteria > Desulfobacterales > Desulfobacteraceae > Desulfobacula. The sequence continues at coordinate 257,097 of JAWSVI010000007.1, read as the reverse complement.
TCCCCTGGGGTTAAGCGTGTTGGCATATAAAATATCCGAGTTATTCCAAATATGCCGCTTCTGCCATTGAACATGCCTTAAACGATTTGGGAAAGATATCATTTTTGTCAGAGCATGTTTTAGAGCGTAGTGGGCGTTTAAATTGGGAGAGAGTTTATTTACGCTCTTCTTCAATTTCCGAAATCAAAGAGCCTTTGTCAAGGTTTTCTATTTGGCAATAATATGCTTTTTGCATATTTAATGTATACAACAAGAATTTTATATGTATGAATAAATGCAAGAAGTGCTTTTATCAGCGCTGTCAACCGTTATCCAAACCCAACTTTAAGCCAAAACCTATGAAAATCAGCCCGGAAATTTTTTGAAGAAGTGTTCCTGTAAATTTATGGTTTTTCAAAAATCCATTTAAAAATGTGCTGCTCCAGGCCAGAACAAGGCACCAGGATGTCCCGGTCACAAAAAAGGTTCCACCAAGAATGAGAAAGGGAAGGGGACCTTTTGCAAAGTCAGGATTAATAAATTGGGGCAAAAAAGACAAAAAGAACAGGGACACTTTGGGGTTTAACACATTGGTTAAAACCCCCTGCTTATAAATTTTAATCAGGTTGCCGCCTTTTATAACCCCGGTCATTTGAAATCCTGAATCTTTTTGAAAAAAAGTTTTCAGTCCCAGGTATATCAGATAAATTGCACCGGCCCATTTGACAATTGTAAAAATTACAATGGAATTTGCGAGAATAAGGGAAAGGCCGAATGCTGCACAGATCACATGCACAACACATCCGGACATAATACCGGCAACAGAAATAAACCCTGCTTTTTTACCAAATGTTACACTTCGGGTTAAAATATAAAAGGTATCCGCACCCGGTGTCATGTTCAAAATAATGGCTGCAGCAATGAAACCAGGGTAGTTTTCAATTCCAAACATGATTGAACATCTCCCGCTAACAATGTGGGTTATTCAAATAGTGCATCAATGAATTGTTTTGAATTAAAATCCTGGAGATCATTTATCTGTTCCCCAACGCCTATGTATTTTATTGGCAGGTTCATGCTTTTTGCAATACCGGCGACAATTCCACCCTTGGCTGTCCCATCAAGCTTTGTAAGCGCAATCTGCGTTAAATCCACTGCTTCATTAAACAGGTTGGCCTGGGAAATGGCATTCTGGCCTGTGGTTGCATCCAGAACCATCAGCACCTCGTGGGGGGCGCCTGACATTTTTTTGCCGACTGATCGTTTTATCTTCTTAAGCTCTTCCATTAAATTTTTTTGCGTATGCAGTCTGCCCGCCGTGTCAATCAATACAACATCAATTCCCCTCGCAAGGGAAGCTTCAACCCCATCATAGGCAACGGCTGCCGGGTCTGCGCCTTCTTTATGTTTTACAACGGTTGCATTCGAGCGGTCTGCCCAGATTTGAACCTGTTCAATTGCAGCAGCTCGAAAGGTATCAGCAGCAGCGATAAGCACTTTTTTACCCTGGGAAGCAAATTTCATTGAAAGTTTACCAAGAGTTGTGGTCTTCCCGGTTCCGTTTACGCCCACCACCATGATAACATGGGGTTTTGTCAGGCACTTTTCTTCTTCCTGCTGCCCGGGTTCAATCGTAAAAAGGGCCATGAGCTCTTCTTTTAATACATTTTTAAGCTCGTTTGCATTGGACAGTTTTTTTGCTTTTTTCCTGATTTTTTCCATCATCTCCATGGTAACATCAATCCCAAGATCAGATGTGATAAGGAGTTCTTCCAGTTCCTCAAACAGGTCGTCATCAATTGCTTTGGCCGATCCAAACAGTTCATTTATATCGGTGGTCAGGACCTGACGTGTCTTGGAAAGACCGCTTTTAAGGCGGGAGAATAGTCCTTTTTTACTTTCAGGATCCCCCTGCATTTCAGTCTGAGGGATTTGAGAATGTTCTGGTGTCGGTTCAGGTTTGGTTTCCGTCTGCGGATCTAATTCAGAAGGCTCAGCGGCCTCAATGGGGTCTTCCAAAGAAGGAGATTGTTTTTCAACTGTCTCTGGTGTTTCCGGTTTTTCTTTTTCTTTCTTTCTTCTAAATAAGTTGAATACCAATTTGCATCGCTCCTGTTTATATCAAGCCTGTTTATGGCAATTAGAAATTTTATAGTTTTTTGTATGATTTATTACCTTTTTATTGTGCTATAATCAAGGACTGCGTGTGAAAAGTTGGATAGATATTGACTCAGTTTGAAATGTGTCATAGGTATCCATATCATCTGAAAGGGGAAACATTTTTTTATGATACAGAAAGTTAAAAAGCAATGGTTTTTATGTACACTCATTGTTTTATTTTTTGCCGTTATTTTTGATTCATCCAACCTGCTCGTAAAGTCCGGTGCGTTTTTAAAAAATAATAACGCACCTCACATTATGATCTTTTTGATTTTTATTATTTCCGGCCTTTTGATTGACAGCGATCAGATAAAAGCAGGAATAAAAGACATGAAAGCCACACTGATTGCCTTGAGTGTAATCCTTTTTATTGCACCCCTGGCAGCCCTGGGGCTTGGAATGTTTCCACTTGATACCGGCACTGCTGTCGGCTTGTTCATTGTCGCTGTAATGCCTACGACTTTGTCCAGCGGCATTGTCATGACTAAAACAGCTGGCGGCAACATGGCCCACGCGCTGTTTATCACCATTGTTTCTAATTTTATCGGTATTTTTTCCATTCCAGTTATTTTACCCTGGCTCTTGTCTTTTCTTGGTCATGAAAAAGAGCTGGTGATCGATCAGGGCGGCATCCTCTTAAAACTAGTGATTATCGTTCTTATTCCACTTGCAATCGGCATGTTTGCAAAAGCCACGCTGTTTAAAAAAAGAGTCCTGCCTGATGTTAAAATGCAGATTGTAAATCAATGGATGATCGTGGGGATTGTATTTATCTCACTTGCAGGCTCTAAAAAAACATTGCTTGAAAACGGAGAAGCTTTTTTTTATATTCTCGTCCTTGCCACTGTATTTCACTCGATTCTCCTGGGGGCAAGTTTTTTTCTGGTTAAATTGTTCAAATTAGCAAAAGGGAGATATGAAAGTGTTGTTTTTATGGGCTCCCAGAAAACACTTGCTTTATCTGCCATGATCCAGGTTACCTATTTCAGTGAATTTGGAACGGCACTGCTTGTCTGTGTGGTCCACCATATTATTCACCTGATGATGGATGGATATTTATGCACCAGAATGCATTCATCACATCCCCCGAATAATGAATGAAGCTTTACATTTCAGTGTATCAATGCTTAAAAATAAAGGAACTACATTAACCTGAAAAAGGGGAAATTTCGTTATGAGTTCTGCACAGGAAGAAAGATTAATGACATTACAGACTCAGGTGGAAAAGCTCCAGGGACAGAAAGACACCCTGTTGAAGGAACTCGATTCGGTTGAAGAGCGTTTTGAGAAAACCAGCCGCCTCTATCGCCGATACTTCCCGGTGATCATCGATTCTGTTGCCACGGGTGATAACTCTTTTTCAAGGGTATGCAAAGATTTGAGCGATGCCTTGAAAAAAGGTGAATCAGAAGGGAAAATGGAGTATATTTTTGAGCGCTTGAAAACAGCTATGATTAAGGAGGACATTGGGCCTGCAGGCGGAAAAAAGAAAAAGGGACTTTTATCTTCTCTTCTTAAAAGCGGCAATGAATCCTTCATAGATGATTACAAACAAAGCTATCATGATGTGGTGAACACGCTTCGTTCAAACCTGGAAAAAAAATATTCAGGAAAACTGGATAATATCAGTGCCAGGATTAATAGCGCTGAAGATACAGATGATATCAGTGAAATCCGGGAGAGTGTTTTCAGCCTTATTTTTATTTATATTACAGAAACCAACCAGGACCGTGAAAAGGTTAATGCCTTTGTCAGGGAGGTGGTCAGCAGAATTCTGGATATCGAAACCAACCTGTCCTCCACCTATGAGCAGACCGATTCGATGTTTCAAACAACTCAGGGGTTTGAGTCTGTATTGAGTGAAGAAATGCAGGGTTTGAAGCAATCATCAGACGTCGCATCCAGTCTTGATTCTTTGAAAGTTCAAGTGGCGGAGAGGCTGGCATCTATAGAGAGTGCCCTGCGCAAAAAACAGGCTAAAGACCGGGCAATTAAAGAGTTGATCGATAAAAACCGCCATACATTCAAAAGCGGATTTACAAAATTAAAGCAGGAGCTGGATGAGGCCACAAAATATTCAGAAGAACTGGAGAAAAAATTAAACCGGGATCAGCTTACCGGTGCCTACAACAGGCGGGCCTATGATCATCGGATAAAATCAGAAATGGATAGGTTTTTGCGTTACAAAACAGCATTTTCTCTTTTGGTGATTGATGCAGATAAATTCAAAAATATCAACGATACGTATGGTCATGCCATTGGTGACAGGTGCCTTCAGGAAATTATAAAAAGAAGTATTCCCCTTTTAAGGAAAAATGATATGCTTGCCCGTTATGGTGGTGAGGAATTTGTGGTGATCATGCCGGAAACTGAAGCGGATGGGGCAAAGGAAGCCGCTGAAAAAATAAGGCAGACCATTGAAAAGATAGAATTTATCTATAAAAAGAAAAAAGTAAAAGTGACGGTCAGTATCGGGGTCTCCCAGGCCAGAGAAACAGATGCAAATTCCCAGCAGATATTTGAACGGGCTGATATAGCCGTGTACAAGGCTAAAGAAAATGGCAGGAATCAGGTGCAGGTTAACTAAAGTGAACACACAAGCAGGAGCGGATATGTTAGATCGGGATTCTAACTCGTTGGATTTTTTATTAAACCACCCCAAAACAGGCAGGGCAACTTCGGACGTAAATGTTGAGACCATCGAAAGACGATCGTTTTCTCCAAAAAAAATAAAGATTTTTTCCTCAAAATATTCTTTGATTAAAGATTGTCCTCAATATACATTTTCGATTGATAAAGAAGCTCAAAAGTTATTGCCGGATATCATTAACAATTCGGTTCAAAGCCTTACTTCTTTAGAGAGTGCAGATTCTCATGTGAAAGCAAGGTTTAAAAAACGCCGCAACATTGGGGTAGTATTTTCAGGCGGCCCCTCTCCCGGAGGCCACAATGTGATATCCGGGTTGTACGATGAAACAAAAAAGTATAATCCGGAATCCAAAGTATATGGTTTTCTCATGGGGCCAAATGGTTTGCTTGAATCAAAATATGTAGAGATCACCAAAAGCCTTGTGGATGCCTATAGAAATATGGGCGGGTTTTCCATGATAAAAACCGGGAGAACCAAAATTGATTCTAAAGCCAAGATGGATCGTTCCCTGAAAACATGTAAAGATCTGGATCTGGATGCCCTGGTGGTGATCGGCGGGGATGACTCCAATACCAATGCCGCTTTTCTGGCCCAGCATTTCAAAGCGTCAGGTATCAAAGTGATTGGTGTTCCAAAGACCATAGACGGAGATATTCAGGTTAAAGCCCAGAACGGGGATGTCCTCTGCGCCATTTCCTTCGGGTTTTATACAGCAGCGCGGTCTTTTTCAGAAAATATCAGCAACCTGACCACTGATGCAGAGTCTGATATTAAATACTGGCATATCTGTAAAGTTATGGGAAGGGTGGCCAGCCACCTGACACTGGAATGCGCGTTTCAAACCCATGCCAATCTTTCTCTTATCGGGGAAGAACTGGCGGATTATACAGACAGAAAAAGAGTGGATAAAGCCGATGCATCCGGAACTACAGATTACACAGCCTACGGAATGACACTGAGGCATTTGTCACGTTTGATCTGTGATACCATTGTCAGACGTGCCGCAGCGGGTAAAAATTTTGGCGTCATTATCATTCCGGAAGGGATTTTGGAATTTATCAATGAAATTCAGGTGTTTATCATCAAACTGAATACCATTATTGCTGAGTACAACAAAATTCATGATAATGATTTCCACTATTCCTTTCCACTCTTGAAAGACAAACTTGAATACCTCAGGCGCCTCACAAGGGATATAGGGGAGGATGGGTTTCCCATATGGAATCTGCGGGATGATGACCTGTTCAACCATTTGCCGTCTTTTTTTCAGGAAGGCCTCCTGGTAGAAAGAGATACGCACGGTAATTTTCAGTTTTCCCAGGTGAAAACAGAGAAAATCGTAATGGATATGGTCAAAGAGTACCTTGGGATACTCAAAGAAAAAGGCAAATATAAAGTAGGTATTGAGCGCTCATATTATAAATCAGTCATGGAAAATTCCAATGTTGACCCGGATAAATTTGCCGCAGCACTTTTTAAAAATCCGCAAGACAAATATTTGATCATAAAAGAGTCCATCATGTCTCAGAAGACATTAAAGCAGGCATTGATCAGCAGTGATTTGATTGGTGAAGAGGATCTGGTGCCGGAGCCGGTTAGGCAGATCTTTAAAAAGTCAGATCCTCAATTTAAGACTCAGACCCATTTTTACGGATATGACGGCAGGGGATCTGATCCCACCCATTTTGACTGCAATTATACATATAACCTGGGGTTGACCACATTTCACCTGATAGCAAATGATGCCACTGGCCAGATGGCCGCTATAAAGAACCTTGAAAATAAGTTTGATAAGTGGGAACCCATTGGAATTCCCATTGCAAAAATGATGCATCTGGAAGAAAGAAAAGGGAAACTGGAGCTGGTTATCGAAAAAAGCCTGGTGGATTTAAACTCAAACGCCTTTAAAGTATTTAAAGCTGTAAGGGAAGAGTGGCTGGCGGCTGAAACCAATCAGGATCGCTACCGGAGGCCGGGGCCTGTAGTGTTTTCTGAAAGCATGGCCGATGACCGGCCAATTACCCTGATGCTGAATTCTATTTAGTTGTAAGTTTGTTCACCGGCAGGTAGTTTCGGCGTTCGGCACCATTCCATTCTTCAGGTGGGGGAGATTCCATAAAGGCCCTGATCCTGTCCAGGTATGATTGATATAGCTTTTGGGGTTTGGATTGATTGAGTTTGCTAATAATTTGCTGTGCTTTCTCAAAATTTTGTTCCTGATAGGCATCGACTCCTTTTCTGAAAGTTTGAACTTCCTGTAAAACATCATCCGGGGGATTTCCAATGCTCAATGGTTCATAAAGATCCACAGGTTCCTGACGCCCTTTTACAATGACTTTATCGACATACCGGCAGAAAATATTATCTTTTACAAGATCCCTTGTAGATTCTGATATCAGGATAGTTGTGCCATAATTTTTGTTGGCGCCTTCAAGCCGGGAGGCCAGATTTACGTTATCCCCCATAACCGTATAGTCAAACCGGTCCTGGCTTCCAAAATTTCCAACACTCATAGGCCCGGAGTTGACACCAATACCCACATTAATTTTGGGGATGGATTTGTCGGTGAAGCTGAGCTGAATCTGATTTAGTTCCTCTTTTAAATCAATTGCAGCATGAACTGCTTTGAGCGCATGGTTTTCCTCAGTCGTGGGGGCGCCCCAGAATGCCATGATAGCATCCCCGATAAATTTATCCACAGTGCCGTTGTTCTCCATGATAATCCGGCTCATCCGTGTAAGGTAGATATTCATAAAATTCCCCAATTCCTGGGAATCCATGGTTTCAGCTATGGATGTGAAGCCCCTGATGTCACAAAAAAATACACTCAACTCTTTTTCTTCTCCCTTAAGTGAAAGCGTATCCGGATGTTTGATTAAATGGGAGACCACATCCGGGGTGACATAGTGGGAAAAGGCCTTTTTTATGAACTGCTTGTTCTTTCTTTCTCTGAAGGAGTTGAATACGCTGATAATAAATAGTATTCCGACGCATGTCAGAAGTGGATAAGTCATGCCGATATGCTGGTTGTTCAGGAAAAAATAGTAATAATCCCAGGTCAGGGCAGAGGATAAAAAAAGAATTGCTCCCAAACTGCCTGCTAATGGCCCTAATATGGATAAAATTAAGGATATGAGGATGCCACCGGCAATGATCAGTGTGTAGGTCAGGCCGATTTCCGTGTAGATATCGTAGATAAACGGGTCTGCTTTTATCAGGTTGTCAATTATGTTGGCATTAATCTCCGTGCCTGGGATAACACTGGACAGTGGAGTGGTTTTTAAGTCAAAAAGCCCTGTTGCTGAGGAGCCGATCAGTACGAATTTGTCTTTAATTAGCGAATTATCAGGTTTTGTCAGTATGTCTGCCGCAGAAATATATTTGAACGTATTTGCCGGTCCCCTGTAGTTGATAAACAGCTGTCCAAAACTGTCCGTAGGAATAAAGGTTTTGCCGATATGAACACCTAAAATGGTTGTCTGTGGTGTCTTGACCTGGGTGGATGCCTGGATGGTCAATTCCGGGCTTCCCATGCCAAGCCTGAATATTTCCAGGGCAAGAGAAGGGTAGGGGATATCATCCATTTTCATCAATAAGGGCACTTGTCTTGTTGTTCCGGACGGGTCTTCAAATACATTAAAAAAACCTTCGCTTTCAGCCATGGATACTGAGGGGTGGTTTATTATTGCACGATATGCCGGTATAAGGGATAAATTCTTAAAATTTACTTTTTTAGGCCTGATCCTGATGATACTTGAAGGAAATGGTGTGCTTTCCTCAGATTTAAGCGCATCATCTTTCATCTGGAAGGCATACCCTAAAACAGACGCTCCAATAGATAAAGCCTCTCCAAAAAGCGCATCATAGTCCATCCGGGTATCAGAAACAATTTGATTTAGAAAATTTTCAGGAAGCTTCTGCTTTATATCAATGTCGATGTTTTCAAAATAATGTAAAGGTGAGGTCCGGTCCTTTTCGGGAAAGACAATATCATATCCAATCGAACGGGCACCACCTTTGAAAAGATTTTCCGTGAGGTTTGCAAGGATATTCCTTGGCCAGGGCCATTGACCAAACCGCTGCAGGCTTTTTTCATCAATATCAACAATTATGACCTGACCGGAATCAGGTATTGCTCCCCTGATGTTGAACATCATGTCCGTAACCTGGTTATCCATTGTTTGTAGAAAATGCGGTTTCTGATTCCCAAAACTGTAAAAAATAAGGCAGGAGACAGCAATCAGGATGCACCCTAAGAATAATGAGGCAAGGTTGACATAATTTATGAACGGGATTTTCATGTTATAGGAAAAAACCTTTTGGCACTATTGAAGGTCTCCTGCAAAGATACCATGGTATTGTATCCCAGTGGGCATTTGGGCATTGAAATTTCCGCCCACTGCAGCAGGCCCGGCAGTAGAAGAGCCGGTAATGATTGGGCCGAAAAAAGCACCATTGACAGAACTGGTTGTAGCGCCTGCTATTTCTGCGTTGAAAATGCTAGCGCCGCTGACAGTAGATAAATCTGTTGAAGAGTTCGTTGTTACAGGAAGGTTTATACCTCCATCAAAGGTAATATTCCCCCAGACAGGAGTTGATACACCTGTAAAATCAATATTCAGAGTGGTTGAACCACCAGTTAGAGTCTGCATCTGGCTGGTATTGTCAAACATAACTCCTCTGGCTTCCCCCTGATAGGTTCCTACAAATGATGTGGGAAGTTCGGCTTTTACCCCTGCAATCCACATTGAGCCTGGAACATGGAGGTGGTAATCATCGCCGTCGGACTCTTCATAGGCAATTTCCCAATATCCCCATGTGGTATGATCGGAAAGCATGGGCTCATCGGTCGAGACCATATAGTTGCCATACATTTTTAGCGTGCTTGTAGGGCTGATATAGGCCCCTGTGATTTCAGCCGCCAGAGTTTTATCTGTTATATAAGCGGAATTGCTGCTTCCCCCTCCGATGTTGAGCGTTGAAATTATGTAGGTTGAGCCGTTAAAATCGTTATCGCTGGACAATGTTCCTGAAAATGTTCCAGCCCCTTTGTTAATTGTCAGAGAAAAACCGGCATAGTCGTCATTATAAAAAATCCGTCTGTCTGTGTTAGGGCTTGCCATATTCTCTGCCACGCCTACAAAAAAACCATTCCAGGTTTCTGTTCCGGTAAAGGTTGTGCTGGATTTACTCGTAACCAATGCCGCCACAATATCTGACCAGAATTCAGACTTGGTTTGATCCTGTATATTATAATCATACCCTTCCATGGCAAGGCCAAGTCCCCCCTGGGTGGCACCGTAAAAATGCCCAAAGGTTTCAGACCCGCTTAAGGCCATTACTTCGCCTCCCATGTCTGAGCCCGCATCAGAGCCAAACACTTTCATGCCTGAAATGCCACCGGACGCATCAACAGTTCCAAAAGCAAACCCCATGCCTCCCGGGTCGGATGAACCGGAAGTGCCGGAAGAGGCATCCTCAAAACCAATGATACGCCTGTTCTTCCAGTTGACGATAAATTTCATGGTATGAGTATAGTCTTCTGCTTCCAGGGTGCTCTTCATCTCACCTTTGTAAATCCATATTCCAGTGTCAGGTGTGCTGGTCGACAGGGTTGTTTCCGTAAATCCCTGCTCCAAAAGCAGAAGTTGGATTTCCTGTTCTGTCCCGGTGGGTGCTGCAGTTTCATTTAATTCACTTTGAGTAGAACCAATTGTGGCATCACTGATGGTCGATGATACATCTGCTAATTGCTCGATAGAACTGCTTTCAAGCTGGGCTGTCGATTCTTCCATGCCGGAAGGCTCTGGAATTTCGTTTTCGGATTCTACAACTGCTTCACCGGGTTCAGCTGCCCCATCAGTTCCTGATGTGTCTTCTTCAGGGGATTCAGCTAAAAGGTTTTCAAATTCCTGCAGTTCTTCAGTGTTGATTTTTTGGGGCTCTTCCGGGGGCGTGTTTGCTCCTTTTACCTGGGTTCCAAAACCTGGACGGGTAATGTCCACTATGCCGGCATTGTTTTGAACATAAATTCCTTTGCCACCCTGGAAAAGAACGAAAAGATCTTTTCCCCTCACCTTTCCTGCATACATAGATCCCCGGATACCAATCGTTCCGGATGGGGCATCGGTTTTAAAATTATTTGGCGCGATCCGGGTGATAGCTCCTCCCATAATCCTGAAACTGCCTTCCTGGACCTTGGTTTCCATCGCTGATTTTGTATCACCCGGCTCCCATAAATATTTGGTGATCTGCATCTCAGAATTGCGGCCAAGGGTGACCAGGGTGTTGTCTTTAAACATCATCTGAAGCCGCCCGTTTTTTGTTTTAATGGTATCGCTCAAAAAAACAGGTGATTTTAGTACCAGTGGTCTTGATTCTAAAGTGCCAGAGATGGCAAGCGCTTTTCCCCTGATGGCTATTACTTTTCCTATAGAGTCCGTTTCTGAGGAGAAAGCAGGTGTGATGGATAGCAACACAAAGGCCATACATAACATTTTAGCAAGAATGAGTTTGAATTTGCTTGATTTCATATGAAGACCTTTAAAAATTATAGGTTAAAAATAATTGCACCAATCCCATTCGGTAGTCATAGAGGTCTATGTTTGAATATGTCCATGTATGCTGGAAATTTAGATTAAGAGCCATATAGTTGTTTTGATTTTCAAATTTCCAGATTTTTCTTTTTAAGGTGCACCCGGCAATGAACTGATGATCTTTTCTTTTCTCGTCAAACAGTACATTTTCCCCTTTATATCCGGTGAATTGATAGCTCCCCCTGATAGACCCGGCAAGTTCGAATGGGAGTTGCCGGGTGATGGAAAGAGTTGAAGCAAAACGGTCATAATCATACTCATCTTCTTTTGCATTTTCGGTTTCTGCTTTGAATCCTGCATTATACCAGGTTTTGTTATGGTGGGATATGAGGTCAAGTGAAGCGGAGGTCGTATCGGCATCTTTATCAGGGATATCCGGGTAGGTTTTTATTTCATATTTTAATGCAGAGGTGAGTTTAAGATTCAGCCCCAAAGTGTTTTCAAAAGAAACTTTCAACCCTTTTGTACTCAGGTATTTTTCATCATTAAGATCCACACGATTTGCCAGAAAGCTCAAATTGATTCTTTTGTCGGTTGACCATTCTGTCTGATAACCGGTCATTATTCCAAATAGACGGAGGTCAAGTTCACTTGTCTCATCATAGGTGGCGTTATAGACAACGGCTTGCGTCTTCCATGAATCTTTTGTATAAGGCTGTCGAAAAGTATGGTTTAGTACGAGAATGGTATTATACACCCAGTCCTGGGTCTTTTGAGCAGAAGGGCCGGTCAGAGAGATATCTCCTATGATGGTTTTAATCTTTCCACTGGTTGGGGATGCCCAGACATTATTATTCCAGTCAACACCAGTTGAAAGCATGCCTGTCAAAAAGTTTTTCTGCTCTGTTTTATCGATATAAATTAAAAATTTTTTAATATTTGCTTTTACACTTTCCGGCGGATTACCTGCTAAAACTTCATTGCAGTATTGCCGGGCCATGTCATTTGCCCCAAGTCGTTGAAAAGCCCGGGCCATCTCCAGCTTTACCCGTGGTTCATCAGGAGAAGCAATCAGGATTCTTTCAAAAGCCATGACAGCCATTTCATAATTACCTGTCTCAAAGGCTGCCCGTCCAATGTAGAAATTCAACTCAAGGTTTTCCGGGAAGTCGATAAACAATTTTAATAGGAGATTGTAGGCGTTTTCGTACTCACCAGATTTGAACAGTTCAATGGCCGTATCAATTCTTTCTTCCTCAGAATCGGCTGACACATATTCTGCCGGAAAGGTGAAAATCAAATAGAAAGCTATAATGAGTGAAAGTGATCGAAATATTTTCATATATTAAACCGAGTTTATTTTTAAAAATATCAGCATGAACCTCTACAGTCAACACGAAACATATGGATAAGAAAATTGATTCGCCAATATTGTGAAAAAAATTTCACAATATTGGCGAATCTTTTTCTTTAAAGGGTATCGGTATTTTATCCGGAAATATTAAGATTGAATTTTATTTATGCTTTAATTACAGGGTTTTGGCAGATATATTTTTGTAAATATATCTGATGGCATGCTCTTTGCTTTTGTATAGGGCAAATCCAACAAAAAACAATAATGGAAATTATATAGGAAAAAAAAGAAACAGTCCCTGACAGGAGGGGGTTACATGAAACGATATATTATACTTTTTGCAATTTTTATTACAGCGATTTTCTTCTACCCGGTCTTTGCGTATGCAGACAGGATCGGGTTTTTCCTTGCTCAGAACCCGGTATCAGAACCTGCAACCCTTTTCTTCCTGGGCTCAGGACTCCTGGTCACAGCAAGCTTGACAAGGAAATTTATTACGAATTAAAGATTTTTATAAGAAGCGAAAAAAAGAGGCTGGAACGAAAATTCCAGCCTCTTTACTATTTGAGAAACCTTTCAGAGAGATCTTAACTTTTTTTTCGTTTGGGCTGATAGGAACACAGGGGTTCTTCTTCAAGGTAGCTTCCAGTTGCTTCATAAGCCCGTGCCCGGCATCCTCCGCAAACCCGCTTATATTCACATATGCCGCATTTGTTTTCAAGGTTGTTAAAGTCTCTGAGTTCATTAAATACGGTTGAATTTTCCCATACGTCTTTAAACGTCTGTTGAGTGATATCCCCGCAAGTAACATCTAAAAATCCGCAGGTTTGGACCCGTCCGACATGGGAAATAAAGCAAAAACCTGTTCCTGCCAGACACCCCCTGGTAACAGCATCAAGACCATGGGTTTCAAAGGTGACTTTTTTGCCGTCTTCTTTTGCCCGCTGGCGTAAGATCCTGTAATAATGGGGTGCGCAGGTTGCTTTAAGCTGAAGAGGTGTTTTGTCCCGCTGATCGTAGAACCAGTTGAGTGTTTCTTCGTATTCCTGAGCACTGATTTCGCTGTCCACAATATATTTTCCTCTGCCTGTGGGCACCAGGAGAAAAATATGGTGGGCCACGGCACCTAAATCTTCAGCCAGTTTTAAAATTTTCGGGATCTGTTCCAGGTTGGTTTTGGTGATGGTGGTGTTAATTTGGAATTCAAGGCCTGCTGCTTTGGCAATTTTTATACCCCGGATGGAGTCCTCAAATGCATGCTCCAGTCCCCTGAAGGCATCATGGGTTTCAGCGGTGGACCCATCCAGGCTGACACTGATACGTTTAATACCGGAATCCATCATTTTCTGCACATTGTCTTCGTTAAGGAGGGTACCATTGGGAGCCATAACCATTCGGAGACCTATCTTGGTGCCATAAGAGGCAATATCAAAGATGTCATCCCTTAAAAGGGGCTCCCCGCCCGTAAGAATAATAATAGGGGTTCCGACTTCCCGGATCTGGTCCAGTAATTTGAATGAAGCTTCCGTATCCAGTTCGTTGTCATAGGGGTGGTCTTCTGCAACTGCACGGCAGTGTTTACAGGCCAGGTTGCAACGTCTGGTTGTTTCCCAGGCCACAAGGCGGATCATGTTTTTTTCTGCACCATGGCCGTTTCCGTGGGGGTGACCATGTGCTTTAGCATGTGGATGGTTCATCAGGCATTCAGCTCCCTTGCAATATCAATGGCGGAATAGGTTAATATAATATCTGCTCCGGCTCGTTTTATGGACAAAAGAGTCTCCATGATAATCTTTTTTGCATCCACCCAGCCCATGAGTTCTCCAGCCTTCATGATCGAGTATTCCCCACTCACATTATAGGCGGCAATGGGAAGATCTATCTCTTCTTTAAGGCGGTATATAATATCCAGGTAGGCAAGGGCAGGTTTAACCATTATGATATCAGCACCTTCTTCAACATCAGATGTGGCTTCCCGCAGTGCTTCATTGGAATTTCCCGGATCCATCTGGTAGGTTTTCCTATCCCCAAACTGCGGACTGGAGTCGGCCGCCTGGCGAAAGGGTCCGTAAAATGCTGATGCATATTTTACAGCGTATGACATGATGGGGACCTGTGAAAAACCTTCCTCATCCAAAGTCTGGCGGATTTCAGCTACCCGGCCGTCCATCATGTCTGATGGGGCCACCATGTCGGCTCCGGCCTGGACATGGGAAAGTGCAGTTCTTGCAAGCAGATCCAGTGAAGCATCGTTGTCAATGATACCATTTTCCACTACACCGCAGTGACCGTGATCAGTGTAAGCACACAGGCAGACATCTGTGATAACGGTGATATCAGGGACTTTTTCTTTTACTTCTTTGATGGCCTTTTGAACAATGGCATCCGAAGCATACGCACGTGTTCCCAGGGCGTCCTTTTTATCCGGAAGACCGAACAGGATGACTGCGGGTACTCCGGCATCGTATGCTTTTTGTGCTTCTTTTACAATTCGGTCGCAGGAGAGATGAAAATGTCCCGGCATGGATTCAATGGGCTTTTTAATATCATTTCCTTCTATGGCAAACAAAGGGAGTATGAAATCATCAGAGGAAAGTGATGTTTCCCGTATCATTCGTCTGAAATTGTTGTTGGCCCTCAACCTTCTTCCACGAAAATCAGGAAACAGCATTATGAGTTCTCCTTTTTGATTTCTTCATCAGTGAGATAGCATGCAGGATCAGAATCCCAGGGATCATTTGCAACAGATTCAGCCCTGGCCCTGAAATTGCCTGCGCATATATCCAGCCATTTGCAGTCAGCACACCGGCCTTTAACATGTTTTTTCTTTTCTTTGAGCTTCATCAGAAAATCATTGTCCAAATTGGTCCAGATTTCTGAAAAAGGTTTGTCCTTTATGTTGCCAAGGCTTTTTTCTCTCCAGAATTGGTCCGGGTGGACTTCTCCGTCCCAGGAAATACATCCGATGCCCCGGCCGGAATTGTTGCCTTCGTTCATTTCCAGGAGTTCCAGAACTTCTGCGGCCCTTTCGGGATCTTCATCCATAAGCCTCTGGTATACATAGGGGCCGTCAGCATGGTTGTCCACGGTCAGGATTTCTTTGGCCATGTTTCGATCATGGAGATCTTTGGTCCGATCCATGATAAGATCAAGCACTTTTCTGGTTTCTTCATGGGAAAGATCTTCTTTGGCAATCTCTGAGCCCCTGCCTGAATAGACCAGATGGTAAAAACAGGCCCTGGGAATATTTTTTTGTTCCAAAAGGTCAAAGACACCGGGAATGTCCTGGACATTTCGTTTGTTTATGGTAAACCTCAAGCCTACTTTTATACCGGCTTTCTGGCAGTTCTCAATGGCACTCATGACTTTTTTGAAAGAACCTTTAACTCCCCGGAACTTGTCATGGGTTTCTTCCATACCATCCAGGCTGATCCCTACATAAGACAGACCGATTTCTTTAAGCAGCTGTGCTTTTTCTTCCGTTATCAGGGTGCCGTTGGTGGAAATAACCGCCCGCATGCCTTTGCTGACAGCATATTGTGCATACTCCACCAGCCTGGGATGGACCAGTGGCTCCCCCCCGGAGAACAGGAGAACCGGTACGCCAAATTCAGCCAGGTCATCAATCATGGCAATGCTCTGCTCATGATTCAGTTCGTTGTCATATGAAATATCTTCTGATCTGGCATAGCAGTGAACGCATTTAAGGTTGCAGCGCCGGGTCATATTCCAAACCACCACGGGTTTTTTATCTTTGGAAAACTGCAGCAAATGTGAAGGCAGTTGCCCTGAATGGCGAGAATATCTTAATGCATCTGACGGTTCCACTGTTGCACAATAAAGTTTTGAAATTCCAATCATGTTATTTTTTTCCTGATAAGGTCGTTAAGGTAAATTTCATGGTCAATTAAGGCCTCTTTTGATAAAAAGAACCTGTTGTTTCCGGTTTTTTCCCGGATCAGGTTAAATCCATCATAATAGTCATCATAAATTTTTGATAATATTTCTTCGTGAGTGGCATTATGCTTGATAAACTGTTCAATAAGAAAATCCACAGCATCTTCTTCAAAAACAATATTCAAAGCATAGCTTTTGGATACTTCAACCTCAATTTCTTTAACTGAATCATGGAATTTTTTGATTTTTTTTACAGCATCTTCGATTTCCACGATGTTATTGCAAAAATAAAGGGCCACCAGATTACTCCGAATTTCTGAAAGCGTCAGTCCATACCGTATGGAAAAGGTTTTCCAGTTCTCCTTAATATATTTTGAAATAAAAGCTTTATGATCAAGGAAAGCTTTTTCATAAATATTATTCCATTTTTCAGTCTGTTTATTGGCAACAAGTTCTTCAAGGATTCCTTCAGGATTTTCTAAAATTTCACCAGTGACAGTAAACCGATTGATATTGTGGGAGGGCAGTGTCTCTTCAAACTCAAGCAGGGCTTCTTCCACAACGCTGACCAGTCCCCTTGCACCGGTGTTCTCCTTATAAGCCCTCCGGGCGAGAGTTTTTAAGGAACTGTCTGTAAAAACAATGTTGATTCCATAAGCATTAAAATCAAGCCGTTTGTTCAAAATGACCGGATTGTTAGGCATTTTTAATATCTGGTAAAGATCATCTTCGCTCAATGGATCAAGTATACAGCGGACGGGAATCCTGCCGATAAATTCAGATTCAAACCCAAAGTTGACCAGATCCTCTGTTTTGGTTTGTTTGAGCAGTTCAATTTCGTTTTGGGAGGAAACCAGTTTTGACCCAAAACCGATATTCTGTTTGGACAGCCTTCTTTTGATCACATCTGCAAGCGGAGAAAATGCGCCGCTTAGTATAAAGAGAATATTCGCAGTGTTGACCCGCCTGCTGCTTCTTTTTCCGGTTCTCTGGAAAGCTTCCAACTCCTGCATCATGGAAACCGGATCATGGGGAACTTTCAGATCAACTTCTGTCTCTTCCATGGGTTTTAAAAGTGCTCTCTGGACCCCGGTACGAGAAACCTGGGAACCGATTACATTGGGACTTGCTGCAATTTTATCGATTTCATCAAGATAGATGATACCGCATTCTGCCAGCTTGATATCATCATTGGCTTCTTTGACAAGATCACGGATTAAATCATCCACATCACCGCCCACATAACCGGTTTCAGAAAACTTAGTGGCATCCGCCTTTACAAAAGGCACCCCTAATTTTTTTGCAATCAATTTGATTAAATAGGTTTTCCCGGTTCCTGTAGGGCCAAGCATCAGGATGTTGGATTTAATATTACCGGTAATTTTTGGAGTTTCATTTCCATCAGTCTGGGCATGCCTGATCCGGTTAAAATGGGTACAGACTTTTGTGGCCAGAACGGATTTTGCCTTTTCCTGGCGGACAACATACTGGTCAAGATAAGCAATCAATTCTTTGGGTTTGATGTTGAAATCAACCAGTTTCTGTTTGCCGCTATATTTTGATTTGCCCGAGATGGGATCTTCTTTTGGCAGAACCGATGGGGTGATAATCTTGACGTTACCGCCAAATTTTTTATTTAAAAATTCACCCAGTTCTTTTTCAATTTTCTTTGGGTCTTGTAATATCGTGTCATTTGTTTTCTTCATAATAGAGTAATATAAACAAGGTTCCAAATAATTCAAGATGGGCCGGGTTTCTGACCGGTTTTTTTAGTAAACATCTCGCAGGGTTTTCCAGAAGACTGAAATACCAGCATGCTGGGCAGTCTTTTGGTCTTGAAGCCCATTGCCCTGCACCCGTTGGGGTGATTGGGGTCCCATGTTACATAAAAGAATTTGCATTTAAAACAATCTCTTCTATGGTTTTGAGTCATTCAGACCCCCGATATTCATATAAAATTAGAAAAGCCACAAGCAATAATTGCCCGTGGCTTTTTTTATTTTGTGGTGCCGAAGGGGAGATTTGAACTCCCACGGGTCGCCCCACACGCCCCTCAAGCGTGCGTGTCTACCAATTCCACCACTTCGGCATTTAACCCTATATTAAGGCGTTATTCGCTTTTCTGCTCAACAGGTATGCTGGCTTTTTTCATGACGGACGTTTCTGACTGATGGCCTGAAGTATAAGCCAGTATCAGTGATGTCAGCATGAAAATGATGGCAACGGCAGTGGTGATTTTTGTCAGGATTGTGGCAGGACCACCAGCTCCGAAAAGAGTCTGGCCTGCTCCGCCTCCCAACGATACTCCCATTTCTGCGCCTTTTCCGCTTTGAAGCAAAACAATAAGAATCAACAAAATGCAAACAGTTACATGCAGTGCGACGATAAAAGTTGTCATATCAGTTATTCATTATACTTTATTATGTTAATAAACTTATCTGCTTCAAGGCTTGCTCCACCTACGAGCGCACCATCAACATCCTCTATACCCATCAACTCTTTTGCGTTCTCCGGTTTGACCGACCCGCCGTATAAAATCCGTGTCTGGCCTGCAAATTCTTTTGAAAACAGCTTTTCAAGCAAAGAACGCAAATACTGATGAACTTCATCCACTTGGTCTGCAGTGGCGGTTTTTCCTGTTCCAATGGCCCAGACTGGCTCGTAAGCCAGAACCAAACCTTCGAGTTCATCAGAACCAAAGCCTTTTAACCCATCTGACACCTGTTTGTCAAGTACCTGAAAGGTTTTTTCTTCATCTCTTTGACTTTCAGTTTCGCCGATACACAGCACCGGTGTAAGGTCTTCGCTAATTGCAGCATGGATTTTTTTGTTAACCCAGGTGTCGGTGTCTCCGAAAAACTGACGCCGTTCAGAGTGCCCTATGATAACATATTCCACACCTGCGGATTTGATCATGTCTGCACTGACTTCCCCTGTGAATGCTCCCTGGGTTTCAAAATACAGGTTTTGGGCGCCGGTTTTTACACAAGAGCCTTTTAAGGTATCAGCCACCTGCTGCAACGCAATGAAATTTGGTGCGATCATTACTTCAACAGATGAAACATTTGTGCAGAGTGCGGCCAGATTTTTTGCGGTCTGAACGGCTTCTGGGCCGGTTTTATACATTTTCCAGTTGCCTGCAATTAAAGGGGTCCTGCTCATATATTTTGCCTCCGGATCAATTAAAGGGATGTGCCAACCATGACTGCAAGATCAATCATCCGGTTGGAATACCCAGCTTCATTATCATACCAAGAATAGATTTTTACCATGTTGCCGCCAATGACATCCGTGCACTGGGCATCAACAATTGAAGACAGGGGGTTTGAATTAAAATCAATCGACACCAGTGGTATTTCGCAAAATCCGAGAATGTTTTTCAAGTTGGTCTCAGACGCAGCTTTTAATGCATTGTTTACATCCTGAACAGACAAATCGCTTTTTTCAGTCACCACGACAAAATCCACCATGGATACATTGGGCGTCGGCACCCTTACACTAAGGCCGTTAAGCTTTCCCTCAAGCTCAGGAAGAACCAGTGAGACCGCTTTGGCTGCACCCGTTGTGGTCGGGATCATGGAGAGCCCGGCAGCTCTGGCCCGTCTCAGGTCTTTATGGGGAAAATCCAGGATGCGCTGATCTCCGGTGTACGCATGAATGGTGGTCATCATCCCGGATATGATGCCGAAATTGTCCAAAAGCACTTTTGCCACCGGTGCGAGACAGTTGGTGGTACAGGATGCATTTGAAATAATATTGTGGGATGCCGGATCGTACATGTCATGATTTACCCCCATGACAATGGTGATATCGGGATTGCTGGCAGGGGCAGATATCAATACTTTTTTGGCTCCGCCTTCAAAATGTTTGGATGCGGAATCATGATCCCGGAAAAAACCGGTGCATTCACATACGATGTCTACATCCGCTTCTTTCCAGGGAATCTGGGCCGGGTCTTTCAATCCGCTGACCAGAATCGTTTTGCCATCTACAATAATGCAGTCTTTATCTGCTTTTATGTCGCAATTGAGTTGTCCATGGACGGAATCGTATTTAAGAAGATGAGCGGTTGTGTCAGTATCTGTAAGATCGTTGATTGCAGCAACTTCAACCTCAGGGTGATTCATCGCCGCACGAAAAATCATTCTTCCGATTCTGCCAAATCCGTTTATACCTAGTTTGATAGTCATTTGGCGCCTCCTTTAAAAAAAGATGGAATGTAAAAGGGTCTTATGTCCGTTTGGTTCCTTTTAAAATATCACTTGCAAGGGATATACTTTTTTTACCGTGGTCTACAAGGGATGCGGTTAATGTTTCCATGTCCATTTTGCCCCTGGCATTGACTGCCCGTAAAAGAATAGGGAGGTTGACTCCTGAAATCACTTCGATCAGTCCCTCCTCAAGAAAGGAGTAACTCAGGTTTGAAGGTGTCCCTCCAAACATATCTGTAAGGATAATAACCCCGTCTTCAGTCCTGACTTTGGAAATGCTTTTTTTTATTTTTTTCCGCAGACCTTCCGGGTCCTCCTGTATGTTGATGGAAACAGACATCAGGTTTTCTTCCTTTCGTCCCAGGATGAACTCAACGGTCTCAATCAGTGTTTCTCCCAGGTTTGCATGCGTAACTACGAGTATTCCTTTCATATATCCTTTACATCCCGGTCAATGTCCCTGTGGATCATTCCGGGATTGAGCCCTTTTTTATTAAGATGTTCAAAGATACTTCTTGCAACCGCCACACTGCGGTGTCGGCCTCCTGTACATCCGATGGCAAACGTAAGATATGCCTTGTTTTCTCTTTTGTACAAGGGGATTAAATAATCAAGAAGGTTTAAATACTTTTCAAGGAAAAGTTTGGTCTCGTTGTTAGATAGAACAAAATCTCTGACAGCCTCAGATTCTCCATCAAGAGCCTTTAGTTCCGGTACAAAATAAGGATTGGCAAGAAATCTCATATCCATCACAAGGTCTGCATCACTTGGGATGCCATATTTGAATCCAAAGGACAGGATGTTGATTTTTGTCATACTGACTTTTTTGCCCTCATGAATTAAATCAAGGATCTGGGCTTTCAGCTGATGTACATTCAGCCCTGTGGTGCTGATGATATGCCGTGCGGTCTGTTTGATGGGCCGCATCATCTCTTTTTCAAATTTGATATTGTCCAAAAGGCTTTTTTCACCCGACACAGGGTGCTGACGACGGGTTTGGCTATATCGCTTTAAAAGTGTATCCACACTGGCTTCAAGGAATATGGTTTGCGGGGAAATCTCCATACCTTCAAGGGTGCAGATACCCGGTGCATAGTTGGATATAAAATCTTTGCTTCTCATATCCATCCCAAAGGCCAGTCCTTTGATGTCCGGGTTTTCTTTTAAAGGAAGATCCAGAAATTTGGGTAAAAGCTCCATGGGCATATTATCAACACAATAAAAAGATGCATCTTCAAATGCCTGGATAGCAGTTGATTTCCCACTTCCGGAAAGTCCAGTTATGATATAAACTTTTTGCATATCATTTAAAATTCTTCATCCTGCTCCAAGATGATATTGTATATGTCATCAACAGATGTTGCTGCGATAAGCCCTTTTTTGAACTGCTCCATTTTCAGCAATTTTGAGATCTGGGCTAAAACTTTTAGATGGCCGCCGGTAGAATTTTCCGAAGTTAATAATACGAAAAAGATATGAACGGGTTTATTGTCCAGAGAATCGTATTCAACCCCTTTTTTACTTAACCCGAATCCTACAACGATTGAGTCTATCAAGTCAAGCTTTCCATGGGGAATGGCAATCCCGCCTCCGATTCCGGTACTGCCCAATCGTTCTCTTTCCATAAGGACAGAAGCGATTTCATCCCCCGATGCTCTGGTGGCAGTTGACACTGCGGATGCAAGCTCTTTGATAGCGGCCTTTTTATTGTCTGCTTTAAGGTCTGCGATAATAGAGTCTTTATTAAGAAGCTCACTGATTTTCATTGAATGAATTATCCTCTGGGCTGAATCAGCCCTAATTTGCCGTTGTTGTGTTTATACAGAACGTTGAGCTGCTCTGTGCGGGCGTTGTTGAAAACGAAAAATGACTGTTTTCCTGAATCCAGTTCGATGACTGCATCTTCCACATCCATGGGTTTATAATCGATGGTTTCAATTATGATCTGCTCGGCAGCCACTGAATCCATTGCGCCTTCAGCAACAGCAAAGCTGGAAATTTCATTTTTAATACTCTGTTTGTTTCCGGACATATGGCGTCTGAATTTTTCTTTATTTTTTTTGATTTGTGCGCTGACTTTATCTACAAGGGTGTCAATGGAGGAATACATCCCTTCTGAATCTTCTTTGGCATGAATTTTAAGTTTGTCACAGGTTAATGTGATTTCGGCGATATGTCTTATTTTTTCTACACTGAGGACAACATGGGCTTCGCCCGGGCTGTCCAGTAATCTATCAAATTTATTGAGTTTTTTTTGTACGTAGGATTTTAATGAACTTGAAGGGTCGATCTTTTTAAAGGTTACTGTTGTTTGCATACAAACCTCCCTAAAGCTGTTTTCGTTTATTTGACGGAAGTATGTTGAGAACCTTCCTGTATTTTGCCACCGTTCGTCTGGCAATTTCGATGTTTGAATCCTGCAGGATGCTTGCCAGTTTTTCATCACTGTATGGATTATCAGGGTCTTCATTTTCGATTAAGAGTCTGATTTTTTCTTTGACACTTGCCGAAGCCATGGATTCACCGCTGGTCCGGCCAATAGAGGAGTTGAAAAAATATTTGAGTTCAAAAAGCCCCTGCGGAGTATAGGCATATTTATTGGTTGTGACCCGGCTGATGGTGGACTCATGCATCTCAATGTCTTCTGCAATATCCTTTAATATCAGCGGTTTTAAGTAGGCAATCCCTTTTTCAAAAAATTCTCTCTGAAATTTTAAAATACTTTCCATAACCAGGTAGATGGTTTTCTGGCGCTGGTGAATGCTTTTTATCAGCCAGGAAGCAGATTGCATTTTTTCATTCAAATAATTTTTAGCATCTTTTGATATTTTGCGCCCGTCAGCAATGGCATTTTTGTAAAACCGGTTGATTTTCAGTTTTGGCAGCCCGTCATCATTCATGACAATTTTAAAACCATCCCCATGTTTATATACATAAATATCCGGGGTAATATAGGCAGGCTCGTCTGTTGAAAATTTTCGGCCGGGTTTGGGCTCCAGATACTGGATGATTTTTACGGCAGCCCGCACATCATCCACCGTTATCTTTAAAGCTTTTGCTATTTTTTTGCTGTTTCTGTTTTCAAGGTTTTTTAAATGATGCTGAATGATCTGTTCAATAATCGGATTGTCAATGCCGAGTAGTTTTACCTGGATAAGGAGCGTTTCCTGCAGATCCCTGGCACAAACACCCGGCGGATCAAAGTTTTGAAGGATTGAGAGTACATTTTCGACATCTTCAATGGGCGCATCATTGCACGCCTGGGAAATTTCGTCTGTATCAATACACAGGTAGCCGTCCCGGTTCAGGTTCCCGATAATGGTATTGCCTATCTCTTCTTCCAGGTGGGGTAAGCCATGCATCATGAGCTGCCAATGCATGTGGTCTTCCAATGTTGTTTTATCCGGAGTGAATGCTTCGTAGTTTGGAGCCTGGACACTTTCAGATTCCGTATGGATTTTTCCGGTAGAATTATATTCATTGATATAATTTTCCCAATCCGTGTCTGTTCTTACTTTCTCTTCAATGGTGATTTCTTTGACAGGGTCTTCTTTTTCAGGAGAAGCGGTCTGGCTTTCTTCGGCTGTGATATCCTTGTCAGAAATTTCTTCATTCCCGGATTCTTCCAGGGCAGGGTTTTGTTCCATCTCCTGCTGAATCATCTCTGCAAGCTCCAGACGCGAGAGCTGTAAAAGTTTGATTGCCTGCTGAAGCTGGGGGGTCATTACCAGCTGCTGGGTTAGTATAAGGCTTTGTTGTAATCCAAGTTCCATTGTTACAGTTTAAAATTTTCTCCAAGATAGATTTTTTTAGCGATTTCACTTGAAATTATTTTATCAGGGCTTCCGGATTCAATTACTTTGCCCTGGCTCATAATATATGCATCATCACAAACGCCCAAAGTCTCTCTCACATTATGGTCAGATATTAAAACGCCGATTCCTTTTTTAGTCAACTGATAAATTATTTGCTGGATATCAATAACAGCCAGAGGGTCAATCCCGGCAAACGGTTCATCCAAAAGAATAAATTTGGGGTCAGTGGCAAGCACCCGTGAAATTTCCAGCCGTCGCCTCTCTCCCCCGGAAAGGGAGTTTGCTTTCTGTCCGGAAAGGGAACTTATGCCAAGTTCATTCATCAGGGACATGGCCTTTTCTTCAATGTCAAACCCGTTTTTGGGAAGGATTTCAAGTATGGCAGTTATATTTTCCTTTACGGTCAGTTTTTTAAAAACGCTGGATTCCTGTGGAAGGTAGCCGATTCCTTTCTGGGCTCTAATGTACATGGGGAACTGGGTGATATCATCGTTATCAATCAATACAGTCCCGCCATTGGGCTTGATCAGGCCGACTGACATGTAAAATGTGGTGGTCTTCCCAGCACCGTTAGGTCCAAGAAGACCGGTCACAGATCCCTGCTTTACATTCAGACTGACGTCGTTTACCACAGTTTTGCCGTCATAAATTTTTACCAGATTTTTTAAAACAAGCTGAGTCATTATGGTTTGTCGTTAGGACTGTCCTCTGGATTAAATAATGCTTCCACTCTTTTTTTTCCATCACTTTCCACCAGCACTTTATCCTGGTTTCTATAAAGAGTGATTTTTTTTCCGGTTACAAAACTGGAGCCTGTAACCAGCTTTGGGGATTCTCCTGTGAGAATGAGCGTTTCATTTTCCGTAGTGTAGACCGCTTTGTCCGCAAAGGCTTTTCTTTCCCCTGCCGTGTATTCTACATTTCCTGTTGAAATGATTTTTTTGACATTACTCCTGGCATCTTCACCTTCCGGGTTTTTATCTTTGGAGGTGTCGTTAAAAAAAACTTTAATGGAATCTGCCAGTACAATGGAATCCTCCTGGGTGGCCTTTACGTTGCCGATAAATTCCACCATGGACTGATCTCTTTGGGCAATCATTTTATCAGAAACGATATGAAGCGGGGCTTTGCTGGATTCAATATCTGTCTGTGAATAGGCGCTTTGGATATCAAAGACAGTTATCCATCCCAAAAGAAGGGCAGGTATAAGTAAGAAGCAGAATGATCTATTTGATATTGAAATCTTCACTAAATGTTCCCCTGACATTCCCGGTTAAAATCGTTTCATTCTTATTGAGTCTGGTCACCATCGAATCCGCGTCAATCGTGGAATCTGTTTTTTCTAGTTTCACGTGAGTGTTGGTATGTATTATATGTTCTTTTTTAGTATAATGCAACTTTTCAGTTCTCATGATAAAAGTTCCATATTGCGTAATTACGTTGCCTGAAAAGGTCATATCATGGGTTTTGGTGTTCAGTGTGCCGTGTTCTGAGGTCAGGTCTATCTGCTTGTTGTCCTTAGTAAAAAAGGAGATCATTACATCTTCGAGCAGTGCCTTGTTTTTATCCTTCAGAAGGGTTGCTGATGAGGCCGTCAGTTCCCATTCTTTTATCCCGTTTTTTTTAGAGATCTGCTTTAAAACATTGAGTTTGAGGGCCGATTTAGTATCCACATGAATATTTTCAATCTTGATTGGTGCCTGAAGCATGCGGTTGAAAAATAAAAACCCGCTGATAACAATTATAATCAGGATGAGAAGCCCAATTAACGGGAGCGACAGCTTTTGTTTTAATGTCTTTGTCATGACAGATAGTTTTTAATGATGGAGTCCCAAAGGCCTTTAGCTTTTAAAATGGCCTCACAGACTTCCCTGACTGCTCCTTGGCCGCCCTTTTGCTGTGTCACCATCATGGCAAGGTCTTTGACCTCCTTGCAGGCATCCGCCACACCGATTGGGAATCCAATCTCTTTCATGATCGGCAGATCAATCAGATCATCTCCTACATAGGCTATGTTTTCAGGCGGGATGCCGGTTTGGTCTGTAATTTTTCCAAGCACTTTGGATTTATCTTTTACGCCATCAAATAACATGCTGATTCCAATATTATTACACCGGTGTTTCAATGCATTGGAAGTCCGGCCGGTAATAATACCCACATCAATCCCGGAATCCATCAGAAGCCTTAAGCCCAGGCCGTCCCTGGAGTTGAAACTTTTGATCTGTTCTCCGGAATCAGAGTAGGTAATGGTACCATCTGTAAGGACACCATCCACATCTAAAAGCACCAGCATGATATTGGAAAATTCTGGGCTCATTTTGTTACCCAACTGCTTTTTTGATGGCCAGAAGCGTGGTCAAAAGTTTTTCCATATCATTTAGCGGCATTGAGTTTGGCCCGTCACAAAGTGCTTTTTCAGGCTCAGGGTGGGTTTCTATAAACAGACCGTCTGCACCGGCTGCAATTGCGGCTTTTGCTAAAGTCGGGGCAAACTTTCTCTCTCCGGCCGAAGAGTCCTGTGCTCCGCCCGGCAGTTGAACACTGTGCGTGGCATCAAAAATGACGGGAGAGCCCAGTCCGTGAATAATTGGAATGCCTCTGAAGTCCACGACAAGATTATTATATCCAAAAGACGACCCTCTTTCTGTAATGCAGATGTTGGAGTTGTTTGTGCCTTTGGTTTTATTGAGTATGTTTTTACATTCTCTTGGTGACAGAAACTGTCCTTTTTTTATGTTGACGGGCTTGCCGGTGCCGCATGCAGCAACAATCAAGTCTGTCTGGCGGCATAAAAAAGCAGGGATCTGGATGATATCCAGCACAGTTGCTGCTTTTTGTGCCTGTTGGGGCAAGTGAATGTCAGATATGATTTTTACATCAAGATCTTTTTTGATGCGCCCAAGAATTTCAAGGCCGGCATCAAATCCAGGCCCTCGGAAAGAGTCCAGTGATGTCCGGTTGGCTTTATCAAAGGACGCTTTGAAAATGAATGGGATTCCCAGTTTTTGTGTGACCTGTTTCAGGTGCTCGGCTATTTGATGGGTGATTTCGTAATTTTCAATCACACACGGGCCGGCAATCAGAAAAAAAACAGGTTCTGGCGTGTTTGTTAAGTTTGAAAAAAAATTATTCATAGTGCTGCCTTTAAAAATAGATTTGAAGCCAAATTATATTTTGATATGCCAAAAGTCAAGAATACAAAATTGCTTGATAAGTTGGGCCATAGCTGCTATTTTACTGACATTTTGAAATGGGCTATACTAACATACTGAAAAAATAGGTATTATTGATGAAAAGAATTCTTTTCTGGATTCTCATTCCTGCTCTCCTGATTCCTTTATTATGGGTGATTGTATTCAAATTTGAGGGCACAAAGCCTTTGATTGATGTTGAACTGCCATCTTCGTATCTCAAAAAGGATTATGAATTTTCCCTTCATGTGGCAGATAAGAAAAACGGACTTCGAAAAATTGTTGTATCCATTATGCAGCAGGGAAAAGAAGAGATCCTTCTTGAAAAGCAGTACAAGGGTTCTGTTTTTACAGGATTGCTGTCTAAATCTAAAAATGCTCAGGAATCATTCATCATTCCTGTTGAATCCGCCAGTTATGGAATGAGTGATGGTGAGGCTGTTATACGGGTCATGGCATCCGATCTTTCCTGGAGAGGCTGGAATAAAGGCAATATTGCCTATACGGAAGAAAAAGTGTTTATTGATTCAAGCCCGCCAAGGGTACAGGTGTTGACCCGTCGGCATAATATTGAACGGGGCGGTTCGGCTTTGGTAATCTATAAGCTTTTCGAAAACAACATCACAAGCGGTGTGAAGGTCGGAGATAATTTTTTCCCGGGACACTCAGGCCTGTTTGAAAATGAAAATATATATGCTGCTTTTTTCGCCTTGAACCATATGCAGGGAGCGGGTACGCCGATATCGATTATGGCGGAAGATCTTGCTGGAAATGTTACCCAAAGGGAGTTCTATCATTATATAAGGGATAAAAAATTCAGAAAAGACACGTTAAATATTTCCAAAGGTTTTCTGGAAAAAAAGATTCCGGATTTTGATGTCGGTACTCAAGAAAGCCGGTTTGCTTCTTCAAAGAATCCATTGCTGGAAAAATTTTTATACATCAACAACACCATCCGTAAAAAGAACGCAGAAGTGATTTTAAGTGTGCCCTCCGGTACAGAAAATAAAAAACTATGGAATGGAAGATTTCTTCGGATGAGAAACGCAGCAAAACGGGCTGGATTTGCTGATCGAAGAACATATAAAAATGAAGGCAAAGAGATTGATAAAGCAGTTCATTTGGGAATTGATCTGGCCTCTACATCCAATGTACCTATCCGGGCTGCAAATTCGGGCCGGGTTGTATTCTCTCAATTCATTGGTATTTATGGGAACACAGTGATAATCGACCATGGGTTTGGCCTTTGCAGCCTGTATGCCCATTTGAACCAGTCATCAGTGGCGATAGGGGATCTGGTTGAAAAAGGACAAGAGATCGGTTTTTCAGGCCTTACAGGACTTGCCGGCGGAGATCACCTCCATTTTTCAATGATTGTTCATAATGTATTTGTAAATCCTGTTGAATGGTGGGATGATGCCTGGATAAAAAATAATATTACTTCCAAAATTGATGCTGTGAGCCAGTTATCCGATTAGAGAGATAAAAAAGGTTTTCGTAATAAAAAAGGTGGTTATGACAGATTTTAAAGTAAATAAAACGATTGAACAGATTAATAAAAAAATAGCTGCTGGTGATGCCGTTGTGGTAACAGCAGAAGAAATTATTGATATTGCCGCTAAAGACGGTGTGGTTGAGGCTGCCAAAAAAGTTGATGTAGTCACGACCGGTACGTTTGCCCCGATGTGTTCTTCGGGCGCATTTATCAACATCGGCCAGTCCAAACCTTCTGTCAGAACTACCAAAACATGGATGAACAACGTGCAGGCCTATTCCGGTGTTGCTGCGGTGGACTGCTATATCGGGGCAACACAAACCTGTGAAGATGATCCTCTAAACAAGCGTCATCCAGGCGAGTTCAATTATGGCGGCGGCCATGTAATTCAGGACCTTGTGGCGGGAAAAGAGATCCATATCCGTGCAGAAAGCTATGGTACGGACTGCTATCCCAACCGGAAAATAGAAAAGATGGTCACGCTGAAAGATCTGCCCAATGCCATGTTGTGTAATCCCAGAAATTGTTATCAAAACTATAACTGCGCAATCAATAAATCAAACAAGATCAAGTATACCTACATGGGAACACTGAAACCAGGCATGGGCAATGCCAATTACTGCTCAGCAGGTCAGTTGAGTCCGCTGCTCAATGATCCCTATTTAAAGACCATTGGTGTTGGAACCCGTATCTTTCTGGGCGGTGCCCAAGGGTATGTTACCTGGACCGGAACCCAACATAAAAAGGATGTGGAACGCGGATTAAACGGTGTCCCCCTGACGCCTTCCGGAACGCTTGCAGTGAATGGTGATTTAAAAGAGATGTCTCCTGATTGGCTTGTGGGTCAGAGCATAAGGGGGTATGGTGTTTCACTTGCCGTCGGACTTGGGATACCTATTCCGATTTTAAATGAAGAAATTTTAAAATATACATCTGTTTCAGATGAAGACCTGTTTACTCAAATTATTGATTACGGATATGATTATCCGGAAGGCAACTCTAAGTCATACGGCCAGATCAGTTATGCAGAATTAAAAAGTGGAAGCATTATGATAAAGGGCAAAAAAGTCCCAACCGTTCCTTTATCCAGTATAGTGAAAGCAAGAAAAATAGCTGATATACTGAAGAGATCGATCCAGAAGGCAAAATTTTTTATTGGTCAGCCCCAGCACCTGTTCTATTAGATCATCAAGTGATAAGGATACAAAATGACGGAAAAAAGCCCTAAATCAGAAGCTGCTGCTCAGCCTAAGCCCAAATCAGCACCCAAGACCAAGGCCAAACCCAAAAGCTCGTTGAGGGAGAATGCCGAGGCAATTGTTATCGCGATCATTATTGCCATGTTCATCCGGACATTTATTATCCAGGCATTTAAAATTCCTTCCGGGTCTATGCTGGAAACCCTTCAGATCGGTGATCATATACTGGTTAATAAATTTATTTACGGCGTAAAAATTCCATTTACGGATGGGAGCACACTGATATCCGTGAAAGATCCTGAAAAAGGGGATGTTGTCGTGTTCAAATATCCGGAAGATCCGTCCAAAGATTTTATTAAAAGGGTGGTTGCTACTCAAGGGGATACCCTGGAGATCAGGGATAAAAAGTTATATATCAATGACAAGCAGGTTCTGGGTGAAGAATACGCTGTTTATAAAGACAATAGAATTATTCCAGGAATAATGGCGCCGCGCGATAACCTGCATAAAATAACGGTTCCTGAAAACAAGCTGTTTGTTATGGGAGATAACCGGGACAACAGCCATGACAGCAGGTTTTGGGGATTTGTTGACCTGAAGGCGGTCAGGGGCAAGGCATTTATTATCTACTGGTCGTGGAACAAAGAAAAATTCGGCATCAGATGGAAAAGAATCGGTGATTTAATAAAATAAGGCATCGCTTATGTTTGAAAAAAAAGATATCCTTGATATCGGCTCTCTTGAACCCCGGGAGATTTCAATGATTCTTGATACTGCCCTGGGGATGAAAGAAATCTCGGAACGTCCTGTAAAAAAGGTTCCCACTTTAAGGGGGAAAACGATTGTCTTGTTTTTCCAGGAGCCTTCAACCCGGACAAAATTGTCTTTTGACACAGCCGCCAAGCGGCTTTCTGCTGACAGTCTTTCCATTTCCAAAAGCTCTTCCAGTATTGTAAAAGGGGAGACCCTTATTGATACGGCAAAAAATCTTGAAGCCATGAAACCGGATGTTATTGTCCTTCGTCATCCATCAGCAGGGGCGCCTCATCTGATTGCAAAGCATGTGAAATCTTCTGTGATTAATGCCGGTGACGGTATTCATGCCCACCCGTCCCAGGCACTATTGGATATGATGAGTGTCCGGGAAAAGAAGGGAAAAATAGACGGGCTGAACATTTCCATTATTGGCGATATTGCCCATTCAAGGGTTGCCAGATCCGATATCACGGGATTTTCAAAAATGGGAGCAAATGTCACTATCTGTGCTCCGCAAACAATGATCCCCATGGGGATTGAGAATCTGGGCTGTAAAATTGCACCCAACATTGAAACCTGTATCGAAGATGCAGACGTCATCATGATGCTCAGGATTCAAAAAGAGCGCCAGGGAAACATACTTTTCCCAACAGAGCGCGAGTATGCAACACTTTTCGGATTGAACAAAGCCCGCCTGGGCCTGGCAAAAAAAGATGTGCTGGTCATGCATCCCGGCCCCATGAACCGTGGGGTGGAGATTGCAAGCGATGTGGCAGACTCAGACTGTTCAATGATTTTAGAGCAGGTGACAAACGGTGTGGCGCTTCGGATGGCATTATTTTACCTGACAGCAGGAGGAACCAGGCATGCGGATGCTGATTAAAGGTGCACGGGTTCTGGACCCGGGAAAGATTGATGAGAAAAAAGACATCCTCATAAATGACAATATAATCGAAGATATCCTCCCCCCGGATGCATCTGCTGTTTCTTCAGATATCCAGATTATAGATGCCCGGAATATGGTTGTGGTGCCGGGGCTGATCGATATCCATGTGCATTTGCGTGAACCTGGGCATGAATATAAAGAGACCATTGAAACCGGCGTGATGGCAGCAGCAAAAGGCGGGTTTACCGCTGTTTGCTCAATGCCAAACACCAGTCCGGTCAACGATAACAGCCAGGTTACCAAATTCATCATCAACCGTGCCAAAGAAATCGGCTGCTCAAAGGTTTACCCTGCCGGGGCCATTACTTCCGGCTCCAAAGGCCAGACCCTTGCAGAAATATATGAAATGAAAGAAGCTGGAGCAGCAGCCGTTACCGATGATGGGCTGCCCGTCGAAAATTCTAATTTGATGCGACGCGCGCTTGAATACTGCAAAGGTCTTGATATGCCTGTTTTTGTTCATGCCGAAGATCTGGGCCTTGTGGATGGCGGTTCCATGAATGAAGGTTGTTTCTCCACCCTGTGGGGCATAAAGGGGATTCCCAATGCTGCTGAAAGCATTATGGTGGTCAGAGATATAGCCCTGTCTGAACTGACCGGCGCCCATGTCCATTTTTGCCATATTTCCACAAAAGAATCTGTTGAAGCCATTCGGCAGGCCAAAAAACGGGGGGCAAATGTCACCTGCGAAACTGCCCCACATTATTTCACCCTGACAGACGAAGATGTTAAAGATTATAATACCAATTTTAAGATGAACCCGCCCCTGCGTTCCGAAACAGACCGGAAAGCCATAATTGAAGGCCTTACAGACGGGACTATAGACTTGATTGCATCAGACCATGCCCCTCACAGCGTGGTTGAAAAAGATGTAGAGTTTGACCGGGCAGCTTTTGGCATTGTCGGCCTTGAAACATCCCTTGCCCTGTCTCTGAAACTGGTTCAGGATGGCTTTTTAAGCCTTGAAAACCTCATCAATAAAATGGCAAAAGAGCCGGCCAGGATATTAAAGATTAATAATGATATAAAAACAGGTAATCCAGCAGATTTTACTATAATTGACCTTGAAGATGACTGGGAGATAGACCCTCAAGCCTTTAAATCTAAAAGTAAAAATACCCCTTTTGCCGGACACCATGTCAAAGGCAGCGCCCTTATGACTATAGTTGAGGGCAGGGTGGTGTACCAAGCGAATAAATCAGGGGGATAAATAACAC
The DNA here is from genome assembly GCA_033851995.1 of Desulfobacteraceae bacterium. Taxonomy (GTDB): domain Bacteria; phylum Desulfobacterota; class Desulfobacteria; order Desulfobacterales; family Desulfobacteraceae; genus Desulfobacula. Next base: position 223,691 of record JAWSVI010000007.1, on the reverse strand, counting down.
AATGGTTAAAGCACATCATATTCTGGTGGTGGATGATGAGACCAGTATGCGGGAATTTCTAGATGTCTTGCTGTCTAAAGAAGGATATAAAGTTTCTGAAGCCAAAAATGGCAAGCAGGCCTTAAAAAAGATCCAGAAAAATGATTATGATCTTGTGCTGACAGACATTCGTTTGGGGGACATTACCGGCCTTGATGTTCTCAAAGAGGCTAAAAAGAAAAATTCAGATACCATTGTCGTCATGATTTCTGCCTATTCCACTACTGAGATTGCAGTGGAGGCCATGAATGAAGGGGCATATGACTTTGTTCCCAAACCCTTTGATAATATCGAGTTAAAACAAACCATTCAGCGCGCCCTGGATCTCAAAACGCTGGACCAGGAAAAAGAGCGGACCTCATCCGAACTCCAGGATAATATCCATTTTAACCGGATTATTGGCAAAAGCCCGGGCATGATGGCCATCTATAAACGGATCGAGCAGATCGGGCCAACCAAAACCAATGTGCTCATTACCGGAGAAAGCGGGACTGGAAAAGAGCTGATCGCACGTGCTATCCATGAAAATTCAGACAGAAAAGACCAGCCCTTTGTTGTAGTCAATTGCGGCGGTATCCCTGACACCCTGATTGAAAGCGAATTTTTCGGGCATGTAAAAGGATCTTTTACCGGTGCTGTGGCCGATAAAAAGGGTCTGTTTGAGGCAGCCAATCACGGCACTATATTCTTAGACGAAATAGGTGAGCTTTCTCCCATTCTTCAGGTGAAACTTCTCCGGGCGGTACAGGAGACTTCTTTTAAAGCGGTTGGCGGAACAACAGAAATTGAAGTTAACATCAGAATCATCTCTGCAACCAATAAAAAACTGGAGCAGGAAGTTATAGAAGGAAATTTTAGAGAAGATCTATTTTTCAGGCTCAATGTTATCCCTATAAAAGTTCCGCCCTTAAGAGACAGAAAAGGGGATGTTGAGCTTCTCTCCAAACATTTTGCTGAAAAATATTCACAGCAGATGGGAAAAGATATTGTTAAACTCTCATCCTATGCCATTGATTTTTTAAATAAATATATTTTCCCGGGTAACGTCAGGGAACTTGAGAACCTGATTGAAAGATCTGTTGCACTGTCCTCTACCAATATTATTCTGCCTGAAAGCCTGACAATCTCCATGCACAAGAAAAGGAGATGGATTGAGGGTATTAAAGACCAGCGTTTTGATCTTGATGATGTGGAGCAGGGTGTTGATCTGGACAAAATTCTGTCCACAATCGAGCAGTCGTATCTCAAAAAAGCCATGGAACTGGCCGGTGGAAACAAAAGCAAAGCAGCCGACTACCTGAACCTTAGCCTAAGATCCATGCGCTACCGCTTAGATAAGACCGATGAAAGCTAAACCGAAGTGTCTTAATTTGAGATAAGTTGATAAACACCGTGACCGTTTTTGAAAAACAGTCTTTGTGTGTGCCGGTTGAAAAATAGTTGAATTAAATTCTTTTCTTTATCATTAAATCCTTTGTCCACCCAGTCATTGAATTGCAAATGATTAACTATCAGAGTTGTTACGTTTCGCTTTTTAAATTCAGTTAAAATTTCTTCTGGTTTTTTTGAAGTTTCGGCTATTTTTTTTAAAATCGGGTAGTTGAACTTAATGTCATGATCAGAATAATACATCCTGTTCCCAAGGAAAAAAGCCAGTATGTGGGTATCTTCACCAAGGTTTTGATTGGCATATTCAAGAGCGGTATATTCAGGCCTGAACTTTTCAATATATTGGGAGCGGGATATATCCCCGGTTAAATAGGGTAGCGGGTCAACTTTTACAAAAAGTTGATAGATATAAACCGCATTCAGACTTGCGGTAATGAAGATGGATAATAGCAGGAGAGGCCTTATGAATTTTAACAAACTATACCTCAGTTTTGATTTTTTTTCTCCGGCTTGTTCAAAAAAACTAAAAATATTTTTCAACCCGTAAGCTGAAAGGATTACCAGAGGAGGAATTGCTGGACCGATCCATCGGATACGCATGTCTTGCCTGAAAAATACAATCAGGATGTAGAGTACTGAGAAAAACAACATTATCTTTTTGGGAGTATTATCTTCGGCGGAACCTTTTATGGGAACTGCAAAAGCAAAAAACGGCAGTAAAAAAAGGAGAGGATTGAGTTTCCCATCAAAAAATTTTGGATTGTCATCTTTCCCCTGAAAAAATATCCGAATCGGTATGGTTGCGGTATCAACCCAGGATTCTTTATGAATGTATTTTCGGATGAGAAAATGATTCATTGAGGCCTCTGTATTTTTTTGCTCTATATCGATTTGGTCTTCAGGATTAAAAACATTATCATAAAGAGGATAAATGGGATTCTTTGTCCAAGTATAATTTTTAATCATCCAGGGGGAGAAAATAGCCATTGAAATAATGAAGAAACTCATGGCATATCCAATTGCTTTCAGTTGACTTTCTTTGATGTTTTCATCATGACTGCTCTTTTTATTCTTTAAGTAAATCATGGGCGTAAATACCGTTAAAAGAAAGCAACTGATAAGCCCGTTGTATTTTGTGCTTAAAGCAAGTCCACAGAAGACAGCTGAAATAATCAGCCAACGGAATTTGAATTTTGTCTCATACCATTTAATAATTCCCAACAAGGATACTGTTGAAAAAAAGATAAGGCCCAAATCCACATAAACGGTTATGGATAATTTTACAATTACCGGCAAAGAAAGAAAAAAAGTGGCTGCTAATAAACCGTAAACGCCATTCAGTTTTTTTTGAAGATAGAAAAAGATTGATAGGCCAGTTAAAAGGGCAAATAAAAAATGAATATATTTTGGAACTATATCATTGCCGGTTATCATTGGTAAACAATATATCAAATCAACTAGTTGCGGATAATAGGATGGGATTATCTCGGGAAACTCATGAATGCCGTTGTTCTGGGCGTAGAGTTTGGGTACAGCAAGGTGGTGAGTCAAAGCATCACGGCTGACCGGAGGTACAGCGCACATCAAAATAATAGATAGTAGCAGGCTTAAAAAACCAAGCAGTAGGATTGTTTTTTTTAAGGTTAAGGTCATTTTGTAAAAGTTTTCAATATGTCAGCGGGTATCTGGCCTGTGTAAATCTTTTCATCTATTACATAGGTAGGGGTTCCAGTGATTTTCTTTTTTAAACCATAAACGATATCCCGTTGAAGTTTGATTTTTACCTTGCGCGAGTGGATGCCGGTTTTTAATTCATTTAAATTAAGACTATTATCTTTTGCAATCTTGCGAAGGTAGATGGCCTTATTACCCATATTATAATTATATAAATAGTCATTAAGTTGCCAGAATTTGTCCTTTTGGGTTGCAAAAATTGCAATTGAAGACAGAATTCCGGAACCAGGATGAATATTTTCCTGCAGAGCTGAATTGTATTTTTTATCCATGGGGAAATGTTTGTGGATAATCCTTATTTTATCGGGATGTGTGTCAACAAGACTACGCAGGAAAAAATGCATTTTTTTGCACTGAAAGCACATATAATCCGTATATTCAATGATTGTTAATTCAGGATTATCGGCTCCTATCCAAGGACTTCCGTCCTCGGTGACTCCCATTTTGATGATAGGATTTGGTGTTTTAGTGGGAACTATTAACCAGTAATGAGGCAGAAAAAGGATAATTGACAAAACGAAAAGAGCCAAAGGTGTGAAAAATTTCAAAATTTGTTTTTTATTCAATAGCCAGAATTTAAAATCTATTTTTATTGACGCGAGCCAAGTGTCTCTCGCAAACCTTTTTCTGGTCAGCCATGTAGTGTAAAGCAACATAAAGTTGATACCGTAGGTTACAATACACATGATGCAATATGAATGAATTTTTACCGCAGATAATATTCCAAGAAATATGCTGATGAAACTGAAAATGGCAGTAATAAAAATATAAGTCATGAACGCGGATAGTTTTTGGGATCTATTATGATAAGAGACAAGGAGTGTGAGAAGAAAAAAAATATAGCCGATAATACCCCATATGGGGACTGGCACATCTAAAAATATTGAGTAAGGACTTTGAGAAACCGTATCACAGTTGATCGCTTTAGACACCGCACAGAAACTTGAATATTTTATGTCTGTGTAAACTCTGTAATGGGATACTGCCAGATAAACAGATACCAAAATGCCGCATATAGTTAATAACAATAAAATTATGAAATAAACACTTATTGGATACGGTTTTATTTCATTTGGATTTTTGAGCAACATATAATTAATATTTAGATTTTGTTAATATTTTTTCAGATCACCTGTCAAAAACAATATCCATAGTGTCTTGAACTGTCAATACGTTTTGAATCGTATCTCTTGTCAAAAGCCTTATGGATTGACACAAATTGTAATTTTTTAACAATTTGTGTCTTTTGTTGATGCCGTTAATTCTAAAAAAAAAGAGGCCATTTGTGGTTAATATTTTGAAGATCCTATGAATTCAGTCTTTTGGGGGCACCTGAAGTTTTATGGTCAAGATGGCATGCAATCTGCATTAAACTCAACACAAATACAATAGATAAACATGATTGTTTAAAAAAACAAACAAATAACTTTTAGTCAGGAGGCACACATGCTTAAAAAATTTAAATTTGATCACAACGAAAAAGGTTTTACATTGATCGAGCTGATGATTGTTATAGCGATTATTGGTATCTTGGCGGCCATTGCAGTCCCGAACTTTATTGCATATCGTAATAAGGCATTCTGTTCTGCGGCTGAATCAGATGCAAATGCCATTGCATCCGCTATTGCCGATTATTTTGCAATTCCAAGTCACACAGCTGTAGCAGATGCTGATTTTCAGGCAGCAGGTACATATGAACTTTCAATATCAGGTACAAATACCTTTACAGTTACAGCGACTGACCCGAATGTCATAATTACAATTACAGTAACCGACGGATCTGGTCGTTGCCCTGATGATTATATGACAGCTAGTGGTGACTGGGATGATGCAACAAGTATTTATACAAAAGAAATTGAACAATAGAGACGTACTGATTCTGAAATAAGATAAAAAAAAGCGGCTGGCGGGAAGGTATTTCCCTCCAGCCGCTTTCTTTAGAGTTTTTGATTTAAAGCTGACTCAATATGCTGTTTTGAGAGGGGTGCCAATTGAGGATTGTTGCTTATCTTTTCAAGGTTATCGATAATCTGATTTTGGGAAAAAGCTTCTGATAATAGTTTGACGTATTCATTGGTTTTGTTGTTTTGTTTTGATCTGATACTGTTTTCAATAAGTGCAAAATGAAAGGCAATGTCTTTTGGGGCAACCTTGATAGCTTTTAAAGATATGTTTTCAGCTTTTTCATGTTCTCCCGCCAGGCTTAAAGCAACAACAGTGTTTAAAATAATGTTTAGTTTATCCTTCATTGCTCCAGGTAGCATCTTATATGCTTTTTCAAAGCATATAAGTGCAGCAGAATACTTTTTTTGCCATAGAAGGGTATGGCCCTTTAGGTTGTGATAAGTTCCATTTTTATCATTTGTCTCGAGCAAGATATCAACCTGAAGCTCAGCATTTTGGAACTCTTTTGCCACGATGAGTGCGCTGGCATAATCTTTTCTGATTTTCAGGCTTAAAGGGTAAGCATCCAATGCTGCTCGATAGAGGGACAGGCCTTTTTCTCGGTCATTTTTGTGATAGAAATAAATGGTTGCCATGTTTCCCAGAATGTCGGCTTTTACATATTTTGTAGCGATATGTTTGTCTAAAGAAGTTTCAAAAAGTTTAAGTGCCATATCATATCTTTTAGGGTGAGAACTGTTTTCACTCCATGCCAGTTTTATAGCAAGCGTGTTAAGAGCTCTTGCATCATTAGGGGCCTTTGAAACCGCATCTGTCCAAAGGGTAATGCTATCTTTCCAGACCCTGTTTCTGACATATGTGCCGGATAAAGAAATAATCAAAAAAACAAGCAATGAAATAATTTTTAAATAATGAATAGTCCTTTCTTTGAATAATAACCCTGATTGATTTTGAAATACTGCAGACACAAATGGAAGAAAGAGAAAGAAAGAGGGTAAATAATTCCGGTGTTCGAAGATAATTTCAAGGGCAATGATACTGGATTCTATTATATGATTCAAAAAATAAAATAAGATCGCAAATGATAGTAGAGGGCTTTTTCTTAACACTAATAGAGCGAAAAAAATAAGGGATATAATAACCAGAATGCTGGGAATGGTAGTCCATGGGTGGAGAAATGATGATGACAAAACCACATCATGTGCAATTGAAAATCTGTTCGGGAGAGGAAAAAAAATCTGGGAAAGATAAAATAAAAGAACCCTTGGCTCTGCTAACAGGCGCTCAGTTAAAGTGAAAGTTCGATAGTCATATAGATTTAAAAATGAGAGTGGGTCTCCTTTAAAAAAGGCTATTGACCCGAAAGTTAGTATAAATACTGAAGCCGTTAAGCTTATCAGGACGATTCTTTTTAGAGATTTTTTATCCGAAAGATCTTGAAAAAAAATGAGTTCAATCAGGAGAAGAGCCAAAGGGAGCATTATGGCATTCGATTTTGAATATATAGCCAGAGGGTAAAGAAAAAGGCAGAAAGACACCCAGAAGACTCGCTTAATGGCAATGGTTTCTATACGGCCTTTCAGGTACGCGTAGATTCCTAAGATATAAAAAAAAGCTGCCATCTGGGCCATTCGTTGTACGATATATGTGACTGCCTGAGTCTGGATCGGGTTGGCAGCCCAAAGCAGAGTTGCAAAAATAGAAATTATAAATACATTATTTTGTTTAATTTTTTTAAGGTTCGGGGTTTTGAATAGATTTGTTATAACCAAGAACAGAATGCAAGAGGTGAGTATGTGCAAGGTGATGTTGACGACATGATAGCCAAATACGTTGTCCTGCCCAAAATACCAATTCAAGGCAAATGTAATGCAGGGAATAGGTCTGTAAAATTTTTTTTGAAGTTCATAAGGATTGTGCGGGTTTGTGTAAAACGTTTTTTTTAAAGATTCCCAGTCTAAAGATTTGATATGCAGATGATAATTATTTAAAATATTGGGGGTGTCATCTAATTGCCATGACGCAGTGAAGGTGTTGGAGTATATAGTCAGAATGCTAACACTTAAAATAAAAAAAACACTGCTCAAATATATAATTTGTTTTGTCTTATTCATGGTCAGCCTGTATTTTGGGTAGTTCCTTTTTTAAAATTCTTATCAGCTCATCGTAAACTATATCAGCCTCTTTTATATTAGACTGTCTTTTGTATCCTGTGACAAGGGCGTTTAAATCGATGATGGAATTTTGTCTTACTAATCTATATAAAATTCTTCTTGCTGAAACACTATCACCTGACAAGTAACGGTTTTCTGAAATATATAGTAAAATAGTTGAGTTTTCTCTTGGCCCACGCATTCGTTTTAAAGCGTTTTTATAAAACCATAAACCGCTGGAGTAGTTACCGATACGGGTCAATGTTTTGCCAAGAAGAAAAAAGGTTTCTCCTTTAGAAGCCATCTTCAAAGAAGCCTGAAGAAGTTTATTTGCTTGTAAATATTGTTCGCTATGTATTTGATAGTTAGCTTTTGCATTTAAAAATAAGGGACTGTTATTTAAATTTAATGCTTCATTTATATGAAATAATGCTTGTTTTTGATCTTTCATTGAAAAATAGATTTTTGATAGGTAATAGTGAATGGTAGATATTTGGTTGTTAGCAATCGTTTTGTTTTTAAGGGATGGGGCTCTATTTACTGTGTCCGAAAATAGATGCAGGCTATTTAATGCTGCGTTTTTCGCGGCTGGGAAATTTTGAGCCTTTTCATATGATAATGCTATGTTCATCCATAGAAATGCGTCTTCAAATACGTGGTATGATTTTTTTTTATTCAGCCCTTGTTTAAAATAAAAAAGAGCTTTGTTGACGTTCATTCGTTTTTCATTTGTATAATACCATCCAAGTTGAGAATATGGTCGGATCAAATCAGGTGAAGTTTTTGCCGCATTTTTCCACATGGATTCATGAGATACCCATACACTGTTACGCACATAAGTTGAGAGTCCACAGAGAAAAATTATGGAACAGCAAAAGAAGAAAATCGCGGAGATGATAAATGAGCTTTTCTTTTTGTAAAAAAAAATAAGCTTTATAAGCCCGTAAGAGAAAGGCAAAAAGAAGAACACTGAGGGGAGATAATTCCGGTGTTCAAAAACAAGTTCTAAAGGAATAATCGTAGATTCTACTATGTGGTGTAAAAAGAAGAAGAGAATCGGAAATCCGATCAATGGTATTTTTTGTCTGAGCTGTAATGCGATAAAAGGGAAAAATAATATTCCGGTAATTGAATAAACTGTAGATAGGGGGGAAAAAAATGAATTAGAAAGCAAAAAGGAGTGGGATATGGAGAAACGTTCTGGTATCGGATATAATAGCTGGGATATATAAAAAAAGAGAATACGGGGTTCTGTTAAAAGTCTTTGTTTGAGTGTAAATGGTCGGTAATCATAGCCAGAAAGGATATCGGTCCAGTTTGTTGAATATAGAAAAAATGAAAGAGGTATGACCAATATTAAACTTAGAGTGAATATTGATTTTAACGGTTTTTTTTTAACTTTTTTGAAACCATCTAAAAAGAACAACTCGATAAGAAGAATTCCAAAAGGGAAGATTACCGCATTTTCTTTTGATAGAAGAGCGCAAATAAAGCTACACAATGATAAAATACCCCAAAAACAACTTTTTGGGAAAAAATCGGAGTTGCGAAATTTTAGATACCACCAAATACCAATCAAATAAAACATTGCTGATAAAGAGGCCATTCTCTGCACGATATAGGTGACCGTCTGTGTCTGAATCGGGTGAGAAGCCCAAAGTATAGTTGTAAGTCCTGCAATAGAAATGATTTTCGGAGAATCTAAATTATATTTTTTTGCTTTCAGCAGCAGGGTCAAAATGTTGAATAACACAGCGGATGTAACAATATGAATGAATATGTTTACAGCATGGTAGCCAGTGACATTGAATCTGCCAAAATAGTAATTCAGGGCTAAGGACAGGCTGCTTAAGGGTCGGTAGATTTTTTTCTTAACACCATCACCATTGAAAAAAGTATCTGTTAAGTTGTCAATACTAATTTTCGTCAGGTGAAGATTTTTTCGTTCTAAAATATTGTGTCGATCATCTAAAATAAAAGGTACATTAAGTGTGTTTGAATAAATGATCACGATAAAAAAAGACAGAAGACCAAGAAAAATCCACGAAGCATTAGTTTTGTTTTTTTCCAATAAATCATTCTCCTTGATATTAGACCATGAATAGCATTAACACACTTACCGCATGTTTGAAAAGTTATTTGGATGGATTAGGTGAAATGCTGGCCGTCTTTTATTGCAAAAAAAGATTGATCACTACGGAGTTGTTTGAAATAGTTTTGGGTCAGGTTTTGTCATAATATAAGGATTGACTATATAATAAACGGAAGTTATAGAGTTGGTAGCTATTTAGTGTGCAACCCTGACTTCCCCGGAATGCAGGATTAAAAGATAATTTTAGATTAACAAAAGGTTAGGGATTTTTTCATGTATAATAGACAAAGCATCTGTGTAATTGTTCCATGTCATAACGAAGAAGCCCAAATTCAATATGTGATTGACAATATGCCGGAGTTTGTAGATCAGATCGTTGTTGTTGATGATAAGAGTACGGATCAAACAATAAGCGTCGTCAGAGAATGTATGAATCATAGCAAAAGAATTCATCTTATTTGTTTAGAAGAAAATCAAGGGTGTGGGGGAGCCCTTGCTGAAGGATACAAGTGGGCGCGAGATAATGATTTTGATCTTGCTGTTCGGATGGATGGTGATGGGCAAATGAATCCTGAGAACTTGTCAGCTTTGATAGAACCTGTAGTAGAAGGTAAAGCGGATTATTCTAAAGGCAACCGCTTGTTTACTGGAGAAGCATTTTCCAAGATTCCCAGGATTAGATATCTGGGAAATGGATTACTGTCTTTGTTGACAAAGATAGCTTCCGGATATTGGAATATTGCTGATTCACAATCCGGGTATACAGTTTTGAATAAAAACGTTTTGGACAGAATCAACTGGGACAAAATGTATAAACGATATGGCCAGCCTAATGATATCCTTGTTCGATTGAACGTTGAGAATTTTAGAGTTGTTGATGTCCCTGTTGACCCTGTCTACAACATAGGAGAGAGATCCGGAATGAAAATTCATAAAGTTGTTTTCACAATCGGATGGCTTTTGTTGAGACTGTTTTTTTGGAGGATTAAAGAAAAATATATAATAAGGGATTTTCATCCATTGGTTTTTTTTTATTTTTTAGGGTTTGTTTTTAGTCTGTTTTCAATATGTCTGTTTCCAAGAGTATTTGCTTTGTGGTATTTTACAGGTCATATTCCACCTATTAATGCTTTGGCAGCAATGTTTTCTTTTATGAGTTCAAGTCAGTTTACCTTGTTTGCCATGTGGTTTGATATGGAGGCAAATAAGGGTTTGAAAGTATGAACATCAATTCAGCTTTAGCTTCACTTAAAAAAAAAATTCACAATTCAAGTCCACTGGATGCCATTTCAGCACTATCTGATGAATATATTTTTATTTATGGTGCAGGCAATTACGGAAAGATAGTATACAATTTACTCGTTAAAAGTGGTTTGCTTCCCCAAAATATTAAAGGGTTTCTTGATGTTTCACCACGTCAGAAAGGTAAATTCCAAAATATTCCAATAAAACACCCGGATGATAAAACAATTACTGCTAAACTTCGAAAAGAGACGTTTGTTGTGATTTCTATTTATTGCTCTCTTTCTGAAATGAGGGAGATTCGCCATGATTTGATAAAATTAGGATATGAAAAAATTACGTTCTGTTATGAAATTGCCCTCTCTTTTCATAAGGCGAATGATCCAAAAACGAGAATTTCAGATAGTAATTTTTTACAAAAAAATATTAGTAATATATTAGCAGGTATATCTTGTTGGCATGATTATCGCAGTGTTGAAACCTATTTAAACCATTTTGAGGGGTATGCTTCTGGTGACGTTAATGCGTTTTTATTGGAGAATGACCACAAACAATATTTTGCAGCATTGTCGGTTGCTGGCAAGGGATACAGGAAATTTGTTGATTGCGGAGCTTTTACTGGAGATACTTTGGCTGATCTATTTGAGCATCTTGGTGAAATTGATGAATTGTTTCTTTTTGAACCGGAAAACGAAAATCTTGTCAAACTGAAAGAATATTTGAGGAAAAATAAGAAAAAAATCAAAAAAATGGTGCTTTTCCCATGTGGCGTGTGGAACCAGATTACACAAATGCGGTTTGATAGTAATGTGGATGCAGCAAGTGCAATATCAAGTTCGGGGAAGTCATTTATTCAATGTGTATCTATCGATGAAGTTTTAACAGGATTTTCTCCAACATTTATAAAAATGGATATTGAAGGAGCTGAACTTGAAGCACTACACGGCGCCAGACACACAATAGAAGAATGCCAGCCGGACTTGGCTATTTGCCTGTATCATTCTTTGTCCCATTTTTGGGAGGTCCCGAGGTTTTTAAAAAAAATATGTCCTGACTATAAGTTTTTTCTTAGAACATATGGTGCAGCAGGTTTTGAAACTGTTTTGTATGCCAAAGTGTGAACTAATTATTTAAAGGTGTAGGGAAATGGCCAATATTGTAAAATGCGCAGGACAGAAAAGAAAAATTTTAGGAGAGATTTTACCTTTAGAAACACCACTTGCTTTGCATATTTATGTTTCAAGTATTTGTAATTTGAAATGTGGGTATTGCCTCCACAGCCTTGATAAAAAAACTAAAAATGAATTGAAATGTAAATCTTCGTTAATGGGCTTACATGCGTTTAAGTCAAAAGTTAGGGATTTAAAGCGATTCCAAAGTCAATTGAAAGTAGTCATCTTCGCAGGGTGGGGAGAACCATTACTGCATCCTGATTTGCCAGAAATGATAGCTTGCGTAAAGACTGCGGGTATTGCCGAAAGAGTTGAGGTTGTAAGCAATGGTGTTCTTTTATCAGATAAAAGGGCGAATGATCTTATCAATGCTGGCCTCGACCGAATGCGAATATCCATTCAGGGAATAAGCTCGGAAGTATGTGAAAGGGTAACCAATGTGCAGTTTGATTTCGACCAATTAGTGAATAATATTTCTAATTTTTATTCTAAAAAAAAACAATGTTCTTTATATTTAAAAACAGTTGACAAGGCCGTGCCTTCCGATGAGGATAAACAAAAATTTTATGCAACATTTGAAAATATTTCTGACGAAATTGCCATTGAACACATTATACCCGCCATTGCAGAAATTGATCACTCGCAATTCGGGAGCAATTTTGAAGTCCGCCATTGCGGCGGGCCAGCAGAAAAAATGCAAATCTGCCCCTTTCCTTTTTATATGGCGGTGATTCATCCTGATGGCTGTTATGCACCTTGTTGTGCAGTCAAATTCCCAGACATTTCTTCAGGTAAGCAAAACGCGTCTGTCTTTGATGTCTGGCAGTCTGAAGCATTGAGACAATTCCGTGTGGCTCACCTTGAAGGAAAAAGAGGGAATTCAATAATATGCAAGTCTTGTATGAGTCCTAAATATGACACTCAGCAAGAAGATAGCCTTGATAAATTTTTTAAAAAATTACTTCCAAAATATTTAGAATAAGGAGTGTTAACATGAGTGCCGAGATAAAGCCCATTGCAGATCTTAACAGAGTCAAATTAGCTGATGCCGTTCCTCTTAATACGCCTTTTGCTTTATATTTGTTCCATACAAATGTCTGTAATTTTAAGTGTAGTTATTGTGCTCACAGCCTTGGATATAAAGGGATGAAACAAGAATACGACTTCACTCCGGAAGTTATGAGTATGGATGTTGCTGAGCAAACCATAATACAGATGAAAGATTTTCCTAATAAATTCAAATTTGTATCTTTCACAGGTCAGGGAGAACCTCTTACAAATAAACGGTTGCCTGAGCTCGTTGCAAAAATGAAAGCAGCGGATGTTGCAGATACTCTTGAGGTGATAACAAATGGAGCACTGCTTATCCCAGAGATGAGCAGTGCATTGCTTGATGCCGGTATTAACAGAGTAAAGATATCATTACAGGGCGTCACCTCAAAAGCTTTTAAAGATATTGCTGGTGTTAATATCAATTTCGAGCAATACGTCAAAAATATAAAATTTTTTTATGAAAATAAAGGGGATACTCAGCTTTTTATAAAAGTGATGAAGGAGTCACTCGAACCTTATGAGGAGGAGACGTTTTTTGATATTTTTGGGCCTATCACTGACCGAATGTATATTGAGACATGCAGGCCAGTTTATCCAGGAGTCGATTATAAAGAGAACCCAGAAACAACAGAATTAAAGATGGATCGATTTGGCAGGCCTCATCAAAAAAGAATTGTTTGTCCGCTTCCCTTTTTTCATATTGTTGTATGGCCGAATGGGGATGTTGTACCCTGTGATACGATTTTAAAACCAGTTGTGTTAGGGAATGTAAAAAATGAAAAAATGGCAAATATGTGGAATGGAAAAATTCATCGAGATTTTTGCGCTATGCAATTGAGAGGAGATCGTATGGTAGCTAATGAAAAATGCTCACAATGTATTGCTCCAGACGATGTTGCTCATCCCGAAGATGCATTGGATGATAGCGCTACTCAAATTCTAAAAAAATATTATATATGATAATATTATATGTTTAAATACTATCATTCAGGGACTCTCTTATGAGTAAAACTTTCAGTAAAAAAAATGGTCCGCTGGTGTCTATAGGAATACCAGTGTACAATGAAGAAAAGTTTGTATCTGAGACTTTGGACAGCTTGCTTGCCCAGGACTATAACAATATCGAAATAATTATATCTGACAATGCATCCACAGATAGAACTGGAGAAATTTGTGAGGCATACTCAAAGAACTTCTCACAGATTCGCTATTCAAGGTTTGAAATCAATAAAGGACAAGCCGAGAACTTTAAAAAAGTTTTGGTAGATTCAAAAGGAGAATTTTTTATGTGGGCGGCTGGGCATGATCTCTGGTCGCCCAATTTTATTTCAGCCTGTTTAAAAAAAATAAAGAAAAATAGGGCGAGCGTTGTTATTGTTCCGGCTTCTGAATGGATTGATGAAAATGGTGCAATGCTTACCAAAGAATCTGGTTTTAATGATACAAGAGGGATGGATATTATTGCTAGATATTTCACTTTGTTTTGGGGAAATATGCATTCCGCCTACGGGTTAATGCGTACAGAAATTATTAAAACCTGGCCTATTCGTGGTATCATTGGTGAGGATTTAATTATGATGACCTTTCTTGCTTTTAGAGGAGATTTTATTCATGAAGCAAAAGCAGTGTGGTCTCGCCGAGAGTTCCGTTTTGAAAAGTCTTATGCAGAGCGTTTACAAAGGTACAAAAAAGGGGAACAAATTGTTGCGTCAACGCAGATGAGCAAACTAATTCCTTTTACTCTCCTTGCGTACTATCTCATTTGTACAGTTCTGAAATCGGACACCTCTTTTTTAACAAAAATGCTTATTTGTTTTCTGTTATTTCCATCAATGATGGTGAGATATTTTTCAGGAAAAGCGCAATATCAGGTTATTTAAAAGATGTCTACTAAAAAAGAACTCGATTGTTTCTTTCGTGATTTTGAAAACGGTCTCTTGGAAAGCGAATCGGACAAAATTTATGATTTAAAGAGCAGAACGATTTTGCTTTATGGGGCTGGGAATGTTGGCCAAAGAGTTCAGCAGATATTAAGTGAAAGTGGTTTGGATATAGTTTGTTATTTGGATAGAAATGAAAAATTGGCATTGACAGCTTCGATTATCCCAATTTTTCATCCTGAAAGTGAGACTGTTTCCAAATATAAAAAAGAAGCGCATGTTATAATTGCAGGACTTTTTGATGAGCACACAAGGAATTCTATTAAGGATTATTTGCAGAAGCTGGGATATTCTTATATTTATCAATTAAATGAAATAAATTTTTCTCAATATACTAAAGAACATTATTATGAAAATTCAATTGAGAATCAATGCCGTAAACTGAATATTTTTAAAGAGGAAAAAAAAAAGATATACGAGGCGTTTAATCTGTTTCACAGCTCAAAAGATAAACTATGCTTTTTGGAATATATCAAAGCTCATCTAACAATGGATTTTTTACGCCTGACACCACCTGATCAGCTTGAATTACAATATATAGCTCCTGATTTAAATTATAATAAAAATTATTCAAATTTTATTGATTGCGGGGGGTATGATGGGGATACTGTGAAAAATATCTTAGATCACAAATACAAAATAGATAATTTAATGATTTTTGAACCTCATAGTTTGTTGTTCCTGAAATTAGTGGATTTTATAAAAAAGCATATGGAATATTTTAAATCCGCTGTGGCACTTCCTTGTGGGGTTTATTCTAAGACAAGGACCTTGCCTTTTGACCTTGTCAGTGATGCTGCATCTACTGGACGGTTGGATCAGGCAGCTTCAAACATGATTCAATGCGTTAAATTAGATGAGAGCGCTTATGGGTTTAAACCAACATTTATTAAAATGGATATTGAAGGGGCTGAATTTGAAGCACTCAGAGGTGCAAAACAGATTATTAGAAGATATACGCCTCAGCTTGCTATTTGTGTATATCACTGTTTATCTCACATATGGGATATCCCATTACTTTTGAATAATCTAAATTTAAATTATCGTTTTCACCTGAGAAGTTACAACAAGATGACTATGGAAACAGTGCTTTATGCATTTCCTAAGAAGTAACATGGTTGAAGATAGGAGGAAAATCTATGAAAGCAAAAATTAAACCTTATTATGATACCAAAAGAAGAAAACTATCAGATATCATCCCTCTTGAAAGTCCTTTTACAGTATATGTTGAGGCAACTAGGTATTGTAACATAAAATGTTTTTATTGCATCCAATCTACAAGGGATGATGTGGACGGTGAAATGAGAAAGCTGGAATTGAAAGTGAAACATATGGATCAGGCAAAATATGAGACCCTGCTTGATCAGTTGTCAAAATTTCCTTCTGGCGGTATTAAACGAATCGTTTTTTCTGGACTAGGTGAGCCTTTAATGAATCCCAATTTGCCTACCATGTTAAAGAAGGCGGTTGATGCCAAAATCTGTGACCGTGTAGAAATTATAACCAATGGCCTTCTTCTTACACCTGAAATTTCAAGTCAAATCATTGATTCAGGGATTACAAATATAAACATTTCAATTCAAGGGGTAAGTGAAGCCCAGTATGAAAAAACATGTGGAAAAAAAATATCTTTTAGCAGGTTTATTTCAAATTTGGAGTACTTATTTAAAATAAAAAGGGATACGACAATCTATATAAAAGCCATTGATGCTACGCTTGATGGTAAAGACAATGAAGATGAATTTTACTCTATTTTTGGAAATTTAGCAGATAAAATTTATGTTGAACATTTGGTTGTTATGCAACAGCAAATGGATAGCCTAAAAAAAATTGTAGATAATTCGAGAAATTTTTATAACGAAGAAATAACGTCTGAACGAGACGTTTGTGCCCAAGCTTTTTACTTTTTACAAATAGGCTGTGACTTTGATACATTTCCATGCCCGGTTCCAGGTCTTCCCAAAACCATGTCTATGGGAAATATGAACGAGGAATCTTTATTAGAAATATGGAATGGGGGAAAACGGAGGAAATTACTAAAAATGATGTTAGCATTTGAAAGAGAGAAACTTCCGGAATGTAAGGACTGCACTAGCTTTAAATGTATTAACGATCCATTGGAAAATCTCGACATTGATGCGCATAAATTAGTTGGTTTGTTTGAAGATTAATGGTTGCAATCCTCTTTCAATAGAAATGTTTGTTTTCCAGTCTGGAAGAGATTCAAAACCTGTCCAAGGGTTGAAAACTTCTCGGTCCCTATACGGTCTGCCTCCCCAGTTAATAGGTAATTTTGAACCGGATATCCTCTCGATTGTTTCTACCAGTTTCTGAAGAGTGATTGAGGTCCCTGAAGAAACCCCATATTTGTAGTGTCTATTAGAAGAAAGAGAACTAAGGAGAGTCAGCGCTGTTTGATAAGCACTGCAGACATCGTCAATATGGACGATGTCCAGTTTCTGCTCTCCTGGAGACAAATCGAGGATTTCCTCCTTTCCTATAGAATTAATTAATAAAGGAATTAGCTTTTCCCTCGGGTCATCAGGACCATAAGTCTCAAATAGTTTTAGGGTTATGATTTTTAATCCTTGGGTTTGGACATAATAATCGCATATGTCTTCAAACGCTTGTTTGGTTGATGCATATAAGTTAACCGGGTTGTAAGTTTCATTATTAAAATGCTGCCATGAAGTGCCTGTATTAATAAGTTTAGTTCTCTTACATTTTACCATGGCTTCTAAAAGTTTGACCCCAAAAAGAATATTGCTGTCTATTAAATCTTCAATTTGTTCAGGTTGGTGATGAGTTAAAAACAAAGATGCTAAATGGATCACAAGCTCAGGCTTGAACTCATTAAAGATACTCACTATATCCGAATGCTTTTCCTTTGTTTTATATACACTAATATGGTCTATACAGTTTGATAGGGGCTCCGTGTTAGAGTCTTCTCTTATTAGTGCTGCTATTTGATTATCATTGCCTGATAGAAAGCGTGCTAAATTTGCTCCTATAAATCCCGTAGTACCTGTAATTAGTATTCTCATTTCAATCTATATTTAAACGGAGAGCTAAATGTATTTAAAACAGGGAATTCCTGATCGCGATCAGATATAATTGGATTTTTAATTGGCCAGTTTATTCCACAATTTTGCCATAAGATACCTGCGTCATACTGTGGACAATGTATCTTGGACGTTTTGTATACTACAATAGCTTCATGGCTTTTTGTTAAAAATCCATGGGCGATTCCTTTCGGAAGGAATAAAACATCGCGATTCAGTTCAGATAAGGTCACAGTAAGATTGTTTTTAAAAGTTGGAGATCCCTTTCTCAAATCAATAAAACCGTCTAAAATACATCCCTTTATGCAGTATATAAGTTTGTCTTGTGCTGCAGGTGGGATTTGAAAATGCATTCCCCTAAGAACATTCTTATGGGAAATTGAAATGAATTCTTCTTTGAAAGAGGATTGTAAACCATGTGTTTTGTATTTTTCTTCATGGAATGTTTTGATAAAATCCCCCCTTCTGTCTTTTTGATGGAAAGGGTTTATTATAAAACAGCCAGGAATGTTTAATTCTGAAAATTTCATTTTTTTGAAGATATTTTATTGGTGATAAAAGATTTAATGGTATTGATCATATACTCAACTTGATTTTCTGAAAGTCCAGGGTAAACACCTATCCAAAGCGTATTTTTCATTACAAAATCGGTTTTGGTTAAAGGGCTCGCTTGCCGATAGCCTTCCTTTTCAGTTCTCATTTGATCGAAGCAGGGTTGCCGAATTATATTTCCAGCAAATAACATTCGTGTTTGAATGTGTTGGGACTCAAGGTAGGTCACAATATCATCTCTGGAAAAAGTTGAGTTTTCCCGTATTGTTAAAGGGAATCCAAACCAGCTGGGTTTTGAGTTGGGTGTGGGTTCTGGTAGTATGAAAATATCTTCATAAAGGCTTAGTGCTTGTTTGATTGTGTTCCAGTTCTTAACTCGTTGTTCAGTAAACGAAGGTAATTTTTTCATTTGTGCACAGCCTATGGCTGCCTGCATTTCAGTCATTTTTAAATTATAACCAAAATTTGAGTAAACATATTTGTGGTCATACCCCATCGGAAGCTCACCAAATTTTCTCGAAAAGCGTTTGCCACAGGTGTTATCTTTTCCGGAACTGCACCAGCAATCTCTTCCCCAGTCACGAAATGATAATAAATTTTTATACAGTTGATTATTAGAGGTATACACGGCCCCTCCTTCGCCAGTAGTAATATGGTGGGGGGGGTAAAAGCTTGAAGTTCCAATGTCTCCAAAACTTCCGGTATATTGCCATTCACCATTATACCAATAACGGGAGCCAAGTGCATCGCAGTTGTCCTCTATTAACCAAAGGTTATGATCATTGCAAAATTGAAGGATTTTTTGAATGTCAAACGGGTTCCCTAACGTGTGGGCCAATATGACAGCTCTTGTTCTGTTTGAGAGAGCTTCCTCTAATAGGGCACAATCAATATTGTATGACGGCAAACTAATGTCAACAAATACCGGCACTGCCCCATACTGAATTATAGGAGCAATTGTTGTAGGAAATCCAGCGGCAACCGTTATTATTTCATCTCCTTTGCTGATAGGTTCTTTTTCGGTTAGATTGTTAGCTGTCAAGGCGCTAAATGCTATAAGGTTAGAGGACGACCCGGAATTCGTCAAACAACAGTGCGTCACTTCAAGAAAATCTTTTAATTTTGAGGCAAATTGATCTGCATATCTTCCTTCAGTCAACCAGAAATCTAAAGATGCATCAATAAGGTAGTTCAATTCCTCATTGTCAAAAACTCTACCAGCATAATTTATTTTTCCACTTTGAGGATATGCTGATCGTTTTTTGTGAACAGCGTTGTAGTATTGAGTTGACAATGAAATGATTTTATCTCGTAATTGCGTTTCATTGTTTGTATTGTTCATATTAATATTTCTCATATTTATGAAAAGATTCAATTTGGTGAGTGGAAAAAGCCATAAGGTCCTCTCCATTCATATAGGCCTTTGTCCATGAAACAATTTCCTCAATTGCATTTTCAATAGGAACGACAGCATGCCAGTTTAAAAGTGAAGCCGATTTTGAACTGTCTAGTTTAAGCATTTGGGCCTCATGCAATTGTTTAACTGGCATGGATTGTATGAGGCCGTCCTTAATACCAAATTTATAGGCAATGGTATCTGCAATCAATTTTACAGTTGTGGCATTATTTTCTGGAGGACCGAAATTCCAAGCTCCAGAATAATCTTGGCCGAATTCGAATAATTTTTCAATAAGAAGAAGATATCCGTTTAATGGGTCTAAGATGTATTGCCAGGGGCGAATTGAATTGGGGTTACGTATTATAAATTTATTCTTAGCAATATAGGCTCGTATACAATCTGGTATGAGCCTATCTTCAGCCCAGTCGCCCCCGCCAATTACGTTGCCTGCTCTTGCTGTTGCGATTGCAGCTTTATGATGGTCGTTGTTATCAGGCGAATAAAAAGAATCGCGAAATGAATGGGTTATTATTTCAGCACAGGCTTTACTGCTACTGTAAGGGTCATATCCCCCCAACCTGTCGTTTTCTCTGTAACTCCAAATCCATTCCCGATTTTTATAGCATTTGTCACTGGTAATATTGAGAATGACTTGAATGCTGTCATAACTACGGCAGCATTCAAGTAAATTGGCTGTTCCCATGATGTTGGTGGACATAGTTTCAAGAGGGTTATTGTATGAGGGGCGAACAAGTGATTGGGCTGCCATGTGAATCACTATTTCAGGTGCAAATTTTTTTAAGGCTTTAGACAGAGCTTGATGATCTCGTATATCACCTGCTGTCGAGGATATGATTGACTGTAAATTGAGAGAGGAATGAAAGCTGGGACAGGTGGGTATAGTATTAGAGTATCCATGAACTTTTGCACCAAGATTGTTCAACCAAAGTGATAGCCAACTTCCCTTGAAGCCCGTATGCCCGGTTAGAAATACCTTTTTATCCTGCCAGAATTTTTTATTTGCTACCACATTTTCCATGGTGCTTTTCCCGACTCCCACATTCGATCGAGTCTCATTTTATCTCTTAATGTATCCATTGGTTGCCAAAACCCTGTATGCTCAAAAGCAGAAAGCTCTCCATCGTTTGTCAATTCTTGTATCGGCTCTTCTTCCCAGACGGAGTTATTTGTTTTTATATAATCTAAAGCTCCAGGAGAGAGGACAAAAAAACCGCCATTAATGCAACCTGAACCAAGTACTGGTTTCTCAATAAATTTAGAGACCTTTCCTTCTTCCATCTCCATGGAACCAAATCTTCCCGGCGGTCGAACAGCCGTGACAGTTGCTAAAGTTTTTTGAGATTTATGAAATTTTATGAGTTTCTTTAGGTCAATATCGCTTAATCCATCGCCATAAGTAAAACAAAACGGGTCATTATCAAGGTATTGACTCACTTTTTTTAACCGTCCTCCTGTCATCGTGTTTTCGCCTGTGTCAACAAGCGTGACAGTCCATGGCTCAGCTTTTTTTTCGTGGACATGCATTCTGTTATCTGAAAAATCAAAGGTGACATCAGACATATGTAGAAAATAGTTGGCAAAATATTCTTTAATCATATAGCCCCTGTACCCACAGCAAATTATAAAATCTGTTAAGCCGTGAGCCGTATATATTTTCATTATGTGCCATAAAATTGGTTTCCCACCAATTTCTATCATTGGTTTGGGGCGACGCTGGGTTTCTTCCGTGATCCTGGTGCCGTATCCGCCTGCTAGAATAACAGTTTTCATATTATATGCCTTACTATTTGAAAGTAATGAGATGAATTTTTTTCAAATTATCCTTTCTCTTTATTTTTTCATTTTAACATATGATCTTCTGTTTAGTGAAGTTTTAATATTAGGATATTACTTGATTCCAATGGTATTTGCAATGATGGTAAAACATAGTATAGTTATTGATGATTTAGATTTCTCATAAATAATTTAAATCATCATTTAATAAATCCAGCCACTCTCCAAGCTGTTTGCTTTTCGGATAATATTGAAAAAAATGTCTTACTGAGCTTTTAGTTTTTTCATAAAATATTGGGCATGATAGTCTCTTAATGCGACTTTCTGGAAGATCTTGACTCTTTGGTTGAAAACAGTGCGAGTAATCCCCAAGAGCAAATGAGAACCACTCCTCTGGTTTCTTCCCAAACAGTTCTCGAAAATTATGATGCTGTTTTGAACTATCAACCAACTTAAGGTAATGGGTTCTCAGTTCTTTCTCAGTTCTTTTTAGTGAGAATCGTTTTCTAATTTCAGTGCAGCAATTCCGACTCATTCTCAAAATTTCATCAGGGTTATTCTTACAGAAATTTAAGACGGATGCAAACTCCTTAGGAGTATTCACAAGAAAACCCGTTTCTTTATGAGTCACGATGGTCCTTTCGACAGGATTATCTATGACAATCGGCACAACACCACAAGCCATTGCCTCAAGTAGGGCGTTTTCTGTGGTTCCATAATGAAGGGGGTTTAATAAATAAACAAAAAGATCTAAATTCATTAAAACGGAGCTTGGTTCATTAATATATCCATTTAAAAATATACGGTTATCACAATAGTTTGTTACCTTCATTTGTTTGATCAATTCATCTGCAGCAGAAATATCACCATAGAAATTCATTTTAAAATCGACATGGTTAGCGGCCTCTATAAATTGGACTATTTTGGGATGAAGTTTTGCAAAATTATATGTGCCTATATAACCACATTTTAAAGTGAGGCCGGTTTTTATGGAACGTTCGGTCGTTGGTAAATCATCAAAACCGCCTGAACTGTGAACTACAGCAGTATTGCTCTTCTTGTTTTCTGGTGACAGATCATTGAAAATTTTTGAGACTGGCGTAGTGAAAATGCATAAATCAGGAAAGGTTAGTAATTTATTTGGAATAAACGGATAAGAACGCCCTGAAACATGGCACCAGACTACAAGCCTCGCATCGCAAGAACCAACCGTAGAAAGAAAGCCCGGAATTAAGGGATGGTGCCACCATTCAATTTGAACAATATCGGCGGAGGCGATAAGCTTTTGAGCATCGCATAAATCAGTGCAAATTTCAACAACAGCACCGGCATTACTTAAAACTTTTATGAATTTTTTGTCTTTAGGTTCTTCAAGGCATAAAAATGTTTCATCAATCTGCATCTGGGTTTTATGACGAAAATGAGCAACCTTTGATAGAACGCGGCCAACCCCACCGCCCAAATGTGCTGAAATATGTAATAATTTTATATTAGACATTAAGATTAATCATCAGATGTTCATCCTATAATAGTACTCAATTAAAGATACAATCTGTTTTTAGTGTTTTAACTGGTTCCAATATTTTTTTTATTTAAGGCACAAATAATTTTAAAAAAAGACCATATTGCGATATCGGCTGTCAAAGCAATAAATCGGAATCCAGCAATAAAAACTACAGCGGCACTTAATGCTATAGGTAAATCAATCAGTTTACCTGCCATCACCTCAAATACACCAATTCCTTGAGGTGCAAAAAATGCCATATAACCAACCCCCCAGGAAAAGAGGTAACTGCCTATAATATGGAAATAATCCAAAAGTTCTAATTTTAGAGAAATGAATGAATTAGCTTGGATATAAAAAATAAAAGAGCAGGTTGCTATAAACCAGTAAAAAAAAGACAGCAGAAGAAATAAGCAATAATCTGATAGGTTTTTTTTGTTGAAATGTAAAGGGCGATAAAATTTAACAATAAATGGAATGGTTATCATTATTAGCAGTTGAACGATCGCGGTAATGGCCCAGATAATATTTTTTTCTGTACTTAGTTCACTAATCAGAAGGATAGAAGAACCAAGGAACAATGTAACAATACATGGGCAAATGGTTTCGACTGAAAAGTAGAAGGCCACATTTTTTTTAGATATACCAGACAGGTGGTATGAGCTCATTCGTCCCACAGTGTGCCAGATCCCACCAGGCAGATAGCGTGCTGGAATTTGATTTATGTGAATAGACAATAGTTTTCGATAAGGCAGAGAACTGCCCAAATTACCGAATATTATTTTGGGCGCAAGCGGTGATAAAAAATGTAAAAAAATCCACATTAAAATTGAAAAGAGAAGAAATGCTCCGGTAGATAGTTCTATAATATCTGTAATTAACCGCTTATTTAGGATGCAGTAGTAGAAAAGAGCAATAAGAGAAAGGGGAGTATATATATTTTTAATGACATGAAAAGTTTTTTTAAACATGGTTTATAAATTAAAAAACATAAACTAAATAGTTGACTTTATTATTAAAAGAAATACCTTTGCCTTTACTTTTTAAGAAGATAGAGGTCAAATAAGAGTTTAATTTAGGTCACTAACCCGAATATTTCACTAAAATGTAAACGCTATAACCAATGTCAAAATGCTTGCTTCTTTATGTTTTGGTTATAATAAATTGTCAGATTTTTAAAGATAATTTTTTCAGCCTACTAAAAAAACATAAATAGTGTTAGATAAATTATAAGCAAAAAATGTCAGCCGACCTATCACAAATTGTCACTAAATTCACTTCAATTTAGAAATGAATAAATTTAAGACGAGATTTAATGTTTCTGATGATATATAATCATTATTGGCTTGATTTCGTTTTTTTTACGCTCGCGCTATAATTTGAATTCAGGTTTAAAGTTAGTTGGTAAAAATTGCTTAAGCTTAGCAAGTCTTAATTCCCTTGCCTTTTGTACTGATTTTTTTATACATTAATAATGCGTTGCATAAATCTTGCATTCAACCATTAAGAGAAATATTATGGAATCTATGGGAAAAATAAAAAAAGGGTTTGGAAAAAGGCAGTCAGGGTTCTCCTTGATGGAATTGATGGTTGTGATTGCTATTATATCAATAATGTCCGCAATAAGCATCCCCATGTTGTTGAATCCTGATAATAACGTTCGGAAGGCAGCACGCGAGTTGATGGGAGACATGCAAAAAACAAAAATGTCAGCCATCCGGGCAAATGAAAGCTGGAGTATTGTTTTTAATACAGCAGCAAATACTTATCAAATCTTTTCAGGAGCAGGAGTACTTCAAAAAACTGTAGATCTTAATAGTTCGGCTCCCGGTGTTCGGTTTGGAAATGGTGTTGCTGTTAATCCTATCGGTGCCACCTTTAGCGGAGGCGTAAGTTACACAGGGGACACACTAAGCTTTAACCCCCGTGGAACAGGTGACGCCGGTTATGTTTATCTTTTTTACAGGGATTCAACCTATGCAATAGGAACTCGTTCAACAGGAGGGCTTGTCAGAATCCAGCGCTGGACAGGAGGGGCATGGAGATAGATAGAGAAATAAAAAATTCTCAAGGGTTTTCTTTGATGGAGCTGATGATTGCCATTGCTATATTCAGCATAATTGTTGCTCTGATTGTCACATCAAAAGTAGGTCAGCAGGATCAGAGCATAACACAGGTTCAAGCAGTAGAAATGCAGCAGAGTGTTCGTTCCGTTATGTTTCAGATGAAACGGGAACTCAGAAGAGCGGGTTTTAATCCGTTTCCAACTAACTATAATTCCGGTATTTTATCTGCAACGGCAACTTCCATTTCATTTACTGCCGTGGCAAGTGACAATGGGGAAGATGATGATAATGATGGAACAACAGATGAAGACGGGGAGCTTGAAACCATAACATTTGCATTGGCAGACTCTGATGGTGATGGTGATTTTGACATTACTGCCAGTTATGATGGAGGCGGAGCCCAGGTCATAGCTGAAAATGTACAAAATCTTAATTTTACATATTTTGACAGTGCAGGAAATATTACGGCTGTATTGAATAATATCCGTTCTGTACAAATAAATGTTACCACAACAACAGATGTTGATGAATTGGTCAGGGATACAGATAATTCCACCAGAAGATTGACCACAACAGTTTATATGAGAAACATGGGGTTATGATGAATTTTTTGTCAAACAAAAAGTTTAGAGGGAAAAATCAAGTGTATGCTCAAGGTGGATTTACACTTATGGAGGTTTTGATTGCGCTGGGCATTTTTGCGATTGGAATTCTTGGTGTAGCTTCCATGCAGCTTTCCTCCACGAATGGCAATACAAAATCAAGAAAATACACTGAATCTTCCGAGTTTGGTCAGGGACAGATTGAAACGCTCATGGCTGCACCTTTTGCTTCACTTGCGGATGGGAATACTGTAACTGCAGATGGTTATAGGGTTACATGGACTATCCTGAACCAGTCAGATACCAATGGTGACGGAACTGATGATATGATGGTAATCCGGGTTAACGTTGATGACCCGCAGGGTGTAGAAAGAAGTGTGTATACTTTCAGCAGGTTTTTAACTATTGGACCTTAGATTTTATTGGAGCAGGCAATGAAATTATTGTTTTCAAAATTAGATAATGAAGAAGGCTCTGCTATTGTTGTGGCGCTTCTTATTTTAGCGGTTTTGACTATTATGGGCATTTCTTCTACGAATAACAGCACAATAGAATTAAATATCGTGAGAAACGAACAGATCTATCAGACCAATTTTTATCAGGCAGAGGCCAGTGCATATGAAGCGGCCCAGCGAATAGAACAGGAAACCAATACGAATAATTTGATTGTCAGTGAAAGTAACCTGGACTGGATGAACAATGATACTCTTGATTATTTTGATCAATCCAACTGGTTAAATGACGGGTCAGCTAATGATAATACAGACGTCTCGGTCATTGATCCTAATGCATTTTATTCGGCAGTGGGAAAAGGGGTTAGAATGGGGAGCTCCTTGGATATCGGGGCAACGCGGCTGTATGAATATGCTGTTTTTGGCATGTCGCAATGGAATAATGGGAATGCCGTTGTCGAGATAGGTTATTTAAGAAGGTTTTAGGAGGGTAATATGAATTTGGTTACATGTAATGGGTATGGTAAATTAAACATTTTTCCCGGGATAAAATGTTTTGTAATTTCTGTCATATTAGCCTTATCTACAGTCAGTATCTCTTATGGTGTATGCGTAGTTGATATAAGTGATGAGCCTATGGAAACAAAGGCTCAGGCAGCCCCTTCCAACGTTATGTTTGTCCTGGACAATTCAGGTAGTATGGATGGAGAGTTCATGACCAGTCAGAATGATGGTAAATATAATGGCGAAACCTATCTTTATCCGGACTCAGCTTTTATTAACAGCCATGACAGGGATTATTACAGCAGTACTTCTATCCTTGATACTGAAAAACAGGAATGGAAGTCTCAATGGGCGGGATATAATAAAATTTTTTATAATCCAAACGCCCTTTACTCGCCATGGCCGAATATGAGCAATGCAGATACGGATACCCCTTTTTCAGATCCATACAAGAATAATTCCGGAGATTCAAAATTTAATATGGACGGGGTCTATTATACCGTGTTGTCAAGCACAACAACAGAAGTGATCATTGATAATCTGGATGCCGAATTCTTTATGAATACGCCCGGTGCCTGGAGCACTGGTAAAGACAATGGATACCCGTATCATCTGGATGACTATTATTTTACTTCAAGCAGTAATGATGCTGTAGATGACTGGGTCACATGGACACCTGTACTCCCGGTGGCTGGAAACTATGATGTGGCCGTGTGGTGGACATCCAATGGGAGCAGGGACGCTACGGTTTTTTATGATATTTTCCATAACGGAGCGACAGATACAGCCGGTCCCTACGATCAGCAGGCCAATGATGGTGCCTGGAATGATATAGGAAATTATAATTTTTCAGCAGGCGGCAGTGAATTTGTAAAACTCACACCGGATACAGCCGGACAAAGTCTTTACAGTGCTGATGCAGTGAGATTCAGGCTTACGGATGGGTCCGGAGCAATCTCAATCAATGTTACGAATGCACATTATTTCGTTATTAACGATATAGATGAAGATGGCGAGAAAGATGCCGGGGAAGATATTTATCTTGTTAATTTTGTGGATCAGGACGGTGATGGAAGTCTGGATGACAGAGAATACTATCTTTTCAATGATGATGGAGATGATACGGTTGAGGATGGAGAACTTGAATTCAAAAGTGAATCAATCGTTCCGGATCGTGTCCGGGCGGGCCAATATGATGAGGACGGCAATTTTGTGGGGTTCGCAACTGATGCAGAAGACCTACAGAATTGGGCAAACTGGTTCTCTTATTACCGTAAGCGTGACCATACAGCTAAAGCAGCGGTAGCTGGGGCTATTGTTAAACTTGAGTGGGTGTATGTCGGTTTTTATTCAATTAATTCAGGGCTGCGTCAGTCAGTACTGCCTATTAAAGTGGAATCAAATGAAATTATAGTAGACAATCAGGACTCCGGATACCAGGAGAGCGGTTCATGGTATGAGTCAAGCGCCAGTAATGAATATGATGGAAGCTCAAGATATACAAGGGGTTCAGGAAATTATGCCACGTGGAGACCGGATATCCCGTCCGCTGGAAATTATAAGGTCTATGTGTGGTACGACTACAGCAGCAGAAGGGATACCAACGCATTATATACGGTTCATCATTCAACAGGGGATTTTACAGTCAGGTTGAACCAGAAGGTAGATTACAGCCAGTGGGTTGAGCTGGGCTCTTTTGATTTTGCTGCAGGCACAGGTGGTTATGTGCGGGTAAAAAGAGACGGCTCAAGCACCGGGACCAGTACCAGTGCAGATGCTGTTCGGTTTGAATCAACTGGCGGTGGCGGTGTTGAAGTTGATGAGACTGATACCTTATTGTCAAAATTGTACGCAATGAGTCCCAATGGAAATACTCCGTTGAGAAAAGCTCTGCAGAATGTGGGGAGATATTACGACGCAGATGACGGTGATGACGGCAATTTAGGCCCATCTCCATTTGCTTCGGAACTTGATGGGGGATCCTGTCAGCAGGCGTTTACTATTGTTATCACAGACGGTTTCTGGAATGGTGATTCCCCGAGTGTGGGAAACCAGGATTCAAATACAGCATCGAATTATGATGGTGCACCTTATGCTGATTCATATTCAAACACCCTGGCAGATGTGGCCATGAAATATTATAAAGAGGACCTTGTAAACAGTGTGGATGATATGGTGCCTACAAATTCTTGTGACCCGGCCAATCATCAGCATATGGTAACATATGGCGTTTCTTTTGGGGTGACAGGTACTTTAAATCCTGATGATTACCATTCCTGTCTGCTTGAAGGAACAACTCCGACCTGGCCAAATCCAACAGCCGGAGATTCTCAAAAAATTGATGACCTTTATCACGCATCTGTGAATGGTCGCGGGCTCTTTTTCAGCGCCGCGAATCCTCAGGAACTGGTTTCTTCTCTTGAGAGTGTAACTTCGAATATAGCCTCCAGGATGTCTTCTGGTTCATCTGTTTCCGTGAATGGAGATGAATTGAACACCGGTACGATTTTATATCAGGCAAGTTATGTGTCTGATAGCTGGACAGGCGATGTAACAGCCTATCCGGTTGATCCAACTACAGGCGAAATTAAAAAAGAAGAATCAGACATCATCTGGCATGCTTCTGATCAACTGCAGGCTATTCTCTGGAGTGATCGCAATATTGTGACATATGACCCTGTTGCCAATGGCGGAATAGAATTTTCATATACGGCTTTAACTGCAGCCCAGCAGGTGCTGCTTAACTCAGACCCAAATGTAGTTGATTATATAAAAGGCAATGAAATTACAGGATTCAGGTCGAGGACGAGAAAACTCGGTGATATTGTACATTCTGCTCCACTGCTGATGGGAAATACTATTTACGCAGGAGGCAATGACGGAATGCTTCATGCCTTTAATGCAGAAACAGGTGATGAGCGGTTTGCATTTGTGCCGAATTTGATAATGGATAATTTCTATGATGAGACCGAACCGGAAAAAAGTTTTTTTGAACCGGGTTATGAGCATCTGTTCTTTGTTGATCTGACCCCTTTTGCAGCACCTTATGTAGACATTGATGGCGATTTCACTGACGACAGATCAACCCTGCTTGTAGGCGGGTTGGGGAAAGGTGGAAAAGGGTATTACTGCTTAGATATCACTGATGCAGATACCAAAACAATTTATTCTTCAATTGATGATGTTAAAAACATGGTAAGGTGGGAATACCCCACTTCGGCAGATGCGGATATGGGCTATTCGTACAGCTCACCAATTGTAGTCAGGTCCAATGCAACAGCAAGTGAAAGCATTCTCAAGAAAAAATGGGGGGTTATTTTTGGTAATGGTTATGGTGCCGATAATGGAAACGCAGTCCTGTATATCCTGAATGCTGATGGGAGCCTGCTGAAAAAAATCGATACAGGCGTTGGCGGATGTAACGGGCTTTCTACGCCGTCTGTTGTGGATGTGGATTTCAACCTCACGGCGGATTATGTGTATGCCGGTGATTTAAAAGGTAACCTCTGGAAGTTTGACATCAGAGATGCAGATCCATCGAACTGGGAGGTTGCCTATAAAGATAGCAGCGGGAATCCAGCCCCATTGTTTTCTGTTCCTGGAAAACCAATTACATCGAAACCGGATGTAATGTCGCATTGTCAAAGTGGATATGAAAATCTTGATCTAACTTGTGAAGCCGACGACCGTTTGACTGGCTATATGGTTCTGTTCGGGACAGGTAAATTTTTAAATGAAGATGACAGAGCATCAACAGAGAGCCAATATGTTTTTGGTATCTGGGATTATGGGGATGATGCTGACAACGCTGAATATATAGGCGAGTTTAATGAAGGGGGCAGCCCGCAGCTTTCAAATATGGACGCGGATATTAAACTTTTAGAACAGACAGAAATTTATAATGGTTATCATGGCGGATACTATTTAAGGGTACTGAGTCAGAATTCACCTGACTGGACAATAAAATGTGACAGTACTGGTGGACAGGATCCTGATCCTGATCCAGTAAATAAGGCGAATGTCGGCTGGTACTTCAAACTTCCCATAGCCGGGGAAAGAATTATCAAAGATGTTATTGTCAGGGACAGAAAGCTCATTTATATTAGCTTTACGCCAGATGCTTCTCCCTGCTCCGGAGGCGGTAGTTCGATTATTCATGAAGTTGATGCGTGTAGCGGAGGACGCTTGGATTATGCCCAGTTTGATATAGATGATGACCGAGATATTAGCAGCAGTGACACAATAGACATCGGTCTTGTTGACGGCTCTGGTAACCCTATCCTTGTGGCCCCAAGCGGCACTAGGCGGTCAGGGATGCTTCATCTTCCTGTTTTTATAAGATTCCCAAATAAGCCAGTAGAAATGAAAATATTTTCAAGTTCGGCTGGTTCAACAGAAAGCGTTTTTGAGAATCAAGAGCCCAGAGGACTGTTTTACTGGCGGAGCAATCAATAAAAAGGGGTTAAACCATGAGAAGAATATATTTTATAGGAATTATTTTGGTGTCAATAATACCTGCAATGCTTTGGGCAGATAGTCCTTCCCGGTTAGAAATTCAGGAGATTCCCGGTATGGAACAGGTAAGACAAAAACTGCCTGTCAATATAGGTGAATACAACGGTCGGGGATTTGTTGAATATATAGATGAGAGTCGAATTGTTATTAATGATACTTCCTTTGATTTATCATCTGGATTTGTAATAACCAATTTAAAAGGTAACAGATTGACAAAAAAAATCACAAAAGGGATGTATGTTTACTATTTTTTGAATTCAGAAAACAGGATGACAAAAATTGTAGTGGAAGAATGAAACAATATATAGGTGACGCATGAAAATAAAAATTATTTTTGTAGTAATCTTTTTATCAGGATTGTTTTTTTCTGCATCTCAGTTGTCTGCAACATATTATAAATATATCGATAAAAGCGGGAATACTGTGTTTACAGACGATTTGTCCCAAGTCCCGGAAGAACAAAGGGAATCTATTGACAGCTATAAATCTTTTCAATCAGATAGCAATACAGACCAGTCCGAGACAGGTTCGGCAGAAGATAAAAATGATCCAGTGGTAGGTGATTTTGAAGAGCAGAGAAAAAAAATCGAAAGCGAGCAAAAGGAGCTTGCTCAAGAAAAAGAACGACTTCTAAGGGAACAAAAAACGATTAGAACCCCTGAACAGCAAGAGGCATATAATTTAAAAGTCCGCAAAATCAATAAAAGGATAGAAGCGTTCAGAGACAAGATTACGGAGTTTAACAGCAAACTTAGCCGATAGTAGGTCATAGTTTTTAATATGTTTGAAGTGTTCCTCAAAATTGAAAATTCTATTTTCTTCAGACTCCTCATGTCTTTATCATAATTTCTCCTTTATTTGACATTTGGGAGAAATCGTTTTAGAAGGGAGTATTCTTTTAAAACGATTTCTAACCAAGTCTGTCCAGGAGGAAATATGAAGATAAAATTCGGTCCCAAACGCGTTCTTAATATTGGTATTATTCTGTTGTTAGTCTCTTTTATTTCAGGGTGTGCAGGATTTGAACCTTTTGGTACATCTGAAAACCAACAGGAGCCTGTAGAGGCTTCCGGAGTTAAATCCAGAAAAACAACCGCTGTTTATTATGATTTTGAAGATGTGTTGATTCCCATGGAGCTTTCCATTGTTAAAGAAAAAACAGTTGTTGTCACCACACCGGGATATACATCCGGGATCATTACTCTGAAGGGCAGGGTGGAGCGCCGTTCCTTATTTAATTTTTTTAACAATAACATGCAAAAAGACAACTGGAACGTGGTCAGCCAGATCAAGTCTCCAGGCACCACTATAATGGTGTTCCAGAAAACATCCAGAACAGCGGTTATTACCATCCGGGATGAACAGATATACACTTATGTTGAAGTGGGTGTTGCCCCAACGGTTACAGCAGATACGGGTTTTTCAGAATCTACCCTGATGGAATAAAAGATGCTCAAAGATAAACATATCCTCCTTGGGGTGACCGGGGGCATTGCTGCTTATAAGGCAGTTGAGCTTTTACGGCAGTTTAAAAAGGCCGGGGCGCATGTGAATGTTCTCATGACTGAAAGTGCCCAGAAATTTGTGGGCAGGACTACATTTGAAGTGTTGTCTGAAAATCCGGTTTTGCATGATCTTTATTTTGATACGCAGTCGTCTGTTACGCATATTGATTTGGCCAACCAGGCAGATGCTGTAGTCATTGCACCTGCAACAGCCAATATTGTTGGGAAACTTGCCCATGGAATTGCAGATGATGCACTGACGACTACATTGCTTGCGGTAACCGCGCCTGTGATGATTTGCCCGTCAATGAATACGGATATGTACCAGAATATCCGGGTACAGAGAAATCTTGATATTCTTGAAGGGGATGGATGCCATATTGTGGACCCTGATTCCGGGGCGCTTGCCTGCAAGACTGAAGGGGCGGGACGGCTGCCTGAACCCTGGTTTATTTTTGACAGGGTGGAGGCCATGCTGACCCAAAAAGATTTAAAGGGAAAGCAGGTATTGGTTTCAGCCGGACCGACAGTGGAAGCCATTGATCCGGTCCGTTTTGTAAGCAATCATTCATCCGGGAAAATGGGGTATGCCATTGCTCGCGCCGCAGAAAGAAGGGGCGCTAAAGTGACCATGGTTTCAGGGCCAGTGAGCCTTGATCCTCCTGTTGGGGTAGAGTGCCTCCGGGTGGAAAGCTGTGATCAAATGGCGTCCTCTATGATGGGAAATCTTGAAAATTCGGATATTATTATCAAGGTAGCAGCCGTAGCTGATTATAAACCTGTTGATCCCAGGACAAGTAAGATTAAGAAAAAAGACAATGATTCACAAGGGTTGTCTATTGATCTGGTGGAAAATCCGGATATTTTACAGCTTATTGGTTCAAAAAAGAGGGAAGATCAGTTCCTTGTCGGGTTTGCTGCAGAGACGGATGATCTGGAAAAAAATGCTTTGTTAAAGATGGAGAAAAAGAACCTGGATATGATTGCTGCCAACCTGGTGGGTGGATCTGATTCAGGGTTTAAGGCAGATACCAACAAAGTACGTTTGTTTTGCAAAGATGAATCATCCCATGATATCCCGTTGCTGGCAAAAGACAAAATTGCACACATTCTTCTTGATCATATCCTTGATTATATAACCGGTCATAAGATTGGTAAAATGGGATAATCCGTTATGAATGGCAGCACTTCAACAGGGACTGGGGATATTCATTCTGAATTTTCAAAGATCTTAAATGATTTTTCACACTTCCTTTCAAAGAGAAAAAAAAACAAAAATACATTCCTGCCGATATCTGATGAATCACAGGCAATTTTAGATTCATGGGGCCAGAGCCGAAATAAAGAAACGGGTACAAAAGATGAGTTTCTTTTTCAGGGGCCGGGCGATGCAAAAATTTTCATCATAGACAGTGATGGATGTTTTTTTGAAGGGGGAGCCGGAAATCTACTGGTCAAGATTCTTGGTGCAATGAAATTGAGTGCAGAGAATGTTTTTATCTGCAATTTTCCAAACTCACGTTCTGTTCATAAAAAGATAAAAGCAGTTTCTCCCAGAATTATTATTACGCTGGGGGAGAAGGCAGGCAGGGTGCTGCTGAATATGAATCAGCCCTTGGAGCAATTTCAGGGTAAATTTCATGAATATTGCGGAATCAGAGTCATGCCGACCTTTCATCCATCCCTTCTTTTGCAGCAACCGCAATTCAAGCGCCAGGTCTGGGACGACATGAAGCAGGTGATGGTTTTTGCAGGGCTTGGTAATGGTTCTTGATGATTTTATTGATACGCTTAAGGCCCAGAAAGGATACTCTATTCACACCTGTCGGGCCTACCAATCCGATATAAAAGGGTTTGCTCTATTTATCAATGATAGCGAAGATGATGAGCAGGCAGATTCGGGTATTGAGTTAGGCAAGATTGTTTCCCTGGGCAAAACTCAAATTCGAAATTACCTGGCCCATTTGGTAAGATCCGGAATTGCCAAACGAACAGTGGCAAGAAAGCTTTCTGCTTTGAAGGCCTTTTTTGACTACCTGGTAAAATCCGGGAAAATGAATTCTAACCCTGCGGATACCATACCGTTTCCCAAGCTTGAGAAAAACATTCCTAAATTTTTAAGCATTGATGATCTCTTTTATCTGCTGGATTCAATGAAAACAGATACCTGGCTTGAGAAAAGGAATCTGGCCATGTTTGAAACTTTTTATTCAACCGGTATGCGAGTTTCGGAAATTCATTTGCTGGATATGGAAAACATTGACTTTGAAACCCAAATGATTAGAGTCTTTGGAAAAGGTTCTAAAGAAAGGGTTGTGCCGATTGGAAACAGGGCATTGAATACAATAAATACATACCGCAGGGCATTGCCGGAAAAATTTACTCCGGTTTTTTTGAACAAGAATTTTTCCCGCTTAAGTACCCGCTCCATACGGCGTATTCTGGATAAAACCGTACAGGACTGCCAGTTGAGTGTCCCGGTCTCTCCGCATACACTCAGGCATTCTTTTGCAACGCATATGCTGGATTCCGGTGCCGATTTAAGGGGTATTCAGGAAATTCTGGGCCATGCGAGCCTTTCTACTACACAGGTGTATACCCATGTAAGCACATCAAGGCTTATGCGGGTATATGACAAAGCACATCCAAGAAGCTGAATTATTTACAGGATGAAGATTATGGATAATGAAATTTTTCATGGCACTACTATTCTTGCTTTAAGAGGCAAAGATACAGTCGTGGTTGCCGGCGATGGTCAGGTAACATTGGGCAGCATAGTGACAAAGCACAAGGCAAGAAAAGTTCGCAGAATTTACAATGATAAAATTATAACCGGTTTTGCCGGTGCAACTGCAGATGCTCTGACTCTGTCCGAAAAGCTGGAAAAAAAGCTGGAAAGATATAATGGCAATTTAACCCGTGCCTGCGTCGAGCTTGCACGGGACTGGAGAACAGATAAATACCTCAGGCGGCTTGAGGCCATGATGATTGCCGTGGACAAGGAGAACACCTATCTTCTGTCAGGCAACGGCGATGTGATTGAGCCTGATGACGGCGTGATCAGTATCGGCAGCGGGAGTACAGCAGCCCAGGCAGCAGCTGTGGCGCTTCTTGAAAACACAGAACTTTTGCCTGTTGATATTATTAAAAAAGCCATGAAGATTGCAGGCGACCTGTGCATTTACACCAATCACCACATTACAGTGGAAGAATTATAAAGAGAAACAGATGAAAGATTTAAAACCCGGTCAGATTGTAACAGAGCTGGACAAATATATTATCGGTCAGAATGATGCAAAAAAATCAGTGGCCATTGCATTGAGAAACCGCTGGCGCAGAAGGCAGTTGGATAAAGACCTTCAGGAAGAAATCGCACCTAAAAATATTATACTCATCGGCCCGACAGGCGTGGGGAAAACAGAGATTGCCAGGCGCCTGGCCAATTTGACGGATTCTCCTTTTTATAAGGTTGAGGCCTCCAAGTTTACCGAGGTCGGATATGTGGGGCGTGATGTTGAATCCATGATCCGGGATATTGTTGAGCTTACCGTGAACAATTTAAGGGGACGGCAGCAGGAAGAGGTTCAGGAAAAAGCAGCAAAGATCGCAGAAGAAAGAATTTTGGATCTTCTTCTACCACCATCTTCACAAAGCGGGGCATCCATATCCAATGATATTGACATTGTGAGTGCCGGGAACTCGGAAAATGATACTCAGTCTTCAGCATCTACTCGAGAAAAGCTTCGGAAGATGCTTCATAAAGGCAAACTTGATTCCAGGGAAGTGGACCTTGAAGTGGCAGATAAATCTTCTCCAATGGTAGAGATTTTTTCCAATACCGGTATTGAGGAGATGGGTATTAATGTCAAGGATATGCTTGGCAACCTCATGCCTAAAAACACCAAACGCCGGAAAATTACCATAAAAGAGGCAAAAAAACTGCTTACCCAGGAAGAAGCGGCTCATCTGGTGGATATGGAAAAGGTCAAATCGGATGCCATCCACATGGTTGAGCAGGCCGGGATTATTTTTATCGATGAGATTGATAAAATTGCGGGCAAAGAAAAAAGCCATGGTCCAGAAGTGTCCAAAGAAGGCGTCCAAAGGGACCTGCTTCCCATTGTAGAAGGAAGCTCAGTTCCCACAAAATACGGTACAGTAAAGACCGATCACATTTTGTTTATTGCTTCTGGTGCATTTCATGTATCCAAACCTTCGGATTTGATACCGGAACTCCAGGGGCGGTTTCCCATACGGGTGGAATTGAGTTCTTTGGGTGCTGAAGAATTTACAAGAATTTTGACTGAACCCAAAAATGCCCTTGTGCTTCAATATATTGCTTTGTTAAGAACAGAAGGGGTAGAAATCGAATTTACCCAGGATGCAGTGGAAAAAATTGCCTCCATTGCTGTGGATGTGAATTCCAGTACAGAAAATATTGGCGCCAGGCGCCTTCATACTCTGATGGAAAAGCTTTTGGAAAATATTTTGTTCCAGGCACCGGATATTGAGGAAAAGCAAATCGTTATTGATGCATCCTTTGTGGAAGAACAGTTGATGAATATTGTAAAAAACGAAGATCTGACAAGGTATATCCTATGACAAATAATGTTGCAGACATATTAATAGAAGCTCTGCCGTATATTAAAAATTTTTCAGGTAAGACCATCGTGATCAAATACGGCGGTCATGCCATGGTGGATGAGGGCCTTAAAAAAGATTTTGCCAACGACATTACCCTGCTCAAGTATATAGGGGTGAACCCGGTTGTGGTGCATGGTGGAGGGCCCCAGATTAACAAGGTGCTGGATTCCATGGGGATTACATCTAAATTTATTCGCGGCATGCGGTATACGGATGATGAAACCATGGATGTGGTGGAAATGGTTTTAGGCGGCAAGGTCAATAAAGACATTGTAGCAGGTATCAACCAACAGGGCGGAAAGGCGGTCGGCCTTACCGGCAAGGACGGTATGCTGATCACGGCTGAAAAAATGACCATCTACCACCAGGAAGATGAAAGCAAGCCTCCTGAGATTATTGATCCCGGCATGGTGGGGGATGTCTCGTCGATTAATCCGGATATCATCCATACGCTTACGGCACAAGGGTTTATACCCATAATCGCGCCGGTGGGTATCGGCAAAACCGGGGAGACCTACAATATCAATGCCGATCTTGTGGCATCAAAGGTGGCTTCAGCTATTGATGCTGAGCGCCTGATGCTGCTCACAGATGTGGATGGGTTGCTGGATGCGGGAAAAAAACTGGTGTCCTCTGTGGATGCAGGAACCATTAAAACCATGATCGATAATAAAGAGATCATCGGCGGTATGATTCCCAAGGTGGAATGTGCAGTGGACGCATTAAAAGCAGGGGTGAAAAAATCCCACATCATTAACGGCAAACTGCCCCATGCTGTATTGCTGGAACTGTTCACCGATTCCGGTATCGGCACACAGGTCTTTGTAGACTAATTTAAATTTAAATAAAGAGAGTTGAACGTGGATTCCATTAAAAAAACCGATGAATTTGTATTTCAGACCTATCTGCGGCAGGGTAAAGCACTTGTAAAAGGCGAAGGCGTGTTTCTCTGGGATGAGGATGGTAAAAAATATACTGATTTTCTAGCCGGTATAGCCGTGTGTTCACTTGGCCATTGTCATCCAAAGGTGAGTGAAGCCATTGCAAGACAGGCAAGCACACTTATTCATGTGTCCAACCTTTTTTACAGCACGCCCCAGGCAGATCTGGCTAAAGCATTGTGTGAGAAAAGTTTTGCAGATCGGGTGTTTTTCTCTAATTCCGGTGCAGAAGCCAATGAGGCTGCGATTAAGCTTTCAAGACGATATTTTCAGAAAAAAGGGGAGAAAAACCGTTTTAAAATTATCACCATGCAGCAGTCGTTTCATGGACGGACCATGGCCACACTCACTGCCACAGGCCAGGATAAGATAAAGGATGGATTTTATCCGCTTTTAGAAGGATTTTCATACGTGCCGTTTAATGATATCCAGGCATTGAAAAATGAAGTGGATGATACGGTCTGTGCCATCATGATGGAACCTGTTCAGGGAGAGGGCGGTGTGATTCCGGCTGATCCGGAATATTTGACAGCCGTTCGAAAACTTTGCGATGAAAAGGGAATTCTTCTGATTTTTGATGAAATTCAGAGCGGTATGGGCCGGTGCGGCACTTTGTTTGCTCACGAGGTCTATGGGATCAAGCCGGATATCATGACTCTTGCTAAAGCGCTTGGGAACGGAGTCCCTATCGGAGCGATGCTGGCCACATCAGATGCTGCTACCGGGTTTGATTACGGCAGCCATGCCACTACTTTTGGTGGAACTCCATTGGCCACCGCAGCCGCTCTGGAAGTTGTGAATCTGATCAGTGATCCGGCTTTTTTAGAAAAAGTGCGTAAAACAGGGGACTATTTTAAAAAACTGCTTGAAGACCTGAAAGAAAAATATGGAAGCATTTTGGAAGTAAGGGGTAAAGGTTTGCTTCTGGGAATGGAAATAGACGGGGATGCCGGGTATTTTGTAAAGGAATTAATGAAAAAAGGCTTTATTATCAATGGGATTCAGGATAAAGTACTACGATTTGCACCACCGTTGATCATTGAAGAAGAAGAAATTGACTGTCTGATTACTGCACTGGACAGTCTTTTGTAATTGAGGAGATTAGAAGTTGTGAAAAAAGATCTATTATCACTTTTGGACCTTGAAAAAGAGGATTTTGAGAGCCTTTTTACCCGTGCTATTCAGTTGAAGGAAAGATATGCCAAGGGGATTGCCGACAGGGTGCTTGTCGGAAAGACTTTGGGTTTGATATTTGATAAAAAATCCACGCGGACACGGGTGGCATTTGAAACAGCCATGATCCAGATGGGCGGGCACCCCATATACATGAGTGCCCAGGATACACAGATTTCAAGAAATGAGCCGGCCAAAGATACGGCACGGGTGCTTTCCAGATATATAGACTGTCTGGCCATGAGAACGTTTGATCATTCCCTGGTAAAAGAGTTTGCTCAAAGCTCCACCATACCGGTGATCAATGCCCTGACCGATTCTTTTCATCCCTGCCAGATATTGAGTGACATTATGACAGTGATTGAAAATAAAGGCGGTTACAAAAATTTGAAAATTGCATGGGTAGGGGATGGGAATAATGTGCTCAATTCCTGGATCAATGCAGCAGCGATACTGGGCCTTGATCTGGTGGCAGCCTGTCCGGATGGTTTTCAGGCAGACCCTGCAATTATTGAACAGGCATCCCGGAAAGGGAAATGGAATGTGGAATTTACCAATGATCCCAAAGCTGCCGTGAAAAATGCAGATGTCGTGTATACGGATGTCTGGGCCAGCATGGGAGACGAGGATGAGTTGTCTAAGCGCCTCGTGGCCTTTGATGGGTTCCAGGTGAATAAGGAGCTGCTTGCCGGTGCAAAAGATGATGTCATGGTCATGCACTGCCTCCCGGCCCATAGGGGTGAAGAGATTTCAGAAGAAGTTCTGGAAGCGAAAAATTCAGTGTTGTGGGACCAGGCGGAAAACAAACGGCACATGCATAAAGCCATCCTGGAAAGTTTAATTTTAGGGAATCAATCATAAAGGGAATCCAGCGTTGTAATGAGCGACGATAAAGGGAATGAAAAGCTCTGGGGTGGAAGATTTTCCCAGAGTACAGACAAACTGGTAGAAGAGCTGAATGCATCCATTGATGTGGATAAACGCCTTTATGACAGCGATATAGAGGGTAGTATTGCTCATTTGAAAATGATGGCCAAAGAGGGCATTATTAAGCCTGAAGAAGCAGATACGCTTATTGAAGGGCTGGGTACAGTAAAAGAACAGATTGAAAATGGTGAGATGCAGTTCAGCCCGAGCCTTGAAGACATTCACATGCATGTGGAAGACGCCCTTGGAAAAGTTTGCGGGGATGTGGCTAAAAAGCTTCATACCGGGCGGAGCAGAAATGACCAGGTGGCCTTGGATGTTCGCATTTTCCTGAAAAAAGAAACCCAAAATATTATTGATCTTTTAACCGGCTTTCAAAATGCCCTGGTTGATATGGCAGAGGCCCATATGGGTGTTATCATGCCCGGTTATACCCACCTCCAGCGGGCACAGCCGGTGCTGTTCTCCCATCATCTAATGGCCTATTATGAGATGATAAAAAGGGATGTTGAACGATTTGGGGACTGTTTGAAACGGATCGATGTCATGCCGCTTGGGGCAGCAGCCTTAGCCGGAACTACATATCCCATAAACCGGGAATTTACTCGCCAGGTGCTTTCATTTGCAAAAGTTTCGGATAACAGCATTGATTCGGTGTCTGACCGGGATTTTGCCATGGAATTTATGTCTGCTGCATCCATCTGTATGATCCATTTTTCAAGGCTTTCCGAAGAATTGATTTTGTGGAGTTCTGCTGAGTTTTCGTTTATTACCATTTCAGATGCATTTACCACAGGCTCCAGTATTATGCCCCAGAAAAAAAATCCGGATGTTGCAGAACTGGTCAGGGGGAAAACCGGCCGTGTTGTGGGGAATCTGGTCTCTATCCTGACATTGATGAAATCTCTGCCCCTGGCGTACAACAAAGATATGCAGGAGGACAAAGAACCCCTGTTTGATACGGTTGATACCCTCAAAATATGTGTGGATGTTTATACACGGATGTTTAAAAATATCACCATCCATAAAGATAATATGTATGCGGCTTGTACAAAGGGATTTTTGAGTGCCACGGATCTGGCTGATTATTTGGTTTCAAAGGGTATGCCGTTTAGAAAAGCCCATTCTGTTGCCGGAAAGGCAGTGGCCTATGCATTAGAAAATAACAAAGAATTGGAAGATCTGAGCCTTGAGGAATTCAAGGATTTAAGCGATCTCATCGAAAAAGATATTTATAAAGCCATTGCCATTGATACCATGATATCTAAACGGATTTCGTATGGCGGCACCAGTTTTGATAATGTAAAGGCATCCATTGAAAAAGCACAAGTTGAATTGCGGGGGTAACATGATACGGCAAAATGCATTCAGATACACAACTGCCCTGGTGTTTTTATTGACGTTTTTTGCATTTGCAGGATGCGGAAAGAAAGGGCCTCCACTTCCACCGGAGAACAAGGCCGGTAAAGTTGCGGCACCCTATGATTTAAAACTGATCCATATGGATAAGGATGTCCAGTTGGCGTGGAAGCATGAGATTAATGAAAAAAGTGCAGCCTTAAAACCGGAATATTTTGAGATTTTTATGGCTCAAAAGACATTTGAAGCATGCGAAGGGTGCCCATTTGATTTTAAATCCGCAGGGGTGGTTGATATGCCGATGATGGAATTTTATGCTCCTGTCCAGAAAGGATTTAAATACTATTTCAGGGTTCAGGCAGTGGATCCGGACAAAATAAGAAGCCCGTATTCAAAAACGATTCAGTTTGAGTATAAATAAGATGGATCAAAATGTTGCTTATCTGAGCATTGGTTCCAACAAAGGTGATAAGAAAAAGAACCTGGAAGGGGCCATTGGCCTTTTACAGGCACATGACAAAATTGATGTAAAAGATGTCTCACAGTTTTATCAGACTCAGCCCCAGAACTTTACAGACCAGGACTGGTTTGTAAATGCAGCTGTAAAGATAGTGACGTCCCTGGAAGCAGAAGATCTTTTGTCTGCTCTAAAGGACCTGGAACAATTTTTGGATAAAGATGGAAAACCCTTCCGGTTCGGCCCAAGGATAATAGATCTGGATATTATTTACTATGGTAATATGATTATAAAAACAGAGCGCCTGGAGCTTCCGCATCCCCGGATGCACGAAAGGTGTTTCGTATTGATACCAATGTGTGATATAGGAGCCCATGAAATTCATCCTGTTCTTAAAGAAAGTGCAGATGAATTGTTAAAAAAAATAGAAAAACAAGAAAGCCAGGAGGTGATTCTTCTGGATGAGGAGGCGTAACGTGAAATTTTTTATTGATACTGCAAATATTGATCAGATCAAGGATGCCAATGATATGGGTATGGTTGACGGAGTGACCACCAATCCTTCCCTGATTGCCAGAGAAGATGGCGAATTCAAAGAGATCATCGCAGATATCTGTAAGATTGTAGACGGCCCGGTAAGTGC
Source organism: Desulfobacteraceae bacterium (assembly GCA_033851995.1). Taxonomy (GTDB): domain Bacteria; phylum Desulfobacterota; class Desulfobacteria; order Desulfobacterales; family Desulfobacteraceae; genus Desulfobacula. The sequence continues at coordinate 180,873 of JAWSVI010000007.1, read as the reverse complement.
AGAAGTGATCAGCCTGGAGTATGAGGGAATGGTTGAGGAAGCAAGGGATCTGGTAAAGATTGCAGATAATATTGCTGTTAAAATACCCATGACGGTTCCAGGGCTCAAAGCAGTCAAAACTTTGGCCTCTGAAGGTATCAAAACAAATGTTACCCTGGTTTTTTCTGCGTTGCAGGCGCTTATGGCGGCTAAAGCCGGTGCAACTTACGTCAGCCCGTTTGTCGGCCGCCTGGATGATCTTGCCCAGGAAGGCATGGGACTGATAGAAGAAATCGTCCAGATTTATGCCAATTATGATTTTGATACCCAGATTATTGTGGCCTCTGTCAGAAGCCCGCTGCATGTTTTGGATTCTGCACTGATGGGTGCAGATATTGCGACTATCCCGTATGGGGTAATTAAAAAACTTGCAGGTCATCATATGACCGATAAAGGTATTGATGCTTTTATGGCTGACTGGAACAAAAAGAACGGTTAATTTGGCAAATTAAATATTGACAAATTTGCCATTCACGTATATAAATCTCTTTTGTTTGCTGAGCGGGAATAACTCAGTGGTAGAGTGCGACCTTGCCAAGGTCGAAGTCGCGGGTTCAAATCCCGTTTCCCGCTCCATAAAACACGGCGGCTTGGCCAAGGGGTAAGGCAACGGCCTGCAAAGCCGTTATTCTCCGGTTCAAATCCGGAAGCCGCCTCCATAATAAAATCAAGGGTTTCAGAAGTCTTCTGAGACCCTTTTTTTGTATCCGGCCCTTTGGCTTGACCACAACATGCACAGTTTGTTGGTCCTTATTTGCTTAATAGCCGGTTAGGCTTGACTAATCAGTATCTGTCTTTATCTTTAGTGCAGTTTATAAAAAAGCGATTACCCTGCCATAAAGGAATGATTGAATGTGTATAGCAAAAGCATCTCTCAAAGTTGATGAGGAAATACAATTCCCTGATTTTCGTTCAATTGAAATTGATGATAAAAAAATTATTCAAAGCTATGTTGATAAATTTCAACCCCAGTCATGTGAATATAGTTTTGCAAACATCTACTGCTGGGAAGAACTTTACCAGAATCAATGGAGCATATACAAAGAACGACTAGTGGTTTATGATGCCGTGAACAGGTGTTCTTTTCTGCCTATTGGAAAAGAAATGGCGCCTGATGAACTGGCTCTTTTTTCTCAGAATATGGAGAAATTAGGCATGGGCTCAGATATTGGCGTTGTTCCTTTACAGTACCTTGAAAAATTTCCGGAAATCAAAGAGTTTTATACCATTGTTGATAAAAGAGAATTTGCAGAATACATCTACTCTGTGGATGCGCTTTGTGATTTAAAGGGTAGCAAGCTTCATAAAAAGAAAAATCTTATTTCTCAATTTCACAGAAAATATCCGAACTCTTCGGTTAAACTGATGGAAGGGGAAATCATAGAGAAAGCAAAACTTCTTGCTGATCAAATTTATAACAGTCATGAAAGATTTCTGCCCGGTATTGAAAATGAACACATGGCACTGATAAGAGCGTTTGATGATTTTGAAAAGATTGGCCTTGAAGGTTTGTGTCTAATGATAGGTGATGATCTCGTGGCATTTTCAGTTTTCAGCCCACTGAATAACAATACCTATGATATTCACTTTGAGAAATCCTGTTATCAGTTTAAGGGCTCAGCACAGGTCATTAATCATGAAACAGCCAAATATCTTAGAGGTAAGTGCCGATATCTTAACAGGGAGCAGGATCTTGGAATTAAAGGGCTGAGGCAGGCTAAAATGTCATATGAGCCTGAAACTCTTTTAGAGGTCAATCTTTTGGTTTTTAATTGATCTGATTAGCCTGTTAATGAGGTTTTTCCGAAACAATAGAGACCGGGGTGTAAGGTTGTGGATCGCTTTTTTATACAAAAATGTTGTGTTTTGTGATAAATGTTGAAATATTCAATCGAAGTATGATGGGCAGTAGACGTTTGATTGGTTGGGTCAGTTTTCTTAATAACGAAATGGAAGGTGGAAAAAATGAAAATTCTGTTGGGATACAAAGAAGGCCGTATCGGTAAAAAAACCATGGAAGTAGCAGCCAAACATGCTAAAGCATTTGATGGAGAAGTTTTGATCGTAACTTCCCTGATGGGTGGAGATAAAACTGAAAAAGATGAAATTGATGAAGCCGAGAAAAATTTTGAGGAGATAACATCGTATTTCAATGAGGAAGGGATTAAAAACGAGACCCACCTTTTGGTCAGAGGTCTTGAAACAGGCGAAGATATTGTAAAATTTGCCAAAGAAAAAAATGTCGATCAAGTTATCATCGGTGTGAAAAATCGTTCAAAAGTGGGTAAGCTGCTTTTTGGATCCACTGCTCAGGTGGTTATCCTAGAAGCTCCGTGTCCGGTTCTGGCCGTAAAATAAAATCATTCAGGCAGCGGGTTTGAAATAGATTCAAGCCTGCTGCCTGAATAATATGTCCATTCTGCTATTAAAAAAAATCCACCAGCCCTTCCTGGGCAAGCTGTTCTGACATTTTTACCCAAGTGCAGGCAAAAAAACTTGAAATTCATGATATAAGCTGTCAAATTTCAGCATCCGGGAGGATAAAGGGAATTTTAAAATTGATTAGCTTATTTAAAATGGGCCTGATTTGATATGGACCTGAGTAAATGTTTTAAAGCACTTTCAGATAAGACGCGTTTGAGGCTTCTTTATGTGCTGAGTAAATATGAACTGAACGTAAATGAAATCGTTCTGGTTGTGGATATGATACAATCCGGTGTTTCAAGGCATTTGAAAATTCTGGTGGAATCCGGCCTTTTGACTTCCAGGCGGGACGGAAGCTATATCTATTATTCGGCAACCGATGATGAGCAGGTGAGCCCGTTGATTGGCTTTGTAGATCAAAACCTGGAAAAAGAGGAATCAGCAGTCCTGGACATTCAAAAAGCCCGGGATATGATTCAGGCTCGTCAGAATAAAACCAAAAAATTTTTTAAAACAGTTGCCCACAGGTGGGATCACCTGAAAAAAGAGTTTTTTGGCGAGTTTGATTTAAATGCTGTACTTGAAAAAAAAGTCATTTCCAAAGGTAATATTACTGATCTTGGCTGTGGTACAGGCGAATTGATGGAGCGCCTGGCATCTCCATTACTGGATAAGCTGATCGGTGTAGACAGTTCCCCGGAAATGCTTGAACAGGCCCGGCTCAGGCTGTCTGAAACTGGGGCCCAGTTGCGGCTTGGTGAGCTTGAGCATCTGCCCATGCGCAATCGGGAGATGGACACTGCTGTAATGAACATGGTTTTGCACCATATCTCCCAGCCGGTATCTCCAATTTCCGAGGCCTTCAGGATACTAAAATCAGGCGGTGTGTTTGTTTTATCTGATTTTGAAAAACATAGCCTTGAAAAAGTAAAGCAGATCATGGGTGGTTCCTGGCTTGGGTTTGAAAAAGAAAAGATAAAAGCATGGTTGATCCAAACCGGATTCTTACTTGACACAATAGATTCTTACCCGGTAAATCATGGGTTGATTATCAATGTATTTACTGCAACAAAACCCTAATATAAAGGAAATAGCATGATTACCCCCGTGATTCTCGCAGGCGGTTCCGGTACAAGATTGTGGCCGCTGTCAAGGGAGCTTTATCCAAAACAGCTCATTGATATCTACAATGAAAACACCATGCTGCAAAATACACTTCTTCGGCTCAATAAAAATTCGGACATCGGCTCTCCGATCATTGTGTGCAATGAAGAGCACCGGTTTATGACGGCTGAACAGATCAGGCAGATTAAGATCCCTCCCCATGCCATATTACTGGAGCCTGTGGGCAGAAATACGGCCCCGGCAATTGCACTCGCTGCATTAAAAGCCACTCAGTGTCCGGAAAATGGAAATGAAGAGGATGATCCTGTTTTGCTGATATTGCCGGCTGATCATGTGATTGAGAATATACCTCAATTTCATGATGCCATACGGGCGGGTTTTGAATTTGCAAGGCAAGGCAGCCTGATTACGTTTGGTATAATACCGGATATGCCGGAAACAGGTTACGGCTATATTAAAAAAGGGGAAACAATAGAAGAGGGGACAGGCGCGGCAAAAATCGATCGGTTTGTTGAAAAACCGGACCTTGAAACTGCAAAAAGTTATTTGGAATCCGGCGAATATTGCTGGAATTCAGGGATGTTTATGTTCAGTGCTTCAACCATAATTGCCGAACTTGAAATCCATGCGCCTGAAATGATGGCTGCCTGCAGGGAAGTTATGGCTGATGGGGTTCAGGACCTTGATTTTTTAAGGCTTGGACTTGAGGGCTTTAAAAAAATACCATCAGATTCTATCGATTATGCAGTCATGGAAAAAACGTCCAAAGGAATTGTGATTCCCTTTTCCGCCGGTTGGAATGATCTGGGTTCTTTTGACGCCCTGTGGCAGACCGGTCAAAAGGATGCAGAAAATAATGTTCTTAAAGGGGATATCCTGACCTATGATGTAAAGGAATCCTATATCAGTTCTGAAAGCAGGTTGGTTGCAGCAGTTGGTATGGAAAAATTTGTTATTGTTGAAACAAAGGATGCCGTTCTGGTTTCCCCAAGAGACCGTGTTCAGGATGTCAAAAAGATTGTGGAGCAGTTAAAGCAGAAAAGCCGGGATGAAGCAGTCAGCCACAGCAGGGTTTACCGGCCGTGGGGCTCCTATGAAACCATGGATATTGAATCCAGGTTTCAGGTGAAGCGGATTACAGTAAAACCCGGTGCAAAATTGTCTTTACAGAAGCATTTTCATAGAGCGGAACACTGGACCGTGGTTTCAGGGGCCGCATTGATTACACGAGGGGAGGAGGAAGTTTTGCTCAAGGAAGATGAATCCACATATATCCCCCTTGGATATGTGCACCGTCTTGAAAATCCCGGAAAGATTCCCCTGGAATTGATAGAAGTCCAGACTGGTTCCTACCTGGGAGAAGATGATATTGTCCGCTTTGATGATGTTTATGGCAGAAAAGAAAATTAAATTCCGATTTTTTCAGGCCGTGTAATCCCCACGGTCAAACTTAATTCTTTCTGTTTCAACCGTACTGATCAAGTGGTTAAGGATATTGGACAGTTCAGGGTCCTGAGGTGAGGATTTTTCAAAGTCGACAACCAGGTTCTGAGTCTGTTTCAGGATTTTCTCCAGTATGTCATTGGCCTGTTTCAGGGTCTTATCCGGTGTGTCCAGAGTGGCTGCATAAGCCTCAAGCAGATCAAGCGATGCCTCCACTCTTTTTGCATATTGTGCAGTGTCAAAAGAAGGGGACAGCAAAGGTATTTTAACCGGGCTCTGGATTTCTGGTAGTGTCTCAAGGGGTTTTGAAGCTGTGTTTTCAGTGGCCTGCTTTACTTGTCCTTCCAGGATATGATCAAACGAGCCACTGCCTTTGCCAGCAGGTCTGTTTTGCTTTTTGTCCCCGTTGACCACGGCAGCTTTATCGATGTTGCCGGTTTTAGAAATAAAATCATTCATTAGCAGGGCCTTATTGACAAAAACTATTGCAAATCAAAGAAAAATATTTAAAACTACAGCTTTAACAACTATACGTAAACCATAATTACGATGTCAAGATATAATACGGAGCTGGTCCATGACCGATGAGATTTCACAAAGTATAAAAGGGCAATTCCTGCTTGCAATTCCAGGACTTCCAGACCCGAATTTTGCCCAGACCGTCACCTGCATGTGTGAACATAATGAATCAGGAGCTTTGGGGTTTATTGTAAATAAAGTGCACCCTCTTTTAACTGGAAGAGAGTTGTTTGAGGATTTAAATATCCAGTGTGATAAAAGCGTTGACAGCCTTGAAATTTACCTTGGCGGGCCTGTACAGCCCAGCGGCGTTTTTGTTTTGCACGGCCCTCCCTTTGACTGGAACGAAAGTCTTAAAGTATCTGACCGGCTTGCCCTGAGTAATTCAAGAGATATTCTTGAGGCCATAGCCGTCCAGCAAGGACCTGAATCTTTTATGATCCTGCTTGGATGTGCCGGATGGGGGCCCATGCAGTTGGATAATGAATTGAACGACTCAGCATGGCTGACCTGCCCCATGTCTGAAGAAATCATATTTTCAACCAATACCGAGCTGCGGTATGACAAAGCCATGATGATGATTTATTGATTTCCCAACCCATATGATGACAAATAATATTCCGCCATTAACCTCCGTTGAAAAAATTATAAACGACAGTCTGGATATCCTTGATACGGCAAAAGATATCCCTCAAATAGATAATGCTGAAATTGAGCATTATCACAAAGAGTGCAGACAAATTCCTGAGCTTATTCAAGATGGGCGATTAAAAATCGCTGTTGTGGGAGCCATTAAATCCGGCAAGAGTACTTTTGTAAACTCCCTGGCTGGAAAGGAATTGGTTCAACGCGGTGCAGGGGTTGTCACTTCAATTACCACCCGGATACGAAAAGGGAAAAAGAATCAGGCCAGTCTGTTTTTTAAATCATGGGATGAAATCAATGTCCAACTGCAAAACGCCCTTCAAATGTTTCCGGCAAATGCAGATAATGATCAGATGCAGGGTGAAGGCCGTTTTGATATCCGAAGGAAAAAAGACCGGGAACACCTTGAAAATGCCTATCAAAGCATTGTTCATGATTTTTTAGCAATCGATGATCAAATCAGGCCGGAAGCTTTATTGATGAGGCATGCGCTAAAAGGATTTGATGCCTGCAAGGACCAGGTGCAGGCAGATGAAAGCACCACCTGTTTTTCTTCAAGCCAGTTTGATAATCACAAATTGTATACCTCTGACCCAGACAAGGCATTTTATGTAAAGGATGCCTGTCTTGATGTATATGGAAAGACCATTGATCCCAATGTTGAAATAGCAGACTGCCAGGGGGCGGATTCCACAGACCCGGCCCAGTTGCTTCAGGTATTGAACTACCTTGAAGCAGCGAATCTTATTATATACTGTGTCAGTTCCCGGACAGGTTTGAGGCAGGCGGATATCATGTTTCTTCGACGGATTAAAAGCCTGGGCAGGCTGGATAATATAATTTTTGTGAACAATTGTGATCTGTCTGAGCATGAAAATATTGATGATTTGATTAAAATTGAAACAGGTATCAGGGATAACCTTGAGTTTTTGGAAATTCAGCCTCAAATTTTCTCTTTTTCTGCACTTTATAACCTTTTTTCCAAACGATCTGCCAAATTGAATCCAAAAGACCAAAGGCGGATGGAACTCTGGGATCTGGAAAAAAAGCTGGTGGAGTATTGTAATCAACATTCTGAAGAATTTAACAAGTTGTTCCGGCAGGTGATTGAAAAAGACCAGCACCGGCTGCTGGTTTCAAATCATCTGAAGCGCATATCCATGATTTTAAGCCATCTTGAGGAACAGGCCCGGATAACAATAGAGTTGTTATCTTCTGATAAATCCAAGGAGGAGAATGCCCGGAATTCTTTGAAAATACTGCTTCAAAACGCATCCCGCCTGGAAGCCATTGTGGCCAATTCCATTGACGGTGCTGCAGAAGGGCTTAGAGATGAGATTCGTTTGAATATTGCCGGTTTTTTTGAAGGGGACAGCCAGGAGATTTTACCCCATGTCCAGGATTTTATAAAAAGCATTCAGATCGATGTTGAGAAATACCGTTCAATGGTCAAGGAAACAGGATTTCAAAAGATTCTGTATTTTTTGTTTCAAGATGTGAAAAGGGAGCTGGATCTATACTCCGTTGAAACAGTTCGCCCTCAAATACATCAGTTTGCCAAAATTCAGGAAGCAAGAATATCATCTTATTTTCAATCCCTGTTTGACTCCTACCAGGTTGATATAGCAGCAGGCAGCTATCACAACATAGGCCGGTCTGAGTCCGACCCTTCGCAGGGGGGCGTCCAGGAATCCATTGATCTTGATACTATAAAGAAAATACTGGGCATACAATTAGCGCATGTGATTTTTGAGGCCCAATACACACCCAAAATGAGAATAGATATTTTTACAGACTTTGGATTGCAGACTTTGGTGCAGATTGCAAAATCTGTATTCAACAAAAAGAAAAGCATCTCTTTTTCCCCGGGACTGGACAAAGCTGTTTTGAAAATCAAGCAGGAAAACCTGAAATCTGTAACCCGGCAATTTGCTCAATACCGCCTGGATTTGGAGCAAAATTATTTTACTCCTTTAATTGATGCCTCAGTGAGGAATTTTAAAGAGAAAATTGCCCGGCGTTTTAACCGGTATAAAACATACCGGGAGGAAATGGATGCACTTATATCAATGCGGTATTCGGAAAAAGAAGATCAGAAGGCAAAAATTCTGGCCTTGAAAGACCGGATACAAAGGACTGTCAAAGCGATTGGCGAAGTGGGTGAAATTCAGTAAAAATAAATCAAGAAAAGAGTTGATAAATTGAATATATGTGATACTTAGGGGTAGCTGATTTTTAATAATAAAATTATAAAAAAAGAGCTGCATATGAAAAGATTTGGCCCTGGTAATCATCTGATGCGCCCCATGCTGGAAAAAGATATATTTCTTTCCCGCCTTCACCTCTTGATTGTTATGGTCAAAGCTGCAGTAAAAGGGTATCCCATTGGGACTCACAGGAAAAAAGCAGCGCTTGAAAATGCAGCAACTATCCACAAACAAATAGCACGGCTCGATACCTCCTTTATCGGACAGACCACCTCTTCTCATCTGTTCAGGGAACGGGTCAAGCTGCTCAGTGTTATGGCAGCAGCGATGATTGGAGAAAACTACCCCATGGGAGTCCATCGGCGGGAGGCCATGCTGGATAATATTCAAATGATAGAGGAATCAGCATTTCCCCATCAAAAACTAAAATTATTTGATAAAGTGTTGAAGGTTGCCTGATTAATTTTAATAGGAGAATCTGCCATAATTGACAATGTAAAAATAATGGTTGTTGATGATGATACGATGATCAGAAAATTAACGGTTACAGCATTAACCTATTGTGTGAACCGCAAAGTACTGTCTTTTGACAATCCTGTAAGTGCACTGGATTATATTCAGGAAGGGAACGAGGTGGATATCGTTATATCCGACGTTGATATGCCTGAAATCAACGGGTTTGAGCTCATGAGTCGTGTAAAAGAAAAATATCCGGACAAAATTTTTATCATCATGTCCGGTGTGTCTGATTATGAGAAAACATCGCAGGCCTGGGGAGCAAATGCATTTCTTGCAAAACCATTCGAGATCAACGATTTATTCAGGCTTGTACAGTGTTTTGTTGTGGACTGATTATTTCAAAGTCCAGTCTTCTTTTTTGATTCCTTCTGCCATGCTGTTAGATAATTGGCTGGGTGTTATATCCAGTGGGGCAAAAATTTTTTTTTCCAGATTCAGGCTGTTGGCCTTCATTATTTCGAAAAGATCTTTAAAATGTTTTTTTGCACAATAGCGCAACTGGATATATTCCATCCGCTTTTTCAGGGAAACGATCCGGTCATGCAATATTCTTTTGTCGGAATAATTTACAATTTCGTTTTCTGAAATCGGCGTGCTGGTTTTATAAGAGTCCAGCATAACATGCTGTCGGACAATATCTCCCACTTCCGGGTATCCAAGCTCAGTCAACATGATTCCGCCGGTTTCGGAATGAAGTTCTTTGGTGGTAAAACTTCTGGTTTTTGTAATGTCATGGAGCAGGCCTGCAGACATTGCCAGTTTCGTATTTAAAGCCGGTATATGTTCTTTGAGTTTAATGGTTAGAAAAGTGGCTACATTAGATACCATAATTGAATGGTCAACAATATGATCCATCATTTTCATTTTTTTGATCAGTTTAAAACATTCTTTTTGGGAAGGTATGTTCATACGCCTGCTGCAAATCAGTTAAAGAGGTAAAATTATATTGAAGTTATACCCCTTACTGGTATGATAGAAAAGGATTATTTACAAGGCGGTGATGAAGTAAAATGTTAAAAAAAATAATTTCAGGCGGACAGACCGGGGCAGACAGGGCAGCTCTGGATGTTGCACTAAAATTTAATGTTGAGCATGGCGGATGGGTCCCGGAGGGCAGAAAAACAGAAGACGGGACACTGCCGCTTAAATACAGGCTGCAGGAGATGGAATCACCGGATTACAGGGAGAGGACCCGGCAGAATATCCGGGATTCCCATGGTACCCTGATTCTTTCATATGGAGAATTGACAGGCGGATCAAAATTGACGCAGAGTTTTGCAAAAGTAATAGGTAAGCCCAACTGTACCATTGACCTGCTCAATAACGATGCGTTTGAATCCGCCATTATCTCCAAATCATTTGTGTTGGAGAATCAGCTTGAAGTTTTAAATGTGGCAGGCCCCAGGCTCAGTAATTTTCCAGGCATCTACAGGGATGTGAAAATCGTTTTGGAAACCATGCTGTATCTTTTGTTTCTGGATACTGGAAAAGACAGGGATATAAAGTTTCTTCTACCCGGGGAGATCAATGGAGAAGATTTCCCCTCTTCCATAAAGCAAGCTGTAGAGATTTTAAGTGATGACCTTTCGTTAAAAGGGAAAACGTTTATCGCTAAACTAGAACCGCGTAATATTCAGATGCTCTATTTTGTTATGCTGGATTATGCAAGGCACAGGGTTGGATTCGACTCGGAAAATAAAACACTTTTAGAGCAGTGTTCAACAGCCCTGGAAGATGACGAGATGACCATTGAAGATGCTGTGATGGAGATTTTAAAACGTCTTAAACTGTTTCTCGAAAGCAGGCATATCCTGAGGGTGGTCAAGTGATCCCCATCCGAGACACCCAGCCCTCCAGTTGTTTTCCCATTATTACCTACAGCTTGATGGGGATAAATCTTGCAGTGTTTATATTGCAACTCCATGTGGGAATGGATAATGATTTTTTTTTTTACTCCTATGGGCTTGTTCCAGCCAAATACACTGTAAATGAAGTGTCCAGACATTTCCCATTTTTAAATCAACTGTTATCCCTGTTTACCTATATGTTTCTTCACGGCGGGGTTTTGCATTTTATCGGTAATATGTGGACCCTGTATATATTCGGAGATAATGTGGAAGATCATTTCGGGCCGCTTAGATTTATAGGCTTTTATGTTATTTGCGGTCTTGTATCAGGGTTGTTTCACTTCCTTTTAAACCCGATGTCGCCGGTGCCGACCATCGGGGCAAGCGGTGCGATTGCCGGGGTCATGGGGGCTTATTTTCTGTTATACCCCAAATCAAGGATTTTGACTGTGATTCCCATTATTATTATTCCGTGGTTCGTGGAAATCCCGGCCTTTGTTTTTTTAGGAATCTGGTTTCTTTTTCAGTTCTTGAATGCTGCCGGAAGCGGAGCCGGTGCTGGTATTGCCTGGTGGGCACACATTGGAGGGTTTATCGCAGGGCTCGTTTTGGTAAAAATGAACCAGGGTGTTCCCCAGAGCAGTACTCAAAATAAAATCCGACATTTTACAGCTAAAAAAAGAACACCGAAACTTCAAATGATCCTTGCATCCGGCAGTCCGGATAACCCGGACAGTCCAGATCTGCATGGCAAAATTAATATTACTTCCCTTGAGGCCATTTCCGGGGTAAGTAAAATGGTGACCATTCCCTGGGGGTTTTATAAACCATTGTATAAGGTCAAGATTCCTGCTGGGGTTAAGCAGGGCACCCGCCTGCGCCTGGCCAGGATGGGCCGGTCCATGCCCAGTGGGATCAAGGGAGACATGTATTTAACAGTGAATATTAAAAATGCGATTTAAAAAGATTCTCTTTATTGCTGCCTGTTTTTTTGCCGCGTGTTTCATTCTTATTTTGGGAGTGTTTGCTGCCTTGCCAAGCATTGTAGAGCCGCAGCTTAAAAGCAGGCTGGCAAAGTTTTCAAAAATCGCACCCATTGGGTTTGAGATAGAGAAGTTGGGTCTTTCCAGCACTTTTATTTCTCATATCAGTGTTGCCGACGGTATATCCATTGACGGGCTCAATATCAAATATGCTTTTAAATCGATTTTTTCTCCTCAAATAAGAAAGATTGTTGTTTCCGGCCTGACAATCAAGGCAAAATTAAATGAAGCAAATCAGATTCAGATTCCAGGGATTGAATTTGAAACTCTATCAAAACAGAAACCAGAACATAAATCAAAGCAGAAATCAGATCAAAAAATATTCTCTTTTTTGCAATATCTGCCGGAAAAATTAATTTTAAAGAATTCAAAGATCATTCTTCATGCAAAGGGGAAGGAATTTATAATTCCCCTTGAGATGTTATCTAAAATTTATTTTGAGAAAGGCAGGATGGTTGCGAAGGCATCGCTTTATCCCTTTGGTGAAAAGATAAATTGCCTGGTTGAGTATGATTTGGAAAAAGGGGTTGAAAAAGTAAAGATTACTGCGAACTCATTTAATGCCGGTCATTTGACCCAATTTGTCCCCAAAGCGGCAAAGCAGTTCCGGCTTGAAGGCCCCATTGATTTCAGGCTTTCATCAGTTATGCCTGTAAAAAAATGGGAGCTTTATGTATCCCGTGTGGGTATTGATATGCCTGTTACAGCAGAGATAAGAGAGGTTCAGTCAACTTTTTTAGTGGATCAGGACACCATTTCCGGTCAGGGCAGCATGGAGATATCTCATAAAATGGCAGCGGCTATCCTCCTGGAATACAAAGCAGATCTTCATCTGGGAGATGGCATTTCTTTTGATTTGAAATTGAACACTGGAAAGATAAAAGAATTTTTATTTGAGCAGGCTGAAAATAAAGTGAGCATTAAGTCCCCTGCGGTGTCTATATCTGTTAACGGCAACCCGGAAAAGGGAGTGGGGAAAATTAATATCAATGCAGAACATACCAGGGCTTTATCCAATATTGCAGAAGTTTTTTTTCCAAAGATTGGTGTTCAGGGAATGTTTAAGTATGACAAAAACAGCAAACCCACTGCCGATATTGTAGTAAATGCTTTTGGTGGAACTGCTGACCTGCAGGAGAGCAAAACCAAAATGTCGGGGATCTCTTTTGAAATTCCGTATCAGTATCCGGCATCTGCCAAAAACTCTAAAGGCCGTTATTCAATCGCAAATATCAGGTATAATGATCAGTATCGATTTTCATCACAGGGCCGGGTGGTTCAAACAGGCATGAAGGAAGTCAAGATTAACGGCAGTGCTATTTCCCATCCGATAAAAAAGGCCGTACTCGCATTTAATGCCGCAGCAGGATTTGAAAACGGCTTGTATGGCAACATGGATTTTAGTATTGAGCCTTTCGTGCTGACACAGGCCGAAGTTAAGAAAGCAGTTCCCCAATTTTTTCAGGATGGTGAAATTAAGGCGACGGTTTCGGCAAAAGGTCAATTGGGATTGAAAAACAACAAAATATCCAGTTTTCTACAGACAAATATTAAAAACGGAAGCGTTCATATCCCGGACTCAAAATTTACAGCTACAGGCGTAAATGCGATGGTCAGCTTTAATAACCTGCTGGTCCCGGAAACTATTCCCGGCCAGGTGCTTACGATTGATGAGGTCCAGGTTGATAAAGTTAGGATCAGTGATGCCAGGGTCCGTTTTTCCATCGAAGATGCAGCTTCTCTTTTGATCGAAAATATTCGATTTAAATGGTGCAATGGTCTTGTGAGCACGGAGGCTATCCGTTTTCCCCATGAAACAGATACTTATAACTTTTCACTGTATTGCGACCGGCTGGAGCTGACAAAGCTGCTTGAACAGGTTGGTGCTTTTAATGCAGATGGAAGTGGGACGCTCAATGGCCGGATTCCCATAGTATATTCAAATGGAAATATTTCTTTTGATAATGGTTTTTTGTTTTCCACACCCGGCAGCGGTGGCAAAATTAAGGTTGAGAATACAGATGTCCTCACAGCAGGGATACCTCTCGACAGTCCGCAATTTGCAGAACTTGACGTGGCTCGTGAGGCATTGAAGAATTTTAATTATAAGTGGGCAAAGCTGGTATTCAATACTTTTGAAGATACCCTGTATGTGAACATGGAGCTGGATGGCAAACCCTCACATATTATGCCGTTTGAGTATAAAAAGGAGATTGGCCGGTTTGTTCGTGTGGACGCAGCCAGCCCCGGGTCTCATTTCCAGGGAATAAAACTGGATGTGAATCTAAATCTTCCCTTTAATGAAGTTATGAAATTTGGTAATAAATTAAAATCAATCTTAAAATAAAAGGAGTGTGTATGCCCAGAATGATGATTCCCATCGCATTTTTCCTTGTTCTCTTTATGTTTACCGGATGTCAGTCCAGTCACCAGGTTGAGCTTAAACCTGTTGAAATAAAACCCATTCACATTACCATTGATGTTAATGTGAGAGTGGAAAAGGCGCTTGACGACTTTTTTGATGATATCGAAGCTGAAGAAGAGAAAATTGAAGAATAGGAGGAAAGATGAATATTCGTTATATATTTAAAATTCAAGTGTTGCTGATAGTTTGTCTGATTATTTCATCCCAGCTGGCTTTTGCTGGTGGTATCAAGGAAAGAATGAAGCAACGGATTCCGGTAATAGCGGAGTTGAAAGCAAAAGGGATTGTCGGGGAAAACAACAGAGGGTATCTGGCCTTTGTAGGTTCCGCACGCGCTTCCGAAGCTGTTGTTGCGGCTGAAAACAGAGACAGGAAAGCCATTTATACCCATTTTGCAAAACAACAGAAAACCACCGTGGATGTTGTTGAAAAAGTTCAGGCCAAACGAAAAGCACAGAAAGCAAAACCTGGTCAATATTTTCAGAAACCGGACGGAAAATGGATTAAAAAATAAAAGCAATTTTGTAAGGGGAGTTGCGGTTCAGTTTAAGATCTTTGAGAATACATGCACAAAACAATAGCAAAGAGATAAGATAATCCTTGAGTTTGATAAGACATTACTTTTATGTGTATCATTCACTAAAATAAGAAAGGCAGAATCATTTCTGATTCTGCCCTTAACAATCTCTATAATATTTTGCTATCGTTTTTTCGTTCTACTCATTCCGACAAGGCCTAAAAGACCAATACCAAGAAGAGAAATTGTGGATGGTATAGGAACAGGTGCAAGCGGGCCAGCAAAAGTTGAGATATATGCGAAAGAACCAGATCCTGGCTCATCTACCCCAATTGGACCAGAACCCGTCGCCATCCATTCAAATAGTCCAGTAGGACCTGCATATGAATCAGATGAGCCAAAATAACCGCTGGTGTCAAAAGGATCAGTTTCAAAATCTCCTCCTGCCAGGTTTATGTTGTCAATTAAAAGAGCTGAAGGTAAAACAGGGTCCACTAAGTCAAAAACGCCAATTCCCAAAATGACATTAGAACCATGGTATGCTGAAGGAATTACATAACTACCGGAATTAATGCCTGTTTGGGCAAAAAAAACATCGCCCTCAGGTCCGATTACGGGGTTCCAATTGTTTATAGGGGTCCAAGTTGAACCGAAAACATCTCCAATTTGTTGAACATCTAAAACGCTTCCATCTCTTGCATCCATTAATGCAACCCCAAACCAATCATTTACATCATTTCCCCCAGCACTAACTTCTCTTGATATAAAATTATATGAAAATGTTATCGTTGCCCCACCAGCGGCGGTAAAGGATTTTGAAGCGAAACCGCTTCCTTCGAAAGTGTCTGCTGGATAAGAGGGATCAATTGGAACACCTACTCCATAAAATTCTGCAAATAAAAAATTAGGAGTACTAAAAACGAGAATAGCTATAAAAATCACTTGAAATAGTTTTTTCATATTGTCTCCATAAAAATAATAAGCGTATCAAAATTATAATTTGTATATGCAAAAAATATACCTGGTTATCGCATGGCATAGAAGGCTTTTTCATAGCCTTTTATAAGGCTTATAGATATTTTCACCTATGAAATTAATTGCCCAGATTGGGTAAATTTTGTGCTAATTGTGGAAAGTTTTTGTGGGTCTACAAAAGTTCAAACATATTGAAAATTTTGAACAGGAAAGCTCCGATTTTTCATTAATTTTTAGTATTTTCCATGCACATCTTGTGGTGAGATCAATGCTTTGGTACCAATAATACTGGACGTTTTTGGTGGGGAATTGAGTCTTATACAACAACAGAATCATTTATGTGAAAATAAGATTTTTATTCATTGTTGACATGTTGGTAAAGAAAATGTAGGACTTACTTATTAATTTCAGGCAGAAGCCTGGAGAAAAACAAAAAAAATTATACTTATATCGCTAAACCACGAAGGTAAAAAAAATCGAAAACGAATTTTCGAGAGACTCCTTTGGTGGTTTTTGTTTTTTTCAGGAGAAATAAAATGAAATATTTGAAACTGGTTTGTCTCATATGCATGTGTATTGGTTTGAATGCTGGTGTTGGAATTGCTCACTTTGGCATGGTTATCCCGTCTGATAATATGGTGATGCAGGATGAGTCCCGGAATATTGATCTTAAGCTTTCTTTTTCCCATCCTTTTGAAATGGTGGGGATGCCTTTGGTTACCCCCAAAAGCGTTGTAGTTGTTACAGGCGATAAATCAACCAGCCTGACACCGTCTCTTCAGGGTATCAAGGTGATGGGTGAGAGTGCCTGGAACCTTAACTATGCCTTTAAAAGGCCTGGGGCATACACGTTTATAATGGAGCCGCAACCCTATTGGGAGCCTGCAGAGGATTGTTATATTGTTCATTATACCAAAACCGTTGTGGCCGCATTTGGCGATGATGAAGGCTGGGATAAGGAGGTTGGCCTTAAAACCGAGATTATTCCCTTATCAAAACCTTTTGGCCTCTATGCCGGGAATGTGTTCCAGGGTGTAGTAAAGCTGGACGGAAAGGCTGTCCCGTTTGCCGAGGTAGAGGTAGAATACTATAATCAGGATAAAAAAGCGCATGCCCCGACAGATTATATGGTGACTCAGACCATCAAGGCGGATTCCAACGGAGTGTTCACCTATGCTGCCCCTGTATCCGGATGGTGGGGGTTTGCCGCACTTAATACATCAGATGAAAAAATGATGTACAAGGGTGAAAAAAAGGATATAGAGCTGGGTGCCGTGATCTGGGTTAAATTTGAAAACTGGCAGGAAAAGTAGGATGCATATTTCAGAAGGGGTTCTTTCAGGACCGGTACTGGCTTCTGGTGCTGTTGTGGCCGTGGCAGGATGTGCTATTGGGTTAAAAAAGATAGATTACGACCGTATTGTTCATGTTGCCATGCTGTCTTCAGCATTTTTTGTGGCATCCCTGATTCATGTTCCTGTCGGGGTTGCCAGTGTCCACCTGATATTGAATGGGATTGTGGGGTTGCTGTTAGGCTTTGCAGCTTTTCCAGCCATTCTGGTGGCCCTGCTGCTTCAGGCGGTATTTTTTCAATATGGCGGGTTGACCGTACTGGGAGCCAATGTTGTAATAATGGCGGTCCCTGCCGTACTGGCCCATTACCTGTTTTTACCCCTTCTGGGCAAATCGCCAAAGCTTACCTTCGGGGCAGGCGTATTATCCGGAGCCAGTGCTATTTTGTTTTCTTCACTCCTGCTGAGCAGTGCGCTCTGGTTTACGGATAAACATTTTTTTGAAACCTGTGTGCTTATCGTGGGGGCAAATATCCCCATCATGATTATTGAGGGGATTGTTACAGGATTCTGTGTGGCATTTCTGTTTAAAGTTTACCCTGAAATTTTACCAAAAAAGATAAATTGAGAATCAACTATAAAGACTGATGAATGAGAAATAGAATAATAGTGTGCATGGCCCTGATCCTGCTAATAATGACGGCAGGTCCATCTTTTGCACATAAGGTTATTGTTTTTGCCTGGGTGGAGGATGGTAATATTTATACCCAGAGCAGTTTTGGGGGAAAGCGAAAAGCAAAAAATTGTAAGATTGTTGTCGTGGATGAAAAGGGAACTGTGGTTCATAAAGGGATGACAGATGAGAATGGAGATCATGCCTTTAAAATTCCAAAAGGCGTGAATTCGGATCTTACGATTAATCTTGAAGCAGGGGCAGGGCATAAGGCCCATTGGCTGATTGCTTATGATGAAATTTCTCTGCCTTCAGACAGCAGCACCACAGATGCAATGACCGTAAAACAAAACCTGGAAAAAGGACCCTCCTTTTTTAAAATTTTGGGTGGCCTGGGGATCATATTTTTGCTGGCATTTGTTTTGAAAAGATTTAAAAGAAAGAGTGGTGTAAATGATTGAAGAAAAATTCGCATTTGGCCATTCAATGATTCACAGGCTGGATCCTTCTGTCCGTATACTTTGTGCAATAATATTGTCAGTTATTACCGCCCTGTGTGATCATGTCAGCCTTGTTCTTTTGCATCTGCTGGTTTCCATAATGCTGGTCGCCATAGCCCGGTTGGATATTAAAGATGTTTTGAACAGGTTGAAGCCGCTTTTGGGATTTTTACTGATGATCTGGATTATCCTGCCCTTAACCTTTGACGGTGAGGTGATATTCCGTTTTGGCATACTTGAAATCAGCAGGCCTGGAGTGGTGTTGTGTGCAAAAATTACACTTAAATCCATCTGTATTCTCCTGTTATTCACTGCCCTGATCGCCACCATGAGTATCGCTTCACTGGGCAATGGCCTCCATCGGATTCACGTGCCTGATAAACTGGTGTTTCTTTTGCTTATGTCCTATCGGTATATTGCCGTGATTCAAAAAGAGTACCAGCGTCTTTTAAGGGCCGCAAAATTTCGGGGGTTTAAACCGGGAACCAATCTTCACTCTTATAAAACCTATGCATATCTGGCAGGTATGTTGTTTGTGAGGGCCTCACTTCGGGGCCAGAGGGTCCATCAGGCCATGTTGTGCCGGGGGTTTGACAAAAAGTTTCACACACTTGACCTGTATCATCCAACTATATTAAACTCAGTATTCTTTTTTGGGGTCCTGGTTGCTGCAGCAGCCCTGGTCTTGTTTGAGATATTCTGGATTTAAACTTTTTAGGGATTAACTGTGAATAACCATTCAAATATAATCAGGCTCGAAGATATTTCCTACACCTATCCAGGAGCCAATACCCCTGTGCTTCACCACTTGAACCTTGAGATCAACAAGGGGGACAGGATTGGAATGATGGCACCAAACGGGTCAGGGAAAACCACTCTTTTGCACACCATTATGGGGCTTTGCCGACCGGATTCCGGAACCATTACGGTGTTTGGAAATGCCCTCAGAGAAGAACAGGATTTTGTCGCTATCCGTTCCCGAATCGGCTTGCTGTTTCAGGATTCTGATGATCAGCTTTTTTGTCCGACCGTTCTGGATGATGTGGCTTTCGGCCCGTTGAATCTGGGGTTTTCACGGTCGGAAGCATTGGATATTGCACAGACGACCCTTGACCGGCTCGAAATACGAAAGTTTGAAGATCAGGTGACCCATCGAATGTCCGGCGGACAAAAGAGGCTTGTAGCTCTTGCAGCGGTTCTGGCAATGGAACCTGAAGTATTATTACTGGATGAGCCGACTGCCGGTCTGGATAAGGCGGTTAAAGAAAAGCTTGTTCATATACTAAATCACCTGGATATTTCTTATTTCGTAATTTCACATGAATTTGATTTTGTCAGTGCAGTGACAGAAAAGATCTATTCCATGGAAGACGGCAGGATCCTGGTAGATGATGAAATTCACATCCACCATCATGAGCATGTTCACCGGCATGGAAATCATCCTCATGTTCATAAATAGGCGTTATGAACATGAGCTATAAATAGTGTTTAAAGAACTGGATGTTATTTGATAAGAGCCGTCAGTTCTTTTTGAATGCAGTAATAGATGTCATCATCACTGCCATAGACATCAACAACGTCTTTATGGTTGATCAGTTTTTCCACCACAAACGCTGTGAGATAAAGGCTGGCAATATTTGGGTTCGACACAAGTGTCCTGAATGGCGCAACCATATAATCAATATCAAAATCTTCTGCTTTGCAAAGGGTGTCCAGACATCTTGCAATCTGATTTTCCACGCTGGATTTTGAAACCGTCTCAATCAAACCCTCTTCGATAAGCTTCATGGAAACTTTATTGCTAAAAGCATCTACATTGTCCCGGATCGCGCTGATGGTTTTTATTCTTTCTCGTTCTTTGGACGATTCGATTTTTGAAAGAAGTTTTGCTTCCCTGTTTCCGGTATAAAAGATTTTAGCCATTAAATTATCCTTAAGTATGAAAAACATAAAATTGTTAATCAATTTATATACAACGAAAGTGATCTGTTTTTCAAGGAAAAAAGCTAAAGATCTTCAATAATCAATTGAGGGGAGTTTGCCCGGAATTTGTTTACTTTTAGTTTGAAAGCGATTTGAGAATAGTAGGTCGGCATGTCATCAGGGTCTGGGATATTGAAATGGAACGCCTCAACCTTATGTCCGGATGGAGCAGAGCCATGTTCCAGAACCATTTTTCGATGACTGGCGCCGATAAGATGAGAGGAGATGACCCGGACATTTTTACATACAAACAGCGGCTCAGGGTTTGCCATTCCAAATGGCCTCAGCCGGTCCACTTCCTTTGCCAGTTCAAAACTGATATCTTCAAAATCAAGAACGGCATCTATTGTCATTGTTTTTTGAAAATCTTTTTTCGAATATGTGGTATTCATGTAGTTTTTAAGATCTTCTCCCAGTCTGGGCAGGTTCTCTTTTTTAACCGTGAGGCCTGAAGCCATGGCATGGCCCCCGAATTTTACCAGCAGAGATTTGTTTTGGGACAATGCCTGGTGGATATTGATCTCATTGATGCTCCTGCATGACCCCATGGCATTTTCTCCACTGCTGGACAGCAAGACCACGGGGCAGTGATATTTTCTTGATAGTTTTGAGGCGGCAATGCCCAGGACACTGGGGTCCCATTTGTCATCCCATAAAAACAGCAGCTTTTCATCCAAAAGGGAGGGGTTGTTTAAAAGTTTATGTTCAATATCAACAATAATTTCTTGCTCAATTTTCTGGCGTTTCACATTCAGTTGATCCAGCAGGGATGCGGTTTTTTCAGCCTGTAAAATATCTGTATCAGTAAGCTGTGTTACGCATATCCGTGCATGAGAAATTCGACCGGCAGCATTTATTCTGGGGACAATTTTAAATGAGATATCATCAGAGTCTATCTTGTTCACATCCACTCTTGAGATTTGTGCAAGAGATCTGAGTCCCATACGCGTTCCCTGACGAATGGCCTTGAATCCGGCAATGCAGAGCGTACGGTTTTCATTGATCAGGGGAACCATATCTCCGATTGTTCCTATGGTAAACAGATCCAGGTAATTCGCAAGATTGGGTTCTTGAATATTTTCCCAGAAGCCCTTTTCCCTGAAGTGTTTCCTTAACGCCATGATTACAAAAAAGACAACACCTACCCCGGCAAGGTGATCCAGGCCGGAAGAGCAGTCGCTTCTTTTAGGGTCGACTACGGCAATGGCAGAAGGAAGAGACAAACCCGGTTCATGGTGATCCGTTATGATGACATCAATATCTTCCTGCCCGGCAAGCAGAACGGCTTCATTGCTGGTAATGCCGCAGTCAACAGTAATAATCAGATCAATGTCCTGTTCTACAGCCTGGTGGATATGACCTTCCTGGAGGCTGTATCCTTCTTTTATCCGGTGGGGGATATACCAGGAAACATCTGCTCCACAATAATTTAAAAAATCAGAAATCAGGGCGGTTGATGTGACACCGTCCGCATCAAAGTCACCGAATATCAGGATTTTTTCTTTGTTTTTTACGGCCTCAAAAATTCGACTGACAGCTTTTTCCATATCCTGAAGCGTAAACGGATCAGTCAGGTTTTTAAAATTGGGATCCAGGAAAAAACGGGCGTCGTTTACTTTTTCAATGCCCCGGAAAGAGAGCAGGGTGGCTAAAAGCGGATGACACTCCAGGCCTTGGCATAACTCTTTTATGATTTTTTTGTCAGGCTTGAAATATTTGAGTTGAGTATCCATTTATTAAGTTAAAATTTATATAAGCAAAATAGTATAAAGTCAATTTGCTTATATAAATTTTAAAGTTCAGAATGTAAATATAACTTTAGAGTGCCGGGTCTTTCAGGCACACTTGGATATCGACATTTTCTTCGATTTTACCCATGTTTTTTGAAGAACGGCAAACACATTTTTGGGCATGCCGTATGGCAGGTCAACCAGTGAGAATTCTTTGTTTATATTTACATTTTTAATGTATTTGCTTTCCAGGCCGGCCTCGTTTGAAATTGCTCCGACAATATTTCTGGCTTTTACTCCATGGCTGCGTCCTACCTCAATGCGGTAACGCTCCATCCCGCTTTTTACAGGGGCAAGGATCTCTTCGCTGATAGAAGTGGGTTTATCTTTAAACTTTGGAGTCTGCTTTTTAGTCGAAGTTTTTTTGGCGGGGCTATTCGTTTTTTTCAGGGAAGGCCTACCAGTTTCAGATGCCTTTGTTTTTTTGTCTGCTTTGGGTGAAGGGGTTTGCTTTTCAGTTTTAGTTGAAAGGAAAAAAGGTCGGCTTCCTTGTGTAATTTTGGCAAGAGCGGCTGCAACTTGAACCGGCGCAATACCGGTTTCGTCTATATAGCTTTCTACCAGGTGCTGGAAATCATTTAAATCATCCGAAGTTAGTGCTTTTGTGATGGTAGCATTGAAGTCGGAGATGCGTTTTTTGTTGATGTCCTTGTTGGAGGGCAGGTAGATTTCTTTTATCTGTTGTTTTGTTGCCTTTTCAATCTTGCGCAGCATCCATTTCTCATTTCGGTTGACAAATATGATGGCCTCTCCAGTGCGCCCGGCACGGCCTGTTCTGCCAATCCTGTGAATATAGGGCTCTACTTTGGATGGCATGTCGTAATTGACCACATGGGAGATCCGGTCCACATCAAGGCCGCGAGCTGCCACGTCTGTTGCCACCAGTATGTCAATATTTCCGTTTTTCAAGCGGTTAACTGTCCGTTCTCTTGCACTCTGGGCAAGATCCCCATTCAGGGCCTCTGCATTGAATCCTTTATTCTCAAGAACTTTTGCCACATCAAGTGTGGCAGCTTTTGTCTTAACAAAAACGATCACGCCGTCAAATGTTGCGGCTTCAAGTATCCGAACCAGTGCACTGGCTTTATTGATTCCTTTTATGAAAAAATATTTCTGGTCAATGGTGCCGATATCTTCGGTTTTTGTTTCAACAGCAATCTCTTTAGGGCAGTTTAAATATTTCTTGGCAATTTTTCTTATGGGAGCCGGCATGGTTGCGGAAAAAAGTGCAGTTTGCGATTCTTTAGGGGTTTGATCCAGAATCCACTCCACATCTTCGATGAACCCCATGTGGAGCATTTCATCTGCTTCATCAATTACAATGCAGGACAGATCTGCAAAGGATACGGTTTTTCTTCGCATGTGATCCATTAAACGTCCTGGGGTTCCGACCACGACATGAACACCGCGCTTTAACTGGTTCAACTGGGGGCCGAAACTCTGACCGCCATATATTGAAAGCACATTAAGGCCCTTTATTCCTGCTCCATAGGTTTTAAATGATTCTGCAACCTGGATGGCCAGTTCCCTGGTGGGGGTCAGGACCAATACCTGCGGACGCCTGTTGTCTATGTCGATCCGGGATAAAAGGGGAAGGGCAAAGGCGGCTGTTTTGCCGGTGCCTGTTCTTGCCTGCCCGATAATATCCTTTCCCTGGGTAATATGCGGAATGGTTAAAGACTGTATCGGAGAAGGGGTTTTATAGCCTGCCTTCTGTGTAGCCTGGTAAACGGCAGGTAAAAGATTCATCTGGTCAAACCCGGTCAGGGGCGATATATTTGTGTTCATTGGGTTCCTTAAAAAAAGCTGAGGATTTCCAGCAAAGGGGGAAATAAAAATTTGGATAATACACGGGTTTGACTTATTATACAAGTATTAATTTTTTTAACTATTTGAAGTTTTAATAAATAATGATATATTGCCTGGCTTAGTGAAAGATGGAAATACAAATATGATGAAAACAATCCATAAAGAATACAGGGTTGATAAAACCAAGATCGGGTTTATTCGGTTTATTTTTGAAGCCCATGAAGGGATAGCCATTGCAACCACTCTGGATGCCAAAACCGGTCATCTCAGGCTGGCTATCGC
The DNA here is from genome assembly GCA_033851995.1 of Desulfobacteraceae bacterium. GTDB lineage: Bacteria > Desulfobacterota > Desulfobacteria > Desulfobacterales > Desulfobacteraceae > Desulfobacula. The sequence continues at coordinate 156,816 of JAWSVI010000007.1, read as the reverse complement.
CCCGGACAGGATGGAATCTGCCCAGTTGATAGTGGAAGATTTGAAAAAGGATTTTATGTTTGATGAAGTATAGCGGACTTGCCTATATATATACCATTGGCTGCCAGATGAATGTGTATGATTCGGAGAAACTGGCTGCCATTTTAAATTCTTATGGGTTTGAAAAAACAGATGACATGGAAAAAGCGGATATTGTGGTTTGCAATACCTGCTCTATCCGTCATAAAGCAGAAGAAAAGGCTTTTTCATTTTTAGGCAGACTTGCAAAGATAAAGAAGAAAAAGCCCCATTTGATTTCCGTGATGGCAGGATGTGTGGCGCAGCAGGAAGGAGAAAAAGCCTTTGATCGTGTCCCACATTTGGATATTGTCCTGGGTACCCGAGCCTTTGCACGTTTCGGGCAGCACATTGATGCCATAAAGGCCGGCAAGCAAAAGTTGGTGGATATTGAAGATTCGCCCATGATTTACGAGGCTCTGCCGGATACAGACTGTTTTGGAGAAAATCAGATCTCTAAATTTGTCACCATCATGCAGGGCTGTGAAAATTTTTGCACGTATTGCGTGGTTCCCTATGTCAGGGGGCGTGAGCGGAGCCGTGATCCTGAAAATATTGTGGAAGAAATTACGCTTCTGGCAAATGCCGGAGTTAAGGAAGTGACGCTGCTGGGACAGAATGTAAATTCCTATGGCCAGAAAGAAGATCAGATCGGATTTGCAAAGCTGCTGGAAAAAGTAAACCAGATAGAAGGCATAAAAAGAATTCGTTTTGCCACTTCCCACCCCAAAGATTTATCCATGGATTTGATCTACGCCATACGGGATCTGGAAAAAGTATGCAGCCACCTGCACCTGCCTGTTCAATCCGGTTCCAACCATGTCCTTAAAAAAATGAACCGGGGATACACACGGGAGCTTTATCTGGAAAGAATTTTTAATCTAAAGAAACAGGTGCCGGACATTGCATTGTCAACGGACATTATTGTGGGTTTTCCATCCGAAACCCGTGAGGATTTTGAGGATACCATGTCGCTTTTACGCGAAGTCGAGTTTGATTCGATTTTTGCTTTTGCGTATTCTGACCGCTCATCAGCCCCTGCGGCAAAGTTCCCGGACCAGCTTGATGAAAAGGTGAAAAAGGAACGTTTAAATGAGCTTCTTGAACTTCAGGAGCATTATACTCAAAAAAATAACCTCAAACTGATCGGACAAAAAGTTGATGTTCTCGTCGAAGGCAGGAGTGAAAAGAAAAGAGATGGGTTTGAAGCTTACGGAAAAGACCTGGAACAGGTATTTGGAAGAACCGAGAACAATAAAATCGTGCATTTCCCATCAGAACATGTCAATATAGGCGATATTATACAAATAAAAATTGAAAATGCATATCCCCATTCTCTATGGGGTCATCCCTGCGGAGTGTGAAACTGAATGAAAAATAAATCGGTGAAGATCGGGCGAAATGAACCCTGCCCATGTGGAAGCGGCAAAAAATACAAAAACTGCTGTAGAAATAAAAAAATAGAAATCAGCATAAAAGAAGAATACAAACGCCGTTACGATATCTATCTAAAAGAACCCCATCAGATTGAAGGCATCAGAAAATGCGGTGATCTTTTAATGTCCATGCTTGATCGCGTTGAAGAAATGATTAAACCCGGACTTGAAACAGACGCAATCAATACCTTTGTCCATGAAGAAACCATTAAGGCAGGTGCGATTCCAGCGCCTTTGAATTACAGAGGCTTTCCCAAGAGTGTCTGTGTTTCCGTTAATGAAGTGATTTGTCATGGAATTCCGGGGGAACGTGTTCTGGAAGACGGGGATATCGTAAACGTTGATATTACGCCTATTCTGGACGGATATTATGCCGACGCCAGTAAAACGTTTTTTGTGGGAACACCAACAAAAGATGGTGAAAAAATAGTGAGTGTGGCAGCAGAATCCCTGAAAAGAGGGATTGAGGCGGTGGCACCCGGAGCTACACTGGGGGATATCGGCTATGCCATTCAAAATTATGCTGAGGGCCAGGGATGCTCTGTTGTCAGGGAGTTTATAGGGCATGGAGTGGGCATTGATTTTCATGAAGCGCCCCAGGTGCTCCATTTTGGAAACCGCGGGAAAGGAATTTCACTGGTACCGGGCATGGTATTTACCATTGAGCCCATGATTAATCTTGGGAAACGGGACCTGCATGTCCTGGAAGACCGGTGGACAGCTGTCACAAATGACGGATCATTGTCTGCCCAGTTTGAGCAGACCATTCTTGTAACGGATACCGGATGGGAGAGTTTAACACCATATGAGCTTTAAAAAAGCAGGAATTGTATTCTTTTCATATGCATATATTGCTTTTATCGGGCTGTCTTCAGCTTTCATGTTTCTTATCGCTCTTTCTTTGTTCTGCCTGACCTACTTTTTTGACAAACGTCTTATTATTTTAAATTTGTTTACTGCTTTTTGGGGAACCATGTACATCTGGTTCATGCCGGTCTGGTCGGTCAAAGTTATCGGTCGGCAGAAAATGGATATGAAAAAAAGCTATGTGGTAGTATCCAACCATCAGTCTCAACTAGACATCCTTGTGGCATTTTCTCTTTTCTTCCCTTTTAGATGGGTGTCTAAGGCAGAAGTGTTCCTTCTGCCTTTTATCGGGTGGAATATGGTGCTCAACGGCCATGTAAAGCTTAAGCGGGGCGATAAAGAAAGTATAAAAAAGATGATTGAGCAGTGCGAGGATCTGCTTCGGAGAAATATATCCATCGTCCTGTTCCCAGAAGGAACCCGCTCAAAAACGGGGGTTTTAAGGCCTTTTAAACCCGGTGCTTTTGTATTGGCAAAAAAGATGAAAAAACCCATCCTTCCCCTGGTGATCAATAATACAAAAAACGCCCTTCCAAAGCATGTTATGACACTCCAGGGGAAACATGAAATGGAGATACGGGTGCTTGATGAGATCCCCTATTCACAATTTGAACATATGGAAGTTGAAGATATCGCCAATATGGTACGGCAGACAATCGCTTCTCATGTTCGTGAGCACATAGACCTTGAAAGGGAAAAATATACCGGCAGGGAAGGAGAGCTTGCCAATTAGGGCTTATTTTATCCCGCTGATGTTTATCTGTCTGATTTTTTTCGAAAATTCCAGTGCCAGGCCTTTATCAACAAGATGTTCAAATATTTTTCCATCCGGTTGTACTCCCCTGATTTTTCCATCATGCAAAAACCATTGATATAATTTTAGTGACAGGCTCATTCGGTCTGCTGGGTCTGATTGATTCGGTTCTGTTTTCTCTGGTGCCGGGAAGGGCAGGGGGCCGGGAGTTTTACCAAGGGTGTCTTTGAGTTGCTTTGCAAAATTTAAAATCCGGGAAAGGCGCAGTAAAGTGACCGTTTGAAGTCTTGATATGGTATCGTCCAGCGGAAGGGCAGATGAACGCATCTGGTTGAAGTTATCCGGCAGCAGGCCTTCTTTCCGGCATAAGTCATAATCCAGGCTTCCGGGTGCCGGATAAAAAACGGAAAGTCCGATAAGGGTTCTTTTTTTGGCCAGATATAAAAGATCATCAATCGTGGTCTGTATATGCTGTCCGGGGGCGGCTGTTATGATGTAGGCCACACATTCAAGTCCATATTTCCCAGCAAGGTTCAAGGCATTTTCAAAGGATTTTCTTACATCCGGCCGTTTAAACAGTTGAAGCTGCTCTTTTGAAGTGGAGCCCAGTGACAGGTTCAGGGTTTTAAATCCCGCTTCTTTCATCAGGCAGATGATATCTTCGTCAATAGCTGGCGGGAAAAGTCCGTTCATGGCCCTGAGTTCAATATCCCTGCACTCCTCGAGATCCCTGATTTGAGAGAACAGCTCCATGAACCAGGATTTGTTCAGGCACAGGTTTTCATCTTCAAAATCAATAAATCCAGTTTTTTGATCCTTTACCAGTGATTTGATCTCACTCATCACATGGGGGATACTCCTCTGCCGGAACCCGGCATAGGCGGAGGATGCAGAAACAGAGCAATATGAGCATTTCATGGGGCAGCCCCTGCTGGACACCACCATGGCAGAACCTTTTTTGTTGCGCTGATAAAAATCATGCCGGATCAAGTGTGTTGCCGGAAGCGGAAGGACATTAAAATCCTTTTCCCAGGATGGTTCATTCAGATAAACTCCATCCTGCTCACGAAATGCAATACCGGGAACATCTTTTATGTCCTTTCTATCTTTTAATGCACTGCAAAGCTTGGGCATGCTGGCTTCGCCCTCTCCGCGAAGAACAAAATCTATGTATGGGTATTCAAGAACTTTTTCGGGGAAAAGGGTGGGGTGGTGCCCGCCCATGACAATATGGCAGCGGGGCCAAAATTTTTTAATGGCTTTGGCTGTTTTAACGGCAGCATCAAAATAAGGGGTGAAAAGCGCACTGATACCAACAATGAACGGCTGTCTTTTCCTGACCTGGGTGGCAAGGTGCTCAAAGCTATATCCAAAATGTTTAAATTCATGGAATAAGGAAAAATAGGAGCTGTCTTTTTTTCCGTAAAAGGGTTTTAGATAGGCAAAAGGCTCTGGGTATTCAATGGTTTTTGATTTGTTTGTTGCAAGCCCGTCAAGGATCTCTACATCAAATCCCTCTTTTGTAATATTGGCGGCAATGCATGCAAGACCATATGGAATGGTCCGTTTTCGGGTGAGATAGAAATCTTCAACAGGGGGTTGTACCAGCACAACTTTTGAAGCATTCATTTCCCCTCCCTGTTTATGATGTCTCTTTCGGGAATTTTAAAATGAAAATAAGGGTGATGAAGGGAATAAAAGCAGAATAAAACAATACAGTTTCAAGACCATAAATATCGGCTAATTTTCCTACAACAGGAGATAACGCTCCTCCCAACCCGTAAGCAAAACCCATCATGAGGCTGGAAACCATGGAACGGGATTTTGGGGCAAGCCTCTGGGCCAATACGACACCCAGTGGAAGGGAGGCCATTACAAAAAAACCGGCAAGAAAAGCCCCCAGGTAAACCATGGTGCCTGATGAAAAAAGATATAGCAGGAGGCATGGGGGCATAAGGGCATGGCTGACAAAGAATATTTTTTTAACATCTATCTTGTCGGCCAGGTATCCGGCAACCAATCCGCTCAGGGTTCCTGCTATAATTGAAAGAGATACAATCAGGCCTACAGCAACCAGGGTATACCCCTTTTCAGCCAGATGGATGGGCATGAATGTCATGAATGCCTGCCCTGTGACAGCCCGAAGTACCATGACAATCCAGATTAAAAAAAGAGATTTATAAACCTTGCCCAGCATTTCTTTTATTGAACCTATAAATCCAAGATTGGACAGGTTTTCACTGACCGGTATTGGCAGAAATTTCAGGCAGAAAATGAAACCAATTCCACCAAGGAGTGCTGTATACGGCATCTGTTCAAGACCAAAACGGGCCACGTACCAGGTGATAAAAACAGGGCCTAATGCAAAGGCAAAGGTGCCGCCAGTGTTATATATGGAGAGGCAAAATCCTGTTCTCGGCCCTGCATACAGGGGGACCATCCCGGTGGTGGCCGGGTGAAACATGGAGGAGCCGATAGAACCCAGGCAAAGTACGATAAGAAGTGTCCAGAAGTTGGGAGCGATCCCGGAAAACGGGATGAAGAAAAAGGCTAAAAATAATCCTGTAAGCACAAAAAAACGGCTTGTATACCTATCGGCCAGGTATCCGGTAATCGGCTGAACAATAAAGGCCAGAAGACGCACCATCCCGGTTATAAATCCTACTTCGGCAAGGCTTAAACTCAGTTTGTCCACAAATACCGGCAGCAGTGGTGCAAAAAATGATGAGTAAAAGTCACCGGTAAAATGTATCAGGGTTAAGACCAGGACAATGGTATAATTTGTTTTTGTCACCACTACATCCGCTGGCGCAGTTCCTGGATTGTTGCTGCATAATCTTCGGTATTGAAAATGGCTGATCCGGCAACAAAAGAGGTCACACCTGCATCAGAAATTTCTTTAATGGTCTTTGCGTTTACCCCCCCATCTACCTGGATAATTGCATCAGGGTTATTTTCTTTGAGCATTTTGGATAACTCCCGGACTTTATCAAGGCTGGACTGAATAAATTTTTGTCCACCAAATCCCGGGTTAACACTCATAATCAGCACAAAGTCAAGCTCATCCACCACCCATTTGAGTTCAGATAAAGGCGTGCCCGGATTCAGGGAAACACCAGCTTTTACTCCAAGGCTCTTAATGAGTTGAAGGCTTCTGTGAAGATGGGTGCAGGCCTCGGCATGAACTGAGATGTAATCTGCACCGGCTTTGGCAAATTCAGGAATCATCAGATCCGGGGTTTCGATCATTAAATGAACATCAAGCTTAAGATTGCATGCCCGCTTGCATGCTTCCACGATAATAGGCCCATAGGTAATGTTGGGGACGAACTGGCCGTCCATAACATCAATATGCACCCAGTCGGCACCTGCTTTTTCAATGGCTTTTAATTCGTCTCCCAGTCGGGTGAAGTCTGCTGATAAAATTGAAGGGGCGATGATTCCCATAAATTATCTCCTGTAATATGATCCTTTTTCCAGGGATCAATGGTTATGGCTTTTACAAGTTCCTGGTCTATATAAATGTTTACCAGGGATTTGGTATTGGCAGGTAACAGCAACTGTATCTGCTCTCCGGGTTTCATATAATCGTTATAAAGATCTAATATAGGTCCTAAGAGGTCAGTTTCAACCCTGACATGCCGGTTTAAAAAACCGGGGCCGAGGGTATGGCGCAAAAGAAAGCTTCCAGTGAGCCTTTCCGGGGCCATCTGGCGGTCTTTTTCCAGGTAATTTACCACAAGGGTGATGGGTGAGTTTTTTGTCACATAGCTGCCCGGCTCCGGCAGGTGAGACAGCACAATGCCGAAAGGTTTTGCGGCATCATTGTTTGATATGATTTTTGAAATGGAAAGATTCAATTTTTCAAGTCTGAGAGATGCTTTCTCAGGCTCAGTCCCTGAGAGGTCCGGCATGATATAGCCGATATCAGGCGCACCCCGGCTGACCAGCAGGTTGCAGGGCGTCTGTTTCTGTGAGCTGGAAAAGGGTTCCGGGTATTGAGAAATTACACTGCCTTTTTTTGTTTTGGTAGAATAAGTATAGGAAATATGGCCCTGGCCAAATTCATTTTTTTCCAGCAGAATCAATGCCTGGGTCAACTGCTTCTGCCTTAAATCCGGCATGATGTTTTCTTTTTTTCCTTTTGAGATGTAAATGACAACATCCCTGCCTTTTTTGATGGTGCTTCCGGGCAGCGGGTCCTGAGAGATAACAGCATACCGTGGATGGGTGTCATCATAATGGGTGCCGTATAATTTTGCATTAAGCCCCATATTGGTCAGGGTTTCCAGTACATAGATGATGTTTTTTCCCCTCAGCTCCGGCAGGATAATTTCTCCGGCGCTCTGGGTAAAAAGGCTGATGGCATAATAAGCTGCAGCCCCTGAAAGGATGAAGGCCACGCAGAAAACAGATATGTATTTGAAGGCGGATTTCACTGCTGTTTTGGTTTCCTTTTCAGCCTGGCTGCAAAAAAACCATCCATATTATTTGCTGCCGGGTAAGTTTTAATAAAACCATCTTCTGTTATTAATTTTAAATAATTATCAGATTGAACATCTTTATCAATTGAAAAATCTTTTCTTTTGTTCAAAAAATGTTCGACCACCTCTTCATTTTCTTCTTTTTCACAGGAGCACACGGCAAACACAAGTATCCCACCTGGTTTTACAAGGTTGGCTGCTGCATTGAGCATTTTTTTTTGTTTTCCAGCCAGCCGCTGAATATCTTTTTTAGTGCGCTTGTATTTGGTATCCGGGTTTCTTCTGAGAACGCCAAGGCCTGTGCAGGGAGCATCAATAAGCACACGGTCAAAATAATCTCCAAAATTTTTGATGGACATCTTTAAAAGATCTGCTGATTTTGTCCGGACGATATCAATTCCCAGACGTTTGGCCTCAAGTGTAAGCGTGTTGAGCTTTTCTGCCTCGACATCAACGGCTGTCAGCGTACCTTTGTTTTTCATCATCTGGGCAATATGGCCTGTTTTTCCACCAAGTCCGGCACAAGCATCCAGGATGCGTTCCCCGGGTTCGGGGGCTAAAAGCTGGGTGACCATTTGAGCAGCCTCATCCTGAATCTGAAAAAGGCCCTGGTTAAATTCTTCCATTTCCCTGATGGGCATGTCAGGGCTGGTAAAACAAAGCCCCTGGTCTGCATACGGAGTGGTTTCAATGGTTTTTACATGGTTTCCCATCAATTCTAACAGAGAAGATCGGTCGGTTTTCAGTGTGTTGACTCTAAGTGTGATTTCAGGGATCGTGTTGATCTGATCACACAGGGTTTCAGCGTCTTTAAAACCAAAAGTGTTGATCCATTTTTTTGCCAGCCAGATGGGGATGGAATAGTTGATTGACAGATAAGCGTCCGGTTTTTTTGCTTTGTCCGGCAAATCAACTTTTGACCAGTTTGTGCAGGCAGCCCTCAATACCGCATTGATATAACCGGCTGTTTTTTTGCCGGCCTGCTTTTTTGCGATATTGACTGCAGTATTTATTGCTGCAAAATCCGGTACTCGATCCATATATATGACCTGGAACAGGGCAATCCTGAGAATATACAAGGGCAGGGGTTTGATTTTTTTCAGAGGGGTGTTGGAAAACGCACTGATGATATGATCTAAAAAGTTTCTATGCCTGAGAACACCAAAAATCAGCGCATTGCAAAGGTTTTTGTCCTTTTTTGTCAGGGCGGATATTTCATTGCTATGTTTTTCAAGGCTTCGATCAAGGGTATGGGGAGATGCATGCCAGGAGGTTAATGCATTCAGCGCTATGTGTCGCGGATCTGAAACCATTTAAAGATCAAGCGGAATGGGCGGGTTCATGGGAGTGCCGCACAGAAAATCAATGGCTTTCAGTCTTTTTCCCGATGGGCCCATCAATTCCTGAATGATCAGCGATCCTTCACCAGTGGCTACCTGGATACCGTTTTTGTCACACTGAAAAACAACGCCGGGTTCATATCCCGGAGAGTTGTTGGTTACATCTGCCTTGAAAATTTTAAGGGGCTTGCCCCTGAATCGGGTGAAAGCACCTGGCCATGGGGTCATGGCATTGATATGGGCTCTGATTTTACGGGCTGGAAGACTCCAGTTGATTCTACCGTCCCTTTTTTTGAGCATTTTTACATATGTGGCTTTTTCAGCGTCCTGGGGCTGGGGTGTGATTTTTTCTTCCAGCAGGCCATGGATGGTTTCAACAATTAACTGGGCCCCCATATCACCTAAACGATCATGAAGGTCCTGAGCTGTGTCCTGGTCGGATATCGGAGTCGTCGCGTGCAGAAGTATATCCCCGGCATCCATTGCTTTTGCCATCACCATCGTTGTGACCCCAGTGACTTTATCCATATTTAAAATGGCCGCCTGTATCGGAGCAGCTCCTCTGTATTTAGGAAGAAGCGAGGCATGAATGTTTATGGGCATGATCCTGGGAACCAAAAGGATTTTCTGCGAGAGGATTTTGCCGTAAGCTGCAACTACAAAAAAGTCCGGGGCATATGATTTGAGTTTGTCTTTTGACTCTTTTGTGTTGAGGGATTCCGGTTGAAACACTTCAATCCCCAACTCAAGGGCAGCAACTTTAACAGGGGAAGGTGCAAGTTTTTTCCCTCTGCCTTTGGGACGGTCCGGTTGTGTTACCACTAGGCTGACATGAAAATCGTCCTGGGTGGCCAGATTTTTCAGGGCCGGAACACTGAAGTCCGGGGTGCCCATGTATATGATGTTGGTTTTATTCACTTGGCTTTAAGTTTTTTTGCCAGTTTTTTCTTGTAGATGGATCGTTTCAGGATACTGATTCTGTCGATAAATAAAATTCCATCCAAATGGTCTATTTCATGCTGCATGATGATGGCCAGTATCCCGTCTGCGTCAAATTCCAGTTTTTTGCCGTCTATGTTGAGTGCTTTTACTGTAACTTTTTCATAACGTTTTACATTGGCTGAGTAGTCCACAACACTTAAACATGCTTCCTCTTCAGAAACAATACTGCCGGATGCAGCAATGATTTCCGGATTGATAAGAGCCGTATATTCCTTTTTGGTCTCATCGGCTTCCGGGTTGGAGGCATTTGAATCATACACAATGATGCGCTTGTTGACCCCTATCTGGGGGGCGGCAAGCCCCACACCAGGCGCATCAAACATGGTTTCTCCCATATCCTTTGTTAATTCTATGATTTCATCATCAATCTGCTCTACCTTTACAGAAGGCTTTAATAATGATTTTTCGGGATAGGTTAAAATATTAAGAATGGCCATTTTTTTCCAGTACGTCCTTTGCGATTTCTATATCGGTATTTATTTGTTCGGCAAGTTCGTCTATGCTTGAAAATTTTTTCTCATCCCTGAGCCGCTTGACCATGTTCACACGGATGCGTGTATCATAGATGTCATGGTTGAAGTCAAGAATGTGGACTTCAATGGTGAACATCTGGTCCCCGAATGTCGGAGAAAAACCAATATTTGCAACACCCTGGAAATGGCCTTTTGTGGTTTCTACCGTAACTGCATAGACCCCTATTTTGGGGCACAGCTCATCATGGAGTTTTATGTTGGCTGTGGGGAATCCCAGTTGGCTTCCTCCCCTTTCCCGGCCCTTGATCACTTTCCCCCGGATCTGGTAATGGCGGCCAAGATATTTCATGGCCTGGTCAACTTCACCCGCCATGACAATTTCCCTGATTCTCGTGCTGCTGATTCTCTCCTGCTGAGTTTCAGTGTCATTGATCCATGTCGAAACTATGGTTTTGTAACCAAGTCTCTCCCCTTCTTTTTTCAAGAGTTCAATGTTGCCTGCACGGCCTTTGCCAAATGAATAGTCTGCACCAATAATGATCGTTTTCAGGCCAATTTTATTCACCAGCAGGTTCTCTATGAAGTCATTGGCTGTGATCGAGGCAAATTCCTTGTCAAACGGCAGGCAGATCAGCACGTCAATGCCGCAGCTTTTGATGAGTTCTAATTTCTGGTCTCTACGGGTGATTAATGGCGGAGCAGATATCCCCAGGGCCTTTAGCGGATGGGGGGTGAATGTCATGGCCACTGAAGTGCCGTCTATTTCTTCGGCTTCTTTTTTTACCTGTTCAAAAAGACTCTGGTGACCTTTGTGAACACCGTCAAAGTTTCCAATGGTAATAACAGCATTTTTGAGCGGGTGCTGAATCTGATCTAAGCTTTCAATTAATTCCATTTTTCTCTTTCAACTTTGGAACAATAATCTTGACAAAACTTCCAAACAAATATATATAGCCTAACTGTCGTTTTTAAGCAATGTTTAATTGCCGCAAGACAGGTTGGACTAAGCTTAAAAAGTGCCGAAGTGGCGGAATTGGTAGACGCGCTAGTTTCAGGGACTAGTGGACGCACGTTCGTGGGAGTTCGAATCTCCCCTTCGGCACCAGACATCTTAAGGCTGCTGTGATTACAGTGGCTTTTTTTTATTTAAGGGTCTACTGTTTCAGGATTAAATCCCCAAAGGTTTGCTGGCAGACATATTTGAAAATAAGAGTTGATATACTGAACTTCAAAGATCTTGATGAAGAATTTCCTCTACCTTATTTGAAGAAAGTGGTTTTAAAAATTTAAAATTGATCGTGTAGTTATTAAATAATTGATTGTGGACGCTTGTCACCAGTCCATCTCGGGTCAAGTTGCCGCTATTTTTGTCAAACTTAATTTTTAATAATACTTTTCGACCAAGGAACTGCCGAGCCATTTCTTGTTTGGATTGTCTGATACTAAAAGCCAGTCCACCTTCTGAAATATCTTCAAGAATACCTATGATCGGCTTTTTGTTCGGCGTTCCCTTGGCGTTTAGGATATAAGCTGCAACTTTTCCAATAACTATATGTCTCTTGTGCTGTCTACGCTCCAGGGATTTCTTTTTTAAAATTTCTTCAGTTTTGCCATTGATAAGCTTTGAACTTAGGCTTTCTATCTTTGAGACAATCCCTGGAAATTTTTTCAATATTTTGTTGAATGTATCTCTTTCAAGGTAATGAAGCTTAACTGGTTCTCTTGCAATTACAGATGTTGTTGCAAGGCTGATACTAAAAAAGGTTTTAACACCTACAGGTTCACCCTTGCTCACTTCTTTTATAAAAAATTCAGCCTGATTCTGCTCATGAATAACATTGAGTATTCCGGAGTCGACCAAAAAAAGCTTGTTATTCATCCGTCCCTGCTTCATGATCATTTTTCCGGGTAAAATTTTTGCTTTTTTAAGAGAAAAATAAAACGCATTGATCTCTTCATCACTCATTGAGTCGTAAATTGGGGACCAAGTTTTTTTGTGATCACGATCTATGGCTTTTGATTTTTCAGATTCAATCACCTCAGCAGATTTGATGATTTCATTCAAGGCCATTGAATTGATTTCTATAATTTGTTCTCTAAGGCTTTCCGCTTTTTTGAATTGCCTTGCCTTGGCACAGGTAACAATCATCTCCAGCAAAAGCTTTACTGCGTCATCTTTTTTGTTTAGATCAATAAATTCTTTTACTTTTTCTTCATTTTTGTCCAAAGATCCCGCCTGCTTTCCCAAGATTGCTCCCTAATTTTTTACTCCTGATTGTATAGATATTCCTCATACTCGTCATGAGTGATTTTTTTATCGTTGTCCTGGTCCATTGCCTGGAATCTTTCAGGGTCGTTCCCATAGAATTTTTCAAATTCCTGAAAAGTAACTATTTCATCATGGTTTGAATCGACTTGCTTAAAGCAAATATGGTTTTCTGATTCATCACCGGCAAAACCAGGAGACAGGGAAAATAAAATCAAAATGGTTGTAATGATAATTGCTAAAGTTTTTTGCATCTTTTGTTCCTATCAATCGTATATAGATTTTGAGTTCCTTTATATCAAAAAAAGGATTGTGGATACAGTTATTTCTTGACATTTTGGGTTGTTTTTAATATAAGACATCTTCGTTGTTCAGACCTTCGATACTGGAGTCTGGGAATTAGACGATAAGCCGAAGTGGTGGAATTGGTAGACACGCTAGACTTAGGATCTAGTACCGCGAGGTGTGGAGGTTCAAGTCCTCTCTTCGGTACCATAATAAAAACAGGCACTTAGAGTACGTCTAAGGTGCCTGTTTCTTTTTGTGGCGGAAGTCTGGCGGAAGAAAAATCTTGTAACCGCTAAAATCCATTTTTTATCAAGTGTTTTTATGGAAAATTTGGCGGAAGTTTATTTTAAAAGCTCTAGACTCTCATAGATGTTACCGATAACTTTCGATTTTTCTGCATATTTAATATCTGGGTAATAACAACTATCTGCGTTTTCTCTCATGCAAAAACCACCTCGATCAAAAGTGACTTCCCATTTTTTTGGAGACCAACCTTCCAGTTCTACAATATCCCCCTCATAAATATCTTTTCCATTTTTATCTTTTAAGCCTGTGTATTGCATTACATCATAATTGTCTGGGTCTGCTTCAACTTTTCCCCAAAACACACTATTCCAAACTGGACTATCTTTAATACTTTCATGTAAAGACCAGATCATTTGTTTTTTTGTTCTATCCCACGCCCTAAATTTTAATTCCCTCATAGTTTTGTTAAACAAAAATCCCAATTGTTTCTTAATAACTGACCAGAGATTAAGACAACTTGGGACTTGTGTTTGGTCAGTTAATTATATATTCATTTTAACATACTCACAGAATCTGTCTAGTGGATAAGTTATATTATGGATTTCATGCTCAAGATTAAAAAATATATTACACCCACAATAGTTGCTTTAGTTTTAAATTTTACTGGGGCTTTAATGCTTGCTTTCTCGGCAGGGGAGTTAGATAAAAGTAGAAGTGCAGGTATTGTTTTCTGGAGTGGACCGAGAGCTTTACATTTAAATCACCCCACAATGTTTAAATGGGGTCTATATTTTATAATTATTGGTTTTTTTATCCAATTAGTTTCGGAAATATTAAAGCAGATAAATAAATGAAAAAACGCGAGTGGAAAATTGTCGCAGGCACTCTAATAATTATTGGAGCAGTTTCAACAGTATTTGGTTGGATTTTTGGTTCTGAAGAAGTTATTTGGCATAAAAATAAGTTCGGTGATTCAGTGAAATTCGTTGGACAATTTTTACTCGTTGTGGCTCCAATAATTTATGTACTTTTGGACATTCCGAACCTCAAAGAAAGGCTTAAAAAATTGAAATTCTGGCGGAAGAATGGCGGAAGAAAATCCTCTAAAACATAGAATATTGTATAAAACAGTATAACAAAACAACGACCAAATCTCACCGCATTTCAAATAGTTACATAATTTCAAGGAGTTATAGAAATAGATTCGGGAATACTTAGGATCTAGTGCCGCGAGGCGTGGAGGTTCAAGTCCTCTCTTCGGTACCATATATAAGTAAAGGCTTTGCAGGAGATGTATCTTATCCTTGCAAAGCCTTTTGCTTTTTCAAGGGTGGTATATTGGGCAAAACCCAATATCATGGAGCTTCTTGAAACAGTTATTATAACTGTTATGAAGAATTTTGCAACTGGTCAGAAAAGTGGTTGACGCCTGTCTGTTTTTAATTGTATATCAATTTTACTTTATAATTTAAATTGATTTGAAGGAGGCCCACCCATGAGATTCACTGCTTTTATTTTTGTCCTGTGTATGATTCTGGTATGCTCTTGCACCACTAAATATGAGCGCTCCCCCATTCAGACACAACAAAAGTTTGTTGTTGCGCTTGAAAAAAATAAAACAGGGTTGAACTATGGACATCCATACGAAATCAGAATTGAAACGTTTAAAAAAATAATGGCCAGCCTGAAGTATGATCATAAAGAAGGCGTGTTTAATTGGGCAAAAAAGGGGGATGTTTTCCAGAAAAAAGAAATTGAAAGGCTTGCTGGGCCTGTTGTTGAAGCACTTTCCAAATCTGATCATTCCAGTTATGCTCGTTTTGTCTCCTTGAGCAGGAAAAAATCCCTAATGCTTTTCACAACATTCCAGCAGACAGAAGGAATTGTTTTTAGGGATGAGGCTGGAAAACTCAATTTTGCATTTAGCCAGATTAATAAAAAGATTGATACAGAAGAGGGCGGGGTGGATGAGACAACCCTTAAAGCTGAATTTTCAGGTAAAGATCCAGTGATGGTCGAAAAATCAAATACTACGCTGGTTCAAATGCCCCCAGAAGTTAAACGCCATGTGTCTGAAAATGGGCGTGCTTTTCCAATGTGGGTCGCAATTGATCTTGGGAAAACCTCCTTTCAAAATACTGCACCAGCAATTGCCAAAGAGCCTGAAAATAAATTTGTTCAGACCAAAGAAGTGAAAGAGACGGTCCCCCAGCATGCAGATAAAAAAGAAGAGGTCAGGGAAAAATTGCGATATCTTAAAACGCTTCTTGATGAAGGCCTGATTTCGGAAACAGATTACGATACCCGAAAAAATGTGCTTCTCGACCAACTTAAATAATGAATTAACGGGAGGTTTGTTTTTCTGTCAAACGTTTGCGGCGTTCCGGGGTAAGCAGGCCAAATGCGATAAGGTCGGCAACAAATGACATGATTTCGGCTGCAGAGTATTTGTTATCCAGAGCGAGGCGCTGCGTTGCTGCCTCGTTAATTTTTATAAAAAAATAAGCCATGAGCTCCGGATCTGCATCTCTCATAACACCCCTGTGAATGGCGGTTCGAGTTGATTTTAAAACTCCTTCCATCAACAGGGAAAACACCTGTTTTAAGCGGTTTGCAGCCCATGGGTCGCCTGTGCTGGCTTCAGTAGCAAGGTAATCGATAACTTCACTGATCCTGGGATGATGTTTTTGAAAGATTTCAAACATGATGACGCCTCTTTCGGTTGCATCACTAATTTTTCCAACAGTTGCTGCAACTTCTTCGCGCCACTCCTCAATGACATATTCGATGGCTTCGACAAATAGTTCCCGCTTGTCAGGAAAATAATGATAAAAAGACGGTGTCGAAATTCCAGCTTTTTTACACACATCTCTTATGGTCGTTTTTCTATACCCATGCATTGTATACAGGACCAATGCCTCCCGTATAATCTGTTTTTTTTTCTCAGATCCAGGAATATTGGGTTTTATTTTTATGCTGGTGGGGCCAGGACTGGTTAGTTTTGTTTTTGGAAGATATTCTTCCAGTTTGTCCTGGATGAAGTCCAAAGGGACGCGCGTTGTTTTTGCATCTTTTAGAAAATTGGATTTGATTTTTTTGATCAAATCCAATTTGATTTTATGGCTTTCATCATAATAGGCCATTGTTTGAGAAGTTTTATCCGGTTCGTGCAGCAATCCACTTCTGACATAATGGTGTATGGTGGACCGTTTTGTTCCTGTTTTCTTTTCAAGCTCAGCAATGGTGATTTTTATTTTCTGCATCAACCCCCTTTTAAATTTTTTACGTGTTGCAGTAAAACTGTGCAGTAATATTATAATCTATTAAGTATTTTGATATCATAGCATATAATTTCAAGAAAAGCATCTGGCATAAAAAAAAGTATGCTTGATTGGAAAGGTCGCTTTTATTTTTTTATATAACTAATTTAAATTGAACGACATTTTTTAAAATCCTAAGGCGTATGGTAGCAGGGATACAAAACTTTAAAAAAAAAGCTTGACATTAAATGCCTTACTTAATATTGAATCTATGAAGTGATAATGAAATATAATTAAATTATCAATTGTGACTATAATTGTGACTATAATTGTGAATATAGAAAAATAGATCATGCTCATGCAAAAAGTGCCTCTAAACAGATACAGATTAAAGAATAGATATTGAATAAAAAAAGCAAAAGGAGGTGAGAAAAAAGAAAGTTAAGCAAGGAACAAAAAAAACGAATGAAGCGGCAGAAATAAAATTCCATTAACACGAGTAGACGCCAGTGTTCTTTTGTGTAAAATTATGGGCGGCAAAATGGACAAATAAAACCTGCCAATTGTCATGACTGTGTTGAGCACTGTTTAACTCTAAAAGGGAAAAAGGAGAATTCGATGAGGCGGTATTGGAAATTATTCATGGGTATGTTTTTATTTGTTTTTTTGGCTGGTACACCTGCATGGGCAAAGTTAGACCTGCATGGACAGGTGTTTTATGATGCGTATTCCTACAGCCAGGATGCAGAAGGGTTTGCGGGGAGTCGTTTTGGAGGTGCGGTAAACTATACTGATTATCTTACAACTCCTGGAAACGGTGGTATAGCTGGTGTGCCTGTTGGTAGCACACCAACAGCCAAGGATCGCGAACAGACTTATTTTGACTTGAACCATGCAACAGCCATTCGCGCGCATTGGATGAACAAAGAAGGATTGGGTGCATTTTTCGGTATGTATATGAATGCAGATCCCTCACAAGCAAGCACCACCACTGGTGGAAGCGGCGGTTTTAATGTTGGGGTCAGCGTGGCGCTCGCTTACTATAGGATTACTCCGGACCTGACCCTGACCGTCGGCAAGGGCGGTGTGACCCAGATTTTCAGCCCGGAAGATCCGACTCTTTATATGGGGTATGACGGCATCGGCCATGTTACCGGCCTGGGGTATGGTAATATTAACTCCAAATACCAGAACAATATTCGTTTGACCTATGCTTTTAACCCTAATGTGAGTATCGATGTTGGCCTGATGAACCCGCGCCTCTCTTTTGATAACGAAAATTATACATTTTTAGGTGGACCGGGCTTCACGTCAACAGATCCTTTAGTTGCAGTGGAAAATAACAGCAAAATGCCGAAACTTGAGGTTTCCCTGCCCATGAAATTCAAAGGAGACTGGGGGTATGTGAATTTTACACCCAGTGCCATGTACCTGAAATCGGAATTTGAAAACGTGCAGGCCGGCGATGATGACTCCATAACCTCTTACGGGCTTGCGGCAAGCACCCGGATGAGTCTTGATAATTTTAAATTCCGGTTTGAATATAATTACGGCCAGAACCTGGCCAATGCTGCCCGGACTGGTGAATGTCAGGCGACACCGTTTAAGATCGAATATATTAATGGTGGGCTTTATAGGGGAATGGTAGCCAGGGTGGATGCAGCAAGTGGCGATGTCTATGATGGAAAGACCCATGCTTTCTGGCTGCAGGCTGGATATGACATTTCAAACAAGGTGACTCCGACCATTTTTTACGGCAGAAATGACAGTGAAAGAGATATGCCGGGAACCACGGCTGATGTTGATACGACTACTCAGTTCTATGGCATTGCAGTGCCCATAAAAGTCACAAAGAATTTGACCATTTCACCCGAGTACATGATCTATGACAACGGGGATAATAATCAAGTTGATGGGACTTACTACAATTTTGGAAAGGAGAGTGTATTAGGTGTTCAGATGCGTCTGGTATTTTAAACCCTAAGTGTTTGTTTCCCATGAAAAGGGCTGGCCGTTTACGGCTGGCCCTGTTCTTTTGGGTTTTTACCTGCTTTTTTTTCGCGATATTTTAGGAGCCGGTCGCGTCCGAGGTCGGTCAGAAAACCAAAAGAAATCAAATCTCCTACAAAAGCCATCAGTTCTTCAATGCTGTATTTGTCGTCCAGGGCCAGGCGCTGAACTGCTGCTTCATCAATTCTGAAAAAGAAATAGGAAAGCAGTTCAACATCTGCATCACGGATGATTCCTTTCTGGATGCTTTGCTTCGTCATTTCCTTAAAGTCAACCATAAGCACCTGATAAACATGTTTCAGCTTCGTTTTTGCCCATTCATCACCCGTGGCAACCCCAGCCCGCAGGTGGTTGATTACTTCACCCACTTTGGGATAGTGTTCCTGGAAAATTTTGAACATGAGGACAGCTCTTTTGCTTGAATCAGTTTCATTTTCGAGTGCTGATTTCAAGTTTGTCTTCCACTCTCCAATGACATATTCAATGACTTCAATGAACAGTTCTCTTTTGTCCGGGAAATAATGATAAAACGCCGGCGTTGATATGCCGACTTTTTTGGTGATGTCACGAAGGTTTGTTCGATAATATCCTTTTTCCGCATAAAGGCTGAGTGCCGCCTGGATAATACTATTTTTTTTCCGGGCCTGCTTTTGTGTGACTTTTGTTTCCGGTTTAACCCGTTCATTCAAGATAGGTTCCGGTTCCTGATAAGTTTCTTCTAAGCGGGCTTTAATGAAATCAATGGGAACTCTTGAAGTGTTTGCGTTTTTTAGAAATTCTTCTTTGATCTGGGAGATCATCTGCAATTTTGTAATGTGGCTTTCATCATAATAAGCCATGGTCTGGGAAGTCCGATAGGGTTCGTGCAGCAGGCCGCAGCGAATATAGTGATGAATAGTGGATCTTTGAATTCCTGTTCTTTTTTCCAGTTCTGCGATGGTCATATCAATTCCTGAATATGAATTTAATATTATTAAGTTATCTTATTTTTAAACGTCTGAATTCAATTTGTCACGTTATTAATTTAATTTAAATAATAATTTGGGTTGACAATGTCGGGAAAAGCTATTATTTAATTTATAAAGTAATATTACATTTTAATATTCGTTTTTATGAAGTCATGTGCGTAGCCGCATATTATACAATAAAGGAGGGATTTAAATGCAGACAATAGTCCAACCCACCCAGTGCAAAGAAAATGACCCGGCCGAAATTCAGCCGTCCAGGCCAGCCAGTGAGAGGATTGCCAGGATGAGAGACGATATCCTTTCTTCAAAGTATGAAGGAGATATCGAACGTGCCAGATATTACACCAAGTCTTATCAGAAGACAGAAGGCGAGACACCTTGCGTACGCTCGGCAAAAGCTTTGAAAGAAACCCTTGATCAGATGTCTGTCAAAATAGATGCTGATGACCTGCTGGTAGGTGCGAAAACCATCAAACGGGTATCCGGTCCCATGGGTATTGAAAGAGGCTTCATGGATCGTGTCAGCATGATTGCAGTGCCTTTCCATGGAAAAACGGTTGAGGATATTGGATTCCTGGATGATGCTGCGACTGGTGGCCCTGAATGGGTAAAAAAACTCCTTGAAATGCCGGAATCTGAAATTAAAGAAATGAAAGAAGAGATCATGCCTTACTGGACACCCAGGAGCATGAATACCATCATGCGCACCCGGTGGAAAGAGGCTGGGTATGATACGGATGACAACTATCTTTATAAAATGGTGGCCACCGTTGCCGATATGCAGGGGCATGTGGTTATTGGCTTGAAAAAGATATTAGACCTTGGATTTTCCGGAATTGCCAAGCAGGCCCAGGTTCAGCTTCAAACTTTAGACCCACAGGATAAAAAATATGATTGGAAAAAGGATTTTCTGGAATCCGTTATCATTTCTTCAAAGGCCGTATGTGATCATTCAAACCGATATGCGGATCTGGCTCTTGAAATGGCTGACTCCGCAGAAAGTCTGCGCAAAAAGGAACTTCTGGAGATTGCAGATCGCTGCCGAAAAGTTCCAGCGATGCCGCCGACAAATTTTGCAGAAGCACTTCAGTCTGTCTGGATGTCCCAGGTGGTACTGCAAATCAGCTACGGTGAAGATTCCATCTTTTCTCCAGGCCGGGTGGATCAATATTTAAATGCCTTTTATAAAAAGGATATAGATGCAGGCCTGATGACAGATGATGATGTGATTGAGATGATTCAGGAATATTATATTAAGCTTTCTACGTTTACCGGGTTTGGCCCCAATCATATTACGATTGGAGGTGTGGATAAGGACGGACACAGCGCAGTAAATGAAATGAGTTATCTTCTCCTGGAAGCCTACAGGGATCTGAAATCAATACGGAACAGTATTGCGGTAAGACTGTCGGATGACACACCGGAAGATTTTTTTCTTAAAGCCTGTGAGGCCCATCAATATACAACCGGGTTGGCATTGTATAATGACAATGTCGTTGTTCGAGATCTGATGACAGACGGCTATACAAAGGAAGATGCTCGGGGCTATGGTCTGATCGGGTGTGCAGAGCTTGCAGGGGCTGGTAACAGCAACGGATATGGTTCCGGTAGCACCTGTAATTTGACAACAGCACTGGAAATGGCGTTGCATGAAGGCAAAAGATATATCTGCAAGTGGCAGACGGTGGGGATTCAAACACCTCCTGCATCTGAAATGAAGAATTTTGAAGATGTTAAATCTGCTTTTGCCGCTCAACTGAAGAATTCTATCAAAGTCATGGTTGAATTAACTGACATTAAAGATCAAGTTTTTGCTGAATCATTTCCGGCGCCACTGCTTTCTGCCACAATTGAAGGGTGTGTTGAGTCCGGCATGGATGTGACCCGTGGTGGGGCCAAATATAATCACAGCACTGTGTCTGCACAGGGGATTGGTACTGTGGCAAATTCCCTGGCAGCAATCAAATGGGCTGTTTTTGATGAAAAAATACTCACCATGGAAGAGATGGTGGCACTGCTGAAAAACAATTTTGAAGATAAAGAAACATTGCGCCTGAAGCTGGTCAACAAAGCACCCAAATACGGTAGAGGAGACCGTGATGCTGATGATATAGCTCTGTGGGTTATGGATCTGCTGGAAACTGAATCTCGTAAATATAAGCGTCCCATGGATGGCGGCACCTATCGTCCTTTAATGATTTCCGCAGGCACCCAGGTCATGGGTGGACGGGTACTGGGGGCAACGCCTGACGGAAGAAAAGCCGGTGAAGCCGTCTCCAATGGGATATCTCCGTCGAATGGTACAGAAACCCGCGGATTGACGGAAACATTCCGTTCTGTTGCAAAAATTTCAGAACCCAATTTTTCCGGGGGGACAGCGCTGAATGTCACCATTAATCCGGCAAGTATCAGTTCGAAAGAAGGACTTGAAAAATTTGCTTCGCTGGTTGAAGGATATTTTATACTTGGCGGCAGACAGGTGCAGTTTAACCCGGTCAGCAGGGAAATGTTGCTGGATGCTCAGAAAAATAGAAAAAAATACCCGGATCTGATGGTCCGTGTTTCAGGTTACTCTTACCGGTTCATTGACCTGTCTAAAGGTATCCAGGATGATATCATTGCCCGCACGGAGTTTGTTGTTTAATTGAATCTGATTTGTGAAAGGACATGACATGGAGAACAGCGCTTTGAAAGGCTCCGTTTTTAATATACAAATGAATTCCACTGAAGACGGACCGGGAATTCGAACGACTATTTTTCTAAAAGGGTGCCCAATGCGCTGTTCCTGGTGTCATAACCCGGAAAGTATCCGTCGCCAGCCGGAACTGGTCTGGTATGATTCGCGCTGTGTCGGGGATGGTGCATGTGTGGATGTATGCCCTGAAAACGCATTGACACTGGATGAAACCGGTGTGACGATCGACCGAAATCTGTGCAATGCATGTGGGGTTTGCGAAAAGCAGTGCCCCACCAATGCGCTTGAAGTTATAGGCAAGACATATTCAGTAGATGAGGTGGCAGAGATTGTCCTTCAGGATAAGGTGTTTTATGATAAATCCGGTGGTGGAATGACCCTTTCCGGAGGTGAGGCAAGCCTTCAGCCTGAATTCAGTCTGGCATTGATGCAGCGCGTGAAAAAAGAAGGTGTCCATGTGGCACTGGATACCTGCGGGGGAACGGTTTGGTCTATTCTGTCGCCCATAGTGAATTGTGCTGATCTTGTGCTGTTGGATATCAAACACATGGACCCGGAAAAACATGCTAAATTTACTGGCCTGCCGCTGAAACGGATATTAAACAATATTATAAAAATATCAAAAGCTGGAACACCTCTCTGGATAAGGACGCCGGTAATACCGGGATATACTGATACAGAGGAAAATATTCGGGCGACAGCATCCTTTATTAAAACCCACTTGCCGTCAACGGTTCGTTATGATCTGCTGGCCTTTAACCGGATTTGCAGTCCTAAATATCCCAGGCTGGGCCTGACATGGGCTTTGGAAGATGCGGATCTGCTGCCGGAAAGCAAAATGATCGATCTGGCAGCAGCCGCAGAATCTGAGGGTCTGGATTTTGTCCATTGGTCTGGTTTGACACTGACAGAATCCAACGCCTGAATCAGGCTGAAAACTACAATTCGCCAATGCCGCCAAACCCCATGAAGGGAGGTTCTTCGTAACCAATGGCGGCATCCATTGATATTGCATAAGTTTTTGTGCAGTTGACCACACATTGTCCGCATCCGATGCACCTGCTTTTATCATGTTTAAATGTTTTTTGTTTTGTGTCCACTTCAATGGCCCCCATGGGGCAGGCAAGGGCACACTGGCCGCAGCTGGTGCAAAGTGCAGCATTAAAAACCGGTAAAAATTTAGGTGGATAGATAGCTGCCGGCATGCTGAATTCACTGACTTTTCTCATGTAATGGCAACAGCAGCCGCAGCAGGAACATGAAGTGCTGGAACTTTTTGCCGGATCAACATTCATGGTCCAGGTGACCAGTCCGGCTGCTTCAGATTTGGCTTTTATTTCCAATAGTTCTTTTATCTCGACCCGGCGGGATCTGCCATCCCGGATACTTTGTTCTGCCATAGGCCCCATTACCGTACAGACTTCCAGAGGGCGCTCACACCCCTGTTCTACAATATCCATCGTCATTCTGCATTGGCACAGGGTAATGGCCAGAGATTCTCCAAACGGTTCAAAAATGCTTTCCAGCTTATCGGCCGGAAGTGCTGAAGGATAGTTCTCAACCAGTTTGTTGACCGGCAGATAGCGGATAACGGATTTGTTTGCAGGAGTATCATTTTTATCAGCAGTATATCCTGCGTTAAAAAGGTTTTCAAACAGTTCAGCGAATTTGAGATGCCAGGGCATCAAATGTTCTTTAGATGTATGCGCCAAAACTGTTTCAAATGCACCGGGAACAATGGGGATGGCAAAATAGATGCACTGCGGGCTTTCGCCCAGCCGCATGATGATTCTTTTTTCTTTGGCCAGGCGATCAAGAATATCCCGCACTTCTGTTTCGGGCCGATTTTCCCTTTTTCCAATCTCCTTTGGTGATAAATCCCATACCCCGGGTTTTAAATGTCTGCAAACCATGGCTTCTTCTTCTGTAAATATGTGCTGAATCAGCTCCATGAGTTCATCACACAGTCCATGTCCTCTGAGTTTGCTGTCCGCATAATTCTGCGCCACATCAAGAAAAGCCTGGGGAACACTGGGGTAGTCACCAATGTCTTTCAGGTAGAGCCTTCTTTTTTTTGGATTTGCCGGGCCGATAATGCCTTCTTTGATCTGGATCAGACGATTGGGGAAACGCGCACTATTCTCCATAATTTCTCCTTCATGTGTAAACAGTTCCTGTGACAGTTTGAATTAATAATATTTCGCTTGACATTGGATTTTTTTATCATTATCTAATCTGTGAAGCAATATTAAATGATAATTAAATTTCGACAGAGACATTCAAAAATTGAAGGAGGGGGAATGAAATTCAGACTGTGTGTTGTCGCAATAATGATTTCGATGATCGGCTTTTCAGGGCTTCCAGCTCATGGCAAATCGCGCATTAAACCGGGAGAGACAATTAAAATAGGGATTATTGGCCCTATGGCGCTGAGAACGGGCGCTCATATGATGATCACTTCCGAAATGGGGATTGAATCTTATAATATGGCCGGCGGAATCGAGATAAACGGCTCAAAACACAAAGTAGAGTTGATTAAAATCGACTCAAATGAATTTCATAATGTGGCAGATGCAGCAACCGGCGCTGAGCGTGCAATTACCAGAGATGATGTCCATTTTCTGGTCGGTGGCGTACTGGATGAAGCAGTGGCGGTTATTCAGGAAATTGCAGCTGACAATGAAATCATCTATGTCAGCACAGCCTATACAGTGAGTGAGAATCATATCAAACATCTTAGAAAAGATTATGATCGGTACAGATATTGTTTCACCACTGCCAGTGCAGGTGCTCCGGCATTGGCAACGGCCCATATTGGTATTATTGAAACCATTGCAAATGCAGTTAAAGCGGTGGGTGTTGAAAAACCAAAAGTGGCACAGCTGGTTGCAAAATCAAGACCTGGAGATGCTATCCTCGGTCTTACCACAAAGGTTTTTACCGCAAAAGGTATGGAAATTGTCGGAGACTGGCGTCCATCCAATCAGGCAACTGACCTGAGGGCTGAAACTGCTGCCATTAAAACGTCTCAACCCAATATCATTTATGCCCTTTTTTCCGGTTCTGCAGGCCTGGTGTTCGGCAAGCAGATCAAGGAATTGAAGATTCCTGCAATTGTCGGGGGATCACCTGCATCCTCCCTTTTTCCAAATCAGGGTATTGAGTATTCTGTTACCATGATGGGGCCGCAAAGCATTGCCACGAAAATCTCTGATAACAACCTTGAATTTTATCATAAATTTCTGAAAAGAAGTAAAAATGAGCTTTGCATCATAAACGCATATGATGCGGTCGCATTCCTTTTAAAGGCAGTTGAGAAAACAGGCGACCTTAAAGCAGATCAGATTATCAAAACCTTGGAAACAGAAACATGGTCAGCGATTGCAGGCGATATGAAATTTGATCCCAAATATCACAAAACTAAATTTTTGAATGATTATCGCCCTGTTTATGGAGTTCAGAAACTTCCCGGTGGGAAACAGGTGATCGTGTGGCCGACCAAAAAGACAGCTGTAGAGCCGCATCCGGTTATGATTCCGGAGTGGATGATAGAATCCTGGAAAAAGATGTAAGAGGTGTTTAATTGATTGCTAATATTTTTGTTATTGGGCTGCTTAACGGGTGTATCTATGCCCTTCTTGCTGCGGGATTCAGTTTGATGTTCAGTGTTGCCAGGATTGTAAACCTTGCTTTTACCGCTTACTGGATGGTATCTGCCTACTGCTATTACGGCATTACCTCCAGCCTGGGGGTTCATCCTCTGATTGCAGCACCGGTATCAGTGGCCGTGGTTATTTTGTTGAGTCTGTTTTTTCAGTTTGTGGTGATCAATCCCATCAAGGGCTCCGGCATGTCGGTAATGATTTTGAGTCTGGCCATTGGGCTGGTGCTGCAGAAAATCGTTTCCCTTCAAAGTCTTTCCTATACAATTGTTCCCAACCTGGTTGAAGGCACAATGGAATGGTTTGGGGTTACCGTCACTTATCAGTATTTCCTCTGCCTTGTTGTCGTGGTGGTGGTGTTGATCGGGCTTTGGCTGTTTCTTTCGAAAACACGCCATGGTGTTGCCATCCGGGCTATATCTGAAGATCGTCAGGTGGCAGGGCTCATGGGCATTGATGAACGTTTTGTCATCGCACTTGTCACAGCAGTGTCGGTAGGCGTTGCAGCCATAGCAGGCGTTGTAGTTTCCCCACTTTACGCACTGGAGCCGACCATGTGGATGAGTCATTTGCTGGTTCTAATGGCGGTGGTGATTTTCGGGGGTATGGGCAGTATGAAAGGCAGTATTATCACTGCTTTTATCATCGCCTTTACAGAAACATCCGTGGTCTTGATGCTGCCGACCGGTGGGTTTTTACGCTCTGCAGTAGTGATGGCATTTATGATAGCCGTGCTGATGATCAAACCGACAGGACTGTTCGGCACCCTGGCTGAAGAATAGAGAGGAGAGAGGAATGTTGTTAGCGCAAAAATATGGTCAAAAATTGAAAAAAGCGATTTCAATTCCTTCGCAGCTGCTGTTGCTGATCGGTGTGATCTCCTTTATTCTGATCCCTGTTTTTTTTAATGATCCGCACACCCTGCGGTTGCTGATTATGATGAATATCATGGCAATGTTTGCTTCAAGCTGGAACCTGGTCAGCGGATATGCCGGTCAGCTGGTTTTGGGGCATTCACTTTTTTTCGGGGTGTCTGCTTATGTTTCCGCCATGCTGAACACCAACCTTGACTGGTCTCCTGTGGCCAGCATTCCGGCTGGTACGCTGGCGGCCGTTGTGACCGGTCTTGTCGCCGGTTATCCCGCCTTGCGTCTCAAAGGGATCTATCTCGGGCTCACCACACTGGCCATGCCGGTGGTCCTGTCCGGTATTGTGATTGTTTTTTCAGATATCACCGGCGGGGAAATGGGAATTGTTGGTGTGTCTCTGCTAAGCAGAAGCCGCATTGCCTTTTATTATATCACACTTCTGATACTGGCCTTGACGGTGTTTGCGATCTATAAGATTACCCGTTCCAAAACCGGCCTTATTTTTCAGGCCATCCGTGAAAATGAGATGACGGCTCAAGCCTCCGGCGTAAATACAACCTATTATAAATTGCTCGCTTTCAGCTTGAGCGGTTTGTTCGCCGGTTTGGCCGGCGGCCTTTATGCCCATTTTATCCGTGTGGTAGGGCCGTCTGTTCTGAGTTTTGGTTTTTCTTTTGAACCGATTATATGGTCTTCTTTCGGCGGTGTCGCAACGGTAATGGGCCCTGTTGTAGGTGTTTTTATTCTCGTCCCGGTCATTGAAGAACTCCGGGCAGTCCTCGGGGAAAATGCTTCTCTTGTGTATTACATCATCCTGGGGGTTGTTGTAATTTTTGCACCCGGAGGGGTCATGCGATGGTTTGTAAACCGGATCGAAAAAAAGTGTCCGCAGTGTGAAACCGCAAATTTTTCATTCCGTCGTCATTGCCGCAACTGCAAAAGCCGAATGAAGATAAATGGGGTTTTGGAAGAAGTCAAACAGTCATAAATCGATTATTCAGTCACAAGGGTTCATGATGAGAAACCCGGCAAGGAGCGTCGTGTGAATTTACTTGAAGTAAAAGGCCTGACAAAACGTTTTGGCGGAATTGTGGCCGTTAACAGTGCAAGTTTTGATGTGGGGAAAAATGAAGTGGTAGGGTTGATCGGCCCGAACGGTGCCGGGAAGTCCACACTCGTTCAATTGCTGATGGGCATTATAAAAAGTGATTCAGGAGAAGTGAGGTTTAATGGGAAGGATATCACCCGCCTGAAAGCATGGCAGGTGGTCCGGCAGGGGGTTGCTGGCACATTTCAATGTACAAAGCCGTTTTTAAGGCTGCCAGTGTTTGCCAATGTGCTGGTGGCCAGCTCAGCCTGGAAGAAACCAGGACAGAACGGAGAGGCTTCCATGGGAAAAGCCATGTCTGTGCTCAAAAAAGTGGGTATCCCGCATCTGGCAAAACTGCCGGCTTCCCAGTTGTCCCACGGAGATCTCAAACGGCTGGAAATTGCCAGATCATTGGCCACAGATCCCCGTCTGCTGATCCTGGACGAGCCTTTTGGAGGATTAAATTATAACGAAATTGAACTGCTCTCCGATTTGGTCAAAAAGCTGCGTAAACAGTCTGAAGAGGATCATCCCACGGAAAACTCCGGGCTATCCATGATAATTATTGAACACAAACTATCAGAATTAATGAAGATTGTGGATAAGGTCATTGTGTTAAACTACGGAGAAATTCTTGCCTTTGGTACACCGGAGGAAGTGACCAAAAACGAGGCTGTCATAAATGCATACATCGGGGAGGAGGGGATTTAAATGCTGCTGAATGTTGAAAACCTGTCTGTCTTGTATGATGGTGCAGTGATCTTAAAAAATATAAATTTGCATATAGATAAAGGTGAAATGGTTAGCCTGGTTGGTCCGAACGGAGCCGGAAAAACCACACTGCTTAAAGCAATATCCGGCATGGTTAACCAGGAAAAAAAGGAATTAAAGTTTAGCGGAAGCAATGTTTCATTTAAAGGGAACGTTTCTTTTCTGGATGAAGATGTTGAGCATCTGATGCCGCATGAGATAGCAGCCAAAGGACTGATCCACTGTCCTGAACGCCATCGCCCCTTCGCTGGAATGACGGTGATTGAGAACCTTCTGGCCGGGGCATATCTGTGCAGGGACAAGGGTGAAATCCAAAAAAGGCTTGAAACGGTTTATGGACTTTTTCCAATCCTCAGCGACCGGAGACAACAGGTTTCCGGAACTCTTTCCGGAGGTGAACAGCAGATGCTGGCGATTGGGCGTTCTTTTATGATGCAGCCAAAACTCTTGTGCATTGATGAACCGTCCATGGGCCTTGCACCCAAAGTCAAACGGCTGGTTTTTGAACAGATCCAGGAAATTCAGAACCGTGGTATCCCTATACTGCTGGTGGAGCAGGATGTCCGTTTTTCTTTTTCCATTGCCACTCGGAACTACATTCTTTCAAGTGGCAGTATTGTCGCTGAAGGTAAAAGTGATGATCTCCTTGAAAATGAGATTGTCAGTAAATCATATCTGGGGCTCTGATTTTGGTAATGTCTTAGATTAGACGCTGGAGTTAAGACGGGGGGCTCAGGAGCTTGTCATTAAAAAACAGCAGTCTTTTATTTGCTGCAGAATATATAATAATTCAACAAAAGTCACAAAGGAGACACTATGAAGAAATTAGCTTTATCCACAATTGTATTGTTGATTGCCATGATAATGGCCATTGGAGTTCAGGCCTCTGCAACAGTTGACATGACAGGAATATGGACCATAGAGGTGATAACTGCAAACGGAACTGGCAGCCCGACATTTGAACTTGAACAGGACGGAAGTGATTTATCCGGCACATACAGCGGCCGCTACGGAGAAGAGGATGTGACCGGCAAGGTTGAAGGAAATCAGTTTGAAATTAATTATGAGTCTTCCGGTATTGAAGTGACCTACAGCGGTACCGTAGATGGCGATTCCATCAAAGGTGATGTGGATTTTTCAGCCTATGGTACTGGCACTTTTACCGGAAAGCGCTAATCGGCAGCCATAAAATTTTATCTCTAAATTGTGTAAGAACTTGTTTATCTATGAAAATTGGTTATTCTAAAAAGAATATCTTTTTTATATGTACGAATTTTTCATGATAATAATCACAAAAAAAGGAGAATGAATTTGAAAGTTGTTGGATTTAATGGCAGCCCTAATAAAAAGGGGAATACAGCCTGTTCATTGAACACGGTTTTTGAAGAGCTGGAAAAGGCCGGTATTGAAACAGAGATGATCCATGTCGGTAAAGAAAAAATTCAAGGATGCATCGCCTGCCACGGCTGTGTAAAAAATCAAGATAAAGCCTGTTCCGTCAAAGATGATCCGGTTAATGAATGGATACAGAAAATTATAGAGGCTGATGGAATTCTGCTCGGCTCTCCGGTCCACTTTTCCGGGGTTGCAGGAACAATGAAGTCCTTTCTTGACAGAGCCTTTTTCGTTTCTTCAGTTAACGGTGGGCTGTACCGGCACAAAGTCGGCGCTGCGGTTGCTGCTGTAAGGCGTTCCGGGGGGATCCCGACGGTTAACTCCCTGAATCACTATATTACTTACTCTGAGATGATCATGCCCTCTTCAAACTATTGGAATGTGGCCCATGGGCTAACTCCGGGACAAATGGAGCAGGATGGTGAGGGTAAACAGATTCTGGAGATTTTAGGCAAAAATATGGCCTGGATCATGAAAATTATTGAGCATGGAAAGGAGCAGTTCCCAGCACCTGATCCGGTTGCTAAAACAATGACCAATTTTATCAGGTAGTAATTTAATATAAGAGGACTGGAATCTCCCAGTCCTCTTATATTAATTTTTCTTTGTTACTCTTCAAGCGAAAAAAATTTGATCCCGATACCATAACAAGGGTTGCCATTGTCTTTTATCTTTTCACACCTTGTAACGTTTGCGTAAAAAACAGAGCAAAAACGGTTCATTTTGATGCTAACAAGCGATCCGTAATATAGCTTATGTTTTGAGTTAAAATACATCCCGCCTTTGCTTGAGTTAAACAGTCTTGCATTGTTGAATTCGGGGTTTTCTTCGCAGGAATAAATGATATCTGCCTCATGGTCGTATCGTTCGTGTAATCTTCTTTCCTTTAAAAAAGCCATACAACTCACCTATGAATAAATGGTTAAAAAATTCATTTGGCCTGGAACGAGAAAATGGCACCACCAAAACGGATTCAGACGAGAACGAAACTAAGACAATACCAGGGTCAGTTGAGCGGCATATCTAAACTATTCCATCTAAAGACACTGTGATGTGATCGGAGGTCTGAAACAGCTTGCTTTTCCAATAGCGATCCGCGAGTTTAAATTGATTTTAAGTATACATCCACTCTACCCTATCCCCTTCAAAAGTGTCAATGCATTTGATCCAATTTTTTAAAAGGGATATCCAGCTAGAACCATGTCTGACAGGTGCTTTATTAAAATTTGTTTTTGGAATATGGAGAGAAAAGAGCTTGTTTGAAAAAAAAATGGCAGCCTTTTTTGAGGCCGCCATTTTTAATTATTATGAGCGTTTAACGGCCTTTGAAGTTGGGTGCACGTTTTTCAAGAAAGGCTTTTGCACCTTCTTTGAAATCTTCTGTAAACAACAATGCTTTGCTTGCGGCCCGCTCAATATTGTTTACACCGTCCTTAAGATCGGTTTCCAATCCCAGGCGAACCGCTTTCATGATTTCACGCTGCGCCACCGGTGCTCCTCCG
Organism: Desulfobacteraceae bacterium; assembly: GCA_033851995.1. Classification (GTDB taxonomy): domain Bacteria; phylum Desulfobacterota; class Desulfobacteria; order Desulfobacterales; family Desulfobacteraceae; genus Desulfobacula. The sequence continues at coordinate 125,381 of JAWSVI010000007.1, read as the reverse complement.
GCTAATTTTTTACCCAGTTTTTTGGCAGCTTCCAGCACCTCTGCTCCCGGCACAACTTTATTTAACAGCCCCAGTTCAAGCGCTTCACTGGCAGGTATGAAATCCCCGGTCAGCATCAGTTCAAGTGCTTTTGTTTTGCCGATAAAGCGTGGGAGACGCTGAGTTCCACCCCAACCCGGATTCAGTCCCAATTTAACTTCGGGGAGGCCTAAAGTCGCCTCCTGGGCCATTATCCTCAGATGACAGGAACAGGCCAGTTCCAGGCCCCCACCATAGGCGCTGCCCTGCATGGCGGCAATAATAACTTTGGGGTAATTTTCTATCTTAAAATAGATCTGGTTGCCATCATATTCAGGAACTTTTCCTGACTGCAAACCGGCAAATTCCGTAATATCTGCACCTGCGGAAAAAAGCTTATCGCCACTTCCCGAGATAATGATAACGCGCACATTGTCGTCATTCTCACATTTATCCAGCAGATCGTTTAAATCCCTTAAAACACCCTGTCCCATTGAGTTTGCCGGCGGGTGATTAATTGCTGCTACAACCACCATACCATCCTGTTCAACTGTCAGCTTTTCATAATCAAATTCCATTTTAATTCCTCCGTAGTGGATTGTTGTTTCTAAATATTGCGTTTAACCCACTATCCAATGTCTTATTTTCTTCTCAAAATCAAGGAAAGATTTCACAATTATCTTTCCAAATGTGTTTGTTCGCTCAATGCATGTTTGCCATCGAGTGAAACTGCATATGATTTCCATCAATATATTTTAAAGAAAGAACATTCCAAGTGCTTCAGCAACGCATGCCGGCTTTTCCTGTCCTTCGATCTCTATGGTATGGGTATTGGTTACAAGTATCTGATTCGGTTTTTTTTCTTCAACTGCCGTGATCATCATATTTGAACGCACCCTGGATCCTACTGGGACAGGATTGATAAAGCGAACTTTGTTTAAACCATAATTGACGGACATTTGTGCGCCTTCGATGGAATACTTGCCGGAATAGCTGAAAACAGGGATTAGAGAAAGTGTCAGAAAACCATGGGCAATTGGTGCACCAAATGGTCCCTTTTTGGCTTTTTCAACATCAACATGTATCCATTGATGATCTTCGGTTACATCAGCGAAGCGGTTTATTCTGTCCTGATCCATCAATATCCAGTCAGTTGTTCCATTGTCTTTACCGATGAGTTGTTTGAATTTTTCTAAAGGTAATTTTTCCGGCATAAAAGCCTCCTTTTTTGTTTTTTAATTATTTTTCTTCATTTCCAAAAACTTCAGTCAGGCTGAAATATTTTTTCAAATATAGCATCATCTGCTTTAAGGCATTTCAGCTTAAGGCTGTGATATTTTTCAAGTAGGTCTTTACCATCCTGTGTGAGTTTTGTCCCCTTTTTTTTGTCAGCAATCACAACGGGCTTCCCAAAATTTTTTTCTGTGGTTTTGATTTTACTCCAGACAGTTTTATATGCCATTTTGAGCTCTTTTGCCGTTTGGTTGATAGACCCTGTCCTCTCAATGGATCTTAAGATATGCATTCTTCCTGTTCCCAGGATAATATCACCATCATCATTGCAAAGCATCTGAGTGGATTTCAGTTTCATCAAGCCTCACTTTTTCGGAAGTTAAATTTTATTTTCTTGACCTTATGTTAAACTTAACATAAGGTCAAGTTTGAATTAAATTAATATGCAGGGAAAACTGATGGAAGATTTTGAAAAACTGCTCAAGGAATCTGCAGAGGCTCACGGACACATGTGTCCAGGGCAGGTGATCGGTGTCAGGATGGCCATGGAAGGATGCCGCCTGATTGAGCTGGATGATCCCCGGACACTGCCCCAGATTAAAAAACTGATCATATATGTCGAAATGGACCGGTGTGCAGCAGACGCTATTTCCACTGTGACCGGTGTCAAGCTTGGCAGGCGGTCGTTAAAATTTATAGACAACGGTATCATGGCGGCAACTTTTGTGAATCTGGAAACCCGCAAAGCCTTTCGAATCGTTTCAAAAGAAAGTTCAAGAGACCAGGCATCCAAAATTGTTCCGGAAATTGATGATAAGCGCCTCCAGCAGTTAGAAGCCTATAAACGGATGACCCTTGATGACCTTTTTTTAATCCAGGAAGTTATAGTGGATGTACCGGCTTGTGATATGCCAGGTCCAACCAGGTTTAAGGCTGTCTGCGAGCAGTGCGGCCAGGTTGTCCGGGATAAAAAAGAAGTGCTGAAAAATGATCAAGTTCTTTGCAGACCCTGCGCTTTGGGTTCTTATTATCAACCTGTCAGAAAAAAGAGAATAAAAAATGAGCAAATCGGTTGAGGCAAAAGATTTTAAAACAATTCCTGTCCAGCAAGGGGTGGGGACATATCTTGCACATGATATGACCCAGATCATACCCGGAGAATCCAAGGGGCCTGCATTTAAAAAAGGGCATAAAATAACGTCTTCCGACCTGTGCCGTTTGATGCGAATGGGTAAAAACAATCTCTATGTATTGGATTTAAAAGAAGGGCAGGTGCATGAAGACGATGCGGTCATGGAACTTGCCTCGGCGCTGGCAGGGCCCGGAGTAGTTTTTTCTGGTTCCCCTTCAGAAGGAAAGCTGGAGCTTAGAGCCGCATATCCAGGCTTGTTTAAAGTCAATGTGGACGCTTTAACACAGTTCAATCTTTGCCGGGATGTCATGTGCGCGTCCAGTCATAATAATTTCAGTGTCCGGATGAGCCAGGCCGTTGCTGCTACGCGGGCGATTCCCCTGGTGATTACCAAAGAGGACCTTGATCAGGCTGTAGCCGTTGCAAAAGAGTATTTTCCCATCTTTAAGGTGAAAATGTTTAATCCATTAAAAGTGAGGTTGATTATCACCGGAGATGAGGTTTACAAAGGCCTGATAAAGGACAGGTTTAAAAAAATTGTGGAAAAAAAGATAACCGCACTTGGAGCAACTCTTGAGGAAAGTGTTATCCTGCCTGACAATCGTGAAATGATTACCCGACAGGTCAATGATTACCTCGACAAGGATACGGATTTGATCATCACAACCGGTGGAATGTCAGTTGACCCTGATGATGTGACCAAGGCAGGGATAGAAGATTGTGGATTTGATGAGGTGAATTACTCAGCCGCAGTTCTTCCAGGAGCCATGTTTTTGCTGGGCTATAATAAAAAGACAACCGTCATGGGGCTGCCGGCATGCGGGCTGTATCACAAAACAACTGTTTTTGACCTGATCCTGCCACGGGTCATGGCTGGAGAGAAACCAGGCAAACTGGATCTGGCCAGATTGTCCCATGGCGGGCTCTGTTTGAACTGTGACCCGTGCCGTTTTCCGGCATGCCCGTTTGGAAAGTCGTGATCAATGAAAGTTATCCATATTATTGGCCAACAAGGCTCCGGTAAAACAACACTTGCGGCAGATATAATCAAAGCGTTAACCCATGCGGGAGTCAGTGTCGGCAGCATTAAACACAGTACACACGCCCATGAACTGGACAAAAAGGGAAAAGACTCTTTTTTACACCGTAAGGCCGGAGCTGCGCCGGCTGCCATGATGGCACAGGATATGGTTGCCGTTTATTTTCCCCGCACAAAAGAAATGACCCCGGAAACGTTACTTGAGACGTATTACGCTGATCTTGATTTTGTTATCATTGAAAGCTGGGTCAGCGGACCTTATCCTAAAATAGAAGTGATCCGGCCCAGCATCAGCACGGACACTTTTTTTAACGATACCGATAATGTCGTTGCCATTGTCAGCGATGATACCCTGCCGGACACCATACAGGAAAAGGCAGAATCTCAAGGGGTGAAGATCCTGCCCAGAAACAATATTTCCGCTATCAAAGCCTATCTTATTGATGAACTATAAATACCAATGGTCTTTTTAATACAATAGCAGGTTTTTATCTTTCCGACATGGTTTCCAGCATTGGAATCAAGCGCGAATCTTCAAGTGCTGCAGTTCTGTGGAGCGCTGATTTTATATACTCGGGGTCTTGGGTCATTTCCATGAATTTGTCCACTGACGGGTATTGAACCAGTAAAACTTTATCCCAGTATTTTTCAGTGGGTGCAATGACCGGAATTTGGGCATCTCCCATCCAGATCGCTTTTCCGCCGACTTTCTGTAGATGAAAAAAAGTCTCTTTTGCGTATTGCTCATATGCCTGGACGCCGGTGATATTTTTTTCTTCATCCGCATACCTGGCTTTGTCTCTGAATTTGAGCATGTTCAGCATGACAAAAGGGGTCTTTGCAGGCATCTCTTTAATAAATGTTTTCATTTGTTCTTCGGTTGGATGAAGGGTTTCCATATTGTTTTCCTTGTTCAAGAAGTTTTAGGTTTTATCGTTTCAACTGAAATAATATCATTTAAATGATATGTTTTTTACAAAAGATTCCATGCCGTCGTAATAGTGCCTTTTTCCATCCCATTTTTCCCTTCGGGTACAGGAACCACCGCATGAGCCAGGGCCATTGACTGGAGGCGGCTTTCAATGTCAAGAGGCATGAACACATGCTGATCGTTTACTATTGTCACCGTTCCAAAAATAAACTGTGTCCAGTTTTTGTCACGGACCGGAATATGCTTTCCGATTTTCACCTTTATCTGAGCAAGTGCCGGGGCTGTTTCTCCAGCCAATTTTAAAAGACCTGGAAGTGCAATGGCAAGAAAGGCCAGAAGGTTGGACGGCGGACCGCCTGGAAGAACAAATACCGGTTTGTCTTGCAGGATTCCAAAACCAACGGCTTTTCCAGGACCGATTCGAATCCGGTGAAAATGACGGGTCCAACCCACCTCGTCCAGTATTGCTGCCACCAGGTCCCGGTCTCCTTTCCATGCGCCTCCACTGGTGATAAGGGCATCGCTTTGACTAATTGCGGACAGGATTTTTGATTTTATCAGGTCTGGATTGTCCGGAACATTATCCATGTTTACACGCATGTCATATCTTTTACACCAGGCGTTCAATGTTGCCAGGTTGCTGGCATACAGTTTCCCATCGGGAAGAGGAGTTCCCGGCATGACCACCTCATCTCCTGTTGCAAGCATGGACACTTTGGGTCGTTTGAAAACAGGGATGTCGCTGTGACCGGCTGCTGCAAGAAGGCCTGTGAGACCGGGTGACAGTCGTGTGCCTTTTTTGACGATACATTCACCCTTTGCCACATCCTTGCCCTTTAAGAAAATATTGCGGCCCGGCTCAGCATGATTTTTCACAATCACTTGGTTTTCAGTCAATGAGGTAAACTCTTCTGCAACTACTGCATCGGCCCCTTTGGGAATTTTTCCCCCGGTTAGAATTCTTACGGCCTCCATGCTGCCGACAGCACCTTTAAACGGTATGCCGGCTGCAGACGAGCCCAGAAGATCAAGTGTGACTTGATTCACTATGGAGGCCCCCTCTATATCTGTTGAGTGGACAGCATAACCGTCTTTTAAAGATGCATCCACTGACGGGGAGTCCACCAGGGCAAAAAGATCGCTTTCTACTACTTTGTCCTGGCATTGTGCAAGGTTTATGGTTTGGGCTTCAAGGCTGCTGATATTATCAAGCGTGATGGCAAGAGCTTCTGGATATCCAATGAATTCACGTGTCATATTCCCTCACTTCCATATAAAAGCGCTTATATAAAATACAATTTAAGCGGTGCGATAGAAACCATAATGCTGGCGGTGCTGCATTTGATGAGAAAAACCTGCCGGAGCCTGTTCAGTGATTTGAGAATACATCCGATTGAGATCACCAGCAGGAAATCCCCATACAAGTTCACCGGGATGAATATAACCGCTGCCGGCCGGAATATCTATAAAAAAATTAGAATCCATAATTGATTCTATCATTCCCTTTGAATGATGGTCAGTTAATTCGACATAATCGGTGCCGGCCTGCCTGGAAATTTTTGCGCGCAGAAGCCTTCGAACCGGACTCCTTCTCAGGTATCCCTCCGTCATTACCGCTTCAATGCGGGAAGGCAGGGGCTTTGCGAATCCCATCAGTTTATTTAACAACACCATAACAATCAGATCAAAGGTCGCTGCAGCACCAGAGGGGTTGCCGGAAAGAGAGATAATAAATTTACCGTTTCGTTTTCCTGCAAGGACAGGAGATCCGGATTTGACCGCAACGCCGTTAAACAGTATTTTTGCACCTGTAAGCATCATAGCCTCTTCAACAACATCATAATCACCTGCAGATGTGCCGCCAGTGGTAATGACAATGTCTGCTTTTTTTAATCCTTCTGACATTTTTTGTGCAACAACCATCGCTTTATCCGGAACAACACCCAGGCTTATTGGTTTTGCCCCGGCAGCCTGGCACTGTGCCATAATGCCATATAAACTGCTGTTGAATATTTTCCCAGGCCGTGGCTTTGCTGATGGATCAATTAATTCATCTCCGGTGCTCATGACTGCGACACAGACCTCCCTGCGAACAGGGATCTGAATCATGCCCAGGCCAGCCAGAAGCCCGATCAGTGAAGGGGAGACAGGGATTCCTTTTGGGGCGATCAGCTCTCCAGCAGAAATATCTTCCCCGGCTTTGACCAGATTGGTGCCGGCATCAATCGGTTTGCAAACTTTGATCTTATTTCCAATGGCAGACACGTCCTCGGATCTGACGACAGTATCAGCTCCCTGGGGGATAGCTGCACCGGTCATCACCCTTACGGCTGTTCTTGTGGTGACTTGCTTTTCGGGGATGAATCCGGCTCTTGTTTCATCTACAACAAAAAGCGCCACAGGGTTTGTAGGCAATGCTTTCGCAATGTCAGCGCTCCTCAGTGCATACCCGTCCATTGAGGATTTTTCAAAAGGCGGAAGATTTCCATGTGCAGATATATCCCGGCTGAGAATTTTTCCTAAAGCTTCGTTGATGAATATAGAATTTTCTTCAACTGGAGTGCTGTGGCTTAACAATATGTTGTGAGCATCTTCTAATGAAATATTAAAACGCATATCTGGATTTTCCTGAGCAAATATTCATGCCGGTCATTATGCCTCTTCATGCAGTCCCAGGCTATAAAAGCCTGAACGCCCAAGCAGTTCACCGATTGCAACCACTACCGCAGATACGGCAAGCATTAAATTGCCTGCTCCAGTAGTTACATTGAATAGAATAACCAGAGAAAGGCAGACACCAAGGGTTGAAAATCCCAGGCCCCACACGGTCAATGACTTATACAATGCAGCACTTTTTTCTGTCAGTGATGGGGCTGAGACCAGATTGTCGATGCTGAACTCTTTTTTCCCGGATGTGGTTGTCAGACTTGAGAATAGTTTAAACTGTGTTGCAAACCTGATAATGAGGATCAGCAGTGCCAGCAGCATCGGGATGAGCAATAATGTGTTGATATTTTTTTCAGTCACACTGCTGTTATAAAGAATAAGTGTTGAGCTGACACATCCGAAAATAAGGGTAGTGCCGAAAAAACCAGTAAATGTGTTTGAACTGAACCATCCGGGTTTTCCGGTTGAATAATAAATATAGGCCATGCTCAAAACGCCTAATAAGCCGATAACTGCCGTAAGCCACATTAAAAATGGAATTTCATTTCCGCGCATCTCCATAAAATAGGTGAAAAGCCAAAGCGCGAAAAAAACACCGGTAAAAAATATCTCACGGCTCAGCCATGATGTCCCGATATTAAAAACGGAACGGTATGCCCTGGCAGGACTTCCTAAATGAAATAAGGATGCAATCATCCCTGTCAAAATAACAGGGCCGGTCAGTGTAAAACCCGGTGCTGTCAAAGTAATTGCTTCTTCACTACCAGCGGTTCCTGTTAAGATCAGCCGGTAAACTGCAAGAAAAGTAAACATTCCCGCAGCGAGCTGCAGCATGAGACTATTTACAATCAAGGACCATTCTTTGCGTAACATCTTTTATCTTCCCTCCAAACTTAAACTCTGCGGTTTCCATCAGACTCAAATGAGATAGTAGACCGATGGTTTGGTGCCTTTATCAACCAGTAATTGTGTATGTTCCCTGGTCTCAAGCAGTTGTGAGACTTCACTCTCATTGTCTTCTATATTACCGAAGTAACGGGCCTTGACCGGGCAGACCTCAACGCAATTGGGAAGAAGCCCTGAGTCAACTCTGCTGTGGCAGAAGGTACATTTTGATACCGTCCCCTTTTGTTGTTCATCAACAGCACTGTCGCCTACGGGAAAATCCAGATAATATTCCGGACGTTCCTCATTGTAGGTTCGAACATTGTTATATGGACAGGCCATAATGCACATACGGCACCCGAGACAGGATTCATAATCCTGCATGACCAATCCATCTTCACGTTTATAAGTGGCTTCTGCGGGACAGGCTTTGACACAGGCCGGGTCCTCGCAGTGCTGACAATTCAATGTCAGATAATTGAGTTCAAGGTTTGGGAACGCTCCATGCGGTGTATCCATGGTCGGACCGCCATGAGTCAGTACCCGGTTCCACCAAATCTCTTTTGGCAGGTTGTTTCCCTGCTTGCATGCAATTGCACAGGTGTGACACCCCACGCAGCGTTTCATATCTACAAGCATTACATATCTTTTTTTTGCCATTTTGTTACCTCTCTAATTCTGCCTGAATCCTGATTTGTCTTTTGGCGAGTTTACTCAAACCTTTCGGACCTCACAGAGTACGTCATAGAAGCTCTGGTTATAATCTGAGGTGTTAACATGATCATTCGTAAGCTCCTGATATGATCCGGCAATAAACTGTTCTTTTTGCCAGCCTTTGGGAACGGTCACGATTCCGGGCCTTTGTGCTTCGTTTAAAATCGCTTTGATCACCACATGTCCTCGATCATTAAATACCTCGACGGTGTCGCCTTCTTTTATACCTCTTTTTTCGGCATCCTGGGGATTAATCCGAACAGCAGGCTCTGGATCCAGTTCACGCAGCCACGGGGTGCCGTACCACTGGCTGTGAAGCCGCCAACGATGCCTGACCGTGTGGTAAATCAGGGGATATTTTTTTGATAGCGGATTATCTGGCCAGGCTTCAAGGGGCGGTTCGAATATAGGTAGATGTTCCCGGCTTTGATCGATCTCTATACCGCAGTCGATCCTAGGCTGAGGATTTTCAAGATAGAATTCCATTCGACCGGAAGGAGAAGGAAACTTGTTTCCTTTCCAATTTACCCAGCAGCTGGGAAGGGTTTGGATTGCTTTTTCCTTTTTTAACCGCTCCCATGTCAAACCTGCTGCACGGGCGGCATCAGTATCGAGCACCATTTTGATAAAATCTTCATCCGTAGGTTCGAAAAATTCGCCCAATCCCATTCCTTTGGCAATCAGACGATAAATATCCATGTCTGATTTTGATTCGTATGCCGGCTCCAGGGCTTTTTCAGACAGGGTGGTGTAGGGCTGATCCGGGCCTTGGACGAACTCAAGCCTTTCAAACCAATGGGAAGCAGGCAATACAATATCTGCATATTTGGTTGTATCAGTCTCAACCATATCCACCACAACAATGAAGTCAATTGCGGGTAAAATGGTATTGATAATTTCCTTTTGGTTGGTCGCGTTGCAGACCACATTGCTGCCGTGAAAGTACATTGCTTTTATGGGGTGCGGTTTTCCGTGGAACTCGCCTGTTTTCAATACCTCTTTTAAATAAATCCAGGGAATAACAGGGGATGTCTTCCCCTGGGGGAATAAAAACGGCAGTACATTTAAATTATACATTGACAGACCGCAGTGACCGACTGAAGCACCTGTTTTTGCAATATTTCCGGTAAGCGATGCCAGGATGCCCCATGCATGTCCAGTCTGAAGGCCATTGTTGTATTGAATGAATCCCGGGTAGATGCTTGACGGCTTGTTGGTTGCATACAAACGGGCCAGGTCTCTTATCTCCTGCGGATTGATATCACAGAGTTTTGCGGCTGTTTCCGGCGGGTATAAAGACATCTGCTCTTTGAGCAGGCTGAAAGCCGTGCTCACCTTGAATCCTGAGATTGTGAAGCTTCCTTCAAGTGCAGGCTGCTTGACCAGGTCCAAAGTGTTTCCTTCTCCAGCCTCAGAATCCCATACTATATAAGGATCAGCTGATTTTTTTATCGGTTTTTCTCCGGTCAGGTCACTTTGGCGTAAAAACCGTTTGGTATCTTCCCTTACAAGAAAAGGGGCTACGGTATGGGCCAGCAGATACGATTCGTCATATATTTTCTCTGAAATAATTACGTTTGCCATGGACATGGCCAGGGCAGGGTCTGCTCCAGGACGGATAGAGATCCATTGATCGGCTTTTGATGCTGCTGTTGTGAATCTCGGATCAATGACCACTATTTTTGCGCCAGCCTCCTGCGCTTCGACAACAGAACGCCAGGCATGCGGGTGAGAATCTGTAATATTAGCTGCCCAGACGATGATAGTTTTTGCATTGGCAAGGTCTGCAGGGTCATTGCTCTGGTTAAAAACGCCCCCACTGCCGATGACCCGGCCAAGCCCGAACGTATCTGCCATATCAAGGGAATAGTCTGTCTGTGTTGCTTTCATCAGATTAGCCAGGCGGTAGCTGCTGTACATGCCGTTCAGTAACGCCATGTTACCGCTTACTGTGGAAAATGCCACAGACTGCTTCCCAAATTCTTCCTGGTACCCTTTAAATTTGGTAACAATAGTGTTGATCGCTTCTTCCCATGAAATACGTTCAAATTTGCCTTCTCCGCGTTCTCCAACGCGTTTCATGGGATATTTTAGACGATTGGGATCGTAGACCCGCTGAACATGGCTCAATCCTCTCAGGCACACGCGGTTATACCTCGGGTCTGAAAAGGGGGCCATTGATGTCTTAACTGCTTTGCCGTCCCGAACATGGACAAAGAGTCTGCAGCGGCTCTGGCAATTACCGACGCACATGCAGCTGAAGATTTTTTCATCTGTGTGCTGCACTGTATTTCCATTAGTTGTCGGGGCTGCTTCCTGAAAACCCTCATTACGTTTCATTTACATCACCTCTATTATTCTTGAAAAGTGAAGCGTTTGCCTCAAACTAAAAATTAAACCTACCAGTTGGTACATTTTTTAGCAAAACTTGTCAAGTCAATAGTCAGGTTGTTTTAAATGAATCAAATGTAGTGGGAAAAAGTCTTTGAAAAGGCCGATCAGAAGATAAAACGATTTTTATGCTGGATGGTATTAAAAAAATTATTGAATTTTTCGTTCTTCAATCAATGAAATGATAAAATCGCAGCAATTTTTGAAAGCAACCTGATCTCCTGAAATTTTGGATTGCATTAGGCCCCCTTGAATTAAACCAAGTATGACCCTTGAAAAAATCTGGGCAGACTCTTTAAGCTTCATCTCCGAATTGTTGACGGCTTCAAATAATAATTTTTCGAACCGGTTTTCCCATTTATTGAAAACGCCTGCAACAAATTCAGATACATTGGAGTCGTTGTGGCCAATTTCAAGGGCCATATTTCCAAATATACAACCTTTTGAAGTACCATCGTCAATGTGATAGGCTTTTATTGCTTCAATCATATCAATTATTTGTTCAGATGCTGCCTGGTGTTTTACCTTTGATTTGATTTGATCATCATATTTTACAAGCGCCTTATCCAAGACTTCAACGACAAGTTTTTCCTTGGATTCATAATGGAAATAAAAAGTCCCTTTTTTTATTCCGGAAGAGTCAAGAATGTCATTGATGCTGGTGCTTTTATATCCTCTTCTATGTAATAGACCTAAGGATGCGTTCTTGATTCTTTCTTTTGTTTCTTCACCTTTTTGCATATCACCTCAAAACCAACTGGTTAGTATAAAATTTTAATTATGAAAAGCATTCTATATTAGGATCATTGAAAATTCAATACTGATTTTTTGTGTTTCAGATTTGCATCTTTGTCTTTTCTCCTTTATTACCAAAGGTGAAACTTGTTTCATCTTAACTGGTTAAACACACAATTAATTGAGCAAAAATAAATGGTCTTTAACTCATTTTCCTTTTTGTTGTTTTTTGCAATTGTTCTGGCAGTGCATTATTTGAAGATTTCCTGGACTGCCAGGAAGGTTTGCCTGATAGGATTCAGTTATCTGTTTTACATGGCCTGGAACCCTCCTTTTGTTATGCTCTTGTGGATTTCTACCCTGGTTGACTGGCAGGCCGGAAAAAAGATATATGCTTCAAACCGAAAATCTAAAAAAAGGCTCTGGCTTGTAATAAGCCTGGTAGCTAATCTGGGGTTACTGGGCTTTTTTAAATACGGCAATTTTCTGCTGGATAATTTTGTGGCTGTTCTGGACCTGCTTAACGTCAGCTTCCATCCTGCCCGGCCTGATATCATCCTGCCGGTCGGCATCTCTTTTTATACGTTCCAGTCCATGTCGTACACCATCGACATTTATCGGAAAAATATGAAGCCCTGGAAATCATTTGTAGATTTTGCCATGTATGTCACTTTTTTCCCCCAGCTTGTAGCCGGTCCTATTGTGAGGGCAAGGGATTTTCTTCCCCAGTGCATTGAGCCCAAAAAGGCCTCTGTCCGGCAAATGCAATGGGGGCTTTTTTTGCTGGTAACAGGGTTGTTTGAGAAGATCGTCCTGGCAGACACTTTGCTTGCCCCTGCTGCAGATACGGTTTACAGCCAGGCAAGTCAAGCCGGGTTTGTGGATGCCTGGGCTGGCACCCTGGCTTTTTCGTCCCAGATATTTTTTGATTTTGCCGGTTATTCCACCTGCGCAATTGGGGTTGCCATGTGCCTGGGATTCATCTTACCCCAAAACTTCAGGTTCCCTTATGGGTCTGTCGGGTTTTCAGATTTCTGGAGGCGGTGGCATATATCCTTATCTACATGGCTTAGAGATTATTTGTATATTCCGCTGGGGGGTAATAGAAAAGGTGTTGCGCGCACTCAGATCAACCTTTTACTGACGATGCTGATCGGTGGATTATGGCATGGCGCAGCATGGAGATTTGTTGTGTGGGGCGGGCTTCATGGCTTGTTTCTGGTTCTGGAAAGGGGTGTGAGGAAAAAATTCGGGTTTGTCCGTGTGGATGAATCCTGGGTTCTTTCTATCCTTTTGGCCGGGTTGACGTATGCAATGGTCTGCATGACATGGGTTTTTTTCAGGGCTCAAAACTTTCATGATGCCTACCTGATATTAGGTCAAATGTTTCATTTTAATGTGTCAAGTGTGCTTGAAACATATGATCTGATAATGGTTTTTGTTATTTCTTTTATATTATTTGCCTGGCATTCTGCCATGAGGAAACATTCGTTTGAGGGGATTGTTGATCGCGCCCCCGTAAGCATCCGGGCAGTTTGTATCTGCCTGATGCTGGTTTGTATAAGTCTTGTTCCGGGAGATGACCGTGCCTTTATCTACTTCCAGTTCTGAAAATAATTTTTTACCTGCCCGAATGGGAAAAACCTGGGTGGTGGCAATAGTGATAGTGTGTCTTGCCCTTGGTGTCTGGGAACTGTTCTGGCGCTTCCAGGGCTTTTTGCCGTCTGTGGAAGATGATATGAATATCTGGCAACTTCAACGTTCAAAAGTTTCTGCCGAAATCCCACTTATAATAATGGGATCTTCAAGGGCACAGCTGGGCCTGCACCCGGATGTGATTATGGCAAGGCTGGATGTCGAGCCTGTTAACCTGTCAGTTGACGGGAACCCTCCATTTTCTGTGTTAAAAGATGTAGCAGAAAATACCGAGTTCAAAGGAATCGTTATCTGTTCTGTTCTTCCTCGCTGGCTGGCAGAAAAATCACTGCAAAAAGACCGGGCGGCAAAGTGGGTGAAAAAATATAAAAAACGTACACTATTATCGCGTGTGGACACCAGGATATCCATGGGTATTCAGATGGCTTTTGTTTTCAGATACCCAGGCCTGAGTCCTGAAAAGCTGATAAAGCAGATCAGGAAGGGAAAATGGCCTGCGCCGCCTTATGCCCCTATGAGAGCGGACAGGTATCGTGAGGCTGAGTTCAATGAGGAAAATACATCGAAAATTCTTGAATCAAGAGTCCGTAGAGAAAAAGAGATCGCAAAAGCATCTGTTATTGTTTCGAAAAAGGAATATGAAAAGCGAATTAAATCCATCCAATTGGATGTAAAAAAAATCAAAGCGCGTGGGGGTAATGTTTTATTTGTCCGGATGCCTTCGTCCGGAAAAGTAAGACAGGTTGAATCAATCACCTGGCCGAGGGCTCTGTTCTGGGATAGATTTGCTGACCAGATTGATGCCCCTGCCATTCATTTTGAAGATTTTTCAGAGGTAAGCGGTTTTTTATGCCCGGACGGTTCTCACCTTGATGGAAAAGATGCAAAAGTGTTTACCGGAAAATTGTTGGATTTGATTTTTTATAGAAAACTTCTGGAGCCCAGGTAGTATCGTTTGAAATACGGGTTGTCCAGTTGAGCATAGGTCACCTGTCGCCCCCGGCCCGGAGCATGAACAAACATACCATCTCCAACATAGATGCCTACATGCAGGGCTTTGCCGGATTTGGGATTTATAAAAAAGACCAGATCTGCCGGGGTCAGTTTGTGCTTTTGAACGATTTTGCCATTACTGTAAAGGGCATTTGCCGTTCTGGGGGTGCTGATTTTCGCTTTTTTGTGAGTGTAAAAAATAAGGCCGCTGCAGTCAAATCCTGTTTCAAGAGAATGGCCTCCCCATTGATATCGTTGGCCAAGGCTGCTTAGTGTGTGCTGTACAATGATTTTTCTTTTGTCCAAAAGTGGTGCTTTTGCATCACTTGAAGAATGAAGCGAAGTTAAATGCCCTGGAGGTGTATGTGTTTTGGAAATCTTATCAGTATGGCTGGCACACGATGAAATAACACTCACGATAAACAGGGCACAAAAAAGATATAAAAATTTAGTCATAGGCTTATTTTATATTGGAGTCTGTAAGGGAAATTTTTCCTTTTTTGGTTACACGGATAAGGGGATGCATGGAACCTGCGTCAAGTTTGGCGCTCAGGCTGTAGGAAATTTCATCGTTTTTCTGGTTTCGTATCAGGTCGGTGAAGAATCCAATGCTGCTGAACAGGTCAACCGAGGCATTTAATATAACGCTTCCTTCGCCATAGGGTTCAATTTTGGGAAGCTGGTTTGAAACCCCGGTCATGATTTTATGCCCTTCAAGAGAGATGGTATAGGCAACACCTTTTAAATTCAGAGCGGTTCGATTGGGGTTTACAATGTGGAGCCCTATTTTGAATTTTGGGACAATCCCGTCTGCGGGGACAGCCTCAAAAGAGGTGATGCTCACGGCTGGCTTTTCATATCCCGGTTGAAGTGTGGCGCAACCAAATGTATAAAAACTTAGCAGCAGGGCGAGTGAAAAGCAGGTTTTTTTTAGCATGCGTGTGTCCTGTTCAACTGGGTTCAGGTGATTAATTATAATTTATCCGAGCATGTCGATAAGAGAACCCAAAGTCTCATCATAGCTCTTGATGACTTTTGCATTGGCAGCATAGCCATGCTCGATTGAAATCTGGTTGACCAGCTCTTCAGCAACGTCTGTATTGGAGAGTTCTTTTAATTCTCCGGTTGTGCTGAAGGGATCTTCAACCAGCGGGCCCGGGGTGTCTATTTTTGTGATCGTGACATCTACCTGTCCATTCTGGCCTTCGGTATTGATGGCACGGCTTTTTTTAAAATCATCAGAATACATATTTGCGACATTATTGGCACTGACATTCATCTGCTTGGAAAATGCCTGTAAAGCTGATATATTACTGTGAACTGATGCAACCATATGTTTTAACTCCTAAATTAGTTTTCTATCAAAGAGTTAGGTTGCAATAATCGTGCTAACAGGTGCGGGAGAATCAAAAATCACAGCCTGTCCTTTGATTGAAGCCGCATCGGGGCTTTTATATGTTTATCGGCACCCGCTGCTGTTAACTTCAAATGTAACAAAATTCGGTAGGGATTACAAAAATTGTATGGATTGAATAATAAAGGAGTGAGAATATGTTTAGCGTTGATAAGACTGTTATGCTCTTAATTGATGTTCAGGGAAAGCTTGCACAGATTATGCATGATAAGGATAATCTGTTTGAATCTCTTAAAGTCATGATCCAGAGCATGCAGATTCTTGGGGTTCCGATTATCTGGATGGAGCAGATCCCTGATAAGTTAGGGGATACCACCAAAGAAATTGCTGATCTGGTTATTGACAATAAACCTATTCCCAAGTCTGCTTTTTCGTGTTGCGGAGAACCTGAATTCATGGAAGCATTCAAAGATAGCGGTAAAACCCAGGTGCTTCTTACCGGAATAGAAGCCCATATCTGTGTGTTTCAAACCGGTTATGAACTGTTGAATCAGGGGTATCAGGTCCAGGTTGTGGCAGATTGTGTGTCATCGAGAACAAAAGAAAATAAAGATATTGGCCTCCAGAGGATTGTTCAGTCTGGCGGGCGGATTTCCAGCCTTGAAATGATTCTCTTTGAATTGCTTGGAAAAGCTGAGGGTGACAAATTCAAGCAGATTGTTAAGCTGATAAAGTAAAGGGTAAAAATAGCCGTACTGGATGTTTAAACTGCAAGTTTAAATGAAGATGTTTCACCTTCGGGCAGGCTGCCGACTGTTTCGTAAGAGTCGGTGGCATTTTTCATATCTCCAAAGGCCTGGTTCTCATTTGCGCTTGCCTGTTGCTTTGCCTGGAGCATCATGAGTTCAGAAAGTGCTTTTGAGGCAGCCGATGTTGCTTTTGAGGCGACTTTCAAGTCCTGAGAGGATGGGGAGGCCGGGGCAAGCGCTGCATTTTTTACCTGCCTCATCTTACGGATGGTGGCCTCAGGATCTCCCGGGATGGGGGCCGTGTCTATGCTCACCTCACCACCAACAGCATAATTTTTTCCATCCGGTCCTTTTTCATAAGAAAAGTTTGCACCGGAAGTGATGTAGCGGCCGCCTGCTGCAACATGAGCCATTTCATGCTGTCGGACTTCAGTGTCGATTTTTTTTAGCGCTTCCACTTGCCTTAATTCATTTTGGTCAAGTTCTCTTCCATTGACTTCCCGTGTTTCCCCCTGATCAGTTTTGCCTTGGGTTGTTTTGTCTTGATCTGTTTTTTCAGGGTCCGGGTTTGTTGTCCCCGTATCTGGGTTGGCCGCGTAATTTTGCTGGGGATTTTGATCTGCCTGGGAGCCGGATGAGCTTTTCTCAGGCCCTGATGGTTGCTGGGCCGGCGGGTTGACCACAAAGCTTGCGTCCTGAATGTTTCCAGCCTGTGAGGTCGTCTGATTTTTAGATGTGCCAGACAGGGGATTGAAAGTGAACCCGGGCTGGTAATTGGTATATGTTACAGGCGAAATTTTCATTGTGCTATACTTTCCGGCATGTTAAAATGCGTCTAAATTCTAATAAGTCATTATATTTATATACAATCGTCATTGCAATATAAAAGATTTAAAAAATTATTTCAAAAAAAAATACGGCCCGGATTTTATGGTTCTGATTTATACTTCGGGCACTTTCTTTCATTTTTTAAAAAATTAACCAATTGACAAAAAAAGCATTTTTTTGTATTTTAGAGGATTCGGTTTGCTGATTTGAAGCAGGTGGGGGTGGATTGATTACGGATAAAGTATATAAATCAAGGATTTAATTATGAATCGAAGGGCAAAAGTTACCCGCAAAACAAAAGAGACTCAGATTGAAATCAGTTTTGATTTAGATGGCTCAGGAACGGTTGACATTTCTACTGGAATCCCTTTTTTTGATCATATGCTTACCGCTTTTTCGGTACATGGTTTTTTTGATTTGAAAGTCCAGGCAAAAGGTGATCTGGATGTGGACTTTCACCATACCGTGGAAGATATCGGTCTGGTGATGGGCCAGGCGCTATCAGAGGTAATGGAAAATTCAAAACCGGTTGTCCGGTTTGGAGACAGCTGTGTGCCAATGGATGAGGCTCTTTCCAGGGTAACCATTGATTTGTCAAACCGACCGTATCTTGTATATAATTTTCCTGAAGACCTTAAGGTCAGAGGAGAATTTGATGCTCATCTTGCCAAGGAGTTCTTCCAGGCCTTGAGTGTCAAAGGCGCATTTAATCTTCATATAAATTCATATTACGGTGTAAATGAACATCACGTACTTGAATCCATATTCAAGGCTTTTGGTAGATCCATGCACATGGCCACCCGGGTGAATGATGCCCTGGCCGGCGATTTGTCCAGTAAAGGTGTTTTATAATTTTGATTTACACGGTGCATGCAATTTGAAAAAAATATAGTGAAAACAGATGATAATCATACCTGCTGTAGATATTAAACAAGGCAAATGTGTCCGACTGCTCCAGGGACGGATGGAGGACAGCACCCATTATTCGGACTCTCCTGCGAAAATGGCACAACAATGGGAGGCAAAGGGTGCTCAGCTAATCCATATTGTCGATCTTGACGGCGCATTTGCCAAAGAAGTTAAAAATCTGGATGCAATTAAAGATATTCTGGCCGGGATAAAATCTCCCATACAGGTCGGGGGTGGAATTCGGGATTTGAAAACCATTGAGATGTACGTGGATTCAGGGGTCTCCAAAATTATTATCGGCAGTGAAGCTGTGTATAACCCGCAGCTTGTAAAAGATGCCTGCAAACAGTTCCCGGGACAGATTGTAGTTGGAATTGATGCACGGGATGGAATGGTTGCTGTTGAAGGTTGGAGCAAAACCTCTGAAACAAGGGCGATTGATCTGGCAAGGGAATTCGAATCGTGCGGTGTGGCAGCCATAAATTTTACCGATATCCATCGGGACGGAATGCAGACCGGGCCTAATATCGAAGAGACTGCAGCTCTTGCTGAAGCAGTCTCTATTCCCATTGTTGCATCAGGCGGAGTCAGTACAATACAAGACATCAAAAATCTTCTTGAGATAGAAGAAAAAGGTGTTACCGGTGTCATTACAGGAAGAGCGATTTATGAAGGAACTCTCAATTTGGAAGAGGCCATAAAGATTTCAAAATAACAATTATCTATACAGATAATTATTGACATGTGATTTTAAATACTTAGCTTATTTTACTTGCATAACGTTTAGATTTTGGAGTCAGCACCACAAGGATGTACATTCCTGAAGAGAAAATTTCGGAGATTTTAAATACATCAGATATTGTTGATGTTATTTCAGAATCCGTAATTCTGAAAAAATCCGGGAGAAATTTTTTTGGTTTGTGTCCCTTCCATTCTGAAAAGACCCCCTCTTTTTCAGTTAACGCTAATAAACAGATTTTTCACTGTTTTGGGTGTTCTGCGGGTGGGAATGTTTTGACCTATGTTATGAAATACCATGGGATCACTTTTCCGGAAGCCGTCAAAATGCTGGCCAGAAAATATAACATTACGGTTGAAACCAAGGAAATAAGCCCGGAAAAAAGAGCACAGATTCACCTGAAGGAAACCCTGTTCAGGTTGAATAAAACCGTAATGAAGACATATGCGGAAAAGTTTGAAGTTTCACCAGGAGGGGAGGGGGCCAGAAAATATCTAAAAAGAAGGGGCACTTCTGACGATATTATACAGCAGTTCATGCTTGGATTTTCACCGGATGCATGGGACTGTGCTGTTAAAGTGCTTAAAAAGCAGAAAATATCAAGGCAGGCTGCTGTTCAATCCGGGCTGGTTCTTGAAAAAAAGCAGTCCAGTGGATTTTATGACCGGTTTAGAAATCGAATCATGTTTCCTATTTTTGATATAAATATGCAGGTGGCAGGTTTTGGTGGCCGGGTGATGGATGATTCCATGCCCAAATATATGAATTCACCTGAAACCCCTGTGTATAATAAAAGCCGGATACTTTACGGACTGCATGCATCCAAGCAGCAGTGCCGCCAGGAAGGTTCGGTGTTTATTGTTGAAGGTTATTTTGATTTTTTGTCGCTGTATCAGCATGGAATTAAAAATACAGTGGCAACTTTGGGTACAGCCCTGACACCGGACCACGTCAGGATTCTCAAAGGGTATGCTAAAAAAATGATTTTGGTGTTTGACTCGGATGCTGCCGGGATAAGCGCTGCTAAAAGAAGTATCAAAACCTTTATGAAAGAAGGGGTGGATACGCGGGTCCTGGTTTTGCCGGAAGGCAATGACCCGGATTCCTATGTGATGAAACACGGTGCAGAGGAATTTGAAAAACAGGCCCGTGATGCAAAAACAGTGATGCAGTTTCTGCTGCAGGTATCCATAGACACCCATGGCCTTTCGGTGGAAGGCCGGATTCGGGTTTTGGATGATATGAAACAGCATCTCATGTTGATCCAGGACAGTGCCCTGCGTTCTTTATATGTGAAAGAACTGGCGGAAACATTGAATATAGATGAAAAGGCCGTCCTGGAAAAAGTCAGAGAACAGGTATTCACCCAGAGCACAAAAAGAACGTCTCTGCTGCGGGAGGTACAAGGTGAAAAAAGCCTGGAATCTGACCGGAGAGAAGAACAAATGATTTCCATGATGCTCAATTATCCTGACATCATAAAAGAAATCAATAAAACAGATACCCTGAAATATTTTTACTCTGATAAGCTGCGGAGTATTGCAAAGAAGATTATAAGTGTGGAGCCCAGAGAAGACGCCTTCATTACAAATGTTATGGCACATATGGAATCAAATGAGGACCAGGAACTTATCGCTTCTTATGCAATGAAAGATTTTGGCTGCAAGCCTGAAGATTTTCATGACACAGCACTTTCCATAATTAACAGGATAATCAGAGTAAGGACCAAACAGGAAGACACTTTAACCAGTAAAATTATAAGTGCGGAAAAGGGCAGTGATTCCGAACTGATGGACTTGTTAAAACAAAAGCAGGATCAGATTCGGCAATTGCATGATCGGTAAAAACTTTAAGCCTTTGGGAGGCATTTTATGGCAGGTAAGACAGAAAAGTCTGGAGAGAATATGGTGATGGACAAGAAAATATTGAAAAAGTTGATAAAAAAAGGGGAAAAAACCGGTTCTCTCTCTTTTGCCGAAATTAATGATGCAATCGCTGATGATTTAAAATCATTGGATCAGATAGAAGATATTGTTGTGCAGTTTAAGGAGCTTGGTATCAAGCTTATCGATAAACAGAAAGAAAAAGCAAAGAAAACCAAAAAGAAGGCCGAGCCTGCAAATAAGAAGAAGACAACGAAAAAGGCAGCAAAGAAAAAGGCCTCTTCTTCAGAGGTCAAAGAGGATAAAGGAGACAGTGACAAAAAAAAGGATGTAAAAGAACTGTTTGCCCCCAAAAAAGACCGTGCAGACGTTGAATTCGGGGCAGTGACGGATCCTGTCAAAATGTATCTCAAAGAGATGGGCATGGTTACTCTGCTCAGCAGGGAAGGCGAGATTGAAATTGCCAAAAAAATTGAGAAAGGGGAGCGTGATATCCTGAGAGCGATGCTTGACTGCCCTTTATCTTTGCTGACTATATTCATGTATGGCGAGAAAATGGAGAGAAAATCCATGCGCCCCAAACACGTCTTGAGGGATGTGGATGAAGGGGACGGGGCCGTAGATGAAGTTTCCAAACAAGAAAAGTTTCTAAATTCATTAAATATTATCAAGGAGATCCACAAAGAGAATCAGGAAAAAAGAGACGAATTGCTGGGTTTGAAAAAGAATACAAAAAAGTATCAGATCCTGGCCAAAGAAATTTTTGATAATACTGAAACGATTTTTGAGCAGTTAAAGCAATGGCGGTTCGAGTCTAACGTTATTGATAATATAGAAAAAAGTATCCGGACAACCATTGTATGGTTTGCACGGGTGGATGATCTTATAAAACGATGTGCATCGACATTTAATGTGAAATCCAAAACACTGCTGGATAAAACAGGATCTGAAACAGAGTTCGTCAAATGGGCTTTGTCTCACCATAAGATCACACAAGAGAGAGCCAAAACCCTTTGCAAAGATATCAATTCGATTCAGATTCAGGTTGCACTGAGAAAAAATGAGATCAAAGGGGATGCCCTGTTTTTAAAACAGATTGTCAAGTCCATAGACAAGGGGCGAAGAAACGCTGATTATGCAAAAAGGGAGCTTGTCCGGGCCAATTTAAGGCTGGTGGTCAGTATCGCTAAAAAGTATACCAACAGAGGTCTGCAGTTTCTGGATTTGATCCAGGAAGGCAATATCGGTTTGATGAAAGCGGTGGATAAGTTTGAATATAGAAGAGGGTATAAATTTTCCACGTATGCCACATGGTGGATCCGCCAGGCTATTACAAGGGCAATTGCCGATCAGGCCCGAACAATCAGGATCCCGGTTCACATGATTGAGACAATCAATAAGCTGATCAGGACATCTCGCTATCTGGTTCAGGAAATGGGCAAAGAACCGTCACCTGAAGAGATTGCAGAAAAGATGGAAATACCCATTGAAAAGGTGCGGCGGGTCCTGAAGATTGCAAAAGAACCGATTTCTCTTGAAACGCCTATCGGTGAAGAAGAAGACAGTCACCTTGGTGATTTTATAGAGGATAAAAAGTTTTCCATTCCGTCTGAGGCAGCCATTGATTTCAGCCTTGCAGAGCAGACACGTAAAATTCTGGCAACGTTGACCCCAAGAGAGGAAAAAGTGCTTCGAATGCGGTTTGGTATTGGTGAAAAATCCGATCATACCTTAGAAGAGGTTGGAAAGGATTTTACGGTAACCCGTGAGCGCATCCGCCAGATTGAGGCCAAAGCGCTAAGAAAGCTTCGTCACCCTACGAGGAGTAAGAAACTCAAGACCTTTATCGAGAATTAAATCTTGACACAAAATATGTATTTATATATATATTGCAAGTTTTAAGAAAAGATAGGGCCCATAGCTCAGTTTGGCAGAGCCACCGGCTCATAACCGGTCGGTCCCTGGTTCGATCCCAGGTGGGCCCACCAAAAAATATGAGAATTTTTATATGATTGACAGAAAAAAACAGAGAGGTTGCTCAACACTTATATGAAAGTGCCTGAAGCATATCAACTGGACATCAAAATGAAAAGCGTGGTAATTTACCACGCTTTTTTCATTTTGAGGCGGAACATTTAAAGTGAAGACAAAAGATATACTGGAAATACTCAACACTATTGCACCTTTTGATATTGCAGAAGAGTGGGATAATTGCGGTCTTCAAGCAGGAAATAAAGAGTGGGAAATTAAAAAGATTTTGATAGGACTGGATGTAACCATGCCGCTCATGATCGAGGCCCAAAAAAGTAATGCAGACCTTGTGCTCACCCACCATCCACTTCTGATCCAACCGGAGAATATTATCGACTTTAACCGGATGCCTGGAAGTGCGATCGAGATCTGTGCCAAGCATGAAATCAGCATTGTTTCGGCTCACACAAATCTGGATAAAGCCAGACAGGGATTAAATGATTATTTTGCAGCAAAGATAGGGCTGGAAAATACCCGTGTTTTTGTGAGTGAGCAGAAGGGAATCTTGGCAGGAGACCAGCTTATCGGGATTGGAAGAATTGGCCAGTTGAATTCTGTAGTAGACCTTGGCCGGCTTTCAAATGAAATAAAAAAACAGTTGGGTCTTAAACATATCCGGGTGACCGGTGATATGAATCAGCCGGTTAAACGTATTGCCATCTGCACAGGAAGCGGTGGTTCCCTTGTTAAAGAGTTTATCGCCT
Organism: Desulfobacteraceae bacterium; assembly: GCA_033851995.1. Classification (GTDB taxonomy): domain Bacteria; phylum Desulfobacterota; class Desulfobacteria; order Desulfobacterales; family Desulfobacteraceae; genus Desulfobacula. Next base: position 101,790 of record JAWSVI010000007.1, on the reverse strand, counting down.
CTGGTGCAGATGTCTATATCACCGGTGATATGAAATATCATGATGCCAGGCAGATTGAAGAATACAGTCGTGCAATGATTGATGTCGGGCATTTTGGTTCGGAGCATATGGCCATTGACCTCTTGTATGAAAGATTAAACCATGCCCTCCAAAAGGAAGGGCTTGATATACAACTACAAAAATTTAAAAAAGAAAAAGATCCATTTACCATAGTTTGAGGATATGATTATGAATGAAATTTCCAAACAGGATATTGAAACGCTTGTTAAACTTCAGGAATCGGAGAGTGAGATTGTCCGGTTAGAAGCTGTATTACAAACGGTTGAGAAAGAAAAAGTGATTTTGGGTGAAAAACTCGACCAATTTGAAACTGCACTGAAAGAAAAGCAGGACAGGTTATCCCGAGTGGAAAAAGATTGCCGGGATATTGAAATGGAAATCAAAATTCTTGATGAGCGAATTGTGAAAAGCAATGAGCGCCTCAGGATGGTAAAAACCAATAAGGAATATCAGCTATGTTTGAGGGAAGTCGATGACAATAAAAAAAGAAAAGATGCCCTGGAAACCCAGCTGCTTGAATATTTTGATGAAAAAGAAAAAAATACAGATATAGTTGATGAGACGCAAAAAGAATTCCAACTGTTGAAAGATCAAATAGAAACAGAACAGGAAAAGATTGAAAAGAGCAGCAGTGATGACAGGGAACTTCTCGAGGAATACCAGGTAACCAAATCAGATATAGGAAAAACTCTGGCGCCCTCCCTGATGACCAGGTTTGGGAAAATATCAAAGATGAATAAAGGCCTGGTTGTTGTTCCTGTAAGAAATGAGGTATGCATGGGGTGTTTTATGAATATTCCACCCCAGCTGTATATCGAAGTCCAGCGAGGGAATTCATTGATTTCCTGCCCCCAGTGCAGTAGAATCCTCTATTATGTAAATACGGAAGAATCGGCCTGACCAGAAAAAACGATCGCCGGGTTCTAATTGAACCGGGAGGAAAGTCCGAACACCGCAGGACAGGACGCTCCATAACGTGGAGTCACGGTGACGTGAAGGAAAGTGCAACAGAGAGTAGACCGCCCAGGCCTTTCAAAGGCATGGGTAAGGGTGAAACGGTGCGGTAAGAGCGCACCAGTTTTCCAGGTGACTGGAAAAGCTTGGTAAACCCCGTCCGGTGCAAGGCCAAATAGGGAAACGTCTGAGGGCTGTCCGCCCAAGTTTTCGGGTAGGCTGCATGAGGTGTATGGCAACATGCACCCTAGATGAATGATCGTTGACCTGCCTGAGGTAACAAAGGCAGGTAACAAAATTCGGCTTAATGACTGGTCGGGCCGATTCTATTTGAAATAGACTTGATTTTGAGGCAGTATGATAGATAATGAATTCTACCTGTGACATATCATTCAAGGAAAAAGCCAATATATTTTCCTTTGAATATCTCAAATGCATTCTCTTTATTGTTCGCTTGGATGACGATCAATATATATTTACCAAAAAACTTTATTCGAAACTGGTCACCACTTCAGGCATCCTGGAGGATTTTCTTGATTTTCACGGTGCAAAAAAAAACAAAGAGTGGGTGTTTTACCGGGAGCTCTCGGCCACTATCCGTCATATCGCCTTAGCCTGCTATTCCCAACGGCATATTCTCAATCGGTTTAAATTTTATGCCTTTGAAGAAAATAAGTATAATACCTTTAAGCTTGAAGCCTTTGACACCTTGAAAATTCTGCAGGAATCTATAAAGCTTGCCACACCGGTGATTTTAGAAGAGGCAGATCGACTGGGGATCAAGATTCCGGAAAGCGGATATGATCTTGACTATTTTCCCGGCATATCATCTACTCAGCAGCTTGAACACAATATTGATGATTTTAATGCCAGGGATCAGCAGCGTAAAAACCTGACACTGATTGCCAGCGAATTTTTGGAAGTCGTCCGCGAGTTTGACCAGTTTGCATTTTATGAACGCCATGATTTAAAAAAGATCAATGAACTGGTTCCCGAGCAGATTAATGAGGTCTCCATTCGCCGGTTTGAGATGCTGATTCATAACCTGCAGTCTTCTTTTGATTCTTACGTGGTGAATACCAAATCATCAAAAAAAAATAATAAGCTGGAACAGCTTCGCAGCCATTTCAGCGTTGCGTTTCATCTGCTCCAGGTCATGGGGCGCCTCCTGCATTTTTATGAACGTCATCTGTATGATATTGGTTTTAAAGATGAGTATAAAAATGTCAGTGAAATTATAGGGAATTTGATTGACCCGGATGTGCTTTTGGACCGAGCTGTAAATTTTTGTCTCTTTTATGCCTGGAAATTTTTATCCTCAGGAAAAGAGCTGGCCTCAGAAATTCTTAATGAAAACATGGAAACCGCAGATCTGGTGGTTGGGATTCCAAAAGATAGAGGGTTTCACAGCCGCCCAAGTCTCCTGGTTGCAAAAATTGTCCAGCATTACGGCGGAGAAGTGAAAATGCATGTGAACAATGATGTCTTTGATGCCTCCAGTGTCCTTGATATTCAATGGGCAGGCGGAAAGATTAAAAAGGAAGAAATAGAGGAAGTGAAATTCAAAGGGGATAAACGGGCTCTGAATGATCTGAAAATCCTGGCCGGGGTAAATTATGGCGAGGATCATATGGGCAAAGGCATCCCCCTGCCAAAGGAACTCTCCTACTTAAGCTGAACACCATGAGTCAAACTCAAAATTTTGTCATTATTGTTGCGGCCGGCAAGGGGATACGGATGGGGGCTGATGTCAAAAAACAATACCTTTGCCTCGATAAAATTCCAATATTAGCACGAACCATAACTGCGTTTGACAGGTGCGATTTTATCAATGAAATTGTTTTAGTTGTTCCGGCTGAAGATTTAACCTATTGCAGAGAAACGATTATTGACCCGTATTCATTTGTAAAAAAGATTCACATGGTTGAAGGCGGACAGCAGCGCCAGGATTCAGTCTATAATGGGCTTAAAACAGTTGCAGATAAAGTGATATCCCCCAATGAGAGCATCGTTCTGATCCATGATGGTGTGCGCCCGTTTGTTAGCCCTGGTATGATTGAAAACTGCATTGAGACAGCCGTAAAACACGGTGCCTGTCTTCCTGTAATTTCTGTCAGTGACACACTTAAGCGGGTAGACAAAGATGGTCATGTATCAGCTACGATAGAGCGCAGATATCTGTATTGCGCCCAAACACCCCAAACCTTTCGTCTTAGTGTGATACAAGCTGCATTTGAATATGCAGAGAGGTCAGGGTTCACAGGAACGGATGATGCCTCTCTTGCAGAGCATTCAGGGCACCCGGTGGTAATTTGTGAGGGAAGCAAATTCAATATAAAATTAACCACTCCGGAAGATTTGGCTCTCGGTGAATTTTTTCTGGGGATGGATATCTGAAAAACCTTATGTACCGGCTTTTTAGCAAAATTTATCTTTACTTTGAATTTAAATTGTGCAACATTTTACACAATCAATAATTCTGGACGATACGTATTTCTAAACAGGCAGTTTGGTATTGACTTTGAAAAAAAGTTAAGCATAATATTAAAAATTGACTTATCCAAAATCAAATGATTTGGTTAAATGACCTGATCAAATGAATAGGCTCAAATAACTTGGCTCAAAACCTGGAGGGTACCATAATGGCGGAAAAACCTGAAATAAAGATCGGATACCTTAAAATTACAGATCATCTTATTCTTGGTGTTACTGACCTCAAATTAAAAAAAGGTATGGAAACCTTTGAACACTGCACACTCCAGCCAGTTGTTAAAAACGGGTGGAACGAAGTGGCAGATGCCCTCTCTGTGAAATCCCTTGATGGTGCAATGATGCTTGCTCCAACCGCCATGGACCTTTATAAATCCGGTGTGGATTTAAAACTGCTTTTGCTTACTCATAAATCCGGTAGTATTCTTGTTAAGAGTAAAAATGCCCATATTGAGAAAATTGAAGATTTTGCAGGCAAGACCGTATTGATCCCCTACCAGCTTTCAGTGCATAATATGTTGTTTCACAAACTATTGTCTGAAAAAGGATTGAAACCCGGCCGGGCAACTGAAAAGGGAATTGATGTCACCCTGGAGGTTGTCGCGCCATTTCAAATGCCGGAAGCCATTGAATATGATGAAGAAGGCGAGATCGGAGGATTCATTGTAGCAGAGCCATTTGGCTCCCAGGTTATTGCCAACGGTCATGGTGAAGAATTTTATCTGTCAAAAGATTTATGGCCCAACCATCCATGCTGTGTTTTTGTTGTCCGCACTGAAATTATTGAAAAACATCCGGAAGCTATTCAGGAAATCTGCAACAGTTTTGTGAAATCCGGTCTTGCTGTTGATGCACAACCGGACCCTGCATCTGTTATCGGGGGGGATTTCCTATCCCAGGACAAAGAAGTTATCAAAAAAGTCCTTACCGAACCCCCGGATCGAATTTTAACCGGAGAATTATTACCTGTTATCGAGGATCTTGATATTATTCAGAAATATATGATGGATGAAATGAAGATTATGACCAGCCAGGTGGAACTGGACAAGTTTGTTGATCTCAGTTTTGCTAAAAAAGCCGGTGCTAAGTAGCGAACTCTATTTTGCAGCATCAATAAATTTATAGATTTGAGAAATGGCTTTCTGCCCCCATTTGGATTTTCCAGACAGGGTTTGGATCTGATTTTTATTCAGTTGATCCGTTGTTTCTTCTGCATTAAGGCCTTCAGCCTTTAAAGCAATAATAACTTTCATGACGGCTGCTTTGTATTTATCAAGCCCATCTTCGGGTGTTACATCAATCTTGATTTCCGAGATGTCTTTGGGAGTATCTGGCGAATCAATCAGCAGGGAGAGATCATCCAAGTCACCAGCAGGTTCATCTGTTAATGATTCGGTCTCATTCTTTTGGGGATCTATTAACTTTGACAGGTCATCAAGCTCTATCTGCGGCTCTGTTTGATCTGCCGCGTCTGCTTGATCAATAAGGGCAGACAAATCATCAAGAGGCATTTCATCTTCTGGGGCCCCTGTTTTTTGATCTGCAGTGTTTTTTTGACCAGGTGCGTCTATCAGAAGCGATAAATCATCCAGGTCATCATTAACTTCATGTGCTTTGATGTCCTGTGGATCAATCAGTTTGGACAGGTCATCCAGCGGCATATCGCTGTCTGGATCTAAGGAATCTGCACCAATAGATTCATCTGTTTGTGATTCGTCTGGCAGTGAATCATCTGGCCGTGAGTTATCTGCTATGGAGTCGTCAATAAGGGCAGATAAATCATCCAGTTCATGGGTGATATCCAAATCTTCTGTCAAACTGTCTTCATTAATGAGAGAAGACAAATCCCCCCCTTCGAGCAAATCATCCTCGAAAACATCTTCCAGGTCTGCAAGCGGGTCGCTCAGGGCCTTTTCAAGTTCTGAGTCAAATTCAACATCTGAACTTTCTGCCATTGAATCATCCGGCATTAAATCGTCAGAAGTTTGTTCCAGTATTTCGTCTTCTTCCAGCAGGGAAGACAGATCCGAATTCATTTCATCAATGTCATCCATCTCCGAAAGGTCGACAGAGTCTTCAAGGCCATTGAGTTCATCAAAGTTATTCAAGGCATCTAAGTCATCCGATTCATTCAATTCATCTAAAGGACTGACTTCGAGAGGTTCCGGCAGTTCATCATTGGTTATTGCTTTTGCCGCCTGGTGTGCAATCTGTTGTGCAGAAGGGTCTCCAGTCCTAAGCTGGTTCATTTCCTGGAGTGCTGCCGCGATATTGTTCATGGCCTCTGCTTTTTTTTCCTCGGCACTGGCACGTTTTTCGATTGCCACTGCTTTTCTTTCTTCGGCCTGGGCTCTTTTTTCATGGGCAGTCGCAATCCGTTTCTGCTGTTTTCCAATATCATTGAATAATGATTTCAATAAAGCAAGTCCATCGTTGCTCATGCGTATATCTCCATTTTCCAGGGGGGCTTCAAATGAGGCGGACAGGGCATCCGTCAATGGGGAATCCTCAACCTCCAGCGATTGTTCTATATCTGAGGGCAGAACGCCCATTTCCAGTTTTTCCTGAATTATGAGTAAGGTTTTTAATGTATCTGCCGGATAGAGATAGCGGCCATCTGTTCGCTGACTGGGAAAATATTTTTTGAAGCGTTTGAGCAAAAATTTTATGGTGGCCTTCCCTGTATTCAATTCCCGGGCAATATCGGAGATAGATAAAAGATTTTCCTTGATCATTTTCCCCTCATTATTGATTAATAATCATTTAGCATTGTTTATTTATAATTGTATGAATCGATAATACATACAAGCTTATTGGATTTTAACAAATAAATAAAGTATTGTTTAGTACAAATCTTTAAAAATATCCAGCAGGTCTGAAAAATATCAGTTGCGGCAGGAATTTTTTTCTATTACTTTTTAAGTTTTTCAGCTATCCAGATGATTCTTTATAGTCAATATCTATTGTTTGATTATGCTGATTAAAATTTTATATATCCTTTATTTTTATAGCTTAATGCACCTTTAAAGGTTTGATAAATATTTTCATTTTTTTACTTATAAGGGGTTTCCAAATTTCACTCAAAAAGAGAACTAAGCAAGTAAACTGTTTGACAGTGTTTTTTTATGTTGTTATATTTAAGGCAAATATATATTCAAATCGTAATTCGCTCTAACTTATTTTGATCTACCAAATTGTAATCTCTAACCCGATGCGATTGATCTGCTTTTTGCAGAAAACAAGAGAAATTCCAACCAATTTCTAAAGGCAGCATAAGCCTCCTTGCTGCCCAGAGGAGGGTAAAATGGCCGGTAAAACTAATCCAAAGTCTTTATTACACCATGTGGATGCAGTAAAAAAGGGGAAAAGAGCTTTTGAGGATGCGTTTCAGGGTGTTTCCAGGTTGATTCTTGATGCGGGTATCCAAAAAATCACCGTTAAAGGAAAAACAACCTATCAATTTGATTTGTTCTCGCAAGGGAAAAAACATCTGGTGGGAATGTATGATGAGATAAACTCTTTTGTTTCTTTTGTAAAAGATGCTTCAGAAGGCGGCTCCTCAAGGGAAATGGCATTTGTGCTGGTGGGTGAGCCTGGAAACGGTAAAACTTTTTTTGTAGAATATCTGTGTGCCCGGTATCGCGAATTTTTAAGCCTTCCCCAAAACAGGAAATATACTTTCCGATTTACGAATCTGGACAAAATTGGCGGATACGGGAAAATTGAGTTTATTGAATCCCAGACCTATGAAGACCCTATGATTCTGGCCATGAGTCTTGCAGAAACCAAAGATGCCTCCATGGAATTGTTATCCAAAAAATTTAAATTTACGAAAAAGCAGGTGGAAGGACTGTACGATAAATACCGTCCTCTGGGAGCATGCTCGGCATACATCTTTAACCAAGTCAGGGAATACTGTGATAATGATGTTACAAAGATGCTCGATTTTATTGAAATTACGCCAGTTCCCCTCATCGAAAGCCTGGGAACCATCACAGGCAAATATCCGGCAAAAGACAAGATTACATCATCCGCTGTGGACCTCATGGGAGAAGAATCTATCCAGCGCCTCCTTCATATTTCCGATTCAAATAACCCATACCGTTTTGATTTACGCCGTGGGGCTCTTGCAAGGGTTGCAGGCGGCGGGATTCATTTCAGCGATGAGATTTATAAAAATAAAAAGGATCTGGTTCAGGTTTACCTGGGTGTGATCCAGAACAGGATGATTGAACTGGACGGGTTTAAATGGCCCATTGATACACTGATTGTTGCCACCAGTAATAATTCGGAATTCGACACATTCCTTTCCGAAAGAGAAGAAGCCCCCATAGTGGACAGGTGTCGGATCTGTTATGTTGCACATAATACAGATTATAAAATTCAGAAAACACTGACGGAATATGCAGTGGGCAGAGACCAGAAACGCTCGCTGGATTCAAAAATCCTGCATCAGGACCCAAATCTGAATTATGCTGCCTCTGTTGGTGTTGTGCTGACCCGGCTGCCCCGATCAGATAAATTAACCCCGGTAGAAACCATGAAGCTTGCAGCAGGGGAGGTGGCTGGTGAAAAGAGTCTTAAAACTCTTGCAGAGCTGATTGATTCCTTAAATCAGGATACGGATATCACCAAGCGTTTCGGCCAGAAAGGACTTGGTCAGAGAAATCTTGGACGTGCGGTACAGTTGCTGCTTGAAAGTTCCGAAACCAATGAAGGGCAGTGTATGTTTGCCCTGGATATTTTCAATGCATTGGAACGAACAGTCCTGGATTATGTTCAGGAGCCGGCAGACAGGGCGAAATTCAAAGAAGATCTTAAAATTGCCCGCGGCCTTTACCGTGAAAGAATCATGACGGAGATGTTCAACGCTTATATGGATGAACCGCTGGCTATTAAAAAAGATGTTATGAACTATGTAAACATGATCATCGGGGTGGATGCCGAACATCTTGGCCCGGATATGATGTGGAAATATAAAGACCCCCAGACAGGGGAGCTTAAGGCTCTGAAGATTGACGAACGTTACATAAAAAATGTGGAAGAGCGCCTTGGACTTAAAACAGAAGAGCAGCGGGCTTCCTTTAGAAACTCCATCAGAAAGATCTACGGGCAGAAATTATCTGTAGATGCCAATTACGATTTTATGGACAACCTTGAGCTGGTTAAGGCCATAACAGATGTTCGTTTGAAATCAGATATTGCCGGAGCCGGCTCTCTTATTGGAGCCCTTGCCAACCGGACCAATGAGGAAAATCAGAAATTGTACGACAGGATGACCCGCACCATGAATGAAAAACTGGGGTACTGCAGGACCTGTGCCCAGAAGACGATTGAATATTTCTGCAGCCAGGAGGATGACAATTAGCCAGGGGAGGTGAATGCTCATGATAACCCTTGATGAACTTCTTGAAA